>JAJPIG010000021.1 GCA_021324855.1 Pseudomonadota bacterium | reverse complement strand
TTTGATGAAGCAACGCAATCACACTGTCGCCGTCGCAGAATCCTCCACCGGCGGCCTGGTCTCGGCCGCCTTGCTGACCGTTCCGGGCGCATCAAGCTATTTTCTCGGCGGCGCAGTGATCTACACCGTCGAGGCGCGTCGCGCGATCTTCGATATCACTGACGAGAAGATGGCTGGAATGCGTGCATCGACCGAGCCTTACGCGATGCTGATGGCGCGAACGGCGCGCGAGCGCCTGGGCGCGGTCTGGGGACTCGGCGAGACCGGCGCCACCGGTCCGACCGGTAACCGCTACGGCGATCCTCCCGGCCATACCTGCATCGCGATCAGCGGACCCGTCGAGCGCGTCATCACGCTCGAGACCGGCAGCCGCGACCGCGTTGGTAACATGCGGGCCTTCTCGGCGGCGGCGCTCGATCTGCTCGCTCAGAGCCTCGCCTCCTCCTGACAGTTCGGGGTCGGCCGACGCGTGCGATTTCCCATCGGCTCGCCCGAATGCTCGATGGAGCGCTGATTCTCGCTGCCGTCCTGGCGTTCTGTTCATCGGCGCTCGCGCAAACCGCCGCGAGCATGATTGGCGGACGTCAAACGATCACCGTTATCCTCGTCGACTCTATCGGAAGGCCGCTCGCCGGCGCAGACGTCACGATCGAAACCGCCGACGGCCGCATCGTCGCGCGATCGATCAGTGATAAGCGAGGCCGCTTTCGTGCGACCAACCTTCCCAATGGCAAGCTGCTCGTCACGGCCCGCAAAGTCGGATTCAAGCCGGCCGTGCGTGAGGCCGCGGGCACAACGACAAATGTAGTTCTTGCGATGGAACCGCGCGGCGCGCTGACGCTACCGGTCAGCAGCGGACGGCTTGACCGCTTTCGCAACCAAATCGCGAGCGACGGCAGCGCTCTCTATCACTTCAGTCGCGATGCGATTCGCACTCTGCCGCAAGGCGACAACAGCACCATCAACCAGGTCCTGCTGCAGGCGCCCGGAATGGTTCAGGATTCGAACGGTCAGGCGCTGCCGCTCGCAATGGACGATGGGCTGCAATACCGCATCGATGGCGTGATGATTCCCAACGTCCAGCTACTCGACCTCGGCCAGTTGTCGCCGCGCTTCGCCGAGAGCATCGACGTGCTGACCGGCGCACTGCCCGCCGAGCTTGGTTACCGCACCGGCGGGGTGGTCGACATCCACACTCGCAGCGGCGCGTCGCTCGATGGCGGCGGCATCCAGTTCTACGGCGGACAACGCGACACGCTCGAGCCGAGCTTTGAATTCGGCGAAGCGGCGGGACGGCTTTCATGGTTCGCGACCGGCTATTTTCTGCATAACGACCGCGGCGTGAATCCGCCGACGCCCGGACCCGACCCGATTAACGACTTCACCAACCAGGGCTTGGCGCTCGGGTATCTAAGCTATCTGCTCGACGCGCACACATCGCTCACTGTACTCGGACTGAGCTTCGTCCATGATTTCGGATGGCCGGCGAATCCCGGACAGCCGCAGCAGTTCAGACTTGCGGGCGTGCCGATCTTTCCGTCAGCCGACGTTTCCGACACCCAATTCGAGCAAACTCAGTTCGGGATGATCGCCCTCAAAGGACGACTCGAAGCGGGCTTCGATTATCAACTGACGCTGTTCAGCCAGTACTCGGCCGTCAGCTTTTATCCCGACGTGCCGGGCGAGCTCATCTACGACGGCCTTGCGGCGCGAGTTTTCCGCAGCAGCTTCGAAAACGGGTCACAGGCCGACGCGGTCTGGAACGTGAGCGGCAATCAAATCGGCTTCGGCTACTACTTCAACCTGGAGAACGTCGAGATCGACGACCACGCGATGACCTTTCCCGGCTCACCGACGATGCAGTCGAGCGACGTGCCGATCGCGATCGTGGACAATCACAATTTCATGCAGGGACTGTACGGGCTGTACATCCAGGACCGCATCCGGCCAGCGGACGGCCTGAGCATCAATCTCGGCGTGCGATGGGATCAGATGGTCGGCTTCCTGACCGGCCATCAGGTAAGCCCGCGGATCGCGCTGACCTATCAACCGTTCATCGGCGGACCGATTCTGCACAGCGGCGCTGCAATCTACTTCGTGCCGCCGCCGTCGGAGTTCATTGCGGTCGAGGATCTGCAGAAATTCGCGATGACCACGGCGGCGGCGACGGTGCCTGAAAATTCGAAGCCGAAGCCGATGACAAACTACTACTTCGACATCGGGATCCGCCAGGCGATCGCGCACAACCTGGAGCTGGGCATCGACACCTTTTTTCAGTTGCAGCGCAATGTGCTCGATGAAGGTCAGTTCGGATCGTCGCTCCTCTTCTCGCCGATCAACTACCGGCACGGGCGCGACTACGGCGTGAATGCGACCGCGAATTATCGCGGCGACAACGGTCTCTCATCGTACGTAAATTTCTCGTACATTGTCGCGCAAGTTAATGATGTGGTCAGCGGGCAGTTCAACTTCGATCCGGCTGAACTTGCGTACATCGCGAATCACTACATCTTCATCGATCAGGGACAGATGTTCTCCGCCTCTGGCGGCGTCACCTACAGTCTCTACGGCTTTCTTCTCACGCTCACTGCGACGGCAGGCAGTGGATTGCGCAGCGGCTTCGCCAACACGCATACCATGCCGCCCTACGCGCAGCTCGACGGCGGCGTGCTTCGCGATTTCGATCTCCCCGGCATCGGAACCGCGCACGCGCGGATGAGCGTGATCAACCTGCTCGACAAGATTTACCAGTTCCATAACGGCAGCGGCATCGGCGTCGGCAATGTGCCGCAATACATGCCGCGAAGGGCGCTTTACCTCGGAATCGGCGCCGCTCTCCCCAGTCCACATTTTGGCCGGCGCCCCTGAATCGAAGGTTGCGATTTCGCGCCGGTACCAACCGCTTATCGATCGCGGTTCCGGAACCTGCTCGGTTTCCCGCCCTACCCTGATCCATGGCCAATCATGGCTCAGTTGCCGCCGCCGGCAGGGTCGTTTCGCCCTCGGCACGCAATGCGTGGCAGGCGCGCTCGGCTTCGAGCTTGAGACGCTCGAACAGCGGCTGCGCCTTTTCCAGATCTTCGATACTTCCCACCAACTGAAGCTGCTGACACAGCTCGAACATCGGCTGTGCGCCCAGCGCGGCCGCGCTGCCCTTGAGCCGATGAGACTCGCTGGCGGCGGTCTTGAAATCCTTTAGAGCGAAGGCTGCTCCAATCCGCTCGATTGCAGCGGGAGTGTCGGTCAGAAATAGCTCGCTCAGCTCGTCGAACATCCCGTCGTTACGCAGCGTGGCGATTGTGTTGGGATCGAACGGCGCAGCCGAACTATTGATTACGGGAGCACTGACGTTGTTTACGGCAGACGGGGCCACGCCGGTGTCGGAAGGCGCGTGTTTGCCGTTGCCGATCATCTCCTTAAGAGTCGTCTCGAGCACTTCGATTCTGACGGGCTTGGACACGTAGGCGTCCATCCCGGCGTCGAGACACTTGTCGCGGTCGCCGGCCAGCGCATGCGCAGTCATTGCGATGATCTTCGTGTGCCGTTGGACGCCTTCGCGCCGCCGGATCTCTCGGGTCGCCTCGTAACCGTCCATCTCGGGCATCTGACAATCCATCAGCACGACGTCGTACGGGATTCGCTGCAACGCTTCGAGCGCCTCGCGTCCGTTGCCAACAGTGTCGACTTCCATTCCGAGCTTGCCGAGCTGCAGCCGCGCAAGCTTCTGGCTGAGCGGGTTGTCTTCGACAACCAGAATTCTTGGTTTGTGGCCGCTGACCAGCAGGGAGCAACCGTTGGCGTGGGCGGGGGCTTCGGCCCCGACTTTGATCGGCGCATCCACGGCGCCGGACAAATCGGGTTGTACCAACACCTTCGCGAGAGCGTTATACAGCGACGATTGGGGCACCGGTTTCATCAGCCATTCGCTGAATTGCAGATTGTGCAGGCGCAACCGTACCGCATCGGTCGGACCGATCGAGGAGATAAAAATGATCGCGGTCAGGCTGAGCGCGGGATCGCTCTTGATCAGCCGCGCGAGTTCGATTCCGTCCACCTCCGGCATCATCACGTCGACCAGTGCAACCGGGTAAGGTTGATGTGCGGCGGCCGCCTTGCGCATGAGCTGCAGCGCTTGTTCGGCTGAGCTGGCAGCGTCGGCTTCCATGCCCCACGCCATGGTCTGCATCGTGAGCATCTGACGGCTGTTCTCGTTATCGTCGACGATCAGGATTCTGACTCCGGTGAAGCGCGCAAAGCGCTCCGCGGCCGGGCGTGTAACATCGAGCTGCTTCCCGAGCTGGACGGTGAACCAGAACGAAGAGCCGACCTCGGGGACGCTGGTAACGGCGATCGTACCGCCCATACGTTCGACCAACTGCTTGACGATGGAAAGTCCGAGGCCGGTGCCGCCGAAATGGCGGGTGGTGGAGGCGTCAACCTGGGTGAACGGTTGGAAAAGCAGATGCAGTTTGTCCTTCGGTATGCCGATCCCGGTGTCGCGGACCTCGAACCGGAGCATGGTCTCTTTTGGATTTTCGCTGAGCTTGTTGACCTGAACGGCGACCTCGCCATGCGCAGTGAACTTGACCGCGTTGCTCAGCAGGTTGAGCAGCACCTGCCGCAGCCGCGCAGGATCGCCGTGCAGGAACTGCGGCGCCTCGGGATCGATCGAGATGGTCATCTCGAGGCCCTTGCGGCGCGCGAGCTCTGCGACCATTTCGACCGCGCTTTCGACCGTCGGGGTAAGTTCGAAATCCACCTCTTCGAGCACCAGCTTGCCGGCCGCGATCTTCGAAAAGTCGAGGATGTCGTTGATCAGGTTCAACAGCGCATCGGCGCTCTCGCGCACGTCGTTGGCGTACTCGCGCTGTTGGGGTGTAAGTTCAGTGTCGAGCAGCAGACCGGTCATGCCGACCACTGAATTGAGCGGCGTGCGGATTTCGTGGCTCATGTTGGCGAGAAACTCGGATTTTAGCCGCGCGGCTTCGAGCGCCGAGTCGCGCGCCGCGGTCAGCTCGGCTTCAAGGCGCTTACGCTCGCCGATATCGCGCGCCGTGAGCGCCATCCCGCGGAGTCTGCCCGAAGTGTCCGGCAGCGGCGACACCGTCAGATCGACTTCGACGGTCGAACCATCTTTGCGCAACCGTGTGGTTTCGAAGCGCTCGCCTTTACCCGTCGACCGGATCCGCAGCACTGACGTCATCAGCTCAGCGCGACGTTCCAGCGGCACCAGCACGCTCGCGTTGCGCCCCATGATCTCGTCGGCGCGGTAGCCGAAAAGCCTTTCGGCGGCGGCGTTCCAGCTAGTGATTTTGAAATCGAGGTCCTCGGTGTAGATTGCGTCGGCGGACGAATCGACGATCGAAGCCAACAGCGACTGCTGCTCTTCATAGCGCTGGTTCTGGGTTCTGTCGGCGATGCTCACCAGGATGCCGCTGTGGGTTGCATCGCCCGCCCGGTAAATCGAAACACTTAACGACACCGGCACCTCGATGGCGCTCTTGGTGAGCAGCGAGAGTTCGACGGGCGAATTGGCGCCGGGTTCGGCCTCGAGCAGATGGTTTGCTGTTGTCATCGCCAAATTCGGGTCGGCGAACAACGAGGCGAGCTTGATGCCGATGAGTTCGTCGCTTGAATAGCCGGTGAGTTCGACTGCGCGCTTGTTCACGTCGGTCACTACCAGGTTCGCGTCGCAAACCAGAAGTGCGTTGTTCGACGAATCGAAGAGGCTCCGGCTGTATACCCGCTCGGCTTCGAGAATTTTCTTGGTCGCGCGCTCTTCTGTGACGTCGCGGGCCACGCCGAAAATTCCAAAGACCTTGCCGCTGCTGTAGAAGATCGATGCGTTAAAAGAAACCTGAATTTCCCCGCCGCCCGCCGGATGCATCACGAGGTCGTAGTTGGTTACAAACCCGTCAGCGAGCGTCTTTTCGATCGCGGCGGCGGCCCGCGTGGGGTCGTCGAAGTAGCTGTCGAAGCGGCTGCCGATCAGGATTTTCTTCGGTATGCGGGTAAGCCGCGCGAGCTGCTCGTTGCAATCCGTAATGCGCATTTCGCGATCGACCACCACCATCGCATCGATCGACGACTCGATAAGCCCGCGAGTGTATTCCTGTGCGGCCCGCAGCTCCTTTTCGATTTGCTTCAGTTTCGTGATGTCACGGCCGATTCCGGCCACGCCGGTTATTTGGCCGCGCCCATCGCGCAGCGGAAAAATACTGACCGAGGAGATCCAGGGGGCGCCATCGCGACGACTGACATGCTGTTCCCAGGTCAATAAATCGCCGGTCTTCAGCACGTGGCTGGAGGCTTCGACGCTCCGGGAAAGTTCTCCGGGAGGAACAAATAGATCGAGCCCTTTTCCGATCGCTTCTTCCGCCGTGTAACCGTAAGTCTCCTGGGCGGCCCGATTCCAGCTCGTGATCTTCAGGTGCTTGTCGACTGCGATGATCGCGTCGGCCGAGGCATCAACAATCGCCGCGAGCGTCTTGTACTCGCGCTCGGTCCGCCTGCGTTCAGTGAGGTCGCGATGAATCGCAGAAAGGCCGATTGGGCGGCCCTCACGATCGCGGATTCGGAAAGTGACGGTCCAGGTGTCAACCCTGGTGCCGTCCTTTTTCATGCATTGAACTTCAAAGCTCTTGGCGTGGTTGAGCTTGTCAATTGAATCGCGCAGAAACTTTTCGCCCGTCTCTCGCAGCTCGGGCGGAAGATAAATGCCGGCCGGCTGTCCTACTGCTTCCTCCGCAGTGAATCCAAACAGCTTCTCGGCGCCTTTATTCCAACTCGTGATCGTCAGGTCGGGCGCAATGCTCACGATGGCGTCGTCCGAGTTCTCAACGATCGCCGCCAGCAGCGCCTGCTCCCGCTCCATCCGTTTGCGCTCGCTGATGTCGATCAGGATAACCGACATGCCGAGCAGCCGGCCCGCCGAATCGCGGATGCCACAGACGGTGATTGAGGCCTCGAACACACTGCCGTCCTTGCGCATGATGGACGCTTCCAGCCGCCTGACGACCTCCGGCTCCTTCTCAAGCCGCTCGAAATCCTTGCGAATGTTCTCGCGCACCAAATCGCGTTGCCCCGCCGGGACGTACAGTAAAACCGGATCCTGCCCAACGGCTTCCTTGACGGCATAACCAAGCAAGTTTTCCGCGGCGCGATTCCAGAACATGACCTTCAAGTCGAGCCCGATGCCTATAACCGCATCATCGGAGCTCTTCACCAACGCCGCCAGCACCGCCTCCGTCTCGCGGCTGTGTTCAAGCCGCTCCGACTGTTCCGCGACCGTCGACTCGAGCGCCTTGACCAGCTCTTTGTAGCTGGATACCTGGGACTCGATCTGCCGGAGATAGTTCTCGTCCCCCTTCTTGGACATCGCGAGTTCCCCCTCTGCAGCCGGTTCACCTGAGACAGACCTGACTCTGGAGACAAGGCAACAAGGCCTTCTTCACGTTGAGCCCGATGGTGCAAAACATTGCCGCGGTCGCGGCAACAGCGTAAAGCATCTGGTCTCGCAACCGAGTGAAACGCCCGGCATCAACGATTGCGCGAAGCGCGCCAGTTCTGGCGAGAGCTCCCCATAGAGATAAGTCTTGAAGAACCGCACCAGAACGTAGGCACACCTTTCGGAATCGCGATCCCAGAGATGCTCATACAAATAGTTAACGATCGCTTCAGCGGTCTCCGCGAGAGACGGGCGGTTCAACCACTGCACGGCGCCATATCGGCAAGCGTGAAGCGCCTAAGATCGAACCCACCGTCGTCCGACCGCTTCGCTTCCGGTCGCTCAGGCTATCCGGAGCAGTTTTTGTTTCAGCTTCTGACGGTCTCCCGTAAGGTGCAATATTCATCAACACTTATCTATTACAATCTAAAGCAACTGCGATGCCATCGCGATGGACGACCGCTTCTGGTCGATGAATGACCGCGATCACTGATCTGGCGTATTTCGTGGCATTTTTTTGGCGGAGTAGCGACCGGAACATGACACCAGACGGTCTTCCGATCATCGCTTAGCTTTATCCTTGATTCTGTGTTTTTACTAAGATTATTTAAGATTCGTGCGTAGACATTTTAGATCAACTCTATTAAGTTATCTCGTCACAGTATCTTTGGATGTCAGAACATCCCTGACTGAACATAAACTACTAAGAGGGGGCCATGTTACGCTCTGCAGCGCGCTTACTAACTGGGGCCATCGCCGTCGCACTGCTCCTTGGTATTAATAACAGGACTATTCGGGCCGATTCTCCGGCAGTCCGCCCCACCACCGGGAAGGTCCGAATCGCTGGCCATTTGCTGTCCGCACTGGCGAAAGCGACGCCTGTCGGCGGTTCACCCAGCGATCGCGATGCGCCGCTGACTCTCACGCTCGTTCTGAAGCGCGATCGGGCGCACGCCTTCGAAACCTACCTGCACGAGGTCTACGATCATCGTTCGCGACGCTTCCATCGGTTCCTGACGCCAATCCAGCTCTCCGATCAATTCGGTCCGTCGCGCGCGAGCTACGATGCGGTCCTCGCATGGCTTGAAGGCGCCGGCTTCAAGCTGGTCCAGGGTTCGGCCGACCGGATGACGATCACGGTGCGCGGCACGCGCGCCCTAGCCGAGGGTGCCCTGCAACTTCGGATTGCTGATTATCGACTCGGCAGGCAAACCTTCTACGCCAACGATCGCGACCCCGCGCTGCCGGCCTCGATCGCGTCGTCGGTACAGGCAGTACAAGGACTGTCGGACTTCGCCGAGCCGCGCCCAAGCGTCAAGAAAATCTTGGATTACTACGTGGCAGCCTTCTGCGAGGACCCCGCGATCGCCAAGGGTGCCGAGACCGCCCAGAATCTGATTGCGGCAGGCGATTCCTATTCAGTCGCAAACTGTGAGGGTCTTAAGATAACCCAGGTTGTCTACCATAATTGCCTGAGCAGTATCGGAATTGCCTCCCGAGCCAGCGCCTTTGAGGCCGCGCTTGAGCGGCAGTTCTACAGCGAGAACGCTTGTGGTCCGCAGACCGTTGATCATGACCAGACGCCTTCGCCGATGCGTCGGGCGGCGATCGATGGAACCGGTCAGACGATCGGGCTGGTGGAGTTCGATAATTTCGTCTCCAGCGATGTCTCGGATTACCTGGCGTTCCTCGGACTGCCCGCCAACCTCATCAACAATCTGAGCGAGGTCAACGTCAACGGCGGCACGGCCGCTGGGACGAATCAGGACGAGGTGCTGCTCGATATCGACACGGCCATGACAGTGGCGCCGGGCGCCAAAGTGGTCGTCTATGACGCGCCGTTCGCTGGCCGCGGCAGCAGCTTCCAGCCGATTATCAACCAGATGATCGATGACCACGTCGACATTATCTCGAACAGTTGGGCCTATTGCGAAGACCAGACCACCGCCGCCGACGTACAGAGCATCGACGCGCTGTTTCAGACTGCAGCCGCCGCCGGTATCACGGTGATCAACGGCGCCGGCGACACCGGCAGCACCTGTCTCGACGGCGCCGTAAACACGGTCGCTGTACCGGCCGATTCGCCGAACGCCACCGCCGTCGGCGGAACTTCGGCCACTCAGACTCAGGGCGACATCTACGGCGGCGAAAGCTGGTGGAATGGAACCAATGCGACGCCGCCGACCGGCCAGGGCGGGTTCGGCGTGAGCCGCTTCTTCAGCCGCCCACCCTATCAAAACGGGCTCAACTCGCTCCCGATGCGCTCGGTGCCCGATGTCGTCACCGTGGCCGATCCTGCGGATGGTGTCGTGATCTGTCAGGCGAGCAACGGCGGATGCCCGAACGGTCTCTTGTACGGCGGCACCAGCAATGCAGCGCCGCTATGGGCCGCGTTTGTGGCTCAGCTCAACCAGGCGCTCGGCCATAATCTCGGCGCGCTGAATTCTCAGCTCTATCCGCTCGCCAACACTGCCGCCTTCCACGATGCGACCTCGATGGGCAGCGATTTCTCGCATGTCGGACTCGGCTCGCCCGACATCGATGCGATCCTTCTGAAGCTGAGCGGTCAAAGCGTCGGGGCGGTCGACGCATCGATGTCCGAAGTCGGCCCGTCACCGCTCGGTCCCGGCTTCCCGTTGATTCTACCCGATGACGGTGCAACGCAGGGTTACGTAGTCGTCACGCTGCGCGACGCGAATGGTCACCTCGTCAGCGGCAAGACCGTCACCCTCACCGGTAATGCCGGCGCCAACGCGAAAATCACGCCGGCCAGTGCAGTTTCCGACTCCAATGGCAACGCGGTCTTCACAGTCAGCGACGCGACCCTCGAAGCGGTAACGCTGACCGCCGTCGGCGATGGAACCACCCTGACGCAGCAAGCGACGATCGGTTTCATCGCGCCACCCGCGGCCGCCGGCTCGATTACGGCCAACCCGACGACGGTAACTGCCAACGGCACGAACACCACCACGATCACGGTCAAGCTGGTCGATGCCAAAGGCAATCCCACACCTGGCAAGCAGGTCGGGATCGCCGAGGGTAACGCCAGCTCGATAATCTCCGGCAGCACCGGCACCACCGATGGAACTGGCACCGTGACCTTCACCGCGACTGACATAGTGCAGGAGAATGTCACCTATACCGCGACCGACATCACCGATGGCAACCTGCCGGTGCCGGGCAACGCGGTCGTCGATTTCACCAATGCGCCGAGTCAGCCGCCCTGCTCGATTGGGCTGGGCACTGCCGCCACCGGATATGCGGTCTCGACCTTCGCGAGCGGCTTTCAGTTTAATTCCGGCAACTGCATCGGACCGATCGGCCTCGCCTTCGATGCGCAGGGCAATCTGCTGGTCGGCAATTACACCACCGGTGTGCTCTACAAGTTCCCTCCGCAGGGCGGCGCCGCCGACCCAGGCCATCAGGTTGGTACGGCGCCCGTCTTCGGCGGCGGCGGCCTGACCGGACTTGCTTTTACGCAGGATGGTTCGCTCTATGCGACGGGCAAGGCGGGCCCTTTCTGCGCTGACTTGAGCACTATCGCGCAGATCGATCCCACCAACGCCACGGTCTTACGATCACTCTCATCGCCGTCATGCCCGACTTCGCTGGCCGTCGATCCCCTGAGCGGCGACCTGTTCGACGCTAACGGCAGCGCGTTGTTTCGCCTTTCCAATTTCGCCTCCGGCAGCGGCACGCTGTCGACCTATGTTTCCAACATCGACGGTGATGGACTGGCGTTCGCCTCCGACGGCACTCTGTATGCTGCGGTGAACGGCGAAGTCGACAGCATCACAGGCACCAACAGCCAGAATCCGGGCACCGTGACGCAGTTGGTCGCCGTACCGACGGCCGATGGAATCGCGCTCGCGCCGAATCCGGGCGATCCGACTCATCCGACGCTTTACGTCAACGCCAACAACGGCAGCATCACCAAGATCGATACCAGCTCGATGGCGACCACGCAGATTTACAGCGGCGGCTCGCGCGGCGACTTCGTGACCGTCGGACCCGACGGATGCCTCTACGCGACGCAGACCGATCGCGTGATCCGGGTTAGCAAGTCAGATGGAAGTTGCCTCGCGCTGGCAACGCCGAACACGGCGCCGGCGCTCGGAATCACGCCCACCAGCGTCGCGCCCTCGCCCGCGCAGGGCTCCTCGCTGACCTTCACAGCGACGCTGAATAACGTCGCCTCGCCGGCGGGCACGCCGATCTTTTTCACCGTTGCGGGCGCGAATCCGCACACCGGCATGGTCCACGCCGACGCGAACGGCCAGGCCTCATTCACTTACACAGGCTTCTTTACCGGCAACGACAGCATCACGGCGTCCGCCACGGTCACGATCAATAGCCAGCAGACGACGCTCGCCTCGGGTAACGCGGTCGTAACTTGGTTCGCGGGTAAGCACGTCACCGCCGTCAGCCTCAATCCGAGTCCGACGGCGGGCAATGCCGGCATCACGTTCAGCGCGGCTGCCGCGCTCACCGACGTGAGCGCATCGCCGCCGGTCGCCGTCTCCGGTCAGACGCTGACCTTCACGATGGGCTCGGAGAGCTGCTCGGCGGTCACCAATGCGCAGGGGCTCGCGAGCTGTCAGCTCACGCCGCCCGCAACCGGCTTCGAGTCGCTGACGGCGTCGTTCGCCGGCAATGGTTCGCTCGCGCCTTCGACAACTTCGACCGGGTTCAATGTGGTCGAGGCCGGACCTCCGCCGCCGCCCACGGTGCTCGCCGCGCTGACGATCAAGCCCGGCGCGTTGCAGTTCCCGACCGAGGTCGTGCTCGGCACGGAAGGCAAGACCAGTCCCGCGCAGGTCGTGACACTGGTCAATCCAAAGAACAAGGCGCAGGATTTACCGATCACGATTCAATCGCTCGCCGCCACCGACAGCTCGTATATCGCTTCCCAGAATTGTCTCGGGACGTTGCAGCCGGGCGCAACATGCAAGGTCACGCTGACCTTCAAGCCCGACTCACCCGGCCCGCATTTCGCCTGGCTCCAGATTGGCAGCGACGCAGTCAATGGCGATGAGGAAGTTGCGCTGCGCGGGATCGGACGCCAGGGCGCGATCTTTATCGAACCGCGTGCGCTCAATTTCGGCAAGGTCCCGCCGGGCAGTACTCCGACCAGGCTGGTCACGTTGCGCAACCCGAATCCGATCGCGATGGATATCCAGAGTATCGGAACGAGTGGACCCTATGCGGCGAGCCAGAATTGCGTCGGCTCGCTGGCGGCGCACGGCGTCTGCAAGGTCACGATAACTTTCAACGCCCCGAATACGGCGGGCAAGGCGCCCGGCACGCTGACGATCGGCGATGACGCGCTCAGGAGTCCGCAGCCGGTCAAGCTGATGGGCACGGTTAAGTGACGGCAGCCCAACGATTCCCACTCAGAGCAGCGCCATGAACGCGCCGACCACGGCGAGCACGATTATCCATCCTACTAATTCGACCGCGAGATCGGCCAGCGCGGCGCGCGGCCCCGCGACGTAAACCCGGAAGTGGTTCGGATGGAACAGGCGCGGCACCATGACCAGACGCGCGCCGCAGCGCCGGCATACGTGGCGAAACCCGAAGCGCATCGGCTCGCCGCATTCCGGGCACGAAAGCGCCATCCGCGCCATCGAGACGTGCGAGTATCGGGCCGGCGCCGGCCGCTGCCATTCGGGCAACTCCGATTTGGTTTCCGCTAGGCTCGCGCCGCAATGCCCACAGAAGCGCGCGTTCGGAAACAGCGCTGCTGCGCCGCATCGCGGACATGAAGGAGCTACAGCCGATTTGACTCTCACCATCGTCATCCCCTCCTCACGGCCGCGGATGAAGAGGGTTACTTACCCCGGCTTCGAGCGTCAAGGGAGTTGAGAAAGGTTGGCAGCCTGCCCCCTGCAATCACAAACGGGGACTGCGTTTAAGCCCGTGCCGAACCACTCAAATTGAGTTGAGACCTAAAAAATACTGATTTTCTATAAAGAATTAGCGGCGAGAATGCTGGAGCGGGTGATCGGTTTCGAACCGACGACCTTGTGCTTGGCAAGCACACGCTCTACCAACTGAGCTACACCCGCTCGTCCCGATCACGTCGGAAGCAATTTTTTTATCGGCCCCACGCCTTGATGTCAAATCGCGGCCCGCTTGCTCGGCGGCGCCGACGCCGGCCGGAGCATCGCGAAGGTCTTCACATAATAGTCGACGCCCGACCAGACGCTCACGATGGTCGCGATCCAGAGCAGGAACATCCCGGCGGCGAAGAAGTTGATGTGGAAGTAAGTGTAATGGATGAGCAACCCCTGGATGGCGACCGCCTGCAGCGCCATTTTGTATTTCCCCAGCTCGCCCGCCGCGATTACCCGGCCATCGGCGGCGGCAACCGCGCGCAGCCCCGTCACCATAATCTCGCGCGTCACCAGCACCACCACGATCCAGGCCGGCACGTGCGGCGTCCGCGCCATCCCAGCCAGCATGATCAGCACCGCGGTCACCACGATCTTGTCCGCCAGCGGATCGAGAAACTTGCCGAGCGTCGTGCCCGTGCCGTAGCTCCTCGCGATGTAGCCGTCGAGCAGGTCGCTGATGGTCGCGAAGAAAAACACCACCGCCGCCATCAGGGCCGCGGTCGGTCCGGTGAAACGCAGCAGATAGACCAGTATCGGCGCCGTCGCGATGCGGGCGATGCTCAGCAGGTTGGGCGTGTTAAGTGCGGCTGCCACACCGGGTCCTCAGGTTCCCGTGCTCTCCTGATTCGACAATAAGGCAACGCGCCCGAGTGGGCAACGCAACGCTCGTGGTCAGCTCGCCGCCGGCGCGGGCGCTTCCGCTCCGGTGAACTCGAACGTCAGTTTGTTGTCGGCGACGCCGATCGCGACCTTGCCGCCTTTCGCGAGGCGTCCGAACAGCACTTCGTCGGCGAGGTGGCGCGAGATCTCGTTCTCGATCAGGCGACTCAGCGGACGTGCCCCGAAGCGAGTATCGTAGCCGTGCTCGGCGAGCCATTTGCGCGCCGCCGGCGAAACCTCGAGCGTCACCTTCTGCGGCTTCAATCGATCGGAAAGCTCGCCCAGGAACTTGTCGACCACGCGCTCCATCGTGAGCGGGCTCAGCGGCGCGAACTCGATGATCGCCGAAAGCCGATTGCGGAATTCGGGCGCGAACATCTTGTCGATGACCGCGCGCGGATTGCCGCTCTCAACGCCCTTGCCGAAACCGATCAGATTGCGGGCCAGCTCGAACGCGCCGGCGTTGGTGGTCATCACCAACGTGACGTTACGGAAATCCGACTTGCGGCCGTTATTGTCGGTCAGCGTCGCGTGATCCATCACCTGCAGCAGGATGTTGAACACGTCCGGGTGCGCCTTCTCGATCTCATCAAGCAGCAGCACGCAATGCGGCGTCTTGTTGATCGCGTCGGTGAGCAGCCCGCCCTGGTCGAACCCGACGTACCCCGGAGGCGCGCCGATCAGCCGCGAAACGGTATGGCGCTCCATGTACTCGCTCATGTCGAAGCGCACGAACTCCACGCCCATCACGCGCGCGAGTTGTTTCGCCACTTCGGTCTTGCCGACCCCGGTGGGACCGGCGAACAGGAATGCGCCGACCGGACGGTCCGGATGCGACAGACCCGAGCGCGCGAGCTTGATTGCGCGCGCGACCGCATCGATGGCGCTGTCCTGTCCGAACACCACCGCCTTGAGCTCGGTGTCGAGATTCTGCAGCCGCGTCCGATCCGAGGCCGAGACCGTGCGCTCCGGAATCTTCGCCATCCGCGCGACCGTGCGCTCGGAATCACGTAGCCCGACGGTGACGGTCTCGCCATGCCGGGCGCGCAGATGCGCCGCGACGCCCGCCTCGTCCATCACGTCGATCGCCTTGTCCGGCAGATAACGATCGTTGATGTACCGCGCCGAAAGCTCGACCGCGGCGCGTAGCGCGGCGGACGTGTAGCGCACGTTATGATGCTTCTCGTAGTAGCTCTTGAGCCCGTGCAGGATCTGGACCGCCTCGTCCTGCGTCGGTTCCGCCACGTCGATGCGCTGGAAACGGCGCGCCAGCGCCTTGTCGCGCTCGAATGAACGTTTGTATTCCTGATAGGTGGTCGACCCGATGCATCGAAGTTCGCCCGAGGCCAGCGCCGGCTTGAGCAAATTCGAAGCGTCCATCGTCGAGCCCGAGGCCGATCCCGCGCCCACGATCGTGTGGATCTCATCGATAAACAGGATGCAGCGCCGATCGGCAGTCGCGGCCTTGATCACCGCCTTCAGACGCTGCTCGAAATCGCCGCGAAAGCGCGTGCCGGCCAGCAGCGCGCCCATATCAAGCGCGTAAATCTGCACGTCCTTCAGGGCCGCAGGAACGTCGCCATTGTGCACCGCGAGCGCGAGGCCCTCGGCCAGCGCCGTCTTGCCGACTCCCGCCTCGCCGACGAACACCGGATTATTCTTGCGGCGGCGCAGCAATATATGGATCGCGCGCTCAATCTCCCGCTTGCGTCCGACCAGCGGATCGATCTGATTCTTCGCCGCCCGCTCGGTCAAATTGATTGCATAGGTGCGCAGGGCCTTGGCCGGCGACACCTTGCGCTCGCCCTCGTCGTCCTCATGCTCGGATTCGCCCTCGCCTTCCTCGCGCTCGGCGCCCGCCGCCTCGCGTCCCTCATCGCCGTCATCGGCGCCGATCTTCGAGACGCCGTGCGAGATGAAATTGATCACGTCGAAGCGCGTCACGCCGTCCTGGTTGAGCAGGTAGACGGCGTGCGATTCGTTCTCGTGAAACATCGCCACCAGCACGTTGCCGCCGGTGATCTCCTGATGGCCCGCGGACTGCACGTGCAGCGCCGCGCGTTGCAAGGCGCGTTGCACACCGAGCGCGTAGCGCGGCGCAACCTTCTCGGATTGCGGCAGCCGCTCGAGCTCGTGGTCGAGATACTGCAGGAGCTTGCGCTTGAGGCCTTCGAGATCGGCCCCGCAATTGCGCAGGATGTTGCTGGTGGTCACATCGTGGAGCATCGCGTACAGCAGATGCTCCAAACAGACGTATTCATGGCGGCGATTCGCCGCCTCGGTCATCGCAAGCTGAAGCGTGATCTGCAGCTCGCGGCTGATCATCACTCCGGGAGATGCCATGGCTCTATTATAACCACGCCCGGCGGGAATCCGAACTCACGCCTTCTCCATCACGCACTTCAAAGGATATTCATGCTGCCGCGCGAGCTCTTCGACGGTGCGCACCCGCGTCTCGGCGATTTCGTACGGATAAACGCCCGCGACGCCCATCCCGTTCTGATGCACATAGAGCATGATGCGGGTTGCTTCGGCATGCGGCTTGTGGAACACCACCTTGAGCACGTCGACGACGAACTCCATCGGCGTGTAATCGTCATTGAGCAAGATGACCTTGTAGAGCGGTGGCCGCCTGGTCTTGGTCTGCTCCTTGGCGCGACGTTCGGTGACGATGCCGCCCTGGCCGCCTTTGCCGTTTGCGCCGCTCCCGTCTTCAATCGCGGCACGTGGATCGATTCGCCTCATGTCCGCCTTCATCACTGCCCCGGTTGCGGTTGTTGATCCTCTCCCGGCCCGCTTTTCAGGATAGCAAATCAGGCCGCCGCGCGACGAGTCTTGAAACAGGCGCCGTTGAACCTCTATGCCGCGCGCGATGCGGCGGTTAAGCTCGATCCCCAATGGCTCGCACGTCGAAAGCTCCGGAAATCGCGGTCGTCGAAAGCATCCGCGCGATCGATCGCGAGGAATGGAACGCGCTGCTGCGCCCGGAGGACTCACCGTTCGTCGATTGGGACTGGCTCTTCGCGATGGAAGAGTCGGGCAGCGCGATCCGCAAAACCGGATGGAGTCCGTGCCACATCGCGATCCGCGAGAATCGACGGCTGGTCGCCGCCTGTCCCGTCTATCTCAAGAGCCACAGCATGGGCGAGTTCGTGTTCGATCACGGATGGGCCGACGGCGCTGACCGCGCCGGCATCAGCTACTACCCGAAGCTGCTGGCGGGCGTGCCCTTCACGCCGCATACCGGCCGTCGCTTTCTGACCGCGCCGGATGTCAATCGCCCGCTGATGGCCGCAATTCTCGGCCGCACCCTGATGACGCTCTGCAGCGAGAACAAGCTCTCCTCCGCGCACGTCAATTTTTGCGAGGAGGACGAGGCTGAGGCACTCTGCGCGCTCGGCTACCTGCCACGCCTCGGCTATCAGTACCATTGGCAGAACCGCGGCTTCACGACGTTCGACGATTACCTGCGCGAACTCAAACACAAGCGCCGCGTGGCGATCCGCCACGAGCGCGCCGCGCTTGGCGAGCAGGGGGTCGAGTTGCGTATCATGCATGGCGATGAGATCGCGCAGTCGATGTGCCGCCCGATGTTCGAGCTCTATCGCTCGACGATCGACAAGCTCTACTGGGGCCGTCAGTACCTCACGCCGAAGTTCTTCGAGCTTGCCGTCGAGCACGTCCGGCGCTACCTGACGTTTATCGGGGCGTATCGCGCCGGAAAGTTAATCGCCGGGACGTTCAATCTGCAGAAGGCCGGCGTGATGTACGGCCGTTATTGGGGATGCTTCGAGGAACTGCGCTTCCTGCATTTCAACGTCTGCTACTACGCGTCGATCGAGCACTGTATCGCGCATGGCCTCACGCGTTTCGAGCCAGGCGCGGGCGGCGAATACAAATGGCTGCGCGGTTTCAATCCTGCGCTGACGCGAAGCGCGCACTTCATTGCGCATGACGGGCTGCGCGCGGCAATCGCTCGCTTCCTCGATCGCGAGCGACGCGAGGTCGAGGCCTGGATCGCGCTCGGCAACGACAAGAGTCAGTTCCGCCAACCGCCCCCGCCGCCCTCGAACATCGAGCAGGCGTAAATCCTTTCGTCCTCGTTCCGTTGCACATCAGCAACGCCAATTTGTCCGCGATTTATACGTCGCGACAGCAAAGCCTCAAATAAATCGGCCAATCCCATCATTGCCACTGGCATACGATCTGCTGCCAATAATCACCGTTTGGCTGAAATCAAAGAAAATCCAGCCGATTCGAATAGCGCCGACTCGGCGCGGCTCCGCTTAACCGCACGCCGTCAACCACTCGTCGCGTGCTCGGAAAGGCTACTTCGATGAGGTTTCCAACGCGCGGTTTGAGACTCGCGAAACTCGCTTTCGAACGAATCGCTTCACGATCGAGTGCGCGGTCGGCAATCGCCTCAATACTCGTCCCGCTTTTCATCACCCTGGTGATGCCTGCGACGGGTCGCGCGGCGACCTTGACCGTATGCGCCAGCGGATGCGCTTACACGACGATCGCCGATGCGATCGCGGCCGCCGCCAGCGGCGACACCATCAGCATCACCGATGCGGTTCATAGCGAGTCCGGGATCGTGGTCAATCAGAATCTGACGATCGAGGGTCAAGGAGCCTCGGCCACGGCGGTGGACGGCGGCGGAACCGGCACCGTTTTCACGATCGACAGCGGCGTTACGGTGACGTTCCAGAACCTGACGATCCAAAACGGTTCGGCCTGGTTCGGCGGCGGCATCTTGAATGAAGGTGGCGCCGTTACGCTCAACAACACCGTCATCGCCGGCAACCAGGTGTTCGGGTACGGCGCGGGCATCTTCAACGCCGGCGGGACGGTTCTGCTGAATAACAGCACCCTCTCCGGCAACACCTCGTTCATTTACGGCGGCGGCATCTTCAGCGAGAGCGGCGCGGTCGCGATCAGTAACAGCACCATCTCGGAGAACTCGGCGTTCAACTTCGGTGGTGGCCTGTTCAATGAGAGCGGGACGTTGACGATCGTAGGCAGCACTTTTTCGGGCAATTCCGCCGACAATTTCGGCGGCGGGATTTTCAATTCGGACACAGCTTCGCTGCTCAACAGCACATTTTCGGGCAATTCCGCGGGCTACGGCGGCGGCATCTTCAATTCCGGCGCGCTTGAGATCAGCAGCAGCACTCTTTCTGGAAACTCGGCCACTTACGTCGGCGGCGGCATTTCCGGCGCCGCGACGGTGAAGAACTCGATCATCGGGGGCAATTCGGGCGGCGATTGTTCGTTCGCTCCGACTGCGCTGGGAGCGAACCTGGACGGCGACGGCACCTGCGGCAGCATCAACTTCACGCAGGTGACCGCCACACAGCTTAACCTTGGGGCGCTCGCGCTGAACGCTCCCGGCGCGACGGAAACGATGGCGCTGAACCAGGGCAGCGTCGCGATCGACGCCGCAGGCGATTGCACCGATATCACTGGGAATCCGGTCACGATCGATCAGCGCGGAGCGCCGCGTCCCGATGCCCGAGAAACAGCCTGCGACATCGGCGCCTACGAGTTCCAGGACGCCGCTCCTGCGTTTGCCGGGACGCCGGGAGAAGCGGACTGCAAAGGCAAGAGCGTGAGCGCGCTGGCGCAACAGTATGGCGGCATCGCCGCGGCAGCATCTGCCCTGGGCTATCCCGACGTGAAGGCGTTACAGTCGGCGATCAGCGCGTTTTGCGCCGGCTAGCGGAGAGTTCGCTCCTAGCTACGGTTGGCTCGCTTCGCTCAGGATAACGATGGACAGTGGTCATTCCTAGCGACGGATGCGAAAACGATGAGTCCTGTCAATATCTCCGATATGGAAGAAATTTGCCGTTGAACGTCACTTTCACGCGGTCTCCTTTCGGGTCGGGAACCCGGTCGACGCTCAACTCAAAATCGATGGCGCTCATAATGCCGTCGCCAAACTCCTCTTCGATCAGCGCCTTCAACGTGGTGCCAAAAACCTGAGTAATTTCATAGAAGCGATAGATTAGAGGGTCGGTCGGAACTGCTGCGGGCAAAGAACCGCGATATGGGACTTGCTGCAGCAGCGCAATTTCATTTTCATCGAGTCCAAGAAGCTGTCCCGCCGTTTCGGCCTCTTCTTTAGTCAAAGACATCTGACCGAGGAGCGCCGCAGTCGCAAAACCGGGCGAGCGCCCGATCTCCTCGGCAATCTTCTTCCAGGAGATCCCTTTCGCACGCTTCAGACTAACGATTTTCTCGGTTAGCGACTCTCTGTCCATCGCCATTCCTCAGTAAGTATTCACTTGCCGTTCTTGCCGTTGATTAGTTCCGGCGAGTCGATTTCGCGAATCGAGAGATCGAGCGGCGAAAGCTCCGGCAGCTTGTCGCGGCATTCGACGCCCAGTTCGCGGAGCCGCCGCGCCGCCGGCATTACGCGGCCTTCGAACGATCCGACCGCATCGTTGTACGCGCCGACCGATTTACGGATTGCGTCGCCCATCTTCCCCAGGTGCCCGACCATCACCGTGAAGCGATCGGCGAGTTCGCGCGCCGCCTCGTTGATTCGCGCGGCGTTCTCGGCGAGCTGCTGCTGATTCCATCCGTAGGCGACCGCGCGCAGCAGCGCAATCAGCGTGGTCGGCGTCGCAATGATGACGCGCTGGGCGACGCCGTGCTCGATGAGCCCCGGGTCCTGCTCGAGCGCCGCGCTGAAAAAGGTCTCGCCCGGTAAAAACAGCACGACGAATTCGGGCGCGGGCCGGAACTGCTCCCAATACCCTTTGGCGGCGAGCGAGTTCAGATGGGCGCGCACCTGGGCGGCGTGCTGGCGAAGTTTTTCGGAGCGCGCATCGTCGGCCGGCGCGTCGAGCGATTCGAGATAAGCCTGCAGGGGCGCTTTGGCATCGACGATGATGTTCTTGCCGCCGGGAAGCTGGATGCGCAGATCGGGGCGGAGCCGGCCGGACTCGGCGCTGGCGGTCTCCTGCGTAAAGAAGTCGCAACGCTCGAGCATCCCGGCCATCTCGACCACGCGCTTGAGTTGAATCTCGCCCCATCGCCCGCGCACGCTCGGCGCGCGGAGCGCGCGCGAGAGTTTCTCGGCCTCCGCGCGGAGATCGCGCTGCGCTTCGAGGAGCGACGTCACCTGATTGCTGAGGTGGCCATAGGCCTGGCTGCGCGCCTTTTCTAGCTCGCGAATTTCCGCATCCATCTTCGAAAGCGAATCGCGCACCGGATTGACGACCGCGCCAAGCTGCTCACTAGCGAGCGTGAGGAATTGGTTGCGATTGGCGGCGAGCGCATCGGTGGAGAGCGATTTGAAGGTAATGGCGAGGCGCTCCTCGGCGGCCCGCAGGAGCTTGAGCTGATCGTTGAAACTCTGCTCGAGGGTCGCGGCGCGCTCGACGCTTGCGGCGCGCGCTTCGCCGGCCGCACGGAGTTCGCCCGTGAGGCGGTCGCGTTCGGCGATCAACTTGTCGCGCTGATCGCGCAATTCGCGCGCTGCCGCATCGGCAGCCTCGGCGCGGGCTGAAGCGCCAAGCCGTCCGATCAGATAACCCGCGGCGGCGCCCGCAATGAGCGTCAGAATCGGGATAATCCAGACCATCGCCGCACCTCCGTCCACCATCGAAATTTTAGCGAAATTACGCTGAAGGTCCAATTTTGAAGGGCGCGGCAGTCCACAGGGCATCGGCGTGCGATGCGGCGCGCGGCGCGAGTTGTTAGGGTATGGGGAATCGTGGCGGGGTCATCGAAATCGAGGGTGTCGGGTCAGGATGGCATCAAAGAGTGCCTGAGAACGGGCCATACAATAATTTTGCTTGGCACTGGCGGCGTGGGCAAAACGACCATCGCGGCCGCGCTGGGAATCGCCAGCGCAACCTTAGGCAACCGTACGGCAGTAATCACAATCGATCCGGCGCGGCGTCTCCGCGATGCGCTCGGACTGCGGCGACTCGGCGATCGTCCGACGCGCATCGATCCGCGGCGGCTCGCGCGTGCCGGCCTCGATCCGAGGCTCGCGCTGTTCGCGATGGTGCTCGACGTGAAGCATCAGTGGAATGCGATGGTCGAGAGATTCATCGCCGACCGGGCGACACGCGAGCGAATTTTGGCGAATCGATTCTATCGGACGCTCGCCGGGCAACTCGCAGGCTCCGATGCTTACGCGGCGCTCGAAGCGCTGTACGATCTCCATGAGAAGTCGCGCTTCGAGGTCACGATCGTCGATACTCCGCCGGCCGCGCACGCTTTCGAATTCATTCAGGCGCCGGGCCGAATGGCGCGCCTGCTCGATTCGGGGGCCGCCCGGCTTTTTTCGTCGGCGTCCGCTTTCCCCGGGAGCCGGCTCGCGTTTCGATTCGCGAGCCGCGCGTCGCGTCGCGTGATAGAGGAACTCGAACGATTCACCGGCACTGATGTGCTGTCCTCGCTCGCCGACTTCTTCACATCGGCCGCCGCGGCCACCGGCGCCATGGTCGAGCGGTTTCGCAAGGCCGAGCGGATGCTGCGTTCATCGACGGTTCATTTCGTGATCGTCACGACCGCCGAGCCCGATCGATTGAGTCATGCGCGCGAACTGACGGAGGAACTCACCGGCGAAGGGCTCTCGTCCGCTGCGATAGTAATTAATCGGTTCCTGGACGAAGAAGCGTCGGCCATCCGCGCGAACGGCTGTGACGGTGCGATGATGGCGTCCGGGTTCCGGGACGCATCGAAACGCGATCCGGAAATCGGACGAGCGATCGATTATCTGGAGGATTACCAGCGCCGACTTAATACGACTGCGGCGCGCGTCGGCGAGTTCATGCGCAAGTTGCCGGACGAGGTCGCGGTTGCGGCCGCGCCCGAGCTGGCGATCGAAACCGCCGATCTCGCGATGCTCCGGACGATCGCGGAGCACCTGACGGGAGCTGATTCGACGATCGTCGGAACCGCGAACCCTGATACTTCACGCAAGCGCTCAGCACGGACGCGACGGAAATCGAAGCCGGAGTGAACCTGTAAGCCGGGTTCTGTACCCTTTGCGGGCGGCGATCATTCATCTGGGCCGGCGATTGCCCGCCGGCTCAAGCGACCATACCCGAGGGATACGGACGGGCCACCCATCCCTCCTATTTGGTCTTGCTCCGGGTGGGGTTTGGCGTGCGCGCGCGATCACTCGCGCGCCGGTGGGCTCTTACCCCACCTTTTCACCCTTACCCTTGCGGGCGGTATTTTTTCTGTGCCACTTTCCGCGGCTCGCGCCGCGCCGCCGTTAGCGGCCACCCTGCCCTGCGGAGCCCGGACTTTCCTCCCCGTATCGGGGCGATCGCCCGGCTCACTCCGGCGCGATCAATAATAGCACGGGATAGATGTTCAGCGGTTTTAGCTTTCGGAATTCGGTTCGAAGTACAGGATCCGTTGGCAATTCGGACAATACCTGATGTCATCCAAGCGCTGGATTTCATTGTAGAGCTGTGGGGGCAGGCGCATCCGACATCCCTGGCACGTGCCGGCGCGGGCCAGCGCGACCGCTACTCCACCGCGCCGGCTGAAAATTACGTCATATCGCTGCCTGAGCGTCTCATCGATTTGTTCCGCCAGTGCATCGCGCTCGTCACGCCGCTTACGCATCGATTCCTTCAGCTCCTCGGCCTTGCCGGCGATTTCTTTCTCGGCGGCGGTCGATTCAGCGCTCTTCTGTTCGATTAGTGCTGTGAGTTCCTTGATGCGCGCGGCGCGGGTATCGGCCGCCTCCATCAGCACCAGCAGCTCCGCCTCCTGCCGCTGATTGCTCTCCTTCTGCGATTCAACCTCGTGGGCGAGTGCCTGAAGCTCCTTTTCGTTGCGGATCAGATTCTGGCGCATCCTCGTGTTCCGAATCCGCGCCTCGCCTTCAGCCAGCTCGCGCTCGAGATGGCGGCGCGCGACTTCGGCCTGTTTATGCTCTTCAGTGAGCCGTTCGAGCTCGGAGCGCGCACTGCCAATCTCCTCGCGCAGACGATCGACGCCCTGAGTAACCGCAGCCAGCGAATCGGCCAACTCCTGGAGATCCCTGTCTATGGTCTGCAGAGACATCAGCCGGCCTATTTTTTCACGCAATTTACTCCTCCGTAATGAAAGCTGCGCCGGTGGGATCGATGAAGTATGGGCCCACCAGGATTTGAACCTGGGACCAGCCGGTTATGAGCCGGCAGCTCTGAACCGGGCTGAGCTATGGGCCCCCGCGCAGCCATGGAACATCTCTCATGGTACCAAGTCCGGGCATCTCGTTTAAGGCCCTGCACAGCTTACGCGGGATCGTTGGACGCGCCACGCCGCAGCGCGATCAGCTCCTGCGCCTTGCGCGTCGCATCGTCGAGGTCGCTCGCCTGCACAACCTCGCGCCGGAGCTCTTCCACAGCGCGCGCGGTGCGCCGCCGCATAAGTGCCCGCGCATAATCCCTGAGCAAAGCACGCGCAGAGCCTGGGTCGTCGAGCTCGGCGACCAGCGCCATCGCGCTCAGCCGCCCGCGCTGCTCATCGGTCATCCGCTCCGCGAGCCATTCCTCGACGCTGCCGTCGGATTCCTCGAGATGGCAGATGCCGTCGAGTAGCAGCGCCATCTGCTGATCGCGAAACTCCCCGATGTAGCCGGCCTCGCCGATAGCGGCCCGCAGTTCAGGCCTTGCTATCGCAATACTCACGATCCCGAGTTCAGCCTGCGCGGCAGCGTCCCGCGTGGCGCTCGTCGTCGCAGTGGGCGCGGCTGTGCCGGCGCGTGCCGCCGGCCGTGTCGGTTTTCGTCCCTGGTTTCGGAAGACTTCCTCATTGACGCCGAGCATTGCGCTCGCCTTGCGCGCCAACAGATCGAACTCGAAGGGATTCGCAACCTGGCGCAGAACTTCGGCCACTCGCTCGGCGGCACGGGCCTGCCGCTCGAGCGATGATCCCGCTGCGGCGGCCTCTTCGCGCACAAAGAAATCGATCAGCAGTTCGGCCCGCTCGAGCAGCTCGCCGAAGCTCTGCGCGCCGCGCTTTTGGATGAACGTATCCGGATCGAAGCCCGCCGGGATGAAGATTCCGCGGCCGAGAAGTCCTGCGGCAAGGAATACCTCGAGCGCGCGCATTGAGGCTTTGCGTCCCGCCTCGTCGCCGTCAAACGCCGCGATCACGTTGCGCGTATGGCGGCTGAGCAGGCGTAGTTGCTCGACAGTGAGCGAGGTGCCGAGGCTCGCGACCACCTCCTTGAAGCCGGCCTGCGAGACCACGATCGCGTCGAAGTAGCCCTCGACGACGATCGCGCGGTCGGCGCGCGCGAGCGCCTGCCGCGCCTCATGCAAGCCATAAAGACTTCGCGCCTTCGAGTAGATCGGCGACTCCGGCGAGTTGATGTACTTGGGTAAACGATCGTCGAGTACCCGTCCGCCAAAGGCGACCACGCGTCCCTGTGCATTGCGAATCGGAAACATCAATCGCCCGATGAACAGCTCGCGCATCGCGCCGCCGTCGCGGCGGATGAGCCCAGCCTTCACGGCGCCATCGACCAGATTGCGCCGCTGGAGCGCGTTCGCGAGCGAACCAGTCTGCACCGGGGCGAATCCCAGACTAAAGGCGCGCGCGGTCTCATCGGCGATGGCGCGGGACTTAAGGTAAACGCGGGCCGTTTCACCCGACGGCGTTTTCCATAAGACGTGACTGAAGTAGGCGGCAGCGAACTCGTTCGCGCGATACATCGCTTCGCGCTCGCCGGGTGCGGGTCCTCCCGGTTCATGCGTTTCCGGCAACGTGACGCCGTAGCGCCGCGCGAGCGATTGCACCGCCTCTGGAAAGGTCAGCCCTTCAAGGCGCATCACGAAATCGAACACCGTGCCGCCCGCGCCGCATCCGAAGCAGTGAAAGAAGCCGCGCTCGGCGTTGACCGAGAATGACGGTGTCTTCTCATTGTGAAACGGACAGAGGCCGACGTAGTTGCGGCCGGCGCGCTTGAGACGGACGTGCGCGCCGACGACCTCGACGATGCTGGCGCGCTCGCGCAGCTCTTCGAGCTTGTCCTGTGCGAAACGCGCCATCAGCGGATGAGCGTCCCCAGCCGCTTCGGATCATTGGTCACGATGCCATCGACGCCGTTCGCGATCATGCGACGCATCTGCGACGGATCGTCGATCGTCCAGACCAGCACCTTGAAGGCATTGCGATGCGCCTCGCTCACGAGTTCAGCCGTGCAAAGAGTATAGCGAGGATTAACCGACCACGCGCCAAGCGCGCCGGCCTCCGCGATCATCAGTTCAGGCCGCTTGTCGGCCAGGACGCCGATACGGATCGATGTATCACGCGCCTTAACGCGCCTGAGCGCCGCCCAATCGAAACTCGAAACAACAGTTAAATCATATGCGCAACGTTCGCGGATTATCGCGCAGACCTGCGCGTCTGCTGCGCCGTCCTTGAGCTCGATATCGAGGCCGCATCGATCGCCGAGCGCATCGAAGACCTCATCGAGAGTAGGGATCCGCTCGCCGGCGAAATGGCGGCCGAAGCGCACTCCCGCGTCCAGCCGCTTGAGCTCGCTCAACGACATTGCCGCAACCGCTCCGCGTCCGTCCGTCGTGCGATTTACAGTGTCATCGTGAATGACCACCGGAATTCCATCACGCGAAAGCCGCACGTCAAGCTCGCACATCGCCGCGGCTGCATCTGCCGCCGCGATGAACGCCGCGATCGTGTTCTCGGGGCAGGTTCGGCTCGCGCCGCGATGAGCTATGTTGAGCAGTCCGGCCACTTATTGCACGGCAATCCCAGTCTAACGAGGCGGGCGCAAAGCTCAAATCGCGCAAGCATCGATCTTTCGACAACCCCCGACCGGTCTCGCCAGCACGAACCCCGGATGCAATATTCGAGAGTCAGGAATCCGATGGACCCGAGCACCAAGCCCCCCGGCCGCAGCTATGTGAAAGCGGCGTTTGCCGTAGCGCCCGAGCTTGCCGACGATGCTGCGGCGATCCTGATCGCGCACGGAGCGTTGGGATGCGCCGTGAAGCCGATTCGTCACGGGCAGCATCCGCCGATGGAGACCTGGTATGAAGACGGCGTTAATGCGGAGCGTTCGGCGCGCGCGCTCCGGAGGACCCGAACGCTCGAAGCGTTCTTCGAACGGCTGAGCAGCAGGCAACTGGCCGAAATAAATCACGCGCTGGCCGCCGCCGGAATGGTCGACAATCGCCACGCGCCGCGCGCCGCGCGAATCGTGGATCCCGGATGGGCGACGCGATGGCGGTCGCGATTCAAACCGCTCCCGATCGGCCGCCGGCTGCTGATCGTTCCGCCGTGGGTCGAGGCGCGCCACCCCGGTCGTATCAACCTGACGATCAATCCAGCACAGGCGTTCGGCACCGGGCATCATGGCTCGACCGCCGGCGCTCTGGTGATGATCGAACGGCTCTGCGCGCGCCTTCGGTTCCGCGCCGGCCTCGACGTCGGATGCGGCTCGGGCATCCTTTCGATCGCGATGCGAAGGTTGGGCGTGGCCCGCGTGGTCGGGATCGACACGGACCGCGACGCGCTCGACAACGCGCGCGAGAACCTGAGGCTGAATCGAATCGATGCCGTGCGTTTCTCGGCCGCTCCGTTGCAAACTCTTAAGCAACGCGTCGATCTGGTCGCCGCGAATATCCTGAGCTCGACTTTGATCGAACTCGCTCCCGCTCTGATCGGTCTAATGAATCCCGAAGCGCGGCTGGTGTTGGGTGGAATCCTGGAGCGCGAACGGACCGCGGTGCTCCGCCGTTTCCGTCCCCGGCTCACACTCGATGACGAGCTGGTAGATCGCGGATGGGTCACGCTCGTGATGCGTCAATGAAGACCGCGCCGCGATTTTTGGCCGACGCGCCGATCGCACGCGAGGCAATCGCAAGCGTGAGTGGCCGCGAGTTGCACCACATGCGCGACCTCGTCCGTCTCGATGCCGGCGAGCGCGTCATTCTGATAGATCCCGCCGGCGGCGGCGAGTTTGCCGGGCGCATTCAAAGTGTGACGCGCGAGCGGGCGACGATCGCGATCGATTCGCGGCTGGTTGCGCGGGCGCGCGTTCCGATTATCCTCGCGATGGCGCTGATACGTGGTCCACGGATGGACTTCATCGTCGAAAAAGCGGTCGAGCTCGGAGCCGCCGAGATCTGGCCGATCGTCGCCGCGCGAAGCCGGATGGCCTCGGTCGGCGCCGAGCGGGCCGCGCGCTGGAGCCGGCTTGCCGCCGCGGCTGCAAAGCAGAGTCTGGCGCCCGCGGTGCCTCAGGTCGCGATGCCGCGCCCGATCGCCGAATTAATGACATCGCAACCCGCTGACACGACCAAGCTAATCTGCGTGCCGGGAGCACCCCCGATGATTCGTACTCTCGACGCGGAGCATCCGCGGCGGCTGATCCTGTTATGCGGACCGGAGGGCGGTTTCGATCAAACTGAACTCGATTCCGCGCAACGCGCCGGGTTCATCGCTGTCGGCCTCGGCGGTTCGCGCCTGCGTTCCGAGACTGCGGCGCTTGCCGCGCTTGCGATCGCTGCCGCCGCACTGAACGCCGAAGGGAGCTGAAGAGCTGTGCCATACAAATTCGCATTCGTGATGGACGAGCTGGAGCGGATCGATCAGTACAAGGACACCACGTTCGTCTTCATGCTCGAGGCGCTGGCGCGCGGGCATGAGGTGCACTTCATCGGTCTGCGCGATCTGTTCGCACGCGGCGATCGCGCGATGGCTTTCGCGCGGCGCTGCGCCGTGATGCGCGAGGCGGCGCACTACCGATGGCTCGAGGCGGGCGCCGAGCGTCCGTTGGATTCGTTCGACGCGGTCTTCATGCGCAAGGATCCGCCGGCGGACGCCGCTTATCTCTACGCGACGATGCTCCTGAGCCTCATCGACAGCCGGCGCACGTTCGTACTCAATCATCCGGCGGGCCTGCGCGAGGCGAACGAAAAGCTTTACACGCTGAATTTTCCCGGCGTGATTCCGCCGACGCTGGTAACCTCGAGCATCGCGCGTCTCAAGCAGTTCATCGATGAGCAGGGCGGCGAAGCGATCGTGAAGCCGCTTGACGGTCACGGCGGCGAGGGCGTCTTTCTGGCCAGCACGAGCGATCGCAATCTGAACGCGATTCTCGAGACCGTGACCAATTTCGGCACCCGGCTCACGATGGGCCAGCGGTACATCCCGGAGATTCGCAACGGCGACAAACGCGTGATCGTACTCGACGGCGAGCCGATCGGAGCGACGCTGCGCGTGCCGCTGCCGAGCGAGAATCGCGGCAACATCCACGTGGGCGGGCTCTGCGTAAAGGCGGAGCTCACCGCGCGCGATCGCGAAATCTGTCGGATTCTGAAGCCGCGGCTCCAGCGCGACGGGCTCTACTTCGTCGGCCTCGATGTGATCGGCGATTACCTGACGGAGGTGAACGTCACCAGTCCGACCGGCGTGCAGGAGATCGATCGGTTGGACAACGTAAATCTTGAGGCGCGCGTGATCGATTTCGTCGAGGCGCGGATCAAGGCGCAACGCGCCTGAGCGCATCGGCGGTGTTGCAAGTGCGGGCGTGGGAAGCTACCAATGAAAGCCGCGCATCGCTTCGCGCGGTGGGCAGGTAGCTCAGTCGGTAGAGCAGAAGACTGAAAATCTTCGTGTCGAGTGTTCGATTCACTCCCTGCCCACCACTAGAAATTCATCGATAATTCGACAGGTTCTCGCTGCTCCGAAGGCTTCGCGCTGCGGTCGACGATGCCGCACCGCTCGATGGACCGTCGCGCATCGATTTGGTAGAAGCTCCGTTGCTTATTCCTGGCGTCTTGACGCTGCGGAGAAGAACGGCAAATCGCTTTCATATCGAGATTGATCGCGGGGCTTGGTCTGGCGCTGTTCGCGGCAGCGCTGATGACTTGCTCTGCGATTGCCGCCGTGATCGATCCGCAGGCGCAGGATGTCGCCGCGCTCGAGCAGATGGCGCAGGCGGCGTTCGGCAAACTTTCTGCGGCCGAGATGCGGCTGATTGATTTTGCGCCGCATCGCGATCTCGCCTGGGTCGGTCCGAGCCGGGATCGCAACGATCCGTCCAACGATCCGGCGACGGCCGCACGCTGGAGCGTCGATCGATCGATTCGCGCGACGCTGCTCGGCTGGCTTCTCACGGATCCGGGGGCCCTCAAGCACGTGCATCCGAGCGGTATCGGACTCGGCGGCGCGCGCATCACGGGTCCGCTCGATCTCTCCTTCATGCACGTCGGCGCGCCGATCACGCTGGTGAACTGCTCAGTTCCGGACGGCATCAATCTTTCCTATGCCGATACGCGCGCACTCGATTTCCGCCGTGATGCGATCGGACAGATCGAAGGCGCCCGCGCCGTCGTGCATGGCGATTTCACCCTCGGCCAGGGCAGCTACGCGACGCTCGATCTGTTCCGTGCGCGGGTCGACGGGGACCTGAATCTGAGCGCCGGTCATTTCCACGGCAATGGCCAGCCGACCGTTTCCGTGATCGACGCGATCATGGGCGGCGACGCGTTGTTTCACGACGGCTTCGAGAGCGACGGGATGGTCGACTTCCGCCTTAGCTCCGTCGGTGGCTCGCTCAGCTTCAACTCGGTGCGGTTTGTCGGCAACGGTCCGACCGGTCTCAATGCGGAACGCGCGAAAGTCGGCGGGACGCTCTACTGGACCGACATTACGAGCACGCCGCAGACCTTGCTCGATCTCGAGGACGCGCAGGTCGGCGCGCTATGGGACGATCCGGCGAGCTGGCCACATCCCGGTCACCTGATGATCAACGGCCTCGTGTACAAGAGCTTCGGCGAGGCCCCCGACGATGCGCAGGTGCGGCTTCGATGGCTCGCGCTCCAGCCGCCGGGCTATCGAGCGCAGCCGTTCAATCAGCTTGCCGAAGTGCTGCATGACGGCGGGCGCGAGGTCGAGTCGATCGCCGTGATGATCGCGAAGCGCGACCAGCGGCGGAGATTTGGCGGTCTCAGCGCCGCGGAGCGCGCCTGGCAATTCCTGCTCAAGATCACGATCGGCTACGGTTATCGTCCGTTGCAGGCGCTCTGGTGGATCGTCGCTTTCGTGTTTCTCGGCACGTTACTGTTCGGATGGGGTTATCGCGCCGGCTTGGTGACGCCCACCGAGAGCGATGCCTACAAGTCATTCGTCGGCAAGGGCGGATGTCCCACGCACTACCCGCCCTTCAACAGCTTCGTCTACTCGCTCGAAAACTTTCTCCCACTGGTCGATCTGCACCAGGCGCAGCATTGGCGTCCCAACCCGCGTCACATGCGCGACCATCAGGTGAAGCTGCTCGGGCGAAGACGCGACCTCGGCAGGATGGAAGGCGCGGCGCTTCGCGTCTACCTATGGGTGCATATCCTGGCCGGATGGACGTTGACGCCGCTGTTCGTCGCCGGCATCACCGGGCTGATTCACACCTGAAAAAGAAGCGGGCGTTATTTGATCAGCGCGAGCGCGGCCTTCGCGCACTCGATGTCCTGCGCGGCCGTCCCGCCGCTCACGCCGATTGCGCCGACCACCGCATTGCCGATCTTGATCGGGAGGCCGCCGCCGAACGCAGCGATGCGCGGGCGATGGAACAGCCCGGCCATCAACGAGGCGTCGCCCTTGAGCGCGTCGAAAAACTGCTCGGTCGGCATCCCGAAGAGCGCGGTGAAGGCTTTGCTGCTCGCGATCTCTTCGCACATCAGCGGCGCGCCATCCATACGCGCGAATGCCTTCAGATAGCCAGTGTCGTCGATCACCGCGATTACCTGCGGCACCCCGATCTCTTTAGCCTTCGCAGCCGCCGCGCCGACCATCTGATGGGCGAGGTCGAAGCTGATCACGCTTTTCTCATAGGTGTTGGCCATTTCAGTCTCCTGACATTTGATGGACGGCGGTAAAGCCGGCCGTGCCGATTCGTCGAAGCTGCGACTGACCGGTCTACTTCCCGGAAGCGTAGCTGAACTCGGAGAATTCGGCGTATTGGCCGGAATAATCGTATGAGAGTTCCGGCGCCGCGACCGTCATCTTACGGGTGCGGCCCAGGTCGGCCCATTTCGAGGTGAACCCGGTCGGCTTCACCAGCCGGAGTTCTTCGACTTTGCCGGTCACCGGATTGCGAATCGGTTCGAGCGCGATGTCAACGACCTTGCCGGCACGGGCGCGGCTCTTGAGCCCGTCGATTTTGACCGACATCCGCGCGAAGATCGGATCGAGAATTTTGGAGGCGACGCCGGCGAATATGCGCCACGGTCCGCCCTCGCGCCCGCTCAGGAGTTCCTGTATCGCTACGCGCTGCTCCGCATCGGTGCGCTGTTCGATGATCGGTTGCCACGTGACATTGCCGAGATGGAGCGGACCGGGCGAATGTCCGACGATCCCGAAACTGAGATCGTCGAGCCGGGTCTTGCCGAAACGGCCCCGCGTTACGTGCCATACATAAACTCCGTCGCAAAAGCCCTTGGTTGGCGGCGCGTCGAAACTACATGGACATCCCCAATCGCAACTACATGCGCCGAGCAGTTGTCCCTTAAGACTCCAATCAGCCGGCATAAAACACTCCGTTCGGATGAAGGGTCAAGCTCAACGCACTCTAGACAATGGCGCCATCGGGTGTCCATCAACTTGAAGCATCAATTGAAATCAACTAGCGTCGCGCATCGCAACAAGGAGTCTCTCATGCCGTTTCCCTATCGCGATCTCCGCGACTTCCTCGATGATCTTCGAACCCAGGGTGATCTGGTCAAAATCGAAGAGCCGATCGATGTAAGCCGCGAAAAAAATGAACTGGCCGCGCTGCAATCGCACGTCGCCGGGGTCGACGGACCGTGCCTGTGGCTCGAAAACCTGGCCGGCTACAACACGCCTGATATTCCGCTGGTGCTGAATGTCTTCGGCAGCCGGCGACGAATGGCTGCTGCCCTCGGCGCGAAGACTGAACTCGAAGCGAAGCTCAAGCTCAGCGCGATTCTGAACGATCCCGGAAGCTGGCTCGATCCGACGATCGTCAATCGCTCGGCGGCGCCCTGCAAGGAAATCGTCATCAAAGGCTCGGATATCGATCTGCGAACGCAGATTCCGCACGTCTGGTTCGGCGATGAGCGCCAGTCGTACCCGAACTGCGATATCACAGCCTCGAAGGATCCGATCACCGGCGAACTTAACGCGAGCACCTATCGGTACGGGCTGATGGGTGTCGATCCCGACGGCAAGCCCTACTCCGAAGAGCTCCAGAAGTCGTACATGACCGCATACGCCTGGTGGAATCCGATCTACAACGATCTCGGCGTCCACTATTCGAAGGCGGTGAAGCTCGGCAAGCCGCTCGATGTGGCGATCGCATACGTGCTCGATCCCACGCTGTTCGCGATCGGCGGCGGCCCGTCGATCCTGATGGGCACGCATAAGTGGGACAAGTACGCGCTCACCGGCGCCGTGCGCGGGAAACCGCTCGAGCTGGTCAAATGCGAGGATTCGGACCTCTACGTGCCGGCGAGCGCGGAATACATCCTGGAGGGTCAGATCGAGGTGCCGCCGCGCGAAGAGCCCGACGGTCCGCACGGAAATTTCCTCGGCTACTATGATCCCGCCTTCATCCTGCCGCTCATCAGGATCAACACCATCACGCGCCGCCGCAAGCCCATCTGGTACAACGTTTACGAAATGTGGCCGCCGTTCGACCACGGCTACGTCGGGGTCACCTTTGTCGCCGTCGAGATACTTGCCGAGCTCAAGCGCAAGCTGCCGCAGGTCAAGGATGTCGTTGTGCACGGCGGCACGTGGCTGCCGTTTGTCGTCGTCCAGCTCGATTGCGATCGCGAGGAGAAGCCGTTCCACTGGTTCGGCCGCCACGTGATTCACGCGGTCTGGTCGGCGGCCGGCCGGTTTCCGCGCATGATGAAGTACGTGGTGGTGGTTGGACCGGATATCGATCCCTACAACCTGACCGACGTGCTCATCGCGATGGTCACGCGGACGCAGCCCAAGCGCGATTTCATGTTCAACGAATACGGCGGCGCTCTGGTGCTCGATCCGTCGGCGCCGCGCGGCCCGCAGGGCAACACGCTCATCACGGAGCAGGTCGGCATCGACGCCACCATTAAGGTGCCGGAAGTTCACCAGGAGTTCGCGAAAGTCGCGCGGCCGAGCCGCGAAGAGATGGAGCGTATCGCGAAGAAGGTAGAGCGTTACTTGAAGAAGTAATCAGCCGCGCCCGGAGACGACGGCCGCTTCAACGCGCGCCTCCTCAATCAGGCGGCTCTTCTGGATTTTGCCGAGGCCGCTCAGCGGCAGCGCATCGCGGAACGTCACGTAATCGGGAATTTTGTAGTCGGCGATGCGCGTGCGGCAGAATTGTTTGACCTCATCCGCCGTCAGCGTGCTGCCCTCCTTCAGCACGATGTAGGCGCGGCCTTTTTCGCCCAGCACCGGATCGGGAACGCCGATTACCGCCGCCATCAGGATCGCCGGATGCTTTGCCAGGGCAGCCTCGACCTCGGCGGGATAAACGTTGAAGCCGCCGCGAATGTACATCTCTTTCTGCCGGCCCTCGATCGTGAGAAAGCCGTCGGCATCGATGCGGCCCAGGTCGCCCGAGTACCACCATCCATCCGCATCGAGGACGGCGGCGGTCTGCGCGTCATCGCGGAAATAGCCCTGCATGATCGATCCGCCGCGCACCGCGATTTCGCCGACCACGCCCGGCGCCACTTCGCGCCGGTCGGCGTCGACGATTTTCATCTCGAAGCCCGGCATCGGTTTTCCCGAGGTCCGCGTGATTTGCTCAACCGATGCGTCGGGCGGCATCCAGGTGACCAGTCCGGCGGTCTCGCTCGCGCCGTACGCGTTGATGACGCGGGACGGCAGCCTGCGGCACATCTCCTCGACCAGTTCGGATGCGACCGGCGCCGCGCCGACCAACGTGCGCTCGAGGCTCGAAAGATCGTAGCCTTCGAAATCCGGCACATTCATCTGCAAAATGTAGATCGTCGGCGGACCGGCAAGGCAGGTGATGCGCTCGGACTGAATTAGCTGCAACGAGCGCTCGGCCTTGAAGGTCTCCATCAGCACCAGCGCCGCGCCGACGCGTAACGCCGGGATCGTCTGGATAATCGAGCCGGCCGCGGTCGCGAACGGAACCATCAGCAGGATTCTATCGCCGCGCCGAAAGAATCCCGCCTCCGCCGCACGGTCGCTCCAGAAGCGAAGCGCGCCGTGCGCGATGGTGACGCCTTTGGGCCGTCCAGTCGTGCCGGAAGTGTAGATAATCAGCGCGGGGTTGGAATCTTCGACCTGGTCCTCGCTGTCGCCGACCGCGCTGCGGTCCGTCGCGGCGCTTAGTTCCTCCAACGGCAACACTTCCGCGCGCTCGCGCGCGTCCGTGCCGGCCGCGACGATCCGGCGGAGCCCGGGAATCCGGCGCTTGAGCGCGAGGCTGCGCGCAAGGAAGTCCTGCCCGCCGAATGCTCCGATCGTGAACAACGCCGAGGCGCCCGAGTGCTCGAGCACGTAGCTCACTTCGTCATCGGCGAGCCGAATGTTGATCGGCACCGCGATGATTCCGAGACGCAGGCAGGCGAGATAACTGATTGGGTATTCGGCGTGATTCGGAAGCCAGAGCGCGACGCGATCGCCGCGCACCAGCCCAAGGTCGCGCAGGCCGGAAGCGAGCGCGTCGACGGATCGATCGAACTCGGCGAAGCTGATGCGCCGCCCGCGATCGACGATCGCTTCGGCGTCGGGATACTCGCGGGCGGCGGTGCGCAGGAGAGTGGCTATCGAAGACATGGTTGAGCGCCCGCGGCTGTTTCTCCTTGACGATACGTGACAGAGACTCAAGAATACACGAACCTGAGGAGCGTCACTTTCCTTGAGGAACTCTGGATGGCTTATCAAAATCCGTTCGCGAGCCGGATAGAAGAATGCGCGCGGCGCTCACCCGAAAAAATCTTTCTCGAGAGCGTCGACCAGGGGAAGGCGATAACCTACGGTCAGCTCGATGAGCTGACGGGCCGTATCGGAGCTTTTCTCGCCGCTCGGGGAATCGGCGCGAACCAGCGTGTGACGCTGCTTTCAGGCAACTCGCTCGAACATTTGGTGGTCTTCCTCGGCGTCCTGCGCTACGGCGCGACCATCTGCACGATCAATACCGATACGAATCGCGCCCATCTGCCGGAGATCCTCGGCGCCGTCAGGCCGAAGCTGCTGCTGTACGAAGAGCCAGCGCTGATCGAGGGGCTCGGCGATTGCCCGGTCGAGGAATGGCGAGAACTTGGCGAATGGCGTCGTGAGGGCGCAACGGGATTCTTCGCACGCATCGCGGCACTGTCGCCGCGTGAGACGCCATCAGTATGCGGCCCGCGCGACGATGCCATCATCGTCTATACCTCCGGCACCACTTCGCTGCCGAAAGGCGCGGTGATCGGCTTTTCCGAGCTCGCGATCAACGTCGACTCAATCGCAGAGACGCTCGAGCTCGGCGCCGACGATCGGATGCTTGAGTTTCGCTCGCTCAACTGGGTCTCGGCACAGGAACTCGGCGGTCTCGCTCCATTGTTCCGCGGCGCAACCTTGCTGCTGGCGCGCAAGTTCTCGCAGAGCCATTACTTCGAGTGGCTCCGCACGTATCGTGCGACGATCGGCGTCTGCAACCCGACTGGAATCGCGATGCTGGTGAACCGGCCGGTGCCGATCAAAGCCGCCGACCTTCCGGGCCTGCGTTTCGTCACCTCCAGCTCGGCCGCGCTCACTGCCGAGCATTGGCGGGCCTTCGAGGCGATGTACGGAATCCCGATCGCGCAGGGTTACGGCAGCAGCGAAGCGCTATGGATCGCCTGCAGCAATGAGCGCAACCGCCGCTTCGGCAGCGTCGGCCGGCCGTTTAAGAGCCAGCAGATCGCGATCGTCGACGGCGAAGGCAGAGTGCTGCCGCCGGGTGAAGCTGGCGAGGTCGAGGTCGGCGGCGATCCTGAAACCCGCTACCGCTATCTGCGCTACGACGGCACCATCGAGACCACCTCGGTCGGACGCATCCGGCCTGGCGACATCGGCTATCTCGATGCCGACGGTTACCTGTACCTGACCGGGCGGACGCGCGAGTTGATCATCCGCGGCGGCGTCAACATCTCGCCGCTCGAGATCGACAACGTGCTGCTCGAGGTTCCTGGCGTCGCCGAAGCGGCGGCGGTCGGCGTTCCCGACCGGATCTACGGCGAAGAAGTGGTCGCCTATCTGGTGGGCAAGCCGGACGTGAAGCTCAGCGCGGATTCCGTGCTCGAACATTGCCGCGAACGGCTTCCGGCATTGAAGATTCCGAAGCAGATCTTCTTCCGCAACAACCTGCCGAAGAACGATCGCGGCAAGCTCGATCGCAAAGCGTTGGCCGCCGAGTGGAAGCTGGAGCATCCCGCCTGAGCCGGCGTCGACGGTTCGCTTAGCGTCCGGTGCGCGCCAATGATAGGACCCATCCCTTCATTCTGGCGCGCGCGTTGCTCAGATCCTTGCTAGAGAAGAAGTTTTCCGGCTTGACGCGGTCGACCGGATAGACCGGCCGCATGAAGTCGCTCTCGTAACCGAACGGCACCGTCGCATCGATGCCCATTCCGCCCTCGAACAGCGTGTTCGAAGCGGTCCATTGCTTCTCGCCCGCGGTCATCCGCTCGGCCGGCATGAAGGTCTGGCCGCGGCCGCCGGGGATCGGATTCAGGATGTCGGTCTTCGGGTTCACGCGCGTGGTCAGACACCACATGATGTCGTCCATGTCGTAGATGTCGACATCCTCGCTGACCGCGATTGCCAGCCGCATTCCCTGCGAGGTCGAAAGAATCGCCGCGAGAAAATTGCGCTGCCATCCCTCGTCGATCCGGTTGCGCTTCTTGACTTGGATAATGCAGCCGCCCCAGTCGGTCATCGAATACGGAATGTGCACGTCCTGGATGATCCCGGGCTGCATCCGATGGCACAGCTCGAAGATCGCCGCCTCGCGCATCGTGGTGTCGATATTGTTGTCGTCGAGCATGTGGACGCCGAGGACGTGAACGAAGAGCTTGGGATCGGGCTTGCGCGTGGTGATCGCAGTGACGTGAAAGGTCGGCGCCTTATAGGACTTGCCCATGTAGCCGGCCCATTCGGGATGGAAATGAAAGCGGCCCTGGGTGTTCGCCTCTTCGGCCTCGCGCGTCTCGTAGCGGCGGTCGCGCGGATCGACGTAGCCTTCGAGCACGATTTCCGCATCGGCGAGCGCCATCGCGTCGACGGTGCGCGCCTTCACCAGCCGGACCGGCGATTTCTGCACGGCGCCCGCAACGCCCAGCTCGTCGCATCCCTGCGGCAAGATGACATAGTCGAAACCCGCGCCAGCGAGCAGCGTGCATGCTGGCGGCACGCCGAACGCCATCGTGATCGGCACCGGCTTGCCGCTGTTGTAGTAGCGCGAGACCACCTGCCACATATGCGAGCCGGGCGAGATCTGGAAAGTGCCGACGTTGCCCCAGCGAAAATTCATCCGGTTGTAACCGACGTCGGTGCCGCCATCGAACTGTTCACCCGAAATCAGCCGGATGCCGGAGCCGACGGTGAACTCCGGCTCGAGATCGGTGTGCCGGATCGGGACCATGTACTCGTTCACGTCGGTTGGCTTCTCGATCACGACCTGCTGAACCGGCGCTTCCTTCTGCCCGATTTCGATGGGACGCAGCGGATGCGAGATCGCCCAGGCGAGCTGGCGGGTGCGCTCCTGATTGCTCGACCATCCGAACAGCTTGTTGATCACGTTGCCGTCGGCAAAGACGTTGGTGACCACGCGATGGCGCGGCTTGCCGCGCACCTGGTTGAAAACGATCGGGCAACTGCCGTCGAGATGCTTCTGCAGCCCCGTAATCTCGAGATTTGGATCGACTTCCTTGTCGGTCTCGATCAGATCGCCGGTTTCGCGCAACCATCCGAGCGCGCTGCGTAAGTCAGCGATGCGCCCCGAATGCAGTCCCGTCTCCTTCATCGCCGCAGTCATGCTTATCAAGCCTCCTGTCGGCGCCGATGCTAGCAGCGATTCGGCGCGATTTGAAACTCGCGATCCATGTCGGCGCAAGCTTTGACACGGCTAAATCCGCTCGCTGCACTGCGTGCTGAATCCGAGCAGAATCGCCCGTTCTTAAAAAAGTTTACGGAGCCCCGGTTATTTCATTTTGGCGGCTGCGTTCGAGCTGTGGTCGAGTCGGCCGTCCCCCATGATGCCTGGGTTTTCAAGAATGCCTCGGGTGTGATGCTCACTGCGCCCCGAAACGGCCAGTCCAATGAGATAATCAGCACAACCACAAGCGCCAGCGAGGTCGTCACCACCGCGGTCATCACCAGATGCATGCGGAAGTCGTGAAAGCCGAACAAATAGGTGTAAATGACAACCAAGCCACCGCCGAAAAAGATGATCCACCAGATAACGAAGGGAACGTGGCCCTCGACGGCCGAGAGCCGGCTCTCGCGCGCCTTGTAAAGTTCATTCAGAGTCCTCAGAAGTTCGGCCTGAACCACCCCCTGGCCGCGGGTCTGCGGCTGGAACGTGATGATCGTGTTGTGCAGTCGGTGTAGTGGAGCCCATCCGGTCTCGGGTGTTTTTCCCTGACGCTGGAGCGGCCATTCCTGATGGATAACGATGGCGACGTATTGCATCAGATCGTCGCGCACAGTCTGGCCGACCTCGGGCGGCAATCCCTGCGTATCGCGATAGATATTGCCTACGTAATCGGCCTCGTTATCGACCAGTCCCTGGGCATCGCTGAACGACTCCCAGGTGGCGACCGCGATGAACGCGAGCAGAACCGCATAGACGACGGCGACCACCGCGACCGTGAAGCCCGCCAGTTCGTTATGCGCCCTGCGGATCTCGACGTGCACCAGCCTGTGAAAGATGGTCAGGCCGAGGCAGGCGACACCGGCGCATACGAAGACGAAGATGGTTCCCCACAACCAGGTTGGGCTGCTGTAAATCCAATCGATAATCATCGTGGGCATCCCCCCAAATCCTGATTGCAGGCCTGAGCTCGCGAGACAAGAGGGTTACTATCGGGACTTGGCTATTAGTCGTTTGGGATGCTTGAGGGAGTCAAACACTCGACAAGAAAATTTCCGATAACCCTACCGAGAGCAGGCCACAAATCAACCATGTCCCGGACTCCAGATTATGCCGCCCCTCGGCGGCCTTGCTTGACACCTCATCCTGCCTGCGCGATTTTAGCCCCAGTTTGAACATCCCGCATGTCTTCCAAGCGCGCTCGAATTCAGGGTGACTCATCCATGATGAATCGGCTCGAAAAAAAAGTTGCGGTAGTAACCGGTGCGGGCGGCGGTCTCGGCCGCATCTACTCACGACGCCTCGCCGCCGAGGGCGCGGACGTTGCCGCGTGGGATCTGAATGGTCCCGGCGCCGAAGAGACGGCGCGATTAATTTCCGATGCCGGTCGACGCGGTTTAGGCCTCAAAGTGGATGTCACGCGCGAGGACCAGGTGATGGCGGCGGCGAAGGCCACCTTCGATGCTTTCGGGCGCATCGACATTCTGATCAATAATGCTGGCATTGTCCGCGACGTCCCGCCCGCGCCCATCGAGAGCATTTCTCTTGATGAATGGAACCGCATCATTTCCGTGAACCTGACCGGCGCTTTCCTGGCGAGCAAAGCGGTCGTGCCGTACATGAAGCGCTCCGGGCGCGGGAAGATCATCAATGTTTCCTCGGGCACGGCTCTGCACGGCGGATCGATTCGTCTCGATTACATCTGCTCGAAGGCCGGTGTAATCGGACTGACGCGCGCGCTCGCCGTGATGCTCGGTCCCGACTGGATCAACGTCAACGTCATCGCGCCAGGACCGGTACCCTACACCCTGCGCGACCTCGACAAGGGCGCGACGCCCGACGAGGCGGAGGCCAAATTTCCGAGCGATCTGATTTTCGCCGGCCGCCACATCAAGCGCGAAATCCAACCTTCGGACCTCGACGGCCTGGTAGCGTTCCTGGCCTCGCCCGAGAGCGACATGATCACGGGCCAGTTGATCACGGTCGATGGCGGTCGGGTGTTCGTCGGTTGAGTATCTTCTGAGCGGAGTGTCGATGGGCCTGCTGAAGTCATTGCGCAAGTTTCGCGGCGGATGGCCCGGCGGATGGAAGCGGTTCGCGCTGGGCACGAGCGGCGATCGCACTCCGCCGTTCGTTCAACCCAACGATCCCGATGACCGGCGCTCGCTGCTGCCCGCGCTTGGGCTTCGCGAGTACTGGTACCCCGCCCTCCCCGCGCGCGGCGTCAAATGGCGCAAGCCTGTCGGCCTGCGCATCTGCGGCATCGACGTGGTTCTGTTTCGCGATACGGGCGGCGAGGTGCGCGCGCTGCATAACGCCTGTCCTCATCGCGGCGCATGGCTCTCATGGGGCGATTGTTTCTGGAAAGGCTTCGTGAGCTGCCCCTATCACGGCGCGACTTTTGACGGCGACGGCAATTGCGTTGAGTTCATCACGGAGGGCCCCGACTCGAAGATGGTCGGGCGGCTCAAGGCGAAATCGATCCCAACGCGCACGCTCAAGGGCATCGTTTTCATCTGGATGGGTGAAGGCGAGCCGGCGCCGATCGAAGATGACGTGCCGCCGGAACTGTTCGACACCACCGCGATGGTTCGCCACACCTTCCGCTATTGGCATTGCAACTGGATGGTGTCGCTCGAAAATACTTACGATTCACACAACTGCTTCTTTGTGCATCGCAATTCCATCTGGATGGCGATGACGCGCTATGCCGGCCGCCCCCGCACGCCGATTGGCTATCGCGCAAGAGTAGTCAACAATCGCTCAGTCCGTGTCCAGACCGGCGCGAATGAGTATTACGCGAAAGATACTCCGGACGGCAAAGTGCCATTCCAGATGTATTATCCGCGAGCACGCGGCTACTGGCCGAAGCATCGTTACCGGCTGGCGTGGATCTGGCTCACTGAGCGGATTCTCGCTCTGAAACTCAAGTTGCCGCGCTTCGAAACTCCTGAAGAATGGGAGGGAACACGCCCGCCGGGCATCCAGCGCATCAGCACCTGGGACAGCATGTACACGCGATGGGTGATTCCAGTCGAGGACAACCTGACGCGCGTGATGTATCTCTACTCGTCGCGGCCGGCGAGCCGCCTCGACCGGTTCCGACGCATTATCATGTGGCCGCTTTACAATTTCATAGTCCACTACAACTTCTCTGATCAGGATTTCGATGCGATCCGCACGGTGCAGTACTCCTATCCGGAGTTTTTATCGTCGACGGATTCGTATCTTGTGATGGTGCGGCGCCTGTTTACCGAACACGCCCGCGGAATCAAGCGGACCGTCGCCGTGGCGAATGAGACCACCGCCGAAAAGCTGGTCGATGAAGCGAATCGCTCGCTCGACGCGGCAACGAACGGGCCTGCGCGTGATGCGCAACCATCGCCGGCGAACGAAGCGGGCGCGGGCTTCGACATCCTGATGACGGGCCGCACCGGCGGCTCTAGAAGCCGCCCCTCGCAATAGTTTCCCGCGTTTCGCTTCCGTTACATGTGACTGCCGCTCCGTTGCCCAAAGCGAGGCAGCCGCCAGCAATGCTCACGACAGGTGAAGTTAATCGGAAGAGGAACTTCAGCGCTCTTTGATGTAGAACGCTTCGGTCGCTGGCCGATAGACGCGGGCCAGCCACAGCGGCCGGCGCAGGCCGCCGGGACCCGGCGCGGGCCGGGCCATCGCGATCCAACGGCGATAGACTTCGTGCGACTTGTTGGTATCGACAAAAATGTCGCCGTAGCGATCGTCCGCTCCGGCGCGCGCGACCGTTACCTTCTGATGCCAGCAATGCTGGCCGCTGATCGGATCCGGTTGCACCGGGAAAGCGAGATTCTGGTGCACGCCGGCGTCGTGCCACCAGACCCGCTCGGAGTCGGGGTCGGTGCTCGCGAACGCCTCGACGCCCCGCCGCTGACGCATCAGCCATCGCCCGGGCTCGACCTGGTTCAGATCGACCAGCGCCGACGACCATCGCTCGCCGCCGCTATCCGGCTTGAGTCGCCAGCGTCCGAGATGATGCGAGCATGCGAGCACGCCCGGCCTGATGCCCTCGGTCACCCATGCCTTGTTGACGAAATAGCCAATCTCGGTAGTCACTCGCAGCAGATCGCCGGTCGCGACACCGAGCCGCCGCGCATCCTCGGGGTGCAGCCACAATGGATTACTATGTGAAATTTCGGTCAGCCACTTGGCGTTCCCGGATCGCGTGTGCACCAGAGTAGGCAATCGAAAAGTCGGCAACAGCAACATCTCGCCGCGTTCACGATCGACATTGCTCCAGTGGACGTGGCTTCGGATGTAGCATGGCACGGAATATTCAGGCCATTTCCATTCCTTGAGGGTGCTCGAATAAAACTCGAGCTTCCGTGCGGTGGTCGGGAACCCGACATGGGGCTGGTTATCGATCAGCACGCCGACCGCGGTCCCCGCTTTGCGCACCACCCCGGTCCTTGCATCGACCTCGCTCACGCGCATCTCGTCGCCGCTGAGCGGCTTATCATGAGCGTGATAAACGGAATCCTCGACCAGGAATGCGCCGTACTTGCGCATGTACTGAAGCGGAGTCAAGTTCTCTTTGGCCGCCGCCTCGGGCAGACCCGGCACGCTATGCTCGAACATCCAGCCGTAAAGATCATCGACCGTCAGCTTCTCGCCCGGCCGATAGGGTGACTCGAAATATTTCCGAATTCCCAGCGTGCCGTCCGGATCGATTCTCCACGACAGCTCAATCCAGAATTCGTCCTCTTCCCAGACTTCCCCGAGACCGGCTTCGCGATGAGCTTCCCACGTGGTGTTGAAGCGCCGGCCCGCGCGCTCCAGCGCCGCCCGCAACACGGGCTGGCGAAATCCGATCCATCGTGCCGCGTGGGTCTCCTGGCTTAACAAGTCGTGGCGCTCCGACGCGTGGCCCATGGGCAGTACGTAGTCGGCGAACCACGCGGTTTCGCTCCAAATCGGAGTCAGGCAGGCGTGGCGCTCGATCTTTCGCTCGTCGCTCAGCGTTTCGATCCACGACATGCCATCGGGATTGGTCCACACTGGGTTGTAGACGCGCGTGAAGTACATCGCGAGCTTGCCGCGGCCCTCTTTCAGGAAGTGCGGCAGCAAAAAGCTCATCTCGAAGAAAGCGAGTGGAAACTCGCGCGGCCACATCAGTTCGTTCCAGACCTTGGGCCCGGGCGGCATCATTGGCGGCGTCGGGATGAACTTGTTCGCGGTGCCGACGTTGGTGCCGCCCGGCGCGCCGATCGCACCCATCAGCACCGCAAGGAACTGCAGCGTGCGCGCCACCTGCCATCCGCCGAGATTCCCGGCCGCCGCATTGCGCCAGACGTGCGCGGACAGCGCCGATCCCGCGCGTCCGATTTCGTCAGCGACTGCGACAATCGTCGCTGCGTCGCATCCGGACTCCCGCGCCGCGAACTCAGGCGTGTATTCGGCATAAAGGTCGCGCAGCACGCGCTCGAAGGTCTCGAACGTCGTCGGCTTTTCCGGATGCTCCGCGCGCAGGTATTCCTCCCAGTTCACCCAGCGCCGCACGAATTCGCGATCGTATGTGCCGTTCTCTATTACCAGCCGGCAGATCGCGAGCAACACCGCGGCCTCAGTGCCCGGCCAGGTCGAAAGCCAGTAGTCGGCCTTCGACGCCGTATTCGAGAGCCGCGTATCGATCACGCAGACCTTGGCGCCGCGCGTTTTCGCGTCGATGATCCGCTGCGCGTGCGGATTGAAGTAGTGGCCGGCTTCGAGATGCGAACTCAGCAGCAGGATGAACCGCGCGTTTGCATGATCAGGGGACGGACGATCCGCGCCGTGCCAGAAGGCGTAGCCGGTGCGCGCGCCCGCCGAGCAGACGTTCGTATGACTGTTATGGCCGTCGATTCCCCACGCGTGCAGCACGCGCTGGTTGTAGATCAGTTCATGGCCCGGGCGGCCTACGTGATAGACGATTTCGTTGCGCCGCTCCTCGACGATCGCACGGCGAATCCGTCCCGCGATGTCATCGAGCGCTTCGTCCCACGTAACGCGCTCCCAGCGTCCTTCGCCGCGCCGCCCCGCGCGGCGCATCGGGTAGAGGATGCGCTCCGGATCGTTGATCTGATTGATGGTCGCGGGGCCCTTCGCGCAATTGCGTCCGCGGCTACCCGGATGACGCGGGTTGCCCTCGAACTTCCGAACCCGCATGCTTTCGCGATCGACGTAGGCGAGCAATCCGCATCCCGCCTCGCAGTTGAAGCAGATCGTCGGGACCAGCGTGTAATGACGCGCGACTTTGCGCGGCCATTGCGCGGGATCGTACTCCGCCCAATCATCCCAGCGGCCCGGCGGAGGGAAACTCGCGAGACCGCCGGCCGGCGCATCGAGATTTTTCGCGGCCGGGTTGAGCGGCTGGTCATGGTCGTGTTGATCCATCGAGTTCAGCTCAGCGGCACCGCCTGCCCGGCATCGATCCAGATCGATTCGAATACCGCTAGCCCGGCGAGCGCGGCTATTGCGGCGACGAAGCGCAGCGTCTCCGCAGCAATCCCGGACTCAGCGAATGCGATCCACAGCAGCGCGATCGGAACGATCACGCCGATGAGCACACTCAGGCCCCAGAATTTCGGGCTCAGCGCGCCGCTCGTGATCAGCTCTGCGGCACGCCGGACATTCTCATCAATCGGAGGAAGATAAAGTTCCGCCAGTACCATTGCGAAGCCGAGCGCGATCGATGCTGCCAGCAGCGTCGAGAGAAACGCGATCGATGCAGACCCGACAACGACCGCGACGAGCATCAGCAGCGCGGAACCGGCGATCAGCGCCTGAACCAGCAGATGCCAGAGGAAGAGCGGGCTTTGCCAAAGCTCGCGGCCCTTCGCCTGCGCGAACAGAAACGCGGTGTAGCCGGCGGTCGCAACGCCCAGCGCCGCCGAAAGCACGGCGAGCGACATCGGGACGCCGGGCGCAAAAAATCCGAACCCAAGCCAGGCCGCGGCGGCCGCGCTATAGGCGATCAGAATATAGCTGCCCCATACCAGCCATGAACTGAAGTTCGACTTCGTGAGCAGATAGTAAAACCGGTCGGGGCGCTTGAGGTCGGCGATCAGTATCAATGATGTCAGGCCGGTGAAGATCAGCGCCACCAGCGGGCTCACGATGTTGGTAATCACGTCGCTCAAGCCGAGCACGGTCGTGAGCATCGTCGCGACCATCAGCGCGCCCGCGCCGATCGATTTCGTCAACAGGTAGAGCGCCGCCTTGCCGCCCCACGGTGCGGGATGGGCGACATCGTAGACCTTGCGCGCGGCCCCGGGTATCGCACCGTCGTCGCTCGATGCTCCCAGGTTGTACGCATCGTCATCGGGCCGGCGCTCAGACCACAGATAGCTGCGCTCGGACGTGAGCATCGTCGGCTCGAGCAGGTCGCCATCGACGCCGACATAGAAGAGCTTCGGCTGCGTGCCTTTGTGCGGCTTGCGCGCGATGACTTTCTGAGTGGTGACCGTGCGGGCGATGCGACTCGATGGATCGTCGAGGTCGCCGGGAATGATCGCCTGTGTCGGACAGACGATCACGCAAGCCGGCTCGAGTCCGGTCTCCACGCGGTGCGCGCAGTAGTTGCACTTCGCCGCGGTATCGGTTTTCGGATCGATATAGAGCGCGTCGTACGGGCAGGCCTGCATACAGGATTTGCATCCGATGCAGCGCGCGTTGTCAAAATCTACGATTCCGTCGGGACGCCGGAACAGCGCCGACGTGGGACAGATCTCGACGCACGGCGCGTTGTCGCAATGGTTACAGCGCAGAACGGCGAAGTGGCGCGAGACATCAGGAAAGCTGCCCTTCTCGATGTACTTCACCCACGTGCGGAACACCCCGACGGCAACGTTGTGCTCCTCCTTGCATGCGACCGTGCATGCATGGCATCCGATGCATCGGTTTTGATCGATTACAAAGCCGTAACGCAAGAAGTTCTCTCAACCGCGATGCTTTCCGGATGCACGGCGCTTGCCGCCCACCGTCTTCGATTTAGATGCGGCTAGGCCGCGCTGCTCGCGTAACTCCTTCGCGCGCGCCTGACGATCATCGTATTCTGCGCCCCTGCCGATTCGATAAGCCGCGAAGCGCTCGGCCGCCTGATCGTTCATCCAGCAGAAGCGCGCTGCGGGAGGGATCGGCGGGGCGAGCGGACGCGTCAGCGCGTCTATCTCGCGCTCGCCGGCGGCATCGCCAGCCGTAATCGTGAAGCTCGAAATCACACGCGTGGCCAAGCCGCCGCATTCCGGGCATCGCTGCCGGCTGCGGCGCGCTTCGAGCGCCGCTAGACCCTCGAACGTCAACGCGCAGGCGCCGCAGCGCCATTCGTAGATCGGCATCGGGCGGCTCAGTCTAGCTGATGCGGATATTCCTTCCAATCATCGGGATCGTGGGTGATCCAGATTTGCGCGCCGCCGATGTCGCGAATCGCCTTGATGCGCTTGAGCGACGCCATCGCCTGGCCGTGGTTGACACTGAGCGGCATCGAGACCTCGTTGTCGAGCGAAGCGCGGGTATGCACCGCATCACCGGTTATCAGCACACGCCGATTTGGCAGATTGACGAGGATCGAACACTCGCCCGGCGTATGACCAGGGGTATAGAGAAAAGTCACCGCGCCGTCGCCGAATAAATCCTGATCGTGACCGAACTCGGTCCACTTGTAACCGCGCGTCGGTACGAAATCCTCCAGAATGAATGCCCAGCGTCGGTCCGGATCGGGCCAGTAGGAATAGCGCAGCTCGCCGGCTCCCGCGATGAACGTGGCTTGCGGAAAATAAGTGAGCCCGCCGGCGTGATCGAGATGGCCGTGCGAGAGCACGACGTACTTGATGTCGCTGGTCTTGTAGCCGACGCGCTCGATCTGCTTGTCGAGCGTTTCGTTCTTGCTCCAATCGAACGGCATCGCCGCCGCCATCGGCCCCCAGTACCCAACCGGGTCATCGAGGATTTTCGGATTGCATCCGGTATCGAACAGCACCAGTCCCTTCGGATGCTCGATCAAAAACGACGGCGTCGGCGCATCAACGATAGTGGGTTCCGCGCCGAGCATCAGCAGCGACCGCGGAATATGGATGGTTGCTCCGGCCAGCGCCCAAATCTTTCGCGCTCTTCCTTCAGCCATAACGGCACCCCTCTGGTTGAAGCTTCAGGCGACGCGGCGGACTCGCCCGCTCGAACGCGCGCGCCTGCTGCCGGTAATCTGAAGATTCCACTTGCGCCAGAACGAGCGCAGTTGTTCCTCGTCGACGGCCTGCGATTCGCGCACGATGCCGCGCGACATGTCCGACCATTCGACTTCGCGCACCGCGCGAAAGCCGCGCTGGCATGATTCCATCGCTTCGTTGTCGTCCGGCGTTGAGAGTCCGCCCGGACCGAGGAAGGTCAGGAAATTGTCGAGCCGGCGTGCGCGCCACGCCGGCGATTCATCCGCCGGCGCCATCGACCACGCGCGCACTTCCATGTAATCCGGCGTGATCGGATAAAACGTGCGGATCGTGATGCCCATGATGTCGTTGATCATCAGGTTGGGATAGATCAGCACGTTGCGATTCCATTCCGCGATCCGCAATGCGTGCTCCGCTCCGAAGCGCTCCGTGAGCCGCCGCCGATACTCGTCGATTTCGCGCTTCGCCGCTTCGCCCCATCGCGGATCCCATCGCAACCGCGGCCGTCCCCAGTTGCCCTCATACTCTTCGACCGCGTTGCCGTTGCCGAGTTCCTTGCCGAAGCCGCGCACGGGGGCGCGCGAGACGTCGTTGCCGACCGCGCGCAGGTAATCGATATAGCTCTTGTGTAGCGGAGCGACGTGATAGCTCTCGAGACTGTTCTCGACGAGCATCTTCCAGTTCGCGCGCGAGGAGTAGAGATGCGTGCCGCCGACGATCTCCATCCCGGCCTCCGACTGGTCCATGATGAGGTCGAGTTGCTCCTTCGCGCCGGCAACGTACGTGACGAAATCCACGATATCAGGATCGAAGCTCAGGAAAATGAGCCCGCGGTAATTCGTGATGCGCGGCGGCGACTTGAGCCCCAACTCCTCTTTCTTGAATGCCGGTCCGTATCCGCCCGCATCGGGAACGCCGATCAGATCGCCGTGATTGTTGAATGTCCAGGCATGATAGAAGCACTGGAAGGTTTTCGCGTTGCCTTCGGCCTCGCGGCAGACCTGCGCGCCCCGATGCGTGCAGCTATTGATCAGCACGCGCACCTCGCCGTCGCTGTCGCGAATCAGGATGATCGGGCGTCCGCACACGTCGCGGCTCTGAAAATCGCCGGGATTGCGGACCTCGGACTCGTGGCCGACATAGATCCAGGAACGATCGAAGACGCGTTCGCGTTCGAGTTCGAGAATTTCTGGAGAGGTGTAGGCCGAGCGATGAACCTGGAAGAGACAGCGCTTGGGATCATCGACCACCAGGTTGCGGATACGGCCGTTCTCCATGATCACTCCTCGATCCCCGATGAGCGCGTCGGCGGGCGCTTGCGACCATATCTATTAAATCAAAGGCAGCATCGCAAACTGCCGTAAAAAAAAACGGCGGCCGAGAATTCGGCCGCCGGTTTGGATGCGGAGGTGGTTGGCTGCGCTTACGCCGCGGTTGCCAGAGGCTGACTCTCGAATTCGAGTCCCCGCGGACCCGCATCGACCCGCACGCGTGAGCCGTCGCGAATCTCACCCGAGATCAGCCGCCGGCCGATCGCGGTCTCCAGTTCGCGCTGGATGAGACGCTTGAGCGGCCGCGCGCCGTAAACCGGATCGTAGCCGTGCTCGGCGAAGTAGTCGAGCGCCCGGGTCGTGAGTTCCAGCTCGATCTTGCGATCCTCGAGCCGCTTGCGCAGCCGTCCGAGCTGAATCTGGACGATTTGGCGCAGTTGATCCTTCGTGAGCGGATGGAACACCACGATCTCATCGACGCGGTTCAGGAACTCGGGCCGGAAGCTCTTGCTCAGCACCTCCAGGCACTGCGCCTTCATCCGCTCGTAGTCCTGTCCCTTGAACGACAGGATCAACTGGCTCGCGATGTTCGACGTCATGATCACGACGGTGTTTTTGAAATCGACCGTGCGGCCGTGGCCGTCGGTCAGACGTCCGTCGTCCAGCAATTGCAGCAGGACGTTGAAGACGTCGCTGTGCGCCTTTTCGATTTCATCGAACAGAATGACCGAGTATGGACGCCGCCGCACCGCTTCGGTCAGTTGTCCACCTTCGTCGTAGCCGACGTAGCCGGGAGGCGCACCGATCAGCCGCGCGACGGTGTGCTTCTCCATGTACTCGGACATGTCGATGCGGATCATCGCGTTCTCGTCGTCGAACAGGAACTCGGCGAGCGCGCGCGCCAGCTCGGTTTTGCCGACGCCGGTTGGGCCTAAGAAGATGAACGAGCCGATCGGGCGATTCGGATCGGCGAGCCCCGCCCTCGCCCGGACCACTGCGTCCGCAACCGCCGTCACCGCCTCGTCCTGTCCGATCACGCGCTTGTGCAGATGCTCTTCCAGATGCGCGAGCTTCTGCACTTCGCCTTCCATCAAGCGCGACACCGGGATGCCGGTCCATCGCGCGACGACCTCGGCGATGTCTTCGTCGTCGACTTCTTCCTTGATCAGCCGCGGCACGCCGCCCTGTCCGTCGCGAAGCTGCTTCTCGCGCTCGGCGAGGTCCCTTTCGAGGCCCGCGAGTTTGCCGTACTGAAGCTCAGCGACCTTGTTCAGATCGTACTCGCGCTTCGCTTTCTCGATCTCAAGCTTGGTCTGCTCGATTTGGGCCTTAAGGCTGGAAAGGCTTTCGATTTCGCCCTTTTCCCTCTGCCACGCGGCCTGCAGCGCAGCGCGCTTCTCCTGCGTTTCGGCCAGCTCCTTCTCGAGCCGCGCCAGCCGATCGCGCGAAGCCTCGTCGGTTTCGCGCTTCAACGCCTCGCGCTCGATTTCGAGCTGCATCACGCGCCGGCTGATCTCGTCGAGTTCCGCCGGCATCGATTCCTTTTCGGTACGCAGCTTCGCCGCCGCCTCATCGACGAGGTCGATTGCCTTGTCGGGCAGGAAACGGTCGGTGATGTAACGCTTCGACAGGATCGCCGCGGTTACCAGAGCCGAGTCCTTGATGCGGATGCCGTGATGGACCTCGTAGCGCTCCTTGAGCCCGCGCAAAATTGAGATCGTGTCCTCGACGCTCGGCTCATCAACCAGAATTGGCTGGAAGCGCCGCTCTAGCGCCGCATCCTTCTCGATGTACTTGCGGTACTCGTTGAGCGTGGTTGCGCCGATACAATGCAGCTCGCCGCGCGCCAGCATCGGCTTAAGCAGGTTCGACGCGTCCATCGCGCCTTCGGCCGCGCCCGCGCCAACCACGGTATGAAGTTCATCGATGAACAGGATGATTTCACCCGATGACTCGGTCACTTCCTTAAGCAGCGCCTTCAGGCGTTCCTCGAACTCGCCGCGGAACTTCGCACCCGCGATCAGCGCGCCCATGTCCAGGGCAATCAGGCGGCGGTTCTTGAGCCCCTCGGGCACGTCGCCTGATACGATCCGCCGCGCAAGCCCCTCCACGATCGCAGTCTTGCCGACGCCGGGTTCGCCAATCAGCACCGGGTTGTTCTTGGTGCGCCGCGAAAGCACCTGGATTACACGGCGAATCTCGTTGTCACGCCCGATGACCGGATCGATCTTGCCGGCCGCCGCGAGCTTCGTCAGATCGCGACCGTAACGTTCGAGCGCCTGGTAAGTCGCCTCGGGATTCGCCGAAGTTACGCGTTGATTGCCGCGCACTTGCTTCAATGCGGCCATCAGCTTGTCCGACGTCAGCCCGGCCTCGCGAAGGATTCGCGACGCCGCTCCGGAATCGGCAAGAACCGCCGCCAGCACGTGCTCGATCGAGACATAATCGTCTTTGAGCTTGCTTGCTTCCTGCTCGGCCTGCGCCAAGACCCGGCCGAGCCGCTGCGTCATATAGACTTGGCTTGAATCGGTCCCGCTGCCGGTGACCTGCGGGATCCGCTGGATCTCGTCGTCGAGACGTTGCCGGACCCGCTTCACATCGACACCGGCAAGACCCAGCACTGCGGTCGCCAGTCCCTGCTCGTCTTCAAGCAATGCGGCCATCAGATGTTCCACATCGATGGCTTGATGATGAGCCGCGAGCGCACGGCTTTGCGCCCGCCCCAGGGCTTCCTGGAGTTTTTCGGTGAATCGGTTTGCATCCATATGGCTCCCAACCTAACCATCTTTTAGCCTGCGACAATGCAAATTCGGCCCCTCCGTTAGCCTCTTTGAGATTGATTTGCTAAGAAATGTGTCGGCTTTTGAGCCGGAGAGGACAGTCATGCGCGTAACTATGACCATCAATGGGCAGCAACGGTCCGACGAGGTCGAGGATCGAATGCTGCTGGTTCACTACCTTCGCGAGGTTGCGCAACTTACCGGCACGCACGTCGGATGCGAAACTTCGCTCTGCGGCGCTTGTACGGTTCTGATGAATGGAAAAGCCGTCAAATCCTGTACGGTGCTCGCGGCGCAAGCCGATGGCGCCCAGATTACGACCGTCGAGGGTCTCGCCAAAGACGGCGAGCTTCATCCGGTCCAGGAGGGATTCTGGGAGGAGCACGGGCTGCAGTGCGGCTTCTGCACCCCCGGGATGCTGATGCTGGCGACCGACCTGCTCAGCCGGAATCCGGACCCGAGCGAGGCCGACATCCGCCACGCGCTCGACGGCAACCTGTGCCGATGCACCGGCTATCAGCACATTATCAATGCCGTCCAGTACGCGGCCCGCAAGATGCGCGGGGATGCGCGCAAATCGGCCTGATCGCCGGCGCAGGTTTCTCGGTTAATGGCGAATTGCGCAGCTATGTGCTGCGCCGAGAATAGGAGAAGCTGATGGCAGCAGCAGTCGTCCCGAAATTCGTGGGTACGCGCGTCAAGCGGCGCGAAGATCCGCGGCTGATTTCGGGCAATGGAACCTACGTGGACGACGTCAAGTTGCCCGGGATGCTCTCGATGGTCATCCTGCGGAGCCCGTACGGCCACGCGAAAATCAACTCGATCAACGTCGAGGCGGCGCGCAAGATCCCCGGGGTGGTCGCCGTCGTGACCGGCGAGGATTTGAAGGGCAAGCTGGGTTCGCTGACCACTGCCGCCCCCGCCGAGCATATCCCGTATCATCCGCCTCTCGCGCAGGGACGCGTCCGCTTCGTCGGCGAAGCAGTGGTCGCCGCTATCGCGACCGATCCCTACAAGGCCCAGGACGCGCTCGATGCGGTCGAAATCGACTACGACCCGCTGCCGGTAATCAGCGACCCTGAGAAGGCGCTCGAGGACGGCGCGCCGATCATCCACGAGGAATTTAAGACCAACATCTCGACCCGGGCGCAGGTTGCGTCGGGCGATATCGACGGCGCGATGCGCTCGGCGGACCGCGTGATCAAATTTCGGCTGGTGAATCAGCGGTTGGCGCCGGTCCCGATGGAGCCGCGCGGCGCCGTCGCCCAATGGAACCAGGGCTCCGGCCAATTGACGCTCTGGTCCTCGACCCAGGGGCCGCATCTGCTCCGTTCCTATCTCGCCGAGATTCTAAAGCTGCCCGAGAATCGGATGCGCGTGATTGCGCCTGAGGTCGGCGGCGGCTTCGGCGCCAAGCTCAACGTTTATGCCGAGGAGGTTTTGGCTGGCTATCTCGCGATGACGCTCAAACATCCGATCAAATGGGTCGAGCGCCGGCGTGAGAACCTCGCTACGAACACGCATGGCCGCGACCAGATCGTCTATGTCGAAGCGCCGGTCAAGAACGACGGCACGCTCCTCGGCCTGAAAGCGAAATTCATCTGTGATGCGGGGGCGTACCTGCAGTTGCTTACGCCGCTCATCCCGGGCTTCTCCGGCATGATGATGACCGGGTGCTACAAGGTCCCGGCGATGGCGTTCGAGCAGCTCGTCGTGTTCACCAACAAGATGGCGCCCGATGCGTATCGCGGCGCGGGCCGCCCCGAGGCCTGCTATATCGCCGAGCGCACGATGGACATGGTCGCGCTCGAGCTGAACCTTGATCCCGCCGAGGTCCGCCGCAAGAATTTCATCCCCAAAGAAGCATTCCCGGCGCAGATCCCGAGCGGCTTGGTCTATGATTCCGGCGATTACGCGGCTGCGCTCGATAAGGCACTCAAGATAATCGATTATCCGAAACTTCGCGCCGAGCAGGCCGAGGCGCGCAAGCAGGGCCGTTATATCGGAATCGGGCTTTGCTCGTACGTCGAAATCTGCGGGATCGGTCCGTCCGCAATGCTCCCGCCGACCATGAAGGGCGGCGGATGGGAAAGCGCGACCATCCGAATGGAGCCGGACTGCAAGGTCACGGTCCTGACGGGAGTTTCACCGCATGGCCAGGGCCAGGAGACCAGCTTCGCACAGATGATCGCCGACGAGTTCGGCATCGGCATCGATGATGTGACCGTGCTCCACGGCGATACCGCGATCGTACAATATGGCACCGGCACGTTCGGCAGCCGCGGCACCTCGGTCGGCGGCGCGGCGCTGATGATGGCGACCCAAAAGCTGCAGGCGAAGATGAAGAAGATCGCCTCCACGATGATGGAGACGCCGCCGGATCAGATCGTCTTCCATCAGGGCACGATGGCGCTGGCGAGTGACCTGTCCAAATCGATCCCGATGCAGAAAGTCGTGGACGCCGCGTACGGCTATAAGGTGCCGATTCCCGGCGTCGAGCCCGGCCTCAACGAGTCGGCCTTTTATGAGCCGACCGCCTGCACATTCCCGTTCGGCACCCATGCCTGCGTGGTCGAGGTCGATCCCGACACGGGCGTGGTGAAGTTCCTCCGCTATGTCGCGGTTGACGATTGCGGGCGCGTGATCAATCCGCTGCTGGTCGAAGGCCAGGTCCACGGCGGTATCGCACAGGGCATCGCGCAGGCGCTGTACGAAGAGGTCATCTACGATGAGAATGGGCAGTTGCTGACCGCGACCCTGATGGATTACGCAGTGCCGAAAGCCGAGATGCTGCCGCATTATGAACTCGACAGCACTGTGACGCCCTCGCCCGTTAATCCGCTGGGCATCAAGGGCGTCGGCGAGGCGGGCACGATCGGCTCGACGCCATGCGTGGTCAATGCGGTGCACGATGCGCTGAAGCCGTTCGGAATCAAGAATCTCGACATGCCGCTAAAGCCGGAACGGATTTGGCGCGCAATCAAATCGGCAAGGAAGGCTTAGATCATGTTTCCAGCACGGTTCCAGTATCATCGCGCCGGCTCCGTGAAAGAGGCGCTCGGGATGCTCCAGCAGTTCGGCGACGACGCCAAGCTGTTATCCGGTGGTCACAGTCTGCTGCCGATGATGAAGCTCCGGCTCGCTCAGCCGGCGCATCTGGTGGACATCGGCGGGATCAACGACCTTGTTGGGATTCGCGAGGAAGGCGGCAAGATCGTGATCGGCGGAGCGACCATTCACGACCAGGTGGCAGGCTCAGCGGTCATACGCAGTAAGCTCGGCCTGCTGGCGGAATGCGCCGCGGCTATCGGCGACATCCAGGTGCGCAATCGCGGCACGATCGGCGGCAGCCTCGCTCATTCCGATCCCGCCGCCGATTATCCCGCCGCGATCCAGGCGCTCGAAGGCGAAATCCGGCTCGAGAGCGGCTCCGGCGCGCGCACGGTCAAAGCGAATGATTTCTTCGTCGACCTGATGACCACCGCGATCAAGCCGGGCGAGATTCTGACCAGCGTCAGCTTCACGCCGCATACGGCGCGGACGGGCTACACCTATCTGAAGCATCGTCAGCCCGCCTCCGGATTTGCGGTGGTGGGGGTGGCGGCGTTGGTGACCCTCGATACGAAGGGCAATTGCGAGCGCGTCCGCGTCGGGATTACCGGTCTCGGACCGAAAGCCTTCCGTGCGACAGCGGTTGAGTCGGCTTTAACCGGTAAAAAGCCTGAGGCCGCCACGATCGGGCAGGCGGCCGCGCACGCAGCCGACGGGATCGATGCGCTCGCGGACATCCATGCGTCCGCCGAGTTTCGCGCGGAGCTGGCGCGCGTCTACACTCGGCGCGCGCTTCAGCAGGCCATCTCGACCATCAAGGTTTGAAACGAGGAGTTTGCGATCGACGAATGAAACTTGAAGGAGAGCAAGTACTTCCGGGCTCGCGCGATCGAGTCTGGGCGCTGTTCAACGATCCGGAGCGACTCTCGAAGCTGATTCCGGGACTCGAGAAGCTTGACATCCTCGGCCCTAACGAATTCGGCGGCACGATTAATATCGGCATCGCCGCCGTCAAAGGCGTCTACAGCGGCAAGCTCAAGCTCGAAGACATCCGCGCGCCTGAGCATTACAAGATGGTGGTCGACGGCAAGGGCAAGCAGGGTTTCATGCGCGGCTCGGGCACTCTCGACCTGATTGCGAAGGACGGCAACGAGACGATTGTCAAGTACGCGGGCGACATCCAGCTCGGCGGGCCGCTGGTGCAGGTTGGCCAGCGCGTCATCGACAGCGCCGCAAAGATGCTGATGGGCCAGTTTTTCGCCGCGGCCGGCGCGGAACTAAAGGCGGAAGCGGCCGGCACGGTCGCGCGCCAAGGCATCGCGATCAACTTCTTTCGCTGGATTGTGAACCTGATCCGCGGCCTGTTCCGACGCAGCTAGGCGCCGGCGATCGTCATCTCGCCGATCTTTATCGTCGGCGACGCCGTTGACGATCGCCATACCAAGTCGTTGCCGATCATCTCGATCGCCATGAACATCTCTTTGAGATTTCCGGCGATCGTTATCTCCTGCACCGGATAGGTTAACTCGCCGTTCTCAATCCAAATTCCGCTTGCGCCGCGCGAATAGTCGCCGGTGACGGTGTTCACGCCAAAGCCGATCAATTCGGTGACATAGAGCCCTTCGCGCACCGACCGAATGATCTCCTCGGGCGAATAGCGTCCCGGCTCGAGATAAAGATTCGCCGGACTCACCGTCGGCGCATCGCCGACCGATCGCGATGCGTTCCCGGTCGGCTGCAGCTTGAGCTTTCGCGCTGAATAGCTGTCGAGCAAGTAGGTCTTGAGCACCCCGGCTTCGACGACAGCCTTGCGGGTCGTCAGCAAGCCCTCGCCATCAAACGGCTTGGATCCCAATCCGCCGCGGATGGTGCCGTCATCGATGATCGTCACGTTGGGCGCGGCAACCTGCGTGCCGAGCCGATCGATCAGGAACGACGCACCCTTATAAAGCGATGGACCGGACGCAGCGCCGGCAAGCGTCCTAATCAGGCTCGCGGCACGATCGGGCTCGAAGATCACCGGGGCTCGCACCGTCTTTACCTTGCGCGCGCCGAGTCGCTTGAGCGCGCGCTCGGCCGAGATTCGCCCGACCGATTCCGGCTCGTCCAGGCGATCGAAGCGCCGGCTGGTTGTGTACCAGTAGCCCTGCTGCATTGAGCCGTCGCTCTCTGCGATCGGCGCAACGCCGAGACTGTACGATGTCGCTTCGTATCCGCCGGAGAAGCCCTGGCTGTTGGCGAAGAGAATTTCATGGCGGCTGGAATCGAAACCCGCGCCCTCGGAATTCCTGATGCGCGGATCGAGCTTGAGCGCGGTTTTCTCTGCACGCCGCGCGAGATCGAGCGCGCGATCGGCCTCGATGATGCCGTGCTCGTTGTCGGCGAGTTCAAGGTCGTTAAGATGATGCGGATGCAGCGCCGGATCGGGCAGCCCGGAAAGCGGATCGGGCGCCGTGAGTCGCGCGAGCCGCACCGTCTCGGCGATGAACTCCTTCAGCGCCTCACGATCGAACTCCGCCGTGGACGCAGTGGCCGACGACTGGTCGACGAACGCACGGATTCCGAGCCGCCGCTCGCGTGAGCTCTTGAGCTTTTCGATTTCGCCCAGCCGCACGCCGGCTTCGAGCGACTCGCCACTGACGAACAGCACCTCCGTTGCGGTCGCACCGCATCGGCGCGCTTCATCGAGAACCCACTCGGCAAACGACGGATCGAGCCCGGGCATTCCGATGCCCTCCTACGCCCGTGTCCCGCCGACAGTAAGACCGTCGATGCGGATTGTGGGCAAGCCGACACCGACGGGAACCGATTGACCGTCCTTGCCGCACGTTCCAATCCCGGGATCAAGTTCGAGGTCGTTCCCGACCATCGTGACGCGCGTCAGCACGTCGGGTCCGTTACCGATAAGCGTCGCTCCCTTCACCGGCCTGGTCGCCTTGCCATCCTCGATCAGATAAGCCTCCGACGCGGAGAACACGAATTTGCCGTTCGTAATGTCGACCTGGCCGCCGCCGAAGCTGACCGCGTAAAGGCCGTTGCGCACGCTCTTGATGATCTCCTCGGGCGTCGATTCGCCCGGCAGCATGAAGGTGTTCGTCATCCGCGGCATCGGCGCATGCGCGAAGCTCTCGCGGCGTCCGTTGCCAGTCGGCGCCATCTTCATCAGACGGGCGTTGAGCCGATCCTGCAGATAGCCGCGGAGCACACCCTTTTCGATCAAGACCGTGCGCGAAGTCGGCGTCCCCTCGTCGTCGATGTTCAGGCTGCCGCGCCGGTTCGCGATCGTGCCGTCATCGACGACCGTGCAGAGCTGACTTGCAACCTGGTCGCCGATTCTTCCGGCGAAAGCCGAGGTGCGCTTGCGATTGAAATCGCCTTCGAGGCCGTGACCGATCGCCTCGTGAAGCAGGATCCCGGGCCATCCGGGACCCAACACGACGATCATCTCGCCGGCGGGCGCATCGACCGCGTCGAGATTCACAATCGCCTGGCGCGCCGCCTTGAGCGTGAACTCGCGCCAGCGTTCGCTCTCGATGAAATGCCGATACTCGACCCGGCCGCCGCCGCCGTACGATCCGACTTGGCGGCTCCTGCCGTCGTCGGCAATCACGGTGACATTGAGACGGCAAAGCGGCTGTAGGTCAGCGGCGAGCCGGCCGTCGCTGTTCACCACCATCACGATTTTCCGCTCGGCGGAAAATGACGCCATCACGTTGACGATGCGCGGGTCGAATTCGCGCGCCGTACGATCGATCTCGCTGAGCAAACGCGCGCGCTCCTCGATCGGGACATCGAGCGGCGTGCTTTCGAGCTCATAGAGCGAATGACGCGCGGCCGGCTGGCCGATTCTGACCGATAGCGGACGCTCGCCGCGCTGGTCGGCGATCGCGCGAGCGGCCTCGGCAGCGAGACGCATCCGATCGATCGTTACCTCATCCGAATAGGCATAGCCGGTGCGATCCTCGGCGCAGACTCGCACACCAACGCCCTGGCTGACGCTCTTGCTGGTGTGCTTGACGATCGACTCCTCGAGGCTAATCCCCTCGGCGTCGCGATATTCAAGGTAGAGATCGACGTAATCGGCCCGGCGCTCGAGCGCGCTGCCGATAATCCGTTCGAAGACCGACTCGCTCATCCCAAAACGGTTGGCGAAGAACTTTTCCGGCCGAACCAGTTCGTTTGTCATAGATTTTTCGCGCGAGACGCGCGAATCAGATTCTATCAGACTGGCGGGTACGGCAGAACCCGGACGAAAATCAGGATTCGCCCAAACGCCACGAATAGTCGCGCTCGACCTCGGCGATCATGATGCGGAACTCGGCGAAGATGTCGCGCTTGCCGATCGCCATCGCGCGCCGATGGTCCGGGTCGGCCGTCCACGCCTGCAGCGCCTCGCGGCTTTCCCAGTATGAAACGGTGAACCATCCGCCGTCGCGTGCCGGGCTTTCGAACGAAGTCTTCGAGATGAAACCCGAGACGGACTTCACCTTTTCGAGTAGCGGCGCAAGCTCCGCCAGATGCTGAGCTTCGCGGCCTGCGCGCACCCGGTAATCGATGATGCAAACGATCATGGGTTGCTCGGGCGCGCAGCGGACCGCGATTAGCCGGCGGCCGCGCGCGCGCGGCGCGGCTCGCGCTCGGTCCGGGTCGGGGTCCTGCGCCGGTGCGGCTTCTTGCTCTGCGCGTCTTCCTCGCCGCCGGTGAATTCGATGATCGAAAGCGGCGCGGCATCGCCGCGACGGAATCCGAATTTAATTACGCGCGTATAGCCGCCGTTCCGTTCCTTGAAGCGCGGCGCGATCTCATCGAACAGCTTTTTGACCGCATCGCGCGAGCGGATAAAGTCGAAGGCGCGCCGGCGGGCGCTCAGATCGCCCCGCTTGCCGAGCGTGATCATCCGATCGGCAAAACGTCGCAGCTCCTTGGCTTTGGCGTCGGTCGTCCGGATGCGCTCGTGACGAATGAGGCTCAGCACCAGATTGCGGAACAGCGCCTTCCGATGAGACGAGCTGCGGTTAAGCTTGCGGCCCTGATTTTGATGACGCATCGCTGATTACCGCGGTCGGCTAGGCCGGTTCCCGCGACTCCTGCTCCTCCCACATCCGGTCGAGCTCCGCGCGCGACGGGAGCCCGTCAAGCCGCATCCCGAGCGAAAGTCCCATCTCGGTCAAAACTTCCTTGATTTCGTTGAGCGACTTGCGCCCGAAATTCTTGATCTTGAGCATGTCCTGCTCGCTCCGCTGGACCAGCTCGCCAACGTACTTGATGTCCGCATTCTGGAGTCCGTTGAAGGCGCGCACGGAGACCGGCAGTTCGGCGACCGGCTTGAACAGCGCCTCGTTGAGCGTCGGACGGGTCTCCGCGCTCGGCGCCGCGCCCGCCGGCATTTCGGCGCCCTCTTCCATCCCGGCAAAGATCGACATCTGATCGCGCGCGACGCGGGCCGCATAGGTCAGCGCATCGCGCGGAGAGATCGAGCCGTCGGTCCAGATTTCGAGCATCAGGCGGTCATAGTCCGTGCGCTGCCCGACGCGGGCGTTGGTAACAGTGAAGTTGACTTTGCGGATCGGCGAGAAGATCGAATCGAGACGAATCGTGCCGATCGGCTCATCCTCGTTGCCGCGCTCAGCCGGCACATAGCCGCGCCCGCGCTTGATTACCAGCTCCATATCGAGCTCGGCGCCCTTGTCGAGCGTTGCGATGTGCTGCTCGGGCGTCAGGATCTCGAGGCTCGGTCCGCCGCTGATGTCACGCGCGGTGACCACCGCCTCGCCTTTGGCCTGCAGCGTCGCGGTGAGCTCGTCGCCCTCATGAAGGCGCAGCCGCACCTCCTTAAGGTTGAGCACGAGGTCCGTGATATCTTCCTTGACGCCCGGCAGGGTCGAGAATTCATGGAGCACGCCTTTGATTCGGACCGCGGTGATCGCGAATCCCGGTAGCGACGCCAGCAGGATACGGCGCAGAGTATTGCCCACCGTTATTCCGTACCCGCGCTCCAGCGGTTCGGCGAAGAAGCGTCCGTAGGTCGGGGTGACTTCCTTTTCGTCGAACTCGACGGCTTTGGGTTTGATCAAATCGCGCCAGTCAGTCTGCATAGTTGTCGCCGCTCTTAACCGATGAATTTTTCAAACTCCGCCCGCACCCCCGCCGCTTACCGTGAATAATGCTCAACGATCAGCTTCTCGCTGATCGGCATCGTCAGCTCGCTGCGCGCCGGCAACGCCTTGAGAGAGCCGCGGAACTGATCGCGCTCGAGCGAGATCCACGCGGGCAGCCCGCGCCGCTGCGAAAGCTCGATCGCCTCAACGATGGCTTTCTTCTGCCGGCTTTTCTCCGCGATGCTCACCACCTGGTTGAGGTTCACGAGCGCCGACGGAATCGTCACCGGCTTGCCATCGACCTCGATATGGCCGTGACGGACGAGCTGGCGCGCCTGCGCGATCGAACTAGCAAAGCCGAGCCGATAGACCACGTTGTCGAGCCGCCGTTCGAGCAGAACCAGCAGGTTCTCGCCGGTGATCCCGGGCATCCGTTCGGCGTTGTCGAAATAGCCGGCAAACTGCTTCTCCAGCATCCGGTAGATGCGCTTAACCTTTTGTTTCTCGCGCAGCCGGATTGAGAACTCGGAGAACCGCGTGCGCGCCTGACCATGCGCGCCGGGCGGATAGTTGCGCCGCTCGATCGCGCACTTGTCGGTGTAACAGCGCTCTCCCTTGAGGAACAGTTTCAAGCCTTCGCGCCGGCATAGCCGGCATACGGGACCCAGATTTCTTGCCACTGCTGCTTTTGCCTCCGCCGCTAAACGCGCCGCCGTTTGGGCGGACGGCAGCCGTTGTGCGGAATTGGAGTAACGTCCTTGATCGAGCTGACATTAAGACCTGCGGCCTGCAGGGCGCGCACCGCAGACTCGCGTCCACCGCCCGGGCCCTTCACGAACGCGATCACCGAGCGCATCCCGAGTTCAGCCGCCTTGCGCGCCGCCGCCTCCGCGGCCATCTGGGCGGCAAACGGCGTGCCCTTGCGCGAACCCTTAAAGCCGACCGATCCCGCGCTGGCCCACCCGACCACCATCCCCTGAGGGTCGGTGATGCTTACGATGGTATTGTTGAAGGTCGCGTGGATATGCGCGACGCCTTCGGGAACCGTCCGCCGGACACGGCGACGCCGCGGTGCCGGAGCAGCAGCCGCGCCACCGGCGGCGCCTTCGGCAGGCGCCGAGCCGGCAGCACCTGCACCCGCGCGCTGCGTGCCTTTCGGTTCCTTCGCTTCCTTGGTCTCTTCGTCAGCCATCAGTTAATCTCGTTTCGCGTTTGATCTTCTAGCCCTTGGGCGGCGCCTGCTTCTTGCCCGCGACGACTTTGCGGGGTCCCTTGCGCGTGCGGGCGTTGGTATGCGTCCGCTGTCCGCGCACCGGCAGTCCGCGACGATGCCGGATGCCGCGGTAGCACCCGAGGTCCATCAGGCGCTTGATCGATTGCTGCACTTCGCGCCGCAGGTCGCCCTCGACCTTGTAGTTCTGATCGATCACTTGGCGAATCCGCACCTGCTCCTCGGCGGTAAGGTCGTCGGAATTGCGGCCCGGATCGACCTTCGCCGCTTCGAGAATTTTGGCCGCCGCGGTGCGCCCGATCCCATAGATATAGGTGAGCGCGATCTCCATCCGCTTGTTTCTCGGCAATTCAACTCCGGCCACGCGTGCCATCGGAAATTACCCTCCCGCCGTTTAGCCCTGGCGCTGTTTGTGCCGCGGGTTGGAGCACAGGATGCGAACCACGCCCTGACGGCGCACAACCTTGCAATTCTTACAGATTCGTTTGACCGAGGCCCGTACTTTCATGAGTATAGTCCGCTCCGTTCAGCGCATCCGGTAGGTGATGCGCCCGCGGCTCAGATCATACGGCGAAAGCTCGACCGTGACCTTGTCGCCGGGGAGAATCTTTATGTAATGCATGCGCATCTTGCCCGAGATATGCGCCAGCACGCGATGACCGTTCTCCAGCGACACGCGGAACATCGCGTTGGGCAGCGCCTCCAGCACCGTGCCTTGTACTTCTATCGCGTCGCTCTTCGACATTTTTAACTCGTTCGAAAGCTTAGAGCTCGCTCAGAATCTCCGGTCCATTCGCTGTGATCACGATTGAATGCTCGAAATGGGCGGAAAGCTTGCCGTCGGCGGTCACCGCCGTCCATCCATCGTCGAGGATTTCGAGTTCCGCAGTCCCTTCGTTCACCATCGGCTCGATCGCGAGCGTCATCCCCTCCTGCAATCGCGGGTTCGGCATCCCGGACCGGAAATAATTCGGCACCTGCGGATCCTCATGCAGCCGCCGGCCGATACCGTGTCCTGCGAACTCCTGGACCACTGAATATCCTGCGCGCTCGGCGACTTGCTGCACGGCGCGCCCGATATCGCCGATGCGATTGCCGAGCCGGGCCTGCTCGATACCGGCATAGAGCGCCTCACGCGTCACCCGCATCAGACGCCGTGCCCGTTCCGAAACCTCGCCTACCGGCAACGTCCGCGCTGCATCGCCATAGAAGCCCTGGTAGACGACGCCGAAGTCGAGCCCAACAATGTCGCCCGGCTTGAGTTTGCGGGCCGATGGGATGCCGTGAACGATTTCGTTATTTATCGATACGCACAGACTCTTCGGATAGACCACGTCGTGCGGCCGGTAGCCCTTGAAGGCCGGCTTGGCGCCCTTCTGAAGCGTGAGCTTCTCGGCCGCCCGATCGAGCTCGTCGGTGGTGACGCCCGGACGCACCATCGCGGCGACCTCGTCGAGCACTTCGGCCACGATCCGGCTCGCCTTGCGAATCAGCGCTATCTCTTCACGACTCTTGAGCACGATCATCTCGGCACAACGATCCGCTTCAGGCCTTGGTCCTCGCCTTCGCAGAATTGAGCGCATCGACTCCGAGCTGCTTCAGAATCCGCGCCGAAACCTCCTCGGGTCGGCCGATTCCATCGACCTGCACGAGCAGCCCCTGACGCTCGTAGTATTCGAGCAGCGGACGGGTTGCGGCGGCATACACTTGCAGGCGCATCCGGACGGTATCCTCCGAATCGTCTTCGCGCTGATAGAGCTCGCCGTTGCACTGATTGCAATGGTTCTGGTTCATGGGCGGATCGAAGACCAGGTGGTACATCGCGCCGCAATTTCGGCAGGTGCGCCGCCCCGAAATACGCTTGATTATTTCCTCGTCGGGTACGTTCAACGCGATCACGCGGTCGAGCGCGCCGTTCCTTTTGTACATCGCGGCGAGCGCCTCGGCCTGTTCGCGGGTGCGGGGAAAGCCGTCCAGGATGAACCCCGCAGTCGCATCAGGCTTGCGCAAGCGTTCTTCTATCAATTTAAGTACCAAATCGTCGGGCACCAGCGCCCCGCGATCCATGTATCGCTTGGCTTCAATTCCAAGCTGCGTTCGATCCTGCACCGCCGCGCGCAACAGGTCGCCGCTGGCTATCTGTGGGACTCCGAGCCTTTCCTGAAGCATGCGTGCCTGCGTGCCTTTTCCAGCGCCCGGAGGCCCCAGCATCACCAGCCGCACAGTCTAGGCCCCCCTCCTCGATTTCACCCTGCCGCGCCGCATGAAGCCCTCATAGTTGCGGGTCAGCAGATGGGTTTCGATCTGGGCGACCGTGTCGAGCGCCACTCCCACCACGATCAGAAGCGCGGTGCCGCCGAAGTAGAACGGAACGTTAAAGCGCTGGATCAGGATGGTCGGGAGGATGCAGACCGCACTCACGTAAATCGCGCCACCGAGCGTGATCCGCGACAGCACTCGATCGATATACTCAGCCGTATAGCGTCCGGGCCTGATCCCGGGAATAAATCCGCCATACTTCTTGAGATTGTCAGCGACGTCAACCGGATTAAACGTAACCGCCGTATAAAAATAGCAGAAAAAGATGATCAGCGCGACGTAGACCAGGTCGTAATAGAAGCCGCCGGGCGTAAGATAGGAGGCCCATCCCTTGAGCGCCGGAACGAAGGTCGCGACCGTCGCTGGAAACACCAGGATCGATGAGGCGAAGATCGGTGGAATCACGCCTGAAGTGTTGATCTTGAGCGGCAGATGCGACGTCTGGCCGCCGTAGACCCGCCGCCCGACGACCCGCCGCGCGTACTGGACCGGTAAACGGCGCTGCGCCGTCTCAACGTAAACAATCCCGGCGGTGACGGCGAGCGCCAGCGCGAGGATCAGGATCAGCACGAACAGGCTCATCTCACCTTCGCGGACAAACTGGGTCGTCGTGCCCACGGCGCTCGGCAGCCGGGCGACGATTCCGGCCATGATGATGAGCGAGATGCCGTTACCAATTCCACGCTCGGTGATCTGCTCGCCGATCCACATCACGAAGATCGTGCCGGCAGTGACGGTTATCACGGTCATCAGGCGGAACGGGATTCCGGGATGGAAAACCACGGAGCCGCCGCCGGGCGCCTGGATGCGCTCAAGGGAGAACGCGATCATGTAGCCCTGCACGATGGCGAGCAGAACAGTGAAATAGCGGGTGTACTGGGTGATTTTGCGGCGGCCGGCTTCGCCCTCTTTGTATAGTTCGTCGAGATATGGCGATGCGACCTTCAGCAAATCCAGAATGATCGCGACCGAGATGTACGGCATGATGCCGAGCGCGAAGATCGAGAATCGTTCCAGTGCGCCGCCTGAGAAAAGATTGACCCAGCCGAAAAGCGTGCTCGATGCCGCGTCGAAAAAAGCCGCCAGGGCCTGCCCGTCGATTCCCGGCGTCGGGATTGCAACCCCGACCCGGTAAACCACCAGCATCAGGGCCGTGAAAAGCAGCCGGCGGCGCAGTTCCGGGATGCGCGAAGCATTTGAAAATCCTTCAAGCATTCAGTCCCGTGCGCCTTCGATCAGTTCCGCCACTCCGCCGGCGCGGGCGATCTTGTCGCGCGCCGCCGCCGAAAAGGCGTGCGCGCGAATCGTCAATTTTGTGCTGAGTTCGCCATCGCCAAGAATCTTGACCTTGCGTCCCGGGCGGATGATCCCGCGCTCGGTGAGTATATCCGGATCAACCCGCTCGCCGTCTGCAAAGTTTGCAAGCCGCTCAAGGTTGACGATGGCAAATTCGTCGCGCCGCGCGGCATTGCGCAAAAGCCGTCGGAAGCCGCGCTTCGGGACACGCCGCTGCAAAGGCATCTGACCGCCTTCGTAACCGGGCGGCGTGTTTCCGCCCGATCGCGATCCACGGCCTTTATGCCCGCGGCCCGACGTCTTTCCCAATCCCGAGCCGATTCCGCGGCCCACGCGGCGCGCGCGTCGTTTCGCTCCAGCGGGCGGTTTCAGATTACTCAAATCCATCGTCATGCCGTCTTCGAATTTACCACTTGCACCAGATGCGACACCCGGCGGAGCATTCCCTCAACCGCCGCGCTCCGCTCGATCTCGCGCTCACTGCCGAGCTTGCCGAGTCCCAGGCCTTTCAATGTCTCGCGAACACGATTCGTGGTGCCGATCGGACTGTGAGCCAGCCTTATCCGAATCTTTTCCGCCATCGCTTTAGGGACCTGCTATGCCGCCGCAGTCTCGCCGCCGGGTGCACGGCGAAGTTTCGTGATCTCTTCGGGGTTCATCAAACCGGCAAGCGCTTCGAGCGTCGCCTTGACCAGGTTGTGCGGATTCGACGATCCGAGCCGCTTGGTCAGGATGTTCCTGATGCCTGCCAGCTCGACGACCGCGCGCACGCCGCCCGCGGCGATAACCCCAGTGCCCTCAGAGGCCGGCTTCAGGATCACCTTGCCCGCGCCGAAATGACCGATAGTGGCGTGGGGTATCGTTCCTTCGCGTAGCGGCACCCGGATAAGGCTTTTCTTGGCCCGCTCAACGCCCTTGCGAATCGCCTCGGGGACTTCGTTGGCCTTGCCCAGGCCGAAACCTACCAGCCCGCTCTGATCGCCCACCACGACCAGCGCGCTGAAGCTGAAACGCCGGCCGCCTTTAACGACCTTCGCAACGCGGTTGATGTGCACGACCTTTTCTTTGATCTCAAGGCCCTGCGGGTCTATCCGTTGCGCCATGGTTTTCCTTTTACACTCAGAACGTGCCGTTCAGAATCTGAGCCCGCCTTCGCGAGCCGCGTCTGCCAAAGCCTTCACCTTGCCGTGATAAAGAAAGCCGTTGCGATCGAAAACCACCTGGCTGATGCCTTTCTCCCTGCAGCGCTCGGCGATCGCCCTGCCAACGATTTTCGCCGTCTCGACGCCGCGCTTGCCCTTGGTCTGAGCACCCAGGTCGCCGCCCGCCGAGCAGGCCGCCGCCAACGTCTTCCCGGATTCATCCGAGATAACCTGCGCGTAGATATGATGCAAAGAGCGGTAGACCGAGAGCCGCGGCCGCTCGTCACTGCCGCGCACCGTCCGGCGCACCCGCTGCCGGCGCAACCCACGTTTTTCGCTTCGATCCAATGCCATCGACTATGCGCTCCGCCGCTAACTCGCGCTGGCGCCGGCCGCGGCCTTGCCCGCCTTGCGCCGGATGGTCTCGCCGGCGTACTTGATGCCCTTGCCCTTGTACGGCTCCGGCGGCCGCAACGCGCGCAACTGCGCCGCCACGGTGCCGAGCAACTGGAGATCGGCGCCTTCGAGCGTGATCACCACCTGGCGTTCGACTTTCGCGGTCACGCCCGGCGGCAGTTGATAGACGATCGGATGGGAGTAGCCGAGCGTCAAATTAATCTGATTTCCACGCACCTCGCTGCGATAGCCGACGCCGTTGATCTCGAGCACGCGCGTGAAGCCGCGGCTCACGCCGGTCGCCATGTTCGCGACCAGCTTGCGGGTGAGCCCATGGAGCGCGCGCTCCCGCTGGCTGTCGCCCGGGCGTTTGATCGTGATCGTCGAGTCGTTGATTTCCGGCGTGAAGCCCTCTGGGATCTGCAACTCGAGCTTGCCCTTGGGCCCTTCGAGTCTGAGCGTGCTGCCGCTGACCGCGGCCTTCACGCCCTTTTCGAGTTGCACCGGCATCCGTCCTATCCGCGACATGTTCGAGTACCCGGTCCTCTACCAGACCCTGAGTAAAATTTCGCCGCCGACCTTTTTGCGCCGCGCTTCGCGATCGGTCATCACACCGAGCGGCGTCGACACGACGTGCATCCCCATCCCGCCCGCCGCGCGCGGCATCTGCGCCGCGCCCGAGTAAACGCGGAGGCTCGGCTTGCTCACGCGCTGAAGGCCCCGGATGACCGGTTCGCGATTTTCGCGATTCTGCGCGTAGCGAATCTTGAGCTTGAGCTGGCGTTTGTAGCCTTCGCCTTCGATCTCGATCGCTTCGAGGAAGCCCTCGGCAGCGAGCACGCGAGCGATGGCTTCGCGCAGTCGCGAATGAGCCAGCGCGACCTCGTTGTACCGCGCATGGATCGCGTTGCGAATCCGAGTCAGCATCTCTGCGATTGGGTCGGTCTGCGACATTCGTTATGCCTTGAAATTGTTTTCTCCGGTTTCCGATGGTTGTTCTACCAGCTCGCCTTCACCACGCCCGGCAACTCGCCACGTAGCGCAAGTTGACGCAAACAGAGCCTACACAGCTTGAATCGACGGAAAAATGCACGCGCGCGCCCGCACCGGGGACATCGATTGTATCCCCGCACTTTGAACTTCGGCGGACGCTGCGCCTTGATCATGAGTGATATCTTCGCCATTTGATCTTCGCCTTTTCGCCTCGTGCCTCAGCTCGCCGCCTTGAGCTGCGTTTCGGGCGCCGCGCTGCGCATCGGCATCCCGAGCGCCCGCAGCAGCATCGCAGCTTCGAAATCGCTTGGCGCCGTGGTGATGATCGAGATCGTCATCCCCTTCACGGTTTCGACCTTGTCCAGATTGATCTCGGGGAAAATCGTATGCTCCCGCAGTCCCAGCGAATAGTTGCCACGGCCGTCGAAGGCTTTGTCGCTGACGCCGCGGAAGTCGCGCACGCGCGGCAGAGCGATATTCACCAACCGGTCAAAAAATTCGTACATTCGCTCGCGCCGCAACGTGACCATCGCGCCGATCGGCATCCCCTGGCGCAGCTTGAAATTCGAAATTGCCTTGCGCGCCCGCGTGATGACCGGCTTTTGCCCGGTTAACTGTTTGAGCTCCTCGACTGCCGCGTCGAGCACCTTGACGTTCTCGCGCGCCTCGGCGAGCGCCATATTGATGACGATCTTCTCGAGACGCGGCACGCGAAACCGGTTTGTGATCTTTAGCTCGCGCATCAGCGCCGGCACGATCTCGGTCTCGTAGCGCTCCTTGAGTCGCGGCGTGACCTTGGGCTCGGGCTCGCTCGGCTCCGGCTCGACTTGGGCCGCAGCAGCCTCAGCGTCGCCCTTGGGCGGACGCTTGCCGCGCGGACGGCCTTCGCCGCCCTTCTGCTGCTCGCCGCCTTTCCGCGCCTCGCCCTCGGGGCGTTGCCGCGGTTTCTTTTCCGATTTTTCTTCGTCGGCCATTATCGATTACCGAACGCTATTCATTACCGAGTTGCTCGCCGCATCGGCGGCAAATTCTGATCCGCGCGCCATCGGCGGCGGTTTTGATTCCGACCCGCACCGGCGCGTTGCATCGCTCACAGAAGAACATCACGTTCGAGATCGGGATCGGCGCTTCTTTCTCGACGATTCCGCCGGGGCTCTGCGGGCCGCGCGGCTTGGAATGGCGTTTGACGACGTTAAGGCGCTCGACAATGACACGCGCATCATCCGCCATCACACGCATCACCTTGCCCGTCTTGCCGCGCTCGCGCCCCGTCACGACCATCACCATGTCGTTTTTCTTGATTCGCGGCTTGACGCGCGCCACCGCCTTTTTGATCCGCCTGACGATGTTCTGCTCCGGCATCAGAGCACCTCCGGAGCGAGCGAGATGATCTTGAGGAAGCGGCGCGCGCGAAGCTCGCGGGCGACGGGGCCGAAGATGCGCGTGCCGATCGGCTCGTGCTGACTGTCGAGCAGCACGGCCGAGTTGTCGTCGAAGCGGATATAACTGCCGTCGGCGCGGCTGATCTCCTTGTTGGTGCGCACGATCACCGCGCGGCTCGTATCACCCTTCTTGACCTTGGCATTGGGCACCGCTTCCTTGATCGATACCACGATCACGTCGCCGACGGTGGCGTAGCGGCGGCGCGAGCCGCCGAGCACCTTGATACATTGGACCTTGCGGGCGCCCGAATTGTCGGCGACCTCAAGGATTGTGCGCATCTGAACCACGGTTACGGTCCTTCTTTCTCAACCCTTCCCGCTCAACCCGCCGCGCGCCGGATCACCTGGCTCACGCGCCAGCGCTTGTTCTTGGATAGCGGCCGGGTCTCGATAATCAGCACACGGTCACCCTCATGGCACTCACCGCGTTCGTCGTGCGCCATCAGGCGCCGACGCTGCCGCATGCGCTTTCCGTACAACGGATGCTGGACAAGGCGGTCGACCTGCACCACCACAGTCTTGGTCATCCGCGCGGCGATCACCACACCTTCGCGCCGTTTAGCTCGCTGCCGCATCTGATTCCTTACTTGCCGTCTCCGCTGCACCCTGTTTGCTGTGCATCACGGTCTTAATCCACGCGAGCTCGCGCCGCGCGCGCCTCAAGCCCGACGGATTATCGAGCTGATTGGTGCGCATCTTGAGCCGCAGCCGGAAAATCTCCTCGCGGGTCTCACGCTCCTTGACGCGCAGATCCTCCAGGTTCATCTGCCGGATTTCGTCAAGCTCCAAGCTCAACTCCTTCGCGCTCGACCACGACCGTCTTGACCGGTAGCTTATGCGCCGCGAGCCGCATCGCCTCGTGGGCGGTCGCCCGGTCTACGCCTTCCATCTCGAACAGGATACGCCCGGGTCTTACCACAGCGACCCATCCTTCGGGCGACCCTTTGCCTTTGCCCATCCGGGTCTCGGCCGGCTTCTTCGTATACGGCTTGTCCGGAAACACGCGAATCCAGACGCGGCCGCCGCGCTTGATATGGCGCGTGAGCGCGATGCGGGCGGCTTCGAGCGCGCGCGTGTCGACCCGGGCAGTCTCGATCGCCTTCAGACCGAAGTCGCCGAAGGCCATCTCGAGCCCGCGCGATTCCGCGCCGCGCACGCGCCCCTTCATCATCTTGCGCCACTTGACTTTCTTCGGTGCCAGCATCGTTTCGCGTCCCTGCTAATCAGCCCTGCTGGGCCGCGGCGCCAGCGCGCTTGCGCGCCTCTTCCTGGCGGGTCAGGATTTCGCCGCGGAAGATCCAGACCTTCACCCCGATGACCCCGTAAGTCGTATGGGCCTCGGCAAAACCGTACGCCACGTCAGCCCGCAGCGTCTGCAGCGGCACGCGCCCTTCGCGATACCATTCGCGGCGCGCGATCTCGGCGCCGCCCAGACGTCCCGCGACGTGGACCTTCACGCCCTGCGCGCCCATCCGCATCGCGCGCAGCACCGCCTCCTTCATCGCGCGGCGAAACGCGACGCGGCGTTCGAGCTGAAGCGCAATATTCTCGGCGACGAGCTGCGGGTCGAGGTCAGGGCGCCGGACTTCGTGAATGTTGATGAACGCTTCGCGCGCCTTCATCACCTTCTGGATATCCTGCTTGAGCTTGTCGATCTCCGCGCCCTTCTTGCCGATCACGATTCCGGGCCGCGCCGTATGGATGTTGATCTTGGCCTTGTTGGCCATCCGCTCGACCTCGATCCGCGAGATGCCCGCATGGTAGAGGCGCTTCTTGATAAACTCGCGGATCTTGAGATCCTCATGGAGCAGCTCGACGTAGTTGTGATTGCTGCCGAACCATTTCGAGTCCCAGCTCTCGATGATACCGAGACGCAGGCCGCGCGGATGCGATTTCTGACCCATAATGGAAATCCTTAAGACCCGATCTCGTCGACGATTACGGTCACGTGGCTGGTGCGCTTCAGAATCGGCGTCGCATGCATGTGCGCGCGCGGAAGCGAGCGTTTCCAGGTCGGTCCGGTATCGGCCGTGACGCGCTTTACGTAGAGCCGGTCCTCGTCGATATTCTGTTGATCGCGCGCATTGGCCACCGCCGCCATCAAGGTCTTCGACAAAATCCGCGCCGCCTTCTTGGGCGTGAAATCGAGGATCGAGAGCGCCTGGTCGACCCGCTTGCCCGCGACCAGATCGCAGACCAGCCTGAGCTTTTGCGGCGAGATTCTGACAAATCGCGTGCGCGCCTTCGCTTCCATAACCGGGTTTCCTTATGCTCCTGCCGGCTTTGCCGGCGCGGCCGGCGAGGCGGCTGCTGCCGCAGGCGCAGCCGGAGCCGCTCCGGCTGCGGATCGGACTTCGCCCTTGCGATCACCCGCATGGCCGTGGAAGGTGCGCGTCGGCGAAAATTCGCCGAGCTTGTGTCCGACCATGTTCTCGGTGCAGTAGACCGGGATGAACTTGTGGCCGTTATGCACGGCGAAGGTAAGCCCGATCATGTCGGGCGTGATCATCGAGCGGCGCGACCAGGTGCGGATGATCCGCTTGTCGCCGGAGGCGCTGGCGGCCTCGACCTTCTTCTGCAGATGGCCGTCGACGAACGGTCCTTTCTTGAGCGATCTCATCTTCTGTCCCGGCTGAGCTTCCCGTAATTAGCGTTTGCCTCGTGGACGGCGGCTTACGATATACCGATCCGACGGCTTTTTGCCGCGCGTCTTGTGTCCCTTGGTTGGCATCCCCCACGGCGATTGCGGATGATTGCCCTTCGAGCGGCCCTCGCCGCCGCCGTGCGGATGGTCGACAGGGTTCATTGCGATACCGCGCACGTACGAGCGCCATCCGAGATGCCGCGTGCGGCCGGCCTTGCCGATCGAGATGTTCTCGTATTCGACGTTGCCGACCTGCCCGATGGTCGCGCGGCACTCCGCGAGCACCATCCGCTGCTCGCCCGACGGCAGCTTCAGGAGCGCGAACTTCCCTTCCTTCGCCATCAATTGGGCCTGCGCGCCCGCACCGCGCGCGAGTTGCGCGCCCGCACCCGGCTTGAGCTCTATCGCATGCACGACCGTGCCGACGGGAATCGCGCGGAGCCGAAGCGCGTTGCCCGGCTTGATGTCCGCCGCATCGCCTGATTCGACCTTGTCGCCCACCTTCAGTCCGAGCGGCGCAAGAATGTAGCTCTTGCGACCGTCGGCGTAATGGAGCAGCGCGATATTGGCCGAGCGATTGGGATCGTATTCGAGCGCCGCGACCGTCGCCGGCACTCCATCGTGGTCGCGCCGGAAGTCGATCACGCGCAGCATCCGCTTGTGGCCGCCGCCGCGATGGCGGAGCGTCATCCGGCCAAGGTTGTTGCGTCCACCCGAGCGCTTGATCGGCTTCAGCAGTGCCTTTTCGGGCGGCTTCGGCGTCAGATCGGAAAAGTCCGCGATCTGCTGAAAGCGCTGCCCGGGAGTGCGCGGATTGAGCTGGATTATCGCCATCGCAAAATCAGTCCGTCAAAAAAGTTCACCGCCTGGGTTATGCGCCCTCGAAAAATTCGATCCGGTCGCCATCCTTGAGCGTCACGTAGGCCTTCTTCCAATTAGCCTGGCGTCCGACGATTCGTCCGCGCCGGCGCTGCTTGCCCATGAAGTTCGAGGTGCGGACCTTGATCACGGTGACTTTGAACAGCTCCTCGACCGTGTCGCGAATCGTATCCTTGGTCGCCTCGGGGCGCACCCGAAACGCGACTTGGTTCGATTTCTCCGCGATCACAGTGCCCTTCTCGGTCACCAGCGGTGCGATGATCAGTCCGGCGTCGGGCATGACTAGCGCTCTCCCAGACGCGCTTCGAGCGCGCGCGCCGACTTCTCCGTCATCAGGAGCTCGTCGTAATTCAGGATGTCGAAAACGTTGAGGCCGCCAAGTGGCAACACCTTGTGCGCGGCGAGATTCCGCGCCGCGCGATAGAAACCTTCCTCGCCTTCGCCGAAAACGATCAGCGCATGCTTGAGTCCGAGCCTCTCCAGCATCGCTTTCGCCAGCCTGGTTTTGGCTTCTGCAAGTTCGAGCGCGTTGACAATCACCAGCTTACCTTCGCGCGCCCGATCCGAGAGCGCCATGCACAGCGCTTTGCGCCACGCCTTCTTCGGCATCGAGTAGGAATAGTCACGCGGCTGCGGGCCGAAGATCGTGCCGCCATGACGCCATAGTGGGGACCGCGTCGAGCCGGCGCGCGCTCGGCCGGTGCCCTTCTGTCGCCACGGCTTGCGCCCGCCGCCGGAGATGAACCCGCGCGTCTTGGTGGCGGCAGTGCCGGCGCGCCGATTGGCAAGCTGCATCGTGACCGCTTCATGCACCAGCCCCGGATTCGCTTCGCAGGCGAAGACCCGCCCGGAGATTTCGAGCTCGCCGGTCTGCTGGCGATCGGCGGAATAGACCGGCAGCTTAACCGGTGCGGTATGGTCGTCGCGCTCAGCCATCGCCTTCATCAGTCGTTACTTTCATTCCGCCGCCTGGCGCCGCAACTTGGCGGCATGCCGCACGGTTACGATTCCGCCGTCGGCGCCGGGCACCGCGCCGCCAACTACGATCGCATTTTCGTCGGCCAAAATATCGATCACCGGCAAATTGACGATCGTCACTCGCTCGTTGCCCATCTGCCCGGCCATCCGCAACCCCTTGCGCACGCGGCCCGGAAACGAGCGATTGCCGATCGAGCCGCCGTGGCGGAAGTATTCATGAGTGCCGCGCGAGCCGGGAAAGCCGGCAAAGTGATGCCGCTTGATAACGCCGGCGTAGCCGCGCCCTTTTGACACGCCCGAGACGTCAACCAAGTCGCCCGGCTTGAAAACCTCGCCCACCGCGATCGCCTGTCCGAGCTTAATCTCGCCGTCGCCGCGGCGATGGAACTCCCGCGTCGCGATACCCGGCGCCACTTCACTCTTTGCAAAATGGCCGCGCTCAGCCGAGGTCGTGCGGATCGGCTTCTTGCGACCGTAGGTGACCTGGACCGCCTCGTAGCCGTCGGTCTCTGCGGTTTTTAACTGGGTGACCATGCACGGACCGAGCTGAATCACGGTCACGGCGCGCACCCGTCCGGAGTCGTCGCCGACCTGGGTCATCCCGAGTTTCATCCCTATCAATCCGGTCAGCACGGCGCGTTCATCCAAGCTTGATTTCGACATCGACGCCTGCGGCGAGGTCGAGCTTGCCGAGCGCGTCGATGGTCTGCTGGGTCGGTTCGAGCACATCGAGCAGCCGCTTATGCGTGCGGATTTCGAACTGCTCGCGCGATTTCTTGTCGACATGCGGCGAGCGATTCACGGTGAAGCGCTCAATCCGGGTCGGCAGCGGAATCGGGCCGGCAACGCGTCCACCGGTGCGCCGAATCGTGTCGACGATCTCGCGCACCGACTGATCGAGCAGCCGGTAGTCATACGCCTTGAGACGGATGCGAATCTTTTCGTTCATCCCAGCCACGTCTTTCGGCCCCTGTCCCGCCTGCCCATTCGCAAATCGACCTGTAAAAAGCGTTACCTAAGAACTTTTCTTAAGAGCTTTACTTGAGAACCTTGGAAACCACGCCGGCGCCTACGGTGCGGCCGCCTTCGCGGATCGCAAACCGCAGCCCCTGCTCCATCGCAACCGGCGTGATCAGCTCGCCGACCACGCTCACGTTGTCACCCGGCATCACCATCTCGGTGCCTTCGGGCAGCGTGACGACGCCGGTGACGTCGGTGGTGCGGAAGTAGAACTGCGGGCGATAGCCGTTGAAGAACGGCGTATGCCGTCCGCCCTCTTCCTTGGTCAACACGTAAGTCTGGGCCTCGAATCGAGTGTGCGGCGTAATCGATCCGGGTTGCGCCAATACTTGTCCACGCTCGACGTCCTCGCGCTTGAGGCCGCGCAGCAGCACGCCGATGTTATCGCCCGCCTGCCCCTCGTCAAGAATCTTTCGGAACATCTCGACGCCCGTCACGACGGTCTTGGTGGTCTCGCGAAAGCCGACGATCTCGACCTCTTCTCCGACCTTTACGCGGCCGCGCTCGACGCGTCCAGTCACGACCGTGCCGCGCCCGGAGATCGAGAAGACGTCTTCGATCGGCATCAGGAAGGGCTTGTCGGTCTCGCGCTCGGGCTGCTTGACGTAGGAATCGACCGCATTCATGAGCTCGAGGATCGGCTTGCAGTTTGCGCAATCGTCTTTGCCGCAGCCGCATTCGAGCGCCTTCAGCGCGCTGCCCCGGATCACCGGGATGTCGTCGCCGGGGAACTCGTACTTCTTCAACAGGTCGCGGACCTCGAGTTCGACCAGGTCGAGCAACTCGGGATCATCGACCATGTCGACCTTGTTCATGAACACCACGATGTACGGCACGCCGACCTGGCGGGCGAGCAGGATGTGTTCGCGCGTCTGCGGCATCGGTCCGTCGTTCGCGCCGACCACCAAGATCGCGCCGTCCATCTGGGCGGCGCCGGTGATCATGTTCTTGATGTAGTCGGCGTGGCCCGGGCAATCGACGTGCGCGTAATGGCGCACCGGAGTTTCGTACTCGACGTGCGTGATCGCGATGGTGATACCGCGCTCGCGCTCTTCGGGCGCCCGGTCGATCTTGTCGAAAGGCACGAACTGCGCAAGTTTGCGCGCCGCCAGCACCTTGGTGATCGCCGCGGTCAAGGTCGTCTTGCCGTGGTCGATATGCCCGATTGTGCCGACGTTGGCATGCGGCTTGGTCCGTTCAAATTTCGCCTTCGCCATGATTTTGCCTCCGCTTTGATCCCCCGGTCTCGGTTCACCATCACGCGCGCGGACGCGGCTCCTCGCCTTCGTCGCTGCGCGCGATTAATTCTTCGTGTACGGCCTGCGGCACCGGTTCATAGGCGCCGAACTGCATCGTGTAGGTGGCGCGGCCCTGCGTGATCGAGCGCAGCTTGGTCGCATAGCCGAACATCGTGGCCAGCGGCACGCGCGCCTCGATCACCTGCGCGCCCGCGCGGTTTTCCATGCTCAGGATCTTGCCGCGCCGCGCGCTCAGATCGCCGATCACGTCGCCCATGAACTCCTGCGGCGTGACCACCTCGACCTCCATCACTGGCTCGAGCAGCACCGGATCGGCGCCTTCGGCCGCCTTCCGGAAAGCCATCGAACCCGCAATCTTGAAAGCCAGATCGGATGAGTCGACCTCGTGATACTGCCCGTCGAGCAGCACCGCGCGCACGTCGACCATCGGATAGCCGGCCAGCACGCCGGTCTCCATCGCCTCTTTCACGCCGTCTTCGACCGACGGAATGAAGTTGCGCGGGATCGATCCGCCCTTGGTCTCATCGACGAACTCAAAGCCGGTCCCCTTGCCGAGCGGCTCGATCCGGAGATCGACCACGCCGAACTGGCCGTGGCCGCCGCTTTGGCGGACGAAGCGGCCCTCGGCCTCGTTGGCGCGGCGAATCGTTTCGCGATAGGCAACCTGGGGCTTGCCGACATTCGCATCGACCTTGAACTCGCGGAGCATCCGGTCGACGATGATCTCCAGGTGCAGCTCGCCCATCCCGGCGATCAGGGTCTGCCCGGTCTCGCGATTGACGGTCACGCGGAACGACGGATCCTCCTTGGCGAGCTTCTGCAGCGCCTCGCCGAGACGCTCCTGGTCGGCCTTGGTCTTGGGCTCGATCGCGATCTGGATGACCGGCTCGGGGAACTCGATCGATTCGAGCACGATCGGATGCGCCGGATCGCAGAGCGTGTCGCCGGTGGTAGTGTCGCGCAATCCGACCGCGCAGATGTCGCCCGCGTAGACCTCGCTGATCTCCTCGCGCTTGTTGGCGTGCATCTTGACCAACCGCCCGATCCGTTCGCGCTTGCCCTTGGTCGAGTTGAGCACCGAGCTGCCCTGCTCGAGACGGCCCGAATAGACGCGCAGGAAGGTAAGCGTTCCGATGTAGGGATCGGTCATGATCTTGAAGGCGAGCGCGGAGAACGGCGCGTCATCGCGCGGCCATCGCTCCTCGACTTTATCGCCGACCTTGCCGATGACCGGCGGCTGATCGAGCGGCGACGGCAGGTAGTCGATCACCGCGTCGAGCATCGGTTGCACGCCCTTGTTGCGGAACGCCGAGCCCATCAGGACCGGCACCAGCTTGAGATTGAGGGTCGCCGCCCGAATCGCGGCGCGAATCGCCGCCGGCTCAGGGTCTTTGCCCTCAAGGTAGAGCTCCATGATCTGCTCGTCGTGGTCGGCGATCGTTTCGATCAGCTTCTCGCGCTGACCAGCCGCCCGCTCGCGCAGCGCCTCGGGAATCGGCTCGGAGCGGAAATTTGCGCCCAGCGTGTCGCCGTCCCAGATGATCGCCTTCTGCTCGATCAGATCGATCACGCCGGCAAACTTGTCTTCGCTGCCGATCGGAAGCTGCAGCAGGAGCGGCGTCGCCTTGAGCTTTTCGCGGATCTCCTCGACCACGCGCTCATAGTCGGCGCCCACGCGATCCATCTTGTTGATGAACGCGATGCGCGGGACGTGGTACTTGTCGGCCTGCCGCCAGACAGTCTCGGATTGCGGCTCGACGCCGCCCACCGCGCAGAACAGCGCAACGGCGCCGTCGAGCACCCGCAGGCTCCGCTCGACTTCGATCGTAAAGTCGACATGACCGGGCGTATCGATCAGGTTGATGCGATGGTCGCGCCAGAAGCAGGTGGTCGCGGCCGAGGTGATGGTTATGCCGCGCTCCTGCTCCTGGACCATCCAGTCCATCGTCGCGGTACCCTCGTGCACCTCGCCGATCTTGTAGGTAATCCCGGTGTAGTAGAGCACCCGCTCGGTTGTAGTGGTCTTACCGGCATCAATGTGCGCCATGATGCCGATATTGCGTACCCGTTCAATTGGAGTCTGACGTGCCACAAAAAAACCTGAACCAATGCCACTCTTACCATCGGAAGTGGGCGAAGGCCTTGTTGGCCTCGGCCATACGATGGGTATCTTCGCGCTTCTTCACCGCCCCGCCGCGATTGGCCGCCGCCTCCAGAATCTCGGCCGCCAGCCGCTCCCGCATCGATTTCTCGCTTCGCGCCCGCGAGGCCGCCACCAGCCATCGCATCGCAAGCGACGTGCGCCGAATCGGCCGCACCTCGACCGGCACCTGATAGTTGGCGCCGCCGACCCGTCGCGAGCGGACTTCCACCGCCGGACGGACGTTGTCGAGCGCGCGCTTGAAGACCACCAGGCCATCTTCCCTGGCCCGCTCGGCGACCAAGTCGAGCGCGCCGTAGAGAATCGTCTCCGCAGTGGACTTCTTCCCGCGTTCCATCACGACGTTAATGAACTTTGCGACCGTGCGGTCGTGGAACTTGGGATCCGGGCTTACCTCCCGGACTCTGGCTTGGCCCTTGCGCGACATGCGATTCCTACTTGGGCTTCTTCGAGCCGTACTTGGAGCGGCCCTTGCGCCGCTCCTGGACACCGATCGAATCGAGCGTGCCGCGGATCACGTGATAGCGAACACCCGGCAGGTCCTTCACCCGCCCGCCCCTAATCAACACCACCGAATGCTCCTGCAGGTTATGCCCGACGCCTGGGATGTAGGTGTTCACTTCATATCCGTTCGATAGCCGCACCCGCGCCACCTTGCGCAGCGCCGAGTTCGGCTTCTTTGGCGTGGTGGTTTTCACCTGTGTGCAGACCCCGCGTTTTTGCGGCGAGCCCTGCAGGGCAGGAGCGCTAATCTTGTAGCGCTTCTTGATCCGCGCATCGCGAATCAGTTGATTGATCGTCGGCACTTCGGGTTCGATCTCCCGGCCCGGGTCTCCCGGCCCGATTCGGATTCCACCGGCACACTTGCCCCGCCGTCGAGGCTGCAGCGTCATCCGGCGAAATTTGCAAACAAACCCCCCAAGGGCTGATTCGCCCTTGGGGGAAACACTAGTATATAGCCTGTTGGTTCCGCCCTGTCAATTACCGCCCGTCGCACTGACCTGCGCCGCTTCGGACTTCTCTTCCTCCGACTCACCTTCGATTCGGATGTCGACCCGATTGTAGGACGCGACCCCGGTGCCGGCCGGAATTAGCCGTCCCATAATCACGTTTTCCTTCAGGCCGATTAGCCGATCGACCTTACCGTTGATCGCGGCTTCGGTCAGCACCCGCGTAGTCTCCTGGAACGATGCCGCCGAAATGAAGCTTTCCGTCGAAAGCGATGCCTTAGTGATTCCGAGCAACAACGGCTCGGCAATCGCCGGCTCACCGCCCTTGCTCAAAACACGGGCATTCTCTTCGTCGAAACGCCACTTCTCGACCTGATCGCCGACCAAAAACTCGGTGTCGCCGACTTCCTTAATTCGCACCCGCCGCAGCATCTGGCGCACGATCACCTCGATGTGCTTGTCGTTGATGCGGACGCCCTGCAATCGATAGATCTCCTGGATCTCATCGACCAGATACTTCGCGAGCGCCTTCTCACCGAGGATCGTCAGGATGTCGTGCGGATTCGATGAGCCTTCCATCAATGGCTCACCCGCCTTCACCACATCGCCCTCGTGCACGCCGATATGCTTGCCCTTCGGGATCGGATACTCGCGCGGCTCGCCGACCTCGGGGGTAACCACCACCTTGCGCTTGCCTTTGGTGTCCTTGCCGAAGGAGACCTGGCCGTCGATCTCGGAAATGACGGCGAACTCCTTGGGCTTGCGAGCCTCGAAGAGCTCGGCCACCCGCGGCAGACCGCCGGTGATGTCCTTGGTCTTGGTGGTCTCGCGCGGGATGCGCGCGAGGATGTCGCCGGCCTTCACCGCCGCGCCTTCGCTCACGTTGATATAGGCACCGACCGGCAGGAAGTAGCGCGCGTACTGGCTCGAATTGGCGATCCTCGCAGTTTTGCCGGTCGCATCCTTGATCGAGATGCGCGGACGGACGTCGAGATCCTTGAACTCGACGATAACATTGGAGCGCGCGCCGGTCCGTTCGTCGACCCGCTCCTCCATCGTCTTGCCTTCGAGGATGTCGCCGAACTTAACCGTGCCGTCGACCTCGGTGATAATCGGCGTAGTGTACGGATCCCACTCCGCGATCTTCTCGCCGCTCTTGACCCGTTCGCCGTCCCCTTTCAGCAGCTTGGCGCCGTAGACCAGCGGATAACGCTCGCGTTCGCGCTCGCGCTGCACCTGTCCGTCGCCCACCTGCGCGACGATCGCGACCTCGCCATGCCGCGACATCACGACCAGATTGCCGTCGCGTCCGCGCACCGTGCTGACGTTGTGCAGCCGCACGACGCCTTCGTTGCGCGCCTCCAGCTCGGTCTGCTCGGCGCGCCGTGAGGCGGTGCCGCCGATATGGAACGTGCGCATCGTGAGCTGCGTGCCGGGCTCGCCGATCGACTGCGCGGCCATGATGCCGATTGCTTCGCCGATGTTGACGAGCTCGCCGCGGCCGAGATCGCGTCCGTAGCACTTGACGCAGACGCCCTGACGCGACTGGCAGGTCAGCACCGAGCGAATCTTGACCCGCTCGAGGCCCGCCTCTTCGATCTCACCGACCTTGTCCTCGTCAATCATCTCGTTGGCCCGCACCAGCACGTTGTTGGTGAACGGGTCGCGGATGTCCTCCAGCGCAACGCGTCCGAGCACGCGGTCGCCGAGACCCTCGATCACCTCGCCGCCTTCGACCAGCGGGGTCATCTCGATGCCGTCGAGCGTGCGGCAATCTTCCTCGGTGATGATCGAATCCTGCGCGACGTCGACCAGTCGGCGGGTCAGGTAACCGGAGTTGGCGGTCTTGAGCGCGGTGTCGGCGAGGCCCTTGCGCGCGCCGTGCGTCGAGATGAAGTATTGCAGCACGGTCAGCCCTTCGCGGAAGTTAGCCGTGATCGGCGTCTCGATGATCTCGCCCGACGGCTTCGCCATCAGGCCGCGCAATCCGGCCAGTTGCCGGATCTGCTGCTCGGAGCCGCGCGCACCCGAATCCGCCATGATGAAGATCGGGTTGAACGACGGGCCCGCGACCTCGCGGCCCTCCTTGTCCTTGCCGTAGACCTCGGTCGAGAGACCCTTGATGACCGCGCCGCCGATCTTGTCCTGAACCTCCGCCCAGATGTCGACCACCTTGTTGTAGCGCTCGCCGTCCGTGATGACGCCGTTGTTGTACTGCTTCTGGATCTCGGCGACTTCCGCCTGCGCCTCTTCGAGCAGATGCGCCTTCTGCGGCGGAATCGTCATGTCCTTGATCGAGATCGAGATGCCGGCCTTGGTCGCGAATTCAAACCCGATGTCCTTCAGGCGGTCGGCGAAGATGACCGTCGCCTTGTTGCCGGCCTTCCGATAGACCAAATCGATCAGATTGCCGAGCTCTTTCTTTTTCATCGTATGGTTCACGTCGGCGAACGGAACCGTCGGCGGAACCACCTCGTACAACAGCACGCGTCCGACGGTGGTCTCGATTCTTTCGATCGGCACCCCGGCGCCGTTGCGGCCGTCGTGCGCCGCCGCCGCACTCGCTCCGCGCCCGTCTTCGATTTCATCGAACAGGTGCGACTGGTCGTCGCTCTTCACGGTCGGCATTCGCACCGTGATGCGCGCGTGCAGATCGACTTCGCCGTGATCGTAGGCAATGCGCACTTCGGCCGGACTTGCAAAGAACTTGCCCTCGCCGCGCGCAAGCGGCCGCTCGCGCGTCATGTAGTAGAGCCCCAGCACCATGTCCTGGGTCGGCACGATGATCGGCTTGCCCGAGGCCGGCGACAGGATGTTGTTGGTCGACATCATGAGCGCGCGCGACTCGACCTGCGCCTCGATCGAGAGCGGCACATGCACCGCCATCTGGTCGCCGTCGAAGTCAGCGTTGTAGGCGACGCACACCAGCGGGTGAAGCTGGATAGCCTTGCCCTCGATCAGCACCGGCTCGAAGGCCTGGATGCCGAGGCGATGCAGCGTCGGAGCGCGGTTGAGCAGCACCGGATGCTCGCGGATAACCTCGTCGAGGATGTCCCAGACGTCCTTGCCCTCCTTCTCGACCATCTTTTTGGCGCTCTTGATGGTCGTGACGTAGCCACGCTCCTCGAGCTTGCTGTAGATGAACGGCTTGAACAGCTCGAGCGCCATCTTCTTTGGCAGGCCGCACTGATGGAGCCTGAGTTCGGGACCGACCACGATCACCGAGCGGCCCGAGTAATCGACGCGTTTGCCAAGCAGGTTCTGGCGGAAACGTCCCGACTTGCCCTTGAGCATGTCGGAGAGCGACTTGAGCGGCCGCTTCGACGGGCCCGTGATCGCGCGCCCGCGCCGCCCGTTGTCGAACAGCGCATCGACCGCCTCCTGGAGCATCCGCTTCTCGTTGCGAATGATGATGTCCGGGGCGTTCAGCTCGATCAGCCGCTTGAGGCGGTTGTTGCGGTTGATCACGCGGCGATAGAGATCGTTGAGATCGGAAGTCGCGAAGCGTCCGCCGTCCAGCGGCACCAGGGGACGGAGATCGGGCGGAATGACCGGCAGGATCGTCAGGATCATCCACTCGGGGCGATTTCCCGATTCGCGGAACGCGTTGACCACCTTGAGCCGCTTGGCGACTTTCTTGCGCCGCGCTTCGCTCGCCGTGTTCTTCATCTCGGCGCGAAGCTCTTCCGCAAGCTGATCGAGATTGAGCTGGGAGAGCAGCAGACGAATCGCCTCGGCGCCCATGTCGGCCTTGAAGCTGTCGCCGTATTGTTCGCGCGCCTCGCGATACTTGCGCTCGGTGAGCAACTCCTTATGGCTGAGCGGCGTCTCACCCGGATCGGTCACGACGTAGCACTCGAAGTAGAGCACTTTTTCGAGTTCCTTGAGCGTCATGTCGATGAGCGTGCCGATGCGTGAGGGAAGCGAGCGCAAAAACCAGATGTGCGCGACGGGCGCGGCCAGGTCGATATGGCCCATCCGCTCGCGGCGGACTTTGGACTGGATGACCTCGACGCCGCACTTTTCGCAGACCACGCCGCGATGGCGCATCCGCTTGTACTTGCCGCAGTTGCACTCGTAGTCCTTGGTCGGACCGAAAATCTTCGCGCAGAACAGGCCGTCGCGCTCCGGCTTGAAGGTGCGATAGTTGATGGTCTCGGGTTTCTTGACCTCGCCATGCGACCACGAGCGGACCATCTCGGGCGACGCGATCGAAATCCGGATCGCGCTGAACGACAGCGGGTTCTTGGGCTTTTCGAAAATACCGAACAGGTCTTCCATTACTCTGCTCCCTTTAGTCGGCGGCGATTCCTCAGCCGCGCGGCGCCTGCTCCAGCAGGTCGACGCTCAGGCAGAGCGACTGCAGCTCCTTGACCATGACGTTGAACGACTCCGGCAATCCCGGCTCGAGCGTGTTCTCGCCCTTCACGATCGCCTCGTACATCCGGGTGCGGCCGGCGACGTCGTCGGACTTGACGGTCAGCATCTCCTGCAGCGTGTAGGCCGCGCCATAGGCTTCGAGCGCCCACACTTCCATCTCGCCCAGCCGCTGGCCGCCGAATTGCGCCTTGCCGCCGAGCGGCTGCTGCGTCACGAGGCTGTAGGGCCCGGTCGAGCGCGCGTGAATCTTGTCCTCGACCAGGTGATGCAGCTTCATCATGTACATCACGCCGACCGTAACCGGCTGCTCGAACGCCTCGCCAGTCCGTCCGTCGTACAGGATGGTCTGCCCGGTCTCCGGCAGTCCGGCCTTCTTGATGAGCGCGAAGATCTCTTCTTCGCGCGCGCCATCAAACACCGGCGATGCGACGTGAATTCCGTCGCGCGCCTTGCGCGCCAGCTTGATTAGATCGGCTTCTGAAAGCTCGTCAACAAACTCCTGGAGCTCGCGATCGGTGTAGAGCTCCTTGAACCGCCGCCGCAGCGCGCCGACGTTGATGTTGCCGTTGTGCAGCTCGTCTCCAAGCTGGCGGCCGAGCTCGCGCGCCGCCCATCCAAGGTGCGTCTCCAGGATCTGTCCGACGTTCATCCGCGAGGGCACGCCGAGCGGATTCAGCACGATATCGACTGGGGTGCCGTCGGCCAGCCGCGGCATGTCTTCCTCGGGCAGGATGCGCGAAAGCACGCCCTTGTTGCCGTGCCGCCCCGCCATCTTATCCCCCACCTGCAGGCGGCGCTTGATGGCGACGAACACCTTGATCATCTTGATCACGCCCGGCGCGAGTTCGTCGCCCGCCTTGAGCCGGTCGATTTTGGTGCCGTAGTGCGAATGGACCGCCTCAACGTTGGTCTGCATCGCTTCCATCGCGGCTGCCGCCTCGCCTGCCGCGCGCTCATCTTCGACGCGGAGTTCGCTCCACAATCGATACGGCAGCTCGTCAAGGATCTCGTTGGTGAGGATCTCGCCCTTCTGCAGCACGACCCGCTTCTGACCGCCCTCGTCGTCCATCACACGCCCGGCGAGCTTCTTCCCGGCCAGGGCGCGCTTCAGCTTCCGCAAGGTCTCCTGCCGAATGACGCGCACTTCGTCCATCTCATCCTGTCGGAGCCGCTCGATCTCGAGATTGTGGATCCCCTGGGTGTGATCGTCCCGGCCCGTTCCGCGCCGCGCGAACACGCGCGCATCGATCACCGTGCCTTCGACTCCGGGCGGCACGCGCAGACTGGTGTCGCGCACCTCGCCCGCCTTCTCGCCGAAAATCGCGCGGAGCAGCTTCTCTTCCGGGCTTAGCTGGGTCTCGCCCTTGGGAGTAATCTTGCCGACCAGGATATCCCCCGGACGCACCTCGGCGCCGATGCGGATGATGCCGGTGGTGTCGAGATTGCGCAGCGCTTCCTCACCGACGTTCGGGATATCGCGCGTGATTTCTTCGGGGCCGAGCTTGGTGTCACGCGCGATGCATTCGAACTCCTCGATATGGACCGAGGTGAAAAGATCCTCCTTCACCACGCGCTCGGAAATCAGAATCGAATCCTCAAAGTTGTAGCCGCCCCACGGCATGAAGGCGACCAGCACGTTGCGGCCGAGCGCCAGCTCGCCCATGTCGGTGGACGGACCGTCGGCCAGCACGTCGCCCGCCTTAACCCGCTCGCCCTTCACCACCACCGGGCGCTGATTGATGCAGGTATTCTGGTTCGAGCGTTGGTACTTGATGAGATTGTAGATGTCGACGCCCGCATCGCGCGGGTCGCGGCTCTGCCGATCGGCGCGCACCACGATTCGTTCCGCGTCGACGCTCTCGACGGTCCCATCGCGCTTGGCGATCACCGTCACGCCCGAGTCGCGGCCCACGGTCTTCTCAAGCCCGGTGCCGACCAGCGGGGCGTCGGTCTTGAGCAGCGGCACCGCCTGGCGCTGCATGTTCGAGCCCATCAGGGCCCGATTCGCGTCATCGTTCTCCAAAAACGGGATCAGCGATGCAGCCACTGAGACGAGTTGATTCGGCGACACGTCCATGAACTCGACTTCAGCCGCCGGCACAACCGTGAATTCGCCGCCGACACGCGCGGAGACCAGCTCGCTCGTGAAGCGCCCGTGCGCATCGAGCGGCGCGTTGGCCTGCGCGATCTTGCGTTCCTCTTCATCGAGCGCCGAGAGATAGACGATCCGATCGGTGACGCGGCCGTTTTCGACCGTCCGGTACGGCGTCTCGATAAAGCCGTATTCGTTGACTCGCGCATAGGTCGAGAGCGCAGCGATAAGGCCGATATTCGGTCCTTCGGGCGTCTCGATCGGACAGACCCGGCCGTAGTGGGTCGGATGCACGTCGCGGACTTCGAAGCCCGCGCGCTCGCGCGTGAGTCCGCCCGGACCGAGCGCCGAGAGCCGGCGCTTGTGCGCGATCTCCGAGAGCGGATTGGTCTGATCCATGAACTGTGAGAGCTGCGACGAGCCGAAGAACTCCTTGATGACTGCGGAGGCCGGCTTGTAGTTAACGAGCTCCTGCGGCATCAGGGTCTCGATGTCCTGCAGGCTCATCCGCTCCTTGATCGCGCGCTCCATCCGGACCAGTCCAATCCGGAACTGATTTTCGACCAGCTCGCCGACCGCGCGCACGCGCCGGTTCCCGAGATGATCGATATCGTCGACCTGGCCGTTGCCGTTTTTGAGATTGAGCAGGTAGCGGACGACCTCCAGGATGTCCTCGCGGCGCAGCGTCCCCTGCTCCAGGGGCACATCGATCTTGAGTTTATGATTCAGCTTGAGCCGCCCGACCTTGGAGAGATCGTAGCGCTCGGGATTGAAGAATAGATCGTTGAAGAAGGTGGTCGCGGTCTCCGCGGTCGGCGGATCGCCGGGACGCAAACGCTTGTAAATTTCGAGCATCGCGACCGTGCCGGAGTCCTGCGGATTGCCCGGATCCTTGTTGAGCCGGCGCATCTCCTCGTCCATCCGATCCTGCGCGATCGTGAGCCGCAGCGGTCCGCCACCCGGCTGATCCTCGGTCCACAGCACCTCGATCTTCTTGATCCCGCGCGCGCGGAGCATCTCGAGCGTATCCTCGGTCAGCTCCTCGTTGACCTGCACCAGTACTTCGCCGGTACTCGTATCGATCACATTATGGGCCGAGACGCGGCCTATGACTTCGTCCAGTGCGATCGGCACTTCGGTGATGCGCGCCTGCTCCATCGCACGCACGATTGCCTTGTTGAAGCGCCGTCCCTCGCGCGCCAGGACTTCGCCGCTCTTCGGATCGCGTACGTCGCGGCTCACCCGCGTGCCGAGCAGATGGGAGGGATTAAATTCCTTGGCGAGCTGCTTGCCGTCGAGCAGGATGACGTCCTTGGGATAGTAGTAGTTGAGCAGGTCCTCGGTGGTCATCCCAAGCGCACGCAGCAGCACGGTGGCGGGGAATTTGCGCCGGCGATCGATTCGCACGTAGAGCACGTCGCGCGGATCGAACTCGAAATCGATCCAGCTTCCACGATAAGGGATCACGCGCGCCGAGAAGAGCAGCTTGCCCGTCGCATGGGTCTTGCCCTTGTCGTGCTCGAAGAAGACGCCGGGCGAGCGATGGAGCTGCGAGACGATCACGCGCTCGGTGCCGTTGACCATGAAGGTCCCGTTCCGCGTCATCAGCGGGACCTCGCCGAAGTAGACCTCCTGCTCCTTGACGTTCTTGATCGAACGGCGGCCGCCCTCGACGTCCCAGATGACGAGCTGAATCTTGACCTTGAGTGGCGCAGCGAAGGTCATCCCGCGCTGATGGCATTCGTCGACGTCGTACTTCGGCTCGCCGAGCTCGTAGCTCACGAACTCGAGCGACGCGGTCTCGTTGAAATCCTTGATCGGAAAGACCGACTTGAAAACCGCCTGCAGACCGGAGTCGCGACGCTCCTCGAGCGGAACGCCGAGCTGAAGAAACTCCTCGTAGGAGCGTTTCTGTATTTCGATCAGGTTGGGGATGTCGATAATCTTGCGGATCTTGCCGAATGACCGGCGGAGCCTGAGATTACTCGTCACCTGTGCCTGTTGAGCCATCGTTACCTCGTCCGGCACGCGTCACGGGCGTGACGCGCAATAACAACGCCGGAATGTTTCGCGGCGCGCCCGCAGGCGTCCGCGCTTGCCCCCGCTTCGACCTCCCAGCCGCCACAAATAGATTGCGGGCCCATGCCGACCCTGCGTCCGCATGGACCCTCATACTCACGCATTTTTACCGGCATCAGATACAAAGCCGGATTACTTCAACTCGACCGTGCCGCCCGCCTCTTCCAGCTTTTTCTTGATCTCCTCGGCCTCGGCCTTGCTCACGCCTTCTTTGACCGGCTTGGGCGCGCCGTCGACCAGGTCTTTGGCCTCCTTGAGGCCGAGCCCGGTCAGTTCCCGCACGACCTTGATAACCTGGATTTTCTTGTCACCGGAGCCGGTCAGCACCACCGAGAACTCATCCTTCTCGACCGGAGCCGCCGCTGCGCCGCTGGCTGCGGGCGCTGCCGCCACCGCGACCGGAGCCGCCGCCGAGACGCCGAGTTCCTGCTCAAGCTCCTTCACCAGCGTCGCCGCTTCCATCAGGCTCAGATTTTTCAGGTAATCCTTCACCTGATCGCGGCTGACTTGTACCTCTGCCATTGTGATCTATCTCCTTGCTGCCGTATCACTCACCACCGGCGACGCTGCAGCGCGCCGAAGCGAAATAAAAATCTCTATTGTGGAGCTCCCGCCGACGCCTCCGCGGGTCCTGCGGATGCGGCCGGTGCGCCTTCGCCATTGCGCTTGCCGATCGCATCGACCAAGCGGGCCAGCGCCGAGCCAGGCTCGTTGAGTAATCGCACCAGGCGGGTTGCCGGCGCCTGCAGCAATCCGAGCAATTGCGCCATCAGCACTTCACGCGATGGCAGCGTGGCGAGCGCCTGTACTTCCTCGGCCGTGAGCGGCTTGCCGCTGAGCACGCCGCCGCGCACCTTGAACTTGTCGCCAAGATCGCGGAGTCCCGCGATAGTCTTGGCGACCGTCACCGGATCGCCGTAACAGAAGACGATCACAATCGGGCCGCCGAGCTGCGGAGCGAGCGCCGCGTAGGGCGTCTCCTTAATCGCGCGCCGTACCAACGTGTTCTTCGCGACCTTGATTTCACCCGCGACCTCGCGCACGCGCCGGCGCAGATCGGTCGATTCCGCCGCGCTGAGTCCGCGATACTCCGAGACGAGCGCCATCGTGGCCCGCGCGAACTGCGCCGCGAGCTCGTCGACGATCGTGGTTTTTTCCGCTTTCTTCATGATCTCAAAATCGCGCGCCTCTTATGCCGCGGCCGCCACCGTCCGGACCGCACCGGGATCGACTTTGATCCCGGGGCCCATCGTCGAGGAGACGGCGATGCTCCTGATGTAATTGCCCTTGGCGCTAGCTGGCTTCGAGCGCGCGATCGCGTCTAGCAGCGCATGTGCGTTCTCGAGCAATTTCTGCTCGCCGAAGCTGAGCTTGCCGATCGGTGCATGGATCACGCCGGCCTTGTCGACGCGATAGTCGACCTTGCCCGCCTTCACCTCGGCGACCGCCTTGCCGACGTCGAAGGTCACGGTGCCGACCTTGGGATTCGGCATCAGGCCGCGCGGTCCGAGAATCTTACCGAGGCGGCCGACCTGTCCCATCATGTCGGGCGTTGCGATGACGCGGTCGAAATCGAGCCAGCCCTCCTCCTGGATCTTCTTGATCAGGTCTTCGCCGCCGACGAAGTCCGCGCCGGCGTCGCGCGCTTCCTTTTCCTTCTCGCCCTTGGCGAGCACCAGGACCCGCGCCACCTTGCCGGTGCCATTGGGGAGCACTACCGTGCCGCGCACGTTTTGATCGGCCTGACGCGGATCGACGTTGAGGCGCACGGCGAGCTCGACCGTCTCGTCGAACTTGGCGACGTGGCTTCCCGCCACCAGCTTGATCGCGTCAGCGAGCGGATAGCGCGTCGCGCGATCGATCTGCTTGGATGCTTCGCGATATTTCTTGCCCGCCATCGTCAATTCCCTCTCCGCTACTCGATCTCAATACCCATCGAGCGCGCCGTACCCTCGATGCTCTTCATCGCGGCCGCCATATCTTTCGCGGTCAGGTCCTTGAGCTTGGTCTTGGCGATCTCCTCGACCTGCTTGCGCGTCACCTTGCCGACCTTGTTCTTGTTGGGCGCCGCGGAGCCCTTCTCGAGTCCCGCCGCTTTCAGTAGAAGATTGGATGCCGGCGGACTCTTGGTAATGAACGTGAACGACCGGTCGGCATACACGGTCACGATCACCGGCACGACCAGCCCCGCCATGTTCTGGGTCTGGGCGTTGAAGGCCTTGCAGAACTCCATGATGTTTACGCCGCGCTGGCCGAGCGCAGGCCCCACCGGCGGCGAGGGATTTGCCGCCCCCCCCGGAATCTGAAGTTTGATTTGTCCGACGACTTTTTTCGCCACTGCTGATGCCGCCCGTTATCCAAAACCGATCCGCCAAGGCCCACTTCCCAAACCGTCCGGGCGATACCCGGAGCGGCTGCCGCGAGCCCGACTGCCAATCTGGTTTACGACTTTTCGACCTGCACGAAATCCAGTTCGACCGGTGTGGCGCGCCCGAAGATCGAGATCAGCACGCGCACCTTGCCTTTTTCCGGCCGCACCTCTTCGACGGTGCCATTGAAATCCTGGAACGGCCCGTCGATGACCTTGACTGCTTCGCCCACCTCGAACAGCACCTTCGGTTTGGGCCGCAGTGCTCCTTCTTCCATCTGCTGCGTAATCTCACGGACTTCTGACTCCGGCACTTCAGGCGGCTGGGTCGCGTGGCCGACGAAGCCGGTCACTTTGGGTGTGTTCTTGATGAAGTGCCATGTCTCGTCATCGAGTTGCATCTGAACGAAGATGTAACCGGGGAAGAACTTGCGGCTCGAGATCTTGCGCTGACCGCCCTTGCCAAGTTCCTGCACGCTTTCGACCGGAACCAGCACCTCGCCAATCTTGTCACGCAGCTTTGCGAACTCGGGCGAACGCAGGCGCTGTTCAAGCGCCGCCTTGGCCTTCTGCTCGTAGCCGGAATAAGTATGCACGACGTACCAGCGCTTGCCGGCAGACGCACCTGCCCCGGCCTTCTTGCTTTGCTCTTGCGTTGCGGTTTCCATAACCGACCGGGCCCCTCCGGCGCCGCTTCCGCGCCCCCTTCAGACCAGCCCGTGAACGATCGCAGTCAATTCAATATCTCGAACTCAGCTCAGTATCTGCCGCACAATCCTCGTCGCGCCGAGGTCGATCAGGCCGAGCCATACAGCCATTACGATCGTCAGAACCAGCACCACGATCGTCGCCTGAATCGTCTCTTTGGGCGACGGGAAATGGACTTTCGCAAGTTCGGTCCACGCCTCTTTGACGAAATTGACGCCCTGTTCGAGGTAATTTTTCAGTTTATCCATATGCCCTTATGCAAATCAAGAGCCAAATCATCGATGGCGGGTCAGGCAGGATTCGAACCTGCAACCCTCGGATTTGGAGTCCGATGCTCTGTCCAGTTGGAGCTACTGACCCTCATAAATACCCTCATCCGCCAGCCAGCTTTAGCGGCGGGTTTACCCACTTTTGACGCCTCAAGCTTCGCCAACCAACGGCCACATGCCAGAGAGCGCCGATTACCCGTCAGACCTTGACCTCGCGATGCACGGTATGGGAACGGCAGCTTGGGCAGAACTTCTTGATCGAAAATTTTTCCGTCTGCCGCTTTTTATTCTTGGTGGTGGTGTAGTTGCGCCGCTTGCAGCCGTCGCATGCCAGCCCGATAAGATCTCTCATGATCGATACTTTCGCTCGCGTTACTCACAACGCCAAAATTGCAAAGCCCACGACGGGAATCGAACCCGTGACCTCTTCCTTACCAAGGAAGTGCTCTACCGACTGAGCTACATGGGCATCCCCGAACCAATCTGCCGCGCAGGCCCAAAATCCAGAACGATGGAGCGGGAAACGGGACTCGAACCCGCGACCCCGAGCTTGGAAGGCTCGCGCTCTACCAACTGAGCTATTCCCGCCCAGAACCGGCAAGCTTATAACATTGCACAGCGGCTTGCGAGTGCAAAGCGACGGCGACGACGGTTCTTAGCGCAGCTCGTCAGCGGCCCTTGTAAGCAGGTTTGCGCTTTTCAAGGAACGATCTTGGCCCCTCCCGCGCATCCTCGGAACGCATCACCTGGGCAAAGATTTCATCCTCGATCGCATATGCTTCGGCCAGTGGACGTCCCGCAGTGCGGATGACCGCGCTCTTGATGAGCCGAATCGCGAGCGGGCCGTTGGCTGCGATAGTTTCCGCGATCTCGCGCGCCTTCGGCATCACCTGCGCCGGTGGCACCACGTAGTTAACAAGCCCCATCGCGAGCGCCTCGGAAGCCGTGAAGCGCGATCCCGTGAGCATCATCTCCATCGCGCGGCAGTGCGGAATCTGACGCGGCAGACGGGCCAAAGCCCCGCGCGCGGGCGCCAATGCCCAGCGCGCCTCCTGCAACCCGAAGCTCGCCGACTCCGATGCGATCCGGATGTCGGTCGAGGTCATGAACTCGAGCGCGCCGGCGAAGCAGAAGCCGTTAATCGCCGCGATGATCGGTTTGCTGAGGGCATACTGATGCCGCAGCATCGCGCGGTCTCCCGTCTGCGGCTCGAGAAATTTGCGATCCCATTCGTCGTCGGGCGGACGCGCCCCGGTACCCAGCGGTGTCAGTCGGTTGAAGTCCGCGCCGATCGAGAACGACTTGTCGCCCGCGCCGGTCACGATCGCAACCCGCACCGCGTCGTCTCTTTCAACCTCATCCCACGCCGCGGCGAGCCGCACGATGGTCTCGGGGTCGAAGGCGTTGAGCTTTTCCGGGCGATTGAAGGTTATGATCGCGATGTGGCCATCGACTTGGTAGAGCAGTGATTCCATAAAATTTCTCGCTCAGGTCAGCACGTCCGCGTTTTTGAGCCGCTCAATTTCGGCCTCGTTCATGTTCAGCAGTTCGCGCAGTACGGATTCCGTGTCGGCGCCCAGCAGCGGCGCGGGACTGCGCACTTCGCATCGCGTGTCAGTCATCGTCCACGGGATTCCCGGATGAATCCGGCGCCCGACCTCCGGATGCGGCAGCTTTACGAGGAAGCCGCGCTCCTCCAGGTGCGGGTCGGCCGCGATGTCCGCGCTGCTCATGGCGGGAAACGCGGCGACGCCGCGACTCTGCAGCAACCGCGTTATCTCCCATCGATCGCGCGCGCTGGTCCACTCCGTAATGATCCGGTCCAGCGCCGCCTCATTGCGCTTGCGATCGGCAAGGGTCTTAAAGCGCGAGTCGTCGGCCAGCGCGGGCATCCCCATCGCTTCGCACAGCGCGCGCCACTCCGTTTCGCTGCCGACCGCGATACTGACCCACGCGTTTTCATCGCCAGCCGCCTTGTAACACTCATGCGGCGACATGATCGGATCGTGATTTCCGCTTCGCGGCGGCTGCAGGCCGTTGAAGACATACTCGAAAATCCCTTCAGGCAGCGTCGCGATGGTCGCTTCGAGTTGCGACAAATCGATGAACTGCCCCTCGCCGGTGCGCGCGCGATGGAACAGCGCGGCCATCACGGCGACCGTGCCGAGCAACCCGGCGGTCGGGTCGGCGAATGAGACCCCGACCTCGCTCGGACCCATCCCTTCATAACCGGTGAGCGCGAAGAAACCCGCGAACGCAGCCGCGGTCGGTCCGTAGCTCAGAAAATTCTTCCATGGCCCGGTCTGGCCGCACCCGGACATCGAGATTGCGATGATATCGGGCTTCGCCGCGCGGAGCGCCTCGTAACCGAGGCCCATACGGGCCATTGCGCCCGCCGAAAAATTGTCCGCGACGATGTCGCAATGCTTTGCGAGTTCAAGCGCGAGGCGAACGCCCTCGGGATTGGTGAGATTCAACGTCACGCTCTTCTTGCCCTGACTGTACTGATTGAAATAGCCGCAGCGATTCGGACCCGCGATGTTGTCAGCGAAAGGCGGCACCCGCCGCGTCGGACAGAGGCGCTTGCGCGATTCGATTCGCAGCACCTCCGCTCCCATGTGCGCGAACTGCAACGTGCAATAGGGCCCCGCCCACACCCACGTCAAATCGAGCACGCGGATTCCCGAGAGCGGCAGCGGCGACGGTTCGCGCACTGAACCTTTCGCAACAACGCGTTGCGGCAATCGCGGCTCGGCCGAGCCGGGCCAGTTCGGCGCGCCGTCGCGGCATATAGCGCGGGTTTCATCAACGCGGGGCGCGGAACCACGGATGCGCCAGCCATCGGCAGTGCTTTTGAACGGCGGGCCGGGAATCGAAACTTCGCCCACGCCTGGCACTTCGATCGGGATGAAATATTTCCGGTCGAGGAGCTGATCGTTGAAATACAGATCCTTGATCGTGCTGACCGGGGCGACTGGAATCCGGTTGCGCTGCGCTTCGAGGAAGAGGTCGCGAACCTTCCACTGCTTCACCCAGTCACCCATCAGCGCGTAGAGCGCGTCGGCGTTGACGCCGCGATCGCGGCCAGTCGCAAAAATCTCTTCTTGCGTCCACTCCGGGTTGCCCATCAGCGCCACCATCCGGCGCCACTGCTCCTCCTCGATGCAGAGGATCATGATGTAGCCGTCGGCGCACTCCATGATCGCCCAGGGCGCGACCGTGCGATGGCCGAGCCGCGATGCGACCTGGCCCGCATACGAGTAGTGCGCGAAGCTCAGCTCGAGCATCGCGGCGATACATTCCTGACCGGACACTTCGAGATGCTCGCCGCGGCCGGTCTCAAGCCGGCGCCACATCGCGGCGAGCGCAGCAAACGCGACGTGCATCGCGGCCTGAAAATCTCCCTGTGATCCGAAAATCTTGAGCGGCGGAAGTTCCGGATGCTTCGATGAACCAGGGCTCAGGTACGCCCATCCGCCGGCGTTGACGACATTGAGCTCATAGCCCTTCCATTGACAATACGGACCGAAATCTCCGAACGGCGAAACTGCGCCGATCACCAGCGCCGGAAATTCCTCGCGCAGCCGCTCGCGATCGAGTCCGCGGGCGCGCCGATCCGGCACCGGCACGTTATGTATCAGGATGTCGGCATCGGCAAGGATGCGCGCGAGGGTGGCGCGCTGGAGCGCATCGGTCAAATCGAGCGTGATGCCGAGCTTGCCGCCATTCAAATAAATGAAAAGGCCGCTCTTCTCGAAATCCGGCTGATGGCCCGGGAAAGGCCCGCGGCGACGCGCGATATCGCCACCGGGAGGCTCGACCTTGATCACCGCCGCGCCAAGGTCAGCCATCAGCTTGGTGGCGAAAGCGGCCGAAACGCCCTCGCCGCATTCGACGACGCGCAGGCCCGCAAGCGGGCCTTGCGATGCGGGATGATCGGATGCCGATGCCACCGGTGTCGCTGATTGCCGGCGCGGCGGCTGCCACCGCCGCGCCGATCATCAAATCACTTCCGCTTATTGAAGTGCGGGATGACCTCTTTGGCGAACAACCGCAGGCTCTCGCGCGCCTTGTCGAGTGTCAATCCCGGCGGTGACATATTGTAGACCAGGTCAGTGAACGGGCCTTGCGCGTTCAGATCTTCAATTAGTTTGATCAGATCGTCAGGCGTGCCGAGGAACAGCGGCAGCCCGAAGAACGACACCGGATGCCCTTTGCGCAACTCGCCGATGGGCTTGAGGTCCGCGATCTTCTCGTCGCCGGGGAGCGTCTGATTCTCTGCGATCCACTTGCCGTAGCGGCTCAGCAGGTAATGGATCGCCGGCTCGGCATCGTCCCACGCCTTCTTCACCGTTTCGGCGCAGTAGCCGAAGCGGAGCTGCGCGATCTTGAAATCCTGGATGCGCCGCCCGTGGCGTTTGCAGGCCTCATCGAAAAGCTTGATCTGGCGCGGATCGCCGGCAGAGGCGAGATGGTAGCCTTCGCGCGCGACGCGATCGATCGCCATCTTGCCCCGCCCCGCCATCCAGATCGGAAACGGCTTTTGCACCGGCCGCGGCGAGATCGTAATCGGCTCCGGAATGCTATGGAACTGCCCCTTGTGAGTGACGTGCTCGCCATCGAGTAGCTTGCGCACGATCGCCGCGCCTTCTTCCATCCGCAAATGCTTCTGGTTGCCGTCCACGCCGTAAGCGGTGAACTCTTCCTTGCGATAGCCCTGGCCGAACCCAAGGTCCAACCGCCCGCCCGAAAGCGCGTCGACCCACGCCGCCTGTTCGGCGATAGAGATCGGGTTATGGAGCGGCATCAGCGCTATATACGAACCGACCCGGATACGCGAGGTGCGCGCGGCAAGCGCCGCGCAGAACGTCAGCGGCGCGCAGCAATAACCATCGCGCACGAAATGATGCTCAGGCACCCAGATTTCATCGTAGCCGAGCTGTTCGACCTCAGAGGCAAGGTCGAGCTCGGCCCGATAGTGTCGGCTGTAATCAAGTCCGGGCTTGTCGAACTGACTGCCCTCGAACAACACTCCGAATCTCATCGCCCTGTCTCCCTTCGATTATGAAGCGGCGCGCTGCGGCGTCGTCCCCGCCCATGTGATTAGCGATAGTCGCGTCAAAAGCCAACCGGACGCGGCGAGCCCTGTTTACCTTGAGTCTGAGCTGTGATTTGCGTGTGTTTATGCTTGTCACATGTCAGTGATGATCCAAATCCGCAATGTGCCCGATGCTTTGCATCGCCGGCTCAAGTCGCGCGCCGCATTGGCCGGCATGTCGCTGTCTGACTACCCGCTCGCGGAGATCCGCGAAGCGGCTGAACGGCCAGCCGACCCTGCAGGAACTCCGGGCGCGCCTCGAAAGCCGCTCCGCCGTGACGCCTTCGATCCCGCCCGCAGAGGCGATCCGCGCTGAACGCGACCGCCGATGATTGTCGTTGATGCGTCCGCGCTGCTCGAAACGTTGCTCCGCACCCCTGCAGCGCAAGCCGTAGAGCGCCGGATTTTCGCGGCGCGACAGACGCTGCACGCGCCTCACTTGATCGACATGGAAGTGGCACAGGTCATCCGCCGGTATGCGGCGATGGGGGAGCTTGATGCAGCACGCGTACGTGCGGCCCTCGCGGACCTGGCGGACTTTCCGCTCCGGCGCTATCCACATCATTTCCTTCTCTCGCGCGTATGGGAGCTGCGCGCAAATCTTACCGCTTACGACGCCGTTTACGTTGCATTGGCGGAGGCTCTCGAGGCGCCGTTGCTCACGCGAGATCAACGCTTCGCGGCCATCGCGGCACGTTACGCGCGGGTCGAGTTGGCATAGGGTTTGTGGATTTCTGAGGTGATGGTGGAGAGGGGAGGATTCGAACCTCCGAAGGCATAAGCCGTCAGATTTACAGTCTGATCCCTTTGGCCGCTCGGGAACCTCTCCAGATGCCCGGAACTTGCAAGCCGATGGCCGGAATCGAACCGGCAACCTACTGATTACAAGTCAGTTGCTCTTCCGTTGAGCTACATCGGCAGGATGCAAATATCAGCTAGTATGCCGCCGATTTTCCGAAGTCAAGGCAGGTCGGGAAGCGCGTACTCATTTTAATTCAACCGGTGCCGGAAGTACACTTACTCTATCTCTATTCTGCGGTCGCAAACCTAGCTCCTGTGCTATAATCCGTAGCTTGGGCGGTTGCGATTCCAGCGGCTGCCCGTAATCCCGCTTCGAGGGGACTCTCACAAAAATTATCGCGACGCCCGCGGAGGTTCAGATGCTCCATCTGTTCGGACGCAGGATGCGATGGCTCACCGTTGCCGTAGTCGCGATGGCGCTGTTCGCCGCCGCGTTTTTGGCTCTCGAGGTATTTCACGCTGGCGCTTCGCAGGGCGGCATCGAGGTCTGGCAGCAAATCCTCGAGGCGACGGCCGCCATCGCGGTAGCGATGCTCTACATGTGGCGCGAGTATCTCGAGGAAGCACCGCTCCGCGAGCGCTCCGCTGCATCGCCCACCGCTCAGATTATCCAGAACATCTATCCGCCTTCAGCCGCGGTCGCGTCCGAACCTGCCGCGCGCCAGACCGAAATGCGCGAACTTGAGGCTCTGGTACGGCGAATCGTCGAGGAGTCGGGCCAGATCGAGAGCGGTCTCGTAAGGGCGCGCCGGATCGTGATCGGCGATGAACATGGACGCGAGCGAATCTCGATCGGTCTCGATGCGTCGGGGAGTCCGGCGATCGCGATTTGCGACGAACATGGCGCGATGCGCGTGCGGCTTGCGATTCATGAAAACGGTGATGCAGCGCTCGATCTACTTGACGGCGACCAGCGGCGGCGCGCGATGCTCGCGGTGCGGCGCGACGGCTTCGGCGAGCTTGCCTTGCTCGATCGCACAGGGGCAATCCGGGCGGCTCTGGGTGCCGCGGGAGACGATGCGATCTCCTATCTTGGCTTGCGCGCCGAATGCACCTACGCGCTAGTGCTTGAAGGCCGCGAGGTCTCACAGAGTCTGTGGAACGAAGCGGCGCGGATGGAATGGTCCGAGCCGATGCGCCGCGGCGCTTAGCGGGCGCTGGCCTCCGACGCCGACCTTTCGCGGCGGCGCGCGATCTCGAACAAAACGATCGCAGCGGCGACCGAGACGTTCAGGGACGCGACCCGCCCCCGCATCGGAATCGCGACCACGAAATCTGCGCGTTTCTTCACCAGCTCGCGAACTCCCTCGCCCTCGGCGCCGACGACGATCGCGAGCGGGCGGCCGGTGTCGAGCTCATATATCGTCCGGTCACCGTCCGGAGCGAGCGCCGCGATCCAGTAGCCCGCCTCCTGCAACTGTTCCATCGTGCGGACCACGTTGCCGCACTCCGCGATCATCAGATGAACCCACGCGCCGGCCGAGGCCTTGAGCGCTGCCGGGGTCAGCCGCGCGGTGCGGTCGCGCGCGACGATCACGCCGCGCACCCCAGCGCATTCGGCGGAGCGCAGGAGCGCGCCGAGATTGCGCGGATCGGTAACGCCGTCGACGATCAGGACCGGATCGGGACGCGCCGCGATCAGATCCTCGAGCGCGGCGTAGCGATGTGGCCGGATGAGCGCCACCAGTCCCTGATGCACCGCCTGCGCGCCGGCCAGCGCGACGAGAGCTCGGTCGTCGACCTCCTCGACCGCGCCGCCCGCGGCGGCGACACGCTCCGCCTCGGGCTCGAAGCGCCGGCGCGTGCCGCGGCGGAGATAGAGCGTGCGGATCGCCCCGGGTGCTCCGGCGATCAGCTCGCGGAGCGGCTCGACGCCAAACACCACGTCCTCGCGTGCGCCGCCCGCGCTCGGCTCGCGCGACGATGGAGGGGGCGGCGGCGCGCCCCGCTCGGCGCGATGCCGCGCCGGGCGGCCTCTGCGTGGCGTCTTCATCCGCGCGATCATACCGGCAGGCCGCACCGGATTGCACTCGGACGGCGCGGTACGTTTCCATCGCCCACCGCTCGCGTTAGACTTCGCTCGGATGGGCGGTTTCGATCCATGCGCTTCCTGAGAGTACCGATTATCGATCGCTACGTCGCGCGCGAAGTCGCAGCGCCCCTGATGCTCGGCGTCGTCTTGCTGACTTTCGCGCTCGTCACCGGCCGGCTGCTCAAGCTCACCGAGATGGTCGTGAATCGCGGCGTCTCGCTCCACGACGTGCTCGCGATGATCGGGTACATCATGCCGTCGTTCTTCGAGCTTACTTTCCCGATGGCGGTGCTGCTGGGCGTGCTGCTGGGCTTCGGCCGCATGTCGGCCGAGCGCGAGCTAATCGCGGCGCGCGCCTGCGGAATCAGCCTCTATCGTCTCGCAATTCCGGTGGTCGCCATCGGTGTCGCGGTCTGGTTCCTAGCGAGCTGGTTTGCATTTTCTGTGCGGCCATGGGCGAATCACAGCCTCTCCGGCCTGCTTTATCAATTAAGCAGGACGCGCAGCGCAGCGGGACTCAAGGAAAAGATTTTCAACCGCACGTTCCCGGGTATCGTGCTGTATGTCGATAAGATTTCATCCGCCGACGGCAGCCTGCACGGCGTCATGATCGCGGATGATCGCAACCAGGGACAGCAGAGCACGATCATCGCCAGCCGCGGCATCGTGCTGCCCGGCAAGGATCGCGAGACGGTCACGCTCCGGCTCTACGAAGGCTCGATTTTCGGGCTCGAGACTGAGAATCATGCGAGCCATGTCACGAGCTTCCGTATCTATGATCTCAATGTCGAGCCGGAGAGCGCCGTCAATTGGGCGGTGCTCACGCCCGACGAGATGAACTACGCAACGCTCAGGCACACGATCGCCGCGGCCCGCGCCGCCGGCCATCCTGACCATATGGCTGAGAGCGAGCTCGCTGGCAAATACACAGTGCCGTTCGCGAGCGTGCTGTTCGCGTTGCTGGGAATACCGCTCGGCCTGAAGCCGGCGCGCGGCGGACAATCCGAGCGCTTCGGCGTCGCGATCGCGCTGTTCTTTTTCTATTACGCGCTGATGCGGGTGGGCGAGAACCTCGCGCAGAGCGGCCGGCTCGCCGCGCTGCCCGCGATGTGCATCCCCGATGTCCTGTTCGCGCTGGTTGCCGCGTGGCTGTTCGTGCAAAGCGCCGGCGATCGCACCGACCAGGGCCGCGGTCCGGGCGACATCATCTGGGAGCTGGTCGAGCGCTTCGAGCGCTCGCGGCAGGCAGCCTGAACGATGCGCGCGCGGCTCTCGCCCACGATCGATCGCTTCATGGCGACCAACTTCATCGGGCCGTTCTTCGTCTGCCTCGCCGCTTTCACGATTACCTATCTCATCGGCGACATCTTCGATCGCTTCGATGACCTCATGCATTACGGCGGCTTCAGTCTGCTGGGTGTGCAATACTTCGCCCTCAAGCTGCCGCTGATTGTTTCGCAACTGCTGCCGGTCGCGTGTCTCGCCGGCGCGTTGCTCGGGCTCGCGATTCTGAGCCGCTCGGGCGAAATCCTCGCCTGCCAGCAACTCGGCATCAGCCGGCTCGAGCTCGCCGTCCCGATTCTGATGCTCGCCTTCGTCATCTCGATCTTCAATTTCGTCATCAGCGAGACGGTGGTGCCGTACACGACCCGTCAGGCCCGCTACCTGTATGAAGTGGAGCTTAAGCGCCGCACGTTGCGCGGCGTTTTTGCCAACGCCCATATCTGGGTACGAGTGAGTGAAGGTTTCCTGAGCGCCGATCGTTACGATGCACACAAGCACGAGCTATGGGGAGTGACCCTCTACCGGCTGACGCCCGATTTCAACCTGCGTGACATCGTCCGCGCCCGCCGCGCCCGATGGAACGGCGCGGAATGGGTGCCGCAGAATCCTTCGACCGTGGAGCTGGGCCCGCACAACTCAGTCACCACGGTCGCGACCAACTACTTCCATCCCGATGTCAATCCGGCCGACTTCGGCCTGCTCAAGCTCGACCCCGAGGAGTTCACGCTCTGGGAGCTTGATCGATATATCGCCGGGCTCCGCGAGAAGGGGCTCGACCCGGGCGGCTACCTCGTCGACCGCGATCTCAAGTACGCGCTGCCGCTTTCCTGTCTCATCATGGTCGCGCTCGGCGTCGTGCTGAGCCTCGATCCGTTGCCGCGCCGGCTCAGTCTGGGCCGCAGTTTCGGCCTCGCGCTCGCGATCGGCTTCGGCTACTGGGTCATCCTCGGGATCACGTCGTCGCTCGGCCGTTCGGAACTGATGCCGGCGTGGACGGCGGCGTGGATCCCAAATCTGTTATTTTCGGTTATCGCACTCTCGCTGTTCCTCTTCGGCGAGGAGCGCTGACGGATGATTCGCGGCGCTTGCACCGCCGGCGGCGAGGCGTATTGGATAGATCGTGATGGCTGAGCCGGAATCCGAATCGATCGGGCTGCTGCGGGAGCCCCGGGTGGCGGGATTTCTCGCCGGCGCCCGCGTCGGCCATCTGGCGACCGTCGACCAGCACGGCGCGCCGCACAACATCCCGGTCTGCTTCTGGTTCGATGGCTCGCACTTCTATTTTGTAATCGATCAAAAGCCCAAGCGCCGCATCGGCATGGAGCTCAAGCGGATGCGGAATATCGCCGCCGATCCGCGAGTCGCGCTGGTGATCGATCATTACGAAGAGGACTGGAATTTCCTCGGTTATGTGCTGGTTCACGGCCGCGCGCAGGTGGTCCAGGATCCGAACGAGTACCTGCTCGCGCTCCGCAACCTGCGCGAGAAATATCCGCAGTACCGCACGATGGCGCTGGTCGCCGAGGCCAACCCGATGGTCCGCATCGAGGTCGCACGGGTCCACGTTTGGGGCGCGCGCTTCATCTCCGCACCGGTCGCTGCCGGTGATCGGCGGTGACGCGCATCGAAGAGATCGCCGCCGCGCTCGGCGAGGCCGGACTCGACGGATGGTTGTTCTACGATTTTCGCCGCAGCGATCCGATTGCGTATCGAGTGCTTGACCTCGATTCCGACGGGCTTTCGACCCGGCGATGGTTCTATTTAGTCGCGCCGGATAAGGAGCCCGCGGCCCTGGTGTCGGCGGTTGAGCCCAATCGCCTCGATCGGCTGCCCGGGCGGCGCATCGTCTATCGATCGGAACGTGAGATGACGGCAGGGCTCGCCGCGATGCTCGCCGGGCGCCGGCGCATCGCGATGAACTATTCGCCGCACTGCGCGATCCCGTACGTCTCGCGCGTCGATGCGGGAATTGTCGAGCTGGTGCGTTCGTGCGGCGCCGAGGTGATCAGCGCCGCTGACCTGATCCAGCGTTTCGAGGCCACGCTGGCGCCGGCCCAGCTCGAGAGCCATCGTCGCGCAGGCGACGCGTTGCTCACGGTAGTCAACGAAACCTTCGCCGAAATCGCGCGACGAGTGCGCGCCGGAATCGCCATCAGCGAACTCGATGCGCAGCGCTTCGTGATCGATCGGATCAGCGCCGGCCACTCGATGGTTACGCGCGACCCGCCGATTGTTGCGGTCAACGCGCACGCCGCCCTGCCCCATTTCAGCCCCAACACCGCCGACGACGCGCGGATCGCTCGCGGCGATCTCGTGCTGCTCGATCTCTGGGCGCGCGAGCCGGACGCGGATAGCATCTACGCCGATTTCACCTGGATGGCATATGTCGGCGAGTCGGTCCCCGCCGAGTATGAGCAGGCGTTCGGGCTTGTCGCCCGCGCGCGCGATGCGGCGATCGAATTCGTGGCCGAAAAGGTTGCCCGCGGCGAGCCGGTCACCGGCGAGCAGGCGGACCGCGCGGCGCGCGCGGTAATCGAGGCCGCGGGTTTGGGTGACGCTTTCATGCATCGCACCGGACATTCAATCGGACGTGAAGTCCACGCCAACGGCGCGAACCTCGATTCGCTCGAGACCCGCGACTCGCGCCACCTGATGGAGCGCACGTGCTTCTCGGTCGAGCCCGGCCTTTATTTCCCCGGACGCTTCGGCGTGCGCACCGAAATCGATATGACGATCGAAAACGGCCGCGCCCTGGTGACCACCGGCGCGATGCAGACTGCGGTCGTGCCGTTGCTCACCGCATTCGCGTAAGCTCCCGGCATGATTCGCGCGATCATCCTGGATCTCGACGGCACGCTGGCCGACACTGAGCCGATTCATTTCGCCGCCTTCGCCGAGGTGCTCGCGTCCGAGGGAATCGAACTTACGCGCGAGGAATACTTCGCGCGTTTGATCGGCTACGACGATCGCGATTGCTTCACCGTGGTGCTGACCGAACGCGGCCGCGCCGCGGATGAGGCGGCTATCGCCGCGCTCGTCGCACGCAAGGCCGCCGTCTACCAAAAGCTTATCGCCGAGCGCGACGTCCTCTACCCCGGCGCGGCGGAGTTCGTTCGGCGATGCGCCGAACGGTTCCCGCTCGCGATCGCGACCGGCACGCTGCGTGTCGAAGCCGACATGATTTTGCGCCGCGCCGGGCTGAAGGAGCTGTTCGTCGACATCGTTGCGGCCGAAGATGTCGAGCATGGCAAGCCCGCCCCGGAGATTTTCATCACCGCGCTCGGCCGCCTCGGTTTCATCCTGCGAAGCCGACCGCCGATCGAACCCGCCGAGTGCCTGGTAATCGAGGATACCGTCGCCGGCGTGCGTGCCGCGCGCGCCGCCGGGATGAGAGTGCTCGGACTCGCGCAAAGCGCGGGGCAGTCGGAACTCGCGGAAGCCGACCTTGTCCGACAATCGCTCGCCGCTACCGATCTCGACGATATTTTGCGGCGGCTTTCGACAGTCTCTGCGTCGAACTCAACTTGACTATCGGCACAGCGTCTGAAAATTTTCGCGCGCGGGGACGCTGCGTCGCCGCACCATGTTCGAGTACGAGGTCTGCCGATGCCTGTAACGATTCCCGGCTCCGAGGTTTTCGCCTACAAGGGCAATCCCGGCGCTGTCATCCGGAGCAAGGCCGAGCCGTTCGTCGCGCTTCACCGGGTCGCCGACGAGCTAGTCGAATCGGTCGATCCGCTGAGCTACGAGGTCATTCGGCATCGGCTCTGGATGTCGACGCTCGAGATGGGTGAGGCGCTCAAGCGGATGTCGGGATCGATCGTCGTCACCGACGCCAACGATTTCAACTTCGCGATCATGGACGAGGTCGGCGACATCGCGCAGCTCGGCCCCTACAACGTGGGACTTGCCGTCGCGCTTGATCGCGCCGCCAAGTGGACGCTCGAGAATCGCGCCGAGAACCCGGGAATCGAAGCAGGCGACATGTTCCTGTGCAACGATCCGTGGGTAGGCGGCGGGATGCATCAGAACGACGTCGCGGTGTTCGCGCCGATCTTCTGGGAAGGCAAACTTTTCGCGTGGACCGCAGCCGTGTCGCATCAGCTCGATCTCGGCGGCGTCTCACCCGGAAGCTGGACGCCCAAGGCGACCAGTGTGTTCTGGGAATCACTGCCGACGCCGCCGGTCAAGATCGTCCGCGGCAACCGTATCCAGCGCGATATTGAAGATGTCTATCTCCGCCGCTCGCGCATTCCGCGCCTGGTCGCGCTCGATCTTCGCGCGCAGGTCGGCGCGATCAATCTCGCCGAGGAGCGCGTCCACGCGCTGCTGCGCAAGTACGGCGCGGATACCGTCAAGGCCGTGATGAAACGGATGATGAATGACACCGAGCAGCGCGTGCGCACCAAACTGCGCGCGCTGCCCGACGGATCGTGGCATGCGACCGCATACCAGGAATCGGCGCGCGAAGGCGATCGCGGCCTTTACAAGATCGCGTGCCACATGACTAAAAGCGGCGACCATCTGACCTTCGACTTCCGCGGCACCGATCCGCAGGCGGAAGGCATCATCCATTGCACCCATAGCACGCTTTACGCGAGCGTCCTGATGGGCACGCTGCCGGTACTGTGCGGCGACATGCCGTATTCCGCCGGCGGCCTGCTGCGATGCTTCGATATCATCAGCGACGAAGGCACTCTCAATAACGTCACTTTCCCGGGCGGCGTCTCGAAGGGCTCGGTCGCGTCGTCGTGGGCGACGATGAACGCCGTGGTCGAGTGTCTCTCGAAGATGGTCGATGCGCATCCCGAGCAGCGCAAGCATGGGATCGCGGTCTGCGTCGGCACCTGGTCACTCGCCGCGCTCTCAGGGATTGACCAGTATCAACGCCCGTTCGTCACGATGCTGATGGATCCCATGGCGGGCGGCCTCGGCGCGCGCACCGATTGCGACGGCGTCGACACCGGCGGCAGCATGACGATCGTGATGGGCCGGATGCCGGACGTCGAGATGGCCGAGTTCATGGCGCCGTTTCTCTACCTCTGGCGGCGCGAGGAAACCGACTCCGGCGGCCCCGGCCGCTTTCGCGGCGGACTCGGCGCATCGGTCTGCGTCATTCCGTACCGCACCGAGACGCCGATGAGCCTGGTGCTGTCCGGATCGGGCAAAGCGGTCAGCATGAACGTCGGCATCCACGGCGGCTACCCCGGCAACACACAGCTCGACGTGACGATTCGCGACTCGAACACGCAGGAACTGTTGCGGCGCGGCGTGATGCCTTCGGAGTTGGCGGAAATCGCGGGCAACCTCGAGTACGAGCCACCCGAGAAGGAAACCTATCTTGGAGTCAAGGATACGTACTTTTTGTTCTGGCAGGGGGGCGGGGGTTACGGCGACCCGATTCTGCGCGACCCCGAGATGGTGCGCAACGACATTGCCGAGTTCAAGGTCTCGCCGGCGACCGCGCGCGAAATCTACGGCGTCGCGATCGAGGGTCAGGATTTGCATGTCAATCGGGAGGAGACGCGGCGGCTGCGCGAGATGATTCGCGAGCGCCGCCGGCTGCGCGCCGGCGGAAAGCATCGAGCGGCCGCCGCTCAGCCATCGGCTCATGGGCACGAACATCGATGGAACGACAACCTGGCCGAGGTGACCCGCGGCGGCGAGCGCGTCGTGCTATGCCGCCATTGCGGGTACGAGATTTCGCGCGGCGGCGGCGACTATCAGCGGCATCTGATGATGGTCGAGGGCAAGCCGGAAGAGGCCGGCCCGCAGATTTTCGCCGAGCCGTGGCGCTACATCGATGCGAAAGTGGTGTTCCGCCAGTACTGCTGTCCCGGCTGCGCGACGGCATTCATCAGTCAGGTCGTGCCGGAGAGTCACGCGACGGACTTCGATCAAACGGAGATGAAGCAGCGCTGAATCCGGCGCGCAGTCCGCGCCCTTCCTATCCTTTCTACCGAACAGTAGGTGCGAGCCGTCGCGGCGCACGCCTGAGTTTACGAAAACAAAAAGGCTGAGCGGCAATATTCGCGCCGCGAATCGGACGCCCCCCGTTTGTCCGATTTTGGGAGGGACTCAGAAACCGGACGAGGATGCGAGGCGGTGACTGCCGGTCACGCGCTTTCTCTTGCGATGCGGGCGCGGACCTCGGGATCGTTGACGTGCGTCGATTTCGGAATATCGATGTCGTGGCGGCCGGTCAGATCGTACCCGCGATCGCGAAACGCATCGGCATAGCCGCCCGGTCCGACTGAAACGATTTCCCACCAGTTGCCATCGAGATCCATGAAATAGAACGCATAGTTGCCGTGCTGTTTGTGCGGCTTCTGGATCTTGCGGATCCCATACTCGTCCTTGATCTGCATCAACTGCTCGTAGCATCGATCGACCGCCGCTTCGCCCACGACTTCGAGGCCATTGTGATTCAGCAGCGGCTGCTCAACCCTTCGCCCGGTCTCGACCACCGCGTAAGTGTGATCGAAGCCCTTGCGGATCAGGAGCGAAATCGGGCTGGTCTGCACGATATCGAAGCCCAGTACCTCTTCATAAAAGCGACGGGTTTTTGCGATATCGACGCATTCGAGCGTGCCGTGACCGAGGCGGAGAATGTCGAGTACCGGGCGCTTGGTTGAGCGATCCGTAATTGCGGGCATCGATGGCTTCCTCCTTCGAGCACACGCTCTTTCACTCGACGCTTTATCATCGCGCGACTGGCCGGGCAAATCCTTCCGGCCAAAATCAGTCTGCTGCCGGAAGGACCCTGACCTGCGCTTCGCGCACCCTGCCCTAAACCTTAGAGAAGCAAGGAATGGGTTTTGGCGAGTCGCTCAAAACGAGAACTGCGGGACGAACTTGCGGCGTGGCGACCGCGTTTCCGAATGCCGCTCCGGTGCGCGGGCAGACTTTTCGTGGCTCAGGAAGCGGATGGTGAAGGTGCTGCCCCGGCCCGGCGCGCTTTCAACGGAGAGCAAAGCGCCGTTGAGTTCGAGGTAGCGGCGGCATAGCGCGAGCCCAAGGCCCAGCCCCCCGAAGCTGCGATTCTCGCCCGCAGACTGCTGCGAGAAGGGCTCGAACAACCGCGCCAGATGCGCGGGCGCGATGCCGACCCCCGTGTCGCGCACTTCGAGACATAGTGTGCCCTGCGCATCGGTCGCGAGGCGCACCGCGACACTGCCGCGCTCGGTGAACTTAATTGCATTGTCGAGCAGGATTTCGAGCGCGCGCGTAAGACTGTACTCGTCGAAATGCACCGCGACTCCCGTAGTCTCCGCGCGATATTCGAAGTCGAGGCCTTTGCGGCGAGCGGCGTTCGCGTGAGCGGCGACATGTAGCTCGACGACGCGATCGAGCTCGATACGTGCGGGACGCGGTTCGAATCCGCCGGCCTCGATCTTCGACATCTCGAGGACTTCCTGAACGGTGCTGCACAGCCGATCGCCCGCGCGCATGATCGCCGCAAGCGCCTCACGCTGGCTCGCATCGCCCTTGCCGGCGAAATAATCATTGATGACTTCGGCGTAACCCAAAATGATGTTGAGCGGCGTGCGAATCTCGTGGCTGAGATTCGAGATAATCGCCGACTTGAGCCGCGCGGCCTCTTCCGCCGCGGCGCGTGCGCGCGCGATCTCGCGCTCCGCGCGTTTGCGCTCCGTGATGTCGCTGATGACGGCGACCACGCCGCTCATCGCACCGTCGCGATCGCGAGTCGGGGAGAGCGCCACCGCCACGTCGACCGCCGCGCCGGTCCGGGTGAAATGACGCGCCTCGTAGCGATGCACCGCGTCGCCACCGCTGAGTATCTGGGGATCGCAGCGCCCTCCCTCGCGCAGTAAGGCGTCTTCACGAAACAGAAAACACGGCACACGTCCGATCATCTCGGCTGCATCGAAACCGTAGAGCGCCTCCGCGCCGGGACTCCAGGTGGTGACCCTGCCGTAACGCGAGATGCGGATAACGGCATTCGTCGATGAGCAGACGATCGAGATCAGGGCCGCCTGCGCCTGGCCGCCTTCGTCATCATCGACGAGCGGCCGCAAATATTCTCCGCTCAGCAGAATCTGGTTTCCCATACGCTCACGTCGCGGCCGGGTCCCAACCAAGATACTTCAAGCCACGCTTGCGATTGGTATCGCGACATGGAGTTGATTTTTGCAGTATGTTGTCTCTCAGTCAATCATTTTGTGACAAAAAGACAACCGAAGGAAAGAAGTGCCCGGTGCCGGTGAAAGCCCGGCGGGCCCGGCGTGCATAGGCGGCGCCGGGCGGATCACGCCGGGGTGCGCCGCCGAATCAGGAAGCTTCGCGACGCTCAGGAAGCGGTGCGAATCAGGCTCAAGATGGCGAGAAACTCGCGCGAGGTCAGGACGTAGCCCAGCAGGCTGAGCTGCTTCAGCGCCTTGAGCTCGCGCTGCGTAACGTTGTAGCGCGCGAGCAGCGCGCGGTCGCTGACGAACTGCTGCCACGCATCAGCCGTCGAGGGTGGCGTCTGCGCTTCAGGCCGCGATTGCGTGCCGCCGTCGATGATGCCCTTGGCTTCGGGATGCGCGAGCAAAAAGAGTTCGCGCCGGTCGAGTCCGAGCGCCGTCGCCATCCGCTCCAGCAGCGGCAGCGAGGGGCGGCGCCGGCCGCTCTCGATGTACGCGATGTGGCTCGGCTTGATGCCGACCTGGTCGGCCAGCAGCCGCTGGGTGAGGCCCAGTTCGATTCGCCGATCCTTGAGCATCTTTCCGAGTGATTTCTTCTGTTTCATATGTCGTATTCGTTCAGCAGAGCTTGTCTAAGACGAGTGTAATGGATCAGCGCCGCCAGACATTGAAGCTTCTTTTCAGTCGCGAACTTCGCGCTGAAATTCAATCCGTAATGGTTCGCGATGTACTGCGTCGCTTTCTCGAACGGATCACCGGCCCCGCCTTCTCGTCGCCCGCGCGCTCGGGCGGGCGCCTCGAAGAGCTTCCGCGCCTGCGCCTGCGGATATCCCCCGAGGCTCACCATCACGTCCGGCGCGAGCTCCGCAGGGTCCATAAGATGGTCGCCGTACCCTGTGTAGGTAAGAAAATGTGCGCCCTCCGCATGCGAGTCAAACAGCTCCGCGGTGACATGATGTCCCATCTCGTGATCGTACGCCGCACCCACCATCAACGGATGGTGCGCGGTGTTGATGCAGATGACCGGACGATCGATCACACCCTCGGCCTTGCGGATATAAACTCCCAGCAACGCCATCCCTTCCGGCCAAGTCCAGTCGGCGGTACGGAACTCGACACCGAGCCCGGCCCAGCGCCTGGCAAACTCCGGCGGAGTCAGCAGTTCAAGCGGCTGGCGATTAAGCTGTGGCCAGACCCGCTTGCGTCCGAGCTTGACCAATTCCTCCACTTCAGCCCGGCTGAGGCATTGCCGCAGCGCCTTGCCGTAATCGATCTTCGAGAGCGCCCTAATCTCAGCCGCGGTGTCCCGTGTGGGTTTGTTGCCCTCCAGCCGAGCGGCGCCGCTGCCAGGCGATGCTTTCGCTTCGGTTATGATCTCGCTCAGCAACGCATCGAATATCGGACGTTTGCGCGACAATCCCGAAATCCCCTCTTGCGAGCTAACCAAGAGCTTAGTCCGATTGACAGAGAGCTAGCAAGCCCCCCGAAGCCTCAAAAGATAGCGACTCCGAGCCCGCTGAAAAACACTTACGCCGCCTAAAGCAGTTGCGGCGATGCCATGACTTGTAGTTACATCTCCCTTGACTTCTCGTCAATAGCGATGGATTTTTCGATGCGACAGCGTCGGGAGTGGTGTTCTTTGCAAGTTCGAGCAAGTGAACCCTGGCTCAGTGTCGATTTGCGCCGTCTCGGGAGGTCGGCTTCGGCTTCCAAAACGCGGCCGCCGCGCCCCCCACCGAAATTTTTGCCCCTCAAGACCGTACCCCTATCTGCGATGCCTGGCAGCCGCAGATGACTCACCATTTCTGCAGATGACTCACCTTTTCTAAGGAGAAAGTATCGATGGAACTTCGCGTACTCGACACTCCGGAACAACGAAGCATCTTCGGCGAGCGGCTGGCCCGTGCGCGTGCCAGCGTGGGCATGCGCTTCAAGGAAAAATCGCGCTCGCAACTGGCCAGAATCCAGCTCATGTTTGCGGACCTTTACGCCCTTTATCAGGACGAAGAGGAGCCGGATGATGCGATGATCGCCGGACTCGCGATGCATGATCTCGAGATGTTCCCGCAGACCTGCCCGCGGCCCGACTTGTCCCACCTTCAGCCCAGCTCGATCATCGAAATCAGTGATTTCTGGTCGCTCTCGCCCGGCGCCGGAAGCCTCGTCTGGTGCGGAGCAGCAGTCGCCGCGAGCCGCACTCAGCCGCGTGCCGCCCTGGTCTATATGGTGGTCGGCGACAACGATCGCACGGGCGCCTATCTTACTGCCGGGTTCGTAAAAGCCGGCGAGCCGTTTCCCTATCCTTATCTGGAAACGCTCGACGGCGGTGACGTCCTGGTGCAGGCGCTGGTGCTCGAAGGCGATGCGATGCAGCGGCTGATCAAGGTGCTCTCGAGGATGACGGCCGGAGCCGCCGATGCGCGTGGCGCGATCCGCATGAAGGATTTTCTCGGCATCAGCTCGCAGACCACGGAACGCCCGCTCTTCTCGCCGCCAGCACAGATGTCGGTGCAGCCTGAGGTGCGCACGTCTGCGGGTCTCAACAGCTTCGAGAGCGCCGCTGCGCCATGACCGCCGCCGTTTTTTATCCGATTGCAACATCGAAGGGCCGCCTCATCGGCCCGCTTGCCCCGCTCTGCGTGCGTGATTTTCGCCGCTCCGGCGATTTCGATATCCACCGCCGAGCAATCGCAGGATGCGCGGACGGCTATGGCGAATGAGCTCGACGGCATCGCCGATGTAATCGCAGCCCGTGACGCCCTTGCGCCGGCTCTCGATCGCAAGATCGTGCGCGAGGCTCAGAACCAGGGCTGTGATCAAGTGCTCGGCGAGTCGATCGTGATCGGCCGCGACGATCGGCAACCGCCGCGTCATCGGGCTCCGCCGGCCGCAGCGGCCGCGGGCGTCGAAATCAGGCGAAGCCGCGTCCGCGCAAAGATATCGTCGCGCGCAGGCCGCCGATACGACGAAGAGACACGGCTTGCGGAGTTGCGATTTTCGTGCCGGTTCGCGAGCTGGATGGCGCGTGTGTACATCTCGACCAGCGCGACGTGGTCCGTGTTGTCGTTGATCACTGCGGGATCCCCTTGAAACAACTGCAGGCTCGCCTTCTGCAGATACCGAAGGCAGCTTTCGAACAGCTCGTCGTCATCGCCGGCCGCGCGATCGAGAGCGCCGACCGCGCACCACGCAACCGCCCGCCGATCGTTGGTTCTGACCGGCGCGCCGGTGCGATCAATCGCGCTCGCGCCCTGTGCCCAACATTTCTCGTCGGAGATCATTTCAAACGCCCTGACCAGTATCTTGACTCGCCGATGCATACTCTCCCCTCTCCGTCCCGCAGCGCCCGAGCCCAGGCGCGGCGTCAAAACCGATGCAATTGCGGCGGAATCGACAATTCGCGTCCGGAAACCAATCGGCTCGCCCCTCCCCTTCGAGCCGCCGCGCACTTCGACTTTGCGCGTGCAGAAATGGCCCGATGTTGACAACTTGTCAACTAGGAGGTGCCTTCTAGTCACATCGGGCGCAAATATAGCGCAGGAAAGATTGAAGCAATGACGCGTTTAGACACGCTGAATCATAAAAATTATCAAAAAATCGTCTCAATTGAGAGAATTTTGCATCCGCATACCTAACCATGGGCCGCTTGCTTCTCGACCGCCGTGTTTTCTCCACCTGTGACCGAAAGCACCAGTAGCCACCGGCGAACTTTGTGGTTTCCGATTTCGACCCTCCCCGCGCTATAGAGAGGCGCAAAGGAGAGACGTAAATGGCCCAGGCACTGTCCATGCTGCTCGACGAACTCGCCAGCGGGCGCGTACGAGTGATCGATCTCACGCAACCGCTCTCGAACGACACGCCGGTGATTCCGCTGCCGCCGCAGTACACGCAAACGCCGATCCCCTCGATCAAGGTGCACTCGCGGTACGATCCAGGCGCGCCGTTCGCTTATTCGAACGTGCTGGAGATCGGCGAGCATACCGGCACGCACTTCGATGCCCCGATCCATTGGGTCACCGGCAAGGATCTCCCGGAGAACGCATGCGACACCATCGCGCCGCATCGCTTCGTCGGTCCCGCGTGCGTGCTCGACTATGCGCGCGAATCGGCGGCCGATCCCGACTTCTTGGTCACGCCCGATCACATTCTGGCGTGGGAGCGCATGCACGGCCGCATCCCGAAGGCTTCGTGGGTGCTGTTACGCAGCGATTGGAGCAAGCGCACGGGCGACGCCTTCCTCAACATGGCGGACGACGGTCCGCATACGCCCGGATGGTTGCCCGAGACTTCGCGCCTGCTAGCGTACGAGCGCGACGTGCTGGGCGTGGGAGTCGAAACCGTCGGCACCGATGCGGGCCAGGCCGGCCGCTTCGATCCGCCCTACTCGAATCATTCGATTATGCACGGCGCCGGCAAGTTCGGCCTCGCGAGCTTGCGCAATCTCGATCAGTTACCGGCCACCGGCGCGATCGTGATCGCGGCGCCGCTCAAGATCGTGCGTGGCAGCGGCAGCCCGGCGCGCGTACTCGCATTGGCGCCGAACTGAAAGCGCCGGGCGCGACGCCACAAAATTCAAACGCCGCAGTTCACATACCAGTCATCGCGTCCGCGTCTGATATAGTTGCACGCCGATGGCCGCGCCGTCCCTTACCAGCCCCGCACCCGCGGAAGCCGGGCACAAGCACAAGTGGCTGATCGCGATCGCGGTCATGCTTGGGGCGACGCTCGAGATTCTCGACACCTCGATCGTCAACGTCGCGCTGCCGCACATGCAGGGCAGCTTCAGCGCGAGCGTCGATGAAATCACCTGGGTGCTGACCAGCTACCTGGTTTCGAACGGCGTCACGCTCCCGATGACCGGATGGATCTCGGCGCGCTTCGGCCGCAAGCGTTACTTCCTGTTTTCCGTAACCGTCTTCATCCTGGCATCCGGCCTGTGCGGACTCGCGCAGAGCCTCGCGCAGATGGTGGTCTTCCGCCTGCTCCAGGGCGTCGCCGGGGCGGCAATGATTCCGTCATCGCAGGCGATCCTGATGGAGACTTTCCCGCCTAATGAACAGGCGCTGGCGATGGCGACCTGGGGTCTCGGGCTCATCACGGCGCCAATCCTCGGGCCGACGCTTGGCGGCTGGATCACCGACAATCTGAGCTGGCGTTGGAACTTCTACATCAACCTCCCGATCGGCACGCTCGCCGCAATTATGGTTTTCATTTTCGTGCACGATCCGCCGTACCTGGTGCGCAAAGGCGAGGGACGCATCGACTGGCTCGGCATCGGCCTTTTGATCGCCGCTCTCGGCCTGCTCCAGATCGTGCTCGACCGCGGGCAGCGTTCGGACTGGTTCGCCGCCCCGTGGGTCCGCTACTTCAGCTTTCTCTCGGCCTGCTCGCTGGCGGCGCTAATCGTGCACGAGCTGCGTTACCCGGAGCCAATCCTCGACCTCCGCATCTTCGGAAAGCGCGAGTTCACGCTCTCGGTCTCGATCGTTGCCGTGATGGTGTCCGCCTTTTACGGCGTCAACCTGCTGAATCCGCTCTTCCTGCAGGAACTGCTGGGCTATACGGCCTGGAAGGCGGGCCTCGCGATGCTGCCGCGCGGGATCGCCGCCGGTGTCTGCATGTTCACGCTCGGCCAGTTGGCGCGCTACGGTATCGATACCCGGCCGCTGATGGGTCTCGGTTTCGTACTCTCCGCCTATGCGACTTGGCAGATGGCGGGATGGGACCTGCAGGTGAGCATGGCCTCGATTCTATGGCCGGTGCTGCTGTTCGGATGCGGATCGCTCGGATGGCCGACGTTGTCGGCAGCCGCGGTCTCGTGTGTCCCGCGTGAGCGGATGGGCTACGCGGCGAGCCTCTACAACATGATGCGCAACACGGGCGCGGCCATCGGAATCTCGCTGGTAAGCAACCTGCTCACCGAGCGCGAGCAGGTCCATCAGACCTACCTGGTGCAGCATTTTTCGGTCTTCGATGCATGGAAGATGTCGGCTCGGATGCCTGCAGTGCCGGGCGGTATCCACATGAGCGTGATTCCGTCTCTCACCGCAGGCCATCAGCAGGGACTCGGGATGGTCTACTCGACCATCCAGGCGCAGGCGACGCTGCTTGCCTACAACGACGTTTATCGCATTCTTGCGATCGCGATGGCTGCGCTCATTCCATGGTTCGTGTTCTTCAAGAAGCCGCAGAGCGGCGCAGGCGCCGGCGCGCATTAGCCGCCGCCTTGTCATAGAGCAAGCTGGTACGCAACAATCGTTGTGGGCTTTACGTCCGGGAGGACGGGTATGAACGCAATTGGCGACGACCTTTCAAAGCTGGTTGAACCCGACCGCGTCCATCGGTCGATCTACGTCGATCCTGCGATCTTCGATCTCGAGATGGAGCGCATCTTCGGCCGCGCATGGATCATCATCGGACATGAAAGCCAGGTCCCGAATCCAGGCGACTATTTCACCACGATAGTCGGGCGGCAGCCGATGATCATGGTACGTCAGGCCGACGGCTCGGTGCGCGTGCTTTACAACCGATGCGGTCATCGCGGCGCCAAGATCGTCGGCGATCGCACGGGCAATGTGCGCTTCTTCCGTTGCTGCTATCACGGATGGACGTTTCGCACCGACGGTCAGGTGCATTCGGTCCCAATGCGTCACGGCTACGATGGCACGGCTTTCGACCCGAATGATCCCGCTTTCTGGATGCCGCGCGCGGCGCGCACTGACAGTTATCGCGGGTTCGTGTTTGCGAGCCTCGCCCCCGAGGGACCAGATCTCCGCACGTTCCTGGGCGGCATCGCGAGTTCGCTCGACGATTTCGTCGATCGCGCGCCGGAAGGCCGCGTCGAGGTCGCCGGTCGTCCGTTTCGGGTTCTCCAACGCAACAACTGGAAGCTTTTCTTCGAAAATCTGAATGACGCGATGCACGCGCTGGTCGTGCACGAATCCTCGGTCGATGCGGCGCGCGGCGGAATCGCCCGCATGGGTGCGCAGGGCCTCACCTCCTACGCTTCGGAAGTGATCCCGACGATGGACAAGAACGGCATCCCGTACTCGGCGTGGGAGCAGATCGAGACCACCGCGTTCGAGTGGGGCCACAGTTACCTGGGCGGCTTCTTCAATCCTGAGAGTTACGAGCGGAGCTACGTCGAAGCCCTGGAGCGCGCGTACGGGACCGAGCGAATGCGCGAGATTCTCTCGGTCAATCGCCACAACGCGATCATCTATCCGAGTTGCTCGACGCAATCGGCCTACCAGCAGTTGCGCGTGATCCGGCCGCTCGCCGTCGATCGCACGATGATCGAAATCTACAACTTCCGGCTGCTTGGCTCGCCGCCGGATACCTATCGCCGCACGCTGATCTTCACCAACCTCACCAATTCGCCCTCGTCGATCGTGATGCCCGACGATCTCGAGGCCTATAATCGCGTGCAGGAGGGACTCGGCGCGAACGGCTATGAATGGATCAATTTCCAGCGCGATTTCGGCCGCGACGGCCATCGCAACGGCAGCTTGACCGCGAATGCTACCAGCGAGATGCCGATGCGCAACCAGTTGCGGGTCTGGAAAAAGTACATGACCGAGGAGGCGCTCTGATGGCGACGGCAGCCAGGAAACCACGCGCGCAGACGCCGGACCAGCGCGACCTTGAGCAGTTTCTTTATCGCGAAGCGATGCTGCTCGACCGCAAGCAGTGGGACGAATGGCTCGAGCTCTTCACCGACGACGGCTACTACTGGGTGCCGCTGTTCGCCGAGCAGACCAACCCCTTGGAGCACACCTCGCTTTTCTACGAAGACCGCGTGCTGATGCAGATGCGGATCGATCGCCTGCGCCATCCCCGCGCCTTCTCGCAGGAGCCACCCACGCTCACTTCGCACGTGGTCTCGGGAGTCATGCTGGAGAGCTTCGATGAAGCGAGCGGCGAATGCGTCGTGCGCTCGAGCTTCCATCTGCTGGAATTCCGACGCGACGAACAGCGGATCTTCGGCGGCGTCGCGACTTTCACGCTGGCGCCGGCGGGCGACAGCTTCAAAATCAAGCTTAAGCGCGTTGATCTGATCAACGCCGGCGGCGTGCACGAGCCATTGCAGCTTTTCATCTGAAAGGGCAGCTTGCGCCGTTCGCACGGATCTATTCGGATTGGGGAGGTCGGCCAATGGCGCAGAAATCAAAATCTGTCGTACTCGCGCTCCATTATCAGAACGAGGTGCTCCACCCCGACGGTAAGATTCGCGTCGGCGTGGCCGAGGGCGATACGGGACGCGCGAACCTCATTCGTGCCGCGAAAACCCTGCTCGACGGTGCGCGCACCCACGGCGTGCCGGTCATCTCAGTGCGGATCGCGTTTCGACCCGACTTTCGCGACCTGACGGTCAACGGACCGATCTGGCAGAACATACTCAAGATTCGCGCGTGCGAGGATGGCGCGTGGGGCTCGCAATTTTTCGATGAACTCCGTCCCGCGCCGGGCGAATTTATTGTCAATCACACGCGCATCAATGCATTCTACGGCTCGCAGCTCCAGGAGATCGTCGATCTGTTCGATCCCGAGCGCCTGATCGTTGCCGGGATTGCGACGAACTATGTCGTGCAGCACACGGTCGCCTACGCGTCCGACGCCGGCTATGAGATCACGGTCGTGCGCGACGCCTGTTCGTCGGCGGTGCCGGAACTGCACGAAGGAGCGCTCCGCACGATGAGCCTGCTCGGCTCGATCGAGACCGCCGCCGAAGTGGTCAAGGGCTTCACGCAATGAGAGGACTCGACGGAAAAGTCGCGATCGTGACGGGCGGCGCGACCAGTATCGGCGCGGCGATCGTCCGCGCCTTTCACGGCGCGGGAACCAAAGTCGCGATCGCGGACATCAATCGCGAAGCCGGCGCCTCACTCGCTGCCGAACTCGGCTCGCGCGCGCTGTTTCATCCTACGAACGTTGCGGTCGACGAGCAGATCGTAGCCTGCGTCAAAGCCGTGGTCGATCGCTTTGGCGGCCTCGATTTTCTGGTCAATAACGCGTGCATCTATATCGACCACGGACTGGAATCGAGCCGCGAAGAATGGCTGCAATCGTTCAACGTCAACGTGGTGAGCGGCGCGCGGTTCGTCCGTGAGGCCGCCCCGCAGATGCGTGCGCGCGGCGGCGGCGCGATCGTGAATTTGAGCAGCATCGCGGCGCGCTTCGGACAGGCCGGACGGGCGCTCTACCCGGCCTGCAAGGCGGCCATCCTGCAGCTCACGCGCAACGAGGCGATGGAGCTGGCGGCGCACAAGATTCGCGTCAATTCGATCGCGCCCGGATGGACTTGGTCGGCGTCGATCGAGCGCGCCACCGCTGGCGACCGCGCCAAGGCCGACCGCGTCGGCGCGGACTATCATCCGTTGGGACGCATCGGCGATCCCGAGGATGTCGCGCGCGCAGTTATGTTCCTCTGCTCCGATGAGGCGGCATTCATCACCGGCGTCAACCTGCCGGTCGACGGAGGCCATGCGATGACCGGCCCCGACCAGGGCAAACCGGCAACGTGGCGTCTCTCGCAATGACCGCGCGCGGGCTCTATTCCACCTTGAACGACCATCCATACCGCTTGCCGTCGACGGTCATCGTGACCGCGTAGGTCGAACCCGCGCTAAACGGCTCGCGCGGAATGATGACGACCGCGCCGTAATCGCGCAGCACGCCCCGCCCGACTTTCTGCACCGAAGCATCGGGATTCCTGTAACTGTTCGCATCGAAGCCGCAGGCCTCGATGTTCGCGCCATCTCGCTGTACCGAAAACGCCGAGAGCGTTGGCTGATACCAGGAACCGAGCTGCAACGTGATCGGCGGTCCGGTCGGCAATGCATACCCGGCGCACGAGGTCAGCGGATCGGGCCATTCGGACCCCGCGGCTTTGAGCGCGATCGTCGAGCCGTTGGCTGGAAACTCGATCGGATTTTTGAACAGCGTCGGAATCGGATGCAGCGGCTCGGAGTCGGTCAGGACGTTGAGCGCCGCCGCACAATTCGCCGGCCCACAGTACTGACCGTAGCCGGCCCGCTGCAGACGCGGACTCAGGATCGGCAGACGATGGAACGGAATCGACATCCATCCGTCGATGGCCTCCCTGGCGGAGAAGTGTATGCCGCCATACCCCGCCCACTGCGCGACATCGCTGGCCGAGGCGGCCTTGAAACCAGCCTCGCTATAACCGGGTGCGCCGGGATTCTCCGTGTGCATCTCCGCGCCGGGACGGACGCCGCGCGCGATCGCATCGCCGTAGTTCTCGACCAGGTAGCGCGCATGGGCTTCATCGCCGGCGCTGAGCGCGGAGTCCTCGCTGACGGCGGGTACATCGACACTGGCGCGGTAATGATTCAGCCACGCGAGCCATTGCGGCACAGGTGCGCCTGAACTCGCGCCGGCAGATACGGGTGGCGAAACCGAGTGAAGCGCGACCAGTTTGGTGAACCGAGCGGCCGAAAATTCTTCGCTCGGAGGTCGCGGTCCAACCGTACTCAGAAAATATTCGGTCACACCGAACCCGACGACGAACAGCGCGATCAGTATTTCGATTGCGGTCCTGGGCCGCAGGCGGCGCTTGCGGGTCCGTACTGTCGGATCGTGCGCGACGAAGCGCACCGAGCCGAAGCGGATTTCATCGCCACCTTTGATTCGCGCCCGCGAGCCAAGCCTGACCCCGTTCAGAAAGGTCCCATTGGTCGAGCCGAGATCTTTGATTACACATCGCGCTCGCCGCCGATGGATCTCGGCGTGGCGCCGGGAGACGGTGGGCTCCGCGATTACGAGATCGTTGTCATCGGCGCTGCCGATGCGCGTGCGCCCCTCAGCGATAGCGACCTCGCGCGGCGCGGAGCCTCCCAGCCCGACCAGGCGCATCGTCGGCCGCTGCGCACGCCCCCTCGCCGCCGGCTCCATGCCATTATCGTCATCAGGACGGGCGATGCCGTCAATCACCATCCATGGAGTTTCGCCAGCCTCGACATCCTGGTTGATTCCGACGCGGAAAATGCCCACAATAACGCGCGATGAGCGCGCTTGCGGAAAAGCAATCGAGTCCAGCGTCGATCATCAGCCGTCGCCGCTTCATCTGCCTTGGCGCGACTGCCCTGGCCGGGCTCGCGATTCCAGGACATGCGCTGGCGAGCGGTTTCTGGAGCGGCGAGCGTTCGCTTTCGTTCTACAATCTTCACACCGGCGAGTCTCTGAAGACGGTCTATTATGCCGATAATCAATATGTTCCCGAGGGCCTGCAGGCGATCAATTACCTGATGCGCGATTTTCGCCTCAATCTGGAGGTCAACATCGATCGCCGCCTCCTCGACCTGCTCTACGCGCTCCATTACACGCTCGACACGAGCGCGCCGTTCGACCTGGTTTCCGGCTATCGCTCGCCGCAGACCAACGCGATGCTGCACGCGCACAGCGAGGCCGTGGCCACCAACAGTCTTCATATGTACGGGATGGCGGCGGACATCTGCGTGCCAGGACGCTACCTCGCCAACGTGCATCGCGCCGCGATGTCGCTGCGCGGCGGCGGCGTCGGCTACTATCCGCGCTCGGGTTTCGTCCATGTCGATTGCGGCCGGGTCCGCTACTGGGGAGCGGCCGGCTGAATTATTCCGCTGACGCATTTCGAATCGTCTGACATCGAACATCGCACGATGCTTTATCTGCCGGGATGGAGCGGCATCTGATGACGTCGACACTTCGGTCGAACTGTAATGTGATCGCCGCGGTGCTAGGCGCGATTCTGATTGCCGGGTCATCGCTCAGCATTGCGAATGCCGCCGAGGGCGACGCCGGCTCGAACCCTCATCGGCTGGCCGCCAAGATCTTCAAGGAGCATAACTGCGGAAGCTGCCATACGCTCGGCAGCAAGGGACAGTTTGGCTACACAGCGCATGGGCTGGAAATCAAAAAACAGTCGCTCGGATGCGTCGATCTACTTACCGCGATGACCAAACTGATCAGCGTTCCGGAGGAGCGATGGACCAGCGAGCAGCAGGCGCAGGTGCATGATTTCCATGAATTCGGATGCACCCAGTGTCATGCAATGACGAGCCACGGAATGGAGATGACGGAGCTTGGCGCCAAGCTCCGCGCCGCCCACATGTCCTGTCCCGAGGTCGAGAAGACTCTGAACACCAACCGCAGCTCGGCGGGCGAGTAATCCCTGCCCGCCGCGCCCCGAATCTCAGGCAGCTGCCGGCATCACGACCGGCTTCACCTCGCGATACTCGGCCATCGCCTTCAGCGCGTCGCCGGTCTTGTCGAGCGAATAGGTGCCCGACAGCAACTGGTCGAATTTGAAGTCGCGGCGGCGCGTGGCGAGAAAATCGATCGCCTGGTAGAAATGGCGCGCCTCGGCCATCACGACACTGTTAATCCGCACCTGCTTGAAGAACATCATCGGGTCGAATTCGAGCGCCGGCCCGCCGCTCACGCCGATGTTGATCAGACGTCCGCCCGGCCGCGTCATCTGGAGCGACTCGGGTAGCGCCCGCGAGTTGGCGCATTGGAAGGTAACGTCGGCGCCGCGCCCGCCGGTGTGATCGAGCACCCACTGGCGGCGATCTTTGAGCTGCGGCGTTTCATCGAGATTCAGCACCGCATCCGCACCCCATTCCTGCGCCACCTTTAGCCGCGCCTGCGGGGCCCCGATCACCAAGGTCCGCCTCGCCCCGAGATCCTTAGCGACCGCGAGCGAGTAGAGACCGAGCGGACCACACCCGAGGATCAGCACGCTCTCGTGGCTCGCGAGCGCGCCCAGTTGCTCGTAGCCGTGCATCACGGTGCGCAGCGCGCAGGCGGCCGAGGCTGCGAGCGGCGAGCTCACTTCGTCGGGCACGCGGATGAAGCTGCCGCCCGGCGGATAGTAATGGTACTCAGCGCATCCGCCGAGCAATGCATTCGGCGCCGAATGGCCGAAGCTCAGATTCTTCGCGCAAAGCGTGGTCTGGCGCGTGACGGTGCAGTAATAGCAATGGCCGCAATGCGGGTATGATGCGATCACCCGATCGCCGACCTTGAGCGGCTGATTCATGAGATCGAAAAGTTGGCCGCGCGTCTCGGCCAGTCGCGAGCAGGTCTCATGGCCGGGAACAAACGGCGTGGTCGTCGGCTCGATGAATGGCAGATCGACGCCGCCGCCCTCCGTCAGATGTCCCTGCCATCGATGAGCGTCGGTGCCGCACAGCGTCGCGGCCTCGACCTTGGCGAGCGCGCCCCCGGTCGCCATCTCGGGAATCGGAACCGACCAGACTTCGAGCGGTGAGTTGAACTTGGTGACTACGGCTGCCTTGCATTCGGCCATCGCAATTTCTCCTGTGACCAGAAACGCCGGGGGGATTTTCGTCTCTCGGCTGTCGCCCCGATGATAGACTGCGTTTGTTGCATGTCAAGCGAACTCTCCCGTGCTTGCTTGACACTTCCCGATCGTCGGGTCTAAAGCGATAGCGTTCAAGTCCCCCGGAGCGCTTTTGATGATCGATTTTAACCTCAAGGACAAGGTGGCAATCGTTACCGGCGGCGGTTCCGGGATCGGACGCTCTGCGGCGCTCCGATTGGGAGCCGCTGGCGCGAAGATCGTCGTCGCCGATCTGAACCAGACCAATGCCGAAGAAACCTGCGTGATGCTCAAGGAGCAGCGGGTTCAATCCGTCCCCTACACGCTCGATGTGGCGCGCGCGGCCGAGGTCGAGGCGATGGTCGCATACGCGGTTAAGACCTTCGGCCGGCTCGATTGTGCGGTCAACAACGCCGGCATTCAAGGCGAGATTGTCCCCACCGTCGATTGCAGCGAAGAAAACTGGGACCGGATTACGTCGACCAACTTGAAGGGCGTCTTTCTCTGCCTCAAGTACGAGCTGCGCCAGATGTTAAAGCAGGAGAGCGGTGCGATCGTGAACATCGCGTCAAACTTCGGATTGGTCGGATCGGCGCATATGCCGGCCTATTCCGCCGCCAAGCACGGCGTCGTCGGTTTGACGAAAACCGCAGCGCTCGAAGTCGCTCAGCGCGGCATCCGGGTCAACGCCGTATGCCCGGGCCCGACGCTCACGCCGCTGTCGCAGAACGCGATCGATCTTGATCCGTCAATTCCCGACGCGATCATGACGCGGCTCCCGATCGCGCGCTGGGGCACCGCCGAAGAGGTGGCAGAGGCGATTACTTGGCTTTGCTCGGATGCGGCGCGGCTGCTGGTCGGCGCGATCGTACCGGTCGACGGCGGCTATGTAGCGCAGTAGAGTAATCGCAACCCGGAGCATCGATCCGGAGCCTCCCGAGGAGAGCGATCATGATTATTCGGGGTGAACAGAACGGCGGCGCGGTGCTCGTCAATCAGACCGATCACTCGCAACTGGTAGGCCAACTCGCCGCGCACTGGGGTAATTCCGAGTTCGACGCGCCGCGTCCATATGAATCGGTAGTGCGCGCCGCGATCTATCATGATTTCGGATGGCTGCCGTACGAGACCATGCCCGGCTGTGATCCGAAATCAGGCAAACCGCTGAGTTTCATGCAGGTTGGCCTGCAGGGCTCGCAGCTCAAGGCGTATCGATGGGTGGTCGATTGGATGAACGAGATCGATCCGTACTCGGCGTTGATCATGTGCATGCATCGCACGGGGCTGTGGCGCGGGCGCTATAAGGCGATCCAGTATCCGAGCGCATTCAACCTGAACAACCCTCCTCCCGAGGTCGCCAAGTTTATCGATGACAACGAGAAGTGGCAGGAAAAACAGAAGCAGTCTTACGATGCCGCCGAACTAAGGCATAATTACAGCCTGTTGCAGGTGTGGGACCTGCTGGGCCTCTATTTCTGTTGCCAGGATGTCGGCGACGATTTCATCGAGCCCGTGCCGACAAAGTACTCGAGCAACGGCAACGCGGGCATCAAGATGACGATGCACGCCGAGAGCAAAACCCGCGTCGCTTTCTCGCCCTACCCATTCGATGTGCGCCCGCTCAAGGTGCAACTGCGTCTAAAGCATCTGGCGGGAACCACTTTCGATGGCGACCGCGCGTTTCGCAAGAGCTTCTTCCAGGCGCAGAACGAGACCATCGAGTTCGAGTTGATCTAGGTCCCGCCGGACTTGAGAATCCTGCCCGCGCCTACAGCTCCTTGAGCCGCGGATAGACCTCGCGCGAGAAGAGTTCGAGCCCCTTGATGGTCTCGTCGGGCGTGACGAACCCCGCCTGTCCCATCATCAGCAGATTCCCGAACCCGCCGACGTGATCGTACAGCGCCTTGATCTGCTTGTAGACCGTGTCCGGATTGCCGGCGAACAGCACTCCCTTCTGCAGTTCCATGTCCGCCGTGGTGTTGCGGCCGAAGGCGGCGAACGGACCTGCGCCGCGCATAATCTTCATCACGGTCGCCGTTGAGTGATATCCCGGCGGATTGACGAACTGCATCGGCACGCGGTTCGAATTCAGGTACCAGAGCAGTTTCTCGCCGACCGCAACCGCCTTCGCATCGTTATCGCCCGTGTAGATCAGCGCCGCGTACGCCAATCGATCGAGGGGCGTGTCCTGCCCGAGTTCCGCACGGCGGCGGCGATACGCGTCGAAAACCGGCCGCGTCGCATCGAAGCCCGTCAGGAACGTCGCCACCACGTGTCCGCGTTCGGCGACTTTCGGCGCGCCTTCCGGACTGGTGCTGGTAATCCAGATCGGCGGATGCGGCTGCTGGAGCGGGCGCGGCCAGATGTTTACCTGGCGATGCCTGAAATATTTACCCTCCCAGTAGAACGGACCGTCATGCGTCTGCCACGCCTTGACGATCAGATCAAATGCCTCCCAGAAGCGCTCCTGCATATCGACCGGGCGGCTGTTCATCGCGGAAATTTCGTAGGGCACGCCGCGGACGAAACCGGCGTCGAGGCGGCCGTGCGAGATGCAATCGATGATCGACATCTCCTCCGCGACGCGGATCGGTTCGCGCCGGTTCGCGATCGGATTGCCGAGGATCAGGATGCGGCCGCGTTTGGTGACCCGCGCCAGGATAGCCGCCGTCAGCGGTACGGCGGAGTTCATGCACGTCGCGGTCTGATGATGCTCGTTCAGCATCAGGTCGAGCCCGAGCTCGTCGGCCGCGACCCACTCGTCGATGTAGTCGTGAAAAAGTTGCGCGCCCTTCTCCGGATCGTAAATCCGGTTCGGCAGCTTCACCCGGATCGAATCGTATTCGGCCGGCAAATAGGGATAGGCGCACTCGCTGAAAAAGTAAGCTTTCATCGTTGCAACCGAGGTTAGCTGGCCCTGCGATCTCCGGCAAACCGCACGATTTCCTCGACCAGGCGTTCCGGCTGCTCAACCTGCGGCAGATGGCCGCACTGCGCGACGGTAGTGAACGTGGCGTTCGGAATCGCGGCGGCGAACTTGCGTCCGTAATCGGGCTTCACCAGTCCGTCGTTCCCGCCCCAAATCACGAGCGTCGGGATCGTGATGCGCCCGAGGCGGCCGAGGAGCTTTGGGTTGTGCGCGTATGGTTCCCAGATATAGAGCGCATGGGCGCTGCGATCTTCGATCATGCATGCAAGCGCCTGTTCGGAAAGCGCGCGTGCATCGATTTTAAATTTTTGTGGATCGCGGAACAGCAAGGCCATCAGCTCTTCCTCGTAGATCGCGAAGATATCGGCAATGTCGGGGGTTTCGCGATCGCTCACCTTGATGCCCAACGAATCCACCAGCACGAGCTTTGCCAGCCGATGGCTGCATCGCACCGCCATTTCCGCCGCGACCCATCCGCCCAGCGAAGCGCCGACGACTGTCACGCCGCGCAGATCGAAGCTCTCGAGAAGATCGAGATAGAGATAGGCGAGGTCATCAACCGTATCGATATGCTCGGGACGGCGCGAACCGCCGAATCCCGGGTGAAGCGGCGCGATCACATTGAAAGTTTTCGCCAGCCGGGCGGCGAGATCATGCTGAAAGCTGAACCCTGAATCGAGCAGCAAAAGCGGCGCTCCCGAGCCCCCACGAAAAAACTGCAATTCGACTCCGCGCACATTGAGTGTTTCCAAATTCACACCATCCCAATTGTTGAGCGTCGGATTCTCGTCCAGGCGATACGCGCCCGATGGACGTTTGGTCGTGCCGAACTCTCATAAATCCAGCCGCGATACCTGTCAAGGCTCGAATTGAATTGCCGCGCGCGCCCCATGTAATGTCGTCCTGACGTTACGGATGAGGGGTGGCGTTTTTTTCGAATCCGAGCCGCTTTTGAACGTCAAATTTCAAACCGGTCGTGAATAAGCCACTTGAGTGGCTGCGTGAAGCCCGTTGGCTGAACCAGCGGCGCCTGACCGTTTATCCGAAACTCATTGCGGCGCTGTTCGTGCTCAGCTTCGCCGGCTGGGTGGCGACGGGTCATGGCCTGATCGATCCGCTGGGCAGGCCGCTCGGTCCGGATTTCATTAACTTTTACGCCGCCTCGGCACAGAGCCTCGCCGGTCACGCATCGCAAGCTTACGATGTTGCCGCGCACGGCGCCGCGGAGCGGTCCGTAGTCGGTGGTCGCCCGCTCTCGATTCATCTGTTTGATTACCCGCCGACTTTCATCCTCTTGATCCTGCCGCTTGCCCTGCTCCCTTACACCTGGTCCCTGGTTGCCTGGATCCTGGTTACCGCCGGCGGCTATCTCGCGGTGATTCGGAGAATAGCGCCCATGGATGGCGTTATGTGGCTGGCGCTGGCCTTTCCGGGTGCCTGGATGAACGTAGTCAGCGGCCAGAACGCGTTTTTGAGCACCGCCCTTTTCGGCGCAGCCCTTCTGACGCTCGAAAGATTTCCGCTGCTTGCAGGTGCGTTTTGCGGCTTGCTCACCTACAAACCGCAGCTCGCGCTACTGATGTTGATCGTGCTGGTCGCGGATGGGCGATGGCGCGCGGTGCTATCCGCCGTCATCAGCGCCGTAGTCCTCGCCGCCATCGCTCTGATTTTATTCGGCATCGATTCCTGGCGCGGCTTCCTCCAAGTGGCATCGCTCGCGAGCCGGATGATCCTCGGCGCCGGCGCGAATCCATATAACATGCAGCAGACGCTTTTCGCTGAGTTCAGATTCGCGGGCCTGCCGCTGCATACCGCCGATGCAGCGCAGACCGTCGTCTCGTTGCTCGTGACAGGAATCGTTCTTTGGATCTGGTATGCGCCGGTTTCGTTCAGAGTAAAAGCCGCGGCTCTGGCAACCGGCACACTGATCGTAACGCCATACCTTGGCTATTACGATCTCACTCTGCTGGCGCTGCCAATCGCATGGCTCGGATACGAGGGTCTCGAAACTGGATTTCTCCCGTATGAGAAGACAACCCTTGCCGCGTTGTGGCTGGTCCCAATCGTTTACCTCTTTTTACTTGCACCGTGGCTGATACTTTTGCTTTTCGGCCTCATAGTCGTTCGAGTTCGAAGGTCGCGAGCGTTATCGGCGGCAGTGATGGCAGGATCGGCAACCTGAATGGCTCGGCGACTTTTGCGCGATGGGTAATGTTTAGACCAGCAGCCGATGCACCCGTTCATCGAAGGGGCTGCCGAGCATCGGCTGTAGCTTCTCGCGAAACGACCTGGTCGACTCGGCGGAGAGATAGTCGTTAAACGCGTTTTGATTTTCCCACACCGATACGATCGTGAAGTGATTCGGTCGCGGCGGTTCCTGCCAGATCTCGAAACGCACGACGCCGCGATGTTGCGCGCTCTGCGCCGCGAGATCGCGTAAGACTCGGGCGCCCTCTTCCGTGTACTTCGGCATGATATCGACGTGCGTGACTACGTGAATCCGATCATCGGTTCCTGATGACATTGTCGGCACTCCCTGCGGTTTGAATTCTCGGCCTCGCGATTGAATAGGCGTTGGCGCCCCCTGCGGGATTCGAACCCACGGCCCCAGGATTAGGAATCCTGTGCTCTATCCATCTGAGCTAAGGGGGCGCACCGGGAAGACCAACATAGCTGGAATTCCCAATCACAGGAATCGGACGTTTCGCCGAAGCTCACTGTGTGCTGGCGCACCGCCTCACGCTTGCCGCGTCATTGCTCGCCTTCGCCTTATTGCTGGCGCAGCACGCCGGTGCGATCGATCTCGTTGCGCAGGATTTCGAGCTCGTCTTTGCGTGGCGGCTCGATCTCCTTGACGTTGGGCGCGGTCTTCACCTCGAAGCCCGTATTCTGACGAACCCAATCGACCGTCGCGCCCGGGAACAGCGCGGCGAGGCGCGCCTCGTCGGTCGCGGTGTCGAAATCGAAAATCGCGCGCGGCGTCACAATCCATTTGGGACTGGTGGCGAGCAACTGATGCTCGCGATGGAGCTTGCGGCCGGGAAAGGAAACGAAATCGACCTTCTCGACCAGCCGGCGCTTGTCGTGCGAGGTGAGAAAGACGTAGACATCGCGCACCGAGTTCGCAATGTCGTTGATCCCGATGCTGCCGGGGCCGCGGAAAGTCATCGCGCCGGGCTTGCCGATCCCGATCAGGTTGGCGCTGCCGTACTTGTCGGCCTGGATGCCGCCGACGAAAAACTTGTCCGCGAACCAGAAGTGATTCGTGTTCTGGTAGGGACTGTTCTCCTCATAGTATTTCTCGCGGCCGGGCGGACAGTAGAAGAGAAAAGTTTCCGGATGATCGTGCACGGTCTCGGCGTATTTGAGCAGGCTGTAGCTGGTCGAGGAAATCGGCAGCTCGTCGATATCGATGTCGGTCACGTTGCAAAGAAAGCAGGTGCCGCCGAGCTGCAGCTTGAGATTGGGCGCATGGGTCTTCTGCGCGAGCATCGTCGCGCCGAAGAAGATTTCGGTATGGGCGCCCGAGGTGACGCGATCGCCATCCTGCATCTCGCGCGCAAAGAACACCGCCATCATTTCCTTCCATGTGTAATCGCTCATCACAGTTTCCTTTCGCTCACCATGTGACGATCGGCGCGGTATAGAGGCCGAGCAGGTTTCTGAGGCCGATGCGCTGGAGATAATCGATGTGATCCTTCGGTCCGCGAATGTATTTGTCGAGATAGGCGTTCCAGGTCTTCGCGTCGCCTTTCCGGTTCGCCTCGCTCGCCGCGACATATTCACGGAGATGGGCGACATCCTCGCGATAGCAGCCGTGCGCGGCGAACGGATGACTTCCATAGGGCGCTTCGACCACGCAATCGGCATACGACACTGAGGTCATGAACGGATTTTTCCGAATCAGCGCGTTCGGCACCACACGTTCGGCTACAAGCATGATTCGATCGGCGGCCCGCGCGATCCATCGATCGCCGAACGGCGCGCCGAAGTGCTGTCCGTTGCCGTACGGATCGGACCAGCCCACGTGAATTATCGACCAGTCGGTGCGAAGCGCGGGGATCGCGAGGTATTGCTTCTTTCCGCCGATCGGATCGGTGAAGACCTTCATGTCCGGATTGAGGTCCGGGATGCTCGAGCCGATGCCGCCGCGCCACGCGGTGAAATCCTGACCCGCCGCGCCGGCGAACAATGCGGCATAGAGCGTGTACTCGCTGCACTCCCAAATTTCGATTTCCTTCTTCTCGGCCGCCTTGCGCAGATTATGGCCGATCGGGCAGAGGGCTTCCTGCCCGACATACGGCGCAACGAGCTTTCGCACGCATCCCGCGCCGATCATCAGATCGATGTCGAGGCCGCCGGTCGCGGCGCCAACCAGGGTGAGGTTCTTAACGCCGCGCTTGATGATCTCGCGCGTGATCGCCATCGGATGGTTGTCCGAGCCGAAGCCGCCAAGCCCGATCGTCATCCCGTCCTTGATCTGGGCGGCAGCCTCCGCAATTGAAGTAACTACTTCCCTGCGCTTTTTTCTTTCGGCCATTCTCCCTACCTCGTTTTCGCTTTGCTGATGGCGCCGCTTCATTCGCCGGCATCTTTCGCCGATCCAGTCGCGAGCTGGCGCGCACGCTCGCGCAGGATGAACTTCTGTACCTTGCCGGTTGCGGTTTTGGGCAGCTCGCCGAAGACGATCGTGTGCGGGACTTTGAAACCCGCGAGGCGCGCTCGGCAAAACGCGATCAACTCGTCGGCGCCCGCATTCGCGCCCGGCTTGAGTGCGACAAAGGCGCATGGCGTCTCGCCCCATTTCGGATCAGGGCGCGCCACGACCGCCGCTTCGAGCACCGCAGGATGAGTGAACAGAACGCCCTCGACCTCTAGGCTCGAGATGTTCTCGCCGCCGGAGATCACGATGTCCTTGGCGCGGTCGGTTACTTCGAGATAGCCATCCGGATGCATCACGCCGAGGTCGCCGGTATGGAACCATCCGCTGCGAAACGCTTCAGCAGTTGCCTCGGGGTTTTTGAGATAGCCCTTCATCATCACGTTGCCGCGCAACACGATTTCCCCAACTGTCGTTCCGTCGCGCGGCACCGGGGTGTCCGTCGCGGGATCGAATACATCTGCTCCGGCCTCGACTACAGTGGTAACGCCTTGCCGCGCCTTGAGCCGCGCCCGAACCGGGAGTTCACGGCCGTCCCATTCTTCGTGCCATTGCGAAACCACCACCGCACCGAACGTCTCCGTCAGGCCGTAACCGTGGATGACCTCGAAGCCCATCTGCTCCATCGCAGCCAGCACTGCTGCAGGCGGCGCTGAACCGGCAGTAACGCAGATCAACCGGCCGGGCAGCGGACGCCGATCGCTTTCGCGGGAATTGATCAGCATGTTCAGCACGACCGGCGCGCCGCAAAAGTGGGTTACGCGATGCTCGACAAGCGCGCGAAAGATGTTCGCCGGTTCGACGCGCGCAAGCAGATATGCGTACCGGCGAGCAGCGTCACGGTCCATGGAAAGCACCAGCCGTTCGCATGGAACATCGGCAGCGTCCAGAGAAAAACCGGATGCGTCGTCATCCGGGCGAGTACGACACCGCCGAGCGCGTTCAGATAGGCGGCGCGATGGCTTGAGACGACGCCCTTTGGGCGGCTGGTGGTGCCCGAAGTGTAGTTCAGCGTAATCGCGTCGAATTCGTCGTCGGGCGACGCGAAATGAAACTCGGGATCGCCCTCTTCGAGCAATGCCTCGTAATCGCATTGGCCGAGTGCTTCACCGCCGGTCGCATGCGGATCATCGATATCGACGACGGGCGGCGGTGATTTCATCGCGCCCAGGGCTTTCTTCACCTCGGGTGAATACTGGCGATCAGTGATCAGCAGTTTCGCTTCGCCGTGCTCCAGGATGTAGGCGATCGTGTCGGCGTCGAGACGGACATTGATCGCGTTGAGCACTGCGCCGATCATCGCTGGTCCGAAATGACCCTCCAGGATGTGCGGCGTGTTCGAGGCGATCATCGCGACGGTGTCGCCTGTCCCGATACCGCGGCGTTTGAGCGCGCTCGCCAGCCGGCGGCATCGGCGCTCGAACTCGCGCCAGGTGAAGCGCTGATCCTCGTAGACTACGGCGACGCGATCGGGAAAGACCGCTGCGGTTCGGGTCAGAAAGCTGGTCGGTGTGAGTGGTTCGAAATTCGCGGCGTTGCGTGCGAGGTCAAGATCGTAGAGCGGATTACGGTACGCCATGGCTCGCCCGGGACTCCGACCCCGTTATAAGCGAGGTCTTCACTGCCCGGCAAGCAAATTTATGCTTCGAGCCTCCTCGGCAGCGCTAACTGCCCGGCTGGCGCAGGACCGGCTGGACGGCTTCGCCGTCGCGCGCCGCCTGTCCGACGTCGATCGCGACCAAGTCGCCGGTGTTGACCCCGCGGCGAATCTCCACCGTCTGGCCGTCATCGTAACCGAGCGTCACCTCGGCCAACTTCAGCAGATTGTTGCGAATGACCGGTACGAAAACCTTACCGTCGCGGAAAACGAGCGCATCGTCGGGCACACGCGGCACGCCGGCCGGCATTCCGATCGTAAATTTCACCCGCGCATACATCCCTGGATAGAGCAGCAGATCGTCATTCGGCAGATCGACTTCGACCAGCATCGTGCGCGACGCAGGATTGAGGGCATCGGGATGCCGCGTGACCTTGCCGCTGAAATCGTGCTGCGGAAACTCGCGGACGGTGACGACCGCCGGGTCGCCGTCATGAATGAACGGCGCATCGCTTTGCGGCACGTCGGCGTAAACCCGCATCGGCTTCAGCGTCGCCATCGAGACGATCGGCGTAGCGCCGCTGGCGGGCGTCGTGGTTTGCGGGATGAGCGTGCCGGGATCGGCGTAGCGCGCCGTAATCATGCCGTCGAACGGCGCGACGATCAGCTTGTACTGCTGCATGGCGATCAACTGCCGGAGCGCAGCCTGCGCCGAAAGCATCGCGGCGTGGGCTTCGTCGGCCGTCTGTTGGGCGACCACGTTCTCGCGTCTGAGGAGTTGATTTCGATGATCCGTCAGTTGCGCGATCTGGTACTTGGCGCGCGTGTCGGCGACCTCCTGGTCAAGCTCGCGCGACTCCAGCCGCGCGATCACCTGCCCGCGCTTGACTCGATCGCCCTTGTCGACCGAGATCGATGTGAGATAACCCGAGATTTTCGCGTAGACCGGGGTCTCGATAAAGCCGCGAGTGTTGCCCGGCAGCTCGATCGTGCGGAGCGGCGGCGCTTCCATCGCCTTGATCACGAGCACGCGCCGCCCGCGCGCCAGCGCCTGTTTGAGCTCATTGGTCTGACGGCCGATCCAAAGCTCGCGCGCCATCACGAGGCCCGCCGTAAGCGCCACCACCACCAAGATCGCCAACACCCAGCCGGCGAAGAACAGCCGACCCGGCGGCTTGCCCACAGACACTCCAGTTTCTTCTTGATGCTCGTTCAATGCTGAACTCGCTACGCTCCGGGGAGCGTAATCGCCTCAATCTCCGCATCGCGTTGATGCTTCCCGATCACATCGCGGCTCAGGATTGAATAGGCCGCAGGCACCACGAACAGCGTCATCAGCGTGGCGACAATCAACCCGCCGATCACGGCCCGGCCGAGCGGTTCGTTCTGCTCGGCCCCGGTACCGAGCGCAAACGCCATCGGTAGCATCCCGAGGATCATCGCCAGCGCAGTCATCAGCACCGGCCGGAGCCGGATGCGCGCCGCTTCGATCGCGGCGGCAGAGGCACTATAGCCTTTCTCGCGCAGCTCGTTGGCGAAGATCACAACCAGGTTGCCGTTGGCGACGCCGACACCCACCGCCATAATCGCGCCCATCAGGGACTCCACGTTGATAGTCGAGCCCGTCAGCACCAGAATCCAGACCACGCCGGCGAGCGCGCCGGGCACGGCGAGCATGATGATGAACGGTTCGGCCCACGACTGGAAGTTCGCGACCATCAGCAGATACACGAGAATGACGGCGAGGATCAGCCCCGATCCAAGGCTGGTGAACGACTGTTGCATCGCGTCGCTCTGGCCGCGGATCGTGATGCGCATTCCCCTGGGCAGCTTGCCGAGGCTCGCGATCGCATCCTGCACGGCCGCGGTGGCGCCACCGAGGTCGCGCCCCTCAACCCCGGCGTTTACATCGATCACGCGCTGGATCGTGTAGTGATCGACCACGGCCGGCTCAATGCCTTGGCGCACGTGGACCAGATTGCCGAGAAACTGCGTCGTCGCCTGGGCGCCGTCGACTCGCGGCGAAGTCAGCGGCGTATTGACCAACTCATTTAGCGAACTCAGGATCTGCTGCGGTGTCTGGGCGAGCACGCTGTACTGTACGCCATTTTCGGGGTCGAGCCAGTAGTTACTGCCCAGCAGCGAGTTCGACGAAAGTGAGGTCAGGAGGGCGGTTGCGACATCCGATTCGCTCACGCCAAGCTGCAGCGCTTTAGCGCGATCGACATCGACGAAGTAGGTTGGATAGTCCAGCGGCTCGGCGATCCTGAGGTCTTTGATGCCCGGTATGACAGCAAGCTTTTCCACCAATCGCTCGGCGTATTCCTGGTCGGAATTCAGATCGTTGCCCGAGACCTGCGCGTCGATTGCCGCGGGCAATCCGAAGTTCAGAACCTGGCTCACGATGTCGGCGGCCTGAAAATAAACTTTAACATTCGGGAAGTCGGCGGCGAGCCGCTCGCGAATTTTAGCCTGATAGCCGGCGGTCGGATGGTGCTCCGGCTTGAGAGCCACCAACAAATCGGCGTCCTGCGGTCCGATGCTGTCCGTCTGGTAAAAGCCGAGATTGTAGAAGAGGGGAACGCCGATGTTGTCGCTGACCGAATCGATTTCGTTCGCCGGAACCACCTTCCTGATGTCGCGCTCGATGTCGTCGACGATCCGCTCGGTCTGCTCGATGCGCGTGCCGATCGGGCCGCGCACGTGAATCCGCATCATGCCGGCATCGACGGGCGGGAAAAAATCCTCGCCCACGATACGAAGCAGGAAAAACGACACGACGATCAGAATCGCGACGCAGGTCAGGCAAAAACCGCGTTGTGCGACGAACTTGCCGAGCGCATGCCGGTAGGCTTCGCGAAAGCGCTCGAAGCCGCGATTGAAATGATGATTGAAGCGGCCAAACAATCCGCGCGCGACCTGCTCCTCGGGCGCTTCAGGCAGGAGATAGCGCGACATCACGGGGACCAGTGTGCGCGACAGCAGGTACGACGTGAGCATCGAGTAGACCACCGCCAGCGCGAGCGGCGTGAAGAGGAAACGCGCGACACCGTACAGCAGCACCACCGGAAAAAACACGATGCAGATCGACAGCGTGCCGATGAATGCCGGCGTGGCGATCTCGTTCGAGCCGTCGATGATCGCGGCGAGCAGCGGCTTATGCATCGAGTGATGCCGATGGATGTTCTCGATCGCGACCGTCGCATCGTCCACCAGCATCCCGACCGCGAGCGCGAGCCCGCCCAGCGTCATAATGTTTATGGTTTGCCCCGACAGTTTGAGCCCGAGCACACCGGTCAGGATCGAAAGCGGAATCGAAATGATGACGATCAGCATCGAGCGCGGCGAGCCGAGGAAAATCAGCACCATCAACGAGACCAGCCCGGCGGCGATACCGGCCTCAAGAACGACCTCCCACAGTGCGGCGCGCACGAAGCGCGACTGATCGAAGCCGAGCGTGAGCTTCATGCCCTTGGGCGCGGTGGCGAGAATTTCCGGAATTCGGGCGCGGACCTGATCGACCACGCTCAAGGTTGAGGCCGAGGCATGTTTAAGGATCATCAGGAAGGTAGCGCGTTTGCCGTCGACTCGCACCACGTTGGTCTGCACGGAGTGAGTGTAGGTCGCCGGGGCTACATCCCTTAAATAGATCGGCGTGTTGTTAACCACCTTGACGGGAAGCTCGTTGAATTCAGCGACCTTGTTCGGCTGGCCATTGACCTCGATGTTGTACTCGCGGTTGCCGATCTTCATCGTGCCCGCGGGTACCGCGACGTTTGTGTTGCCGAGCGCTGTCACAATGTCGGATGGCGAGATGCCGGTCGAGTAGAGAGCGGTCGGATTGAGGTTCACCATCACGGCGCGGCTACGGCCGCCGAACGGCGCGGGCGATGAAAGCCCTTCGATAGTGAAGAGCTGAACCCGGATGAAATTGAGCCCGTAGTCGAACAACTCCTGCTCAGAGAGCGTGTCGCTCGAAACATTGAGCTGCGCGACCGGCACGTTGGCAGCGTTGTAATCGATTACCTGTGGCGGCTGCGTGCCCGGCGGCAGGATTCTCACCAGCCCGGTCGACACCGCGGTGATTTGCGAGATAGCGGCCCCGAGCGACTCGCCCGGATGGAAATAGATGCGGATGAGCCCGATACCGGGCAGCGACTCGGACTCCATGTGCTCGATGCCGTTGACCGTGGTCGAGTAGCTCCGCTCGCTGATGATGACCATCCGCCGTTCCATCCCGATCGGGGAAAGGCCAGGATAACTCCAGATCACGTTGACGACCGGCAGATCGATGGCCGGAAAGATGTCGGCATTCATCCGCGTGAAGGCCAGCGCCCCGAGCACCACCATCAGGAGTGCTATCACGGCAATCGTTAGAGGCCGGCGCAGAGCGAAACTGACAATCCACATCGCGCGAGAAATTCTTCAGGTTTGCGTCGACGACTTAATTGATGAAGTCGATGATCATATTGCGTTGTGAGAATAAGGCAGCGCTGGGTCACGCGCAAGTTCGTATCCGGCGCGCGGTTGCCCAGCGAGCGGCAAACGTGGCATAAAGAGTGATTCGAGCGGGGTCGTAGTTCAGCCCGGTTAGAACGCCGGCCTGTCACGTCGGAAGTCGTGGGTTCAAATCCCATCGGCCCCGCCAAAAAAATTGTGCGCGAGCGGATGACTTCGCGATCGCGCGGCGGTGTATTAAATTGAAGCTTAGCGAACAAACAGTCAGCGTATCACGCGAACAGGGGCTGCGCGCGCGGCATTGGGTGCTGGTGGATGCCGAGGGGCGGCCGCTCGGCCGCGTCGCCTCGCGCGTCGCGAGTATCCTGCGCGGGAAGCATCGCCCCGAGTTCACGCCGAACCAGGACACCGGCGATTTCGTGGTCGTCGTTAATGCCGCCAAGGTTCGGCTCACCGGCGCAAAGAAGGACAACAAGGTCTATCACCGACATACCGGGTATCCGGGCGGCGTGCGTTCTACCACCGCCGGCAAGCTGCTCGAGAACCGGCCCGAGCGTCTTATCGAGATGGCTGTGCGCGGGATGCTGCCGAAAAACCGGCTCGGTCGTCAACTCTTCACCAAGCTCAAGATCTATCGCGGCGCTGAGCATCCTCATGCAGCCCAGCAGCCGAAAGCGATCGAGTTCTAATCGGGGTCTTCGAAAAATGGCCGACAGGAAACAGACCATTTGGGCCGTTGGCAAGCGCAAAACGGCTATCGCGAGGATTCGCCTGGTGCCCGGCAACGGCACGATCACGGTAAATCGTCGCCAGCTCGATGATTACTTTCCGCGTCCGACCTCGCGCATGCGGATCATGGAGCCGTTCGAGCTCACCGAGACGCGCGACCAGTACGATGCGATAGTCACCGTAAGCGGCGGCGGCGTGTCCGCTCAGGCTGATGCGGTGCGCCATGGCATCTCGCGCGCCCTAATCGAGGCTGCCGAAACGCTTCGACCTGCGCTACGCAAGGGCGGCATGCTGACGCGCGACCCGCGGGAGGTCGAACGCAAGAAATACGGCCGGCACAAGGCCCGCAAACGCCCGCAGTACAGCAAGCGCTAACCGCCGCCTCATCGACCCTACCAGCTACTATCAAAATGCAACGCCCGGAGAGCCGTCGCTCCCCGGGCGTTGCACATTAAGAGCTGAACAATCGGGTCAGCTCACGCTCTGCACTTCGTTGACAGCCGCGTTCATGAAACAACCGAAGACGGCGCCGGACGAATCGATTGCGACATCGAACACCGTCGGAGTCCGGCCCGGCAGGAAGATCTGATGGGTCTCATCGAGCGAGCCCGCGACGACGCAGATCAGCAGCGCGACCCAAGGCCGCCCTTCGAGCGGTCCGTGAATCAGGATTAGAAAAAATCCAACGTAAAGACTGAAATGAGCCATTTTCCGGGCCAGCATGTTGGCTAACTGGGGGTCGATAAGGGGTGTGCCACCGGGCGAAAACCACTGCAGAAGAGTAGAAAGCACGCTCAACGTATTCGCAGAGGTAAAATAGGTGGTTGAGAATATGCAGAGCATCGCCACCCACAAAATCGTCGGCACCCAGGTCACTATGAAGTCGCGATGGCTCTCAACGAAATCGGGTATCACGTTAACGTTTTCAGCCAATTGACCGTTCTCCATTCTTCCCCCTTGCTGCAAAGCCCTCAGAAAGACAGGCTCTGTTCGAAGTTATCAACAGTTTCCTGAACCATACTCAATGTTCATTCCAGCTAAGCAAGGCCTGCGCCATCCCGGGTGATTGGCGCGGATGCTCACTTCGCGGTAGATTCGCAACCATCTCGACGCCAGGGAGAACCTGACGATGCAAAACGGGGAGAACGGAACCGATCCAGCTGGGTACATAACGCGCGATCTCCAAGGTAGCGTCATCGCGGTGAACCATCGCATTCACGCCGATCCTGATATTTACCGCCTCGAACTCGAGAAAATCTTCGGCCGGCTCTGGGTGCTTGTCGGACTCGAAGTTGAGCTGCCTAATCCGGGCGACTTCAAAACCACTTACATCGGAGAGGTTCCGGTCGTCGTGGTGCGCGATCTCCAGGGTCGTATCCGCGTATTCGAGAACGTATGCGTCCATCGCGGAACGAAGCTCGTGCGCAAAAGCAGCGGTAACGCACAGGCCTTCAAGTGCATGTACCACCAATGGACCTACGCGCTCGATGGACGCCTGCTCGGCGTGCCGCTCGCGCAGGGCTACAGTTCTTCGTTCAACAAGGAAAATTACTCCATCCCGGAACTGCCGCGCGTCGAATGCTTCGCCGGGCTGATTTACGCCTCGTATGATCCGGAAATCATGCCGCTCGAAAATTATCTCGGCGGATTCGCGCCCTATGCCCGCGAGGTCATGCACGAGGGCAAGGTCGTCTTCCTCGGGTTCCAGCGCTATCACGTTAAATCGAACTGGAAGTTGTTTGTCGAGAACACCATCGACGGCTATCATCCGGGCCTGCTGCACATGCCGATCATGCTCGATCGCAACAGCTACGCGTATCGTCCGGGCGTGGGAAAGAGCGGGAAATTCGCGCATGGCCACGGTTTTTTGCAATGGCCCGTAACACGCGCGGCAGCCTATGATCCCGCGCAGGATTTGCCGCTCACCGCGTGCCGCAGCCGCAACGAGGGCTGGAACTACGTCACGGACGTCTTTCCGAATACGATGCTGCTGCAAATCGAGGACATCCTGACTGTGCGCCAGGTGATTCCGCGGGGTCCCACGGCAGTCGACGTGATCACGTACAACCTCGCGGTCCAGGGCGAGTCCGAGGAGCTTCAGCGCCATCGCGCGCTCGTCGTCAGCGCGCAGTTCGGTATCGCGGGCGCCGCCTCGCTCGATGACAAGCTGGTGATGGAGGCGGCGCAGGCTGGCGCACCCGCCCATTACACCAAGACCATCCTGCTGCGCGGCGATCTCCATGCGAGCGAAGGCGACCTGACCGAGGAAGTTTCGTTGCGCGGTTTCTACGAGGGCTGGTTCGAGGCGATGACCGCCTGAGCGCGGAGTCCGGCGATGGGTTCAGAAACGACTATTAGCGCCGCGGCGTTATTGCGCGTCGATCCCGAGTTCGCACTCAAAAAAGAAGCGGTCGTCGCCTATCTGCATCGACTCTGCCGGATGCTCGATGACTTCGATGTCCAAGGCTTCGTCGACGAGTTCACCGACGATGGCAGCTATCGGCTTATACCGCGTGACAATTACGAGCGCCATCTGCCGGTCCACGTGATCGATGACGACAAGCGCCGCCTGCTCTATCGCACCAAGCTCATCACAGAGCATTGGCATTACGAGCGCTTCCGCGAAATGCGAATGCTTTCCAACGTGATGGTCGATTTTCCGAACCCCCAGACTGCCCTCGCCAAGTCGAACCTGATCGTCTATCAAACCGACGCCGAGGGCCGGACCAACCTGCACATGGCCTGTGTGCTCGAGGACAAACTCATCGCGAGCGACGGGCGCTGGCGCATCAAGGATCGGCTCGCGATCCTTGAGAGCTTCCTGCCGAATGAAGCGATCGTCGTGCCGCCATAAGTTCGTTCGGGCCCAACTGGTTCGGCTGGCCAAATCATGCTACTCGATTAAGGAAGTGTTACACGGAGTATCAACCCCCTGATGGCGGCGACGGGGCGCGTCAAAGTTGCGATTCTCGGGGCTTCGGGCTATTCGGGAATCGAGGCGGTGCGGATCCTCGCCGGTCATCCGATGGCCGAGTTGAGCGTGCTCACGTCCGAGCATTACGCCGGGCGCGAGGTCGCTCACGTCTATCGGCATCTTGCGGGCCTCGACCTGCCGCCGTTCGAGGAACTGCGGCCCGACCTGCTCAAGGGACGCGCGGAAGCGGTGCTCTCGTGCCTGCCGGAGCGCGTCGGCGCGCCGCTGGTGGCGCAATTCGCAGCCGACGGTCTGAAGGTGATCGATCTTTCGGCCGATTTTCGCCTGCGCGAGCCGGCCGTCTATCGGGCGACTTATGGCGCGGAACATCCGGCGCCTGCCCTGCTCCGCGAAGCAGTTTACGGGCTGACGGAATTCCATCGTTATGAGATCCGCGAGGCGCGGCTCGTGGCGAATCCCGGATGCTACCCGACCGGCGCGCTGCTCGGTCTGCTTCCGCTGATCAAGCGCGACCTGATTGACCCATCGTGGATCGTGATTGATTCGAAGTCCGGCACGACCGGTGCGCGGCGCGCCGCCCAAATCGAACAGTTGTTCGCCGAGGTCAACGAGAATTTCCGGCCGTACAAGGTCGGCAACCACCGCCATACACCGGAAATCGAGCAGGAGATCGGCGCGGCGCTCGGACGCGACGTCGCGGTGCTGTTTGTACCGCATCTGCTTCCCGTCACGCGCGGAATCCTCACCTCGATCTTCACGCGGCCGCGCTCGGGCACCACCGAAGCCGATGTCCGAGCCGCATACGAGGCAAGTTTCGCGAAATCGCGCTTCGTCCGACTGCTTAAGGCCGGGGAACTGCCTGAACTCAAGAACGTGCGCGCGACCAACCTCTGCGAACTCTCGTTCGTGCTCGACCGTCGCACCCAGACGCTCTGCGTGCTGACTGCGATCGACAATCTCGGCAAGGGCGCCGCCGGCCAAGCTGTGCAGAATCTCAACCTGATGCTCGGGCTCGACGAAACTGCCGGGCTGCTGACCACCGCACCGGTCCCCTGATTCGATCATGAAGCCGGTCAGCCGCCGGCGGATGCTTGGAACCATGGTGTTTGCGGGCGCCGCTTTCGCCGGCCGCGCGCTCGCCGCCACGCCGCCTAAGGAGACCGGACTCTCGTTCGAGGGCTTACTCAAGCATCAACCGGGATTTCAGCCGCGCCGTCCTGCTCCTGAACCGCGGGAGCTGCCCGGCTTTCTTTCGCGCCGCCAGCTCGCTCGGACCTACGCCGTCTATCGCGATGCATTCGCGAATCTGCTCGCCGCCGAGCATTCGCTCGCGACGGCATCGCGCGCGCCGGCCGATCGCGTTGCGTACGCCCGGCTTAGACGCGATCAGATCGAGGCCGCCAACTCGGTGCTGCTGCACGAATTCTATTTTCGCAACCTTGCTTCCACGCGGGTCCAGCCGCCGCAGTACGTGACGGCGAATTTCAACGAGCATATGGGATCGTTCGGGAGTTGGCGCGAGGATTTCGCCGCCTGCGCGCGGATCGCCGAGACTTGGGCGGTGCTGGTCTACGACCCTTACGATGATCGATGGCATAACGCAGCGCTGGGAGCGTCCGACGCCGGGGGATGGGTCGGCGCTAATCCGCTGGTGGTCTGCGCCATCGCCGACTACGCCTGGTCGATCGACTATCGCGACCGGGACACGTACGTCGATGCATTCCTCGGTCGGATCGATTGGAACGAGGTGGACGCGCGTTATCACGCCGTCGATCGGCAATGATCACGTAGCGCAGCCTGGTGGCAAAGCCGCATCGACTCGCTCTATAACTGGCCTGACGACTCTCGCGAGCGGCGGCCCTTGGTGGCCGAACTCGCACAATCGCAAAGGAGGTCTCATGAAGCTCGCGCTCTTCAATGACTACATCCCGGCCGTCGTGGTCGGCGACAAACTGATCGATGTAAGCAAAGCGGTCGGGGACGACATAATGAAGCTCAAACCGCACGAGCGGATGCCCGAGATAATCGCGAACTTCGATCGATTGCGTCCTGCCCTGGAGAAAGCTGCACAGGCCGGCGGCGTGCCGGTCTCAGGCGCGCGCCTGCGGGCCCCGCTCCCGCGCCCCTCGAAGATTCTCTGCGCGATCGGCAACTTCTTCGAGGGCACGAAAACGCCGGTGCGCCCGCTGGCGTTGTTTCTCAAGTCGCCCGCCGCGGTGCTCGATCCGGGCGGCACGGTCGAGCTGCCGAAACAACAGGCCAATGTCTTTCATCATGAGGCCGAGCTCGCGATCGTGATCGGCCGGCGCGCCAGCAATGTCAGCCAGGCTGACGCGATGAATTATGTTTTCGGCTTCACCTGCTTTATGGATATTTCGGCGCGCGGCCTCGGCGATAACGTGGGCTTCATCGGCAAATCATTCGATACCTTCGCTCCTCACGGTCCCTGGATTGTGACCCGCGATGAAATCCCGAATCCGAACCAGCTCAGCATCCGGATGTGGGACGACGATCAGCCGCGTCATGACTACAACACCTCGGACATGGAACATCCGCCGGCCGAGCTGGTCGCCTACGCATCGTCGATTAGCACGTTGGAGCCGGGTGACCTGATTTCATGCGGCACGAATCATCAGCAGATCGGACCGGTGCAGGATGGCGAAACCGTGACGATCGAAATCGAGCGCATCGGACGCTTCAGTGTGAAGATTCATGACCAGCAGAAGCGCAAATGGCCCAAGGAAATCGACCGCGCGATGGCCGACTTCACGCGCAACCGGCGCACCGATCCTTCGACGCCGGTGCCGGCGATTCTGCGCCCGCGCGAGAGCGGCGCGACGCATCGCTAGCGCCGTCCCGCATTGGTGAGCTTCTCGCTCGGGCCGCTCGAAGCGGAGTTGCGCCGTTCGATCGACGGCGAGGTCCGCTTCGATCGCGGCGCGTTGGTGGTCTATTCGACCGACGCTTCAAATTACCGGCAGATCCCGCTGGGCGTGGTCATCCCACGCCACGAGGGCGACGTCGCGCGGGCGCTTGAGCTCGCGCGGGAAAATTCAATCCCCGTGCTGGCGCGCGGCGGCGGCACCAGCCTCGGCGGCCAGACCTGCAATGCTGCGCTGGTGCTCGACTTCTCGAAGTACCTTTGCGCAATCGGCGAGATTGACGTCGAGCGGCGTCTTGTAACTGTAGAGCCCGGTGTTGTTCAGGCGGACCTCAATCGCGCCCTGGCCCCTCACGGCCTCTTTTTTCCGCCCGATCCGACCACAGCCGACCGCTGCACGATCGGCGGGATGATCGGCAACAACGCTTGCGGCGCGCACTCTGCCGCATACGGCAAGACCGTCGATAATCTGCATGCACTTCAAGTGATGCTTTATGATGGCACGCGGCTCGAGCTCGGCGCGATGAGCGAACCCTCGTTGACCGCCGCGGCGTCCTCAAGCGGGCGCGAGGGCGAGCTTTATGCGCGGCTGATCGCGATTCGGGATCGGTTCGGCGATCCCGTCCGCCGCCGCTATCCGAAAATTCCGCGCCGCGTTTCGGGCTACAACCTCGACTGGTTGCTGCCTGAAAACGGATTCCATCCGGGGCGGGCGCTGGCCGGATCGGAGGGCACGCTGGCGGTCATACTTAAAGCGACACTTGAGGTCACTCCCCGTCCGAGCAAAATCGCGCTGGCCGTGCTCGGCTTTGACGATGTCTTCATCGCCGCCGACCAGGTACCGTGGATTCTTGAGCATCGGCCCGAAGCCCTCGAAGGCTTCGACCATCGATTACCGGATTTCGCGCGGGCCAGGGGGATCGCGGCCGTGAAGTTCCTGCCCGAAGGGCGCGCGTTTCTCGCGATTGAAACCGGCGGCGACGATGCGCGCGGCCGCGCTGAAGCGATCGCCGCTGAAGCGCTGAAAAGCGCGGCATGCTCGGGCGCGGTGGTGCTCGTCGATCCGCGAGAGCAGCAGGGCGTGTGGGGTCTCCGCAGTTCAGGACTCGGCGCGAGTGCATTCATTCCCGGTTATCCCCGCACATGGCCCGGCGCGGAGGACACCGCGGTGCCGCCGGCGCGATTGGGCGCTTATCTCCGCCGGCTCGCCGCGCTGCTCGAGCGTCATCAGCTCACTGCCGCATCTTTCTACGGCCACTTTGGCGAGGGATGCGTTCATTGCCGGATCAATTTCGATCTCGCGAGCGCGCGCGGCGTCGCCGTGTTCCGCGCCACGATGGAAGCGCTCGCCGAATTGGTCGCGGAGTTCGGCGGTTCGATTTCCGGCGAGCACGGCGACGGAATCGCGCGCAGCGAGCTGCTGCCGAAGATTTTCGGCGCGGAGATGAGCGAAGCATTTCGTGAGTTCAAGCGCGCCTTCGATCCCGACGGGCGGATGAATCCCGGCGTGATAGTCGACCCGGCCCCGCTCGATTCGCATTTGCGCCTCGGACCTTCGTATCACGCGCGCGAAGTTTCGACCCATTTCGATTTCAGCGCTGAAGGCGGGATGGCGGGCGCTGCGATGCGATGCGTGGGGATCGGCAAGTGCCGCAAGCTCGATGGCGGCACGATGTGCCCGTCGTATATGGCGACGCGCGACGAAGTCCACTCGACGCGCGGGCGCGCCCGTCTCCTGTTCGAGTCGCTGACCGGCGATGCGCTCCCCGGCGGCTTCACTGATCCAGCGCTCAAGTCGGCGCTCGAACTCTGCCTCTCGTGCAAGGCATGCAAGACCGAATGTCCGTCGGGGGTGGACATGGCGGCATACAAGGCGGAGTTTTTCGATGCCTGGTTCGCGGCCCATCGCCGGCCTCTCAGCTCGCATTTTTTTGGCCGGATTCACGATTTCGCGCGCCTCGCCACGATTATGCCGCGCGCAAGCAATGCAATGCTCGCGTCACGCGCGATGCGTGGAATCGCACGGCGCTGGCTTGGAGTTCATCCCGCGCGCAGTTTGCCTCGGATCGCGAAGCCGACGTTCCGAAACTGGTTCCGAAGGCGTCGCGCGCAGCTGGCCTCAGGACCGGAAGTTGTCATGTTCGCCGACACTTTCAACAATCTGTTCGAGCCCGAAGTCGCGATCGCCGCAGTCGCCGTGATCGAGCGCGCAGGCTTTAGCGTGATTGTGCCGAATGAAGACCTGTGTTGCGGCCGGCCGCTCTACGACCAGGGGATGCTCACGCGCGCCGGGCGCAACCTGAAGCGAATCGTCGCGGCGTTGGCGCCGTACGCGCGGCGCGGCGTGCCGCTCATAGGGCTGGAGCCGAGTTGTATCCTGACGTTTCGCGACGAACTTCCCGCCCACTTTCCGCATGACGACGATGCGCGCGCGCTATCTGCCAGCGTCCTGACGTTCGGCGAATTCATCGCGCGCCGTGCGCCGTCGATCGCGCCCCCAACTGCGCTCGGTCGGGTGCTGCTGCATGGTCATTGTCATCAGAAGGCGCTCACTGGGCTTGATTCGGAAATCACGGTCCTGGAACGCCGTCCGGACCTCAAAATCGACGTGCCGGATGCGGGATGCTGCGGGATGGCGGGGGCGTTCGGCTACGACATCGAGCACTACGAAGTCTCGCGCGCGATCGGCGAGCGTGTGCTGATCCCGGCGATCAACAAAAGCGCAGCCGATACAATCGTTGTAGCGGACGGCTTCGCCTGCCGCACTCAGATCCGACAGTTCTGCCCTAGCCGAGCGCCGCTCCATCTCGCGCAGGTGCTGAACCTCGAAAACCCGGCAACCTAACCCACGCTTCGCTCACTCGTCCGTGAGAGGAACGGGACTGAACCTGGGCAATCGTTCAGAGCCGCGCGGTCTTAACTATCGATACGGCGGTACGTAGTAGCTCCACGGCATCATGTAGCCGTAAGACGGATTGTACTGCCGATAGTAAGCTGAGTCGGGCGGCGTGAAGTTGTTGCCGTAGGAATACGGGCTGGGCTTGCAGTTGCTTGGTTCCTGCGCGCAGTTCCGCCGCCATGTGTAATCGCCGTGGCCGGCGGCGCCGCGATGGTGCTCCTGCCAGTAGCGAAAATGGGCCTCGTCCGCGCGATCCGGGTTCGCATACGGCGACAGCTCTGATTGCTTCGACTCGTACGCCTGCCACCACTCCGGATGCTTGTAGGCCCAGTCGGGCTTGGTCCAATCGATCGAATAGGGGTCGCCGGCCCATGCAAACATGGGAAGCGTGAAAATCAATAATCCGAACAGCGCCAGGAACCGGGCGAGATCAGGTTTCATTTCCGATGGCCCCCTCCAGGATCGCGAGCGATGCTCTCCTTCCATTCCTTCTATCTTGGGCCGTCGGCGTGCGCGAAGCCACCGCGCATTCGGCCGGAGCGGCGGCGGTCCGGCCGGCAGAGCGAAGACGGCCCGCGACCGCCTTCGCCTGGCTTGATTGGACTATTTCAGGCGCGCGCCTTTCTCAGCTTCGCAACCTTGCGCGCCGGCGCCGCTTTCACGTGCTTACGATTCGCTATCCGCTCGACGCGGAAGGTCTTGCTGACGGGCGCCTGCGCGGCTGCCTCCGCCGATTGCGCGGGCTCGCTTTCGTCGATTTGCTCGACCGGAGCGATCGCCGCCTGCGCGGCCATCGCCTTGCGCTCCGCGATCTGCTCTAGCCGGCGCGCCTTCCAGAGCTGCAGTCCGCGGCGTAAATACTCGGGTTCGATATCTAGCATCTCGCAGACGTTGTCGAAGGAGAAGACCCACTGTTTATCTTCCAGGTTGATCCAGTCTTCGGCGTCACGAAACAGGCGCTGGCCCTTGTTCGTGGTGGCGTCGATACACTTCATGAAGCATTCGACCGCGTCTTCGAGCACGCTCAGAATAAGACGCTTTTCACCCTCCAGGAGATGCTTGCGGCGCATCGCCTCGAAGTACTGGATCGGCAAAAGCGTGTCGGGTTCAAATAGTCCCGGCAGCTTCTCGTCCAAGGTTTCCTTTTCCTGCATCTTGCCTCCAGAATCAGACTTTGCCGTACTTGCCTCCACCGCCCCATCCTCCTTCTTAGACGGCATCCTCATGCCGACTATTCAGAATCCACGTGATTACAAACTTTAACCCTCAAAAGCGTTAATCTTCGTCGCTCTGCTGCTGGTAAATTTCGTTCCAGGCCATCTGGATGGCCTCCAGAACCGACTCATTCGAGCCGTCCGGATTATCATCGAATTCGTCGAGATCGATCACCCACTGGCGCAGGTCGGTAAATCTCACATCGAGCGGATTGAGTCCCGGGTGATTTTCCGCCAACACCTCGGCGATATCCTCCGCCTGATCCCATTTGAGTCCCATACTTTTCCCACCTTGTCGCTTACGACAGATCCTCGACAGTTTTCTTTTCGAGCGCCTGCTTGATCGCCTCATCCATGATGCGCTCGGCGAACGGCGTGGTGAGCTGGTTCAATTGCTCGACCAGGCGCTCGATCGCGTCGCGGTCGGTGGTCGCGCGCGCGGCCTCTACCCGGGCGGCAAGCGCCTCGATCTCGGCCCGCTCGCTATCGTCGATCAGACGTGCATACTCGCGAAGCTGTTTACGCACCGCTGCGAGAATTTCGTCGGCAGAGTTGCGCGCAGTGATCAACAGGCGCTCCGCGATGTCCTCATCACCGTGATCGATCGCCTCTTCGAGCATCCGCTCGATCTCCTCATCGGTAAGACCATAGCTCGGCTTGACGTCGACCATATGGCCGCGGCCGGTCTCCTCGTCGGCCGCCATCACGTTCAAAATCCCGTTCGCGTCGATCAGGAACGTCACCGCGATTCGCGGCACACCGGCCGGCTTCGGATCGAGCGGGCCGAGCTTGAAGCGTGCCAGACTGCGGCAATCCTTTGCCAGCTCGCGCTCGCCCTGAACAACATGGATATCAACATGGGTCTGGTTGTCGACTGCGGTCGTGAACATCTCAGTCACGCTGGTCGGGATGGTGGTGTTGCGGAACACCAGGCGCTCGACCACGCCGCCGACGGTCTCGATACCGAGCGAGAGCGGCACCACGTCGAGCAGCAGCATGTCCGGCTGCGTGCCCATCAGGATTCCCGCCTGCACAGCCGCGCCGAGCGCCACCACCTGGTCGGGATCGATCGAGCAGAGCGGGTCGCGCCGGAAGAACTCGCGCACACGGCGCCTCACCAGCGGCATCCGCGTGGAGCCGCCGACCAGCACCACTTCATTGACATCGGCCGGGGCAAGCCCTGCATCCTTGAGCGCGCGTGCGCAGCATTCCAGCGTGCGCCGAATGAATGGCTCGGCGAGCTTTTCGAGCTCGGCACGGTCGATCGTGCGATCGAGCGGACCCTGCGGCAGCTTGAGCTCGATCGCGACGCCTTCCTGAAAGCTCAGGATCTTCTTCGCATCCTCGGCGACGTGCCGAACCGTATTCCAGACATGGCGGTCTGAGCGCATGGTTTCGGGCAATCCGGCGAGGATGAAATCGACCAGCGCGCGATCGATATCGTCGCCGCCGAGATGCGTATCGCCGTTGGTCGATAGCACCTCGAAAACGCCGTCCTTGACACTCAGGATCGAGATGTCGAACGTGCCGCCGCCGAAATCGTAGACTGCCACCCGACCGCCCGCCATCTTTTGCAGACCGTAGGCCAGGGACGCCGCGGTCGGCTCGTTGACCAGCCGTTCAACCTTGAGGCCGGCGAGCAGGCCGGCGTCTTTCGTCGCCTGACGCTGACCGTCGTTGAAGTAAGCCGGTACCGTGATCACGACCTGCTCGACTTTGTCGTTGAGAACCTCCTCGGCACGGCGCTTAAGCGCCTTCAGAATCTCAGCCGAAATTTGCGGCGGAGTGTACTCACGATTTCCAACTTTGAAGCGGACCACGGGGCCGCTCAAATCAGCGAAGTCGTAACGTCGGCGGTCTTCGGGGGCTAGGTCGGCGCCGCCAAGTCCCATGTAGCGCTTGACCGACCGGATGACTGCACCTTTACCGCCACCTGGAAAGTCGATCGTGGCGACATGCCCATCGCGCTCGACCGTCAGATGCGGCTCCATTCTTATGGCGTCTTCGCCGACGGCCATCTCGCCATCGGGTGTGATCGCGACAACCGACGGCAGCAGCGTCTGCCGAGTGCGCGGGTCGGGGATAACGCGCGGCTGTCCTCCGTGCATCGTCGCGATCAGGCTGTTGGTGGTGCCCAAGTCTATGCCAAGTATACGAGCCATTTATTGAATCTAACTATGCCGCGCCAGTTTTGCTGAATTGTTAAGCGGCCTTCACGCTGTCCAGTTCCCGATCTACATCGCGAATAAGCGTGCGCAAGTATGCGATCCGCGAGAGCAGCGCTTTTAGCTCCGAGATAAGCGGCGCAAGGTCGTCATGTTCGCCGCGCGCGTCCCATCGCTCGAAATTCCGATTCAAATCGCCAATCGCCTGTTCGATCGCAGCCGCCAATTCACGTCTCCGCCCGGCGATCGCATCGGCGATGTCGCCTGTTTCCGAGGCGTCTCCGCCTCGGGCGGCGCGGAACTCGGCAAGTTGTTCCTGGATCTCGAAGACCAGCTCCGCCAAATCCGGTGGAACGCGATTATTGTTCTGGTTGAGTTTCTCGCCGTTCAGCTCCAGCCAATAATTTCCGCGGCTCACGGGATCGCTAAGGATCCGATAACTGCGCGTTAGCAGCGCCGTAGCCCGGAGGCTCGCGTCGCGAACCTTGGGCGGACTCGAAGCAAAGCGATCCGGATGAATTCTACGGCTTAGGTCGTGATACGCTCGCTCAAGTGCAGCCGGAGCGATGACGAGCTTTCGGGTTAATCCCAGCGCGGCGAAACTGTCTATTTCAGCCGGCAGTGGTCCGCCGCATTGCGGACAGACCAGGCGCGGCTCTGAGAGCCGCGCGCATGACGGGCATTGCACCATCTTTGCGCCAGTGACCCCGCTGCTCACCGTTCATACGATGAACGATTCCCCGCATCCGCATGTGCGCTTGGCGTTGGGATTGACGAGTTTGAAACCCGAGGACATCAGTTCTTCGGCGTAGTCCAGTTGCGCGCCGTTTAAATACAAAAAACTCTTCTTGTCAACGATTAATCGGGCGCCGTCGCGCTCGAACACCTTGTCGCGTTCACCTTGGGCGTCGATCTCCATGCGGTACTGCAGGCCGGAGCATCCGCCGCCAACCACCTTCACCCGCAGGCCTGCCGCAGGCTTGTCGCCCACCAACTGCTTAATCTTAATCGCAGCGTTTTCAGACAGCGTAACCATAGTTAACCAGCGAGTCTAACCCTCTGCGCTCTTTTTCTCCTCGGCCGGGGCCATCCCCTTGCGCTTCTTCCAGTCGCTGATCGCGGCCTTAATCGCGTCCTCGGCCAGCACCGAACAATGGATCTTGACCGGCGGCAGGTTCAGCTCCTGCACGATGCTGGTGTTGCGGATCGCAAGCGCCTCATCGATGCGCTTGCCCTTTACCAGCTCGGTCACATAGCTCGAACTCGCGATCGCGCTGCCGCATCCGAAGGTCTTGAAGCGCGCATCCTCGATTACGCCCTGGTCGGTGATCTTGAGCTGCAGCTTCATCACGTCGCCACATTCGGGCGCGCCAACCACTCCCGTGCCAATATTCTCTTCGTCTTTCGCGAAGCTGCCAACGTTGCGAGGATGGTTGTAATGGTCGAGCACCTTGGTTGAATAAGCCATAACCTTCCGAGCCTCTCCCCCCTAGTCTGCCTTCCAATTGACTGACTTCAGGTCGATTCCTTCCTTCGCCATCTCATAGAGCGGCGACATATCTCGCAGTCGCTTAACCTCGCCGGAGACCCGCTCAGTCACGAAATCGATCTCTTCGGCGGTGTTGAAACGTCCGAGCCCGAAGCGGATCGAGCTGTGCGCGAGTTCTTCGTCGATCCCGAGCGCCCGTATCACGTAAGACGGTTCCAATGTCGCCGAGGTGCAGGCGGAGCCCGAGCTCACCGCGACATCGTTGATGCCCATCAGCAGCGACTCGCCCTCGACGTAGGCGAAGCTCAGGTTGAGATTACCAGGCAACCGCTCGGTCGGGTGACCATTGAGGTAGACATCCTCGAGCCGCTCAAAGAGTCCCGCCTGCAGCCGGGTACGCAGCTCGACGAGGCGCGCAGCTTCATCGGTCATCTCACGCTGTGCAATCTCGCATGCTGCACCGAAGCCGACTATCCCGGGGACGTTCAGCGTTCCGGACCGCATTCCACGCTCATGGCCGCCGCCGTCAATGATCGGCGTCAATCGCACGCGCGGCCCTTTGGAGCGGACATAGAGCGCGCCGACGCCTTTGGGTCCGTAGAGCTTATGGGCGGTCAGCGACATCAGGTCGATTCCGCAGCGATCCACATCGACCGGCACCTTGCCGATCGCCTGGACTGCGTCGCAATGGAACACCACGCCCTTCTCGCGGGTGATTTTGCCGATCTCGGCTATCGGATGGATCGTGCCAATCTCATTGTTCGCGAACATGATTGTGACCAGCACGGTCTTGTCGGTAATCGCCTTGCGGACTTCGTCGGGATCGACCATCCCGTACTTGTCGACCGGCAGGTACGTCACGGTCGCGCGTCCCGCCCGCTCCAGGGCGCGGCAGCTATCGAGCACGGCCTTGTGCTCGGTGACGCAGGTTACAATGTGGTTACCCTTGTCCTTGTAGAAGTCGACGACGCCCTTGATCGCGAGATTGTCCGATTCGGTCGCGCCGCTGGTGAAGATGATCTCTTTGGACTTCGCACCGATAATCGCCGCGATCTGGCCGCGCGCCTTTTCGACCGCCTCTTCCGCTTCCCATCCGAAGCTATGATTACGACTGGCGGCGTTGCCGAACTTCTCGCTGAAGTACGGCAGCATCGCATCGACCACGCGCGGATCAACCCGGGTCGTCGCATGGTTGTCCATGTAAATCGGCAGCTTGAGCATCGAAACTTCTCTAGCCTTTAGGATATTGTCCGCAAGAAGCGTTTCTCTCAGTAGTCGACCTAACAGGTATAATATAGCCCCTCGCTGAATGCTGTCAAAGGGTAAATGGTCTTTTGCCAGACATGTTGGACTTACACAGTCTAGTAATCTGAAACGACGAATTTGTCAAATGTTTGAAACGGGATTTACCGAGCGGTCAGAGCGATGCGCGGGGAATTAAGAGAAGCAATCCCCGATGCTGGTCGATCACAACGAAATCTGTCCAAAACCGCCTCCATTCGCGATTCTATAAGCGCGATGCGTTAGCGCCCGCGTAGACTGAAGCGCCGCTTATGCCGATTCTATCGTACGCCTGCTACGTCGTCCGCCACGGACCCGGAGCATCGATGAATCGCGCTTCCCAAAGGCGCCGTTCGCTCCGAATTGATTTTAGCGCCGTCTCGCGAATCTGCTCGAACGCGGGCATCAGCCATTCCTCCAGCCGCGCCTCGATCTTTTCAGGGTCAGCGCGATCTTCCTGCGATATCTGCTTAACCGGAATGATGCAGCGCATCGAGACCCGCTCGATGCCGTCGGCCCGCTCCAGCACGATCGTAACGCCGACAGCCTCTCCCACCGGCTCCAGCCCGGAGCCGAGCCGCAAGTTGTAAACCCCGCGAGCCGTATTAATACGCCGCATCGGACGAGCCGAGTCGTCGGACAGGATTGCGGCCGATCAGGCCGCGCGGGAAAGCGTTTTGCGGCGGCGCCCCGCGCCTTCCCAGAACAGAACCACTGGCCCGGCGATGTAGATAGACGAATAGGTCCCGGTGATGAAGCCCACCAGCAGCGTGAAGGCGGGCGGACGCAGGATGGGTCCGCCGAACGCGAGGAGTGCGATCAGCACCGTGATCGCTGTCCCCGAGGTCAGCAACGTCCGTGAGAGCGTCTCATTGATCGCGCGGTTCATCACGGTCGCGAGGTCCTCGCGTCGGCGCTTCGCCGCATCTTCGCGAATCCGGTCTGAGACGATGATCGTGTCGTGCACCGAGTAGCCGATGACTGTGAGCAGCGCGGCGAGGGTGGTCAGATCGAACTGAAGCTGGCTGATCACCAGCGCACCGGTGACGACCAGCACGTCATGTATGAGCGCGATCACGGCTCCCGCTCCGAAGCTCCAGCTCACGTGCCGGAACTGGATCGCGATGTAGACGCCCATCAGGATAGTCGCGAAGACCAGCGCCTCGATCGCATCGGTGCGCAAGTCGTGGCCGACCTTCGCGCCGACTGTCTCGACCCGTTCCACTTCGGCGTGATTGCCGGCCTTGTTCAGCGCGTCACCGATCGTGCGGCCCAGGTTGCGGACATTGTGCCCCTCAGCGAAGCGAATCAGGTACTCGTGGCCGACCTTGCCGAAATCCTGGACCGTGAGATCGCCGAGATGAAGCGGCGCTAGCGCAGCGCGGATCTGGCTGCCGCTGACAGCTTCGGTGAAGCGCACCTGCACGAGCGTGCCGCCGGCAAAATCGACGCCGTAGTTAAGCCCAACGAAGATCAGCAGTAGGATTGCCGCCAGATTGATCGCGGTTGAAAGCGCCACGAAGAAGTAGCGCTTACCGACGAAGTCAATATTTACATCGGGCTTGATGAGTTGCAGTGACATCGGGTCTTCATCCCCTCAGGGTCGCCTAACGAGGCCGCGACGCAAGACAATTAATGGGTCGCGCTTCCAATTGAAAGCGTGCGTCCCGTTCTTTGCGCCGGAACCGTTCAGAACGTGCAGCTAGGCGGCCGCGGTGCGACCCTTCGAGCACTTGCCGCACTGATTGTTCTGATTGGCGGGATCCTCGGCCAGACCGTCATCGAGCGAGTGGCAGACCTTGAGGCATTTGGCGCAGATAAAGTAGATGCCCTCGATGGTCTTGTTGCTACGCTCACGGTTCAGGATGCGTCCGCGGAGCTTCTCAATCCGGATCCCGAGCAACTCCTGATATTGGCGCTTGATTTTGCGGCGCCCGGCTTCGTCCTTGGGAAGGTCGGCGTCTTCGCTGGCTTCTTCGGTGGTGTCTGAAAAACTTGCGTAAAGGTCGCGCTTGCTCGACTTGCTCTTGCGGGTCCTCGCCATCGTTCCGCTACTCCCCGCAGCCTCAGCGCAGCCGTCCGACGTAGCCGCACTGCTTCTCGCAGACGGCGAAGAAGCCCTTGCGGCCGAAGCCGGTGAACAGCGTCACTTTGGCCTCTGCGCCGCAGCTTTTGCAGAGATGCTTGTGTTGCGCCTCACCGCTCTTCTCAGCGGTGCGTGCCTTTTTTTCAGCCATGTTGGATTACTCTCTTATCGAATTTCGACGCCGGAGCCCGATTCGCTCGCATGCAGCGCCATCTGTGGTCAAACCGGGCTGCTCCCCCAGCCAAACCGCCTCCAATTGCTTAAAAAACTCGCACCCGAACGATCCTCCAGCCTAAATGGCGGCTTGCCATTCAGTCAAGCAGGTATTGTAGCACGCGTCGCGCCAGCGCCGAATCACGCCTTTCTGAGTCGCCGATGCGGGATTAACCCTCCGCCGGCGCCGACGCCATGAAGCTCGCGATCGTGAGGTAAAGTCCGATCACCAGCACGATCCCGACGAACAGATAATAGTGCCCGTCGAAGTTCATCTTCTCGAAGATCGTCACCAGCGTCTCGCGCGCCACCGCCAGGATCACGACCCCGCGGATCACGAAAATCCATCCAAGCAGCGTGACGACGATAGGCAGCGCTCCGCCCGACCAGACATTGTGACCCAGAACGATCGCGAGTCCGGCGAGCAAGGCCATGATGCCGGCGATCATCAAAGCCGGCGGGTCGTGCATAAAATCGATCGCCGCCTCGACCGTCGAATGGCGATTCATCAGCATCGCGAGTGCGAAAAGCACGAAGAACAACCCCATCAGCCGCCCGATGAAGATCGTGAGCCTCGACATGTGCGTTCCCCTCCGCTTGAAATTTTTCCCGAATCAAGCGTGGATTTTCCCGGCGAATCTTACTGTAGCGGCGCGCGAATATCTGCACCTGAAGAATCAGGCGCTTTGTCGTTGTGAACAGAGTCCGGGAGGCGAAGGGTCCCGAATAATGTCAATTTTCGCGTGATTCGAGATTCCTCAATGCGCTCGAAATGACACGGAGCTACCGTTGCCGGCAACTCGGGCGAAGTAACGATAGTCTCAGCGGCCACATCCATCACGCGTTGCGCAGAGGCGGGGAAGCGTCTAAGCCTAATCAGTCTTGGACGCGCTATTGAACGAAAACGACGCGGTCATCCTGATCGATCGCAAGGGCCGCCGTTACCTGAAGATCCTTCGGCGCGGCCATCGGATCGCGATTCGCGGAGACATCGACGGCGGCGACCTGATCGGCCTGCCCGAAGGCTCGCGCATCAAGCTCTCGAGCGGTGAGCCGTTTCTCGTGATGCGCCCGACGTACGCCGACCTGGTCCCGCTGATGCCGCGCCGGGCGCAGGTGATCTATCCAAAGGACACCGGCCCGCTGCTCATCTGGGGCGACGTCTTCCCGGGCGCAACCGTGATCGAGGGCGGCGTCGGCGCGGGCGCGCTGACGATCGCGCTGCTGCGCGCCGTTGGACCGCACGGACGCGTCATCTCCTATGAACTGCGCGAGGATTTCGCGGCCATCGCTAGACGCAACGTCGCGGCCTTCTTCGGCGCGGCGCCCAACTGGACGCTTCACGTGCGCGATCTCTATCAGGGCTTTGACGAGACCGGCGTCGATCGGATGTTTCTCGATCTCGCCGAACCATCCGGCGCGCTCGAGCATGCGGCGCGCGCGCTCCGCCCCGGCGGCGTGATCGTCTGCTACGTGCCGACCGCGATCCAGTTGAAAGCGACCGTCGATGCGCTCAATCGAAGCCCATGGTTCGCCGAAACCGAGAGCTTCGAGACGCTCCTGCGCAACTGGCACGTGAAGGGGATGAGCGTGCGCCCGGTGCATCGAATGGTCGCCCATTCGGGGTTCATTATCGTGGCGCGCCGGCTGGCGGAGGGCGCCAAAGCACCCGCACCCACGCCGATCGAGAACGAATCCGATGAGAATGTACCCGATACGATCGACGACACCGACTTGGCGCGCGACTGAAGCGGATAAAAACAAGGCCGGCGATGAGAAATGAGGGCACGAGCAGCATGAGCAGGAGAAAGATGACAGAAAAAGAGATCGTCGCGATGTTCCCGAAGATCAGCAACTGGGGACGATGGGGCGCGGACGATCAGCACGGCGCGCTCAACTTCATCACCGACGAACGGCGCGCCGCCGCCGCTCGGCTCGCGCAATCGGGCGTGACGGTTTCGCTGTCGCGGCCGGTCGCGACCGAACCGGCGCCGGATAATCCACGTCCGACAACGCATCTGATGATCCGCGCGGGCCGCCTCGGCCATCCGTTGGGAATCCAGGGCTCGGCTGATTACTTTGCGATTGCGGCGCATGGCTTTTCGGAGACCCATCTCGACGCGCTCTGCCATTATTTTTGGGACGACAAGATGTACAACGGCTTCCCGTCCGCCGAGGTGAATTTCCAGGGGGCTCATCGATGCGGCGTTGAGGTGGCGCGCAACGGAATTATCGGGCGCGGCGTGCTGCTCGACATTCCGAAGATCCGCGGCGTCGATTGGCTCGAGCCGGGCGAAGCGATTTTCGTGGAAGATCTCGAACGCGCCGAAAGCGAGCATCATGTGCGCGTCGGCGAGGGCGACCTCCTGATGGTCCGCACGGGGCGCGCGCGCCGCCGGCGCGAGCGGGGCGGATGGAGCGTTTTCACCGAAGGTCTGCCCGGGCTCGACGTCAGCACGATGCCGTGGATCTTCGAGCGGCGCATCGCGCTGCTCGGCTCCGACGGCGTCAGCGACGTGATGCCGTCCGGCTACGGCCATGGCCTCAATCTGCCGGTGCATACCTCGACGCTGGTCTGGATGGGCGTCTATTTGCTCGACAATGCCGACTTCGAAGCGCTCGCCGGGCATTGCGCGCGCATCGGGCGGTATGAGTTCATGTTTGTGCTTGCGCCGCTGGTGCTGGAGCATGGCACGGCGTCGCCGGTGAATCCGATCGCGATTTTCTGATGCGCCTGATGCCGATTGTTTTCGCCGCGTTCACCTTCGTTTCGACCGGCGTGGGTGGGGTTGCTGCGGTGCGCTTTCACGATCGCCTCCATCTGCTGCTTGGCTTCAGTTCCGGAGCCGTGATTGGCGTCGCGCTGTTCGACATCATCCCGGAGATCCTTAAGCTCAGCGGCGGGGCCGACTATATCCCGCTTGCCGCGCTCGGTTTTCTCGCCTTCTTTGCGCTCGAGCGCTACACCGCGATGCATCGCGCGCGCGAGCACGTTCATGCCGCTGCGCCGCATGAGCAGGAACTCGGCACGCTTTCGGCGGCGGGCCTGACGTTCCACAGCTTCTTGGACGGCGTCGCTATCGGCGTTGGCTTTCAGACGAGCACGCAGATCGGATTGCTGATCGCCTTCGGAATCATCGCGCATGATCTGAGCGACGGTCTCAACACCGTCACGGTCGTACTCGCGCATGGCAACCCGCTTCGGCGCGCGACATTCTGGCTCGCGCTCGACATGATTGCGCCGCTGCTCGGGGCGGTCTCGACACTGCTGATCGATCTCAATCGCGCGCTGCCGTGGATTCTGGCTTTCTTCGCCGGCTCGTTTCTATATATCGGCGCATCGGATCTGCTGCCGGAAGCGAAGGAGCACGACTCCCCGATGGTCGGCGTCACGACGGCCATCGGGATGCTGGCGATCTACGTAACCACGCGAATCCTGCGCGGATGGTAATTCACTACTGCGGCGAGTCCTCGGTCTGGTAGCCGAGCTTGTGCAGGATGCTGATCGCCTGGCCGCTGCTGAAGCTCGCGCGCTCAGCGCCGAGCCCCACGCCGACTGCCTGCTTGACCGGATATCGGCGTCCGTCGATCCGCACCCAATACTTGCGAATCGGTTCGGGATCGATCGGTTTGAGGCGCGCTTCGAACTCGGCGCGCGTCACTTCGTAACTGACGCCGCCGAGAACGAAGCGATGCGCGCCTGCGGCGGATTCGGACGAAGATACCTCGTCAAAGCGGTGGAACACGCCGAAGCGCCATGCAGGAACCGCGATTGCGATCGCGGCAAGTATGGCCGCGATCGCAATCGCGACCCGCCGCCGCCTGATTCGGAGCGCCGCCCCGCGACGCTCCGCTTCGGCTTCGGCCACATCGGCGCCGGCTTCGGCCGCCTGCGCGATCCGCTCGAGCGGATCCCGCAGGCGCGCCGCGCGATCGACGGCATTCATCAGATGAGCGGTGACATCGAGCAGCATCGAGGCGAGCCACTCCGGAGTAAGCCGCGGCGCGGTGCTCTCCTCGGCTGGCGGGCCGATGCCGCGGCCCGCGCTGTCGGCGGTCCGCGACGGCGGCCGAATCGGCTTGTCCTCTTTGCGCGGCGTGCTCGGCAACGACCCTCTCCTTATCGTCGGAGCATCCAGAGATGACGTTATGTCATAATGCCGGCGATGACCAGCGGGGATTGAAACCCGATGGCCGCGGCTATGAATTTTCGCTTAGATGAAATCGGCGGGCATCGCGATGACGCGCAGAAAATTCGTACAGGTCGTAGGCTCGGCGATCGTTGCCGCGAGGTTGCCGATGGTGCTCAAGATCGCCGCCGCTGAGCGCCCCGCTTCGCCCTTCGGCGGACTCACGCCTGCCAATCGCTTCTATGTCACGACCTACGGCGCAACCCCGCATATCGATCACGCGGCGTGGCGGCTCCGGATCGGCGGCCTGGTTGAGAATCCGTTCGAACTGCGATGGGAAGATATCAGGAAGCTCCCCACGATCGATGAAACGCTCACGCTCGAATGCATCTCGAACCCGCCCGACGGCAATCTGATCGGCAATGCGCGCTGGGTCGGGCCGGCCCTGCGTCCGTTACTGGAGCGGGTGCGAATCAAGCGCAACGCGGTTTATGCCGCGCTTTACGGTGCCGACGGCTACTTCACCGGCATCCCAATCGACGAGCTTATGCGTCGCGAAAATTTCATGCCCTACCTGATGAACGGCGCGCCACTGCCGCCCGCGCATGGCTTTCCTCTGCGGCTGTTCATTCCCGGCAAGTACGGAATGAAGCAGCCAAAGTGGATCACCCGTATTGAATTCGTCGATCACAAGTTCATCGGCTATTGGGAGATGCGCGGATGGAGCAACTCGGCGTGGCGCAAGGTCAACTCAGGCTTTTTCTCGCCGCGTCCGATCCCGATGGTCTCGGCGGACCTCGCCGTGCCGACGCGCGTCGCGGCGCCGGTCGACATCTGGGGATGGGCGCTCGCCGGCCCGTCGGGAATCCGCAGAGTCGACGTCTCGACCGACGGCGGAACCGATTGGCGCGAGGCGGAACTGGTCAAAAATCGCCAACGCTACGAATGGACCGTCTGGAAATATCACTTCGCGCCGCGCGAGCCGGGAACGTATCACGTGCGGGCTCGCGCAACCGCCGGCGATGGCCGGACGCAACCCGTGGTCGATCCTCAGCAGGGCTCTGGGATGAGCGGCCAGCCGCGGATAGACCTCGAAGTTTCGCCGGGCTGACGCCCGGTCAGCTCACTTCCTTACAATTTTGACCGCCTCTGCTCCCTGCACTATCGCGCCCGTGTTGGTGATCCCGGTCATCACCGCGAAATTGTCTTCGGGATCAAGCGCCAGCTCGCCCAAATTCACCGTGCAAGCGAGGTTTTTCAGATGCTTCGCCGCCGTCACCGCATGGCAGTTGTACTTCGTACCTTTCTTGATCAGCTCCACCGATGCGCCCGAGAGCCTGATGGTCACCGGATCGAGCTGGGTGGCATCGAAGCTCGGCGTCGAGATCACCATCATCGAAATGGTCCCCTTCTTCCGCAGCCTGATATGCACTGGTGCTTTGGCCGGCGGATCGATCTTGATAGTCAGCGGGCTCTGGACGGTTGCCACCGCGAACGAGGAAAGACTCGTGGTCTCGCCGCAGACCACGCCCTTGGTCGAGTTGTTCGACGTGGTAACGTTCTGCCAAATGCCGCCGTCGTAATGCAAAAGCGCGACCTCGGCTGGATTACCGACCTGCAAGAGATTGTAATCGATGCAGATCAGCACCGTGCCCGAGAAGATCGCCGAAGTGGTGAAGTTGTCATACGTCGACATGGTTTCGGCGAGAGTCCGGCCGGGCGCAGGTCCGATATGCGACGACATTACCGTGGTCCCGAGCGGCGTATAACCGGGCGGCAACGCAGGTCCGGTATTCGATTGCGTCACCGTGGTCTGGCCGGCCGTGGTCACTTTGGAAAAGGTGAGCTGCGCTCCGGCGGCGAGCTTAGTTACAGAGCCGTTGCCTGGCATCGAATTCGGCATTTCGGCCAGGAACGCATCGGCGAAGGCCGGCGTCGTGACCGGCGCCTGCTCGAAAGCGTTGCTGGTGGTGGGAAAAGCGGGGAAGTAGGTCTCTCCGGTGACGTAGGCGTCGTCGTTGGCGTCCAGCGCGATGGCTTCGGCGTAGTCGAAGTTGGGACCGCCGAGGAAAGTCGAGAAGAGAATCTGGGAGCCATCGGCCGAGAGACCCGTGACGGTGGCATCGGCGTCCTCGGCGACGCCCGCATAGATCGTTGGTGAAGCCGTGGTCGGATCGATCACCAGCGAGTCGGTAAACCCGGGGAAGATGTTATTACCGAAAACGAGCTGGAAGGTCTGGCCCTGGTCGGTGCTTTTCACGATCCAGCCGGCGCGGTTGGTGAAGTCATCGACCGCGGCGAACACCGATGGCGGCGTAGTCGAGTAATCGACCGCCAGTCCACTGACGGACGGAAAGGTCGCAAGACCGAAACCGAAGGTAAAATTCGTATTGAACTCATCGTTGCTTGCTACCACGCCGTTCTCTGTCCCGGCATAGACAATTCCCGAGACGGTGTCGGCAGCGAGCGCATTCACCTGAACCCAATTCAAATTGGTTGCGGTAAACTTCTTACCGGCTGTACCGTCGGTACTCACGAAGACGCCCTTGTTGGTGCCGAGAACCAGGTTACCCTGCTTGTCTATTACCGAGCGCCAAACCTGGGTGTTTGCCGGTAGTCCGCTCGTCTTGTTGAAAGTTGCGCCGTTATCCGGGCTCACGTAAAAGCCTTCGTTGGTACCGATATAGACCTGGTTGGGTGCTGAGGCTCCGCCCGTGGTCAGTGAATGAATCGTAGGTGTGGAAGGAAAGTTCGTAGCCGCAGCCTTAGTGACATTGGCGCCGTCGTTGGTGATCAGGTAGAGGCCATTGTTGCAGCCCGCATAGAGCATCGGGGGCGTGGTGAGATTCGTATAGGCGAGCCCCCAGCATCCGACGGCCGAGAGTTCCGGAAAGCCGGCGTTCGTAATCTGATTGAAGTTCATCCCGCCGTCAGTACTCATCCAGACGCCATTGGCGACCGTTCCGGCATAGATGACCGAGGGATTGGCCGGGCTGGGCGAGGTATCCAGCGCAAGCGTACCTACCATTATGCTGCCGGCGGTCGAACCCGGCCAGTTGAGGTCCGTAACCGTGGCGCCGTCGTCCGGGCTCTCCAGGAGCTGGCCGCTCAGGCCGCCGAACGATTGGATCTGATTTAGAACCGGGAAATCCGGGGACCAGGTCGCGCCCGCTATGAATGGCCGCCCCGACGTGTCGACCGCAATCGCCGTCGCGTTCGCGATCAGCGAGCCACCCAAGAACGTGACCCACATCGGCTTGCCGCTCGGCAAGATCTCGGCGGCGAAATCTTCGGCTGTATTGTTGAACGTGGTATCAGCCGCTCCAACGGTCACCGGGAAGTCGGCCGAGATGGTCGAGCCGGTCACGTAGGCGGCGCACGGCGAAGTGCAGCTGGGCGCAATAGCGATTCCGCTCGCGCCGTCGGTGGCGCTGCCGCCCAGATAGGTCGCATAGACCAGCGAGCTCGCGCCACTTTTGGTGGTGTCGATCGCCGCGATGATCGCGTCTTCAGCGCCGGCATAATTCGTCGGCGCGCCGATTATTCCGCTGAGGAAATTGGGGTCGGCCTCGCCCGCGACATAAGCGATGCCCGCCGAGTCCGCCGCTACCGAGGCGACATTCACACCGCTGAACTCGCTGGGAGGGATATTCGTCGACGCCAGGTAGGTTGAGTATGCGAGCGCAATCGATCCGGCCGAGGCCGGCGTCAGTTTGGTGAGAAAGCCTTCGGGGGTCTGAGACGAAACCGGGTCGGACTGCTGGAGCGCATTGCCCGTTGTCGGAAAGTGAAGCGAGTAGGTCTGTCCGCCAACGTAGACGCTGCCGGATGGATCGACAGCGACGCCTTCACCAATATCGAATCCTTCTCCGCCCAGATAGGTAGAATAGACCAAGCCCGAGCCATCGGGCAGCAACTCGGTCACGAAGGCGTCGGCCGGTCCCCCAGCGTAGCCGGAAACCTGCACCGACGAATTCTGCTGTGGAAAGTCAGCCGAGGTGGTGAAGCCGGTGACGTAGGCGTCGCCCGAACTATCGACCGCGATCCCGAATGCTTCGTCGACGCCGCTACCGCCTAGATAGGTAGAATAAACCAGCGAGCTGTCCCCAGACATCGTGGTATCGAACTTCGCGACGAAGGCGTTGATCGCGAAGCCATTGATTGAGCCGGGTTTGAGATGAGCCTGGTAGGGGCCGCCTGTATTCGGGCTGCGGGTCGGTAGATCGTCCTTCAGGTCGGTCCATCCGGTGACGTAGACGGCGCCGCTCGAATCAACTGCGATTCCCCGGCCATAGGCACTCAAGCCGCCCAGGTAACTGGAGTAGGTCAGAACCGTCGGATCGATCACGAGCGGCCGGCGATGGTCGTAGGAGGCGATCTCGAATCCAATCGTCGAATGCCCGAGCAGGCGAAAATGTCCGTCGATAATACGACGGCCCGCCGGCGTCTCTTGGTAGACCTGCGGCTTGCGCAAGATCACACGGTCATCGCGGTCGACCACGAGATCGCCCGCGCGGTTCAATGTCGTCGGTGTGTCACTCTCGATCGCGAAGCGGATACGGTCCGGATCAGCATCCGGCGCCACCACCACATCGAATTCAAGCTCGCCCTGATGCCCGTAGTAGACCAGATCGATGCCCGGATAGAGCGCGCGATAGCGCACCCGCGCATAGATCGGTACGTGCGTATGCCATTTCGACGGGTCGCGGCCGATCAGGTAATTGCTGACACCGCGCAGCGGCGCGACGCCTTCGGCTCTCGCGCCCTCGTTGGCGCCGATGAACCGGATCGATACAGTACGCGCCCGCTCCCGTGCGGCGTGTAATTTCTGACCGGGCCGCGCTGCGATTAGAGGCGGCATCGTCAGGCTGTGACTTAGCCTCAGCGTCGCACTGGTAGCGGCAAGCGACAGCGTATAGCCGCGGCCACGCGAGAAATATTTGACTTCTGGTCGGGACTGCCCGACGTTGGGCTCGAAGGCGAGCGGCAGATGGGCGAAGCGAGTTCCGAGCGCACTACGCGGCCCAGCGACGGGCGGCGTTGCTCCCGGCTCGGGCGCGAGCGCGGCGCCGATCAACAGAACCACCGCACCCGCTATCGACAGACCATACGCAAAACGGCCGCCTGGCATAGGATCTCCCCCGGGAAACCTGTTACCGCCGCTGCCGATCGATAGGCGGGAATGCTCAGGGCGTTAACATCGTCGTGGAACTGGTTACGACCGTGCCCAACAGCCCGTAGGCTGGGCCGGTTCCGGCGAATAATACTACTCCTGAGAATTTGGCAGTTCCGGTACCGCTGGCTCCCGTAAACTTGCCGGTTCCGCCGGTGATCGTGTAGGTGCTCGTTCCGCCAAAGAACCCGGTCGAATTGCTCACGCATTCACTGCCATTTTGGGAACCAGCGACGAGCAACTCGCCGCTTTTGTAGGTAATGATCGTCCAGGATCCCACCAGGGTGTAGGTATTGCCGGTAGTGCCGTCGGGTGCCGTGCAAGTGGGACCGGCGGAACCGTACTCGGCATAGGTTTGCGAGCTAAATGGCCCGTTAAGGTTGTCCTTGCCGGTGACGTTGCTTAAAGTCCCAGGCTCCGCCCCATCAAAACTGAAATTGACGGTGGAAAAGCTGCCTGCCGAAGTGCCCTTCACCGTTTTGGGCTTCTTTGCCAACGCAGCCGGCGCGGTCGAGATGATTAGCGCGACGATCCCGATTCCGAGTAGTACTCGTCCGTTCTTCGTGATCGCCATCTTTTTACCTCCCCCGAATTATGTCGTGTTCCAATCCATCGCAACCACACTTGGCTTATTGGTGCTTTAAACTTTTTATTCTGAAAATAACGCTACAGTATCTTAATATCGCTATATATAACCAATCTGTTACATCTTTATTTATGCACGGTTTTCATCGGCGAACAGAGCATTATCTCGTCATACTGTCAAGAATTTTTATTCGCCCAAAAAGAAAATCTTAAGCCGGCGCACTCAACCCATGCGCTGTATCGATTCTGCAAAACTCGCTCTTTATTGACGATCCGGATCCGGCGCGGACGTGACTGTCGAGCGATGGCGTAGCGGCCCAGCTATGAACAGCGAGGCGCGGAACAGCGGCATCAGGATGAGGTGCATCAACTTGCCGAACGGCAAGTAAACCATCAGCAACTCGACGCTCACCAGATGCGCCGTGAGCAGCATCGCATCGGGTCCGAAGAGCGATCCACCGCCCAGGTGCGGAAAGGCGAGCATCCCGGTAACGACCGGCGCGAAAACCAGGATCCACGAAAGGTAGTCATCGACGGTGGTAAGCTCGCGGCGGGTGCGATCCGACAGGCGATAGCCGAGCAGCCAGAGCATCGCGATCACGGTCGCCGCCGCCGCGAACCATACGATGCTGATCGGCAATGACGGCCATTGCAGTCCCGTGAGATCGCGGATCAGCAGGATATGCGGCGCGAACCCGAAAATCGCCACCAGCAACCCGGCGTGCATCAGGAAGCTGTCGAATTTCCAGCGCTCGCCGGGCAGGGCGAACTCCTTGCGGGCCCAGTAAAGGTCTTGCTCGCGACGCACCATGATCGAAAACACCAGCCGCGCACAGAACCCGGCGGTCATGATGAGGACCGCCCACCGCAGCCCCGGGCCTTCGGTGAATTCGAGCAGAGTCATCGCGCGGCGCCGCCTCCGTCGGTTCGCGAAGGTCGCAGGCGTCGACGGCGAAAAATGATGGCGCTTAACGCCGCGAAAATTCCGACGATGACTCCGCCGCCGATCGCCGCGCGCCACGCGCTCGGATGAATCGGATCGACCGCCATCGGCGATGAAAGCTGAAATTGCGGACTCTCGCGCACCATGATTGTGTGGCAATCGAAGCAGGCCATCGGACGCGCGCCGTGAGTTTTGCCGTGCCAGAAGGCTTCGTCGTGGCACACTATACACGCCTGGTTGGCGCGATCGATCGGCTGGTCGGATCCGGTCCTGAATGCAACCAACCCGCCCATCCCGACGCCGCCGCCGGAGGCCGCGTGGTTACTTCCCGGCCCGTGACATCCTTCGCATCCGAGCTTCGAGATCGGATCGATCGGTTTGCGAAGGAACAGCTCGCCCATCTTCGTGTCGGCGAAAGTGAGCGTCTGCTCTTCGTGACAGACCTCGCAATAGAGGCTGCCGATGTAGTGCGCCGGCGTCCCAGCGTAGCCGCGCACAGGCACCTGACGATTCGCGCCGCCCGCTAACGCGGACACAGCGAATATCGATGATGCAAGAAAAACGAAGACCGGGAACAGCCGCGAGATCGTTGATCCCCTCTTCAACACTTCCGCGTTCTTATCGCATACCGTCGAATCAAGCCAATCGAGCCGATTCGACCAGAATCGATGTGTCGGTCAGTGCCCGATCCCGAACAGACGTCCGATGCCAGCGAAGAGACCGCCGCCGGGAGTCGGTGTGGCAGCCGGCGATGCGCCGGGATTCGCCGCTGCGGCGCCGGCGATCGCAGAATTGTCAGGCGCAACGGCCGGCGCAGCAGTTGACGCTTTGGCAGTCACCGTGCCGGTTCCCGGCGCCGCGCCGCTATGCAGCCAGCAGTACGCCGTCGGCGCGGTGCCGTAGAGAAAAGGCATTCGGACGTTGCGCGGACAGGCCGGGGTGGCGAGGCCGCCGGTGGTCGGATCGATGTTCGCAAACGTGATTCCCGGAGGCACCGGGAAATCGACCCCGCGCGGCGCAGCTTCAACCATAAAATGCGCCCACGCCGGCAGCGCTGCATCGGCGCCCGGAACTCCGAGCGATTGCGGCTCATCGAAGCCCACCCACACGCCGCATACGAGCGCCGGCGTGTAGCCGACGAAATAGGCATCGTGAAAATCCTCGGTCGTGCCGGTTTTGCCCGCCGCCGGGAAATCGACGCCCATCCGGCCCGCGCCCGCGCCGGTGCCGTAGCGGAGCACATTTTCCAGCGCGCCGGTCATCACGTAGGCGACGTCGGACGCGATCATGCGCCGGGCCTGCGCAGCGTGCTGATAGATTATATGACCCGAGCCGTCGACGATCGATTCGATTGCGTATGGCGGATGTGCGACGCCTTCGCTCGCAAAGACCTGGTAGACGCCGGTCAGGCTGAGCAGCGTGGTCGCGCCTGCGCCGATCGAGATCGGCAGCACGGCCGGCATATGCTCCGTAATCCCCATCTCGTGCGCTTCATCGACGATTCGCCGCGCGCCGAGCAGGCTGCCGAGATACGCGGTCGGAACGTTGAGCGATTTCGCAAGCGCATCGGCGACCGTCACGCTGCCCAGGTAAGTATGCTCGTAGTTCACGGGCATCCATCCGTTGAATGACATCGGACGGTCGGGCAACAACGAGGCGAGCGTGACCGTTTGTGAAAGCGGCGAGCGCGCCGGATCAAGCGCCAGCAGGTAGACGATTGGTTTGAATGCCGAACCGGTCTGCCGCTCGGCCATCGCGGCGCGATTGAACTGGCTCACGCGATAGTCGCGTCCGCCGACCATCGCGCGAATCGCGCCGCTGCGCGCATCGAGCGCAACCAGCGAGCCTTCGAGGCGCTCTTTCAGGTTCGCGCGCCGCAGGTGCTTATGCAGCTTCTCGAGATGCGCAAGATTATCGACCACCGCTTCCTGCGCCTCCGCCTGCATTTCCGGATCGATCGTGGTGTAGACGCGCAGCCCGCGCAGCGATCCGCCGGCGGTCTTCTCGACGATGGCCGTGACGTAATCGGCGAAGTACGGCGCGCGACGCAATCCGGGCGCCTGAGTGACCGTGATCGGCGCGGCGACCGCCGCGGCATACGTCGGCTGATCGATTACGCCCGCGCGGCGCATCACGCCGAGCACCACATCGCGGCGCGCCCGGCAGGCGTCGGGATGCCGTCGCGGATCATAGAGGCTCGGCGCCCGGATCATCCCAATCAGGATCGCGGCCTGGTCAGGCGTCACCTCGCTCAGGTCGGTATTGAAGAAATAGCGCGCGGCGAGCGGCAGTCCGTAGATCGGCGTGCCATCGTACTCGCCCATCGGCACGTCGTTGACGTAGCGCTCGAGGATCTCGCGCTTCGAGAGCTTCATCTCGATCACCAGCGCAACCGCAAGCTCCCTGAATTTGCGGCGGAAGCTCCGCGTATGCTGCCCCATGAAGGTACGGGCAAGCTGCTGCGTGATCGTGCTCGCGCCCTGCGCCAGACGATGCGAATGCCAGTCGCGGACGGCCGCCTCGATGATACGAATCGGGTCGAATCCCGGATGGTAGTAAAAGAAGCGATCCTCGGTCGCGATGAGTCCGCGCGTGAGATAGGGCTTGAGATCGTCGATTCGCACCTCGACGCGCTCGGCAGGCGCATCGGGATAGAGCCGCCCTATCACCTCCGGCTCGAGGCTCGCCGTCTCCATCGGCATTCCGAAGTAATCGTGGACGCCGGTCACGGTGCTGCCCGCAAGATTGAGCCGCACGAGCGTTGCGGGAACCGAGCGCGCGCCAGTCGAGAAGCCGCGGAAGTAGATCATCATCGCGCCGGGCTGCTCGCTGTATTGCCCGGGACGGTTTGGCTGAGCCGTTTCCGTGTAGCTCAGATGCCGCAGGCGATCGAGCAGCCGCATCCGCGCGATATCGTTGCCGGCGGCGATCACCAACGGCGCGGAGTAGATCGCCGAGGTCAGGCCGGCGCTCCGCTGCTCGATCAGCAGGGATATTTCGGCATAGAGCTGCGCTAGGTAGAAGCCGACGCCGAATGAAAAGCACAAAAAGGCTGCGAGACCGATACGCCGCCAGTTCCAATCACGCCAGTCCGATCGTGATGGTTTGCGCGCGGATTTTTGCTTGCCGCCGGACCCACTCGGGCGACCCATGCATTACTCCAATCGGCGCCGGCCACGCCGATTCCCGGCGCACCGTCGCATTACCCCCGCCCCTCCGGTGTAACTATAAAGTCGGCTCCGCGGCCGTCCCAGTCAAGCGACTGCAGGAAGGGGTCGCCATCCGGCTATCCACTGACATTGGGCCGGGCTAAGATTCTCCTCGCGATCCGGCCTGAATCGACGGAGGTGGAGCAGGATGACCAACGAGATTGGCGTTGAATCACTGGTCGACGGATGCCGCGTCAATCGCCGGCTCTACGTCGATCGCGAGCTCTTCGCGCTCGAGATGGATCGGATCTTCGGACGCTCCTGGGTTTTCCTCTGCCATGACAGCGAAGTCGGCGAGCCGGGCGAATTCCGCACCATCCAGATCGGCAATCAGCCGGCGATCGTCACGCGCGACGAGCACGGCGATATCCAGGTCCTGATGAACCACTGCATGCATCGGGGGGCCACCGTATGCCAGCAGAGCCGCGGACAGGTGAAGAATTTTCGATGCTGGTATCACGGCTGGACCTATAATCTTCGCGGCGAGCTGATCGGCATCCCGTATGCCGACGCATACGGGCGGGCCTTCGACAGGAGCGTGAAGAATCTCTTTAAGGCAGCGCGCGTCGCAACCTATCGCGGGATGGTGTTCGCGAGCCTCGCCGCCGAATGCGACGAACTCGTGAGCTATCTCGCCGGCGCGAAGCGCTACCTGGACGTTTTCATGGATCTCTCGCCGGTCGGCGAGATTATCGCGCGGTCCGGCGGCCACAAGTTTACTTACGAGGGCAACTGGAAGTTCCAGCTTGAAAACGGTGTCGACGGATACCATCCCAATTTCGTGCATCGCTCGTTCTGGGAGATGCAGCCGGAAGGCGCGATGGACATGTTCAGCGGTACATCGCCCGGGCTGACGCGCGCGCTCGGCAACGGCCATTCGATTCTCGATATGTCGCCGCTCGTGAAGCCGCGGGCCGGCAACGGGAGTGCCAAGCAGGACGGCGCGCCCGTCAGATCGCTGCCGTCGGACGGCCTCAAGCCCAAGCCGATGGGCGACTACTTCGACAAGCTGGTGAGCGCATGGGGCTACGAGCGCGCCGTCGAGGTGCTGGAGCAATCCAACGTCAACCTGCTCATTTTCCCCAATCTTCTTATCATCGGTGTCCAGCTCAGGACGATTACGCCGGTCGATGTAACAACGACCGAGGTCTATCAGCAGCCGACGACGCTCAAAGGTGTTTCTGACGAGATGAACATCGCGCGATTGCGCGCGCACGAAGCGTTCTACGGACCGGCGGCTCTCGGCGCGCCGGACGACCTTGAGATGTTCGCACGATGCTCGCGCGGGATGCGTGTGCGGGAACGCGAGTGGATCACGTTCGATCGCGGACTCGAGCGCGAGCGGGTCATCAACGGCGAGCGTGTCGGCCACATCACCGACGAGGTTCCGCAGCGCGCATTTTACGCACGCTGGCGCGAGCTGATGGCCTCACCCGCCGGTGACGCTGCGCGCGCGCCGGCAAACAGTCATACGCACGCGTCTCATCAGACGCGCTAGTTCACGCGCGACGCCGCATCGGCATGGCGATCGAGGAACGCGCCGAGCACAGCGTTAAAACGGTCGGCCTGCTCGAGGTTGCTCAGATGACCCGCGTGCTCGATGACCGCCTTCTCGGCGCCGGAAATCGTCGCCGCCAAGGCGTCGGCCTGCGCCGGTGTGGTCAGCGGATCGTCCTCACCGACGATCACGATGGTCGGAACCTTGATGGATTTGTTGCTGGCACGGAAATCGGTCGAAAGAATCGCGCGCACCGCCTGCTTATAAGGCTCCGTTCGCAAAGCCGAGAGCGAGGCGCGGAGCTTCGCGACCAACTCGTCCGGCGTCCGCGGCGAAACCAGCGCCTTCGCATTCTGTGCGGCGGTATCCTTGGGCGTCATTCCCTGCTCGAGCGGCGTCAGACGGCGCGCGAGGAATTCGCGCTTGAATTCCTCGGGCTGCATCCCCATCCCGAGGTTTGTATCGACCAGCGCCAAAGTCGCGATCCGGTCGGCGTAGCGCGCATGGAAATCCTGCGCGATCATCCCGCCCATCGAAAGCCCGACCACGTGCGCCTTGCGCGCGCCGAGATGGTCGAGCAAGCGGCGCAGATCGTCGGCATAGTCCGTAAACTTGAGCGTCGTGGGCGAGTCGTCGCTCGCCCCGTAGCCGCGCGCATCCCACGCGACCGCGCAGTAGCGGCGACCGAAGTATGCAAGCTGATCGGTCCAGTTACCGCGATTTCCACCGATTCCGTGCATGAAAACTACCAGCGGACCGCTGCCCTCGCGCTCGTAGGCGATCTTCGGCGACCCTTTCATGTAATGTAGCGATGCCATGATGGATTCCTCCATTGGTTAGCAGGCGAGCAGCGGACGATGGCTGACCTGCCCGATTTCGAGCAGCCGGCGTGCCGCGCCGCGGCATTTCGCCATAATCACCTGGCGATCCACTCCTACCAGTTCGCCGCCGCGCTTGAGCACGCGACCATCGACGATCACCGTATCGACATTGCGCGGCTGGCCGCAAAAGACCAGTTGCGCAACGAACTCGTTAAGCGGCGTGAAATTGAGCGTCTCCGCCGACTGCCTCACTGTCGATGACCTGCTCCGGATGGCGACTGTCGAAGGCGCCAGTGCGCTCGGCGACAGCCAAGTCGGGATGGTCGGGCGGTTTTTAGACTCCGACATCGTAAAGCTGCTCGAACTCAAGGTCGAGGTCGTTGACCACCTGCCACATACAGGCCAGCGCCTTGCGCACGCCGCGCGCCGCACAGGGTGGCAGGTCGGACCGCTGAGCGAGCTGCTTGAGCTCGCGATAGACGGCGCGAAGCTGCTCCTCGTTATCGCTCAAATCGTGCCCTAGCAAATCGGTTTCCTTTCTGGGCATGGTGCTTTCCCTTTGCGATGTCATCCCTGTAAGCCGCCGGCCTGCGGACGCGCATCGACCAGCCGCTTGGCCTTGAGTTCGTAGCGCGGCAGGCTGCCCTGCGGCATCAGCTCGAGATTGAAGCGCAGCCCCTCGTGCGCGGCGGCAAGGTCCTTGCCCAGCCGTTCGCGCACCTCCTCCCACTCGGCCTGCTGATCGGGCTTGAGCTCGATGCGCACCGTGATTTCGTCGCGGATGTTGTTCTCGTCGCGCCATACATAGATCTGGAACTCGTCGATCGAATCGTACTCGCGGATAATCGATTCGACCGCGCGCGGATAGACGTTGGTGCCGCGAATCAGCTTCATGTCGTCCCAACGGCCGCGGATGCCGCCGTCGTAAATGTCGCTGGTGCGTCCGCACTTGCAGGTGTTGTGCGGCACACGCATCACGATGTCCCCGCTGCGATAGCGGATCAGCGGAATAAAGCCGCGTCCGAAAGAGGTCACTACGCGCTCGCCAAGCTCGCCGTAAGGCGCGGGCTCGCCCGACGCTGGGTTCATCACCTCTTCGTACATGTGATCTTCGATGATATGCGTGCCGCCGGGCTGCTCGGAGCATTCGAAGGTGAAGATGGTCCCGATTTCGGTCATCCCGGCGGTGTCGCCGCATTTGGCGCCCCAGCCATGCTCAAGCTGGCGCTTCATCGCGGGGATCGACCCGGCCGGTTCGCCCGACACGATCACGCGCTCGACCTTGCTCTTGGCGAGATCGATGCCCATCTCGACCGCCTCCTGCCATAGACGCAGCGCATAGGTCGGGGTCGAGTAGACGGTCGTTACGCCAAGTTCGAGGATCTGCTCAATTCGTCGCTCCGTGGTCTGCGCGCCGCCAGGGACTACCAGCGCGCCGATCTTTTCGCACGCATAATGCGCCCCCCAGAAACCGATGAACGAACCATAGCCGAAGGCGAAGTAGACGACGTCATCGGGACGCACACCGAAGCCCCATGACCCGTAGCTCCACATCTCAGAGATCCACTCCCAGTCCTTGGTGCTGTCGAGCGCGCGGAGCGGCTGGCGGCCGGTCGAGCCGGATGTCAAATGATAGCGAATCGCGTTGCGCGGCTCGGTTGCGATCAGGTCGCCCCAGAGCGGCTTTTCGGTCTGCGCGGTGACCCAATCATCGCGCGTCATCGTCGGGATACGCCGCAAATCATCGAGCGACTTGAGCTGGTCGGGTTGGAACCCGGCGGCATCGAAGCGCCGGCGATGGAACGGCACGCGTTCGTAAGCCCATTCGATAAGGCGTTTGAGCTTGAATAATTGAAGCCGCTTCAACTCCTCGCGCGGCATTGTCTCGTTTTTGGGGTTCCAGTATGGGCTATCGATCATGACGCTCCGTTGTATGGAAAGATTTCAAGACTTCGCGATCACTGCGATCGCTTCGATCTCGACCAGCGCGTCGGGCTGGAAAAATCCCCCCACCTCGAACAGCGCCATCGCGGGATAATAATCGCCAAAATACTTCCGGAAAACGCGGCCGAGCTCCTTGAGGCGGGAGGTGTAGTCGTTGCGGCTCGCGACGAAGATCGTCATCTTAACAATATCCGTTACCGCACCGCCCGCCTCTTCGGCGACCGCCTTCAGGTTGCGCATCACCTGCTCGAACTGCGCGATAAGATCGCCGGGCGCCACGATTCTACCGTCGCCGCCGCTCGCATCCTGGCCCGCGATGAACAGCGTGCGGCCGCCGTCGACCAGGATGCCGTGGTTGTAGCCGCGCGGCGGCGGCAGGCTCGCGGGATTGATCAAGCGCTTTTCCACCTTCGTCTCGCCGACCTCAGCGCCCTCTGAATTTCGGCGCCTGCTTGCTGGTGAACGCTTCGTAAAAGATGCGGAAGTCCTCGCCGCGCATCAAAAGCGCCTGCGCCTGCGCCTCGTTCTCGATCGCCGACGCGAGGTCCATGTTGAGTTCGTTGTTCACCAGATGCTTGGTGACCGCCAGCGCCATCGAGGGCCCCTCGGCGAGCCGGCGCGCCCATTCGTTCGCGGTCGTCATCAGTTGATCCGGCGGCACCACGCGGTTCGCGATTCCATAACGCTCGGCCGTCGCTGCATCGATCGTATCACCGAAAAAGAGCAGTTCCAGCGCACGACCGAGGCCGACGATCTTCGGCAGCAGGTATGCCGCGCCCATGTCCGCACCGGCCAATCCGACCTTTGTAAAAAGGAATGCAAAGCGCGCCTTCTCCGAGAGGATTCGCAGGTCGGCGCCGAGCGCGATGACCGCGCCCGCTCCCGCCGCCATACCGTTGACCGCCGCGATAATCGGTTTGCCGAGCGTCCGCATGTTGCGCACCACCGCGCCGGTCATGCGGGTAAAATCGAGATGGCCTCGCGCGTCGAATTTGAGCAGCTTCGCGATAATCTCCTCGACGTCGCCGCCCGAGCAGAAGGCGCGCTCCTTGCCGGTGATCAACACCACTTTGACGCTGTCGTCGTGCTGCAGGGCGGCGAACAAGTCGCGCAATTGCGCATAGATTTCGAATGTGAGCGCGTTGAGCACCGCGGGACGATTGAGCGTGATGGACGCGACGCCGGCGTCAACTTCGTAGAGAAAATCGTAAGCCATCGATGATTCCTTGCGGCCTAGGTCTGCACCGCGCCGCCGTCGATATTGATCGCCTGGCCGTTGATGCCGAAGCTCGCGTCGCGGGCGAGAAACACCACCACGTCCGCCACCTCCCCGGCCGTTATCAGGCGATTCTGCGGGCTTTTATGCGCAAGCGCGGCACGCGCTTCGGCCTGTGATCGGCCAGTCACTTTCGCAATGTTATCGATCGCAATTTGCGTGAGCGGGGTGTCGACGTAACCGGGACATACCGCGTTCACTGTGATTCCGTGGGCGACCAGTTCGAGCGCAAGCGCACGGGTGAAGCCCAGCACGCCATGCTTGGACGCCGTGTACGCCGCGACATAGCGCGCGCCGACGTGCGCAGCCGTCGAAGCAATGTTGATGATCCGGCCGCGCCCCCGCTTCACCATCGCGGGCGCAATAGCCTTGGTCACGTAGTAGACGCTGGTCATGTTCGCGGCGATCATCTCATCCCAGATTTCATCGGGATGATTCAGAAACGGCTGGCTCTTTGCCGCACCGGCGTTGTTCACGAGAATGTCGAGAGCGCCGAATGCATCGAGGGCTTCCTTCGCCATCCGCTCGACCTGCTCGCGATCGGTCACGTCGCAGGGGGTGACGAGCGCGCGCACCCCGATCTTTTCGATCTCGGCGGCAAGCTGTTCGAGGTCGGGGCGGCTTCGTGATGCGATTGCGACGTTCGCGCCTGCGCGGGCGATCGCGAGCGCGCATGCACGACCGATTCCGCGGCCTGCGCCGGTCACGATCGCGTGCTTGCCTGCAAGGACGGCGTCAGCGTCCATGGGACGCAAGCCCGATCATTCTATAGTGCGCGTTCAGACGCGGCGGCTCCATAATGCACAGGTCGGCGCGCCCGGCCGCGACAATATTGTTGACCTGGTCGGTGCTGGTAATGCCGCCGCTCGTCAGCGTCGCGACATGCGCCTCGTTGCGAATCTGATCGCTGAACGAGGTCAGGAAGTACGGACCGTAGACCGGCTGCGAGTCGAGCGTGGTCTGGCCCGCGAGCACGTCGAAAAGATCGACGCCGCGCTCCTTCATCGCACGCACGATCGCGACGGCGTCCTCCGGCTGCAGCCCGCCCTTCACCCAGTCGCAGGCCGGAATTGCGACGCCAAGCGGCTTGCTTTCGGGCCATACGCCGCGGACCGCATCGACGATTTCAAGCGCGTACCGCATTCGATTTTCGAGCGAACCGCCGTAACTGTCGCGCCGATGGTTGGTAAGCGGCGAGAGAAATTCGGCAATCAGGTAGCCATGCGCAAAGAAAAGTTCGAGGAGATCAAATCCGGCCTCGTTGGCCATCTGCGCCGTGCGGACAAATTGATCGCGGACGCGCTCCATGTCCGCGCGGTCCATCTCCCTGGGCACCGGGCCGTCGGGGAGAAACGGAATCGCGGAAGGTGCGAGCAGAGGCCATCCATCGTTGCTCAGCGGAATATCGAGGCCCTCGCTTCGCGGGCGGGTTGCGCCGCGGCGTCCGGCGTGGCCCAGCCGGGCGGCGATGCGCGCGCCGTTATCGTGCACCATTTTGGTGAGCCGCGACCACATCGCGGCGTGCTCGGGCCGATAAAGTCCCGAACATCCGCTCGTGATGCGCGCGTCGGGCGCGATCGCCAGAATGTCGGTAATCACCAGCGCCGCGCCGCTCTGCGTCAGATCGCGAAGATCGGCGGTGTAGGCCTCGTCCGGAACACCGTCGCGAGCGGCGTAGGCCGTTACCACCGGCGCGACGACCCGGTTGGCAAGCGTAAGATCGCGCAAAGCGAGCGGCGCGAGCATCGGCGGCGGCGCGATCATCCGCAGGTTCGTGGTCTGCGTCCCCGCCGTCGTCGAGTAAAACCATCGATCCATCGCGTCAACGAAGCTCGAATCGCGGCGGCGGAGTTCGTCGTACGAGATGCGTCCGCTGCGCGTCAGCAGGTAATAGACGAACTGCATCGGCTCGAACGATTCGTAGCGCGTGGTGGTCTCGAAGTAGCGACTGCTCTCGGCTGCGGCGCGCTGGATACCCTCGATGGCCGGGCGGCGCTCGAGTTCGTAATCGTTCAGGACGGCGTCGATGTTCTCGCCGTAGCGCTCGAACGCGTTCGCGAGCGCGATCGCGTCCTCCATCGCCATCTTGGTGCCCGAACCGACGGTGAAGTCCGCGGTATGCGCCGCATCGCCGAGCAGCACGATATTCTGGTAGCGCCACGTGCGATTGCTCACTGTCGGGAAAGCGAGCCAGTCAGATTTGTTAGCCAGCAGCGGCTCGCCGTTGAGATCCTCGGCGAATACGCGCTCGCAGTAGGCGACCGTCTCCGCCTCGGTCGCGCGATCTAGTCCGGCGCGCCGCCAGGTTTCAGGATCACACTGCACGATGAAGGTGCTCGCCAAACCGTCGTTCGGATAGATATGCGACTGAAACAGGCCGTGCTCGTTGCGATGGAAGGTGAACGTGAAGGCATCGAAGACTTTGCGCGTGCCGAGCCATGCGAAGCGGCTGTTGCCCATCGTGATCGACGGCCGGAACTCGTCGGCCCACGTGCGTCGCACGATACTGTTGACGCCATCGGCGGCGATCACGAGATCGTAGCCTTTGAGTTCCGCAACATCGCGCACTTCAGTCAGGAACTTGAGCTTCACGCCCAGCTCGCGGCATCGCTCCTGCAGCAGCATCAACAGGACCTTGCGCGAAATGCCGGCGAAGACGTTGCCGCCGCAACGGATAGTCTCGCCGCGGTAGCGCACCTCGATCGTGTCCCAGACCACGAACTTGTTCGTTATATCGCGATAACTCGGGTAGTCGGCCTCGCGAAACGTTGACAGGGTACGATCCGAGAAGACCACGCCCCAGCCATAAGTCGCATCGTGCGGATTGCGCTCGATTACGCTGATATCCCAATCAGGATGGGTTTTCTTGATGAGCGAGGCGCTGTAGAGGCCGCCAGGGCCGCCGCCCAGAGCCAGGATCTTCACCGTCTAGATGTACCGTCCTTCATGTGTGCATGCCGCTTTTCAATTCAGAGTTACAGCGAGGCGCATATCTCAGCCAACCGGTCGAGCTGGCTCGGCTCCGCGATGGTCGGGAGGAGGACCAGCTCGCCGCATCCGGCCTCTTCGTATCCGCGGATGTACTGGATCACGCTTTGAGTGGTCGCGAGCAAGCCGGCCGCGATCTTCTCGGCGAACGGTCCAGTAAACGCGTAGTACTCTTTCAGATAGGCCGCGCCGCGCTCGGCCGCATCGTCGCCCAACGCGAAGTAACCCTGCCCCCAGAGCTGCGGTAAACCGGGACGGCCGGCATCGCGCCACGCTGCCCGCGCGCGGTCGGCAGCGCGGCTGAAGGCTCGCGGCGGGCCGCCGCCATGCACGTAACCGTCGGCGTAACGCGCGGCGCGCAGATACGTCTGATCGCTGAGACCACCGACCAGGATTTCGGGGCCGCCGCGCCGGACCGGCCGCGGACCGATCGTCCCGCTTCCCCAGAGCTTGCGCAGCGACGCGAGCTGCTCGGTCAGGATGCGGCCGCGATGCCGGTAGTCGACGCCGGCGGCGCGGTAATCGTCCTCGCGCGCGCCGACCGCCATTCCGAGCACCAGGCGTCCGCCGGAGAGTCCATCGACACTCGCGGCGATTTTCGCCAAGGTCGCGGTATTGCGAAGCGGCCCGATGACGATCGTCGTCGCGAGCCTGACCCGATTGGTCACCGCAGCCGCGGCCGCCAGCGAGGTTAGCGAGTCATACGAGTCATAAACGTAACGGTCGATCACCGCGAGACTCGTGAACGGGCCTTGCTCGGCGCGCCGGGCCCAATCGATAATTGTGCGGCCGTCAACGCCCGGGACGCCGCTGGGCAATCCTACTCCCACCCGCATCTGCTTCCTGACTTCCTTTCATGCCTCGCAAGTTACGCGAGCTTTCGAGTTTATCGCGTATCCAGCAGGATTTCGATTGTCAAGGCGCTTCGCATCCAAAAAGCTTTTTACCCTCATCATCCTCAGCGGCCAACTCGGGCTCATCTCATGCCATCCGACGGAGGCGGGATAGCAAACGGTCTGCGTCTAGGTTACAAGTTTCCTCGAACGCATTTTGCAATGATTCTCGCCCATGGGGACGGAGGCGGGAGGAGAGGCGGACGACTGACCGGCCGATGAGCGCAACACTGACCCATTCCAAAATCGCCACGGTGCCGCTCGAGCGGGCCGACGACGTTCAATATCGGGAGTGCAAGATTCTGCTGAAGGCGGAGCTGTTCACCAAGCCGTCGTCCTTCCACAAGTTCTGGAAGGCCGTTCATCGCACGGCCAAAAGCCTCGGCATCTCGATGTCGAAGCCGGAGAAACCGGTCTCGCTGCATTTGCGCGAGGTGGTATTCCTCGATACGCCCAAGTTCCGCCTCTACAATAACAGTTTCATCCTGCGGAAGCGGACGTTCTATCGCCACGGCCGCCCCGAGCCGAACTTCGAACTTACGCTCAAACTGCGCAGCCCGCATCGCGAGGTCGCGGCCTCGGTCGACGTTCGGCCGCTGCTGCCGTGCGTCAACACCGTGAAGTTCAAGGAGGAGTTGCTGCCGCTGCCGAACCAGCTCGGAGGCTTGCGCACGATCTACTCGCATGCCTGCGAGCTCGACACGCCGAACACGATCCTAACCCAGCGCTTCGAAACCATATGCCAGGTCTTTCCGGCCCTGATGAGGGTCGGAGCCAAGGCCGAGACCCGGCTCAGCGAGGTCAACGGCGTGGTGGTCGATGAAACGCTCGCGAATCTCGGTATTCTGGAGTTCGATTCCAAGACCTTCGCCAAGTCGAACATCGCGATCTGGCGCAATCATCATACGAAGGCCGACTTGGTCGGCGAGTTCAGTTTCCAGATGAAGTTCGAGCGGCTCGAAGAGTTGCGCCGCAAGCCGCGTGAACTCTCGGAAGAGTTCTTCCGCACATTGCAACTCCGGATCGAGGAATGGATTCAGCCCGGCACAACCAAAACAGCGCTGGTCTACAGCCTGGGCAAGATTCCAGTCACGAATCATGAGTGAACCCGGAACGGCGGCGGTTACTTCGACAACCGAGGCTCGCCCGACCCTCGGCCACATCTTCAAGATCTTCCTGATGGCGGGCGCGATCAGTTTCGGCGGCGGCGTGGTCGCCTACCTGCGCGAATACATGGTGCGCAGCGAGGGATGGCTTAACGACGATGAATTTCTCGACGCGCTCGAAATCAGCCAGACGTTGCCGGGACTGAACTCGGTCAACTTGAGCGTGGTGGTCGGCGATCGGATGCGCGGCGTGATCGGCGCGGCAGTGGCGGTCGCGGGCATGCTGTTGCCCGGGACGTTGATCGTCATGACGCTTGGCGTGCTGTGGGAGCAGCAGCATCAAAACATCCTGGTGAAGAGTTTCCTGATCGGCGTCGCGGCCGCCGCGGTCGGACTGCTCGCCACCGTCACGGTCCAACTGGGGCATCGCCAGTTCACGCACTGGCTCGATCTAAGCCTGCTGACGGCAACGTTTGTCGCGGTATTTTTCTTTCATGTGTCGTTGGTCATCGTGTTGCTGACAATCGGACCCTTCGCGGTCTGGATGTACCGTCCGGGAAGTCATCATGGCGAACGTGAAGTGAAGCTGCCTCATCCACATTTTCATCGGCGTCACGAGTTGTTGCGGCAATGAAGCTGTTCAGCTTGTTCTGGGTTTTTGCCTTGCTGGGGCTGTGCGCGGTCGGCGGCGGCACGGCGGTGCTGCCCGAGATGCAGCGGATGACCGTGCATGACTACCATTGGATCACGGACAACCAGTTCCGCTCGATTTACAGCATCGGCCAGGTCGCACCGGGACCGAACATGCTGATGGTCATGCTGATCGGGTACAAGCTCGCGGGCTTTCTGGGCGCCTTCGTGGTCGGCATCGCATTCTTCGTCCCTGATTGCGTGCTCACGCTGTTCGCCAATCGTCTCTGGGTCCATTTCGCCGCGTCGCCGTGGCGCAAGGCAATCCAGCGCGGGATGGCGCCGGTGGCGATCGGGCTGATGCTCGCGGGTACGATGGCGATCGCGCGGCTGTCGGTCATCGATGCGGTCAGCGGGGCGATCGCGATCATCGTGTTCGCGATGCTGCTGTGGCGTCACGTCAATCCGGCGCTGGTCATTATGGTCGGCGGCCTGATCTACCTGCTGTCGACCCGCTTCCATTTCGCGTAGATCGCGAGAGAAACCAATGACGCAACCGAAAACGTTACTCGAGATGGCCGGGGTCGGAGCGAAGCTTCCAAAGCTTGCCGCGGGCAACGTCGCCGTGGTGCTAATCGATTACCAGATGGAGTATATCGACGGACGGCTGCCGCTTCCCGGCGCGGTTTTCGCGATAGGCGAGGCAGTGCGGATCGTCGAAGCGGCGCGGAGCGCCGGCCGTCCGATTTTTCATGTTCAGCACAAGGGCCAACCCGGAGGACTGTTCGGTCCGGATACTCCAGGGTTCAGACTCGCGCCTGCGCTGACGCCGGTCGGCGGCGAACCGATCATCAACAAAGGGATGCCGAACAGCTTCGCGGGTACCGATCTTGACGCTCGCCTGCGCGCCCGCGGCATCAAGGAGATCGTCTTCGCCGGATTCATGACGCATATGTGCGTAAGTTCGACGGTCCGCGCCGGAGTCGATCTCGGGTACTCGGCGACGGTGCTGGCGTCGGCCTGCGCCACGCGCGATCTACCCGATGGCCAGGGCGGCGTGGTCGATGCCGCCACGCTGCATCGCGCCGAGCTTGCCGCGCTGGGGGATCGCTTTGCGGCAATCGCGCACGACGCCGCGGCGCTGCTCGAGGCCTCGCGCTAGCGCATCACCTGCGTCAAACCGCCGACCGTGCTGTAGCGCTTGACGTCGTCGTAGTTAACGCCGTCAACGTTGCGGCAGGCTTCGTTCGCGACCAGTCCGCCTTTGCCGTCGGGCCCGGCGGTCACGAAAAAGCTCAAATGATTTTTGCTGATGTCCCACATCGTTTCGATCGCATTGCCGGCAAAAAACTGTTTCCCCTCTCCCGGCACCTCGGTCGCGATTTTTTGCGATGACTGGAACTTGGTCAGCTTCATCGCCGGGTCGTAGAGGTCCTTCCACGACGTGTTGTAGGAAACCTTGTCAACATAGACGATCTGTTTACCGTAGCAGTAACCGGCCCGCTGAGAGGGGATTCGCCGCACGTCGATTACATAATTATCCCGCACTTCCCATTTGCCTACTATCGGCTTGGGCAAATAGATCGGATAGTAATTCGCGGGATCGCCGTAGAGCCTCGGATCCGCGTTAATCAGCGCCAGAATTTGCTGATCGCGAAGGTACTCGGCCTGGAAGCGCAGAATACCGCCGTTGAAACCTTCGAGATCATCGGGTGTGAAGTCGCCGTTGGTCATCGGCGCACAGCGTTGATTTGCGGTCTGGCGCAGAGCGCGGCGCAATTGCGGGACGTACAGGAAATCATCTTCGGAGCGCTGCGGATTGTCATAAAAGAGAGTGAGTATTTGAGTGTACTTGTATTGTTCCGGCTCGGTGAACATCGCGTATTCGCTGTAATCGACCCCCTCGGCCTGTGGATCGGTGATCGGCATGCCGGCATGACTGATATGATCGAGCCGCCTGAAGACCTGCTCGACGCGAAAGCCCGAGGTCTGTCCGCCGCTGTTGACGAGGTATTCATGATCTTCATTGCCGCAGTACAGGTAAGGCATCGGGCGGTACCAGAGATCGGCCAGAATTTTGAAGCCCTTCAACGGATCCGAGGGATTCGGAAACGGCAACCCCGCCACATATCCTTCGAGCGCGTGACCGCCGCGGGCGGTATCGATCACTCGGACCCGCGAACTATATTTCTCCGTGTTATCGCGATAGACCCGCGGCACGGGATAGTTGTTTTGCGATCCGACCTCGATGCGGAAATCCGCCGGCACTTTCCAGAAGTAATTGCCGGTGAACAGCATCTGCATCCCCTCCGGCATGTACTGCCGGTACTGTTTCCAGTTCTGCGGCGTGATCACTGTGCCGACTGGAATTGGATTGGGCGCGGACTCAGCACATAGCGCGGGCGTTGCAATTGACAGACACGCGGCCGCGAGCGCGGCCCACCACCTCGAAAACATTCGGCACCTCGATTCCATAAAAACTGCGGCCGGCGCGCGCCGGTTACATGCGTCCGCCATGCCGCAATCTCGTTTTGTGTTTCGGCGAAAGCGCCGGGACTGATCGTTCGCCTCGAACGATTAACCCGGACTGATCGAGCGACATCGGCTATTCAAGAAAGTCTGGCGGCTCCTGGATTCCGCGATTGAACTGCGACACCAGCTTGCGCCAGCCGACGATTATCGTGTCCATCGAACAAAGCACTTCCTTGTCCCAGCCCTTGCCGCTGCCGTACACCTTCTGCATTGCTTCGCGGGCAAAGATGTCGCGATCATTGAAATCACGCAGTGCGATTTTCTCGAATGCCCCCTCGTAGAGATAGTCCGCCTCTTCGCGTTCGTCCGCGTTATGGCAGGGATGGACCACGACTTCCCAGTATTCGTGATGCTGGTCGTCGGTCGGCACGTACCACTCGTACTGTGCCCATCCCTGCAGCGGCCAGTTCTCGACCAACAGCACGCCCGGCAGATACATCGAGGTGCGCACCGGATAATCGACCCGCCCGCGCACTTTCATCTTGACGATCGGATTCTCCTGCACCATCCGATACGCCGACTGATCGTAGTACATATTCATGATGCCCTTGGGACCATCGGGCTCGTCGATCATTTTGACGGCGGCAGGCGTGATCGGCTCGGCGCCGAGATAAAGCTTGCGTTCCGTCGCAGCCATCAGGATGTTGTCGTAGTGAATCAGGATGTGCCCCGGGTCGAAGCCGTTCTCGACGGCCAGCCGCCAGTTTGAGTTGGCCGTGCGATGAATGCCGCGGACGTAGACCTCCTTGTCGAGGGGATGGCCGGGAGGATTGGGCACGTCCGTAATGCGGATCGGCAGATCGGCCGCGAGCGGCGGAATCGGCTTGTAATCCTCGTCACCCACGAAGAGGAAAATGAGCCCGTTGATCTCCTGCACCGGATAGGTGCGAATCTTGACTTGGTTGATGATGGGATCTTCGGGCGCGCCGATAATCGTCTTCAGCACGCCATCTTCGAGCCCGTAACAGAAACCATGATACCAGCAGGTCATATGATCGTCGCTGACGCGCAGCGGTTTGTCGGACATGCGGACCCATCGATGGATACATCGATCCTGCAACGCATAGACCTTGCCGCGGGAGCGACGCAGCACGATCTCGTGACCGGCGATCATCACACCCTTGGTGCCGCGTTCCGGCAGCTCGCTGCTGAACGCCGCGGGGTACCAGTGATTCTTGATGCCCCAGGAGGCCTCCAGGTACGGCTGGTACTGACGGCCGGCGATCGATTTCGGCTGAAGTTTTCTCGCAGTGGCTCCCATGTCCTTAACCTTCCCGAAACTGCGCGAGCGGGCGCGGAGTAGCTATGCTTATAGCCGATGAACGCCGGATGCGCCAAGCGTCGCGAGCGGTATCGGGCAAGGATAAATGAATGGGGAGGCGAGAGGCCGGGATTTTTCAGGCGGCAGCAATCATCCCGGCCTCTCTAAGTGGTCGAGCGACAACTTTACGGGCCCTCCGGCCGGTGCACGCTTCCCCCGATGCGCGCACCAGGCCGAAGGCGTCATGGCTTTGATCACATGGGCGAGAACAACCCGCCACTGCTCAGCGTGTGATAGCCGACAAATAATACTATCGCCAGAATCACCACGAGCAGCGCGTATTCGGCCCGGGTCGTATCGCCGAGTTCGTCGTCACCTTCGCGCCTTACGCGCAGCGACGACAGGAAATTCGGGATGAGCTGCGAACCAGCGATTTGCCCTCTCGCAATCGCGTCCCGCAGCTCGCATAGCCGCATTATCCAAATGACGATCAGGTTCATCTCTATCCCCCCTCTCTTGCGCCGCGATGCAAAACCTCAGACGGTCGCGCCTCGCGCCTCGGCATTCGATTTTCGGCGGGTCAGCGATGCAGGCAACCAGATCAGCACCACGGCCAGAAAAGTCAGCCCGGTTGCCTGCGTAAAACCACGGCCGAACTCCTGTGCCGCAAACAAGCCGAGCGTGAAAACCGAAAAGCTGATGATGGGCCAGTCACGAAGCCGAAGCATGTCCTTAGTCACGGTCCGTCTCCTCTCAATTCCTTACTCTTCCTGGTGCGGTGCTACTGCATCGTCCGTGCCGGGCCAAACTGGAGCAATATAGCCTACGATGTAGAAACTAAGCCGAATTTACGCTGCTCGATGGTGCTGCGAAAACCTACCGGGATGCCAACTGCACTTGGCAGGCTGATCAAAACGATTCATCGAGCGGAAGCGTCGAATGCGCAATGCCGGGTTGCTAGCTGCCGGCATCGTTCAGTTCAGGATCGTTGGATTCTGAACCAGGCGCGCGGCGGAATCTTGAATTCGGGCAATCCCAGCTCGCGCCATCGCTCGAGCGCGCGCATCATCGTCTCGCGCGGCGGCAGCGAGAACGACCCCGCGTCGATCTTCTGCGTGGCATCGATGATGATCTTGCTGCCCGGCGCTTCATGGCCGTCGGCGGTGCGGATCGACGGATCCATGTACAGGGGAAAATAGACATCATCGAGAATCACCGTATCGCGCTCCGGGTTGAAGCATGAGTTGAGCGCCCATTCGAGATGGGTCGCGTCGCGGATGTCGACATCGGCATCGACCACCGTGATGCGCTTGAGCGGCGTCAGGTCAGCCAGGATTCTTCCGACACGCTTGCCATGGTGCGGATGGAGCGGCTTCATCGCGACGATCCCGTGCGCGAGCAATCCGCCGAACGTCAGATCGATATGAACGTCGCGAACCGTGCTCTCGCCGAGGTCGTGGCGGAGCGTCTTCAGGATCACGCCGGCGTTGGTTAGGCTCTGCATCACGGTGCTCTCGCTCGGCGGCATCTGGCTGGTCAGGCCGTAATAGATCGGATCGCGCCGATGCGTGATCGCCTTGATATGCGCGCGCGGCCGCACCAGCACCGGCCCCATAAAGCCCGCGAACTCGCCGAACGGTCCCTCGTTGGCGGTCTCGTCAGGAAGAATCTCGCCCTCGATGATTATCTCGGCGGCCGCCGGAACCATCAGATCGACGGTCGTCGCTTTCACCAGGTCGACGGGCGCGCCCTTGAGTCCACCCGCAAAACCAACCTCTTCCGCGCCATAGACGAGGTTGGCCACGGTCGCGAAATGGACCGCGGGCTCGGCCGCGATCACCCACGCTATCGGCGCGGGCTTGCCCTGATCGAGGTACGAATGAACGCATCGAAAGCCGTGCCGACCCGGCGAGAGGTTGATGACCACGCTATGGTCATCGAGTACCTGGGTTCGATAGACGCCGAAATTCTGAAACCCGCCGTATGCGTCACGCGACACGACGATGGTCGTGATGTACGGACCCGCATCCTTGCCGGGCGTCCAGGTCGGAATCGGCAGGTCGCTCAGGCGGGCATTCTCGCCCTGTCGGACAATTTCCTGGCAGGGCGCAGATGGGACCGTTCGCGGCGCAATCGGATTCAAAAGTGCCTGCACGATCTTTTCGTTGATCCGCTCCGGCTCGACTTCGAGCGCGGCGGCGTAAGTGTGTGTCGACGCGCCGAGCGCGGCGGTCACCAGCGGAATCTCTGAACCCCTGACGTGATCGAAGTAGAGCCCGAAACGCTCGTCGTTCGGCATCGCCTGGTACATCCATTTGGCGAGGCAGGCCGGCTCCCAGGTGCGATCGACCGGCTCCGTGATATGCCGCAGCTTGCCGCGACGTTCCAGTTCGGCGAGAAAATCCTTCATCCGATCATAGGGCATTGCTGGCTCCCCGAGTGCGATGGGACCTTCGGCGCCGCATCGCAGTCGAGCCGGACTTTATCCCACGGCACAGCGGTTCATAAAGGCGCCGCCCGGTTTTCGGTTCCCGATTGCTTTGATAACCTCGCGGCAAAGCCATCTGAAAACTGAAGGACAATCATTATGAAGTTGCTCTCGTTCTCCGCCAATGGCACCGTGCATGTCGGCGTCGCGGTTGCAGAAGGAATTGTCGATCTCACGCGCGCGCTCGCCACCACACATCCGCAAATCCGCGGGACCGATTCGATGCTTGCAATTATCGAGTCGGGAATGGATGTCGATACCATCGGTACGCAGAGCCTCGATCGGCTACGCAACGATCGCAGGCTCGGCGATTACCTCGTCGCCGACCCCAAGTGGCTGCCGCCGATCGCTCGACCGCCGAAGATTCTGGCGCTGGCGCTCAACTATCGCACGCATATCGAAGAAACCAACCTGAGCTTCTTCGACGAGCCGATTATCTTCGCCAAGTATTCATGCAACCTGATTCCCCACGGCGCGCCGATAGAGCTGCCGCCCTTCCCACAGATAGTCGACGAGGAGCACGAACTGGCGGTCGTGGTGGGCCGCAATTGCCGCCATATCAGGCCTCATCAGGCGCCCGATTATGTCTTCGGCTATACGATCTGCAACGACGTCTCGGCGCGCGATCGCCAGCGCGAGCGGCTCAAGATGGGCCAGCCGTACTCGTACGCCAAGAACTTTGCGACCTTCTGTCCGATGGGCCCGTGGATCGTGACGGCGAAGGAACTGCCCGACCCGCGGAATCTCAAGATGGAGGTGCGCATCAACGGCAAGGTGACGCGCAGCGGCAACACCTCGGGGATGATCTTCGATCCGTACGAAATCCTCGCTTATTGCTCCGATTACACGCTGATGGAAGCCGGCGACATTATCTCGACCGGCACCTATGCGGGCGACAAGCGGCTCAAGGCCGGCGACACGGTCGAGCTCGAAATCGAAAAGATCGGGGTGCTCCGCAACCCGGTGATCGCGGCTTCGCAGCCGTGGCCGAATTTCACGGCGGATAAGCCGACCGGTCCGCTGGTTCGCGAACATCGTTAGCCGCATGTCGGATAGAGCGCGCGCGCCAGTGCGTCCGAGCTGGGAGTCGCTCGCAGAGCGGTTCCCGGGCAACTACACGATCCTGCTCGCCCTCATGCTCGCGTTCATCCTGATTCCGCCCTTCTTCGAGGCCAACGCTGAACACAACAGCATCATCATTCCCCTGCTGTTGTCGCTGGTGCTGCTCGGAACTCTGAAGGTCTTCACACGTAATCGCCGGGAATTGACCATCGGCCTTGCGCTTGCGCTCCCCGCCCTCATCGGCCGTTGGGCCATCATGATCACCGGCAATCGCGCGCTGTTGATTATCTTTTCGATCGCGTGGGTGCTTTTCCTTGCCCTGGCCGTCACTTTCATCGTGCATTCGGTGCTGACTGCGCGGCGCATCACCTACGACACGATCAGTGGCGCGCTTTGCGGTTATCTTCTATTCGGCCTGATGTGCTCGTTCATTTTCGTGCTGATCGAGATGTTCTATCCGGGCTCCTATCAATCCAGCACGATCACGTTGAAATTTTCCGGGCATCCCGGGGAAATTCATCAGCAGATAATCACTTTCATCTACTTCAGCCTGGTGACGCTGGCGAGCGTCGGCTTCGGCGATATCATACCCACGAGCCCGCCTGCGCGCGCGGTCGCCGCGGTCGAGGGAATCGCCGGCCAGTTCTATATCGCGGTCCTGATCGCGCGGCTGGTAAGCCTGCACTCCTCGCGCTGGGGCGGCGAATAGCGAAGCGCGTCCCTCGATCGGGAATCACCCACTGGCGGGAATCACCGGCTGGCGAAACTCGGGAAAACCACCTGGGAGCGGCTAATCCAGCCCTGATTGGCGAAGTAAGTCGAGATGCTCGCGAGTGCCTGATTGGTGGTCTGATTCACCAGCTCATCGATCTGCGGCCGATAGGTATCGAGGGTCGCGGAAGTCTCGCCCTTCTTAGTCACCGCCGGCATCGGTTTGGTCTCGGCGTTGGTTAGCACATGCAGCAGCGCGCGCAGATTGTCCTGCGTGACGGCGCCGAGCACGTAGACATCGGTATCGACGGTCGATCTGTTCTTACTGAAAAGAATGATGTTTCTGACCAACCGATTATCGGGGCTCCCGCTGCTGAAATCGCCTCGGATCAAAACGGCGCCGGCGGGCGCCGGCTCTGATGGATCGCCGGCCTGCGCCGTCATCCCCATCGCATTGATCCCGGTGATGAGCTTGTCGCGGATCTCCGTGCGCACGATCTCGCCTAACGCAGCCTGGCGCGCCTGCGGACTTGCCGAGCCGAAATTCTTCGTACCCTGCGCTATGAGCTTTTGATCTTCGAAGGGACTCGCCGGAGAGGCACGAAAATCATAGACCAGCACGAGCGACGGGCGCCGCGCGCGCGAGAAATCGTAAGTCGGCTGCGTTGAACAGGCAGCGCTCGCGACCATCGCGACTATCGCGAGCATCCACGCCCGTACCTGAAATCCCTTCATCGATGATGCTCCATCGGCCGCAAGCAGCTTACCCTCGAAGCGAGCGACGCGCGACCATCCCGGACGAAACGATTTTGGTGGTCTTCTGTTGTTGAAATCTTTGAAAACTTGATGCGCCGGCTGGCGAAAGTGCTATAGACCGTTTCCAATCGATGAAATCCGTTGAATAACATGTCCAGACGTTGATCTGCGTGTTCTTGTATTTCCTAACCGGCGATGACATATGCTACCGATTGTAACGATTGTTTGCCTGGTCTTACGACCGGGCCCGGTAGGATCACTTGCGCGATGGCCTCTGTGACGAACCCGGCCGAAGTTCTCCCTTCGCAAGCGATGCCGATCTCAGCGGAGCTGCCGGAGCGCCGCAGTTCGGGCCTCGTCGGCCAAACTGTCACGGGCGCCCTTCTGTTCCTGGCCTATTTTCTCTCAGCCAGGATTTGTTTGCGCTTCGCTTTTATAGCTCCGTGCGCCTCGGCGGTTTGGGCTCCCACTGGAATTGCTCTAGCCGCGCTTCTGGTGTTCGGATATCGATTCTGGCCCGCGATTTTCGTGGCCGCTTTTCTGGTTAACTTGATGGCCGCGGGTTCGATCGCGGCCTCGCTCGCCATCGCCTCTGGCAATACGCTCGAAAGCCTCTCGGGCGCCTGGCTGATCAGCCGCTTTGCCGATGGGCGTAAAGTCTTCGATCAGGCGCGAGATACCGCTAAGTTCCTAGTGCTGGGTGTCCTGTTCAGCACGCTAATCGCCGCGACAATCGGGGTTACGGCGCTCTGCTTCGCAGGGCGCGCCAAGTGGCCGGAGTTCGCGCCGGTTTGGATTACATGGTGGCTTGGCGATGCGGCCGGCGCCCTGATCGTGTTTCCGCCGCTGTTGCTGTGGGCCAACGATCGCCGCCTCGATGACGTCTGGAAGCAGAAGTTTGAGACCATTGTCACTCTGACGGCGCTCGTGGCGGCGGGCTCAATCGTATTCGGAAGCTGGTTGCCGCATCCGGACCAGCCTTATCCGCTGGAGTTCGCGATCATCCCGATCCTTATATGGATCGCGTTTCGCTTCGGGGCGCGTGAAACCGCAACCGCCAATTTGATTCTCGCCGCCTTTGCGATCGCCGGCACGCTCCATGGCTTCGGACCGTTCGCGCGCGCATCGCGCAACCAGGCTTTTCTATTCCTGCAGGTGTTCCTGGGCACGATCGGCGTTACCACTATCGCAGTCGCCGCCGAGGTCACACAGCGGCGCCGGCTCGATGAGGAGCGGACCAAGCACACCGCGGAACGCGAACTGCTGCTCGATGCTGAGCGGCGCGCCCGTTCTCACGCCGAAAAATCGCTTGCTATGCTCCGGCGGCTGCAGACCGTCTCGATGGAGTTGCCCGGCAGCACTCGCGACGAAATCCTTCGCGAACTGCTGATACGCCTGAAGTCGGTGATCCACGCGGACTTCGGAGCCGTTCTGCTGCTCGATCCCGGCGCCGGGGAACTGCGTGCGGTAAGCTCGGTTGGAATCTCAGAACCGATTCCTTCCGACTTCAGGCTCGCCCTCGGCACGGGCGTGGCGGGAAGGATCGCAGCCAGCGTCAACGGTCTGATCATGAATGATCTGCCGCGCGATGAGCACCTCTCTGCATTTTTTGCCAATCATGTTAAATCGGTTGTGGGCGCGCCGATGCGGCTCAACAACAAGGTCATCGGCGTTATCGAGCTCGGTACTTTCCACCGGCACGAGTTCAATAATGAAGACCTTGGTTTGATCCAACTCGCGGCGTTTCGCGCCGCAGGCCGTATCGAGCGCGCCCAGTTGGACGAAGTCGAACGTGCCGCGCGCCAGGCGGCTGAGGAAGCGAACCGCGCCAAGGACGAGTTTCTCGCGATGCTCGGGCACGAGTTGCGCAATCCCATCGGCGCCATCTCGAATGCCGTTCATCTTCTGCAGCGCGCCGACCGCCGGCCGGACCTGGCCGCAAAGGCGCAGGACATCATCGCCCGACAGATCGAGCATACCCGGCGGCTGGTAGACGACCTGCTCGACGTGGCGCGTGTAACCAGCGGCAAAATCGTCCTGAATCAGAGCCCGATGGACCTCGCGCAATGTGTCACCGAGTGCGTCAACAACATGCGCGTGAACGGGGAGTTCGTGCGCCATGAGATCCAGTTCGAAGCCGTGCCGGTATGGGTCAATGCCGATGCGGATCGGGTGGCCCAGATCGCAACTAACCTGCTCGCCAACGCCGTCAAGTACACTCCCGCCGGCGGCCGGATCAGCATCTGGGTCGGACCCGAGGACGGTCACGCCCAACTCCGGGTCATCGATACCGGCGCCGGAATTTCGGCCGAGCTTCTGCCCCGCATCTTCGACCTCTTCACGCAGGGCGAGCGCACGCTCGAGCGCGCACACGGCGGGTTGGGTCTTGGCTTGACGCTGGTCAAGAAGCTCACCGAACGGCACGGCGGCAACGTGACCGCATCCAGCGCCGGACCGGGCCAAGGCAGCACCTTTACTGTGACTCTGCCGCGAATCGATCCGGTCGGCGTCAAGGCTGAGCGCGCCGGCAACTCATCGATCGAGGCGAACGACTCACGTCGGCGCATCGTGGTAATCGAAGACAATGTTGATGTTCGGGTGGGCTTGCGCGATTTGCTCGAAAGCCTGGGCCACGAGGTCTACGTGGCCGAAGACGGGCCGGACGGCGTCAGGGCGACACTTGCCGTACGGCCCAACTTTGCCCTGGTCGACGTCGGGCTGCCGGGCTTCGATGGCTACGAAGTCGCGCGCCGAATCCGCGCCGATGCGCGGGGTTCCGATGTCGTGCTGATTGCCGTCACCGGCTACGGCCATCGCGAGAGCCGCGAAGCCGCATTCAATGCCGGCTTCGATCACTATCTGGTGAAGCCAATCGATCTCTACCAGCTCCGCGACATCCTGGGTGGCTCGTCGGGGGCGACTTCCGCGCCCTCCGGCGCGGCGTGACCTCTTCGGCCTTTGTTCGCAGATAGAAGGTCCGAGCCCTGTCCGCGTTTGCCGGCTCTGCGCAATCATCGACAAAGCGACGCCACGCGAGAATGACAGGCGCGCAACCAGCGTCTGCGCGATGGTTTCAGCACCGTACATTTTGCTCAACGTCGTGAGTAAAGATACTCAGCGAGATGAGCAAATCTCAGCAGCATCCAGATAGTGGCCGGCGCATCGTTGGCGAAGGAGTCCGAGCGTTGGCGGCGCTACATCCTATGCACTGCTACGCCCGCGATCTTGACCTGAACCTGGAGCGCCGAAAAATAATGCTGGCGCGCCCGGATAATGACATGACGACCACGATCGAAGAACATCCTCACCGCCTGGGGCCGCTGGCGGTCCTCACGTACGCCTTTCGCCCGTTGTTTCTTGCCGCCGGAAGCTGGACGGTGGTGGATATCGCTCTGTGGCTCGCCATGTTCTTCGGCGATTTGCAGTTGCCGACCCGCTTCGAGCCGATGGCGTGGCATATCCACGAAATGTTTTTCGGCTTCGTGATGGCGGTGGTCGGGGGCTTTCTGTTGACGGCGATTCCGAATTGGACCAAGCGGATGCCTGTGCAGGGCCGCCAGTTGGCGCTGCTCACAGGGCTATGGCTGCTGGGCCGCATCGCCTGCCTGATCTCCGCTTATCTCCCCGCCTCGAGTGTGGTCGTCGCCGATCTGTCATTTCCAGCGGCGCTCCTCGCGGTGGCCACCCGCGAAATCCTCGCCAGCCGTAACTGGCGTAACCTGGTGATGAGCGCGCTGCTTTCGGTTTTCGTCGTCGCCGACCTGCTCATGGATCTCGAGTCCATACTGCATATGCCGGTATTCGGCGGACTGGGATGGCGCCTCGGACTGGCAGTGCCGATCATGCTGATTTCGATAATCGGCGGCCGCATCGTCCCGAACTTCACGCGCAACTGGCTGGTGAAACGCGGGAGCGTGCGTCTGCCGCCTGCGCCCGGCCCGGTTGACGGCGCGGCGGTCGGCCTGCTTGGCGCGGGCCTGGTTATCTGGGCCATCGTTCCCGATTTTCGTCTGGCGGGTGTGATTCTGGCCATCGCAGCCATGCTCAACGCGTGGCGGATGGCTCGCTGGTGCGGAGCATCGACACGGTCGGAACCGCTGCTGTTCATTTTGCATGTCGGCTATGCCTGGGTCGTGGCCGGAACCGCGCTGCTTGGGCTTTCGATCCTGAACGCTCGCATCCCAATGCCTTCGGCGATCCACGCGCTGACGGCCGGCGCGATCGGCGTCATGATCCTGGCCGTGATGCCACGCGTCACGCTTGGACACACCGGACGCGATCTGACCGCGAATCGCGCGACGGTCCTGATCTTCGTCCTCATCAACCTCGCCGCGATCGCGCGCGTCGGCGCATCGTGGGCGCCGCGCGCGATGATCATTCTGCTGGTCTCGTCGGCAGCGTGCTGGATTGCGGCGTTCGGCTTGTTTGAGATCGTCTACGGCCCGATGTTGCTGGCCGAGAGTCCCAGGCATCCTGCGTCGTCCGCATGAATGCATTCTTCGCGTGGTAAACGCCCTGTGATGTCTACCTGGAAATCGAAACCAGCAACCGTTCAAGCGATTCCTGGCTTGCCCTGATGAGACCGCGCCCCGGTTGGTTCAGATCGATAATGACGTACACCGTCAGACTCACGAGCACGATAAAACTCAACGTCCCAACGACCTGGGCCTGGTTTGCTGCGCCCTGCTCCCGTCCGACCAGCAATGCTGTGACGATGCCGGAAGCAAACAGGAGCAGCACGACCACCGGCGGCAGGCGGTCGCGATAGGCGGCCAGGCGAGCAGCCTGCGCACTGATTAGCGCGTTGAGCGTGTTGGTCAGCGACACCGAGATCGGAGTACCGGCTGCCACTGCTTGCGCGACCAAATCCGTCATTCTCTGCTGTAGCGCCTCAGATTTTTCCAGACCGCGCTGCAACGTCTCTTCGTCCAGCGGCATACGGGTTAATTCGAACCGTAACCGGGCATACTCGCGAATGACGGTCTGCAGTTTGATGCGCCAGGGATCGTTAAGCAGGCTGGCACAGGTGTAAAAGTCGCCGATCGCGTTGCTGTCGGCCACCACCATCAGCCTGCGCTGGTCGTACTTACTGATTGAAACCCCGAACGAGAAGGCCAACAGCAGGCCAAGGAGCGCCAGAGCCGCATCATCCCATTTCGATTCGGGAGAACTCTCGCCGCGGGTCAGCAGGCGCTGTCCCAACTTCCAGCCGATCAGCCAGGTTAGAGTCATCGTCAGGGCCAGCGCCGCAGACGGCAGCCACCCCTCGATATCGAAAACGAAATTGATCATTTTTCACCACGCTTCGCTTTACCAAAACTCCGCGGCCATTGCGGTCGTCTCGGATTGAAAAGAGACGATACGGGGACCGGCAATTCCGATCAGCGCGCGCCGAAATCGGCAATTAGACTACGTTCGAGGAGATGAAAAGCAATCTCGGGCAGTGATGAGATCGTTAGTGTTGCGGCGATCCATTTACAAAACGACGAAGTCCGAGCGCTTGGCTGCTTTCCGATCGAACGTCACGGTTCGCTCGCAGCCGTGACGGCGATTAACGGCGGCGATGGATGAATCGGCAAAATCAGCGCCGTCCTGATAATGACGAAACGATGACCATGCTTCCTGATGATCCTCGCTCGTGAACTCGGTCGTGCATGCCGGGGGCGGGATTCGAACCCGCACGGAGCTTTCGCTCCAGAGGATTTTAAGTCGGTTCGAGGCCCTGTCGCCATCGGTCGCGATCGATCACAATCGAGCATTTTCAAGGCTTTTTTGATCTTATCCACATGCCGACAAACCCCTTCAGACCCGTCGCGACCGAAAAAACCGCCAAAGTTTAGCCAAAGTCAAAGCCATCCCGATTCGCCCTTGAAGCCGATTCTGCTCAGGGGCCAGAAAACACCGCCAAAGTACCGTTCGCCAACGCCCGCGAATCGGCGATTTGCTGCTTACAAAATCCTCTGCGCGGCAGATTGGCAGTTTTCCGCTGTCCATTACAAAAGAGCCAACCCCAACGAGGTGTACCGTGGGTGCGAATCCATACTTCGAAGCGCGACGGGAATGGGATGAGCGCTACGCCGATCTGGCGCTCGGCAAGCGCAACTGGCAGATAGCCGCGGGCGGGCTGCTGGCCGTCTCGCTGATTCTTGCGATCGGGATCGTCTGGGTCGCGACGCGAAGCCGCTACATCCCGTACGTGGTCGAGGTCGACAAGCTCGGCTACGCGCTCACCGTTCCGCAGCCGCTGACTCCCACTTCGGTCCCTGACGTAACTGACCGGATCGAGCGCTACGAGGTCGCCGCCTTTATCCGCAACGCGCGCGCGGTCAGCAGCGACGCGCAGGTCGAGCAGGAGATGCTCAACGCGCTGCTCGCGCATGCGCGCGGCGCGGCGGACCGGTTCCTCGACGAGTACTACCACTCGGACGGCTTCGCCCATAACCCGTTCAAGCGCGCGCAGAAGGAGACGGTCACGGTCCAGATCGATTCGATCCTGAAGCTCTCGGCCGAGAGCTACCAGGTGCGCTGGACCGAGACGGAGCGCGATCTTGGCGGCGCGGCGCTGGGGGCGCCGGCGCACTGGGAAGCGGTTCTCAAGACCGAAATCGTCCCGCCCAACTCCGACGACGCGATCGTGAGCAATCCGCTCGGTTTCTACGTGACCCAGATCAGCTTGACCAGGCAGCAGGGCTGAAGGGAGGACGTGCGATGAATCGAATCAAATCGGCATTTGCGATTGGACTTGCGGTTTCGCTGACGGCGTGCGCTGCGCTGCAGCCGGTTGCTCCACCGCCGCTCAGGATTGTGACCGAGGCCGCGCCGAAAGCGGCGGCGACGCCCGCGCCGCCAACCGGCGCCGAGCTTCTGGCCGAGCAGCCGCCCGAGGTTCAGCAGGCGATCAGGGAGCATCAGGACGGCGGCAAGTGGCCGGTCTACAAGACCTCCCAATTCGTACTCTACCCGTACGGCGGGCCATCAGAACTGGTTGTCGATTGCGCGCCGCTTCGGACCACCGACATCCAGCTTCAGCCGGGCGAGACGATCACCGACGTGGCGATGGGCGACACCGAGCGCTGGATGGCGACCCCGGCGGCCTCGGGCAACCCGCGCGATCC
>JAJPIG010000003.1 GCA_021324855.1 Pseudomonadota bacterium | reverse complement strand
GTCACTGGCTTTCGATGGTTACACGGTCGGCGACAACCCGGACCAGGTCATCACCGTGAGCAATCCCGACGGCGTACCGGCCGGGATCAGATCGATCAGCGCGACCGTTGCCCTTTTTCCCCGGCAAATCTAATGAGTCTTTTCGTACTTCTGCACGTTCGCCATGTAGCGATGCGGGCGGGCTTTCCACTCCGTGCGCGCCACCGGATGTCGCTCGAAAAACTCGTTCAGTCCGGGATGCGCCGCCATGAATTTGGGATCGTCGACCAGCCCCGGATGAGCATTCAACTGCTGTGCGAGCTTGGGATGCCGATCCAGATACGCGTCCGTGTTGCGCATCGGATGCGCGTTCTCCCATTCCTCGCGCACACGCTCGCTTTGCATGAAACGGTCCGGATGCTCCTGGAGGTCCTCTCTTACCGCCGGTGCTCTTTCAGATAATCCGCAAGCCCCGGATGTTGCTCGATGTATTCCGGACTGTCGATCAACCGAGGATTCGCCGCGAGCTGGCGGGCGACCTTGGGATGCTGGTCGAGATAACCGTTGTCGAAGCGGCCTACCGGTCCCGTCTGGGCCATCGCGGCGCTGCCCAGCGCCGCCGCGAACGCTGCCGCAGCCATCATGGTTAACGTCTTTTTCATCGTCATCCTCGTTTCCCGGCCCGGTGTTCCGAGCGCGATTGATGCATTGGACGGGGTTTGATCCGGATTTGTTTACCAGCCAACCGCGCCCGGCGTCTCGGGATTAATGTTTGAGCGACCGTGTAAACACTTTTCGCTGTGGTTTCGTCCAAAGCGTCGTGGCGTTACCATGCGCAGCACGGTCGGAAGGGCGCAAACCGCGTGATTGCGGGCGGGCGCCGATGACGGGCCGAATTTATTGCGGGGCGGATTATTCCGGGTGGGGCCTTCGGATGAGGAGTTGTGCGCGAGGATTGCCGAGCGCGACGCGGAGGCATTCGATCTTATCGTCGAGCGGCATCAGGCGCGCGCCTACCGCCTTGCTTGCTCGATTCTCGGCAACGAGGCCGACGCCCGCGACGTCTCGCAGGACGCCTTCATCCGGCTCTATGAAGCGGCGCATAGTTTCGATCGGCGCGCGCGATTTTCGACCTGGTTCTATCGGATCCTGGTCAACTTGTGCATCGACCATCGGCGGCGCAACCGATGGTGGCGGAGATTCGTGCCGCTTACCGGGCCTGACGATGATCCCGACGCGCCAGCGATCGATCCGCCGTCGACGGAGCCCGGACCTCTTGAAGAAGCGTTACGGAATCAATCGATGGAACGGCTCAACAGGGCGCTTGGCGGCCTATCGCCGCATCAGCGAACGGCGGTGTTGCTTCAGATACAACAGGGTTTTACCAGCAAAGAGATCGCGGCGGTGCTCAATTGCTCGGAGAACACCGCGCGGGTGCATCTGCATCGGGCGATCAACCAACTAAAGAAGGTTCTGAAAGACAAGTAGAAAGCCATGTGGTCGCGCCATCCTGAAATCGTCTTCGCGCCGTATCTTAACGGCGAGCTCGATGCCGAAGAGAGTCGGCGCTTGCAGGAACATGTCGAGGGCTGCGCCCGATGCAGCGAAGGGTTGGCGGAGGCTAAATCTGCGATGGATCGACTCGCGCGGGAAATCGATCAGATCGCGGAGCCGGACTGGGTGGTCTATCGGGCCGAGCTGCACCGCAAGCTGAATGCGCGCCGCTATCGCGCGCCTGCTCGACGATGGACTCCGCGATGGGCGTGGGCATCGGTTGCGACTGCGGCGGCCGCCACTGCGGCTATCGCGCTGACCCTTGCGCTGAGTCGGCCGCAACCGCCGGCTGTCGAGCAGCTAGCGCTCGAAGGTGGGTGGGCCGATGCCGATATCGGTCTGTTGCAGGACTACCCGGTCGTCGAGCATCTCGACCTGTTGGAAAACTACGACGTGATCGAGAACCTCGACTCGCTCACACCTGCCGAACCGCCGCAGCATCATGAGTCGCGGTCGTCATAGCGCAGCAGCGGGGGCGATCTTGCTGGCTGCGTTGACTTTCACCGGACTCCGGCAGGTGAGGGCGCAGGAGCAGCCGCCCAACCTTCAGATGCTGCTCAATCTCGACCTTTTCTCGTCTTCGGGGACGGGCGACTCCGGATATGGCAATTCCGGCGCCGGCGGCTCGATGCTCGACCAGATCCAGGCGCTTCGGCAAATGGGCTACCTGCAATCGAATCGTGGCGAGCCGTTTCCGCCACCATCCGGTTCTCCGCCAAGCGAGTTCACCCCGTCGCCGACCGATCTTCCATCATGGCTGCTTGAGCAGTTTGGGGGCGGGCGATGAGCCGCGTGGCGCGAACAGCGACGGCGCTGATGGCCGCACTTCTGATGCTCGCCGGGGCGGTGCATCCGGCACGCGCGCAGGAACCGATGAACCCTCAGGAGCGCGCGCTCATCAATCGCTATCCCGATCAATGGGCGCATCTCACGCCGGAGCAGCGCGAGCGGGTGCTCGAAAATTATCGGCATTGGCAGCAAATGACGCCTGACGAGCGTCGTATGGCGCAGCGGAATTTCGAACAGTTCCGCCGGCTTCCACCGGAGCAGCGAGAGCAGGTGCTGCAGAGCCTGCGCCGTTGGCGCGCGCTGCCGCCCGGGGAGCGCCAGCATTTGCGCGAAGCCTACCAGCACTTTAGAACGCTGCCGCCTAACCAACGACAGGGGATGATGCAGCGCTACCGCCATTTTCAGCAATTGCCGCCCCAACAGCGCCAGCATCTGCTGGAAAACTGGAATCGATGGCGCCAGATGAGCCCGGAGCAGCGCCAGGAGATTCGGCGGCGTTTCGGCCATTGGCATCCTCGGCATTAGCCGGGGCAACGCCGCTGAATTTCGCGGCCGATTACGACCGTGATCATCGGATCCGATCAACACTGTTTCCTATCATCGGGTGAAGGCTTGTATGATTCCTCGATCCCGCAGCTTGAAGGGGAAGCCGATGTCGTACGATCTGACGATCACAAATGCGAGGATTTGCGACGGCACCGGCAAGCCGCTCCTTAACGGCTCCATCGCGATCGATAAGGGTAAGATCGTCGAGGTCGGCCGGATCGACGGAAGCGCGCGGCGCGTGATCGATGCTGATGGTCGTGTGGTCGCACCCGGCTTCATCGATATCCATACGCATTACGACGCGCAGATCTCGTGGGATCCGCTGCTGACCAGCTCATGCTGGCACGGCATCACAACCGTCTTGATGGGCAACTGCGGCGTCGGCGTGGCGCCATGCAAACCCGACGCGCGTGGCATTCTCGCGTGGGACCTCGTCAATGTCGAAGCGATGCCTTACGACGTGCTGATGGGCGGCGTTTCGTGGAATTGGGAAACGTTTCCCGAATACATGACCGCTGCGACCGCGAGAGGCGTCGGTCTGAACGTCGGGTTCTTGGTTCCACTCTCGGCCCTGCGCTCCTACGTCATAGGCGAGGAAGCGAGCGAGCGTGCGGCATCTGAGGATGAGACCAGCCGCATGTGCGCGATCCTGCGCGAGGCAATGCTCGCGGGCGCGTATGGTTTTTCGCTGAGCCTGTTCGAGCTGCACAATGGATACCAGGGAAAGCCGCTGGCGAGCCGTCTTGCGAGCGTCGCCGAGCTGACGGCGCTTGCCCACGTGATGCGCGAACTCAACAAGGGAATCATCGAGGTAAACGTTCCACGTCCGGGCGGCGTCGAGCTTTCCGACGACGCGTTCGAGCTGCTGGTGATGCTCGCGCGCGAGAGCGGCCGACCGGTGACATGGCTCGCAATACTCGATTTTCCGGGCATGGCTTTCGAGGAGCATCAGCAGGTGATGGAGCGCTTCGAGCCCGCCTTCCGCAGCGGTCTCAGGATTTTGCCGCAGACCACGCCGCGTCCGTTGCGCGTCTTCACGACGCTGCGCGAGCCGTTCATTTTCGGAAGCTTTCGATGCTGGCGCGAGGCGCTGAATCGCAGCGTCGCGGAGCAGATTGCGCTTTATCGATCCCCGGCCTTTCGCGATGAATTCCGCGACGGACTCAAGGCGGGGGCCGGCGCGGCCTTTCGCGGCGATTGGAAGACAATCGAAGTTGCCGGAGTCGGACGCGCGGAAAATCGCGGCTTGATCGGCCGCACCATCGCGCAGATCGCTGCCGACCGCGCCCAGAATCCGATCGATGCCTTCCTCGATCTTGCGATCAGCGAGGAGCTGGCGACCGGCTTCACCGCCTCGGTCGCCAACGTCGATCCCGAACGCCTTCAGAAAATCATCACGATGCCGCACGTGCTGCTCGGGCTGTCCGACGGCGGCGCGCACGTGAACCAGTTCTGCGACGCGGGGCTGCCAAGCTATGTCATTCACGAATGGGTCAAAAAACGCGGCGCGATGACGCTCGAAGAGGCTGTGCGCCGGCTCACCTCCGAACCCGCGGAGTTCATGGGCCTGCGGACCAAGGGCCGCATCGCCGCCGGCATGGATGCCGATCTCGTGATGTTCGATCCGGATGCGATTCGTCCGCGTCCAACCGAGCAGGTCGACGATCTCCCAGGCGGGAAGCCGCGGCTGGTCGAACCTGCCGAGGGTGTCGCGATGAGCATCGTGAACGGCGAGATCCTGTTCGAAAATGGCGTCTACCAAGGCGGTCTGCCGGGACGTCTGGTGAAATCCTGAACGCACCGCAAATAATTCGTCCTTGAAGAGGTGATAATCGATGCGACTGTTTCGTCTCTACACGGGCCCCGACAACGAATCGCACCTTGAAGAGATGAAATTCAACTTCGAGCCGGACGAGCATGCCGACCGTGTGGCGATGCAGGCGGCGAAAGGCGTCATTATCAGCCGGATGGCGCCCGGAACGTTCATCGACTGGCACAACGCGCCGCGGCGTCAGTACGTAATCACGCTCTCGGGCGCGGTCGAGATCGGACTCGGCGACGGCTCGGTGCATCGCTTCGGCCCCGGCGAAGGCATCCTCGCCGAGGATCTGACCGGCCACGGCCATACGACGCGCGCCGTCGGCACGGAGCCGCGCTTTACGATGGCGATTCCGCTGGCCGATTAGCGTCGGTGTTTGCGCCGCACGATTTCTCGTCAAACCCGCAGGATGCGCTCGGCGTTCAGGTGGCAGATCTTCTCCTTGTCGTGGTCGCTTATCTGAAGATGGCTCAGCCAGTCGATCGCGACGCGATTCGACTCGTAGGGCCAATCGACCGAGAACATGATGTTGTCCGCGCCCAGCGCCATCAACGTGCAAATGAACGCGGGCGTGAAGAAGTTTCCACTGGTGGTCACGACCAGGTTTTCGCGCAGATACTGCTCCGGTCGCTTCTTCAGGCCGCGCCGCTTCGCCGCTGACAGGGTGTGATCGTTGAGCCGATGAATCCAGAATGGCAGCCCCTCGCCCAGATGGCCGAGAATCATCTTGAGCCGCGGACAGGCGTCGAACAGGCCGGAGAACACCAGCCGCAGGAAATGCGTGCAGGTGTCCATCGCGAATCCCCAAGCCGGGGCGCAGAGATCGCCGTAGCCCTCGAAATAGGCCTTGAGCACCGCAGGATGGGGAATCGTCGGATGCAGGTAAATCGGCACATCGAGCGCTTGGGCGCATTCGAAGATCGGCCAGTACTTGCGATCGTCGAGAAACTCGCCGCGCACGTGGCCGTTGATCATCGCGCCTTTGAAGCCGAGTTTTGTGACCGCGCGCTCGAGTTCCTTGACCGCGGCGGTAGGACTCGCGGTCGGGATCGACGCGAAGCCGGCCAGCCGCTTCGGATGCGCGTTGGTGGCCGCGGCCAGCCGATCGTTGGCGTCCGTCGCGATTGCGATCGCGGTCTCGGCGTCGAACGCCTCCGCGCCTGGCATCGACAGCGAGACCACCTGTAGGTCGATTCCCGCCGCGTCCATCGCAGCGATTCGCTTCTCGCCGAGATCGAGCAGCTCGGATGGAATGTCGTAGCCCAGATAAGCGCCCCTTTCGGCGTAGTTGAATTCGAAGCCGCGCGGAAAAACGAACTTTTCGCGCATCATCGAGGTCGCAAAATGATCTTCGAGCGTGACGATTCTCATGGCGTCCTCCCCAGGCCGGTTTGTGATTGTAGGCAATGCAACCGTGCGGAAATACTAATAGATTGGATGACTCATGTGTGAACGTATTTTCGTAAGGGGCGACTCGGAGCCTGAAACCCGATGAATAGCCGCAGCGGACGCATTGCGTGGATGCTGGCCGGACTGTCGCTGCTGGGATTCCTGATGTTTCGCTCAGGCCTCGCCCGGACTGTCTTGGACCTCAAGCGGGTCGGCGGCGGCCTGATCCTTGTGATCGCGATCGAGTTCGTGGTCGACGTCTTCAACGCACTTGGATGGTGGTTTACGTTTCCGCCCAACCTGCGCCACGGCACCCTTCGCAAGCTGTTCCTTGTCAAACTCGCCGGCTCGGCGGTGAACACCACAATTCCGACCGCTTCGATCGGCGGCGAGTCGGCGAAGGTCTATCTGCTCGACGGTGATTTTCCGCTCGCCACTGTGATCGCGACGATCCTGACCTCGGGTCTCATCTTCAGCTTTTCGAAGGCGGGATTCATCGTGGTCAGCATGCTGTTCACCTGGCGTCGCTTCCGGCTCTCGCACGATTTCTCGCTTGCGGTGCTGATCGGCTTCATCGTGACGCTGGCCGGCGTGCTCGCGTTCCTGCTGGTCCAGATTCGCGGCTTCAGCGGCGCGATGTCGCGGATCGTGCGCCGGCTGCCGATCCCGGCACGATGGGCCGCGCATATCGCGAAGCTCAGCCCGGGAGTCGATGCCGAGATGGCGGCTCTGTATCGCTCGCGAACGCGCGATCTCCTCCTCGCCATTTGCGCCCATCAGCTCGCCTTCCTATGCGGCGTGATGCAAATCCTGCTGATGCTCGGATGGCTTGGCCTGCCGCGCAGCTTCGCTGACAGCCTCGCTATCGAAGGGTTTGCGATGCTGCTCGGGTTCGTGACCTTTGTGATACCCGGCGAGGTTGGAATCCAGGAAGGCGGCAAGGTCGTGATCTTCACGGCGCTCGGCCTGCCGGCGTCAGCGGGACTCGCAGTCGGAATCGTATTCAGACTGACATCGCTGGCAGGTGCGGCGGCCGGCCTGATCGCGCTTGCGGCCTTGAAAGGCCGCAAGCGTCCGGCGCTCGCCCTGGGCGAGGCTCAGTCGGCGGTTAATTGATCAACGCTCAGCCTTCGCGAAGCCATCTTAATCATCGAGGCCGTGTGGATGGCGGCCGTGATTCCTGCCCATAGCGTCGCTGCGTAGAACGTGTAGCCCGGAAAGCCGACGAAAAAGCCGATAAGAAACATCCAGCCGTAGATGTTGCGGCGGCCGCCTATCAGCCGAAAACGTGTGAGGAAGGGGCTCAGGTTGTCGAGGCTACGACCCCATCGCACGTCGACGGCGGCATAGACCAGCGTATCGATGAGGTCGAACACGACCATCAGCAGCGCTGCCGTCATCGCATGCGGAAATCCGGCCCGCGAGAAATAAAGCCCTAAAGCGAGATACCACGAATTCTCGTAAAAGAAATCGAGGATGTGCTCGTATTCGCCGGCCCGCGAGGTGGTGCGCGTGATGCGCGCGAGCTTGCCGTCGACGCCATCCAGCACTTCGACGACAATCCCGAGCATGACCCCGACCCGGAGCCATCCGGTATAGAACAGCGCCGCGACCGCGAACCCGAGCATCGTCGTGAACATCGTCACCTGGTTTGCCGTGATCGATGTCCCGGCGAGGCGGCGTACGATCAGATTTTCGAAAATTGGATCGAAACAGCGCGATGGCAGTTCCTGCGCGCGCCGCTGAATGTGGTCGAGCAGGATGCGCCAGCCGGCTTCCGCATCCGCGGCATTCGCCACGCGATGAAGATGCAGCGGAATTTCGCCGTGCATCGCTTCCCAGTAGGACGGCAACGAGGTGACGGCGACCATCCTGAGGGTTGTTGCCTGGGGGCCGGGATTTTCGAGGGCTGCCTTGCTGAGTCGGGCGGCGGGTCCGTTCTCATCGCCTTCGCGCACGACGAGCATCGCGTCGTCCGGTTGTGATGCGAGCCACGCGAGCAACCGCTGATCGACAAGAAAATTCGCGGTGACCGCGATGAAACATTGGTCGAGTTCGGCGCGCGCCTCCCACAAGGTATCCCAGAACCCGTTTGAAGAAACGTTTCGATAGATGACCGGCTTTTTGATGCGGTTCGATGCGAGTGCTGCCGGCATCGACTGCGAGGTAAGCACCATAATGCGCTCGATCCCATTTAGCTCGTTGAGCTGGCGCATGAGGCGCTCGAACAGCGTGATGCCGCCGACCTCGCGCAGCGGGTCCGCTCCGACGCAAACCACGACGGCCTGCGAGACGCGCGCCGCGGCAGGAATCGCGTCCGGCGTCCGCGCCGATCCCGCAGCCATGCTATGAGGAAGTGGTGGTGCCGATCGGACCGCGTTCGAGGCGGGCACCGCTGACGATGCCGGCAACCGCCAGACCGACGCTGGCGCGAAGACTCTTCATCGGCTCGCCGAGCGAATGCGAGACCAGCCGCACGCAGCCGAGGCAGCATCCCTGCTCGCACGGCTTATGGCGGTTATTGCGGCGCAGCTCATCGACGCTGAGCGCATCGAGCGAAAAGATGTAATCGCGCTGCTGCGAGCACCATTGCACCCCGCCCCTGGCGTTGACGTAGAGGAACTTGAAGCCGCCGAGGCATTTCCAGGTTCGCGAGAAATCTCCGAGCAGCATTTCCCTGAGATGCTTGCCGTAGAAATTCATTCCTTCAAAGACTCCGTAGCGGCTTACAAGTTCGAGAAACTTTTCGCCCTGGATCGCGATCCGGCCGCCCTCGCTGTGCATGATCGAGAAGCCGAACTGAAACGGAAATTCCTTCAGGAGCTCGCGAAAGCGATCGTACTCGCCGAGCGTTTCCTCGCTCAGCACGGTTTGGATCTCGACCCGGAACCGCGCTTCCTTCGCCAGCACTCGCAGTTTCGGCAGGACTGACTTGAGCGACTTGTTGGAGCGCGGCGTCGGTTCGATCGAATCGACGGAGACCTGCAGATAGTCGAGTCCCGCTTCATTCAGCCGCTCGATGACGGGCTTGGTGAGGAAGAAGCCATTGGTGATGACCGTGATGACGTTAGAGCCGCCGCGCTTGGATTTGGCATGGGCGAGCACGCGATGAAGGTCGGGATGCATCAGCGGCTCGCCGCCCAGGAAATCGTAGACGATGACGCCCAGTTCATCGAGCTTGTCGATGCGCGCCTTCAGCTCGTCAAGCTGAACGCCGGGCGCGCCTGGCGTGTATTCGTTGCAATAGGCGCAGCTCAGATTGCAATCGTCAGTGATGACCACCTGCGCGTACATCGGGCGCGAATCGATCACGCGCTTGGCGCCGGTCATGATGAAGCGCCGGTCTACTCCCATGTCCCCTTCCCTTTTTTGAAATCCTGAGGTTCTGCGCCGGTCCTCGCGACCGGATCGCAAATGAAACAGCAAGTTGTTCGATGGTGCTGAAACCGAATCGCACGTGCGGCACTCATCGAGGTTTAGAACGGATAGTCCACGCCGGTGAAGATCGAAACTCCTTCGCTGGCGTAACCGATATCGAGGAAGCCGACCACGAACGGTTCCGCGATCGCGCGGAAGCCGAGGCCACCTGCCGGATGAAATTTGTTGAGCGGGTTATCGGTGACCAGGTGGCTGACCTTGCCGACATCAAAAAACGGCGCCAATTCGAGCGTGCCCACGGTGTTGAACAGCTTGGCGGTGAAGATCTTGGTGCGGAGTTCGGCGTTGAAGCCTTCGATGTTGTTGTCGGTGAAGCGCGCCGTTCCATAGCCGCGCTGCGTGCTGCGGTCGACGAAGAAATCGGCGCCCTCGCCGCCCAGCCGCGCCAGCGACCAGAAGGGCGCCTCACCGCCGGCGGGCATGTACTCGATCAGCGCATGCGTCGCAAGTACGAAGCGTTGGCCGAACGGAAAATAGTGGCTTAGTTCAGTGCCGAAGCGGGTGTAAGAGAACGAGCTGCCGAGGCTCCTGTCTGTAATCCCTGCGAAAAGCCGATAGTAACCGCCCCTGGTCGGCAAATCGATGTGATCGCGCGTGTCGTACTTCGCGACCAGCTCGTTGAAGAACTCGCTGCCGCCATTAATTCCCTTAACGCCCGGGAAAAGTAAACCCGTATAGGGCAGCGAATTGAACGCGCCCTTCGCGATACGCACGTAGCGCGGGCGCATCTCCCACGCAATTTGGAACTGCTCGCTGATGTTGAGACCTAGAGAAGCCTCCATGTACACCTGTTCGAGGGTGTAATTGGTCTGGGTCTGGGTCGAGGTGCCGTTACCGATGCCATAGAAACGCTCGGTCGGATCATGCTCCCAGAACAGTTCGCCATCGAAGGACCACCAGTTCTGATGGTCGCGGCCGGTCGAATAATAGAGATCAACTTTGCGTTGCTTGGTTTCGGTCGCGTTGGCGAACAAATACCAGTGCGTATCGTCCGAGGGGTAACCGAGATAACGAAAAGTACCGCCGGGACCCAGTGTCGCGTTGTTGGTGATGTCGGGAGCGAAGATGCCGCTGATGTGGCCGTCAGGAGCGTGCTGCAAAAACGCCGCCAGGACGCCGTAGGTCGTGCCGCCATTCGGATCGGTCGCGACTTCAGGAATTGGTATGAACGGCCAATTCGTGGGATCGGTGAGGTTGAAGCCGTTGAAACCGTTAAAGATATCGGCGAACTGCGAAGCGTCTACCGGGCGCGGAGCGAGCGTCGAGGCGGCGAACAGCAGACAACACGCGAAGAGCATGCTTCCGTTGTTCAGGAGCCAGCGTTCGATGCTTGTCACGATCTCCTCTCGGCGTCCGGAAGGGGTCCGGCTGAGTATCCCCCCGATCGCTGCTGACGCTTATACAACAAAGTGGACCTAAAGCTACATAGGGCCACATGGCATAGGAGGAGAGTAAGTCAGGATCGATTCGTGTGGCGAGGCTTGCCCAGGATACTTGCAGCCCGTAGTAGTCATCGCGATGCGTGAGTTTGGCAACCGGCTGTTTTTGATAATCGGAGGTATCGTGCTCGGCCTCGCGCTGGCGGAAATCGCCGTGAGGCTCGCCGGTATCGCGCCGCCCGAGGTTCGTACTTATGACGCCGTCCGTGGATGGCGGCTCAAGGCGGGTGCGATCGGACGTCAACGATCGGAAGGACGAGCCGAAGTGACGATTAACAGCGCGGGGTTCCGCGGCCCGGAGATTTCGACCATCAAGCCGCCCGGTATCGTTCGCATCGCGGTGGTCGGCGACTCGTTTACCGAGGCTATGCAGGTGCCGTACGAGCAGAGTTTCTGCGCAGTTGCCGAACGCGCGCTCGCGCATTGCCAGCTCGGTGGCCGGCGCGCGCAGGTGCTTGATTTCGGCGTCAGCGGCTATGGCACCGGGCAGGAACTGCTGACGCTGCGCGAGCAGGTGTGGCGCTATTCGCCGGACATCGTGATGCTGGCATTTTTCGCCGGCAACGACGTGAGCGACAACTCGGCGGCGCTCGACACTGAATCGTGGCTGAATGCCGAAAAATGCCGGCCGCACTACGAGCTGCGCGGTGATCGGCTGACTGAGGACGATGAGTTTCGCGCGCTGCCGCTCCCGAGTCTATGGTGCCACAGCGTCTTCGCGCTCAATCGGCTCACAATCATGGATTACATCGGCGAGCCCGCCGTGATGATTCACCGTTACACCAGTCAGCCGCCTGCCAAGGCCGACGTCCCCGGCCACGAACCCGGCCTCGACGATGAAATCTACGGGCCGCCGTCGAGTCCGCAATGGCGCGAAGCGTGGACGGTGACGGAGGATTTGATCGCTGAAATGAACCGCGAGTCGCGAGCGCATGGCGTGCGTTTCATCCTGGTGACGCTCAGCACACCGATCCAAGTCTATCCCGACGCCGCCTATCGCACGGCTTATCTGAATGCGATTGGCGGGAGCGATCTTTTTTATCCGGAGCATCGGCTTGACGCGCTCGGCGTGCGCGAGGGCTTCCCGGTGCTGAATCTCGCGCCATCGCTACAGGTTTATGCCGATCGCAATCATGCTTATGTCCATGGTTTCCCGAACACCCGCATGGGGCATGGCCATTGGAATGCGTTGGGCCACGGGCTGGCCGGCGCGCTCATCGCGCGGCGCCTCTGCGAGCTGATGCGCCAGGCGGGGCATTAGCAGGCAGCTTCGATAGCGTCGCTCTGTACATCGACGGCTGCCGTGTTCTAAATGACGATCAGCCGGAGGTCATGTGCAGATGGCGGCCGGAGCGATCGATTACGGGGAGCTCGTCAGGGAAGACCAGGTCCATGCGCGTCTCTACTACGACGATGCGATCTTCCGTGACGAGATGGAACGAATCTTCTCGCGCGTCTGGGCCTATGTCGGACACGAAAGCGAAGTTGCCGAGCCGGGCGAGTTCGTCGCGCGCTGGATGGGGCTGCAGCCTGTTCTCTTGGTGCGCGACCGGAATCGCCGGCTGCACCTGCTGCTGAATCGATGCCGTCATCGATCGAACACGGTATGTCAGCTCGAGCGCGGGAAGGCAGCCGGCGGATTTCGATGCGCTTATCATGGATGGACTTACGCAGCGAGCGGCGAGCTAATCGGGATGCCGTATCCGGTCGGCTATGCGCCGGGCGATTTCCGCAAAGAGGATTACGGTCTGATCGAAGTCGCGCTCGAGAGCTATCGCGGCTTTCTGTTCGGTCATCTGAATCCGAACGGTAAAACGCTGCGCGATCATCTCGGCGCCACCACACGTCTGATTGACCAGGCAATCGATCTCGCGCCGAACGGCGAGCTCATCCTGCGCGCCGGCGTTCTGAAGCATATGTACCGCGCGAACTGGAAGATGACGATGGAGAACGTGCTCGACGCGTACCATCCGCCGATCCTGCATCAATCTGCGTTTCATCTCGACTCCGGGAAAAGCTTCAACTGGGATTCGATCTACGGGCCCGACGGCAATGCGCGCATTCGTGATCTCGGCGACGGTCACGGCCAAATCGATTTCAGCGCGCAGAATCGCAAGAGCGGCGGGTTCTTTTTTCAGGGCCTGCGAGGGGAAGTTGCGGGCGATGCGCAGCGCGCCTACATCGAGGGACTCGAGCGCAGGCTCGGCAAGGAGCGCGCTGCCGAGACCATCGGCAACAGCGATCCGCACTTTTCGATCTTCCCAAACTTCAATTTTTTGCCGCCGGGGCAGGTCAGATTGATTCGGCCGGTGAGCGTCGATGAGACGCACATCTATTACTTCCCCGCGCTGCTTGCAGGCGCACCCGAAGAAATCAATCGCGAGCGCATTCGGCGCAACGGCTATATGCACGGGCCGGCCGGGCTGGTCGCGCCCGACGATATCGATGTCTACGAGCGCAACCAGGACGCGCTCCGCGCGCGCAAGGACGAATGGCTGCTCCTGCGGCGCGGGTTGCGGACCGAGCGACGCGACGAGGATGGCTTCCGGGTCGGGATGGCGTACGAAGAGACAACCCAGCGCGGTATCTGGCGCCACTATAGGAAGCTGATGTCGGACGCGACGGGCGGGGCCGCGCAATAAGCGATGGATTACCGCGAAGTCGAACAGTTCATCTTTCGCGAAGCGCGCCTGATGGACGAGCATCGCTACGATGAATGGCTGGCGCTCTGGGCCAGGGACGGCCTCTACTGGGTGCCCTGCGGGCGCGATGACGCCGATCCCGAACGCGAGGTCTCGATCATTTACGACCGTTACCCGCAACTTGCCAATCGCATCCAGCGGCTCCGCACCGGAAAGGCATTCGCCGAGGATCCGCCGTCGCGCCTGTGCCGCGTGGTTTCAAATATCGAAATCGAAACCGGCTCGGACGGCGAAATCGTCGCGCATTCGACCTTCGTGCTAGGCGACCTGCGCAAGCATCGTGAGGTTCACTGGTACGGCCGCACGATCCATCGCCTGCGGCGCATCGATGGCGCCCTCAGAATCGCCTACAAGAAGGTGATGCTGCTGAACAACGATGAACCACTGCCGAACCTCGCCTTTCTAATCTGAGCGATCCCTAACGAATTCTTTCCTTGCCATCGCGGCTCGATACTTTTATGTTTCGCGTGTCGGGGGGCAATCGATCGCTAACCGGAGTAAGGAATCATGGATTTCACGCGCAAGGATGCAAAACAATGGGCGGGCCGACAGATTCGCGATTTTTACATGTGTCCGCTGACCCCGGTCGGCAGCGACCTGACCTTCGACGAGCCTGGGATTCGCGAGAATATCGAGCAGTACGCCGAGATGGGTATTAACGGCCTGGTGGTCGGCGGCTTCATCTCCGAATGCTGGAACGTGAAGCTTTCGGACTGGATGCGCTACCACGAGGTGGTAGCGGAAGCGGCGCGCGGCCGGATGGACTTGTGGACCATCATCCTCGACCCCAGCGTACATCAGGCGCTCGAAAAGATGGCGTTCGTCGAGAAGCTCGGCTTCTCGGGCGCCGAAGTGATCAACCCGGTAGTCCAGCTTCGCACCGACGACGAGATCTACGCGTACTTCAAATACATGACCGATCGGTCCCCTCTGGCGATCTGTCTCTATCGCACGCCGGTCTCCGGCAAAGTGCTCGGCTTTGAACTGATGGAGCGGCTGGCGAATATCGACACCATAGTCGCCGTCAAGCAGGGTAATCTCAATCGTGCCGAGACCTTGAAGCTGCGTCGGATGCTTCGCCCGGACTTCATCGTTTCCGATCCATCGGAATATTTTTTCCTCGACGATTTGCGGCATGGCGGCCAGGTCATCTGGGGCGAGCTCTCGTACATTCTGTATGGCAAGCAGCGCCACCTGATGCGCGCGTACATGGACCTCGCGCGCGCCGGCCAATGGGAGGAGGCGTATCAGAAATGGGCCGCGCTGACGCCCGCGCGCCAGCTCTTCGAAGACATTTTCATCTGGGAGATCGTTAAGACCGCGACCTACGCGGGCGCGCTCGGCAGCCTCAAAGTCTGGTACGAGGCCATCGGACTCAAGGCGGGTCGGATGCTGCCGCCGGTGCCGGATTTTCCGCGCGACAAGGCCGAGGCATTGATCGCCCGGCTCCATCAGATCGGCGTCTGCTGACATGCAGCGTTCCGAGGCAAGGTGAGTACGTGAGAATCGTCGTTTTGGGCGCGGGCGGGCTGGGCTCGCTTATCGGCGGGTACCTGGCGCGCAGCGGCGTCGATGTAACGCTCATCGGCCGCGCCCCGCATGTCGAAGCGATTCGCGAGCGGGGCTTGGAGATCACCGGCATCCGGGGCTCCTCCGTGATTTTTGACAATCTCACGGCGGTTACCTCGCCTGACGACGCGCGCGGCGAGTTCGACTACCTGATGCTCACCGTGAAGAGCAAGGACACCGACACGGCACTCGGCCAGGCCGAAGCATTACGCACGCGCTCGGCGACCGTTTTCTCGCTCCAGAACGGCGTCGATCATGATGAAAAGCTCGCGCGCTGGGCGGGAGCGGACAAGGTAATCGGCGCCTCGACCATCGAAGGCGGCACGCTCGGCGCGCCAGGCGCGGTCGTAAACACGTTGAGTACGCCGACGACCGCCTACTTCGGCGAACTCGACGGGCGGATTACTGAACGCGTTCGCCGGATAACGGAGGCCTTCAACCACGCCGGGCTGCCGTCGCGCGCCGTCGAGAACGTGGTGCAGGTCGAATGGGAGAAGCTGATTCAGATCGCGCTCGCCTCGGGCTTCTCGGTCACCGCCCTCGCCGCGATCCCGGAGATGCGCATCGGCGACGGACTGGTGGTTCGAGAGGGCGCCGAGTTCTACGTGCAGCTCGCGAAAGAGCTCCTGTCGGTCTACAGGGCGATGGGCTACCGGCCGCAGAATTTCTATGCGCCGGCCTCGCGACTCAAGGAACTCGATGAGCTTCCGTTCGCCGATGCGGTTGAGGCCGCGATGGAACAGGGGCGGCGCTTCAAGGCCGATGCGGGGCGTGGCCGTACCTCGATGCACAACGACATCCTGCAGCGACGCAAGACCGAAGTCGACTTTATCTTCAAACCGATTCTGGAACGGGGGCACGCGCTGAAGATCGCGATTCCGACGGTCGAGGCTGTACATCGGATCATCAAGACGCTCGATTCCAACCTCTGAAAAAGCGGGACACTTATGCGCAAGATGTCGCGCACAGTACTAACGCTTGTGATTGCCCTCGCGATTTTCACGGGGCGTGGCGAGGCGGCGGGTGAGAATCCGATTCCGCCCGGCACGATCATCACGCTTCAGAACTGGCAGCAGTACAAGGCGTTCATGCCCGACGGGATGCAGGCGCTGTTCGCCGGCGCCTACATGTTCAAACTGCCGGCCGATTTCAGGATGGAGGTCGGTCCGCTGACGATTTATCCGCTGCCGGCGATCTATCGCGAGAACACCGAGAAATACAGCCATCTGGTGGAGGCCAAGACTCTGCCCGATGGGCGCAACACGATCACCGGCTACGTTGCCGGGCTGCCGTTTCCGAATCCGTCAGAGCCGCGCAAAGGCTACAAGATCCTGGTCGACAGTTGGTATCGCTATATGCCGTACCTCTATTGCGGCGATGACTCGCATCAGTATCTTGTCAACCAGACCGGCGCGATAACCGGCTATCGGCTGGTGCAGGTGGTTCGGCGACTCAGCCACATCAGCGACGTCGGCCAGCCGATTAATGATCCGCGGGCGCAAGGCGTCGATTTCAGCGAGTATTCGATGCAGCTCGAGCCGGAGAGTGACAAGTACACTGAAATCCTCACGCTCTACTACGTGGATCCGGCCAAGCAGGAAGATGAGTTCATCTTCGCACCCAAGCTGCGGCGTGTGATTCGCGGCTCGTCCAACAGCCGCTGCGGGCCCGTCAACGGCGGCGATTTCACGCCCGATGACTTCGAGGGCTTTCACGGTGGAATCGCCCGCTTCGACGCCAATTATATGAAGGACCAGCCGGTGCTCTCGCTGGTCAGCGCCGATCCCAAAATCTATGGCAATTTATCGAACTACTATTCGATCTATTTTCCGAAACCTGCGGTCGGAAAATGGGAGGTGCGCGACAGCTACGTGATCGATGTCCGCCGCGTCCCCTCGCTCCGGGCCGGTTACTGCTACGGCAGGCGCATCATGTGGATCGACAAGGCGTCGTTCAACGCCTCGTGGGCGGACCTCTACGATCCGGAGATGAAAATGTGCAAGATCACGATGTCCGAGAAGATCGCTGCGCCGACTTCGACCGAAGGGATGCAGCTCGCGAGCGGCAATACGATCGAGACAGCCTGGAACATCCAGACGGGGCATCTTACGGCCTGGATCACCTCGGGGCCCGGTGGCCGCGGATTGATCAATCAACAGGCGTGTACCAACGTTGACGGGGTAAATTACGACGACGTTCAGCAATATTCGACGGTCGGCGGCCTGACACAGATAATGAGATAGAAAGGCACAGCAGAATTATGAGCGACGACAATCCCGAGATTGGCCGCAGCATCGAGGCGGCCGGCATCAAGACGAACTACCACGATCAGGGCGCCGGCCTCCCGATCGTGCTGCTGCACGGTTCCGGTCCTGGTGTGAGCGCATGGGCCAACTGGCGGCTGGTTATACCCGAGCTCGCGAAGCGGTTCCGGGTCATCGCGCCCGATCTTGTCGGCTTCGGCTACACCGAGCGGCCGCCGGATGTCCGCTACGACATGGATACCTGGGTGAGGCACGCGATTGGATTTCTCGATGCGCTCAAGCTCAACAAGGTCGGCTTGGTCGGGAACTCGTTCGGCGGCGGCCTGACGCTTCATCTCGCGACGCGTTATCCGGATCGGGTTTCGCGTTTCGTCCTGATGGGCGCGGCGGGCGTGAAATTCGAACTCACTCCCGGTCTCGATGAAGCGTGGGGCTACACGCCGTCGATTCCGAACATGCGCCGGCTGCTCGATCTCTTCGCGTTCAATCGCGAGCTCGTCACCGACGAGCTCGCCGAGCTGCGCTACCGCGCGAGCATCCGGCCGGGGATTCAGGAGGCGTACGCATCGATGTTTCCTCCGCCGCGCCAGCGCTGGATCGATCTGATGTGCGCGGATGAATCACTGGTGCGCGCCCTCCCGCATGAGGCGTTGATCATCCATGGCCGCGAGGATCGGATTATCCCGCTCACATCCTCCTATAAGCTGTTCGAGATGATCCCGCGCGCGCAACTGCACGTCTTCGGGCGCTGCGGTCATTGGACGCAGATCGAACATCCGGTGCGCTTCAATCGTCTCGTGGGCGAATTTTTTGCCGAGCTACAACGTTTCGGTTTGTCCGCGACAGAAGGCCCGTGATAGGCAACAGCCGGATGCGGCGGCCGGCAAGGCGCCGCCGGGAGTCAGGCCATGCGTGACAGTGGAGACCAGATCCTCCGTCCGTTCGTGGAAAAGGCGCGAGCGCTCTGGCGCAAGGAGCTTTCCGATGAAGCGCGATGGCGCGAGATCGGGAAGTTGCTGCCGATGCTGCTCGAATCCGAGGCCCTTCAGGAACGGGCGCGTTCCTGGCCGGCTCCGCAACCCGGGGCCCGCCGCGCACAGAACCTGCTCTTCTACGAAGACCCCGATTATCACTTCGTGATCAATGGGCTGGTGAAACGTCCGCACGATGACACGCCCATCCATGATCACGCGCACACATGGACCGTGTACGGCGTACTGAGCGGCAGCGAGCGCGTGGTCCGTTTCAGGCGGACCGATGACGGTGCCGCGCCGGTCGCCACGCTCGAGCCGATCGACGACTACGTCGTGGCTCCGGGCTACATCGATGTGGTTCCTCCGGGATTGCTGCACGCTGAATACGCCGGCGATGAACGCACCGTCGCGGTCATCGTGCGCAGCGAGCGGGTCGGCGGCTTTCCGCAGAACATGGTCGATGCGAAGACGCGCCGTGTGACACAGGCGCCCGGTCCGGAGCAGATCCCGTATCAGCTTTAGTCGCGACGCCAGCTTCGGAACATGCCGCGCAAGATTAGCGATCGCAAATTCAAGCTCGGCCTGTTCTGCTCGAACTGCGACGGCGGCATCACCAAAACCTTTGCGCCCGAGCGATGGGTGCCGACCTGGCGCAATAATCTCCAGATGGCTCTCGAAGCAGAAGCGGCCGAGATCGATTTTTTGCTCCCGCTCGCGAACTGGCTTGGGATGGGCGGCACGGCGCCCACTGAATCGAACATCCTCGAGCCGTTGGTATGGGCGGCAGGACTGCTTCAGGCAACCCGTAAGATCACCGTCTTCGCGACCGTTCACGCTCCGTTTCTCCATCCGGTGTTCGCCGTCAAGCAGATCAACACCTGCGATCAGATCGGCGAGGGGCGCTTCGGCCTCAACGTCGTTTCCGGGGGCAATCCGCCCGAGTTCGGTCTTTTCGGCGTGCCGATGGCCGAGCATGACGAGCGCTACGCCTACACCGAGGAATGGTTGACGCTGGTCAAGCGGATGTGGTCGGAGGACAAGCCATTCGATTTCAAGGGCCGCTTTTTCGATCTCAAAGGCGTGCTGAGCAATCCCAAGCCGTGGGGCGGCGAGCCGCCGCTGCTGATTAGCGCCGGATCATCTCCCACCGGACGCAAATTCGCGCGCCGCCACGCCGATTGCTTGTTCATGCTGGTGGTGAGCCTCGACACGCTGGCCGACGAGATTCGCGCGATTCGCGCCGGCGCCGAACGCCATTTCGGCATCTACGCGAGCGGCCGTCTCTTTTGCCGCAAGACGCGGCGCGAGACCGACGAGTACTATCACTACATCGTGCACGAGCACGGCGACTGGAAAGCAGCAGATTTCCTCGACGAGATGCATCGCCATTCCGGTTCGATCCCCGCCGAAGCGCGTTCGCAGATGCGCGAGCGGTTCGTGAGCGGCACCGGCACGTTCATGGTCAAGGGCGATCCCGACGAGGTCGCTGCGGCTTTCAAGCGGATGAGCGACGCGGGGCTCGACGGGATGGCAACTGCGGTGGTCAACTTCCTCGATGATCTTCCGATCCTGCGCGACGAAGTGCTGCCGCGCATGAAACGACTGGGCATCCGCGATACTGTCTCGGATTAGCGCCGACTCCGGAGGCCATCATGACGGGCACGGAACAGACCAACGGCAGCGGCGGACTGATAATCGATGTTCACGCCCATTTCCTCGATGACGCGGTCCTTCAGCTCGCGCAGAGCCATAGCGTGCTGACGGGATTCGGCGCGAATCCGCTCGTGAAGCCGCCCGGCGGATGGCCGCCGCTGTTCGCCAAAATGATGTCGCCCGAGCGGCAGATCGAGGATATGGACGCGCGCGGCGTCGCCAAGCACGTGATTACGGCGAGCACCGTGATCTCGCCGCTCGGATGGGCTGATGGCCCGCGGGCTGCGGAACTCAATCGCCGGCTGAACGATCAGATCGCGGGATGGGTCGCGCACCGCCCGGATCGCTTTGTCGGCAGCTTCACGCTGCCGCTCCAGGCGCTCGATCTCGCGATGGCCGAGTTCAACCGCGCGACGCGCGAGCTCAAGCTCGGCATCGTGAATCTGCCCGCGAACGTCGACGGCGTCTATCTCGGCGAATCGCGCTTCCATCCGCTCTGGTCGGCGATCCGCGAAGCCCACGTGACGGCGTTCGTACATCCCGACGGCGTCAGGGATCCATGGTATCAGCGCTATGCGATGTGGAACTCGATCGGACAATCAATCGAGGAGACGCGCTTCATGACCTCAATGATCTACGAGGGCGTGCTCGACCGGTTCCCCGGCCTCAAGATCATCGTGGCGCATGGCGGCGGCTATATGCCGCATTATATGGGGCGCCTCGATCGCAACGTCACCGACAAACCGGAGACCGCACGGAATATCGGCCGGATGCCGAGCGCGTACCTGCGTGATTTCTATTACGATAGCTGCGTTTACGATCCATCGACGCTGACCGCGCTGATCCAGCGCGTCGGCGCGGATCGAATCGTGATGGGGAGCGATTACCCGGTCGGCGATCCCGAACCGGCACGCCTCCTCGGGCTTGCTGAAAGCATGGCGAAGAGTGATTTATCGATGATCATGGGCGGTACGGCGGCGCGATTGCTCGGCATCGATTGAAATACTAGCTACCAAAATCAGGAGCGACCGCCGGGAAGTACGCTCCAGGAGACTGGTCATAATGGCGAAAGCTTTGCAGAGCGCAAGTGGGCCGCGCAGCGCAACGGCCGCCGGTTCGGATTCACTGCTCGAGCGGGCGCGGCGGCTTGCGCCGATGTTCCGCGCCAATGGCGAAGCCAACGAACAATTGCGGAGGCTCAGCGACGAGACCGTCGCGGCGCTAACCGAATCCCGCCTGTTCGGACTCTGGACTCCCAGGTCGCTCGGCGGGAGCGAACTGTGGCCGCTAGACGCGATCGAAGTGATCGAGACGGTCTCGGAAGCCGACGCGTCGACCGGATGGGTGATGTTCGCGGCGGCGTTGGCGATCGCCACCGGTGGCGTTTATCTGCACGAGAGCGCGGTGAAGCAGCTCTTCGCGGGCGGAAGCTTGCCGGTCATCGCGGGACAGGGCATCCCCAACGGCAAGGCCATCGCGGTGAAGGACGGCTTCAGACTGAGCGGCGCATGGAGCTACGGCAGCGGCGTGAAGCATTCGAACTACCTGCACACCGGTGCGGTAGTTTATGAAAACGGCGCGCCGCGCACGGACGCGCATGGCAATCCGGAGATGCGCATCTTCGTCCTGCCGATCGAGAAGGCGGTGTTCGGCGACAACTGGGATGTGCTGGGGCTGCGGGCGACCGGCAGTATCGATTACACCGTCGACGATGTTTTCGTTCCGAACGAATTCACGCACGTAGCGCATACCACCGATCCGCTGCGCGGGGGCCCGCTGTTTTTCCTCGGCATCAGCGGTTTCGCAACGCTCGGCCATTCAGCATTCGCGCTGGGGCTCGGCCGGCGCATCCTCGACGAGCTTGCAACCATCGCGCAGACCAAGACCGGCGTGACCGGTACGCCGCGCGAGAGCGAGAGCTTTCTCGAGAGCTATGCGAAGGCGGAAGCTAGCTTACGCGCCGCGCGCGCGTTCGTGATCGAGTCGTGGGGCGGCCTTCAGGAAAGCCTTCAGCGCGGCGAGCGGCCCACGACGCGCCAGTTCACGCTGGTGCGCCTTGCGCTCAACAACGCGACCTGGAGCGTCGGCGATATCGCAAATTTCGCCTATCGGGCTGCGGGCGGGATCGCGTTGCGTGCCAGCGCAATCCAGCGCTGCTTCCGCGACATGTATGCCGCGACGCAGCACGTCACTTCGTCCGCGCCGATTCTCCGCGATTGCGGCCGCGAGCTGGCCGGGCTGGTGAAGGACAAGTCGTGGGGCTTTATCGGACTGATCGACGCGCACTAGCTGCCGTGTCGCAGTCCTGAATTCGCTACTCCGGCTCCGGCATTGACCAGTTCCATTCATCGTATCCCGGCGCGTAATGGACGTTGGTCTGGGCTGGGTTTCGATTCACGAGCGGGCGCATGTAAAGCGGATGACGCATGCTGCGCACCTCATGCTCGACGGTGTACAGCAACTTTCCGTTCCCGGGATCGATGATATCCTTAAACCGATACTGATGACGATCGTCGTCCTCGGTGATAAGTCCGCGCTCGGCAAGCCGGCGATGCGGCCCGGAAAAATCCGCGATGTAAATCTGCACATGATGGCCGTCATAAGGCGCGAGCGGATGTTCGGTTTCGCGGAAAATCAGTTGCTGATCGATTCCGACCGTTACCCGCGCACAGCGGCCCTGCGAATCCTCCGCGGCTTCTGACGGAGCCCCGAGAATTTCGCGATAGAAGCGCGCGATGCCGTCGGCGCTTCCGCGCGGGACGTCGAACTCAACGTACGGAAGCCCGAGCGTGATGCGCCCGAAGCGCGGCGAGGGCTGATAACACCTGATAATGTTTCCCCACGGCGAGACCGTCTCGACGAAGTCCTCGTGCTCGTCGAATGCGAAGGCGGTATCCGCGAGTTGCTCGCGCACGCGCGCAAGCCGCTGTAGCAGCGCTGCGCGATCCGGCACCACGATCCCGACGTGGCCGCGCAGCACCTGTGGCTTTGCGGTCGGCAGATGGAACTGGCTCCGCCCGATGTTGATCCACATGTTGTTGGTGCTGACCATGATGTACGGATCGCGGGTGAGGCCAAGGCCGGCGACGTAAAAGAGCGTCGCCAAGCGTTGATCCGGAATCGTGACGTTGACGTGCTCGAGCGCGACGACATTGCCGAGGTCCTCGGCGGCGCGGTTATGGCGGGTTGGCATCTGGACACCTCGCAAGCGGCGTTTCGAACGCATGATCGCGCGGTCTGCCTGCCCAAGTCCATCCCCGAGTATCATACGAAAAGGAATGGCTAGCTCTGACGATAAAGGATTGCGACTAGCGCGGGTGGACGCAGTTGACCCAAAAGGCCGCGGTTTCCAGTCGGCATGGAAGCTGCTGCTGATCATCCGGCGGCAGGCATTTGTCGAAGCTGCGAACTATAATTATGGATTCCGGCAGGGGCCGGTGTTTTATGCGCGCTCGATGTCTGTTCGCTCTTTCGATCGCTTTGATGATGACCATCGCCGGATGCAGCGTGCAGGAGCAGACGGCCGCGGCGCCGACCCCCGCCGCTCCCGTTCATCCGCTGCCGATCAAAGGACGCCTCGTTGACGGCGATCCGCAGGAATTACCGCCGGCAGTCGCGGAATCGCTCGTAACCAATTCGCCGGTTACCTTCTCTTATCGCGAGGAGCTGACCCACGATGAGTACCACATCCCGCTGATCGTCACCGCGCTCGACCCCGTCACCTACGTCGGCGCGCCGCTCGGCGACTACGGGGTCACCGCCTTCGCCTCGCTCTCGATCATCGATGGCGATCGGATCCTCGGCGACTACACCGCGAAGGCCCACGTCTCGAAGTCATACACGATCTACTCCCAGCCGACTCATCAGGAACTCGAACGCGCAGCGCGCATCGCCGTGCGGGAAGAGATCGATCAGAAACTCTATGCTGATTCCGCGCGACTGGCGCAGGCCGCCGCCGACACGAATCGAGCCGCTTCGCCTCAGCCCCCGCCATGAATGCTGTGCGCTGCGTGATTTTCGCCGCGTTTGCCGCCGGCCTTGCAGGATGTGCCGTGCAGGGCGCGCCGTTCGAGAAGGTCTCTGCGCCGCGAGGGCATGCGATCATCTATGTTTATCGTCCGTACAGCTATGCGGGATCGCTGCTGCGCCCGCCGGTGACCTGCGGCGATGACACCGCGCGCATCGGTCCGGGCGGCTATCACGCCTTCATCGTGCCGACGGGCACAGTGACCTGCGATGTTCCCGGCGAGATGGGCGATCGCGTCGAGCTTCACGCCGACGCGCGCGTCTATTACATTCGCGAGGCGATCGGATGGGGCGCGCTTAGCGGCCATCCGCATCTCGATCCGATCGATACCGATCAGGCGCAGACTGAGATCCAGCAATGTTGCGTGCAGGAGCGCCCGGAGCTCAGCAGCGCCAGCAATCACTGAGCCATGCGATGCACGAACTCGATGATCTTCGCGATTGCGCGGCGGCTCTGCGGTGACGATGGGTCGCGGCTTATGAAAGCCTCCGAAGCGCCCTCGATCAATTCCAGCTCGATCTTTCCGCCCGCCTTGCGGTAATCGGCGACAAAGCGTTCGAGATCGGCGCGCGGATGCACGATGTCGTTCTCGCCCTGGAGATAGAGCGCGGTCGGCAACTCGACCTTCTCGCCGCGTTCGAGCGCCTGCAGCGGATTGCCCTCCGCCATCGCGTCCTCGGTTTTCCAGTAGGCGTCGTGAAGCGGCAGCACGTTGTCGACAAACTCGGGATAGGGCTTGCCGCCGGCCTTGAGCCGCTGCGCATAACGGTAGCGCGAGAGCGGATCGATCACCGGCCAGCACATCGCGACAAATTTCACCGTCGCGTCGACGCCGCGCGCGCCCGCCGGCGATGGAATCGCAGAGTAGCGCGGATCGCGCGGACGCATCGCAGTGAGCATCGCCTGATGGCCGCCGCTTGAAGTCCCGGCGACGCCGACCATATCGGGACGCGTGCCGAGTTCCGATGCGCGCATCTTCAGCCATCGGATCGCATAATTGATGTCCTGCATCGAGGCCGGGTACGAGGCCTGCGGCGGCATTCGGAAATCGATCGCCGCAACGACCACGCCGCTGTGCGCGAGGGCCTCGTTGAGCGGATTGTCGCGCGTGCGATCCATCAGACACCACGCGCCGCCGTGAAGTTGCACCAACCCGGGAAACGGTCCGGTGCCGCGCGGCTTGAAGACGCGGGCGAGCAGCGGCGCGTCGCCGTGACGCAAGTACTCGATGTCTTCAACTTCGATCGGTTGGTTTTGCGTGTTGATGCTTGTCATCTTCCGCGCTCCGGAAGGATTGGCGAAATGTTTCAGAGTTGACTGCGAGCATAGCACCGTCCGATAGCCGCCGCGCAACCGCAAAGACGCCTCGACGCACCGCGATTGACACGATTTCGGAATGAAACTACTACCAGTCCCAGATGTAAGGAGAGCGCCGTGGCCAACGTTCAAACCAAAAGCAAGCCGCCGAAAGCTCCGTCTAAACTCAAGGCTCCCGTCAAACTCAAGACATCCGCCCTGATCCCTAAAATGCTCAATCACGCCGCGTACGTCACGCACGATGTCGCGGCGACCGTCGAGTTCTATACGAAAATCATGGGGATGGAGCTTGCCAGCTCGGTCTTCGATGATCGCATCCCGTCGACCGGCGATCCGTTCCCCTACTTCCACGTTTTCTTCCGCATGGGCGACGGCTCGACGATCGCGTTTTTCGAAGCGCCGGGCCTGCCCGAAGCGGCCGCGCCGGCCCATCCCGCCTACGCCATTTTCAATCACATCGCGCTTCAGGCCGATAACGCGGACGAAGTCATGCGATGGTACGCGTGGCTCAAGCAGCACGGGCTCGATCTCGTCGGACCGACGAATCACGCGGACGAATTCCTGAGCATCTATTTTCACGACCCCAATGGCGTGCGGCTCGAAATCACCACCCCGCTCGATCCCAAATGGAACCGGCATACGGATCGCGCGCGGCGCGATCTTGAATTGTGGCTCGATACGAAAGAGCGGGCGCGGCGCGAAGGCCGCGACATCCCTGCCGCGCTCATCGAGCTTATCCGCCGCGAGCGGGCGCGTTATCAGCCGCGTTAAGATACCGGCAACAACCAACCGTACTTAAGAGGTTTGAGATGGCCGACACCGGCGAGAGTTTCATTCGTGAACCGGCAATTCTGAAATTCGCCGAGCAGGTCAAGTTTGCCGAGACCTACGGTTTCTCCGGCAGCCAGGGCCTTACGATCCTCGAGGGTCAGCGGCTGATGCCGAAGGACCGGCCGTCGAAGACCATCTACCTCTTCATGCATCCTTCATCGACGCTGCATCTGCTGCCGATGCCGGTTGCGCTGGCGAACACCGGACTTCACGTGCTCTGCGCCGCGAGCCGTTATCCGAAAAACGACAGCGCGCTCATCATGGAAAAGGTCGCGATCGATATGGGCGCGTGGGTGCGATGGGCGCGCGAGCAGTGCGGCTACGAAAAGGTCGTGCTGGTCGGATGGTCGGGCGGCGGCTCGCTGAGTCTTTTCTACCAGGCGCAGGCGGAGCAGCCGACCATCACGCAGACTCCCGCCGGCGACGAAGTCGATTTGACGCGCGCCGGGCTCCAGCCAGCCGACGGCATCATCTTTATAGCGGCCCATCTGTCGCGCGCCGAAACGCTCACCGAATGGATGGATCCATCGGTGTTGAACGAGAACAACCCCGACGAGCGCGATCCTGCGCTCGACATCTACAGTCCAGAATGCCCCAACCAGCCGCCGTTCCCGAAATCGTTCGTCGCTTCGTTTCGCGCCGCGCAGGTGGCGCGCAACCGGCGCATCACGGCCTGGTGCCAGGAAGTGCTGGAGACGCTCAGAAAGCGCGGCGGCGCGGAGGTCGAACGCGCCTTCTGCGTGCATCGCACGATGTGCGATCCGCGCTGGATCGACGTCACGGTCGATCCCAACGATCGCAAGCCGAACTGGTGCTATCTCGGCGATCCGCGGGTGGCGAATTCTGCGCCCGCCGGCCTCGGCCGCTACTCAAGCCTCAGATCGTGGCTCAGCCAGTGGAGCTATGACCTCTCCAACGCGCGGGGGCCGCAGAACGCCGCGCGCATCCGCCGCACGCCGGTGATCCAGATCGAGAACTCGGCGGATGACGCGGTGCCCGCGCCGCACAATCCGATCATCCATGCCGCGCTCGCGACGCCCGACAAAGAGCACGTCAGGATCAAGGGCGCGACGCATTACTACGTCGGGCAGCCCGAGCAGCTCGCGAAGTGCATCGAAACCGTGCTCGACTGGAGCACGCGCAAGAAACTACTGGCTTAGCGTCCCGCAAATAGCTTTACGAACCTGCCTTATATGGTGATGACAGCGTTTAACTTTGCGCGCACAAGTTGCGCAATCTCCGGCGGCACGGTGGCCCCGGCGTAGCGGATCGGCCGCACCAGCGTATCGATGCTGCGGATGTGGCTGGTCAGGATCTCGCCGCTGATCGGCAGGCCCGGCGGCAGAACCACGCTGGTCGGAAATGGCCGCACGCGCGATGTGATAGGACAAACGACCGCCAGGCCCGTGTAGGTGGTGAACGCAGCCGACGAAACCACCAACGCCGGCCGCCGGCCGGCTTGCTCTCTACCACTGGTCGGGTCGAAGTCGGTCCAGATCAGATCGCCGGCGCCGGGTGCGTAGAGCCGTGCCGTCATTCTTCGACGATCTCACGCCCTACGTCTGGTCCCCAGTCGAAGGCCCCGGCATAGGCCGCCCGCCATTGTTTCGGGCGCTTGCCCTTGAACAGCTCCTCCAGCGTGAAATGAGGGGGAGCGCGCCGGATGACGATATCGCCGTCCCGCGCC
>JAJPIG010000017.1 GCA_021324855.1 Pseudomonadota bacterium | reverse complement strand
GACGACCGGCGCAACGTGATCATGGTGGCGGTGAATCTCGATCCGATGGGCGTGCACGAATGCACGGCTTTCGTTCCGCCCGATGCGGTCGGCGTCAAGCCGGGCGAATCGTATTTCGTCACCGACCTGTTGACCGGCAATCGCTATCGATGGGCGGATCGCAATTATGTACGGCTCGATCCGCAGGTCGAGCCGGCGCATGTTTTCCTCGTAAGTAGAGAGCACTAAGGGGCGCGTAGGTGGAGACGGTACTGGCGGACGATCCGCTCTGGTACAAGGACGCGATCTTTTACGAACTTCGCGTGCGCTCGTTCTATGACAGCGACGGCGATGGAATAGGGGATTTTCGCGGCCTCACCGAGAAGCTCGATTATCTAGAGCATCTCGGCATCACGACGCTGTGGCTGCTGCCGTTCTATCCGTCGCCATTGCGCGACGACGGCTATGACATTTCCGATTACACCAGCATCCATCCGGATTGCGGCACGCTGCAGGATTTCAAGCGCTTCTTAAGGGAGGCGCATCGCCGCGGATTACGCGTGGTGATCGAACTGGTCATGAATCACACCTCCGACCAGCATCCCTGGTTTCAGCGCGCGCGCCGCTCGCCGCGCGGGAGCCGCTATCGCGATTTCTACATCTGGAGCGACACCGCGGAGAAGTTCAAGGAAGCGCGGGTTATTTTCCAGGACTTTGAGCCTTCGAACTGGTCGTGGGATACGGTCGCCCACGCCTATTATTTTCATCGCTTTTACTCGCATCAGCCTGATCTGAATTACGACAATCCCGAGGTCCGGCGCGCGACGTTCAGCATCCTCGATTTCTGGTTTTCGATGGGCGTCGATGGCGTGCGGCTGGATGCGATCCCTTATCTCTATAAGCGCGAGAACACGAGTTGCGAGAACCTGCCGGAGACCCACGCGTTACTACAGGAGCTCCGCGCGCACGTCGACCGCAAGTACAAGAATCGGATGTTTCTCGCCGAGGCCAACCAGTGGCCGGAGGACGCGGTCGCGTATCTGAACGCGGCCGAATGTCACATGGCATTCCATTTTCCGCTGATGCCGCGCATTTTCCTGGCGGTGCGGATGGAAGATCGGTTTCCGCTGACCGACATCTGGAACCAGACACCGCCGATCGATGAAACCTGCCAGTGGGCGCTCTTTCTGCGCAACCACGACGAGCTCACGCTCGAGATGGTTACCGAGGAGGAGCGCGAGTACATGTACCGCGCGTATGCGCAGGAATCGCGCATGCGGGTCAACCTCGGCATCCGACGCCGTCTCGCGCCACTGCTCGGCAACAATCGCCGCACGATCGAGCTGGTCAACGCGTTGCTGTTCTCGATGCCGGGGACTCCGGTCGTTTACTACGGCGACGAAATCGGGATGGGCGACAATGTCTACCTCGGCGATCGCGACGGCGTGCGCACGCCGATGCAATGGAGCGGCGATCGGAACGCCGGATTTTCCAGCGCCAGCCCCCAGCAGCTCATCCTGCCGGTGATCATCGAGTACGAGTATCACTACCAGACCGTCAATGTTGAAGCGCAGGAGCGCAACCGCCATTCGCTGCTCTGGTGGATGCGCCGGCTGATAGCGCTGCGCAAGCAGTACAAGGCCTTTGGGCGCGGCACGATGGAGCTTCTGAGCCCGGAAAACGCGCGCGTGCTTGCCTTCGTTCGAAGCTTCGGCGACGAACGCATCCTGGTGGTCGCAAACCTGTCGCGTTTCGTGCAGTACGTGGAGCTCGATTTGAGCCGCTTTCGCGGAATGGTTCCGGTGGAGCTGATCGGCCGCACTGCCTTTCCGCCCATCGGCGAGCATCCTTACCTGCTGACGCTCGGACCGCATAATTTCGACTGGTTTGCGCTCGAGCCGCCGCGCAAGGAGACAATCGAAGTGGCCGCCGCGGCGGCCAGCGCTCCGCGGCTTGAGGCGACCGGCTCATGGGAGAGTTTCATTCGCGGCGCCGAGCGCGAGGAACTCGAGCCTGCGCTGGCGTCGTACCTGCCGCGCTCGCGATGGTTTCGGAGCAAGGCGCGTAACATAAAGCGCGCAGCGATTAATGACCTGATTCAGATCCACGAAGCGAGCGGCACGATGCTCGGCTTGGTGGCCGTCGAATACACCTACGGCGATTCGGAGACCTATGTAATCCCGCTGGCGCGCGCCGAAGGCGATCGCGCCGCCGAGATGCGTTCGCAAGCTCCTCACCGTGTAATTGCCGAGATGAAACTGCATAGTCGCAACGGCCGGGCTGAAGGATTGGTTTACGATGCCGGCGCGGACGCCGAGTTCTGTCACGCGCTGCTCGGCATCATCGAACGCCGGCGTCCCCTGCGCGGCGAGCGTGGCGAACTGCGGGTCGGCGTGACCGGGGCCTGGCAGGGCATCCGCGAAGCGCTTGACGGCAGAATCGATGTGAAGCCGATTCGCGCCGAGCAGAGCAACTTTTCGATGGTGTTTGGGGATAAGTTAATCCTCAAAATGTTTCGCCGGCTCGACCCCGGATTGAATCCTGATCTAGAAATCGGCCGCTTTCTTACGCAGCGCGCGAATTTCCCGCACACTCCGCCGCTCGCCGGATGGCTCGAATATCAGACCGGACGCGAAGAGCCGCGCACGATGGCAGTGCTGCACGGGTTCGCACCGAACCAGGGCGATGCCTGGGAGTACACCCATCGCGAGCTGATGCGCTACTTCGAGCGCGCGGTGACCAAGAAGGATGCGAATATCGGGGTCTCCAACCGGCCGCTGGTTGAGGTGATAACCGCACAAGAGCCATCCACAGCGACTCGTGATCTGATCGGCGCCTATCTCGGAGTTGCGGCACTTCTGGGCCGCCGCACCGCAGAGCTGCATCTGGCGCTTGCCAGCGCCGAGGACGAACCGGCCTTTGCGCCGGAGCCTTACACGACGCTCTACCAGCGGTCGGCGTATCAATCGATGCGTAACTTGCTCGGAGGCGTGCTGCGGCAGCTACGCAGCCGGCCCGACTTGACTGCCCCGGAACTGCGCGGACCTCTGCAGCGGCTGGCAGCGAATCAAGATCGCATTCAGGCACGCTTCGCTGCGTTTCTGAACCATCGCTTTGTCGTGATGCGCACGCGATGTCACGGCGATCTCCATCTCGGGCAGATTCTGAACACTGGCAAGGACTTCATGATTATCGATTTCGAAGGCGAGCCGGCGCGCTCGCTCGACGACCGCCGCCGCAAGCGCTCGCCGCTGCGCGACGTGGCCGGGATGCTGCGGTCGTTTCATTATGCCTCGCTGGTGGCGCTGTTCGATCGGCTGCGCAGCGGCGCGCTCGGCATCAACGATTTCGAAGCGATGGAGCCGTGGGCGCGGCTCTGGCAGACCTGGTGTTCGTGGGCCTACCTGGACGGGTACCTGAAGACCGTCGGGCGTGCGTCGTTCGTCCCGGTTGATCGTCAGGACTTGCGCATCATGCTCGACGCGCTGTTGCTGGAGAAGGCGGTTTACGAACTTGGGTACGAGCTTAACAACCGGCCCGACTGGCTGCGCGTCCCGTTGCTCGGCATCGAAGAGATTTTAGGCACGGAGGCCGCTAGTGGTACCTGACGAGGCCGTTTTGTCTCCAACGATGAGCGCGGCCGAAATTAAAGCGCTGCTTGAACTTCGCCATGCAAACCCGCACGCACTGCTCGGAGCCCATCAGTTCGATCACAGTGTTGTCGTACGCGCGCTTCGCCCTGACGCCGGCGAAGTGATCGTGATTCCCGACGACGGGGCGCCGCAGAGCATGCGGCCGTATCCGGGCACCTCGCTTTTCGAAACCCGGGTCGCGAATCGCACGCGGCTCGATTATCGCCTGGAGATCCATCACCTCGATGGAGAGATCAGGAAGATTCACGATCCGTATGCTTTTCCGCCCACGCTCGGCGAGCTCGACCTTTATCTTATCAACTCCGGTCAAGATGAGCGCGCATATCAAAAGCTCGGCGCACACGTGAGGGAGCATGCGGGTGTGCGCGGAGTCGCGTTCGCGGTCTGGGCGCCGAATGCCGCGGGTGTAAGCGTGGTCGGCGATTTCAATCATTGGGATGGCCGCATTCATCAAATGCGCTCACTCGACAGCTCCGGCATCTGGGAGCTTTTCATCCCGGAATTGACGGCCGGCGCGTGCTACAAGTTCGAGCTGCGTACACAGGCCGGCGGCCCGCCGATGCTCAAGACCGATCCCTATGCTGCCGCGATGGAGCTGCCGCCGCGCACTGGTTCGATAGTTTACGAGCCGACCTATCGCTACACCGACGATGACTGGCTGGAGCGCCGCGCGAAGACCGATCCATATCGCTCGCCGATGTCGATTTACGAAGTGCATCTCGGTTCATGGCGGCGCGATCCCGCCGAACCTCAGCGGCAGCTTTCCTATCGCGAGCTCGCCCCGATGCTCGCCGATTATGTAAGCGACATGGGTTTCACGCACGTCGAGTTGCTGCCGGTGATGGAGCATCCGTATAGCGGATCATGGGGATACCAGGTGACCGGATATTTCGCACCGAGCGCGCGCTGGGGAACTCCCGACGATTTTCGCTTCTTCGTCGATCACCTACACAACCGCGGCATCGGCGTGCTGCTCGATTGGGTGCCGGCGCATTTTCCGAAGGACGATTTCTCGCTCGGCCGCTTCGACGGCACGGCGCTCTACGAACATATCGATCCGCGCCAGGGTGAGCATCCCGACTGGGGCACCTACATTTTCAACTACGGCCGCAGCGAGGTGCGATCGTTTCTGATCTCAAGCGCACTCAAATGGCTCGGCGATTATCACGCCGACGGCCTGCGGGTTGATGCGGTCGCCTCGATGCTCTACCTCGATTACGCGCGGCGCGAGGGCGAATGGATTCCGAATCGCTACGGCGGCCGCGAGAATCTGGATGCCGTTGATTTCATCCGCCAGCTCAATGAAACCGTCTACCGGCTCAACCCGGGCATCTCGATGATTGCCGAAGAGTCGACCGCGTGGGGCGCCGTCAGCCGGCCGACCTATCTTGGCGGCCTGGGCTTCGGCTTCAAATGGGACATGGGCTGGATGCACGACACGCTCGATTACTTCACCAAAGATCCGGTGCATCGCCGCTTCCATCATCAGGATCTCACCTTCGGCTTTCTCTACGCCTGGACCGAGAACTTCATCTTGCCGCTCTCACACGATGAGGTGGTGCACGGCAAAAGCGCGATGCTCTCGAAGATGCCGGGTGATCGATGGCAGCAGTTCGCGAACCTGCGCGCGCTTTATGGCTACATGTGGGCGCATCCGGGCAAGAAACTGCTCTTTATGGGCAGCGAGTTCGGTCAATGGCGCGAATGGCATAGCGAGGAGAGCCTCGACTGGCATCTATGCCAGTACGATGAGCATCGCGGGCTCCAAACCCTGGTGCGCGATCTGAATCGCATTTATCGAAATGAACCGGCGCTTTGGGAGGCCGACACAGAGCCTGCGGGCTTTCGATGGGTCGATTTGCACAACGCCGACGAGAACGTGATCGCGTTTCTGCGCATCGCACCGCACAGCGGCCGGAGCATCCTATGCGTCTGCAATTTCTCACCGGTTGTCCGCCGACGCTATCGTGTAGGCGTCCCGGTGGCCGGTCTTTATCGCGAAATCCTCAACTCTGACTCAGCATTCTATGCGGGTACGAACGTCGGCAACGGCGGTGCAGTGATGGCCGAGGCGATCCCTTGGCATGGACTCGATTTCTCGCTGCGCCTTACGCTGCCGCCGCTCGCCACCATGTGGTTTGCGGTCCCATGAGCGCCACGCCGATTACGGAGCCTTCAAGCCCGGTGGCGTGGTCCGACCGGCTGATGTATCACGCGGGGCGGATCCACACGCTGCTGATCCGGCGTATCCTGCTGGTCGGCGCGCTTACCGTGATGGTGATGCTGGGGCTGTTCCTTTCGAATTATTCGAGCCAGAAGTCGCACGATTACTGGTTCGCGATGTTCCCCATCTTTGGCATCGGGTGCCTCGCCCATGAACTCGCTTCCGGGCGTGCTCACGAAATCGCCCTCTGGCGGATCGTGTTGCGTCAGGCGCTCCATTGGCTGGGCCCGATCATCGCGCTCGAAATCCTCTTTCTCCAGCATTCGCGCGGACAGATGTCGACCGACGCCGTTGCGCTGACAGCTATTTTGATGCTGGCGATTACGAGCTTTCTCGCCGGCGTCCATTTCGATCAGAGCTTCTACTGGATAAGCGCGGTGCTCGCGTTCGCGGCGCTGATCGGCACCGAAATCGAGACCTACCTCTGGCTCGTCGTGGTGTTGCTGCTGGTCGCGCTCGCGATTGTAGTGCTGTCTGCGATATTGCTCCGTCGCGGCCACTCCACGCCTGCGAGACCATAACAATTCCAGGTGCGGGGGAGGGGACGAGGATGGCGCATGAGGAAGGCGAGAATGAAGGAAACGATCCGCTGACCCGCAACGAGCGCCGTCGGCTCGGTCAGATTCTTGGCGTCGCCGAGTTGATGACCGGATTGATGGTGTTGGCCACCATCTTCAGCGCCTTCGCGACCTGGCGCACCTCGAGTATCGCGCGATGGATCTATCTTGCTTCTGAGCGCCCCTATGTCGGTGTCGAATCGGTGCGGCTGGACGACTCGAAGCCGAACGATCCTCGCGTGACGATCCAGTATCGCAACTTCGGCCACCTTTCCTCTGATGAAACAGTGATTGACTCGCGCGTGCTGATCGACGGCGCCCCGATCGGAGCCATTGACCGGCTGCGGGCGGGAATCCTCTCGCCCAACGTCCCGCATTACATTTATCGACATTTGCCGCCGGGCAAGTACGCCGCGATCATCGATGGCAAAGCTGCATTTGAAGTCGAAGTCAAGGCGACCTACCGAGGCTTCGATCGCCGCCGGCTCTGCTACTTCGAGCGGTTCGGCTATGTCGCCGACGCGAAACGTTTCGAGGTCCGTGGCGGAACTTCGCATTGCAGCGAAGCACCCGATTGGCCCGAAATCGGCGTCAAATAGAGATTGCGGCCTGATCGCGAATTTGGAACGATCAGCTTGTGCGATGTCCAATTTGCAAACGGCCGGCCGACGGTTCGCCAACCAATCGCTTTCGCCCGTTTTGCTCCGAACGCTGCCAAATGGTCGACCTGGGGACCTGGGCGGGCGAGGGCTATCGCGTCGCGGGCAGCAAACGCGAAGATCGCGACCATCCCGACGACCGAAAGAAGCAACGGTTTTTGCATTAAGCGACTGGCAACTGGCCGTTCCGGTTCGCTTGCCGACCGCATCTTATACAAGTCAAAATGTATCGTCTTCGTAGCGCGCGAAAGCGCTGCGCAAGCGATAGAGTAACTCACAATGCCACGGAAGCTACGGTTCGTGATCGGCGTCGGCCTGGTTATGGCCGCCGTTGCATACCTGATCACGACCGCTATACAGAGCACCTCCGAATACTACTTGACCGTTAACGAAGTCCGCGCGCGCGAATCCGAATTGATGGGCCAGAGTCTGCGCGTCGCTGGCCGCGTCAAGCCGGGCACGATCCGATGGGACCCGGCCACGCTCACGCTTGAATTCACGATGATGCCGTTGCCGAAGGCCGAGGATGGTGCGACCGTCCAGCCGGTCGCCGTCGGCGCGCCGGTGCTGTTCGACGTCATCGCGCGCGGCGAGCCGAAACCCGATATGCTTGCCGATAATCGCGACGTGATTGTCGAAGGCCGGCTCAGCACCCCCGCGCGACTCGAGGCGAGCCAGGTACTCACCAAATGCCCATCGAAATACGTTCCTGACAAGAAGGGGTAGTGATGCCGCTGCTCGGTCAACTGGCGCTCGCGCTCGCGCTGATTCTCGCCATCTACTCGATCCCCGCGAACCTCTACGGCGTTGACCGCGGCCTGCCCGATCTTGTCGCCAGCGCCCGGCATGCGATCTGGGCGATGTGCGCGATGGTCACGATCGCGATGCTGGTTTTGTGGACCGGGCTTCTGCGAAGCGACTTCTCGCTTGAGTACGTCGCCTCGTATTCGAGCACCACGCTCCCGACGATCTACAAGATCACCGCGCTCTGGGGTGGACAGCAGGGCTCGCTGCTCTTCTGGACGTGGCTGCTTTCGATCTTTTCAGCGATCGTCGCCTGGCAGAACCGCCGTCGCAATCTTGAAATCGCGCCATGGGCGCTCGCCGTGATGGCGGGCGTCGCGATCTTCTTCCTTGCGATGCTGAATTTCGTGACGCGCCCGTTCGCGTTGCTCACCAACATCCCGGCGCAAGGCACCGACCTGAATCCGCTGCTGCAGAACTACTGGATGGCGATCCATCCGCCCTCGCTTTACACCGGCTACGTCAGCGCGACCGTCCCGTTCGCGTTCGGCGCGGCGGCGCTAATCACGCGCCGTCTTGACGATAGCTGGATTCGCACCACGCGCCGCTGGGCGATCTTTTCATGGTTTTTCCTGACGCTCGGCAATCTCTTCGGCGCACGCTGGGCGTACGAAGTGCTCGGATGGGGCGGCTACTGGGCGTGGGATCCGGTCGAGAATGCTGCGTTTATGCCGTGGCTGGTGATGACCGCCTATCTTCACTCGGTGATGATCCAGGAGCGCAAGGACATGCTGAAGGTCTGGAACCTCGCGCTTATCGGGATGGCGTTCGGGCTGACGCTCTTCGGCACTTTCATTACCCGCAGCGGTGTCATTTCGTCGGTCCATTCGTTCACGCAGTCCGGCCTCGGTCCTTACTTCCTTGGTTTCCTTATCGGCATCGCGATTCTCTACACCGCGCTGCTGCTGTGGCGCGTGAACGATCTGAGGACGCCGGCGGAATTCGAGTCCTATCTCTCGCGCGAGGCCGCCTTTCTGTTCAACAACCTGGTGCTGATCGGGATCGCCTTCGCGGTCTTCTGGGGTACGCTCTTTCCGGTGCTCTCCGAGGCGGTGCGCGGCGTGAAAATCACCGTCGGACCGCCATTCTTCAATCGTGTCGTTGCGCCGCTCGCGCTCGGGCTGATTTTCCTGATGGGCGCCGGACCGTTGATCGCATGGCGACGAACCACACCGCGAAACCTGATCCAAAGCTTCGCCGCGCCGGTGATCTTCGGTGTCGCGGCGGGACTGTGCGCGTTCGCGGCGGGTCTTCATCGATGGTACGCGCTGACAGCGTTTTCGCTTGCTGCGTTCGTCCTCGGCACGATCCTGGTTGAGTTCCGGCGCGGCGTCAGCGCGCGGGGTCATCTAGTGGCCGAGCCACCCGCGCGCGCCCTGGTCAACCTGGTCGCGAAGAACAATCGCCGCTACGGCGGCTACATCATCCATATCGGCGTGGTCTTCGCGTTCATCGGAATTGTCGGCTCGTCGTTCTTCAAGACCGAGGTCAAGCGCAGCGTGAAGAGCGGGGAGAGTTTTTCGGTCGGACCCTACGACCTGCGCTATACAGGGCTCGCCTCACGCGAGACGCCCCACGTCGAGATTGTGCGCGCGAAGTTAATCGTCACGCGTGACGGGCGCGAGGTCGCGACGATGTCTCCCGCCAAGCTTTTTTACAAAGCCGCACAGCAGCCCGCAACCGACGTCGCGATCCGCTCGACGCCGGTCTCAGACCTCTATGTTGTTTTGGCCGGGTTCGACGAGGCCTCGGCGACCGCGACCTTCCAAGTGTTTCTGACGCCGCTGGTCTTCTGGATTTGGCTCGGCGGATTCGTGATGGCGCTGGGAACTGTCGTCGCGATGTGGCCCAACGTCCGCGAGCGCGCCGCGATCGCCGCGACCGTGCGCGGTCGCGCGAGCGACGATCGGTTCGCGCCCGAAGCCGCTTCGGGAGGCCGCTGAGCGCGGCGATGCGCCTCGCGTCAATCATTGCGATCATTGCGCTAGTTGCCGGCGCCGAGATCAACGCCGCGGCGGCCACCCAGAGGTTTGCGAAGACCACGCGCGACGCGGTGGCCGAGGGGCTGACCTGCCAATGTGGGTGCGGTCTGACGGTTGCCAACTGCAATCATCCGAACTGCGAGTTCGCAGTTCCGGTGCGCGAAAAGATCGACAAACTCATCGCGCAGGGGATGGATGGCGCGCAAATCATCGGGCTTTTCCGCGCCCAGTACGGGGAGAAGGTGCTCTCCGCGCCGACCATGCAAGGGTTCAATCTGCTCGCGTGGGTGATACCGCCGATCGCGATCGTGCTCGGCGCGATGCTCGTGATATTCACCGTTTCGAGATGGCGCGCCACGCCCTCCGTTGACAGCGCTCGCGGAGCGTCCGAGCCGCCGCCGGCCGACGACGCCAATCCTGCGCTCAGGCGCGAGCTCGAACGTCGTCTCAGGGAAGGGATGTAGCAGCGATGATCTACATCGCTGCAATCTTGATCGTAACCGGCGTGACGCTGTTTGTCGCCGCACCGCTGACGGGGGAATCATTCTGGCGTCGCGGTGCGAGCCGCTCGACGGAAGCTGAGCGGCTCGAGCATGAACGCGAACTCGCGATGCAGGGCTTGCGCGATCTCGAATTCGACCACGAGATGGGAAAGCTCTCCGATGCTGATTATGCGGTGTTGAAAGCGCCGCTCGAAGAGCGCGCGTTGGCAGCCATGGATGCGCTCGGACGGCTGCGGGTCGCGAGCCGTCCGAGTTCATCCGCGGCGACGCCTGCAGCCGCGGGCGCAGGCGTGGTCCGTCCGTTGCGGGGCGCCGCGCCCCGCAACGTCCGCTTCTGTCCTCATTGCGGCGGCGCAGTCGGCCCTGCGCATAAGTTCTGCGCCATATGCGGTGCGCCGCTCGCGGCGCTCCGCCGCGTGGGCGGCGAGGCCGGCTGATGACTCAGCCGGCGCTGGCCGCGCATGGGGTCGCGATGACCTTCGGCGTCGTGCCCGTCCTGCGCAATGTAGAGTTCGAGCTTTGGCCGGGCAGCCTTGTCGCGATTAGCGGTGTGAACGGTTCGGGCAAGTCGACGTTGGTGAAAATTTTCGCCGGCCTGCTGCGCCCCACCTCAGGCTCCGTCGCGGTGTTCGGCACGTCCCAGGCCCGGCGCAGGGTTGGGCTAGTCAGCCATCAGAGTTTTCTCTATCCGCGCTTGACTGCGGCTGAGAATCTGGAGTTCTATGCCACGCTCTATGGACTCGGCGACCCACGCGAGCGCGCTATGCGATGGCTGGCGCGCATTGGACTTGAAGGGTTCGCCGATTATCGGGTGCGCACGATCTCGCGCGGTAATGAACAACGCCTCGCGCTGGCCCGCGCTTTGATCGGCGATCCCGACCTGGTGATCATGGACGAGCCGTTCACGGCTCTCGACGCCGACGGTGTCTCGCTCGCAAAGGACTTAATTAAAGCAAGCCTCGCGCGCGGCGCCGCCGTCCTGATCACCGCGCACGGCACGGATGCGCTCGCGGGTCTTGATTTCGAGCTTTACGATCTCCGTGCCGGCCGGCTGGAACGCCGTCGCGTGGAGCGAATTGCCGGCTGAGGGGCCCGGAAAATGTCCGCGTTCGCAGCAATCCTGCGCAAGGATCTTCGGCTCGAACTGCGCTCAGGCGAGAGCACGATCGCAATGGTCGCGCTGTCGATTCTGATCCTGGTTGTGGTCGTTTTTGCGCTGAGCCAGGCGGGCGCGCGCGGCACGGAAGCAGCCGCAGGCGCGCTCTGGATTGCACTGCTGTTTTCCGGGATGGTCGGCGCGACCCGTGCCCTTGGCGCCGAGCGGGAGAACGGATGTATTGCCGGGCTGCTCATCGCGCCGGTCGACCGCGCGACGCTCTATCTGGCCAAACTCGCCGCCGCGCTGGTCTTCATGGCGGTCGCCGAGATCGCGGCCGTTATCCTGATGGTGCTGTTCTTCAATCTGAGTTTCGATTCGGGCCTGCTGCGGATGGTCCCGATTCTGGCGCTCGGCCTGCTCGGCTTCGCGGCGCTGGCAATCATGCTCGCCGCGATCGCGGGTCATACCAGGCTCGGCGATCTGACGCTGCCGATGCTCGCAGTGCCGATCTACGTCCCGGCGCTTATCGCGGGCGTCAAAGCCTCGGCGGTTTTACTTGGCGGGGCGCCCTTTGGCGCAGCGTGGACCTGGATCAGGATCCTGATCGCGTTCGACGTTATCTACACCGTCGCTGGCTACCTGCTGTTCGAGCACGTGATGGCCGAGCAAGCCTGAGCGCTGCGCGCTGAAGCAGGATTTACCATTCTTTCAGTTGAGGAAACGCCATCGTCGCTCCGAAGTTGATGGTCGTCTGAGGCGTGATCGGAGCGAATTGCCGGTAGAGCGCCCATTGCTCCGTCAGGAAGAACGCTCATCGGCAAGAGCCCCGGACGGACAAAAGTCCTGCCGATGCCGAGGCTCAATGGTAACGTTGTCCGGGCATGATGGCGCCATCCGATCGTCCAAGGTCAGCCTTGCCGCGGCAGGCGCGGGCGGAACATATAGAGTAGGATGCAGTCTTGCGAATGAATCGTAATTTCATAGCGATGCTTGGAATCGTAACGGCGCTCCTGATGGTCGCCGCGCTCTATATGGCCTTCCTCTATGTGCCCAACGAGGCAACGCAGGGAATCGTGCAGCGTATCTTCTATTTTCATGTGCCTTGTGCGTGGGTCGCTTTCGCCGGCTTCGGACTGGTCGCGATCGCGGGTGCGCTCTATCTCTGGCTCGGCGATCAAATCTGGGATGACCTCGGTCAGGCAGCGGCAGAGACCGGGATGGTCTTCTGCACGCTCGTGCTGATCACTGGATCGATCTGGGCCAAGCCGATCTGGGGCGTTTGGTGGACGTGGGATTCGCGCCTGACCACGACGCTGCTACTTTGGCTGATGTACGGCGGTTACCTGATGCTCCGCGCGGCAGCGGATGAGACGCCGCAAAGCGCGCGCGTCGCGGCGGTGCTCGGGATCATTGCCGCGCTTGACGTGCCCGTGGTGATCGTCTCGGTGCGGCTCTGGCGCACAATCCATCCTGCGGTGCTCGTCACGCGCCAGGGCGGCCACGGCCTGGAAGATCCCAGGATGGTAGCAACGTTGCTGGTCGCGATGGCCGCGTTCACCGCGCTCTTCGCGTGGCTGTTGATCCTGCGGCTCGCGACGCTTCGCACTCGCGCGCGTCTGAATCGGCTGACGCTCGAAATCGCGCTGGCCGAGGCCGGAGACTGATGATGGAAAACTTCGGCTATCTGTTCGCGGCCTATACGATTATCTTCATGGTGATTTTCGCCTACGTGATGTTCATCTGGAGGCGTCAACGTCGGCTCGAACAAGAGGTCGCGGCGCTCGAACGCCGCCTTGCGGAGTTGACCGGGCAGTCATCCAAGACGCGCTCGGCCTCGTGAACCCTTGCTATCAGCGAATTCATGGCCATCTTGAATTGAGAAACCAAGGATGGAATTTCGCGACTACTACAAGACCCTGGGAGTTGAGCGCAACGCAAGCGAAGCCGAGATCAAGAGCGCTTTTCGCAAGCTTGCACGCAAGTACCATCCTGATGTCAATCCTAATAACAAGGCCGCCGAGCAGCGCTTCAAGGAGATCAACGAGGCGTACCAAGTAATCGGCGATGCCGAGAAGCGCAAGAAATATGATCAGCTCGGAGCCGATTGGGAGCGCGGCGCGTCGCAGGAGGACATCTTCCGGCAGTACGCGGGCGCACGTGCGGAGGCGGGCACGGGTGGCGGTTTCGGCGGTGGCTTCAGCGATTTCTTCGAGCGCTTCTTTGCGGGCGGCGGCGGTTTCTCGATGGGCGGCGGACGCGGCCGTCGCGGATTTCGCACCGGGGCCGATTTCACGGATTTTGATTTCGGCGGCGGTTCAGCGGCGGCGCGAGCCCCCGACCTTGAGGCCGAGGTAACAATTTCACTGCGCGATGCGATGCATGGCGCGAAACGGCGCCTCGAACTCACCGCAGAGGACGATTGCCCGCAATGCGGCGGCACCGGAATGGTCGCGCACGAGGAGAAGCGCGAAAAGATGCGCGTCATCCGATCGGCCGAGCCGTGTCCACGGTGCGCCGGGCGCGGCACGATACCAGCGCGGCGTACGCTTGAAGTGACGATTCCGCCCGGAATGACCGACGGCGACCGAATCCGGCTGAAGGGGCAGGGCGGCCGGGGACCGCGCGCCGAACTTAACGGGGACCTATTCCTCACCGTCCGGCTGGAGCATCAACCGGGCTTCACGGTATCGGGCCGTGACATCCGGGTTGAGCTTCCGGTCTGGGATTACGAGGCGGCGCTGGGCGCGGAGGTGGTCGCGCCGACGCTCGATGGACGCGTATCGCTTAAGATTCCGGCTGGTAGCCAGACCGGGCGCGTGATGCGGCTGCGCGGCCGCGGCATCCCGGCGCGCGGCAAGCAGCCGGCCGGCGATCTTCTATTCGAATTGAAGGTGCTGGCGCCGACGGATCTAAGCGACGACGAGCGGCATCTTATGCAGCAGTTGGCTGAAAAGCGCAGGGCTCGCGGCGTTCCCGATCCGCGCGCCGATCTCGCGCGGGAGTTATAAGTTAGAAGAAGGGAAGGAGTCATGGCCCGCCGGAGGGCGTCAGGAGTTCGCAAAATCGCGGAACGTTCGCCAACCTACTTCAGTCGGATCGCGCTTTGCCGAATTGCGAAGGTCAGCGAAGGCCAGCTTCGACTGTGGGAGGAAGAGGAATTGCTCGTGCCGGCCCGCGTGATCGAGATCGACGGGCGACGCGAGCCGCTTTATACGCGCCAAGCATTGGAACGGGTTCGAATCATTCGAACGCTTGCCGAAGAGCTTGAGGTCAACCTGCCGGGAATCGATGTAATCCTCAACCTGCTCGACCGGCTCGCCGGATGAGAAGGGTGTCACGCATCGACGCTGCAACCGACAGGCTGATCCGAAAAATCGAGGCAACGCTCGCCGACGCCCTGGTACGGATCGGCGTCGCGCCGGACGATCCGATCCTCGTGGCGGTCTCGGGCGGGCCAGACTCGATGGCGTTGCTGCATGCGACGCATCGCATCGGACGCCGGATCGCCGCGGCGCACTTGAATCATGGCTTGCGCGGCGCTGAATCGGAGCGCGACGAGCGGTTCGTCCGCCGGGTGTGCGCCGAGCTCGGAATCCAGTTGATCGTCGAGTCCGCTGTCCTCGCGACCGACATTGGCAATCTCGAGGAACGCGCCCGCGATGCGCGGCGCGCGTTTCTGGATCGCGCGGCGGACCGGCTTGGCGCGCGCTGGATCGCCTTGGGCCATCAGGCGAACGATCAGGCCGAGACCATCATGCTGCGAATGCTTCGCGGTGCGGGTATCGCGGGTCTTTCTGCGATGACTGATGCAGGTCCGGGCCGGATCATCCGCCCACTGCTCACGATCGATCGCGATGACTTGCTTCGGTACCTCAAAGCCATTGGCGCGGAATTCGTCGCCGACAGCTCGAATAGCTCGCCGCGCCATATGCGGAATCGGGTGCGCAATGAGCTGATCCCGCTGATCGAGCGCGACTATGCGCCGGGCTTCGCGCGTCGGCTGGCAGAGCTTGGTCTGGAGTTGCGCGATGCGGACGAGTTCATCGCGATGGCCGCGGAGCGGGAGCTGCGCTCCCGTCTGAACGGTCTGGGTAAGTTGGGGCTTTCAGGTTTTGAGAAACTTCATCCGGCGCTGGCTGCTGCGATGCTGCGCCGCTTTCTCACGATTCGCATGGGGACGCTGCGTCGGATCGATCGGACGCACATTCGGAGGCTATTCGACCTCTGCTGCGCCGGGCCGCCGAATGGCAAACTGGACCTTCCCGGCGGATGGCACGCGATGCGCGCCTACGCGACGCTTTCGGTCGAACGCCGCCGGCCGATTTCTTACGAACGCTATGCCATGGAACTGGTAAGAACCGGGCAGACCGTGATTGAACCGGCGGGATGTCGTCTCGAAGCGGCATCCATTTCGCCCGACGCCGCGGCTTTGCCTGAAGACCTTTATCAGGCCCTCTTCGATGCCGACCGGCTGCCGGGGCCGTTGATCGCGCGCAACATACTACGCGGCGATCGGATTGCGCCGTTGGGTATGGCGGGTACCCGCAAGGTCAAGGACGTTTTCATCGACCACAAGCTGCCGCCGGCGCGTCGCATCAGTTACCCACTGATCACATCCGGGGAACAGATTGTGTGGATTCCCGGCATCGCGCGTTCACGGCAGGCCTTGCTTAGCGATGAAACGCAAAAAGTAGTCCGTCTGAAGGCATCTTTTCTAGACTCCCGGCTCGACCTGTGATTGCGCGGATTTGAAACGGCATGGTAGCCTCATAATCAGATGAACCAGTTTTCCCGCAGCATCGCTCTCTGGCTGGTGCTGGGGCTGATGTTCCTCCTGCTCTTCAACATCTTCAGCAGGCCACAGACCCGCGAACCAGAGATAATTTTTTCGGACTTCCTTAATCAGGCAGAAAGGAATCAAGTCTCTGAGGTTACCATCCAGGGCAACCTTATCCACGGCGTCACCACGGGTGGGGAACATTTCAAAACCTATGCGCCCAACGATCCCGATCTCGTAAAGACACTTCGCGAGAAAAACATCAAGATCGCTGCGAAGCCGCCCGAAACCGATTCGTGGTGGATGGTCGCGTTGCTGCAGGGTTTTCCGATCTTGCTGTTGGTTGCTGTCTGGATTTTTTTCATGCGCCAGATGCAGATCGGCGGCGGCAAAGCGATGTCCTTCGGTAAAAGCCGGGCGAAATTACTGACCGAAAACACGCATAAAGTCACATTTGCTGATGTCGCCGGTATCGATGAGGCTAAAGACGAACTCGAAGAGATCATTCAGTTCCTGAAAGACCCTAAACGTTTCACGCGCCTCGGCGGACGCATCCCGAAAGGTGTGCTGCTGGTCGGACCTCCGGGCACCGGCAAGACCCTGCTCGCCCGCGCGATCGCGGGTGAAGCGGGCGTGCCCTTTTTCTCAATTTCGGGCTCGGATTTCGTCGAAATGTTCGTCGGCGTCGGCGCCTCGCGCGTGCGCGACCTGTTCGTCCAAGGCAAGAAGCATGCGCCCTGTATCATCTTCATCGATGAGATCGACGCCGTCGGGCGTCATCGCGGCGCCGGCCTCGGCGGCGGTCATGACGAACGCGAGCAGACGCTAAACCAGTTGCTGGTTGAGATGGACGGCTTCGAGGCGAACGAGGGCGTCATCCTGGTGGCCGCGACAAACCGTCCCGATGTGCTCGATCCGGCGCTGTTGCGGCCCGGCCGCTTCGATCGACGGGTGGTCGTGCCGCGCCCTGACGTCAAGGGCCGCGAGGGCATCCTGCGCGTCCATACACGGCGCGTGCCGCTCTCCGAGAACGTTTCGATCGACAAGCTCGCGCGCTCGACTCCGGGTTTCGCGGGCGCCGACCTCGAAAACCTCGTTAACGAGGCGGCGTTGCTGGCGGCCCGGCGTAATAAAGAAAAAGTCGAGATGGCCGATTTCGAACTCGCCAAGGACAAGGTCATGATGGGTGCGGAGCGGCGCTCGATGGTGATGTCGCTGGCCGAGCGGCGCAACACCGCGTATCACGAGGGCGGCCATGCGCTGGTTGCGATGCTGCTGCCCGGAGCCGACCCGGTCCACAAGGTCACGATCATCCCGCGCGGGATGGCGCTCGGTGTCACACAGCAACTGCCGCTCGATGATCGCTACACCTACTCGCGTGACTACCTGATGACGCGGCTTACGATGATGTTCGGGGGGCGCGTCGCAGAAGAGCTGGTTTTCAACCACATGACGACCGGCGCCGGCGACGACATCGAGAAGGCGACTGAACTCGCGCGCAAGATGGTGTGCGAGTGGGGGATGAGCAAGGAGCTCGGCCCGATGACCTTCGGGCGGCGCGAAGAGCAGGTTTTCCTCGGCCGCGACATCGCGCACCATAAGGATTATTCCGAGCATACCGCGGTCGAGATCGATCGCGAGGTGCGGCGCATCGTTGATGAGGCATACCATAACGCGCGCCGCCTGCTGTCAGACCATCTTACGCTGCTGCATGCGATCGCCGAGCGCCTGCTCGAAAAAGAGGTGCTGGAAGGCAGCGAGGTTGCCGAGATGGTCAAGGCCTTCCAGGACGGCCGCGAGTTGCCGCCGAGCCGCGAGCAAGCGGCATCGGAAGGCAGCTCCCCGGGCGCAAGCGCCCCGAAGGACAAGCCCAAGGCCGTTGCCGACGAGAGCCCGGTGCCCGGCCTGCCGCCCAAGCCCGCACTCGCCTGAGTAACCGCGCCGCGGCGTTGATTGCGAACGGCGCTGGCGTGAGGTCTATGAAGGTCGAGAACATTCGCGAGGTCAAAACGCGGTTTAGCCGCTACGCCAAGGAGCTGCCTAGCTGCCCAAGAGCGGCTCGGTGCTGATCGCCAGGAACGGCCGGCCGTGCGTGGCGCTGATTCCGGCGACCGAGGATACCGACCTTGAAGCGCTGGCGCTGTCCCAGAACAAGCGCTTCTGGAAAATCATCGATGACGCGATCGCGCGCGGTAAGAAAGAGAACTAAAGTCGGCTTGGCTGATCTCTGACGCGCCCGCCGCTCGCCTATCAGCTCCAGCAACGTGGATCAGTGTGCGCCACATCACACGGATTCTGACCGTTTCCTTTCAGCCGCCGCCAGGCTGCCGCCGACCACTGTTCGCCGTCCGTCGGCGTTCCTTCGACTTCGCTCAGGACAGGCTCCGGTGTATGTCAGGTTGCTCAGATTGCCGGGCGGGGCTCGTCCATGAGCCGCCGGTTCCATAGGTGAGCCCGGTCGGCCGCGAATCCGCGTCGTAGCCGTAGGTGACGATCACGCTGTTGGGCAGACGCGCGGCTTTTATTACCCGGGCCACTCTATCATCTGTCCCGGCGCTGGGACGATTCGCGTCTTTTGCCACGCCGCGCGGAACGCCACCAGGAACTGGTTGGCGCGCAGTTGCGGCAGTGTAATCCGCGCGATACCGAACTCGGAGTGGACCTTGAGCGCCTGCGCCGCCGATTCTCCGAACAGCCGATCCCGGGTCAGCAGCGCGATAAATTCCGCCGCCACGGCTGCGCTCACCAGCGCCCCGTTGCTGAGCGTATTCCACCCGCGCGTAACCGCCGAATCGGCCTCGACGCCCAACTCCCCGAGCAGCGCCACGAGCTGCACCGGCATATTGGCGTCAGGCAGCCACATGCCCCAAATCGAGCAGCTCGGATGCGACCTTCATGATCTCCGGGATGGCCTCGAGCGGGAACGGCGCATAGGTCTGCGCGATCTCCTCCGCGCTCATTCCCTCGCCTAGGCAGGCCAGCACGAACGCGACCGACAGCCGTGTGCCCCGCACCGCCAGCTTGCCGCCCAGTAGCTCCGGATCGCGCACGATCCACTTGTAATCGCGATATGCGGCCGGCTCCCAGTTACCCATGGCGCTTCACCGCCACCAATTCTACCGCAGCTTCTTTCGGAGAGCGAAGCGTTATCGCCACCCCCAGACCAGCTCCGCCGGGGCATTAGGAAGGCACACCTCCATCCGAGATGCGCCGGTTGGCGTTGTCGTAGCTGAGGCCCACGCTCGAGCTACCCTGGGTGAGACGCGCCATCATAGATGACAGAATACTGTCGATCATGATGCCGCCGCGCCATCGCTCGCGCCGCCGCGCGCTCAAACTCGCCGACGGCCGCACAATCGCGTTCCCGGCCGTGATGGGGATCCTCAATGTTACGCCGGACTCGTTCCGCGACGGCGGCCGCTACCTCGATCCGGAACGCGCCGTCGAGCACGCGCTTCGGATGGCCGCGGAGGGCGCCGACATCATCGACGTCGGCGGCGAGTCGACCCGTCCGGGCGCACGCGAAGTACCGAGCGAAGAGGAACTGCGGCGTGTTGTTCCCGTTCTTCAGCGGCTCGTTCCGAAGCTTGATATCCCTGTCTCGATAGATACACGAAAAGCGATTGTTGCGAAGGCCGCGCTCGATTCCGGTGCGGCGATTATCAATGACGTCAGCGCGCTAAGCTTCGATCCTGGGATGGCGGAGGTCGCCGCGCGCGGCCGGGCGGCGGTGGTCCTGATGCACATGCGGGGCATCCCGGAGACGATGACCATGATGGCGCAGTATCGGAGCGTCGTCGCCGAAGTATGCCGGTACTTGCGCAGCCGGATTCGCGCGGCAATTGCCGCCGGCATTCCGCCGTCGCGTCTGATCGTCGATCCCGGTTTCGGCTTTGCCAAACGGGTCGAGCACAACCTGGCATTGATGCGAGGGTTGCCGAAAGTCGCTGCGCTTGGCTGTCCGGTTCTGATAGGATTTTCCGGGAAAGCGCTGCGGCTTGGACTTGCAAACGCCGGTGAGCGCGAGCGTGCGGCGCGCCTCGCAGCGGCGGAGGTGACGGCGGTGATGATGGGCGCCGATATCCTGAGAGTTCACGACCCCGGACTGACGTCGGCGGCGCTCAAAGCGGCAGCATCGATTGCGGGCAGCATCCGCATCTGACGGGCTATGCACGGTTACATTGGCTTTATACCTCCGCTCAGATGGCAGGACGCGCTGGACATTCTGATCGTCGCGTTCGTGATCTATCGCGTGATCGTGCTGATTCGCGGCACGCGCACGGTGCAGATGGTTGTCGGTCTGGCGTTGCTCGGTCTGGCTTTCGTGGCTTCGCAGATGCTCGGGCTGTTCACGCTTAACTGGCTGCTCAACAATTTCCTCGGCTCGTTGATCGTCATACTGGTAGTGATTTTTCAATCGGATATTCGGCGCGCGCTTGCCCGGATGGGCGCGGGCCCGTTCTTCGCCGCGCGCGCGAACGTGGCGCGCGCCGCCGAGGAGATTTCCGCCGCGGCGACCTGGCTCGCGGCGCGGCGAATCGGCGCGCTGATCGCAATCGAGCAGGAGATCGGGCTCAGCGAATACGTCGAGACCGGCCGCCAGATCGACGCGCGCGTGTCGCGGGAGCTGATCGAAACCATCTTCATGCGCGGCTCGCCGCTGCATGACGGCGCGGTGATCATCAAGGGCGACCGCGTGCTCGCGGCTGGATGCCTGCTGCCGCTCGCAACCGATCAGAATGTCGCGCCGACGCTCGGCACGCGCCATCGTGCGGCGATCGGGCTGACCGAGGAGAACGACGCACTGGTGATCGTCGTCTCCGAGGAGCACGGCACCATTTCGATCGCAATTCGCGGCCGGCTGCTCCAGGACATCGATTCATCGCGGCTGCTCGCCCGTCTTCATCGATTGAGGTCGTGATCGACGATGGCGAAGCCGGCCAAATCACCAGTCCTTATAGAGTCCGCGAAATCCGCGCGCGCGCCGACCGGGCGTCTGCGGCGTTTCCTGATGCGCAACCCGGGACTACGGCTGCTTTCGCTGCTGCTCGCGGTCGCGCTCTGGGTGTTCGTCAACGCCGGCGAACATTCCGAAGAGGACACCATTGAGGTCCCGGTGCGCTACAACTCGCTCCCCGCCGGCCTGACGATCATCAACGACCATCCGCAGTTCATCAAGCTCACCATGGCGGGCACGCCGACCATGCTTTCGCTGCTCGACCCCGATCGCCTGACGCTCAGACTCAACCTGATCGGCGTGGGGCCGGGACAGGCGTCATTTCGGCTCACGCCGGAGATGTTTGCCGAGTATCGCGGAATCAGCGTGACACGGATCGTCCCGTCGCAGATCGTCCTTGATATCGATCGGATCGTCAGCGCGGATGTGCCGGTGAAGCTCGACATCGAGGGCAAGCCGGCGACCGGATACCGCGTGGCATCCACCGAAGTCAAGCCGGCCACGATCGAAGCGACCGGACCGAGCCGCTACATCTCGGCGCTAAAGCATGTAGATACCGAGCCGCTCTCCGTGCAGGGCGTAAACGCCGACCTCGACGCGCCGGTGCGCGTGCTCGACCCTGGTTCGCACGTGAGGCTCGGCACGGAGGTGGTCGAGGCCAAGGTTGCGCTGCAGCAGGTGATCGTCGATCGCGAGTTCAAGGGGCTCAAGGTACAGGTGCGGGCGACGGACTATCGATCGCGGGTCGAACCGGCGGACGCCAATCTCGCAATCCGCGGTCCGCTGTTGAAGATGGCGAAGCTTGATCTTGAGGGCGCGGTCTTTGTCGATGCGAGCGGGATTCAGCCCGGGGCGTGGCATATCGTGCCGCTGCAGGTCCGGCTTCCGGACGGGATGCAGTTGGTGCGTCACGAACCGCAGCAGGTTAGACTTAGGGTCTATCGTTAGCGAAGATGGGGAACCGACTTTTTGGCACCGACGGCGTACGCGGCATCGCCAACCGCGAGCCGATCACCTCTGAGACCGCGCTGCGGCTGGGCCGCGCCCTTGCTCATGTTTTCCACGCTCCGAGCGGACGCCATCGGCGCATCCTGATCGGCAAGGACACGCGCCTTTCCGGTTACATGCTGGAAACCGCGTTAGCCTCGGGCATCTGTTCGATGGGCGTTGACGTGTGGCTGGTTGGACCGATGCCGACGCCGGCGATCGCCTTTTTGACGCGCAACATGCGCGCCGACGCGGGCGTGGTGATCTCGGCGTCGCACAACCCCTTCCAGGACAACGGCATCAAGTTTTTTTCGCGCGAAGGCTTCAAGCTCGACGATGAGACCGAGAATCGGATCGAGGAGCTGGTCTTCAACGACGGCCGCCTCGAACGCGCGCCGGCCGATCAGATCGGCAAAGCCGCGCGCATCGACGATGCGCAGGGGCGCTACCTGGTATGGCTGAAGAATTGCCTGCCGCGCAGGACTACTTTCGAGGGTCTCAAAATTGTCGTCGATTGCGCCAACGGAGCAGCCTACAAGGTCGGACCCGACCTGCTCGATGAACTCGGTGCGGAAGTGATTGCGCTGGGCGTTGACCCCGACGGGATGAACATCAACCGCGAGTGCGGCGCGATGCATCCGGAGCGCCTACGCGCCACGATCAAAGAGAGCGGCGCTCACCTCGGCATCGCGCTCGACGGCGACGCTGATCGCGTGCTGCTGTTCGACGAGCATGGCGAGCTGCTGGACGGCGACGACGTGATGGCGATCCTTGGACGCAAGCTGGCCGCCGAAGGACGCTTGCGCGACAACACCGTGGTCGCGACGGTGATGAGCAACTTCGGGCTCGAGCGCGCTCTGGAAGCAAGCGGTGTGCGATTGCTGCGCACCGAGGTCGGCGATCCGGCGGTGGCGCGCGAGATGCGATCGGGGCGTTACAATCTGGGCGGTGAGCAGTCCGGCCACGTCATTTTTATGGACCATGCGACGACCGGCGACGGTCTCCTGACCGCGCTCCTGATGATCGATCACATGCTCGAGAGGCAACGTCCGCTAAGCGAATTGCGCGCGATGCGCCGGGTGCCGCAAGTGCTCGAAAACGTCCGCGTGCGCGAGCGGACGCCGCTCGACGGGATGCCGGAAGTACGCGGGCTGATAACCGATGCCGAGCGGCGCCTGGCGGGCAGCGGGCGGCTGCTGGTGCGCTACTCCGGCACCGAGATGGTCGCGCGGGTGATGGTCGAGGGCGACGACTACGGGACGATTGCGGCCATCGCGCGCGAGATCAGCGCATCGATTCAGCGCCACGCCGGCGCGCGCTCGTAAATCCAGATGGTGCAGCTCGGCGTGAATATCGATCACGTTGCGACCGTGCGGCAGGTCCGCCGCTCGACTTATCCGGATCCGGTTGAGGCGGCGCAGATTGCCGCGCGCGCGGGCGCGGATGCCATCACAGTTCATCTGCGCGAAGACCGCCGCCATATTCAGGATTACGACCTGTTCCGGCTGCGCAGCGATCTCAAGCTTCACTTGAACCAAGAGCTCGCTCCGATCGAAGAGATGATCGAGTTGGCGGTGCGGGTTCGACCCGACGAGGTCTGCATGGTTCCCGAACGGCGCGCCGAACTTACCACCGAGGGCGGACTCGATGCGGCCGGGCTCGCCGATCGATTGTCCCTCCTCGTTCGCCGGCTGAAGGACGCTCGCATCGGCGTGAGCCTGTTCATCGATCCGGAGCAGCATCAGCTTGAGGCCGCGGCGGCGCTGGGCGCGGATTTCGTCGAGCTTCACACCGGGAGCTACGCGAATCTCGCCGATGACGATTTGCTCGGCTCCGACAGCAGTCCCGATCGACGGCTGGGTGATGCGGCGCTGGCCGAACTCGAGAAAATTCGCGCGGCGGTCGAGGCAACCCGCGCGCTCAAGCTCAAGTGCAATGCCGGGCATGGGCTCAATTATCGCAACGTCGGGCCGATCGCCGCGATCCGTAATCTGCGCTGGCTTCATATCGGGCATGCGATCGTTGCGCGGGCTGTGATAGTCGGGATGGCGCGCGCGGTGCGCGAGATGAAGGCGGCCATCGCGACGCCCGACCTTTCGATCATTCCACGCGCGCGGACGCGTCGTCGGACCGCGGCAAGACATCCGGGTTCGCGATGAGACTTCTGACCGCTGCGCAGAGCCGCGAGGTCGACCGTATAAGCCAGCAGAGCGGAATCGCGTCTTACTCGCTGATGACGCGGGCCGGCGAGTCGGTGGCCGATGCGGTGGTGCGTCGATGGCCGGAGCGGATTCGCAATGGCGTGCTGGTGGTTGCGGGGCGCGGCAATAACGGCGGCGACGGAATGGTGGCCGCGCGTCGGATGGCCGAACTCGGCGCGAACGTCGGCGTCATTTTGCTCGGCCGCAGCGACGAATTGCGCGGCGACGCCCGTCGCGCGTACGAGGAGTGTGAGCGAAAGGTCGAGGCGATCGAAGCGACGACCGAACAGAGCGTCGCTTCGGTATTCGCCGCCGGCCGCTCGCAGGTTGCGGTGATCTTCGATGCCATTTTTGGCACCGGCCTCAATGCTGACATCAAAGGCGCCGCGCGGCGCGCGGTCGAAGAGATCAACCGGGCATCGGCGCTCGTGGCCGCGGTCGATATCGCGTCAGGTGTGAACGCGGATACCGGCGCGATCATGGGAGCTGCGGTCGAGGCCGATCTGACAGTGACCTTCGGCGCGGCCAAGTACGGTCATGTCTCCTACCCGGGCGCGGCCTGCTGCGGTCTTTTGGACATCGTCGATATCGGGTTCGCACCTTCCGCCTTCAACGAAATCGGAACCACCGGATGGTTTGTCGAAGCGGCCGATGCCGCGCCGCTGGCTAAGCCGCGCAGCGCAAACACCCACAAGGGAACTTACGGCCATCCGCTGATTGTCGCAGGCAGCCGCGGCAAGTCCGGCGCTGCGCTGCTCGCGTCGCGGGCGGCGCTCAGAATGGGCGCGGGGCTGGTGACTGCCGCAATTCCCGAATCGATTTTCGCGATTGTCGCGTCCGGCCAGGCCGAGTTGATGACCGAGCCGATGCCCGATTTCAACGGCCGTTTCGACGGCGCGCGCGCGGTCGATCGGATCGCTGCGCTGGCGTCCAGATGCAGCGCGCTCGTGGTCGGTCCGGGAATCGGCGTAAGCGACGGCACGCGGACGTTGATCGAATGGCTGGTCGATAATCCCGATCGTTTATCGATACCGATGGTTCTCGACGCGGACGGACTGAACCTGCTTGCGCAGCTTGGCGCGGCGCGGCTCAGGAATTCAATCCGGCCGGTCGTCTTGACGCCGCATCCCGGCGAGATGGCGCGCCTGCTCGGCGCCTCGACAACCGAAGTGAACACCGATCGGATCTCCAGCACCCGCCGGCTCGTGGAGCTGACCGGGGCGCACGTGCTGCTGAAAGGGAGCCGCTCGGTGATCGCAGGCCCGCGCGGCGAGGTCTGCATCAATTCGAGCGGCAACGCGGGGATGGCAACGGCCGGCATGGGCGACGCGCTGTCGGGGATGCTCGGAGCGCTGCTGGGGCAGGGGCTTTCGCCGTTCGATGCGCTCAAGCTCGGCGTTTTTCTCCACGGTTTCGCGGCCGATCGATTGGCCACTCATCGTGGCCCGGTCGGCTATCTAGCCGGTGACGTAATCGATGAACTGCCCGCTGCGCTCGCTGCGCTGCGCGCCTGACTCGTGACGTTGGCAGCTTCGACGATGACGCGCTTCGAAATCGAAAGCCGCTCGGCGCGCGAGACCAAAGCATGGGCGCGCCGTCTCGCCACGTTGCTCACGGGCGGCGAGATCATCGGGCTGACCGGCGACCTTGGCGCGGGAAAAACCTGCTTCGTCAAAGGGCTTGCGCGCGGGCTCGGCCTCGATGAGGACAGGGTGCTGAGCCCGACCTTCACGATGATTCAGGAACATCGCGGGCGTTTCACGCTCTACCATATTGATCTCTACCGCCTCGAAGTCGCGCGTCTCGATGACCTTGGGCTCCGCGAATATCTTTTCGCCGAGGGCGTCGCGGCTGTGGAATGGTTCGAGCGGCTCCGCGAAGCGCCGGAGATCGATTACCTCGCGGTTCGTATTGAGTATGCGGGGGCGAATCAGCGACGAATCGAGTTGAGCGCCATCAGCGACCGCTACGCGGCACTGATCGGCAAGCTCAAAACGCGCTTCGGATGACGCTCCCGGGGGCTCTGGTTTAGGCCCCGGCTTCCGCTCATAATTACAGGTTCAACCCGCCTTCGGCGGGTTTTGAAAACATGGCTCTGGTCGTCAAGAAGTTCGGGGGCACCTCGGTCGGCTCGATCGAGCGAATCAAGAAAGTTGCCGACCACGTGGCGCGCGCCCGCGCCGCCGGAGATGATCTCGTCGTGGTGGTCTCCGCGATGGCGGGCGAGACCAATCGGCTGTTCGGGCTCGCGGGTGAGCTTTGCGAAGTGCCTGACGCACGCGAGACCGACGTGCTGGTTGCAACCGGGGAGCAGGTTTCGGCGGCACTGCTCTCGATCCGGCTCGGCGCCATCGGATGCCCGGCCGTCTCGCTGCTCGCTCATCAACTGCCAGTGCGAACTGATCCTCATCATGGCCGCGCCCGCATCACAGGGATCGAATGCCGGCGCGTGCACGAAGCGCTTCGCGATCATCGGGTGGTGGTGATCGCCGGTTATCAGGGGATGAACGAGCGTGGCGACGTGACGACGCTCGGACGCGGCGCATCGGACCTGACCGCGGTGGCGATGGCCGCGGCGCTCAAGGCGTCGGCCTGCGAAATCTTTACCGACGTCGATGGCGTGTACACCGCCGACCCGAACATTTGTCCCCACGCCCGCAAACTTAAGCGCATTTCGTACGACGAGATGCTCGAGATGGCGGGGCTGGGTGCGAAGGTCCTGCAACTGCGCTCGGTCGAGCTTGCGCGGCGTTTCAACGTGCCGCTGATTGTGCGTTCGAGCTTCAACGAGGAGCTTGAAGGGACCTGGGTCGGCCATGAGGATCGAACAATGGAAAACATATTGGTGTCGGGCGTCACGCTCGATCAGAACCAGAGCAAGCTGACGATTGCCGGCGTCGAGGATCGGCCCGGGCTTGCCGCGCGCATCTTCGGCCCGATTGCCGACGCAGGCATCGTCGTCGATATGATCATCCAGAACGCGAGCGCCGACGGCCGCACCGATATGACGTTCACCGTGGGACGCCCGGATCTGCGCCGCGCGCTCGAAATCGTCCGGGCCTTGAGCGATGAGATAGGCGCGCGCGGCGTGCGCCATGAGGAGCAGGTGGCCAAGGTCTCGGTGGTCGGCATCGGGATGCGTTCGCACGCCGGGGTCGCGGCGAAGATGTTCAAGGTGCTGGCGGACGAAAGGGTGAATATCGAGATGATCGCGACCTCGGAAATCAAGGTTTCGGTGGTCGTCAACTCAAAGTACGGCGAGCTCGCGATGCGCGCGCTGCACGACGCGTTCCTCGGCGAGGAACAGAACAACGCCGGTCCGGAGACGCTCTGAGATGGCCGGAGCGCGCAAAATTCAGCTCTACGACACGACGCTGCGCGACGGATGCCAGTCCGAGGAGGTGTCGCTCACGGTCGAGGACAAGGTGACGATTGCGCAGCGGCTGGATGCGCTCGGCATCGATTACATCGAGGGCGGATGGCCGGGATCGAACGAACGTGACGCGGCGTTTTTCAAGGAGATCAAGCGCGTCCGATTGCATCACGCGAAGATCGCCGCGTTTGGCTCGACGCGCCGCGCCGGCGTGCGCGCGTCGGCAGACAAGAATCTGCAACTCATCATCCGCGCGGGCACTTCCGTCGGCACCGTGGTCGGCAAGACCTGGGACCTGCACGTGCGCGAAGCGCTGCGTATTCCACTCGACGAGAACCTCGAAATCCTTCACGACACCATCGCCTACTTGAAACGCCATCTCGATGAAGTGATTTTCGATGCCGAGCATTTCTTCGACGGCTTCGCGGCGAATCCGAAGTTCGCGATTGCCTGCCTCAAGGCTGCTGACGACGCGGGCGTTGACACTATCGCGCTCTGCGACACGAACGGCGGCCGTTTGCCGAATGAGATTGTTGCCGGCGTGAAAGCCGCACAGGCCGCAGTCGGATGCGAGCTGGGAATCCATTGTCATAACGATTCCGAGGTCGCGGTCGCCAATTCGCTCGCCGCGGTCGAAGCGGGCGTGACCCAGGTGCAGGGCACGATCAACGGACTCGGCGAGCGCTGCGGCAATGCGAACCTGATTTCGATCATTCCGAACCTGCAGCTCAAACTCGGCTATCGATGTGTGCCGCCGAAGCGGCTCGAGTCGCTCGAAGACGTCTCGCGGCTCGTTTATGAGCTGGCCAACGTCACTCCGGTCGCGCGCCAGCCTTACGTCGGCCGCAGCGCCTTCACGCACAAGGCGGGGCTGCATGTCTCGGGCATCCAGCGCAACGCGCGCACCTACGAGCACATCGATCCGTCGCTGGTCGGCAATAATCGACGGGTGGTGCTCTCGGAGCTTTCAGGCCGCGCGAACATCCTTTACAAGGCGCGCGAGTTTGGATTGCGCGTGGAGCCCGGCAACGAGAAGATCGGCCTGCTGCTGGATGAACTCAAGCGTCTTGAAGGGCTCGGCTATGTCTTCGACGGCGCCGATGCATCGTTCGAGCTGGTGATGCTGCGCACGCTCGGGCTGGCGCGCGAGTATTTTCGGTTCGTCAGTTTCCGGGTCTTCGACGACAAGTGGCATGAGGACCAGGCGCCGTTTAGCGAGGCCGTGGTCGTGATCGAAGGGCCTGATGGGCGACGCACGCGCAACGCCGCGATCGGCAACGGTCCGGTGCACGCGCTCGACGCGGCGCTGCGCCAATCATTAGTGCCGTACTATCCATCGCTCGAAGCGCTGCAATTGATCGATTACAAGGTGCGCGTGCTCGATACGGGCCATGGCACCGGCTCGCGGGTCCGCGTGTTGATCGAATCGAACGACGGGCGTCGCAACTGGGGCACCGTGGGCGTGTCGAACAACGTCATCGAAGCGAGTTGGCAGGCGCTGGTTGATTCTGTCGAATACAAGCTCTACAAGGATGGCGCCCGTCCCCGCATCCGGGCGCAGGCGACACGCGATGGCGCGGGGCGAGCGGGCAATGCGGACGAGGCCGCGGCGTTGCCCACGCGCGCCAACTGAGCGAGGTCTTCGATGGGTCTCTTGAGCCGCATGCGCGAAGACATCGACGCGGTCTTCCGCCACGATCCCGCCGCGCGCACCGTGCTCGAAGTGGTCCTGACCTATCCCGGCCTCCACGCCATCTGGCATCATCGTGTCGCGCATTGGCTCTGGGAGCGACGCCTGAAGCTGCTCGGCCGGATAGTCAGCGAAATCAGCCGCTTTCTTACCGGTATCGAGATTCATCCCGGCGCGCGCCTCGGGCGCCGCCTGTTCATCGACCATGGCATGGGCGTCGTGATCGGCGAGACCACCGAGATTGGCGACGACGTGCTTATCTACCAGGGCGTTACGCTGGGTGGCACCAGCCATAGCAAGGAGAAGCGCCATCCGACCATCGAGGACCACGTGCTGATCAGCGCCGGCGCAACCGTGCTCGGTCCGGTGCGGATCGGCCGCGGCAGTCGGATCGGCGCGGGCGCGGTGGTAATCTCGTCCGCGCCCGCTTACTCGACCATCGTCGGCATACCCGGCAAGGTGATCGAGGGCGAGAGCGCGCGCCACGACGTGATGGAGCTTGAGCACGGACGCTTGCCTGACCCGGTCGCGCGCGCGATGAACGCGATGATCGAAAAGCTTAATGAGCTCACCGTGCGGATTAGAGAGCTCGAAGAGCGGCAGGATTGCCTGGAACAGGCGACCGGCGCCGGGCCGCCGAATCAGCCGCGCCTCGCCGAAAAGCCAAGGTAGTCCAAATCCAATTGCTTCCTGACCGGCAGCGCAAGCTTTTTCCGCCGGATTGGGTACGCTAAGTTATAGTCCGAAATACTTTCTGTAGTGATGCGAATCTATCTCGATCATAACGCCTCCTCGCCGCTGCGGCCCGAGGTGCGCGACGCCGTCGCCGGGATGCCTGAATCGGCCGGGAACCCCGCGTCGATTCATCACTCAGGCCGGCAAGCCCGGCGCGCGCTCGAGGAGGCCCGCGAGCGCGTCGCGCAGCTTATCGATGCCGATCCGCGCCGAATCGTTTTCACCAGCGGCGGCACTGAGTCAAACAATCTTGCGATTTTCGGCACGGCGGCGGCGAATCCCGGGCGGCGAAAAATCGTGAGTTCGTCGATCGAGCATTCGTCGATCATCGAGCCGCTGAACGCGCTTAAGGAGCGCGGTTTCGAGATTGTAATGGCGCCGGTCGATTGCGATGGCCGGATTATCGCCGGCGCCGCGGAAATGCTCGATAATCGCACTGCGCTGGTCACGCTCGGCCTTGCCAATGCGGAGACCGGCACGATTCAGGAACTGGCGCCGCTCGCCGCAGCGATCAGGAATTGCGGCGCGATATTCCACGTCGATGCCGCCCAGGCGCTGGGCCGTATTCCGGTCTCCGTCGAAGCGCTCGGATGCGACCTGATGACACTGAGCGCGCACAAGCTGGGCGGGCCGGCGGGAGTCGGTGCGCTTTATGTCCGCGATATGGCGCCAATCGCGCCAACGATTCTCGGCGGTCCGCAGGAGCACGGTCTGCGCGCCGGCACGCAGAATCTCGCCGGCGCGATCGGCTTCGGCCTGGCGGCCGGGACAATCGAGAAGAAACTGGATTTCGAGTCGGCGAAAATTGCCGACCTTTCTGATCGCTTGCTCACGCTTCTGCTCGACGCCGTGCCGGGCTTGAAGCTCAACGGTCCGCGCGCTGCGGATCGTCGTCTTCCCAACACGCTGAGCCTCACATTTCCCAAGGTCCTCGGCGAGAGCCTGATGCTGGCGCTCGATCTCGAAGGCGTCGAGGTCTCGATGGGGTCGGCGTGCGCGGCGGGCTCGGTCGAGCCCTCGCACGTGTTGCTCGCGATGGGCCGCACCGAGGCGGAGGCGCGAAGCTCGCTCAGAATCAGTCTCGGATGGTCGACCACGGCGGATGAAATCGATCGCGCCGCCGCGATAATCGCGCGTGTCTGGCGGCGCGTCGCTCATGCTGAGCCGGCGCGAGACGCGGAAATCGCAGAGGCATCGCGATGAGCGCGCGGGTGCTGGTCGCGATGTCGGGCGGCGTCGACAGTTCGGTTGCCGCCGCACTTTTGCGCGAGCGGGGTTACGACGTGGTCGGAATCGCGATGCGCCTTGCTCCGGAGCTTGCAAATCCAGTCGCGCGGCGTCGAACGACCTGCTGCTCGTATGACGATTTCGAAGATGCGCGCCGCGTCGCCGAGCGGCTGGACTTTCCGTTTTACGTTGTCGACATGCGCGCCGATTTCGCCCGTCGCGTAATCGGCAACTTCGTTGATGAATACCTCGCCGGACGCACCCCGAATCCGTGTGTGCGTTGTAATCTCGAGATCAAGTTCGATCGGCTCTGGGAGCGGGCGCGTGCGATCGACGCCGCGTTCGTCGCGACCGGCCATTATGCGCGAATCGTGCGGAGCGCGGAGGGTCGCTTCAGCTTGATGCGGGCGCGCGATCTCGCGAAGGACCAGTCATATTTCCTCTTCACGCTCGGCCAGGCGGAGCTTGCGCGGACGCTTTTTCCGCTCGGCACGATGACCAAGCGCGAGGTGCGCGACCACGCACGCCGGCTTGGCCTTCGCAATGCCGACAAACCCGAGAGCCAGGAGATCTGCTTCGTCCCCGACGGCGATTACGCGCGCTTTGTCGAGCAGACCGCGGGTCCGACGGCGCCGCGTCCGGGCTGCGTGGTTGATGACGCCGGACGCGTGCTCGGCGTTCATCGCGGAATCCATCGATACACCGTCGGCCAGCGTCGCGGCCTGGGAATCGCCGCCGATGCGCCGCTTTATGTCCGCGAGTTACGGCCGGCGAGCGCGGAAGTTGTCGTCGGCCGTCGTGAGGCGCTGGCTGCGCGTGGTCTGGTTGCGGCGGACGTCCGCCTGATCTCATCCGGAATGATGGCCGGCGATTCGATTCCGATCGAAGCGAAAATCCGTTATCGCCATCCGGCGCTCGATGCCACGCTTACGATGACTGCCGCCGACCGCGCCGAGGTCCGCTTCAATGGAGCGGGGCCGGCCGTCAGTCCCGGGCAGGCGTGCGTCTTTTATCGGCAGGACGAAGTGCTCGGCGGCGGCTTTATCGAGCGGGCGCTCTAGGGTTTCGAATGCGGGTGGCAATCGCAACGCTCGGCTGTAAGGTCAATCAATACGATTCGGCGGTAATCCGGGCGCGGCTCGCCGCGCGCGGTATTGAACACGCCGAGTTCGACGCCTCCGCCGATGCTTACGTGATCAACACCTGCACGGTGACCGATCGCGCGGATGTCGAGAGTCTGAGGCTTGCGCGGCGCGCGCGCCGGCTGAATCCCAATGCCCGGATCGTGATGACCGGATGCCTCGCGCAGGCAAATCCGGCGCGGCTCGCAAGCGCCGCCGAGGTCGATGCCGTGGTCGGGCTCGGCCGCGCCGACGACCTCGATCGAGCGATCATCGACGGTGGCGGCGAACGCGTGATGGTCTCGAATCTGCGCAAAGTCCGTCCGCCGATCGAAATTTCAGCGGTCACGCCCGCTGGCCGCACCCGCGCCTTTCTCAAGTTGCAGGAGGGATGCGACCAGTTCTGCTCGTTTTGTATCGTGCCGACCTCGCGCGGACCCTCGCGCAGCGTCGAACCGCGTCAGGTGATGGCCGCGATCGACGGGCTCGCCGCGCGTGGCTTCAAGGAGGTGGTGCTTGCAGGCGTCCATCTCGGCGGCTACGGCAAGGACCTTTCGCCCGCTACATCACTTGAAGCGCTGCTTGAGATGATCGCCGAGCGCTCGCCGATTCGGCGCATTCGGCTGAGTTCGCTTGATCCCGAGGAATTGACCGACTCGATCATTTCGAGGCTGGCCGGCTCGGACGCTTTCTGTCCGCATCTGCATCTGCCGCTTCAGGCGGGGGAGGATCGGACGCTTAGCCGGATGCGGCGGCGGTACGATACCGGCTTCTACCGCGCGCGGGTCCAACGTGTCCTGGAAGCGATTCCGGACGCAGCGATCGGCGCCGATCTGATCGTTGGCTTTCCCGGCGAGACCGACGACGACTTCAAGCGTTACTTTAGTTTTGTGGAAGGCCTGCCGCTGGCGTATTTCCATGTTTTTCCGTACTCGGTGCGTGCCGGCACGACCGCCGCCAAGCTCGACGGGCGCGTGGCGCCCGCAGAAATCCGCCAGCGGGCGCAGGCGCTACGCGAATTAGGAGAGAAGAAGCGCTGCGCTTTTGCGCGGCGCTTCAGCGACGTGAAACTTCGGGTGCTGCTTGAGGAGCGGGCTGCCGATGGGCGGCTTACGGGCCTGAGCCGCAATTATCTTCGCGTCGCGGTGGATGGCACGGACGAGCTGAGGAATCATGAGGTCGAATTCCAGGCATCCCATGTCGAGGGCGCGACGCTGGCTGGCGAGGTTGTTGGGTGGCCGACAGCGCGAGCGGCGGGCGGGCTTTGAGCACGTCCGGACGAGCCTCGAGCAGGCGCTCGGCTACCATTTCGAGCACCCCGGCTTGCTCGACGCCGCCCTGACTCATCCGAGCGCGGTCGGCCCGAACGAACCACATTACGAGCGGCTGGAGTTTCTCGGCGATGCGGTGCTCGATCTTGCGATCGCCGACCTCCTGATGCGCCGCTTTCCCGAAGCCAAGGAAGGACAGCTCTCGAAGCAGCGGGCCTCGATCGTCAATGGACGGACGCTAGCTCTGAAAGCGCAGGAAATCGGCGTCGGGACGTATCTCAGGCTGGGCAAGGGCGAGGAGAAGAGCGGCGGGCGGGAGAAGCCGTCGATTCTCGCGGCCGCGCTGGAGGCGCTGATCGGTGCGATCTATTCCGATGGAGGACTCGAACCGGCTCAGCGTGCGGTCGAACTGCTGATCGCGGACGACCTTGGCGGCTCGGCTGCCGAACGCGATTACAAGACCGAGCTGCAGGAGGCCGCCTATCGCCGCTTCCGCGCCCAGCCGGTCTACGAACTGGTCGCGACGCGCGGCCCGGATCATGCCAAGCATTTCACCACCAAAATCCGGATCGCGGGACGCGACCTTGGGATCGGTGAAGGCGCGAGCAAAAAGCAGAGCGAGCAGGCGGCCGCGCGAACGGCGTTGGATTGGATCGCAAAAGAACGACGTGAGCAGCGCTGAACAATTCCGCTCAGGATTCGTCGCACTCGGCGGGCGCACGAATGTCGGCAAGTCGACGCTTTTGAATCGCCTGGTCGGCCACAAGGTGGCGATCGTGACGCCATTGCCGCAGACCACGCGCCGCCGAATCGTCGGGATTCGTCACGATCCCGATGCGCAGTTAATCCTGATCGACATGCCCGGAATTCATCATGCGCGAAAGCTGCTGAACCAGCGCATGGTTGCGGCGGCGCGCCGCGCGCTCGGCGAGGGCGAGGCGGCGGTCGGCGTGATCGAGGCGGCCGCGCGGCTCAAGTCCGGGGACCGGGCGTTCCTCGAAGAATTTCGCGCGCTCAAGGTTCCGAAAATCATCGCGATCAACAAGATCGATCTGATCCCGCGAAATCAGCTCCTGCCGCTGATTGAAGAGTGCCGGCAACTCGTCCCCGATGTCGAAATCATTCCGGTGAGCGCGCGCACCGGCGAGAACCTCGACGACCTGGTCGCGACCATCAAGAAAATGCTGCCGGTCGGTCCGGCGCTGATGCCCGCCGATGAATACACCGATCAGACCGAGCGCGCGCTGGTCGAGGAATTGATCCGCGAGCAGATTTTTCTCGCGATGCGCCAGGAGATCCCGTTTTCGACTGCGGTGCAGGTCGAGCAATTCGTCGAAGAGCCCGAGCGCCGGCTGGTGCGCATAACCGCGCGGATAATCGTCGAGCGCGATTCGCACAAGGGCATGATCATCGGGGCGGGCGGACGGATGCTCAAGCAGATCGGAACCGCGGCGCGCCGTGAGATCGAGGCGCTGCTCGACACCCGCGTCTTTCTCGAACTGGTGGTCAAGGTCGAGAAGGACTGGACCCGCAATCCGCGCAAACTCGCCGAACTGGGGCTGTAATGCTTCGGCGCGAGCACGACGCGAACCGCGGCCCGGGTGCGATGCTGCGGCTGGGCGCCGAAGGACTGCCGATCGTGACGATCGTCGGGCGTACGAATGCCGGGAAATCGACGCTGTTCAATCGCCTCGCGGGGGGCCATCGCGCGATTGTGAGCGCGGTCGCCGGCACCACTCGCGATCTCAACCTCGCGCGAGTCACGCACGAGGGCCGTGAATTCATCCTGGTCGACAGCGGCGGCCTCGAACTCGGCGGCCATGAACCACTGACCGAGCAGGTCGTCGAGCGCGCACTTTCCGCCGCCGCGATTTCCGACGTGATAGTGTTCGTGTTCGATGGGCGCGCGGGCCTGGCCGCGGCCGACCGCGAGGCCTTCGATCTCGTGCGCGGCACGGGACGTGAGATCGTCGCAGTCGTTAACAAGATCGATCATCCCGGGAATGAGACCGGCGCGGCCGATTTCTACTCGCTTGCGCCGGAACTCACGTTCGTTTCGGCCGCGCATGGCCACGGCGTCGGCGAGATGCTCGAAGCCATCGCACGGCGGTTGCCGTCGGCGAAATCCGCGGCGGCTCCGCCCGTGCCCGATCTGCGTATTGCGTTGATCGGCCGGCCGAACGTCGGCAAGTCATCGCTGTTGAATCGCCTCGCCGGCTACGAGCGCTCGATCGTCAGCGAAGTGCCGGGTACGACGCGCGACATCGTGGACGTGCCGCTGGTCGTGAAAGATGAGCGGCTGATCCTGATTGACACCGCCGGCATCCGCCGCCGCACGCGTATAACCGGCGAACTCGAAAGTCGTGCGGTGGGTCAGGCGCTCGGTTCGATCAAGCGAGCGGACGTGCTGATGCTCGTAATCGATGCGACCGAGGGTATTACCGATCAGGATGCGCGGCTCGCGCGGCTGGTCGCGAGCAACGGGCGGGGCCTGGTCGTGGTGTGCAACAAATGGGATGTCGCGGCGCGCCTCGGGCGCCGAATTGCGGCGTTCAAGCGCGATGCCGAGGCGATCTTTCCATTTCTCGCGTTCGCGCCGATGGTCTTCGTTTCGGCGCTCACCGGCGACGGGATTGACCAGATTTTGCCGGCGGCGCTTGCGGTCGGACGCGCCTGGCGCGCGACTTTCCAGACCGCGCGTTTGAATCGGATTCTCGCCGATGCGCTGCGGGCGATGGACCCGCCGCTCGTCGATCGAAAGCGGCTCAAGCTGATGTACGTGACGCAGGTTGGAAGCACACCGCCCCGGCTGGCGTTCTTCTGCAATTTGGAGCGCGGCATCCCCGCGCATTACGTGCGTTTCCTCGAAGCTCGCTTTCGCGCCGCCCTCGAGCTTGCCGGAACGCCGCTTATCCTGGAGTTCAGGCGCGCAGGAGCATCGCGGCCCGATCTGCGACCGCATGCCGAAAAAGGCCCCGGCGGACGCAAGCCCGCCCGCGCCCGCGCGCAGCGTTGATCGAGACAGATTCGCTTTTCCGATCGCCTGAAAGCACCTGTACGGCGTCTTAGGCGCGGCAGCTTCGCGGTTAGCGCCTCCTCGGCTATATTGATTTGAACGGGACAACTCCGGTGATCCTAATCCTTGATTTCGGCAGCCAGTACACGCAGCTAATCGCGCGACGGGTGCGCGAAGCGCACGTCTACTGCGAGATTCATCCGTACAACCTGGCGATCGAAAAAATTCGCGCGCTCGAGCCCAGGGGGATAATCCTTTCGGGCGGGCCGGCGAGCCTCTACGAGAGCGGCGCTCCGGACATCGATCCCGCGGTGCTCGATCTCGGATGCCCCGTGCTCGGCATCTGTTACGGACTGTATGTAATCGCGCAGCGGTTCGGCGCGCGCAGCGCTGGCGCGCGGGCGCGCGAGTACGGTCCGGCGACGCTCGAGATCGACGTGACGGATCCGCTGTTCGAGCGGCTCGAAGGCCGCAAGCATCGCGTCTGGATGAGTCATGGCGATCGAATCGAGCATTTGCCCGGGGCGCTGGTCGCGATCGCGCACAGCGACAACTCACCCTACGCCGCGGTGCGGAGTCACGACGGCCGCTTGCGCGGCATTCAGTTCCATCCCGAGGTCGCGCATACGCCAATCGGCGCGCAGGTGATTCGCAATTTCGTGATCGACATCTGCGGCGAAGCCGGCGACTGGACGATGGCGAATTTTATCGAGGCCAAGGTCGCCGAGATTCGCCGCCGCGTCGGCGCTCGCGAACAGGTCGTGATGGGCCTTTCGGGCGGCGTTGATTCGTCGGTTGCAGCCGCGCTGATCCATCGCGCGATCGACCAGCGCCTGAAGTGCGTCTTCGTGGATACCGGACTGCTTCGCGCCGGCGAGCGCGACCGAATGGAGAACCATTTCGCGAAGACGCTCGGCATCGATCTGCGCGTCGCGGACGCCGCTGCGTTGTTTTTGAAACGGCTTGACGGCGTGCTCGATCCCGAACAGAAGCGGCGCATCATCGGCCATACGTTCATCGAGGTGTTCGAGCGCGAGGCGGCGGCTTTGGGGGGCGCGCGATTTCTGGGGCAGGGGACGCTGTATCCTGACGTCATCGAATCGATCTCGTTCAAGGGCCCGTCGGCGACGATCAAGAGTCATCACAATGTAGGAGGCTTGCCGGAGCGGATGCATCTCGAACTGATCGAGCCGCTGCGCGAACTTTTCAAGGACGAGGTGCGCGAGCTTGGCCGCGAACTCGGGCTTGCCGCGGACATTGTGGACCGTGAGCCGTTTCCGGGTCCGGGTCTCGCAGTGAGGATCGTGGGCGAGGTGACCGGGGATGGTCTGGATTTGCTGCGCCGCGCCGACGCCATCGTGATGGAAGAGTTCGCATCTATGCGCCGCGAGGAACCGCTGTGGCAGGCGTTCGCCGTCCTGTTGCCGCTCAAGACGGTGGGCGTGATGGGCGACGGGCGGAGCTACGAGAGCGTGATCGCTATTCGCGCGGTCGAATCATCCGACGGGATGACGGCGGATTGGGCGCGGCTCGATCCCGGCTTTCTGGCGCGTCTTTCGAGTCGCATCACAAACGAGGTGCGCGGCGTGAATCGCGTCGTTTATGACATCACGTCGAAGCCGCCGGCGACGATCGAATGGGAGTAAAGAGTGACGGTTCGCACCCGCTATGCGCCGAGTCCGACCGGCGCGCTTCATATCGGCAATGTCCGCTCGGGACTGTTCGCATGGCTCTTCGCGCGGCATCACCGCGGCGCCTTCATCCTGCGCATCGACGATACCGACCGCGAGCGATCGACCGTAGAGTCGCTGAATGAGATTCTCGAGAGTCTGACGTGGCTCGGGATCGAATGGGACGAAGGGCCGCCCAATCCCGAATATTTTCAGGCGAATCGGTTCCACCGTTATCGCGAGGCGGCGCGCGAATTACTGAGAAACGGCAGAGCTTATCCGTGCTACTGCACTGCGGCGGAACTTGACGCGATGCGCAAGCAGGCCGAGCGCGAGCATCGCAAGCCCGGCTACGACGGACGATGCCGCGACAAGCCGTTTCCGCCGGATATCGAGCTGCCCGATGCGCGTGCGGGCCGCAACTACACGATCCGTTTCCGTTCGCCGCGCCACGGTGAGACCGTCGTCGATGATCTCGTCAAAGGGCGCGCGGTGTTCGACAACGCCGAACTCGACGATCTGATCATTTTCCGGTCCGACGGCGTGCCCACCTACAACTTTGCGACCGTGCTCGACGACGCTGACTTTCGCATCACACATGTCGTGCGCGGCGACGATCATCTGCCGAATACTCCGCGCCAGATGCAGATCTTTCACGCGCTCGGGCTGACGCCGCCCGCTTACGCGCATCTGCCGATGGTAATGGGACCCGACGGCGCCAAGCTCTCGAAGCGACATGGCGCAACGTCGGTCTTTGCGTATCGCGATGCGGGCTACCTGCCGGAAGCGCTGCTCAATTACCTCGCGCGGCTCGGATGGTCGCATGGCGACCAGGAGATTTTCTCGCGCGACGAGTTGATCGCGTACTTCGATTTCGACGCGTGCGGCAAGTCCGCGGGCATCTTCAACCCCGAGAAGCTGCTCTGGCTGAATTTCCATTACATGAAGGAACGCCCGCTCGATCAACTGGCGCGCGAGGTGCGCCCGTTTATCGAAAAGCGCGGCCTGCCGATCCCGGGCGACGACGCATGGCTTGCGAAGATGGTCGCGACGCTGCGCGAGCGCGCCAAGACGCTGGTCGAACTGGTCGATTTCGCGGTGTTCTATCTGAAGGACGAAATCGACATCGATCCGAAGGCGGCTGCGAAATTTCTAAAACCCGAGATGGCCCCGGTATTGATGGAGCTTGCGAATCAACTTGGTTCGATTGACAACTTCAACGAAGAAGCGATCAAGGCGGCGTTCGAGCGCGTGATGGCCGGTCACAACCTGAAGCTCGGCCAACTTGCGCAGCCAGTGCGCGTTGCGCTGACCGGCGGGACGGTCAGCCCCGGAATTTTCGAGGTGATCGCGGTGCTTGGCCGCGAGCGCACGATCGCGCGATTGCGCGACGCGGTCCGCAAAACCCACTCAGTCGGCTGACGACAGCGGGGCGGCGATAGCCTCCAAACTCTGGCGCTCCGCCGCCACTCCGATCGCGAGCTCGACTGCCGCCGCGATCATCATCAGGCCGCCCGCCAGAAGGTAGCCGTAGAGCATCGCGATTCGCGACCCGACATAGATCAGTTTGCCGAACACCCAGGGCGCGGCGATGCCGCCGACGGCGGTGCCGGTCGAGAAGAAGATCGCAATTGCCAGCGCGCGAATCTCGAGTGGAAAGATTTCGCTTACCGTCAGGTAGGCCGAGCTCGCTGCAGCCGACGCGAAGAAAAACATCAGGGTCCAGAGCGCAGTCTGTCCGGCGCTCGACAACAGCCCGCGCGCAAACATCCATCCCGTAAGCATCAGAATGAGCGCGGCGAGCGCGTAGGTCGCGGCAATCATCTGGCGGCGCCCGACCACGTCGAACAACGGCCCGAGCATCAGCGGTCCGAGAAAATTCCCGACTGCAAAGGGCAGCAGATAAATGCCGGTCGTATTGGGCGGCACTCCATAGAAGCGGCTCAGCACCATCGCGTAGGTAAAGAAGATCGCGTTGTAGACAAAGGCCTGCGCGATCATCAGCACGGCGGCCAGAATCGAACGGCTGCGATATTGAGTGATCAACGGCTTCAGGATCTCGCCAAGACCGAAACGATCACGCATGCGGAGGCGTATCGGTTGCGCGCGCGAGGAAGGTTCGATGCGACGCGCGCTCGCCGCAGCGGCCATGCGTTCGATCTCGGCGACGGTCGCTTCCGCCTCTTTGCCACGTCCGTGCGTTAGCAGCCAGCGGGGGCTTTCAGGGATAAAGGTTCGCAACGGAATGATCATGAGCCCGATCGTCGCGCCGATCCCGAAGCCCAGACGCCAGCCGAGATTGGGCGCAAACAGGCGCGGGTCGAGGATGATCAAGGTCGCGGCGGAGCCCGCCGCCGCGCCGAGCCAGTAACTTCCGTTGACGAGCAAATCGATGCGGCCGCGCAGACGCGCGGGGATAAGTTCATCGATCGCCGAGTTGACCGCAGAATACTCGCCGCCGATTCCAGCGCCGGTCAGAAAGCGAAAGATGGCAAAGCTCGCGAGGTTCCATGAAGCAGCAGTCAAACCAACTCCCGCTAGGTAGAGCGAGAGACTAACGAAAAAAAACAATCGGCGTCCGAAGCGGTCGGTCAGATAGCCGAACGCAAGCGAGCCAAGCACGGCACCAGTCAGATAACACGAACTGATGAACCCGACTTCGGCTGCGGTGAAATGGAGCACGTCGGGCCGCTGCAGAACGGCGCTCACCGCGCTCATCAGCGTGATTTCGAGCCCGTCGAGGACCCAGGTGATCCCGAGCCCTATGACGAGCAGGCAATGAAATTGCGTCCACGGCAGACGATCGAGACGCGCGGGAATTAAGGTTTCGAAACTGTCGTGGCTCGCGGCAGGCTCAGAATACATATATGTCGTCCGGCGCGACCCGCTTTGCATGCTTTATCGGAGGATTTCCACGCGATACAAACGCCGAGATGCATCAACCGACAAATCGCGACGATTTGCGGCCGGCTGCTTCGGAGCCGCAAACAAGTGAGACGGCGGGCGGATGGCGACGCTCGTTGGCTGTCTACGCCGATCGCCGCGTGATACTGATCCTGCCGCTGGGTTTCGCCAGCGGTTTGCCCTTGCTGCTGACGTTTTCGACGCTTTCGGCGTGGCTCGCGAGCGCAGGCGTGCGGCGCGCGGCCATCGGTGCGTTTGCCTTGGTGGGCACGCCCTATGCCCTCAAGTTCCTGTGGTCGCCGCTCATCGATCGTCTTCCGCCTCCGATCCCAGCGGGGCGCAGGCGCGGATGGGGGATCACGATCCAAATCGCATTGATCGCGGCGATCCTCGCTCTTGGATCGCGCGATCCGAAAAGCCATCTCGGCGCAATGGCTGCACTGGCGTTGTTGGTGGCGTTTCTGTCCGCCAGTCAGGACATCGTTATCGATGCCTATCGCGTGGAACTGCTGGCGCCCGAACAGCAGGGTCCCGGAGCGGGAATGATCCAAACCGGCTACCGGATCGGGATGCTGGCGGCGGGCGCGGGCGCGCTGGTTATCGCCGCTCGCGCCGGATGGTTCGTCGCCTATGGCGCGATGGCGATTCTGCTGGGTAGCGGGCTGCTGGTTTTCATTTTCGGCCCCGAGCCGGAAGCGTCATCGGAAATCGTTTTCGAAGCGCGCTCCAAAGGATGGCGCGCGGTTCGGGAATGGATCGCGACGGCGGTGACAGGACCATTTATCGACTTCATGCAGCGGCCGTTATGGCCCGTGATTCTCCTGTTCGTGCTCGGTTACAAGCTGGGCGAAGCGATGGCAGGCATAATGGCGATGCCGCTCTATCTCTCGCTGGGCTTTTCGCTGGATGAGATCGCTGCGGTCTCAAAACTGTTCGGATTTTTCGCCACGATTCTTGGCGCCTTGATCGGCGGCGCTGTTACAGCGCGCCTCGGAATTTTTCGCGCGCTGTTGCTCTGCGGCGTGATGCAATCGGCGGGCAATCTTTTCTACGTGCTGCAGGCAATCGGGGGCCATCGGCTCGATTACCTCGCGCTGTGCGTTGTGGCCGAGAACCTGACCGGCGCGATGGCGGGTGCGGCTCTCGTCGCCTATCTATCGGAGCTATGTTCGCCGGCTTTCACGGCGACGCAATACGCGCTGCTCTCATCGCTTTCCGCTGTCGGGCGCACGATGGTCGCATCGTCAGGCGGTATCCTTGCTGAGCAGCTCGGATGGGTGCGATTTTTCGAACTCACAACCATAGTGACGCTTCCGGCGCTTGTGTTGCTGATATGGCTTGCACGCAGCGCCCGGAGTTTGACCGTGGAAAGGAGCCCCGCAATCTGAATCGGACTAATCGCGAAGATTTCAGCGTCGATCAAATGGTCGTTTCTCAAGGACTCGAGAAATTGCCGCGCTGGCTTGACGCGATTAAAAATTAGAAGTAGTCTAAAACTATGCGGCCATTGATTGCAGACCATTTGCGCAATGCGGGAATCCAACCTTCCGCGCAGCGCGTGGCTGTGGCCGAGTACGTTCTCGCAACCGAGGATCATCCAACCGCGGATCAAGTGTGGGCAAAGGTTCGCAAAAGCTTTCCCATGATTTCGCGGGCGACGGTGTACAACACCCTGAATCTATTCGTGAAAAAGCGCCTCCTTCGTCAGTTCGTGCTGAACGACGGCAAGACGGTGTTCGACGCCAGGGTGAGCCGGCATCATCATTTCATCGATGAAGAAACGGGACGCATTTACGATCTTCCGTGGGAGGCGCTGGCCGTGTCGAAACTCGAGTCGCTCAACGGATTCGAGGTCCGGGAGTACCAGGTAGTGGTGCGCGGCCGCGCAAAAAATTACAGCCGACGGGGGTGACTCTTTTTTGTATTTCAGATTTAGATCGACTTTAGAATTGGAAATCATCTAAAAACATGGCTTTTAGGGAAAATTTTCAGGGAGGACCGAGGAAAATTTATGAACGCAAGGACTGACAAGAGCGCAGGCAAGTGTCCGGTCGTACATGGGACGACGAATCGCGGGATGATCTCCAACAGCCACTGGTGGCCGAAGCAGCTCAATTTAAGGATTCTCCGCCAGAACTCGTCATTATCGAATCCGATGGGCGAAGGTTTCAACTACGCCGAAGAGTTCAAGAGGCTCGATTTTCAGGCGCTGAAGAAAGACCTCCACGCGTTGATGACTGACAGCCAGGAATGGTGGCCGGCGGATTTCGGCCACTACGGGGGACTCTTTATTCGCATGGCGTGGCACGCCGCCGGCACCTACCGTGTCGGCGACGGGCGCGGCGGCGCCGGCACTGGCCAACAGCGCTTCGCGCCGCTCAATTCCTGGCCGGACAATGCGAATCTTGATAAGGCGCGCCGGCTGTTGTGGCCAATCAAGCAGAAATACGGCAGCAAGATCTCGTGGGCCGACCTGATGATTCTTGCCGGCAACGTGGCGCTCGAATCGATGGGCTTTAAGACCTTCGGCTTCGGCGGCGGACGCCCGGATGTTTATGAACCCGACGAATCCGTTTACTGGGGCAAGGAGGGCGTTTGGCTCGCGGACGAGCGCTACACCGGCGATCGGGAACTTGAGAATCCTCTCGCCGCCGTGCAGATGGGCCTCATTTATGTGAATCCCGAAGGTCCGAACGGCAAGCCCGATCCGCTCGCCGCCGCGATTGACATTCGCGAAACCTTCAAACGGATGGCCATGAACGACGAGGAGACTGTCGCCCTCATCGCGGGCGGACACACTTTCGGCAAGACCCATGGCGCAGGCGATCCGAAGTTGGTTGGTCCGGAACCCGAGGCAGCGCCGATCGAACAGATGGGCTTGGGATGGAAGAGCAGTTATGGCACGGGCAAAGGCAAAGATGCGATCACGGGCGGTCCGGAAGTCATATGGACCACGACGCCGACGAAATGGAGCAACAACTTCTTCGAGAACCTGTTCGGCTACGAGTGGGAGCTGACCAAAAGCCCGGCCGGCGCATATCAGTTTGTGGCGAAAGGGGCCGCGCCGACGATTCCTGATGCATATGACCCGTCAAAGCGCCACGTTCCGACGATGCTGGTCACGGACCTCGCTTTGAGGATGGATCCGATTTACGAAAAAATTTCCCGGCGCTTTCTCGAGCATCCGGATGAGTTCGCGGATGCGTTCGCCCGGGCGTGGTTCAAGCTGACACACCGTGATATGGGGCCGCGCTCGCGTTATCTGGGCCCGGAAGTTCCGGCAGAGGAGTTAATCTGGCAGGATCCGGTTCCCGCAGTCGATCACGAGTTGATCGACGCGGGAGACATCGCCTCGCTCAAGGCCAAAATCCTCGCCTCGGGTCTCACGATATCGGAGCTCGTTTCGACTGCCTGGGCGTCGGCGTCAACCTTCCGCGGCTCGGACAAGCGCGGCGGAGCGAACGGCGCACGGATCCGGCTCGCGCCGCAAAAGGATTGGGAAGTAAACCAGCCTGTCCAACTTGCCAGGGTGCTGGCGATTCTCGAAGGCATCCAGCGGGAATTCAACGCCGGACGCTCCGATCGCAAGCGGGTGTCGCTCGCCGACTCGATCGTTCTCGGCGGTTGCGCGGCCGTCGAACAGGCCGCAAAGAGGGCCGGATACGACGTGACTGTTCCTTTCGAGCCCGGCCGCACCGACGCATCGCAGGAGCAAACCGACGTCGAATCCTTTGCCTATCTCGAGCCGGTGGCGGATGGCTTCCGCAATTACCTCAAAGGGAAGTTTGCCGTTCCGGCTGAAGAGCTTTTGATCGACAAGGCGCAGTTGTTGACGCTGACTGCTCCCGAGATGACAGTCCTCGTCGGCGGCATGCGCGTCCTGGGAACCAACTTCGGACAGTCACAGCATGGGGTTTTCACGAAGCGACCGGGGACATTGACCAACGACTTCTTCGTGAACCTGCTCGACATGAGCACCGAGTGGAAAGCGGCCGAGGATGAAAATGCATTCGAAGGCTACGACCGCAAGACCGGCAAATTGAAATGGACCGCCAGCCGCGTCGACCTTATCTTCGGTTCGAACTCCGAGTTGCGCGCCCTTGCCGAAGTCTACGGCGCGGCTGACGCGAGCGAGAAGTTCGTGGCGGATTTCGTGGCGGCCTGGAACAAGGTGATGAACGCCGATCGCTTCGACCTTCGCTGATCCAAGCTGAGAGGCTTCCCTTCGAGCATCCACACAGCGCAGCCTCGACCGAATATCTGGTCATCCAAACCCGGCCGAGGCTGCGCGACAACCGTCGACGCCTCAGGTTACTTACGATCGGAGCTTCAGAGTTCTGTGCGGGTGTCGGCTTTTGCTTTGCCGCGATCGTTACTGGCAATCAGCTTTAAGCACGGCCGCGTCGTCTCAGTTCGCCGCCTCGTCGGACCTCCAGCCTCTTGTATTCTGGAAACCAACACCGACCTGAGTTCCTTAGCTCCGAACAGCAGGTTAAGAAAGTTGGTGACCTGGCATCTCGGGCAGAGCACGAGGATGTGCCCCTCCCGATCCGGCTGGTTTCCATCCCAGCAGTTGCACGACATCGCGAGCCCACACCATTCGCACTTGACGGCGTGGAGAAAGCCGACGTTTACTAATTTCTTTGCCACTCGGTGTTCACCTCGGCATTTAAACTAGCGTTAGTACTTGACAACGGTTGACGGCGAAGCGTGCTTCAATCATTGCCATGAAGCGACAAGAATCACGGCAGAATAACAGTTTTTCGCCCCTGATCGTTCAGAACTTCGAGGCCAGGGACCTCGACGATCTTTTTCAGAACGTGTTCAGGACCGCAGTGGTCTCAAACGGGCTGCGCCACGTCCGCCGCGCCGAATGGCGCTCCGAGCGCGCATTCGTCGCCGCGACCTCCAGCGAGTATCTCAAGCCCGACGATGAGGTGCTCGCCGACATGCGAGATGAATGCGACCTGCGGCTCGCGCTCAGGCGTGGCGACAACCTGATACAACTTTTAGCCTGTGCGAAATTCCAGGGTGTCACTATTTTTGTCGCCGGGCGCGATCCCGAATCGGTCCAAGCCTGCCTCGATGAGCATCAGGCGCTCTTCGAGCCCGCGGGCGGCGAGATCGAGCCGGACCGTCCGAACGCGGAGTTCGCCTTCTGGTATTTGGGGGAAAAGGGGCCGGAGCGAGAGGAAAAGACCCTGAGCGTACCGACGTGGGAGGAAATTCAAAAAAACTACGGTGCTCGGACCTCGCAGGTGCTTGCCGGCCTTATCTCGAACTTCAAACCTGGCGCCGGCGGCCGTCTGCTCCTCTGGCACGGCAAACCGGGAACGGGCAAGACCTTCGCGATTCGGGCGCTGGCGTGGGAATGGCGTGAGTGGTGTCAGTTTGAATACGTCCTCGACCCCGAAAATCTCTTTGGTTCGCGAGCAGATTATCTCGCTCGCATGGTGATCGACGGGAGCGAAGCGGATGGCAGCCGCGATTCCGATCGCTGGCGGATGGTGGTTCTTGAAGATACCGGCGAACTGCTGAGCATCGACGCCAAAGAGCGCGCCGGTCAGGGGCTGTCCCGGCTTCTGAACGCGGTTGATGGCCTTCTCGGGCAGGGCTCGCGCGTGATGCTGCTAATCACGACCAACGAAGACCTTGGCGCGCTGCATCCGGCGGTTACCCGCCCCGGCCGCTGCGCGTCACAGGTCGAGTTCCTGCCGCTTTCAGCGCCGGAGGCGGCGAACTGGTTGAAGACACATCGAGCAGTCGGCGATCAAGAAGGCCATCTTCCGGCGCAGCGTGGATCAAGGACGATTGCTGAACTTTACGCGCTGTTGGACGGACGCTCAGTGACTGAGCGCACGCCGATCGGGTTCGCACTGGACCATGCGCAAGAACGCGCGTAGACGGTCGTCAGTGGTCGGCCATCTCGATCCCGTACGCGTGCGCATGGCGGAAGACATTAAGCGTGTGATGACCTCAGGCGTAGTAGAATGATCCATGGCTAAACGGCAAGGAAGACGGCCCACCTATCCCGCGGCGCTGAGGCTCGCGCGCATCGCGCTTGAACTGGGATCGCGTCCGTACGGTTGGAGCTTCGAGGCGATTCAGAGGGAACTCGACATTACGGAGCGGACGCTGCTCCGTTACGTCGCCGCGTGCCGGAAGGGATTGCGAGACTGGACCGGCCGGCCGATATTCGAGGTCGTCCATCGCGGCTCGCGCCGCTGGCTTCGGCTGTGTTCCGCGACGCGCTCGCCCGACTCCAATCCGTACCGCGCGGCCTCGCTCTACTTCACGTTGACGACGCTCCGGTTCCTGGAAGGAACCGTCATGAAGGAGAGCGTGGAGGACCTCTGGGATCGAAGTTTCAAGAATCTGCCCGCGCACGAGCACGACCGCCTCAAGAATTTCGACCGCAAGTTCTATGCGGTCCCATACGCCCCCAAGGACTATCACGACTACGATACTCAGATTGACGTGATCCTTCGCGCCATCATCGGCCAGAACGTCATCCGGGTCGATTACGCGGGGCTCACCGGCGAAGGGAAGCAGCACGACTTCGAGCCGTATACGCTGGTTGGGTATCGTGGCGGCCTTTACGTGCTCGGGCTAAGCCGGCGACATCGGAACGTCATCTACCTTGCCGTCGAGCGCATCCGTAGCGTGGACTTCATAGCTGACCGTGACGGGAATCGGCTCCGCTTTGCCTATCCGAAGGGCTACCATCCCGCAAAACATCTGGACGGAACCTTCGGACTGCTTGACGGCCCCGAGACAAAGGTCGAACTTCTGTTGCTGGAGAACACCGAGGCGTACCTGCGACACCGGATGATTCATCCGACGCAAAAATTTCATCGTCGACGCGATGGTAAGACGGTCCTCACGATGCGGGTACGGGGAACCACCGAGTTGCGGAACTTCATTCTCAGCCTCGGTCCTTGGGTGAAAGTCCTCGGACCGGCTTCGCTGCGCGACGAGCTCGCCGATCTTACGGGCCAGATGGCGGACCTGTATCGGAACAACCGACGACATCCCTCAAGAGGCTTGGCCAAAGTCCCGAGCGCAGCGGTGTCGCGGATTGCCAGAAGGTCTCCGCTGCGCGCCCCCGAGGCCACAAGCAAAAACAGCGCGGCGGTTCCGTGAAATATGCCCCGGCCGGGAGTCGAACCCGGACTTGAGCCGCATACGGTCGTCGGTGGGGTATGAAAATGATTCGAAGCTGGATCTCGGTCACTCGATTGGCAGCGATTTTTGGCTGGGTAGTGTCGCGGAGTTGGTGGAAAAGTGAAAAGGCGTCAAGATCCGGCGAGTTGAGCCACAACTCGCGCCCGGCTTTGCGCGGGTGCCGGAGGATGACGCCGTGGAGAGGGATAGCAGGAGTAATCGCCAAATAGAGAAAGCCCGCCCAGGTCGGGATATAGGTGATGTCTGCGACCCACAGGCGATTGGGCGCGGCGGCGCTGAAGTTGCGCTCGACCAGATCCGGCGCGGGCAGCGCCTTGCGATCGCGCACGGTGGTGACGGTCCAGAGGCGCCGGCTCACGCCGCGAAGATTAGCCGCACGCATCGGGCGCGCCACGCGCTTTCTTCCCACCTGCACGCCCTGCGCTCTCAGTTCGGCGTGTACGCGCGGCGCACCATAGGTCTGGCGCGAGCGGCGATGGATCGCGGCGACCCGCGCGCGCAACTCCAAATCCGCGCTCGCCCGCGCCGAGGGCGGGCGCTTAAGCCGCGCATAATCGCCGCCAGGGGAGACTCCCAGCACGCGGCACGTTCTCGCAATCGGATGCATGGCCTGGTTGGCTCCTACGAATCTGAACGCCGCTGGGGCGTCGCGCCGGGCGCTCCATTCGGCAAAGGTTCGCACCGGCACGCTCTGGCGAACTGCCGAACCCGTCCCCCAGCGCCGCCGACGCACACGCCCGGTCGCCGCGCGCTCGGGACACAAGAGACGGTCGATGGCCGCAACGCTGATGTCGAGCAGCCGGTTTCTCACTACCGGGTCGAGCTGGAGATGGCCGTGGCGCTCCATCGCCTCGCTTAACACGGGGATGAGGACTCGCAGCCGCTTGCCGCCGATGCGATCGGCCGCCTCCCACAACCCCGCCAATGCCTGATGCACTGCCTCGTCGTAAAGCCGCTCCCGCTGGCGAAGCTTTGCTGGCGCCGACGAATGGTTTAGCACGCGCAGCGCGTGCTTGCGGTGTTATCCGGTTATTCGGACGAACTCAGTCAGGATCCGCCGCCGCTCGCGACGATCGCTGCTCTCTTGATATCGCTGCCTGATCGCATCCTTAAGCTCTCGTCTGGTCGCCATGCTCAGTTGCCTCGCCATCTCCTCGACTGGCTTCAAGGCGCCAGCCGCAAGTTTCATACTCTCAACACGCGGCGTTGGCGGGACCGGCGTTGAGCGCGTCCTGCGGTATCAGGGAGAGGAACTTATGGAGCACTGGCGGCAGTACGTGGAGAGTCTCGTAGCGCTATTCGTAATCGCAGATCCAATCGGCGCGGTGCCCATATTCGTTAATCTCACGCAGCATCATTCGCCGCCCGACAGGAAACGCATTGCCAACATGACGGCGCTCGCGGTGGCGATTGTGCTGGCCGCCTCTGTTTTCGTCGCGGAACCGTTGCTGCGTTTTTTTGGCGTTGATGTCGCGGCGTTTCGAGTGGCGGGCGGCATTCTGATCATTATGGCTGGCGCTGCGCGCGGCGGATCCGATCCGAGACGTTCTGGGAGCCACCGGCATCAACGTGGTTACGCGATTGCTCGGGGTGATCCTCACGGCGGTGGCCGTGGAATTCATTACAGCGGGCCTCGCTCGACTTTTGCCCGGCCTCGCGCTTGTGCGCTCGTGGAGAAGCGCATAATGGCCGCGATCGGCCGCGAGGCCGCAAGCGTCCGCTTCTTTGGCGCGACGAATTGGAGGCGGCAGCAATCCGGCTTTTTCTGGTTCCCGTTTTGCGCCGCACTCGGAGAGTGCTTATGTTAGCCGGTGGAAGAACTCCCCTAAAAGGAGGTGATGGCTATGCTGGCGATCGTAAGGAAATTGCTCGCATGGTTAGCCTCCTCGTGGAGCAGGCTGTTCTGTCGGATCCGGATTTTTACGGCAGGACTTCCTTCCGCGAAGAGAGATTCTTCCGGAGCTTGCCTACCTGGTTGGGAAGGAGGCTGGATCGCGCTTAGCGCGGTCCGGTCCGGGCCTCGCCGAGCCTTGGCATCGGTTCCGGCCAGGCTGAAGCGGGTTCAATGCCCACGAGGATAGGCGGCAATTGAACCGCCGGGCCGGCTCCCCGTCAGTTCGGAGGTAAGCCGGCGGGTCGGAGGTGATGTGGAAAGGGATGCGCGCGTTTTGTGCGACGTTCCGCCACGCCTGACGGCAGGCGGGCCGAAGACCGCTCTGCACGGGTGCCGCGCCCGGACGGTTCTTTTCGGCGAGTCGGTTGCTCTTTGCATTCCAATCCAAATCCGTAAGGAGGCTCGAAAAAATGGCGACTTGGGATCCTTGGCGTGAGATCGATGAATTGCGGCGCGAGATAGACCGCGCCTTTGAGGATTTCGGCTTTCAGATGGAGCCGCGCTTTCGCGCGGCGTTTCTCCCAGGACGTTTGGCGCGCGGATATCCCTTGGTCAATGTTCACGAGGACCGGGACCATCTGTACGTCGAGGCGATGGCCCCCGGCGTAGATCCGAATTCTCTGAAGCTAACGGTGGTTCACAACTCGTTGACCATCTCCGGCGAAAAGAAAGGACCGCCGGCGGAGATTAAAGCTGAATCCTTTCATCGCGAGGAGCGGGCGGCCGGCAAGTTTGTTCGAAGCATCACGTTGCCGGTCGAGATAGATGATCAGAAAGTGAAGGCTGAATTCATAAACGGTCTCTTGCTCATCACCCTGCCGAAAGCCGAGAAGGCAAAGCCCAAGCAGATCAGTGTCCAGGTGTCGTGAGTGTTAAGCACGGTCGCAATCTACTACGGCAAAATTTGAAAGCAGGAGAGAATCGTCATGGCTGAAAAAACTGTTCCAGTTCCGAGCGGCCCTGAACGTAGCGGCGGTAGTGGCCGCGAAATCACTCGCGCGCAAGAACGTCACCTGCGTCCAGCGGTCGATATTTATGAGACTTCTGATGGCCTGGTTCTGATGGCTGATCTGCCCGGGGTGGCGAAAGAGGGACTTCGCGTCGATGTTGACGGCGATCTTTTAACCATCACCGGTAAGGCCAACCATGTGGCGCCGGGCGACCCGATCTATCGCGAGTATGAACTTGCGAACTTCTATCGTCAGTTCGAGTTGAACGAGGAAATTGACCGCGAGAAGATTTCAGCAGAGTTGAAACACGGCGTCCTGAAGCTCAATTTGCCGAAGGCGGAAAAGGCCAAGCCGAAACAGATCGAAGTCAAGGTTGCTTAATCCAGAAGGCGGGCATCGCGCGATCCGAACGGTCGATTCCGCGCGGTGGCCCGCTTCTGTTGCTTTCCTGCGGAGAATAAAACATGGCTCAGTTTTTCCCGGAACGCTGGAAAGAACCTCTGATGCGGCTGCGCGAGGACATCCACAATGCCCTCGACAGGTGGTGGCGCCGCCGCGCCCGGAACGGTCGGGAAGAGGAGACAGGGTTGCCCGTTCCGCTGAGCGAGAGGCTGACCGATTTGCGAACGAACCTTCGGCGCGCGGTGGACAGACTGATTCCCGCTCGCATAAGCTCACGCCTGCGCGGTGAGGAAGATGCGACTTGGTTCCCTTCGTTTTTCGAGGAAGGCGGTCCCGCGCTCGACGTGCAGGAGACCGCCAGCGAAATCCTGGTCACCGCCGAGATGCCCGGCCTCGACAAGGATGATTTCGCCGTCGAGATTAGCGAGGATCGGCTCGTGTTGCGCGGCGAAAAGCATCGCAGTGGCGAAGAACAAGGCGCTGGATACTACTACGCCGAGCGCACCTTTGGTTCTTTTGTCAGGGTGGTACCGTTGCCGTGTGAAATCGACACCGAGCACGTAAAAGCCCGGTACAAGAACGGGCTATTGAGGATTACCCTGCCAAAGAGTGCAAATGCGCGTGCGCGTCGCGTCGAAGTCAAGGTTTTGTAGAAAGTCGACCCATTTACGCGCGTCTGGAGCGTGTCACTATGCTGGCGAGGACACGATACGCAATCCTCGGCGTGACGCCGACGGAAAGCCCGGATGGTTTGCGCCGGGTTTTTCGTCAGCTCATTAAACGTTATCATCCCGACCGAGCCGGCTACGGCGCGACGGGTATGTTTCAGCAAATCATTGAGGCCTATCGGATACTGGAACGGGCCGAGTGGCGCAGCCGCTATGATGATGGAATTGCCGACGCGCTGCGACAGACGACTGCCGCCACACCGCTGGCGTTTACGTCAGCCGATGAATCGGAAACAGCCCTGCCGGCCTTGGTTCCTACGATTGATCTCAGAGTGATGTCGCTGGTCGAATTAGAAATGCTGGCGCCCAGAGTGAGTGAGCGGCTCCGCCAAATGAAGAATTCTACCAACGACGAGTGGGGACCGGTGGAACTTAGCGCGACGCTTTCGGCCGATGACGCTGCGCGTGGCGGCGTTGCAGTGCTTGACCTTCCCGCGTGGTATCCGTGCGGCGAATGCGGCGGGACGGGTCACGCGGGAACTGCGCCGTGTGACGCATGCGATGGAGACGCGGTTGCGCTTGGCGCGGAGCAAATTCGCGTTCGGGTACCCGCACTGAGTTCTCCGTATATGCGACTGGAACTGCCGGTGCCGTACATGGGAGCCGTGGGGAAGATACCTCCGCCTTCATGTTAGATCGATCGCTTTAATCAAGTGAAAGGAACATACGGTTGACGATTTTCGATGTCTTCTGGTTCTTCCTGATCCTGGCAAGCCTGCAGCCGGTCATCCGTCAGAAATTCCTTGAAGCGACCCGCGCCCGGCTTATCCGCGCGCTGGAACGACGACGCGGCAGCCGCGTTATCGCCTTGATCCATCGCCAGGAAACAATGTCGCTGCTCGGTTTCCCGCTGGTCCGATATATCGATATCGACGATTCAGAAGAGGTGCTTCGAGCGATTCAATTGACCGATCCAAAAGTGCCGATCGATTTGATCCTCCATACGCCCGGAGGACTGGTGCTGGCCGCCGAACAGATCGCCAACGCACTCGCGAGCCATCCGTCTGAAGTGACTGTATTTGTCCCGCACTATGCGATGTCCGGTGGAACGCTGCTCGCCATGGCCGCGAACCATATTGTGATGGCGCCGCACGCGGTGCTGGGACCGGTAGACCCGCAGCTCGGCCAGTGGCCAGCCGCATCGATTCTAAAAGCGGTCGAAAAAAAGGAAAGCAAGGACCTCGACGACCAGACGGTGATCATGGCCGACGTGGCAGCGAAGTCGATGGCGCAGGTGTGCGGCTACGTCAGGGAACTGCTGTTGTCCCGCGGATGGGAGAAGGAAAAGGCCGAGCAGTTGGCGCAGACCATGACCGAGGGCCGTTGGACCCACGATTATCCGATAACCGTCAAGGAGGCTAAGGCTCTCGGGCTGAACGTATCGACCGACATGCCCGCGGAAATATTCAGTTTCATGAGGCTGTTTCCGCAGGTTGCGATGCGGCGGCCGAGCGTTGAGTACATGCCGATGCCTTACAGCCCGGCACCGGCGCCTCGCGGCGAGAAAGGTGTAAAACCTAAGACTTTCCCTGACAGTTGATTGGCAAGGTCCCGGTGGTCCGATTTGGGTTGATTGTCGTGCGTAGCTTGTACACGGCAGCAACCTCAGGCCGAACCCCCCGCCGCGGCGGCGGGAGAAATTATCTTCTCGCGGGCCAACGGCACGCTGTCAAGGAAGGTTTGCAGCGGGGTCTTGCATAAGTAGAGTCGGTTGTGATTTTCCCCCGCAGGGGGCGGAATCTGTCTCTCCGTTTTGAGTTGCGCGAACTCGAATGGCGTCAGCGCGCCGAGGCTCGAATGCGG
>JAJPIG010000024.1 GCA_021324855.1 Pseudomonadota bacterium | reverse complement strand
GTCGCGCGCACGCCGCCCGCGTTCTTCTCGCTCGAACTGAGGCGTCCGCTCAGATCGAGATCGACCACCAGCGGCTTGAGCCCGCGCTCCGCGAGGCCCATCGCCACGGCGCTGCCCACCACCCCGCCGCCAATCAAAATAACGTCCCAGGAGTGTTTCAACGCCACGCATCAAGCGTAGCAGGAAGACGGCGGCGAGGCTCTTGTGCCGCAGAGGCTCCGGCTGTCAACCTTAGATCGATGTGCACGCTGGCGATTTACTTCCGCGTCTTTCCTGAATGGCCGGTGGTGCTCGCGGCGAATCGCGATGAATACTTCGCGCGTCCGGCTTCCGCGCCCGAGTTGCTTGCCGAGCGTCCGCGTGTAATCGGCGGCAAGGATCTCAAGGCGGGCGGCACCTGGCTCGGCATCAATGAGCATGGCGTGATCGCGGGACTGTTGAATCGGCGCGCGCCCGACGGCGCCGATCCTTCGCGCCGCTCGCGCGGTCTTCTATGCCTGGACGCGCTCCGATGCAGGACAGTTACAGAGGCGCTGGAACTGGTCCGGCGCGAGGACGGCGCACATTACAATCCGTTCAATCTCCTGCTCGCATCGCGCGGCGAAGCTGCCGTCGCTTACAACCGCAATAGCATGATCGAAACCGCGCAGCTCGCTCCCGGCCTGCATCTGCTGACCAATCTCGATGTGAACGATTTCGAGTGCCCGAAGATCAGCCGCGCGTACGATCAGTTCGCGGCGCTTGCCGGTGATCGTGAGTTCGCCGCCGACCCGATCGCGAATCGAGCGCATCTGCGGCGGCTGCTCGCCGATCACGCGACGCAGCTCGATGCGCGCTCGCCGGGACCGAATGCGATCTGTCTTCATCTCGACGGCTACGGCACGCGATCGTCGAGCATGATTTTTCTGGCCTCCAATCGCAGCCATGCGGCGCATTTCTTCGCCCCCGGCCCGCCGTGCGTTACCGAGTATCAGCCCGGCCCGCTGCCCTTCGATTAATAGATCATCGCGGCGGGCGCGCATAGCGCGTGCGATCGGGAACGCCGGCCGCGCGAAAAGCCTCGATCCGCTCGGCGCATTTCGTGCACTGGCCGCATTGGACCGATCCTCGGGGACGCGCGCACGAGAAGGTCAGATGGAGCGGCAGATCGCGGGCGCGCCTAATCAACTGCGCCTTGGTCAAGCCGAGGAACGGCGTGCGGATGCGCAGCCGGAGCCCGACGCCGAGGTCGATTGCCCGGCTCAGCGCGCGAAAGAATTCCGGCCGCGCGTCCGGAAACGGATTCGCCTCGAGCGGCGCCATCGCAAGCTCGCCGATCCGATGATACGCGCAGAAGGTCGCCGCCTTGGCGATCAGGCTCAGGTTGCGGCCGATGATGTAGTTCGATGAAAAAGGCGCGTGGTAACCGGGCACGCCCTTGCCGGTGACGCTCCAATGGGACGGCGCAACGTCGTCCATCGGCATCCGCAATTCGGTCATCGGCCGGATGCGCGTTGAAGCCATCGCGCGGATGAACCGCCGAAGCATCGCGCGTTCCTCGCGCTCCCATCGCAACCCCGCTGAGACATAGATCGGGAAGACCTCGCGGCGCTTCGCCAGCGTCGCCATTAGGACCGAACTGTCGAGTCCGCCGCTCGCCAGCACCGCGATGCGTGATCGAATCGGCGTGATTCGATACGCCGAACGGTTCAGTTGCCGATGACTGGGTTTGCGCAAACCGGTCAGCCGAGCAGGCGGCCGCCGTCGAGCAGCAGCGTCGAGCCGGTCGCGAAGTCGGTCCCTTCGCACAGGAAGAGCACGGCTTTGGCGACATCGTCGGGCGAGCCGATGGTCTTGGTTAGGGTGCCCTGGCGTAGACGGTCGATCTCTTCGGCGCTGTAATCGTCGGGCGGCATCACGGGACCGAGCGCGATGCAGTTGACCTGCACTTCCGGCGCGAGCTCGCGCGCCAGCGCCCGCGTAAGTCCGATCAGCCCGCTCTTCGCGACTACGTAGGGCAGGTAGCTTTTGTACGGCCGGATTCCAGCCCAGTCGCCGAGGTTGACGATTTTGCCCGCGCCCTGACGGCGCATCGCGGCGGCGGCGAATCGCGCGGCGAAGAACGGCGCTTTCAGATTGACGGCGAGATTCAAGTCCCAATCGCGCTCCGTGATGTCGTCGTACGGCATCCGGTAGAAAACCGACGCCGAGTTCACCAGTACGTCGAGGCGGCCGAAGTGCGCGAGCGTTGCGTTGATCGCCGCCTCGATCTCGTTCACGTCCTCGAGGTTCGCGCGAAAAGACTGCGCGCCGCCGCCCGTCCGGCGGATCTCCTGAACCAGGTTCTCAGCCTCATCGCGGGAGCTCAGATAATGCACCGCAATTTTTGCCCCGCGCCCGGCGAGCGCGGCCGCGATCGCCCTGCCGATGCGCCGTCCGGCGCCGGTGACGAACGCGACTTTTCCGGCCAGCTCCATGTCACATCAGAGCGAATCGCGAATCGCGCGCAGCAGCGCAAGGTTGTCGGCATGGCCGGTGCGGTTCGCGATGACGTGGCCGACGATCGGCCGGCCGAGCAGGTAGAGATCGCCGATCAGGTCGAGCACCTTGTGGCGCGCGAATTCGTCTGCGAAACGCAGCGTGGTATTCACGATGCGCTCATCATCGAGCAGGATCACGTTGTCGAGCCGGCCGCCCCGCGCCAATCCCATCTCGGAGAGCTTGCGGAATTCGCGCACGAAACCGAAAGTCCGCGCGGGCGCGATTTCGCGCATGTAGGCCTCGGGCGAGGTCAGCTCGAAATGCACCTGCTGGCGGCCGATCGGCGGCGGATAGTCGAGCGTGTAATCGATGGTGAGCGTGGACGCCGGCTCGATCCGAATCCATTCTTCGGCGGGTTGCTGTTCGCCGATCGTAATCGCTTCGCGAAGCCCGATCGGTTCGATCGTAGCCGGCTGTTCCTCGATGCCGGCCTCCGTTAACTGACGGCAGAATTCGAGCGCCGATCCGTCGAGCGCCGGAATTTCGTCCTCGGTCTTCACGAGCAGGTTGGTGATGCCGAACGCGTGCAGCGCCGACATCAGATGCTCGACCGTTCGTACCGAGTGGCCATTCGAAACCAGCGTCGTGTTGTATCCGGTGTCGCCGACGTTCTCGAGCCGCGCCGCGATTGCCGACTGATCGGCGAGCGATGAAAAGACGATTCCTGCGCCGGCCGGCGCCGGATGGAGAATGACGCCAGTCTTCAATCCGGAATGAAGCCCCTGCCCCGCCATCACGATCGATCGCCGGATCGTGCGCTGCGCGGTCTGCTTTCCCTGGCGCCGCGCGGGATGCGCGTTGCCGTTGTCGGCGACCGCCCTGGCCTCTTCGATGGCGCCGGTCGCCGCCTCGGCGCCCATCACGCGCCCGATCGCCGTCATCAGGCCGCTCACCGAAAACGGCTTCTCGATGAAATCCTCGGCCCCGAGCTTGGTCGCTGCCACAGCGTTCTGGATGTTCGCGTGGCCCGAAATCATGATCACCCGCGTGGCCGGCTGCCGCGCCTTGATCTGCCGCAGAAGCTCGATGCCGTCGAGTTCCGGCATCCAGACATCGAGCAATACCAGCTCGGGATTCTCGCGCCCGATGATCTCGAGCACGTCCGGCGCCGCGCCGGTTTCCAGCACGCGGAAGCCCTCGTCGCTCAAAATCCCCCTCAGCGACGACCTAATCCGCTCCTCATCATCCACCACCAGGACGGTTCCGTTCATACTGCTCCGCTTGCGGGAAAACCCGGTTATCAACCCGGGAGCTTCGCGAATTGCTGCTCCTTTACCGGAAACTCGAGGATGAATCTACTGCCTTGCGGCGCGTTGTCGCGCACGCGCACGAAACCATGATGGTCGGTGATGATGGCCGAGACGATCGCGAGGCCGAGGCCGGTGCCGCCCTTCTTGGTCGAGAAGTAAGGCTCGAATATGCGGGTGCGGAGCCGCGGCTCGATTCCGGCGCCGTTGTCGGTCACTTCGAGCGTGACGACGCCGCTCGCATCGTCGAGCCTTGTGCGCAGTCCGACGCGCGGCCGATCGCCGTTACGGTTCGCGCCGACCGCGGCGGCGACCGCGTTATCGAGCAGGTTGAAGATCGCGCGCCGCATCGCCTCACGATCGATCGCGATCATTGGCAGGACCGGCGCGAGATCGAGCGTGAAATCTACGTTTGAATTCGCGCTGCGGAAATGCTCGAAGGTCTCCTGCGCAATCAAGTTCAGATCACCCGGCGCCGGGTTCAGATGCGGCATGCGAGCGAAGGCCGAAAACTCGTTGACCAGATGCTTCAGGTCCTCGACTTCGCCGGTTATCGCGCGCGTGCACTCTTCGAGAATCGCGGCATCTTCGGGCGAGGCCGGCGCGAGTTTCTGGCGCAAGCGTTCGGCGGAAAGCTGAATCGGCGTCAGCGGGTTCTTGATTTCGTGGGCGATGCGGCGAGCGACTTCGCGCCACGCTTCCATCCGCTCGACCTTCGCAATCTGGCTGACATCCTCAAAAAACAGAACCGTGCCCAGGTTGGTCTCGACGCCGTTGCCGTCATCATCCGCCTCGCCGCCCAGTGTGCTTGCGGTCATCATCAATTCGGTTTCGCCGCCCTCGTTATCGAGCGTGATCGAGGCGCGCACCTCCTGCGGCCGCGCCTGACCGGCGAAGATTTCATCGAGTGTGCGCGTCAATGCCGCCGGAAGCACATCGGCGTAACGACGGCCGGCGACCTCGGCGGCGCGCACCCCGAGCATCCGTGCGGCGCACGGGTTGATCGTCGTGACCCGCCCCTCGGGATCGAGTCCGGCGACGCCTGCCGAGACATTGCGCAGCAGCGTCTCGATATAGCGCCGGCGATGCTCCAGTTCGGCGCGCGAGGAGCGCAGGTCGGCGGTCATCTGGTTGAACGACGCGACCAGGTGCCCGATTTCGTCATCGCCAACCTGCGGAATGCGATAGTTGAGGTTGCCGGCTGCGATCGCATGCGTCCCTTCGGCAAGGGCGCGAATCGGCGAGGTGATGCCGCGCGCGAGATAGAGGCCGAACCAGCTCCCGAGCATCACGACCACCAGTCCGATCACGATCAGGGCGAGAACGTAGCTGTTAAAGATCGGCTGATGGAGGATGCGTAACTGAAAGTAATCCTCGAAGGTTCGCGAGATGCCGGCGGCGCGCTCGGCGAGGCTCTTGGGCAGGAAATAATCCACGACGACGGCGCCCGTAACCAGGTCGGAATCCGGTGAATCGAAAATCGGCGCGCTGCCGCGAATCACGTCCGCCTTGCCGAAGCGATCGGTGCGCGTCATCGCGTGGCCGGCGAGCGTGCTGGTCAACATCGCCGAGTACGGCGAGACGCCGATCCCGGTGGGCACCCGCGGACTGAGCGCCAAAACCAGCAGGCGCCGGCGGCGCGAGAATACTTCGATCGTGCCGAGGCTGTATTCCTGCTGCCGCTTGGTGATGAAATTTTTGAGCTCGGCGCGTTTATCCGGTTCAAGGAGTTGTCGGGCGGCGATCTGCTGGGCCAGCACGCGCGCGAAGCGGGCCGCGTTGTTGGCGGAATTCAGGTAATAAATCTTGGCGATTTCCAGCGAATCTTCAAGTACTTGTTCATATTGTGGGCTGAACCAGCTATCGACGTTGGCGTGCAGGAAAACGCCCGCAACGTAGAGCAGAAACAGCGTCGGCGCCAGCGCGACCGCAACGAAACCGAACACCAGCCGAAACTGCAATCGCGAGCCGATTAAGCCGCGGCGCCGCTCGAAGATCGCCTTGGCGAGATTCCGCCCGACGAGAAACAGCAGCAGCCCGAGCAACAGAAAGCTCAGGTCGAACAGCAGGATCACGACCAGGTTCGAGACCAGCGACGTATGCCGGGAGAGCTGCGGCAGCCGCGTCTGCGCCAGCACGAAGGCCAGCAGCGTGACGATCGTCACGCCGACAGCGACCAGCTCGCGCCGGCGCCGCTTCGCCTCGACCTCGCGCTGGGATTGCGCCCGGTTGCCCTCTTCGCTCACGTCACCGTCTCAGCAGCGACAGCACAATGGTCAAGATGATGCTCAGAATGATTGCGGTGGTCACCGGAAAGTAGAAAACGAAGTTTCCGCGCCGGATATAGATGTCGCCGGGCAACCGTCCGACTCCGGGCACGTACGATAGTCCCCACAGGATGATGCCGAGCGCGGCTATCGCCAGGCCCGCGAAAATCAGAATTTTGGCAATTGCCGCCATCCCGCTAAATACTACACGATCGCGAAGCGGCCTGCGTCCGTGGCGGCGACGGGGACATCGGCGCTTCGGACTATCGAAACATCAGGCGGTTCAGGCGTGCGCGCGTTCCTTGGTCGCCTCGCGCGCTTCCTTTGCCTCCTTAATGACCTTCTCGGCGATATGCGCGGGGACTTCCTCGTAATGCGAGAAGGCCGACTCGAACGAGCCGCGCCCCGACGTCATGGAACGCAGGTCCGGCGCATACTTGAGAACTTCCGACATCGGCACCAGCGCCTTGATGACCTGGCTTTGGCCCTTGCGATCGACGCCGAGCACCTTGCCGCGCCGCGAGTTGAGATCGCCGATCACGTCGCCCATGCACTCTTCCGGACAACTCACTTCGAGCGACATCACCGGCTCCAACAGGATCGGCCGGGCTTTTTCGAGCGCCGCTTTGAGGCCCATCGAGGCGGCGATCTGGAATGCCATATCCGATGAATCGACTTCGTGAAAGCTCCCGTCGAAAACCGTCACCTTGATGTCAACCATCGGATAGCCGGCCAGAAAGCCTTCGTTGAGTGTGTTGCGCACTCCCTTTTCTACCGAGGGGATAAACTGGCGCGGAATCGCGCCGCCGACGATCTCGTCGACGAATTCGAAGCCCCCGCCGCGCGGCAATGGCTCGATCTTGAGCCAGCAGTCGCCGTACTGTCCGCGGCCGCCGGACTGACGTTTGTACTTGCCCTGCGCCTCGGCGCGCCCCTTGATCGTCTCCTTATAGGGAACCTTCGGCGCCTGCAGATCGACTTCCACATTGAACTTGCGTTTGAGCTTCTCGACCGTGGTCTCGATATGCATCTGGCCGGTGCCCGAGAGGATAATCTCGTGGGTCTGCGGATCGCGATGGGTCTCGAGCGCGGGGTCTTCTTCGATCAATCGATGGAGCGCGGTCGAGGCTTTTTCCTCGTCCGCGCGGCTGCGCGGCCGGATCGCAAATGAAATTACCGGCGAGGGCTTCTGCAGCGGCGGCAGGAGCATCGGGGACTTCTCATCCGAGAGCGTGTCGCCGGTTATCGTATCCTTGAGCTTCGCCACCGCCGCGATCTCGCCCGGCAGCGCGAGCGCAAGCGGCGCCTGCTTTTTACCCTCCAGCCGCAGCAACTGGCCAAGCCGCTCGCGAGTCTGGCGTGTCGCGTTCAGCACCGTCGCATCGCTCACCGCCTTGCCCGAGATCACGCGGAAGATTGAGAGCTTGCCGACAAAGGGATCGATCACAGTCTTGAAGACATACGCGGCGAACGGCGCATTGGGATCGGCGCTGCGCTCGATCGCCTCGCCATTGCCGGCATGGCCTTTAACGGCCGGGCGTTCGTTGGGAGCCGGCAGCAGGTTGACAATTGCATCCAGCAGCGCCCCGACGCCGATATTCTTCGCGCCCGAACCAGCCATCACGGGCGTTATCTTGCCGGCCAGCACCGCCGCGCGGAGCGCCGCGCGCAGTTCATCGTCGGCCAGCGTCCCATTCTCGAGATATTTTTCGAGCAGCGCATCATCGGTCTCCGCGACCGCCTCGCAAAGCCTGGTGCGCGCTTCTTCGGCGCGCTGCTTCGCCTCGCCGCTCAGTTCTTCTTCTTTCGGTTTGCCCGACGCATCAGCATAGGTCAGCGCCTTCATGGTCAGCACGTCGATGACGCCGCTGAAGGCGGTCTCCTCGCCGATCGGCAGCGTGATCGCGACCGGATGCGCATTGAGCGTCTTCTCAAGATCGGTCATCGCGGCGGCGAAGCTGGTACGCTCCTTGTCGAGCCGCGGCACGAATGCGATGTGCGGCAATCCGAGCTGCTCGACTTTCTCCCAAATCTTTTCTGATTCAACTTTCAGATCGCCGCCGGGCGTGGCGACGAACACGACGCCATCAACGGCGTGCAGCGTGTTGAAAGCGTCCGGCAGGAAGGCGCTGTAACCGGGCGTATTGGCGAGAATCACCTCGACTTTTTTCCAGTTGAGATGATGGAACGACGAGCTGATCGAGATATGCCGGCTCAACTCCTCCGGCTCGAAGTCCATCAGCGCCGTGCCGTCGTCAGGCCGCCCGAGCCGCGTGGTCGCTCCCGCGGTGAAGAGCATCGCCTCCGCGGTCTGGGTTTTGCCGGCGCCCCCCTGGCCGACGATCGCGATGGTTCTCAGGCGCCCGACTTCTTCGACAGCCATATCTGATACCTCTGTCCTTCGTCAGTGCGAAAATTAATCGTATGCCCCAAGCAAGGTCACGTCACCTGCGACGACCCGTAAAAGTTCGCCGCCATCATCGATCACCAGCGCGCCGTCGGCGTCGATGCCCCTGACAACGCCGGTCTGCCGCCCCGCCCCGCTCGCGATCGTCACGCGCGCCCCGGTCAGCACCGAGTATTTCTCCCAATCCGGGCGGAGATGACCGAACCCAAGGCTCTCCGCCTCCATATAGCGATTGTTCAAACGAGAAAAAAGCGCGGCGGCGAGCGCGATTCGATCGCATTCGACGCCGGTTGCGATGCGAATCGAAGTGGCGGTGCGGCGGAGTTCTTCCGGGATGTCATCGGCGGCGAGATTCACATTGATGCCGATTCCGAGGATAACCGCGGTTATCCGATCGGACTCAGCAATCGTCTCGGCGATAACCCCGCCCGCTTTCTTTCGCCCGAGCCACAGATCGTTCGGCCATTTGAGACCGACCAGTCCCGGCGCGACGGTTTCGGCCGCCTCCGCAAGCGCGAGGCCGGCGACGAGGCTTATCTGCGGCATCGCCTCGGGTGCGAGTCGCGGAAGCAGAACGATGCTGATGTAAAGATTGACGCCGGCCGGTGAATGCCAGGGGCGATTCATACGGCCGCGTCCGGCGCTCTGCTCCTCGGCGATTACGACTTCGCCATGGGCCGCGCCGCCCGCGGCGAGTTCGGCCGCGCGCTCCTGGGTCGAATCGAGCGTCTCGAAGTAGTGAATCCGCCAGCCGATTTCACCGGGTCCGCCCCGCTCGATCGTCTGGTATGGATTCGACGCCATCGATAAGCGGCGGTTCGCGCGACGCTCAATGCGCTTCGATGCGCATGCTCAGATCGACGGCGCGCACCGAATGAGTCAGCGCGCCGACTGAAATCAGATCGACGCCGGTCTCCGCGATCTCGCGCACCGTCTTGAGCGTGATTCCGCCCGAGGCCTCGATCTGAATTTCCGGCCCCGCCATCTGGCGCGCACGGCGCATCTTATCGACCGGCATATTGTCGAGCAGGATGACGGTCACGCCCGCCTTGAGCGCCTCTTCGACCTGCTCGAGGGTTTCGCATTCGACCTGGATTTTGATCGTATGCGGCGCGAGATGGCGCGCGCGGTCGACCGCTTTCGCGATCGATCCGGCCGCGGCGATGTGGTTGTCCTTGATCAGCACGCCGCCGTCGAGACCGAAGCGATGATTGAAGCCGCCGCCGACGCGCACCGCATATTTTTCGAGCTCGCGGAGGCCGGGGTGGGTTTTGCGCGTATCGATAATCCGTGCGCGCGTGCCTTTTATCGCGTCAACGTACTGGCGCGTGATGGTCGCGATGCCGGAGAGCAGTTGCATGAAGTTGAGCGCGGTGCGCTCGGCGAGCAGCATCCCGGCGAGCACCCCGTCGATCTCGGCTGCGGACTGCCCGCCCATCAGTTCCGCGCCCTCCGGGGCCAGCAATTCGATCTTCGGCTCCGCGCCGGCCATCGCGAAAAGTTTTTCTATCAACACTCCGCCGCAGAAGATCAACCGCTCCTCTTTGGCGATAATCCGCGCGCGTCCGGGCTGGCCTGGCGCGACCGTCGCAGCGGTGCTGATGTCGCCATGGCCGACGTCCTCGGCCAGCGCCCGCCGCAGCAGGTCGGTGAGATCGAGTTGGCGAAGGATTTCCATCGTCAGGCGACCTGCTTTAGTTGCTTTATCTGCGCTTCCAGCCGATTTTTCTGCGCTTCGAGCTCGGAAACCTTTTCTTCGGTCTCCTGACGCGCCTCCGCCGATGCCTTTGCTTGAAAATCCGGATTGGCTATCCGCGCGAGATGTCTTTCCAGGTGGGACGTGATTTCAGTTAACTTCTTCTGCAGCGCTCGGCAGGTCTTGTCGAAATCGAATTCGGTGGGCGCCTCGATGCCGGCTTCGCCCCACGGCAACTGCGTGAAGATAAACCGCGCGGACGGGCGTTGACCGTCAGCCATCGCCAGTTCGTCAAGCTTCCCGAGCGTCATGGCATAGGTTCTCCAACTCGTGAAATCTCCGTTGGCGCCGGAGACAGGCTTCAGGAGCGCGCGTCCGCGGCTTCCGGGATGAAATCCAAGCAGCGAGCGCATCGAATTGATCGCGCCCGTCACCTCGATGCAGCGATCCATCGCGCGCCGTTCGTCATCGGTGAGCCACGGCTTGTCGCTCGCCGCCGGGTAGCGCGCGATCGCCAGATGCGGCGCGAGATTCGCCTCGTCGATATACGGATGCAGCACCTGCCAGATCTCCTCCGAGATGAACGGCATGAACGGATGGAGCAGACGCAGCAGTCTATCGAGCACCCGCACGATCACCCATTGCGCCGCCGCCTGCGCATCGCCGCCCGCCTTGAGCGGCTCCTTCGCCAGCTCGATGTACCAGTCACAGAACTCGTGCCAGATGAACTGATAAAGACGCAGCGCCGCGACGTTGAATTCGTACCGGTCGATCGCCTCCGTCACGTCGCGAATCGCGCCGTCGAGCCGATCGAGAATCCAGCGCTCAGCGAGCCGCATCCTGTTCGGATCGACAGCCGGAACCGGATGCGGCGCGCCCTCTAGATTCATCATCACGAAGCGCGCCGCGTTCCAGATCTTGTTGGCGAAAGCGCGCGATGCGGCGAGGCGCTCATCGGAGAGAATCAGATCGCGGCCCTGCACGGCGAGCTGCGCGAGCGTGAAGCGCACCGCATCGGTGCCGTAGCGCTCGATAAGGTCGAGCGGATCGACCACGTTGCCGCGCGACTTGGTCATCTTCTTGCCGTACTGATCGCGGACCAGCGGCGTGATGTAGACGTCGCGGAACGGCACGTCGTTCATGAAGCGCAAGCCGAGCATCATCATCCGTGCGACCCAGAAAAAGATGATGTCGAAGCCGGTGATCAAAAGGCTGGTCGGATAGTAGGTCTTCAGGTCGGCGGTTTCCTCCGGCCATCCGAGGGTCGAGAACGGCCACAGCCCGGAACTGAACCAGGTATCGAGCACATCCTCATCCTGGCGCACCGGACCGCCGCATTTCGGACATTTTTCGGGCGGTGTCGCAGCGACGATCGGTTCAGGATTCTCGCATCGCTCGCACCACCAGGCGGGAATCCGATGGCCCCACCATAGCTGGCGCGAGATGCACCAGTCGTGGATGTTTTCCATCCAATCGAAGTAGGTGTTCTCCCAGCGCTGCGGATGGAACCGCGTGCGCCCGTCGCGCACCGCCGCGATCGCGGGATCGGCGAGCGGCTTTATGCGTACGTACCACTGCCAGGACAGCATCGGCTCGACGACGGTTTCACATCGTGAGCAAACGGCGATCGCATGCGGATGCGGCTCGACTTTTTCGAGCAGGCCCTCGCGTTCGAGGTCTTCGACCACGCGCTTGCGGCATTCCTCGCGCGTCATCCCGCGGTAAGCGCCAGCGTGATCGTTCATCTGCGCGCGCTCGTCCATCACGGCAATCTGCGCGAGGCCGTGGCGCTTGCCGATCTCGAAGTCATTCAGATCGTGCGCCGGAGTGATTTTCACTGCACCGGTGCCGAATTCGCGATCGACGGCTGCATCGGCGATGACCGGAATCTCCCGCCCGATCAACGGGAGCCTGAGTTTTTTGCCAACGACTCCTGCGTAGCGCTGATCGTTCGGATTCACCGCAACCGCCGTGTCGCCGAGCATCGTCTCGGGCCGCGTGGTCGCGACAGTTACGGAGCCGGAGCCATCGATGAATGGATATCGAATGTAGTAGAGACGGCCGTCGGTCGGCTTATGTTCGACTTCGAGATCCGACAGCGCCGTTTCACATCGCGGACACCAGTTGATCAGCCGCCGGTCGCGATAAATCAGCCCGTCGCGATAGAGCCGGACGAACACCTCGGTCACCGCGCGCGACAGGCTGGGATCGAGCGTAAAGCGCTCGCGGCTCCAATCGCACGATGCGCCGAGCCGCCGCAGTTGATTCAGAATCCGGCCGCCGTAGGTCTCGCGCCATTCCCAGACGCGCTTGACGAAAGCCTCGCGCCCGAGCTGATGGCGGTTGAGCCCCTCCTTCGCAAGCTCGCGCTCGACGACGTTCTGCGTCGCGATACCCGCGTGGTCCGTGCCCGGCAGCCAGAGCGTATTGTAGCCCTGCATCCGGCGCGCCCGCACAATCACGTCATGGAGCGCGACATTGAGGGCATGACCGAGATGGAGCTGGCCGGTGACGTTGGGCGGCGGGATGACGATCGAAAAGACCGGGCCGGGGCGCGCCGGGTCGGCCTTGAAGTAACCCAGCTCGACCCATCGATCGAACCATCGCTCCTCTGCGGATTTGGGATCGAATGTCTTGCCGAGTTCCACCCGTCGCCTGTCTTTTCCGGACTAGTAAACAAGAGGGCGCTCGATGCGCCCTCAGGCAAATCATATTGAGTGCCGCAAAGCGGTTGCAAGCTGCGCCTCGCGGCGTCGCCCGAATTTTGCGCGCTATTGCGACCTTGTATGTGACCAATATATCGCAGGCTCCCGCCCGGAACGGGGAGCAAAATAACCGCGTCATCCGCGGAGTCTTTCGCCGCAGGGGCCGCGGTTTACCGTCCCCCAGCGCTCGGCAAAAGCGGAAAACTTGAAGCGGCTAGCGGGGACGATCTCTGGTGCGAGAGGGGGGACTTGAACCCCCACGGAGTTGCCTCCACAAGGTCCTGAGCCTTGCGCGTCTGCCATTCCGCCACTCTCGCATCGGGGCGAAATAAAGGGTTTAATCGGCGGAGCGCGCCAATTCAAGGCAGGGCGCGCCCGAGGCGGATGTTTTGCGCCTCGTGTGGGGATTTTGGGGGGCTTATACGTTCTTGCAATCCGGCGCGGATCGCTCTTCCGGCGGCTCGTTGAATGGCGGCGCGCTGATGAGCGCGCGGATTCGCGGCGCGATCGAGATGGCGCCGGCGCCGCCGCCCGACGGCCGCGCGCTCGACATCAGCGCCGGCGACGGCGCGTCGACCCGTGCGCTGCGCGCCCGCGGATGGCGCGTAGTGGCGACCGAGCGTCGCGCGACGGCGCGCGGTTGGGTCAGCGCCGACCTGCACGACGCGCTTCCGTTTCGCGACGCGAGCTTCGATCTGGTGATGATGCTCGAAGTGATCGAGCACGTCTCGGACATCCCGCGCGTCTTCAGCGAGATCGCGCGCGTGCTCAAGCCGGGCGCGATTGCGATCCTCTCGACGCCCAACCGGCTCAACGTTACCTCGCGCATCCACTATCTGTTGAGCGGCTTCTACAAGGGCCGCCGCGCTCCCCTGCCCTACCGCTACACGATTGATGACGGCCGCAACTGGCATGTGATGGGTCTCAACGATCTGCACTGGATCGCTCATGGCGCAGGGCTGCGGCTCGAAGCGTTGGGCCGCAGCCGCCGCAAGCTGCGCGCCTGGATCTACGCTCCACTGTTTTATCTGCCGATCAAAGGGTTCTCCTGGTATCTCTACGTCCGCGGCATCGAGGATCCCGAACAGCGGCGAATTAATCGCGATCTCTACCGCCTGATGACCAGCGCGCCGCTCCTGATGGACGAAAACCTCGTGATGCTTTTTAGAAAGCTGCCGAAAATCCAATCGTGAGCAGGAGAACGGCATGAGGATTTCGCTGATCATCGCGACCTGCAATCGTCCCGATTCGCTCGCGCGCCTGATGCACAGCCTCGCGCCGCAACTCGACGACAACCGAATCGAAGTCATCGTCGCCGAAAACGGCAGCGCGGAACGAACCGAGCTTCCCGACGTCCCCGGCCGCATCGTGCATCTCTACGAGCGCGCGCCCGGCAAGTGCCGCGTCCAGAATCATGCGATCACACAAGCGCGCGGCGAGGTGCTCGCATTTCTCGACGACGATGTAATCGTCGCGCCTGACTACGTCGAGCAGGTCGGCCACTTCTTCGCGCGGCATCCGGAGTTCGCAGCGATGAAGGGGCGCGTCCGTGCGATGGAAGATCCGGTCGCGATCGCGGGCCCTGCGGCGGTCTATCTGGATCTTCCGCTGGTGGACCACGGCGACGACGTGGTCGAGGTGAACGGCGTGCTGGGCGTCAACATGGCGTTTCGCGCCGCCGTGCTCAATCGCGTCGGGCCGTTCGATGAACGTCTCGGACCGGGCGCCGCGGGCCATGAAGAGGAAACCGAGATGTCGGCGCGTCTCAGGCGTTTCGGCTATCGCATCGGCTACGCGCCCCGCGCGCTCGTCTATCACGAAGTCGATCCCGCGCGCGCCGATCCCGCGCGGTTCATCCGCATCGCGCGCGAGCGCGGACGATGTCGCGTCATGCACGAGCATCACACGCCCGGCCGCGTGCGCATCGATTGGACCGTGGCCGCCTTCCGGCTGACATTCGCCCGGATGGCGCGCGCGGAGCCCGTGCGCCTCGCCCGCGAGATGAAACGCTTCGCGATCGTCGACGGGATGCTCGAAGGACTACGCGCCCAACGATCGGCGTCAGGCGAAGCCGCCGCGCAATCAGCGTAACGATTCGATCAGCGCGACGAAGCGGCGCCCGTACTCATCCCAGGTGCATCGCTCGGCCGCAACCCGCGACATCTCGCGCAGCCCGACGCGTTGATCGACGAGCTCGCCGAGCTTCTCGGCGATTTCGTCGGGATTCGTGGGATCGGCGACGATAAAGCCGCGCATCGCTTCCGGCATCAACTCGGAGACGCCTGAGTAAGCGCTGGTCAGCGCAGGCGTGCCGGTCGCCATCGCTTCCATCACGACGTTTCCGAACGGCTCGAACAGCGACGGCAATGCGAACACATCGCCGGCGCCAAAAATTTCGGCAACATCGCGGCGACGCCCGACGAAATGGATCCGGCGCGAGACGCCGAGCCGATGAGAGAGACGACGAAAGCGGAGGATTGCGCGATCCTCGCCAACCACGACCAGGGCGGCATCGCGAGCGAGCTGCGGCCAGGCCCGAATCAGGAATTCGAGACCCTTGCGCGCGAAACCATTGCCGGCGAAAACAACCATAGGCGTGGAATCGACGATCCCGACCCGCCGCCGAATCGCGGCGCGGACCTCACGGTCCGTTATGGGACGGAAACGCTCGAGGTCGACGCCGTTGTAGATCGTTACGACGCGATCGGGAGCGAGGCCGAACTCGCGAATCAGGTCATCGCGGACGAAGTTCGACACCGCAACCGTACATCGCAGCGTCGGCGATCGAAACGCGCGCCGCTCGATTGCCATCTGCGCGCGATGATACGCACTGAGGCGCATCACACCCGCCCCGAGTGAACTGCGCCATCGACGCGCCGCACGGACATAACTGATATGCGCGCCGCCTCCCGAGCGCATCACGTCTGCGCCGATGGTGCGCGCAAAACTGATCACCATTTCCGCGTCGTCGCGCCGCGCCGCCGCCGGCGCGGCCATCGCGAAACGCCGGATGCGAAGCGCGCGGCCCGCGCCGGTTGGAACCCGATGAACCGTCCAGTCCGCCGACGCCGCGCGGACCTCGTCGGCATAGATGGTTACCTGATGGCCGGCGTCGCGGAGATAGCGCGCCGTGACCATCAGGTCGCGTTCGGTGCCGCCGCCCGACGGATCGAAGCGCCGCGTGATCAGCGCGATGCGCATTGCACTTCCGGATTGCGGTAACGATTCCGCCCGCCGCGCTGCGCTGGAAGCATGTTTGTGTTAACTTTTCGCGCTGAGGGCGTGCGGCGATGATCGAGATTCAATGCACCAGTTGTCACACCCGATACCGTATCGACGAGCGGGTTTTGCCCGAAGATACTCCCACTTTCAAGTGCTCGCGATGCGGTCATGTGTTCACGGCTGAACCGCGCGGCGCTCGCCGTCCCCCCGCTCAGGCCAAGTCCGCTGAAAGCGACAGCGCTGCGCTGAAGGACAAACCGGGCGAACCCGCGCCGCAAGCCGCGCAGCGAAAGCCCTCGATGCTCCGATCCGGTGCGACGCTCAATCCCCAGCGCCCGCCGCGCGTCGGCCCAACCGCCGCAGCATCGCCCAAGGCGGCCGCGACCGAATCGCCGCGAGCGCCCGACCCGAAACCGCAAGCGCCTCCACCATCATCGAGCGCGCCGCAACCGCAAGCTCCGCCACCCATATCCGAGGCGGCGACATCCGGACCGGCCGCTGATTTGTCGCGAAGCTTTCGTAACGCGCCCGAGGAGCCGCCGCCGGGAGAGAATCTGTCGTTCGATTTCGACGATTCGCCGCTGCTCGACGAGCGCGCCGAGCCCGAGCTGGCCGCGGGCCGCGGCGACGACGACAAGTGGCAGGTCGGCGACGACCAGGCGGAGTTCGCGCCGCGTCCGTCGATCCATGCGACGCCGCCGCGCGCTCCGGAACCTGCGATCGTCTCGGCCGAGGATCTTCCGCTTCCGGAGGACGACGCCGAATTCCACGTCGAGCGCGAAGCGGTTCCACGCCGCGCGCCGTATGTTCCCGAATCGGCGCGGACCCACTCGACCGGATTAATTCTCGGCATCTTTGCGCTGGTGATACTCGTCTTTGGCGGCGGCAGCGTCTTGATTTGCAACGCGCCGATGGCGAGCGCGGAGTTTCTCAACAGCCTCCCGGGAATGACCAACCGTTTCGCGCCGCCGGTCGTGCCGGCGCGTCTGGTCGCGATCCGGGACGTGAGCATCACGCGACGGACCATCAAGGGCGCAACCGCGCTGGTCGTGACGGGCAAGGCGGTGAATGTCGGGAACGTGCCGCTGCACGCAGTGCAGTTCGCGGCGACTCTTCAGGACGGAGCGCACCACGCGATCGCAGGTGCAACCGTCTACTGCGGCAACAATCTGGCTTCAGCGATGATCGGCGAGATGACGCCGCACGAGATCGAATTTTTTCAACAACTCGATCCGCCCAAACATTTCGTCCTGAAACCGCTCGACACGGCGCCGTTCGCGATCGTGTTCGTCAATCCGCCGGCCACGGCCGATGATCTCTCGCTCGCAGTGGCCAAGGCGACGCCGGCCTCGAGCGACGAAGCGGCGGCGGCTACGCCCGGCGCCTGAGTTTTTGGAACGCTGCGTTCCGGCCGGGCTCGTCACCAGCTTATTCCCGCTCCTTGCTCACGAGCTGCTCGTATTCCTCCTTGTCGAGCAGATCTTCGAGATCGTCCGCGTCGCTGATTCGCACCTTCACCAGCCAGCCGTCGCCATAAGGATCTTCATTGACGATCTCAGGGCTCTCCGGCAGGTCTTCGTTAATCTCGATTACGGTGCCGCTTACCGGCGCATAGATGTCGGAGACCGCCTTCACCGACTCGACCACGCCGAACGGATCGTCCTTGCTGATCTTGTCGCCGACCGAAGGCAGCTCGATATAAACGATCTCGCCAAGCTGATCCTGGGCGTGATCGGTTATGCCGATGGTGGCCACGCCACCTTCGGTTGCGACCCATTCATGCTCTTTCGAGTACTTGAGTCCCGGCGGGATCTCCATAACCTCCTCCAAACCATGGTCGACAGCGCCGGCCGGTTTACCGGCAAGCTTCGCCTCCAATTCATCAAGCGCACCGCAAAAGCGATTGTCAAGTTCCGCGCGTTCGATCCCGACGCGCGATGTTGAAATGCTGCTGACTTTTCCGCCGCGATCGGTCATCGTGGCGCGTTGAGCGGCGGCCGCGATTCTTCGCCTCGCCGCCGAACAGGCCGGTCTGACTGCGACCCGGAGGTGATCAAATCGTGATCATCGGCGTGCCCAAAGAGATCAAAGCCGAAGAACAGCGCGTCGCGCTGACGCCGGCGGGAGTCGCCGCGCTCGTCAGCCATGGTCACACGGTGCTGATCGAGCACGATGCCGGAGCGGGCAGCGATCTGCATGACCATGCCTATCGCGCGGCCGGCGCCAGGATTATCGGATCTGCAGCGGAAGTATGGAAACGCGCGGAGATGATCCTCAAGGTCAAAGAGCCGCAGCATTCGGAATTTCGTTATTTGCGCCCGGGACTCATACTTTTCACCTATTTGCATTTGGCGCCCGACCAGTCTCTGGCGCGCGAACTCTTGAAGCGGCGGGTGAGCGCGCTCGGCTACGAAACCGTGCAGCTCGATGACAATACGCTGCCGCTGCTCGCGCCGATGAGCGAAGTTGCGGGCTCGCTCGCGGTGCAGGCCGGCGCGTGGTGCCTGCAGGCGCAAAACGGCGGGCGCGGCGTGCTCTTAAGCGGCGCTTCGGGCGTACGGCCCGGCAAGGTGCTGGTGCTCGGCGGCGGCATCGCGGGCAGCAATGCCGCGCGGGTCGCGGCGGGCGTGGGCGCTGAGGTCACCATCATGGACGTCAATCCCTCGCGGCTTCGCTATCTGAACGATCTGTTCGGCGGGCGGGTGAACACGGTCATGTCGCATCATGCCGCGATCGAAGAGGAAGTTCCGCAGGCCGATCTCGTGATCGGCACGGTGCTGGTGCCGGGAGCGCGGGCCCCGCGACTGATAAGCACCGCCACCGTGAAGCGGATGAAGCGCGGAGCGGCGCTGGTCGATTTATCGATCGATCAGGGCGGCATCTCGGAAACCTCGCGTCCCACCACCCACGCCCGTCCGCTTTATCGCGTGCACGACGTCGTGCATTACTGCGTCACCAATATGCCCGGCGCGGTGCCGCATACTTCGACCTACGCGCTGACCAATACGACGCTCTCGTACGCGCTCGAAATCGCGAATCACGGACTGCTCGAGGCCTGCACGCACAATCCCGCGCTGCGGCGCGGCCTCAACACCTTCGACGGACACGTGGTGCATCCGGCGGTGGCGGAATCGCTCAAAATGCGTCCGTACTCGCCGTGGGAGTGAGCGCGCCGTTTCCACCGGCGCTTGAATTGCAGCGAATCTACAATCCCCGAAATTGCCGCGCTGATGGCCGCGGTGGCTTCAGAAGCCAATACCCAAGCCAGGGCCGAAGCCAAAACCGAAGGGGCTCATCATCTCCATCTGCATGTTCTGGCTCGCCTCCATGTTCTCTTCGGCGGCTTCTTCCTGCTGGCGTGCGATGCGTGCCTGAAGCCTCAGATTTTCGTAATGCTGATAAGCCGTCTGGTCTCCCAGGTAAAGACATTTGCACACGTAGGGGTCGGCGAACCAATAATGCGGCTCGCCGTTCTTGTCGAAATAGTAGTTGACCCTAAGGGCGGGCAGCGAATTCAGGGTCTGCAGTTTGGAGGGATCTTGTGCCGAGATCACCCTGAAGCCGGCAGCCGAGAGCATCGGCTCAAGATACTCGGCGCGCTGCTCGGGAGTAGGCTGCGGGTTGAGCAGTGAGCAGGCCTGCAAGAGCATGATCAGCAGCGGCGTCATCGCGAGGCACAGCTTTCTCAGCGCTCCCCTCCGCAAGCACATGAAATTTTTGCCTGTATGCGAAGTCATGTCGTCCCGAAACCCTTCACAACGGGCCACCGCGCGTTCCCGTAAATCGCCGTGCGCATCACGGGACGAACATCAGCCCGGTCATCAGCAGCGGAAGGACCCAACTTGTCCACTTCGGCTGCGGCTGCTGCTCGGCCTCGTACTGCTGAATCTGATCAGGGGCCGGGTAGCTCTGATAAGCAGGGAGCTGAGACCAAATTCTGTTCTGCGCCGCGCTGGCGCTTAAGCCGGATGAGTCGCTGGATTCACTCGTCTCGAGCAGTTCGGACCTAACGACGATTCGATTCACGATCGCCACGGCGGGATCGTTGATGATTCGCTGCGCATCCTCTTGGGCATCGAGTTTCCCGGCTGGTGTTGCGACGAAGCCGTACAAAATTACCTCGCGTCCCGCCCGATCCGCGACCACCGATGCGCCTACCAGCGGCAGCTTGTGGGTTTTGAAATAATCTGAAAGCACGCGGCCTTGACCTGCCGGGTCTGATGGCAAAGTCGGAAGCGGCGAGGCTCTCAGGTTCGGCTGCGGTGCGGCAATCGAGCCGCCGACCGGCGTGAGCTGCGCGACCGGCGATGGGAGCGAGGAGCCGCTACAGGCTAAGGAATTCACTGTGCCGGCAGCCAGCCCGACTGCCAGTACGATTCGAGCTGTGTATCCCACGGCTATTCAGCACAAGCCGGGTTCGAAGCTGGCGTCCTTTAACGACGAGTCGTTTTCTCGGCAGATTGGACGTGACAACGGGCCCGGAGATTCATTGCGGCGATAATCAGCCCAACCGTTCCTGCGTTTTGCGCCTGGCCAGCGGCTTTCCCGACCCAGGCAGAGTCGCAAACCCTGGTTCCTCGCCTCAGCCGGTCACCGACGCGACGACCGCGGTATCTTCTGCAGGTTCCGATAAAATGCGCGATGGCCGCGCCGGGTCACGTCGCGGCGAGGCTGTGCCTCGCAGGCTTACTTCGGCGCAGGCTCCAGCGTGTTCGGGACCGGGAAGAACTTGACGCCGCCAGTGAGATTGAGACGCGAGTGCAGATCAGCGACCGCTTCCTGAACGCCCTCGCTCGCGATATCGACCGCGCGCACCCATCGCCCCTGGTTCTGCAGCCAGTTCACGATGTTGAAAGCGTTCTGCGACAGCGATTCCTGAGTTTTCGCGAACTGCGCGCGCCAGATGATCTGCCGGCTTCTGAGATCGGCGAAAAAGAGCGTGAACGCCACCGCCGCCGGCTGCGAGGCGGCATAGCTGTAGCCGACCCGATCCTCGTATTTGTGCACGGTCCCATAAAGTATCCCATCCGCCGACACCTGACGCGCCAGGGCGAGCGCGTTCGCATCGAGATTGGCGCGCGTGGTCGGCGGCAGCTTCTCCATCGCAGCGGTAACATCCTCTTCCGGCACCACTTCCCATCCGCCAGCAAGCTCCGCCTGACTGTAGATTTGCGCGCTCAGAGATTGCGCGGCGCCCTCCTGGATCGAATTGGGCTCGGTTACGTCCGGGTAATCGATCAACGGCATCACCGCGATGCGGTGAATGTGGACGGTCTTGATCGATCGCACCGAATGGACGGTCAGGTCTCGTGAGCCGAGCCCCGGCAGTCCGCTCACGATGTCCGGCACGCCGCTCATGCCGCCGCTTTGAGCGCATCCGGCGGCCATCAGGAGCAGAATCGCCAGCCATGTCAGACCGCCGCGCCGCTTCATGTAATCACCTTGATTCCCAGTTCACGTAACTGCTCGATGCCGACCTCGGACGGGGCGCCGCTCATGAGATCGACGGCCTTCTGGGTTTTCGGAAACGCCATCACGTCGCGGATCGAGTCAGCGCCGCACAGCAGCATCGTGATCCGTTCGACGCCGAACGCGATACCGCCATGCGGCGGCGCGCCGTAGCTCAGCGCATCGAGGAGAAACCCGAACTTCTCGGTCGCCGATTCGCGCGTGAGACCGAGCTTTTCGAAGACCCGGAGCTGCAGTTCGCGGTTGTGGATACGAATTGAACCGCCGCCGAGCTCTTCGCCATTGAGGACCAGGTCGTAGGCCAGCGCGTGCATCGCGAGCGGATCGCTGTCGAGCAACCCGAGATCTTCGGGATGCGGCGCCGTGAATGGATGATTCACCGAAACCAGGCGGCGCTCCTCAGGGCTGTACTCGAACAGCGGAAAATCGGTGACCCACAAAAACCGGCGCTCATCGGCCTTGCGCAGATTGAAACGCGCAGCGAGGTTGAGCCGAATCTCGCCGAGCACCGGACGGACGTTCGCGGCCGGCCCGGCGACCATCAAAACGGTCTCGCCGCCCTTGAGGGCCGCAGTCTCCGTGACCCGCGCCCGCTCCGTCGCGCTCAGATGGCGCGCGATCGGCCCCTGCCAATCCGGCTCGGCCACCCGCACCCACGCGAGGCCCATCGAGTAACGCGAGCGCAACGACTCGGCAAGCTCGTCCAACTCGCGGCGCGCGAGCTGGAGATCGGGCGGCATCGCGATGCCATAAATCGATTCGTTGCGCGCCAGCACGTCAGCGAAAATTCGAAACTGCGTGCCGGCAAAGGCACTCGTGAAATTCCTCAGTTCGATGCCGAAGCGCAGGTCCGGCTTGTCGCTGCCGAAGCGCTCCATCGCCTCCTCGTATTCGAGCCGCGGGAACGGCAGCTCGAGCTCGATTCCGGCGGCGCGCCGGAACATCGAGGCCATCATGCCCTGCCCGATCGCCATCACGTCTTCGATGCGCGGACCGGTCATCTCGATGTCGATCTGGGTGAATTCGGGCTGCCGATTCGCCCGCAGATCTTCATCGCGAAAGCATCGCGCGATCTGATAATAGCGATCGAATCCGCCGACCATCAGGATCTGCTTTAGCAATTGCGGCGATTGCGGCAATGCATAGAAGCGCCCGGGATTCACGCGGCTCGGCACCAGGTAGTCGCGCGCGCCTTCGGGCGTGGCGCGCCACAGGATCGGCGTTTCGATTTCGACGAAGCCCTGACCGTCGAGGAACTCGCGCGCGCCGCGCACCGCCTGATGACGTGTGCGGAGGTTGCGCTGCATGGCCGGACGACGCAGATCGAGGTACCGGTACTTGAGCCGAAGCTGCTCGTCGGCGCTCTCATCGAGCTGCAACGGCATCGGCCATGACGGATTCAGTATCTGCGCCTGGGCGACGACGATCTCGATCGCGCCGGTCGGCAGCTCGGCGTTGATGGTCGCCGGCGTCCGGCGCACGACCGCGCCCCGCACCGCAAGGTAATACTCGGCGCGCGCCTGGTCGGCTATCCGATGGGCCGCGGCGGCGCGCTCAGGATTGAAGACGAGCTGCACGATACCCTCGCGATCGCGCAGATCGATGAAGATCAGGCCGCCGTGGTCGCGGCGCGCCGCGACCCATCCCCACAAGCCGACTTCGCGGCCCGCATCGCTCTCGCGCAGGTTTCCGCAGTAATCGGTACGGGGCCACGGCGGCAACGGTGAAAATTGATGGTTGTTGGGCATGTACTTCCGCTTGGCAGGATACCTAGCGCCGCTCAGCTACGGAATACTTATTTGATCGCGGCGCGGATCGACGCCGCGAGATCGCCGCGCGCCACTTCGCTCTGTGTGCTGGTCTTCAGATCGCGAAGCTGCACGACGCCGCGCGCGATTTCGTCTTCGCCGACGATTGCCGCCATGCGGACGCCGAGCCGATCCGCGCGTCTCAGCAGCGCGCGCAAACCGCGCTCCGGCGACAGCATCTCGACACGGAGAGCATTGGCCCGCAGCTCATGCGCGATCGCGGCGGCCGGGAGCATCGCCGTCTCACCGAGCGCGATTAGCACCACGTCGGCCCGTGCGGCGGCGAGCCTGGTCGCATCGAGCGCGAGCGCGATCCGTTCGATTCCGATCGCGAACCCGGTTCCGGCCACCGCCGCGCCGCCCAGCGCCGCAACGAGGCCGTCATAACGGCCGCCGGCGGCGACCGCGTTCTGCGAACCCACCGCAGTCGAAGTCACCTCGAACGCGGTCCGCGTGTAGTAATCGAGGCCACGGACCAGCCGCGCATTAACCCTGAATGGAACCTTCGCATCGGCGAGCAGCGCGCGCACCTGATCGAAATGCCGGCGGCATTCGTCACAGAGAAAATCGCTGCTCTTGGGCGCCGACTCGGCAAGCCGCGCATCGACCTTGCAGTCAAGCAGCCGCAGCGGATTCCGATCGATCCGCTGATGGCAGTCTTCGCAGAGCTCGGCGAGATGTGCGCGTCCCCATTCGAGCAGGGCCTCGCGATAGGCCGGACGGCACCTGGCGTCGCCAAGCGAGTTGATCTCGAAGGTTAAGTCGAGGCCAAGGTCGCGGCGCAGATCGTCGATCATGAACATCAGCTCGGCATCCGCGGCAGCATCGGCGCGGCCAAGCAGCTCGACGCCGAACTGAGTGAACTGGCGATAGCGGCCCTTCTGCGGACGTTCATAGCGAAGCATCGGACCGAGATAGAAAAAACGCTGCTCCGGATCGCTCTTGTCGAGTCCCGCCTCGATATAGGCCCGCACGACGCCGGGCGTGCCCTCCGGCCGCAGCGCCATCTCGCCGCGTTCGGGATCGCTGTCCTCGTGACGGCGCACGAGGTACATCTGCTTCTGCACGATGTCGGAGGTCTCGCCGCTGGAGTGCTCGAAGAGTTCGAGCCGCTCGAGCATCGGAATGCGAATCTCATCGAGCGCGTAGCGCCGCGCGACCGCGCGCGCCAGCTCTTCTACGTGAGCGACTGCCCGCGCGCTCGCACCGAGCAGGTCCTGAAATCCTCTTAGCCGTGTCAGTTCCAATGGTCAGGCCCGACCGCGCATCACGTCGCGCAGCCTCCGGTAGCCAATCAGTTGGATGCCCTCCGACGCAATAAGCTCGCGCGCTCCGGTGCTGGTGAAGAAGCGGAAGTCGGCGTCGCGCTTCGCCGCATCGGCCGCGAAGCTCCGCAGTTCGGCGCGGGCGTAAGCCGGATGACAATAAATCTCGGAAACGCCGGCGGGAAGCCCCCGAATTACGCCCGCCCAGTATTCGGCTGCGGTCTCCGGCAAGCGCTTACCGCCAAGCACGAAATTGTCCGGATACAGAATCCCGGCGCCATCGAGCTGTTCGATGATCGTGCTCATCCCCATCCGGCGGAGCATCGCACGCGGCGCCACCCGAATCGGGAGCCGGTAGTCGGCGGCGAGCTGCACGTACAATTCGTGGTAATCGCGGCGCAACTGCAACGGTCCCATATGACAATCGAGATGCGTCACATCTATCCCTGCCGCAATCGCCCCGTCGATCTGCGCTCGCAGCTCGCATTCCGCTTCATTGAGCCGGGCATGTGCATAGAGCGACATGACGTCGGGCCACAGAAATCCCGCTTCGTCCACCAGCGATGGAACCGCGCCACGGTTCAATACCGGCCTCCAGCGCCATTTCGGCCATTCGCTGGTAAGCGTCAGGTGGACGCCCAGATCGGCCTGCGGGTTGCGACGCGCGAATTCGGCAGTCTGAGCAAAATCGGGCGCCGGAACCAAAATCGTCGACGATGTGAAAATTCCGCGCGCGAGCCCCTCTATAGTTGCTTCGTTCTCGTCGCGGCAGAGGCCGAAGTCGTCGGCGTTGACGATCAAGGCGCGCGCGTCGGCGTCTAGCCCGATGTGCTCGGCTGTCGTCCGCACCCGATTTGCGCTGGTAACCGTCGCTTCCATTTGACTATTGACGAAAAAGGCCGCCCGTCGGAGCGGCCCTTTCGAATCAGAATCGAATCTCGGACTGCTAGATCGTCAGGATGTGAATCGTGCAGGCTGAGCCGAGCCCGATCACGTGCGCCATTCCGACTTTCGCATCCGGCACTTGCCGCTCCTTCGCGCGCTCATCCTGCGTCAGATGCCAGGTGATCTCGCAGATGTTCGCGACGCCGGTCGCGCCCAGCGGATGGCCCTTCGAGAGCAGGCCGCCCGAAACATTGACCGGCGAATGGCCGCCGAGCGCAGGATGCATCCCGCCGCCCTCGTCGATGAATTTCGCCGCTTCGCCATCGCCGCAAAGCTGCAAATTTTCGTAATGCACCAGCTCGGCAGTCGCGAAACAGTCATGCAGTTCGGTCAGCGCGATATCCTCGGGGCCGACGCCGGCCATCTCGAACGCCTGTTTCGCCGCGCGCCGCGTAAGCGTGCTTACGTCGGGCCAGGCGAGGTCGCGCTCGGTCCACGGATCGGAGGTCAGCACCGCCGCTGCGACTTTCGGACGCTTGCGGCCGCCCGCGAACTGACGGAGCTTGTTTTCGGAGACCAGCACCGCGGCCGCGGCGCCGTCGCCCGTCGGGCAGCACATGTAGAGCGTGTTCGGATAGGCGATCATCCGCGAATGCATCACGTCATCGAGCGTGACCTCATTGCGATACTGCGAGAACGGATTCTTGGTCGCGTGTTTGTGCGATTTGACGGAGATCTTCGCCATATGCGCGAGCGTGGTGCCGTACTTCCGCATGTGCTCGATGCCGGCCTGGCCGAACACCGCGGGCATCAGGCCCGAGCCGAGCTTGCCCTCGGTGTTGTAGGCGGGGTCGGTCACGCCGTCGCGGTTAGCACCCAAAAGTCCGGCCTTCCCCATCTGTTCGCTCCCGACCGCGAGCGATACATCGTACATGCCGGAAGCAACCGCGATGTACGCCTCGCGAAACGCCGTCGATCCAGTGGCGCAGGCGTTGGTGACGTTGACGACGGGGATGCCGGTCTGACCGATCTGCTGCAGAATACGTTGTCCGACCATCGCGTTGGCCTGGAACAAGTTGCCGGAGATGAAAATTTCGATGTCCTTGATCGTCACGCCGGCGTCCTTAAGCGCGATAATCGCGGCCTCCGCGCCGAGCTGCGGTACGGTACGCTCGGGATAGCGCCCGAATTTGATCATGCCGGTTCCCAGCACGTAAACGTTTCTCATCTGTGGTTCCTCCCGTCCGCCGGCAGGCGCGGGCCTCGACCGTCGGGAAATGGGTTCAATTCTGCGCCGGTTTGAACGCAAACGCGACTACGTCGTGGCCCTCGCGATCTTTGGCCGCAACGTAGGTGGTCAGTTCGACCGGCAGATCAAAAATCTTTTGCGGTTCCTTCTGAGCCTGCTCCGGATCGACATCGAAAAGGCTGGTGCGCACGCTCACGCCCTCGGGCAAATCGACGATAGCGCTTACGTACGGCGTCTTGATTCCGGGGAAAGACTGATGAATCACCGAAAAGACGTAAACCTTGCCTTTGGTTGAGATGTCGATCTGCGGTAATGGGCCAGACGCACCGCACTTCGAGCACGCAACCCGGTTGGGATCGAGATAGACCGCCCCGCACGCGCATCGCGAGCCCACCAAATGCGGTTTGGGATCGAGCTTGAAGTACGCGACGATCGGGCGCGGGCCGCCGTCGGTCCCGGTCTGGGCCTGCTCAGCCATGCATCTCCTCCATCAAAGCCGTCAAGGAGACCGAGTCCCGGAATGTGAAAAGGAGTCGCTCTCCAAGCAGTGATCTTTTCACAGCGGTATCGTGATGATCAACCGACGGTGCGTGGGCCTGACGGCTGACGCAAAGTTCCTGACGCCTCGAACAAGGGAGAGTCATCGGTTCTGCCTCGTTGGTAAATTCTGGCAGTCTCCCGTTTGCTACGCAGCCGGTTCCGTAGGCGCAGGTTGATTCAGGCGCATAGCCTCCCGCCTGCCTCGGCGTAAATCCCGGGCCGCCGCAGTCAACGGAAGACCGCCTGCGGAGGCCGGCAACCTTACCCGACGATAGGTCCACACGCACATCGAATCGCGCGTCGCATCGACCTCGATCTCGCCGGCTTCATCGGTCCTCAACAGGCCGACGCCATGGCGATGGTACCGAGCCAATACTTCGGGTGCTGGAAATCCGTAACGATTCAGGTAGCCAAGCGAGATCACGCCAAGGTCGGGAGCGACCGCGTTCAGAAATAGATCGCTGGACGATGTCGAGCTGCCGTGATGCGGCACCTTCAGGATCGTTGCGTGCAGGTCGGCGCGCGATGCGATCAGTGCGCGCTCGCCGGCCGCCTCGAGATCGCCCGTGAACAGGAACGAATTCGCGCCGAAGGCAAGCCGCAGGACCATCGAGGCATTGTTGCGCCGGCCGCTGATTCCGGGCTCGGGTCCAAGGCATCTAATCGTGACGCCGCCCACGTTGATCGACGGACTTGCGCCATCGAGTTCCCTGACAGGCACGTGCCGGCGCGTGAGCGCGGCGATCAGGCCGGCGAACTGAGCGCCCGGGCGCGGCGGCCCGCTCATCCAGAAGCCGGTCGGCGAAAAGTTATCCACGATAAATTCGAAGCCGCCGAAATGATCGAGATCGGGATGGCTCAGCGCGAGATAATCCACATGCAGGATCTTTTGCGACCATAGATACGGCGCAACGATGCGCTCGCCGGGGTCGGAACTGCGCGAGAACGATCCGCCCGCGTCGATCAGCATCACGCGCCCACCCGGAAATCGCACCACTGCGGCGTCGCCCTCGCCCACCGATAGAAAGGTCACCCGCAATTCAGGATTGAAATAGCGATCGCGCATCCACCACACCGCATCGCAAACGACGATCGCCAGCAGAATCGCGAGTACAATCACATGCCGGCGCGGTAAGGCGGGTTGGACGGCCCGATGCGCGCGAGCCGCGGCGAGCGGCATCGCAAGCCAGACCCCGATCAACGCATAGGCGAGCACCAGTTCCAGAATCGTCGGCGTGAAGATTCTCATCCAGCTAAACGGCCAGCCAAGGAACCATCCGGCGAGATGCGTGCTGATATCGAGCGTCAGGCCGCCGAGCGCGAGAACCATCCGCGCAGGCGCGATCGCGATGAAACTCATAAGCGCCGCGAGCAGTCCCAGCGCAGTGCCGCAGAGCCCCATGATCGGGACCACAACCGCATTCGCGATCAGGCCGACCAGCGAAAACTGATTGAAGTAGAAGGCGGTCAACGGCGCGGTCCCGAGCAGCGCCCAGAATGAAACGGCGAAGTAGCCGACGACCATCAGCGCGAGCCGCTCGCGCCACGGCGGCGACGCGCCGAATCTCACGGTCGATGGAACCCGGATGCTCCACCATCGCGTAAACCTCCGCATCCCAAGCACGATCGCGCTCACGGAGAAGAACGAAAGCTGAAATCCGGCATCAAACGTCGAACCCGGATACAGCATGCAGATGACGATCGCTGCCAGTGCGAGACTCGCCATCACCTCACGGCTGCGCCCGGCCACGACGGCCAGCACATAGCTCAGCACCATCACCAGCGCGCGCATCGTGGAGACGTGATGGCCCGCGATCGCCGCGTAGCCGACGACCACCACCGCCGCGAACAGCGCCGCGAGCTTGTTCGCCATCCCCGTCTCGAGCAGCCGACGGAACCCGCCCAGAACAAGCCGCATCAAGGCGAAGGCGGCCGCCGCGATGAAGCTGAGATGAAGTCCCGAGATGACCAGCAGATGAGCCATGCCGGTGAGTGCGAAGCGACGACGCAGCGCTTCATCGATTCCGCCGCGATCGCCGATCACGAGCGCGCGCATCTCGGCGCTCGCCGGATATTTGAGTCCGCCCATGATGAAGCGCCGGATATGATCGCGAATCGCTTCAATCGGAGTGGCGGGGAAAGCCGGCGCGTAGCCGATCCGCACGATCGCGGGAAACCGGGGATGCGGCGGGATCACGAAGGTTGCGGCAATTCCATTGCGTTCGAGCCATCCCTGGTAATCGAATTCGCCGCCATCGCCCAGCCGGTACGGCAGCCGCATCCGTGCGGTGAACCGAATTCGATCGCCAAGCCGGAAATCATTCGGAGCAAGCATGGTGACTCGAACCAGGCCCGCGGCCGGCATCAGTCGATGCGGGTCGAGACCGGCGCGCTCGACGGCCACGAGCAGATGCGTGAGGCCCGGCAAATGTTCGGGCGGCGCCGGCAGGCGCCCCTCAACCGTGATGAGAGCGCGGTCGGGGAATCGCCGCAGGCTATGTAAATCCCCAGGCGGCTGATGCAGCCGGTAGACTGGAACGCTCGCCGCGACGACGATTCCGGCCAGCGCAATCGCCCTTCCGAGCGCGCGCCACCGGACAAGAAAGAACATGAGCGAGAAGACCGCTGCGCTCCATCCGAGCCATGCGAGGAGATGGATGCTGAGGTTGCCGAGCACATCGCCGGCGATCACAGCCGCCGCGACGAAATAGATCAGCGGGGCGCGGTCGAACCATCGCACGCCGGCTGAGATGCTCCCGGCGATGTATCGGCGCGGAACGCCAAATGCGTGTGCGAACGAACGCCGCGCTCCGATGGGCGGCTCCTCTCTGCCGGGGGGTGGCTTCGATCCAGCGAAAACTACATCAAAGGCGCGGGCGAATCAAAACCGGGCGCGCCCCCCGGGGCTCCGAAAAGCTACGATGCGGAGGGTTCTTGCGGCGCGTTCCCGTCGGCCGAAACATCCGGATGGGGCGCGAGCGGTTCAGCCGGCATCGGCGCCTCGTTCACCAGCGACGATTCCGCGGCTTCCTCGCGGTCGAGCAGTGTCGCGATGCCGTCGAGATGGCGGCGAATCGCAGCCGCGATGTCCGCATTGAACCCCTTCACGGCGGAGATCTCATCCACGCTCGCCTCCCGGATTCTGCGCAGGCTGCCGAAATGACGTAGCAATGCGCGGCGGCGCACCGGTCCGATGCCCTCGATGTCGTCGAGCACCGAGCGCATCCGCGCCCGCCGCCGGAGCTCGCGATTGTAGGTGATTGCGAAGCGATGGGCTTCATCGCGGATGCGGACCAGCAGGAACAACGCGGTCGAGTTTTTCGGCAGCACGATCGGGTCCTTGCGATTCGGAAGAAAGACCCGCTCCTCGGACTTCACCACCTCGCGCTCACGGGCCGGATTGAGCACGTGCTGCTTGGCGAGCGAGACGACCTCGATCTGATCGCGGGCGCCGGTCTCGCGCAATACTTCAAGCGCTACATTAAGTTGGCCCTTGCCGCCGTCGATCACCCACAGGTCCGGATACTCGCCATCGCGCTGCGCGCGCGCCAGCCGCCGGCGCAGGACTTCGAAGAGACTCGCGAAATCGTCCTGACCCTCGACCGTGCGAATCCGGTAGCGCCGGTAAAGATTCTTCTCCGGCTCGCCCTCGTCGAACGTGACCTGCGACCCGACGACCATCGAGCCCTGCAAATTCGAGATGTCGTAACATTCGATACGCTTCGGCGTGTTGCGCAAATGCAGCCTGCGGCGGAGCTCCTCGAGCATCCGCTCGCGCGTGGATTCGCTGTCGCGACGCGAGTGGAACGACTGGCGCGCATTGTCCTGCGCCATTTCGAGCAGCCGGAGTTTTTCGCCGCGCTGCGGCACGATCAACTCTACTTTCTTGCCGCGTTTGTCGGTCAGAAGCTCCGCGCGGACGTCGGCGTCCTCGATCGCGGTCGGCAAAATGACTTCATCGGGAATAAACCGCGCGCCCGAGTAAAACTGCGTCAGCAGATCCGCGAGCACATCCTGATCGGCGAACTCGAGATCCTCGAAGCTCCAGCTTTGCGCGCTGGTGAGCTTGCCGCCGCGGATCATCAGCACGATCGCCTCGATGAATCCGCCCTCGCGATAGAGCCCGAAGACGTCCTGATCGATGCCCCAGTGATGCAGCACGGTCTGGCGCTCGACGGTCTTCTCGATCGCGCGCACGCGATCGCGGATGCGGGCGGCTTCTTCGAACTCGAGCCGCTCGGCATGCGACTTCATCCGCTCGCGCATCTCCTTCAGCAGCTCGAGGTTCCTGCCTTCGAGCAGCATCTGCGCGGCGCGGAGATGACGCTCATATTCCGCGCGATCCACCGGTAGACAGCACGGCCCCATGCAGCGTTTGATCTGATATTCGAGGCACGGGCGCGCGCGATTGCGGAACACTGTGTCGCTGCAGGTGCGCAGTGGAAAGACCTTGCGGATGACGTCGATCGTTTCGCGCAGGCCGTCGGCCGATCCGAACGGTCCGAAGTAGCGCCCGCCGTCCTTCACGATCTTGCGCGTCACCGTAATGCGCGGCCACGGATGGTTCGTGATCTTCGCGCTCAGATACGATTTGTCGTCCTTGAGCCGGATGTTGTAGCGCGGCTTGTATTGCTTGATCAGGTTGTTCTCGAGAATCAGCGCTTCCTTCTCGGAGGCCGCGACCAGCGTGTCGAAGTCGCGCACCCGCTTCATCAGAAAGCGCACCTGGAAGCGCTCGTCGCCGCGCTCGCGGAAATAGGCGCGCACCCGCGGGCGCAGCGACTTGGCTTTGCCGACGTAAAGTACTTTCCCATGCCGATCGCGGAGCAGATAGACGCCCGGCTCGACGGGGACGGCGGCGAGCTTCTTCGCCAGCGGGTGCCCGGCGGAGACCGTCTCCGGCTCGTCGCCGCCGGTAGATTCAGGCGTCGCCGGCGAATAGCTCACCAGCGAGTGGAACGGACGCTCGATGATCGGCGCCTGTTCATCGCGCGGCGAATCCTGGTTGGCCATGACCGTCGATCATACTATCACAGTGATTAGTCCGGGGACGCCCGGACGGGAGCACAGCATGGGCAGACTCGATGGAAAAGTCGCGGTCATCACCGGTTCCGCCAGCGGCATCGGACGCGCCGCCGCGATCCGTTTCGCAGCAGAGGGCGCCGCGCTCGTAATCGCCGACCTTAACGCCGACGGCGGCGCAGAGGCGGTGCGCGATTGCATCGCCGCGGGCGGTCGCGCGGTCTTTCAGCCGGTGAATGTCGAGAATGAGGCTGAGATCAAGGCGGCGATCGATCGCGCCACGAGCGAATTCGGGCGGCTCGACGTGATGTACAATAATGCCGGCCTTGGCGGCGCAGTCGGACCGATCGAAGAGACCTCGGTCGAGAACTGGGACCGGACGATGGCGATCCTGCTGCGTTCGGTCTTTCTCGGGATGAAGCATGCGATTCCCGTGATGCGCACGCAGGGCGGCGGATCGATTATCTCGACCGCGTCGGTGGCCGGCTTCATGGCGGGCGCGCCGCATGCCTACTCGGCCGCCAAGGCCGGCGTGATTAACCTGACGCGCTCGGTGGCAACCCAGGTCGGCAAGGATCGGATTCGCGTCAACTGCATCTGCCCCGGCCTCATCAACACGCCCCTGGTCTACAATCACGTCCCCGGCGGCGCGTCGGTCGCAGCCGAGTTCTTTGCGAACGTCCAGCAGATCCCGCGCATCGGACGGCCCGAGGACATCGCGGCAATGGCCCTGTTCCTCGCCAGCGACGAATCCGAGTGGATCACCGGCGCGGCGATGGTCGTCGACGGCGGCGTCAGTCTCGGCGGAAATCTTTTCGGCGCGAACTCGCCGATTCCGGCTCCGCCCGCCGGCTTCTCGGGGCCATCGTTCCGTCATCGACGAGAATGAGCGGAGGACGCGAAATCGCCGGCCTGTACTATTTGCGAGGTCGGGGCTAGATTCGCGTCGCAGCGCCGCTATCGTCCGCGGGGAGCCATGAGAATCGACGTTCACGCCCATTACTTTCCGGCGCCATTGTTCGAGCGCTTCGCCCGGATGGGCGGCGATATCTCATACATCTCGCCCGCGATGCTTGGCGGCGGAACTGCGCATGAAATCGAGGCGCGGCTTGCGAACATGGAGGCGGTCGGCGTCGAGATGCAGGTGCTGTCGGTCTCCTCGATGTATCCGTACTACGAGCGCGAGTCCGACGCGGTCGATGCGGCGCGCGAGGCCAACGATCTCTACGCCGAGCTGGTCGCGAGATATCCGACACGATTCAAAGCCTTCGCGGTCACGCCGCTGCCGCACCTCGACGCGGCGCTGAAAGAACTTGCGCGCGCGATGGACACGCTCGGGATGGCGGGCGTAACCGTGGGGACTTCCGTAATGAACCGCTCGACCGTCGACGAGGCGTTCGAGCCGTTCTACGCCGAGCTGAACCGGCGCGGCGCGGTGATTTTCGTTCATCCCGTCGGTCTCGGCGTCTGCTCGCCGCTCATCCGGGATTACGGGCTGAGTTGGTCGATCGGCGCGCCGTTCGAGGACACCACCTTCGTAACGCACGTGATCAAACGGCGAATCCTGGAGCGCTATCCCAGGCTTAAGATCATCGTGCCGCATTTCGGCGGCGCGCTGCCGCTGGTGCTGGATCGGATCGAGCGCACGATGCGCATTTTCGCACCCGACAATAAGGAAAGCGCGACCGCGACCGTGAAACGGATGTGGTACGACACGCAAGTCGCAGGGCGGCCGGAAATTTTGCGCTATGCTCACGCAGTGTTCGGCGCGGAGCGGCTGGTCTTCGGCAGCGATTTCCCGTTGAACCGCGGCGACGCGTATCTCCGCGCCGCGAATTACATTCGCGAGGCGGGCCTGCCGGCGGGAGACGCCGAAAAAATTCTCGATCATAATGCAGCCCGGTTGCTCGGGCTCGAAAAATAAAAGGCCGCAGGCAGGGAGGCACAAATGCGAATCGACGTTCACGCCCATTATTATCCCAACGCCTACATCAAACGCTCGGAACGGCTCGGCGCGGATCTCTCGGCCGTGCGGAGAATCTCGCTCGCGAGCGATGAGAAGGCGGATCTCGAAGCGCGGCTCAAGATGATGGATGACGCGGGCGTCGACATGCAGGCGCTGTCGGTGTCATCGACGCAGCCGTACTACGAGCGCGAGTCCGACGCGGTCGATGCGGCGCGCGAAGCAAACGACCTCTATGCCGAGCTGGTCGCACGCCATCCGAAGCGGTTCAGCGCTTTCGCGGCGCTACCGCTCCCGCACGTCGACGCCGCGATGAAGGAGATGGAGCGCGCGCTCGATCAGCTCAAGATGGTCGGCGTCACGTTCGGAACCTCGATCGGCAAGCGCTCCGCGGCTGAGGAAGCCTTCGAGCCGCTCTACGCCGAGATGAACCGGCGCGCGACCGCGCTGTTCGTCCATCCCTACGGCGTCGGCGTTTGTTCCCCGCTGCTGACCGAATTTCAGCTTACGTGGGTATGCGGCGCGCCGTTCGAAGATACGATGTTCGTGCTGCATCTGATCCGGCGTCAAATTCCGCAGCGCTACCCTAAGATTAAGATCATCGTGCCGCATCTCGGCGGCGCGATTCCGTCACTCTTCACGCGCCTCGACGCCACCAAGCCGATGTACGCGGCGCAGAACAGCGAGGCCCCGACGGCCACGATGAAGCGGCTCTGGTATGACACGGTCGCACAGAACAACACCGCGGGCCTTAAGTGCGCAGTTTCACATCTCGGGGCCGACCGTCTGGTTTATGGCAGCGACTATCCGTATCAGCTTCACGCCGAGTACCTGAATTCGGTGAAGTACGTGAAGGAATCGGGCCTGCCGAAGGCTGACATCGACAATATTCTCGATCACACCGCTGCGCGGCTGCTGGGCTTTGAGCATTAGCAGGGCCCGAGAGGCAGGCGATCGTGCGCGTTGACGTCCACGCTCATCTCTATCCGGCCGCCTACCGCGCCGTGATGGAACGCCTCGGCGGTGAGACCACGCGTTATCCGCTCGGCGGCGACGCGGCGGAGGAGCTTGAGGCCCGGTTCAAAATGATGGACGGCGCGGGCGTCGATTTGCAGGTGCTGTCGGTCTCATCGCAACAGCCCTACTTCGACAGCGAGGCCAAGGCGATCGAGGGCGCGCAGGCCGCCAACGATCTCTACGCCGAATTCGTCGCCCGCCATCCCGGCCGCTTCCGCGCCTTCGCCGCCGTACCGCTGCCGCATGTCGATGCCGCGCTGCGCGAGCTCGAGCGCGCGCTCGATCGGCTCAAGATGGTCGGCATGACGATCGGAACCTCGGTGCAGACGCGGTCGGCCGTCGACCCCGAGTTTGAGCCGTTATGGGCGGAGCTCAATCGGCGCGCCGCGGTGGTGTTCGTCCATCCGGCCGGTCTCGGGCTCTGTTCGCCGCTGGTGCGCGACTACGGCCTCACATGGCCGGTCGGCGCGCCATTCGAAGATACGATGTTCACGATGCAACTGATCCAGCGGCAGATTCCGGTGCGCTATCCGAGAATCAAGATCATCGTTCCTCACTTCGGCGGCGTGATGCCGATGGTCCTGCCGCGCATCGATCAGCACGCCATGCTCTTCCTTAAGGACGAAGCGGAGCCGGCAAGCGCCACAGCAAGGCGGCTCTGGTACGATACCGTCGGCCACGGCTCGCTGGAGGCGCTCCGATGCGCATACGCGGCCTTCGGCGCCGACCGTCTGGTCTACGGCAGCGATTATCCGTTCCAAGTGGAAGAACACTACCTGCGATCCGTGACTTACATTGAGGATGCAGGATTTCCGGCGGCCGACGTCAAGAAGATTCTCGACACAAACGGCGCGCGCCTGCTGGGGCTGGAATAAGGCTGGTCGCGTCACTCCGGGCGATCAGGAATCAGCTTTAATCGTCCCTGACGGCCGGAGGCTGCCGGCGTACGCGAGCGCGACGATGAGCCGGCAGCGCCGGCGGCCGCACCGGTCGCGGCGCCGGCCCCCTTGCGGCCGCGGCTTTTCGCCATCGGAATGGTGTCGCCCAGGTCCTTGACCTTGTGGCGCTCGAGTCGTCCGCGCGTGCGTTCGCTGGCGCGCGTGCCGGCGCTGCCCGGCGGCGGGTGCGGAGCCCTGAATACTTCGGCGTCCAACCCAAAGACCTTGCGTTCAAGCCGTTTGATGCGGTCGCGCAGCTCGGCCGCGCGTTCGTAATCAAGTTTTTCCGCCGCTTCCATCATCTCGCGCCGCAACCCGCTGATGTGATCGGCAAGCTCGTGCGGCGGGATGTTATCGTCGATTTTGTGTGCCCGCGGCGCCTCCGCGACTTCCGGAACCACCGCCCATTCCGGCGAATACATCTCGACCAAGGACGCATCGATGGCCTTGACGATGGTCTTGGGCGTGATGCCGTGCTCGCGATTGAATTCGAGCTGCCGGGCGCGGCGGCGATTGGTCTCCTCGATCGCCCGCTTCATCGAGTCGGTCGTCTGATCGGCGTACATCAGCACGCGCCCGTTCAGGTTGCGCGCCGCGCGACCGATGGTCTGAATCAGCGAGCGCGCCGAACGTAGATAACCCTCCTTGTCGGCGTCGAGAATCGCGACCAGCGAGACCTCGGGCAGATCGAGTCCTTCGCGGAGCAGGTTGATCCCGACCAGCACGTCGAATTCACCCTTGCGGAGCGCGCGGATGATCTCGACGCGTTCGATGGTTTCGATGTCGGAATGAAGATAGCGGACGCGCACGCCGAGATCCTGGTAGTAGTCGGTCAGATCCTCGGCCATCTTTTTCGTGAGGCAGGTGACGAGCACGCGCTCGTTGGCGGCGACGCGCTTGCGGATCTCTTCAAGCAGATCATCGACCTGGGTGCCGGCCTTGCGCACTTCGATCTCCGGATCGACGAGGCCGGTCGGCCGAATGAGCTGTTCGATCACCAGCCCGCCCGACTTTCGCAGCTCGTAATCGCCGGGCGTGGCCGAAACATAGATTGCCTGGTTGACCGTCGATTCCCATTCCTCGAAATTGAGCGGGCGGTTGTCGAGCGCCGACGGCAGCCGGAAACCGAATTCGACCAGCGTCTCCTTGCGCGAACGATCCCCGCGATACATCCCGCCGAGCTGCGGGATCGTGACGTGGCTCTCGTCGATGAAGACCAGGTAATTGTCGGGGAAGTAATCGAGCAGCGTCGGGGGGGGCTGGCCGGGAGCGCGGCCGGTCAGATGGCGCGAATAATTCTCGATCCCCGGACAGAAGCCCATCTCAGCGAGCAGCTCGAGATCGTACATCGTCCGCTGCTCGAGGCGCTGGGCTTCGAGAAGGCGGTTCTGCGAGCGGAAGAAATCGAGCCGCTCACTGAGCTCGGTCTTGATGTTGCGGACCGCGGCCTCCATCCGATCGGAAGTGGTGACGTAGTGCGATGCGGGGTAGATCGCGACGCTCTGCAGCTTGCGAATCACCTGCCCGCGCAGCGCGTCGATCTCGTAGAGGGCTTCGATCTGATCGCCGAAAAATTCCATCCGCACCGCGCGGCTCTCTTCGTAGGCCGGGAAGACCTCGATGGTGTCGCCGCGCACACGGAACGTCCCGCGATGGAAATCGTATTCGTTGCGCTGGTACTGAATATCAACCAGCTTGCGCAGCACGCGATCGCGCTCGATGGTCTGGCCCTCTTCGACGAACACCAGCATCTCGAAATAGACTTCCGGCTCGCCGAGGCCGTAGATGCACGAGACCGAGGCGACGATCAACGCATCATTGCGTTCGAGCAGCGCTTTGGTTGCAGAATGACGCAGTTTATCGATCTCGTCGTTGATGCTCGCATCCTTCTCGATATAGGTGTCGGTCGAGGGTACGTAAGCTTCGGGCTGGTAATAGTCGTAGTAGGAAACGAAATAGCGGACCGCGTTTTCGGGAAAAAGGCTTTTGAATTCGTTGTAGAGCTGCGCGGCGAGGGTCTTGTTGGGCGCGATCACCAGCGTCGGCCGGTTCACCTTCGCGATCACGTTCGCCATCGTGAAAGTTTTTCCCGAGCCGGTCACGCCGAGCAGCACCTGGTGAGCGACGCCGGCTTCGACGTTGCGCGCGAGTGCATCTATCGCCGCGGGCTGATCGCCCTGTGGCTGATATCCGGAGACCAGGCGAAAGAAGCCCTCTTTGCCCCGCGCCAATGAAAGCATGATTTTGGATCAGTCTAGCAGGCCGGTCGCAAAGCTCCGAACGCGCGACCGATCGAGCAGACGATGGAGGCGTCGCGGCGTGCAGCTACGGGACTAGAAGCCGCCCACTGCGCAGCGGAAGCGAAGTTAAGCCATCGCTAAGCGGACTGAAAGCGGCAAACGGGCAGCCGCAAAATCTGTAACCGAAAAAATCCAGGCGCGTATTTCCAGATGAACGGCTGAAGCAATTGGACTTCAAATCTCCTCTCGCGTTAACGCCGTGCCGGCCCCTCTCCTCCCGGCGCGGCGTTCGCGTTTTCGTGTCCGGTAGGACGAACGGTTCCGAAACGGGCCCCTGGCCGCCCTTCGTCGACAAATCGTTAAAATCTTCGGCCAAGGTGTTGCATTTTCCTGTAAACGCTATCTATACTCCGTCACGGTTTTGGGCTGATTGATCGAGTCGCGGTTGGATTTGACGGCAGCCCAGCTGTTTCCGGCTTAAGAGCTCGGACCATTTTTTTCCGGGTCCGTGCGGGGAGGAGCTTAGGAGCATCCGGCCATAGCTGTGCCGGGCACTCACACTAACTACCATCACTCGAAGCGCTTCTTTCGGCCGCTCCATGAGCGGGGGTGATGGGTAAGGAAGGTCTATGGCAGGTAGAGGAAGAGGTTTTTGGGGGCTCTGGGCGGCAGCCGTCTTTTCGATGGTTGTCGCGTCGGCATGTTCAATGCCGCCGGAGCAGCAGCGAGGCTGTCTGATCGGAGCAGGTATTGGCGCTCTCGTCGGTGGCGGTATTGGTGCAGGCGTATCCGCCGCTGACATGCACGATCGCGCGCCGATTGCCATTCCTGTAGGCGTAGTCGCCGGTGGATTGCTTGGTGCGTTGATCGGATGTGCGCGTAGTGCGCCGCCGCCGCCGGCTCCGCCGCCACCGCCGCCGCCACCACCGCCGCCTCCACCACCTCCTCCACCTCCGCCGCAGAAGATTGTTCTGCGTGGTGTGCACTTTGATTTCGACAAGTACAATATTCGGCCCGAAGACGCGGCTATCCTTGACGAAGCGGTCTCCGTGCTGAAGCAGAACCCGAACGTGACGGTTCAGGTCAACGGCTACTGCGATTCGATCGGCACGGTGCGCTACAATCAGAAACTCTCTGAGCGGCGTGCTAATGCAGTCGCGCAGTATCTCGAAGATCACGGCATCGCGGCGAACCGCCTTATTCCGCGAGGCTTTGGGAAGACGCATTTCGTGGCGTCGAACCGCACCGCCGCCGGCCGGGCGCAAAACCGCCGCGTCGAACTGGTGCCGAATCAGTAACTGAGCGGTCGAAGTTCGGTTGAGTCTGGCTCGATGGCCACAACCCTCCATCCGGGGGGTTGTGGCCTCTCACTTCGAGGAGAGTGACCGATGGCTGTGAAGACTGCTTCTGTTCTGGGCAGACGAATGCTGTGTGCGGCAGTAGCCGCAGTTCTCCTCGCTCTCGCGCCGAATGTGCGCGCGGAATCTCTCTTGGACAAAGCGATGGACGCGCCATCATCGCCGACTGGCGGCAGTTCGGCTGCCGTACCCAACGCGGTCTCTGCTCCTCAATCCCCTTCCGTCGCGCCTGTCTCGTACAAGCTACCAGCTCCCTCTTCCGACGCTTCGCTCACTGGGAAGGCGCCAGCAGTGCGCTCAGTGCCGTTAAACTCCGTTCCCGCCGCCCCGGCCGTTAAATCAGCGGCTCTTGCGCCGGGGAAGAGCGAATTAAAGGGCGACGTCGCCGCCGTGGTAAATAAGCTCGATCCGCTGCGCGTTTTTCATGAGCGTCGCTTCAAGATCGCGGCTGCAGAATTTCCGGCGTTCTGTCAGGACTGGGAACGCAAACTCCAGGAGCGAACACGCTGGGGCCTGTCGCAGATCAACTGGCATCTGGACCACGGCATGGAGAGCGGCACCTACACCGGTTACGGCCCGATAAATAGCTGCACCACCAAGATGTCTGACAGCGGCGTGGCGATCGGCGAGCTCTCCTATTATGAGTACGTCTACTCGCTTTCAGGAAAGACGATCGACGAGGCGAAGCACGCCAAGCCGAAGCAGATCCGTGTGATGCAGACGCTCGAGATTTTCCGCTTCGACCACAACAAGTGGTTCGAATAAGCAGCCGCCTGCTTAGCTCAGTTCCCGGCTTGAATAGCCCAGAATCCGTCGCGCGACGATCAGCAGATTGATCTGTTGCGTGCCTTCGAAAATGTCGTTGATCTTCGCGTCGCGCATCCACTTCTCCAGCAACATCCGACGCGAATAGCCGAGCGGTCCTAAAAGCTCGATTGCCTTCTGCGTGATTTGTGTAACGGCGAGGCCCGCCTTGGCCTTGGCCATCGATGCTTCGAGACTGTTCTGACGCCCCGCGTCGAGCATCCAGGCTGCGCGCCAGGTCAACAGGCGAGCTGCCTTAAGCTGCACTTCCATCTCAATGAAGTCGCGCTCGGCCGCCGTCAGCCTATAGAGCCCGGCACCGTAGCGAATTGCGATTTTCTGCTGGTTGAGAAAATCGCGAACGAAATCCAGCGCCGCGCGCCCTACTCCGATCGCCATCGCCGCGACGATCGGGCGCGTCGCGTCGAAGGTTGCCATTACATCTTTGAAGCCGCGCTCGCGGTTGATCTCGGGCGAGCCCAGGATGTGATCGAAAGGAACGCGGCAGTTATCGAACACGATCATTGCGGTGTCGGAGGCCCGGATACCAAGCTTGTTCTCGACCCGCACGACGGTCATCCCGGGCGTTCCGTGTGGGACCACAAACGATTTGATCCCGGCGCGGCCGGCGCTTTTGTCAAGCGTCGCCCATACCACGATGAAGCCTTCCGACTTCTCCGCCGCCATCTGACCGGACGTGCAGAAAATTTTCGTCCCGTTGATCACCCACTCATCGCCATCACGAACGGCGGTCGTGGTGATCGCCGCCGAATCTGAACCGCATCCCGGCTCGGTTATCGCCATCGCCCCCCATTTGGGCTTGCCGCCGCGAAACGGTCCGAGAAAGCGCTGCTTTTGTTCGGGCGTTCCCGCGGCGGCGATCGCCGCGCCGCCCAATCCCGCGTTCGGAATCGAAAGAAACAGGCCCGCATCCCCCCAGGTCAGCTCTTCAGTAGTCGCGATCGTGTAAAGATTTCGGGCGCGAGCGCCAACGCCAGCGCCTTCTTTTTTCTCTCTTCCGCCGGGCTGAAATTCTGCCGCTGCACCCGCCGCCGACCACATGGTCTCGAAAAACTGCCAAGGCTTCTCATGCTCGCGTTCGTCGTACTCGCGCGAGATGGGTCGCATCATCTGCTCGGCAATCGTGTGGTAGAGCTTAAGACGCTCAATGACCTGCGGCTCAAATTCGAAGTCAATCATGATCGATCTCCACCCCTCGCCGCTTCTCACACAATCGCAAGCCCTTCCATAATCGCCAGACCGCGGGCGTTTCGCAGCCACATCTCGACCGGATGCTCCCGGATGTAGCCGTGGCCGCCGAGAACCTGCACGGCATTGTCGGTGACCTTGAGCGCCGAAGCGGACGCGTAATGTTTCGCCAGATAGCTCTCTTTGGCGGCATCTTCGCCGCGGTCGAGATGCCACGCCGCCTCCCACGCCAGAAGTCGCATCGCGTCGACTTCGATGGCCATCTCCGCCAGCATGAAGGCGATCGCCTGCCGCGTCGCGATCGGGGCTCCGAACGCGCGACGCTCCTTGGCATAGTCGCGAGCATACTCGAAAGCAGCCCGCGCCAACCCCGCAGCCATCGCAACGGCCGCGACACGCATCTGGCTCGCGATCCGGGCGAAATTGATTCCGGCGTCACCGCCAAGCTGCGCGTCGGCAGCGATTCGGCATCCGGCGAGCTTCACTTCGTAGGTCTTAAGACCCTTGAGCCCCATATTTTTTTCGGGCTCCGAAATGAGTACGCCCGCGGCTTCGCGCGGCACTATGAATCCTGACACGCCATCCTCTTCGCCGCGCCTCGCGTAAATCAGGATCGATTCGGACTCGCCGGCGAGCGGAACGATGCACTTCTCGCCATCCAGAATCCAACCATCGCGCTCTTGACGGGCTGTCGTTGCGATCGTCTGCAGGTCGAAGTCGTAGCGCGGCTCGACAAGCGCGGAAGATCCCGCAACGAAGTTCCCGCTGGCAAACGGTTTGAGATAGCGGCTGCGCTGCGCCGACGTACCCATCTCGATGATCGGGAAGGCGAAAAGGCGCGGTGCGGTTAAGTGTGCCGCAAGCGCGAGGTCGCCATACGCGAGTTCCTCCATGAGCATCGCGCCGGTAAGCGCCGATCGCATAAGTCCGTCACCCCCATGTTCCTCCGGCAGCCAGGCGCGTACGAGGCCCAGCTTCGACGCCGCAGCGATCAGGCCATCTGGTATCGTTTCGCCTTCATCCACAGCGCGAGCGGCCGGTCGCAGCTCGTTGCGCGCGAAGGCCGCCGCAGTGTCGCGGATCATCTGCTGTTCTTCAGTGGGCTCGAAGCTGATCATTTGGTCTTATAATTGTGCATAAATTCAGCCCGGGAACTCGCCGCCATTCGGCTCACGCCGTAATTGCTCTTTTTCGCGCGTTCGCCGATATCGCGTTTGTTCTTCATGAGTTCGCGCTGGTGGTGGTATCGGCTTGCGGACCCTCGACTGTGGCGGCTTCGTTCGCCGCTTTTTAGCCCGCGGCGCCATCGATAAACCCGATGAAGCTCAATTGCAAACCGCAGGTCTGACCGCCGGCGGCGCGGCGCGAGAAAAAAAGTTCCGATGCGCATCGCGTGCACGGACCAACTTGCGCGATCGATTCCGGCGACAGGCCGGCATCCTTCAGTTGATCCGTAAGGACCCCGCGCAAGTCGAGCATCGCCTTGCTCCCGCGGCCCGGAGCAACCCGCGAGGCTGCGCGCGGCCATGCCGCTGTGAAACGCCTACCTAACTCGGCATCGACCTCGTAGCAGCATCGCCCGATGGATGGTCCGAGCAGCACTTCGATTCGTCGCAGGTCGGCGCCCGCCTCGGTCATCCGGCGCAGGCCGATGCCCGCGATACCGGCGAGCGTGCCCCGCCATCCAGCGTGAAATGCGCCGGCGACTTTCGCCTCCGCGTCGACCATCAGCATCGGAACGCAGTCGGCCGTGAAGATTGCGAGCGCGATTCCGGGCGTCGCGGTGACCATCCCGTCGCCGCTCGGTCTTGCGCCGTCGTAATCGTCGCCAATTACATGCACGTCGACGCCATGCACCTGGTTGAGCGTCGCGATACGGACAAAGGGCGGCATGACAGCACGCACCCGTTGCCAGTTGATCGCGACCGTTTCCGGATCGTCGCCGACATGACGGGAAAGGTTGAGCGAGAAGAATCGACCGCGGCTGGCGCCGCCGGTGCGGCCAAAGAAACCATGACCGAGACGCGGCGTCTCCCACGCTCCGCGCCCTTGGGTCGTCTCGATAGTGAGTCCGTAATCGGCCGTGGTTTCCAACTGGTTGTCCGAGGTTTCGAAGATAACTTATAATTGCATACTTTGGAATTTGATGTTGCGGCTATCGTATGAACGGTTATGAATATCTCATCGCCCGCAATCGCTTGATGTTGCGCCTCGAGGACGACCTGAAGCGGCTGGCCGACCTGCCCAGGGAGCGGCGCGAGGCCGAACAGAAGCGGCTCCAGGCCGAGTTCGACATCCGTCTGCGCGAACTGTACTCGCAGGTGATGGAAGAGTACCCGGGCGAGCGGCGCAGGAAGGCTCGTCCGCTTAGCGATCCGCGCTAGAGGACGGTCTGTTTGGAGCGCTCGATCCGGATTAGCGGCGCGCGCACCCACAATCTGCGCAATCTCTCGCTCGAAATTCCGCACCGCAAACTTACAGTAGTGACCGGCGTCTCGGGCTCGGGAAAATCCAGCCTGGTCTTCGACACGCTATACGCCGAGGGTCAGCGCCGTTACGTACAGAGCCTCTCGACCTATGCGCGACTGTTTCTTGAGCGGATGGAGCGGCCGGACGTCGATGCGATTTCCGACATCCCGCCGGCGCTTGCGCTGCGTCAAAAAAATACCATCCGCAACGCGCGTTCGACCGTCGGCACGGTAACGGAGATCAACGACTATTTGCGCCTGCTGTTCTCCACCATCGGCCTGACCTACTGCCCGCGATGCGGCATCCGGGTGCAGCGCGATACGGTCGAGAGCGCCGCCGCGGCTATTCTCGGTGAGCCGGGGCTTTACATTTTTATCGCGCCGTTCGAACCCGGCTCGCGCTCGCCCACCGAGGCCACTGCTTACCTTGTTGAGAACGGGTATCACCGTCTCTTTCACGATGGCGGCTTCGTCGAGACCGCCGAATTCGCATCGTTCGCGACAAAAACCGAAACGCTGATGGTGGTGATCGATCGCGTCAGCGTCGAGGCGGGCGGCGCCGAAGAGCGGGTTCGCGAAGCGCTCGAAAAATCTTTCTATCTCGGTGCGGGCCGGTCGCGTGCGCTGCGGGTCGCTCGCAGAGACGGTAAGATGGTCACGCTGGCCGAGTTCGAGTTTGATCGCCGCTTCAACTGCTCACGATGCGGCGAGACGTTCCCGGAGCCGTCGCCCGCGCTGTTTTCGTCGAACAGTCCGATCGGCGCGTGTCCGGAATGCGAAGGTTTCGGGCGCACGGTTGAGCTCGATCTCGAAAAGGTAATCCCAAACCCGCGGCTTTCGCTGCGCCAGGGACTGGTCGCGCCGTGGCGCACGCCCGCGTATCGCGAGATGCACGAGTGGATGCTCCGGTGCGCGCGCCGCGCGCATGTGCGCCGTAACGTACCGTGGCACGAGATGAACGATGAGGAGCGCGCCTGGCTGCTCGACGGCGAGCTTCGCGAAGACAGCGAAGAACGCCGCCACGATCACGATCGATGGCCCGGCGTGCGCGGCTTTTTTCGATGGCTTGAAGGGCGGCGCTACAAGACTCACATTAGAATTTTGCTGGCGCGCTACCGTCGCTTCGTCACCTGCCCGGCCTGCAACGGCTCGAAACTAAAGTCCGAGGCGCTCAACGTCCGAGTCGGTGACCTGACGTTCCCGGCCGTCGGACATCTCCCGGTGCGCGACCTGAGTCGATGGATCGCGGAACTTGCGGATCGACCCGAGATTGAACGCATCGCCGGTCCCCTGCTCCGTGAACTGGCGAATCGAGTCGAATACCTGAACGCGGTCGGGCTCGGCTATCTGACTCTCGAACGGCAGGCGCGCACGCTGTCAGGCGGCGAAGCTCAGCGGATCCATCTCGCGAGCGCGCTCGGCAGCCTGCTGACCGGAACCCTCTACGCGCTCGACGAGCCGACGGTCGGGCTGCATCCGCGCGATGCGCGGCAGTTGCTCGGGGTCCTGCGTCGACTGCGCGATCTGGGCAATACGGTGGTGGTCGTCGAGCACGATCCGACGCTCGTGGGCGGCGCCGATCACATCGTGGTGCTCGGCCCGGGCGGTGGCCGCGAAGGCGGCGAGTTGGTGTATGCGGGACGTCCCCGCGTCGCAGCGCTGCGCGATGCGCTGAGCGCGCCCGGACGGGTGTTGCTGATGCGCGCGATGGCTCGCGAACGGCGCTTCGGACGGCGCGATCCGGCGATTCGGATCGTGGGCGCGAGCGAGCACAACTTAAGAGAGCTTAGCGTCGCGATACCCCTCGGACGGCTGGTTTGCGTCACCGGCGTGTCGGGATCGGGAAAATCCACACTCGTCGAGGATGTGCTCTACGCCAACTGGCAGCGCCATGCCGGCGAGGCGGTCAGCGAGGTTGGCAAATGCGACGCAATCACGGGCCTCGACGCGATCGGCGAGATGGTGCATATGGGTCAGGAGCTGCCCACCCGCTCGATCCGATCGAATGTCGCCACCTATCTCAAGATCTACGATGACATCCGCCGGCTCTTCGCCGGCTCGCCCGAGGCTCGCAGGCTCGGGGTTACGGCGCGACACTTTTCATTTAACATCCCGGGCGGACGATGCGAGCGATGCCGGGGGATCGGCACCGTGACCATCGAGATGCACTTCATGGCCGATCTCGAGGCGCGTTGCGAGAATTGCGATGGCCGCCGCTTTCAGAGCCATATCCTCGCCATTCGGCACCAGGGCCGTAACATTAATCAGGTGCTCGACCTGACCGTCGATGAGGCGCTGAAGTTCTTCGTCCGCCATCCGGTCACGGTAAAGCGGCTGGAAGCACTTAGCGCGGTCGGCCTCGGTTATCTGCAACTGGGTCAGGCGACATCGACACTCTCAGGGGGTGAATCCCAGCGGCTCAAGCTGGCGCGTTTTCTGCTCTCCGATCTCGAACCCGTGCCGCGCGCAGCCGACGGAAAGCCGCGCTCCCGGATGTTCCTGCTCGATGAGCCGACCACCGGACTCGCGTCGAGCGATGTCCGTCAGTTGCTGCGAGTGCTGTTTCGGCTGGTTCAGGAAGGCAACAGCGTGGTCGTCATCGAGCATAATCTCGAGTTCATCGCGCAGTCGGACTTTGTGATCGATCTCGGCCCCGGCGGCGGCGATGAAGGCGGTCGCCTGGTCGCGGCCGGCAGTCCGCTCGCAGTTTCGAGATCCCAGCGCTCCCATACCGGACGCGAGTTGCGGCGAATACTCGGACTTGGAACGGCTAAACTGCGCCCGGTTCGGTCGACGCCTCGCCGGGACGCTGGCGCGAGGCTTGCCCAAAGTGCAAAATCGGGTTCAGGAGGCGGAAGATAAAGCGGAGGAATATTGTTGCGCTATGCAGCCTCAACCATCATCGCTGAAACGTCTGCACGGTTTCTTTTTCGACCTTACATGCAGGAGTTTCGGTCAGCTTGGCGTCGGCGATAAGCGCATCGCAGAATACGTCGCCGATGTGCTCACCGAGTTCAGCTCTTCCGATCGATGGCTCCGGATGCGTACCGTCGATGGACGTCGAATGACGAGCGTGATCGATATGCTGATCGCACAGCTTGGTCCCGATCGCGACCGCCGCATGCCCGATGAGCGTCAGTTCCGAAAATACGTCGGTGACTACACGCTCTTTATGTCCGGTTTGTTTCGCCGTTTCGTCGAGCGCGGCGGCCATCTCCGGTATTACATCGACGAAGGCCGGCGCTCATACGAAAAAGTTTCGGCGCTCGATGCGGCGATGTACCGGCCGGGATTCATGGTCTTCGACGAACTCAGCAAAGGCTTCGAGTATTACTCAGGCGCGCTCGACTACATGCGCAAATGCTTCTTCGCACCCGCGCCTAACGAAGACCCGTTTGCCGGTTTTCTCCGTCAGATCGAAGGCTGGGTACGGACCGGTCTATCGGACAACTGACCGGGCCACCTTTAATCTTGCGCCGAAGCGCGCTCGCTTATGGCTGAGATAACGAGTCGCGAGCGCCTCGATCAATATCTGATACGTACCGGCTTCGTTCATTCGCGTCGCGCTGCGCGCGAGCTGATCGCGCTTCGGCGCGTCCGGGTAAACGGCAGGATACCGCGCAAGGGCGATCTCGTCGGCGCCGGCGATCAAGTTAAAGTTGAAGCCGTCGCGCCGGAACCGGCTCTAGTCGCAGATTTCGCCGTTCCCATCGATCTGCTCTACAGCGACCCGGCGATGCTGGTCGTCAATAAGCCGGGTTTGATGCCATGCCATCCGCTTGAACCCGGCGAGCGCGGCACGTTGATGAACGGCGTGGTCGCGCGTTTCCCGGAAACCGCAACTGCGGGCGAGCTCGCGCGCGAAGGCGGTCTCGTCCATCGGTTGGACAACGGAACCTCGGGCGCTGTGATAATCGCGCGGACGCGCGACGCGCATGAGCGGTTACGCCGCGACCTAGCGGCGGGAAGGATCGAACGCCGCTATCGGGCGCTGGTCGTCGGAGCGCTGAACGACCCACAGAATTTCGATGAGCCGATAGGACATAGGCGCCGCAATTCGCAGAAAATGGCGGGCCTGTCGGCCGGCGTACGCATCCGCGGGCGCGCGCGTCCAGCTTCAACGCGCGTCGAACCGCTTCGTCGGCTTGGCTGCTTCACGTTGCTCAGCGTGATTCCGCACACCGGCAGCCGTCATCAGATCAGGGTTCATCTCGCAGACGCCGGCCACCCGATTGTGAACGACAGGTTGTACGCCGCGCCGCGTTCCGCTGAACTGCCGGAAGGTCGCTTCTGGCTGCATCTCGCCGAGATCGAATTTGATTCACCGGCGGCAGGCCGCGTGCTCGTCACCGCGGCATTGCCACATGAGTTGAACATTTTCCTCGATGCTTCCGATTGCGACGCGTCCTGACCGGCTAATTACAGGCGCATTGCGAGCAGAGCGGTAGCAGACGCGCGCGCGGAGAAGTAAGCAAGGCAAAACCAGAAAGGCCCGGCGCCTGCAGCGTCGGGAGATTCGGCTGAGTTGCTCCGCCGGTGGTTGGCGGCGTCGGAGTCGGAAAAAAATGAAATTCCTGAGGCGGCACAAACGACGAACTCGGTCGTCGATTGAAGTTGTAGGCGAGACAACTGTTCACAGCCGACTGGCGCGCCGTAAAGTAGCTCGACGCCTGCACTTGTCCCATCCATCGCGTACGCGACGCCGTACCGAAACAACTACATGAAAATACCCGCGGCGTGGGCGCAGGCGTCGCAGCGATTCCAACGGATGCTCCTGGAGCGGGCGCGAGCCGCGCTGCCGCCGGCGCAGCCACCGCACCGGCAGTCGGCGCCGGGCCGGGCGGCTGCGGAGGAGGAGGCAGCGGCGCGGGCGGCGCGCCGAGTTGCGCCCATACGCTGGCGCGCCGCGGCGTGGGAGCGAGCGTCAGGAGCGCGACAGAAACCGCGATCGCCAATGCGGGTATGAATCTCACGCCGCGCACCGGCATAATCCTCTCAACGCTCGCCGTGCCATCACGAGATGGTTATAATCCGGAACCTGTCGGCGTCTTGCAAGCGCCTCTATCGTATCAATCGCGCCTGTGCGCGCCATTTCTTCGGTAAACAGCCGAAGAATCTTCAACGGGCTGAAAACGGGATCGCCGCAATGCGTTCGATATTTTGGACGCGGATAAAAAAGGAGGTTTCCATGACGCGCCGCAACTTGTTTCTAAGCGTGGCCATGACCCTCATGCTGATCGCGCGAGCGGGTATCGACCCGCGTGTTGCCGCGGCACAAACCACGAGCCCCGCGGGCATGTCATCGGGAATGTCTGTTCCTGCACCGCCCGCACAAATCCCGATGACTGCTACCGTCGCGCCGTCGGCAGCCGATCAGTTCGAACAGGGCACCTCGATTATCTCGCTGCCTCGCATCCTCGCGCATCAGTGGTCGCTCGGCGAAAATGTTGCCCCCGAGTCGCTTATTGACCAACGCTACCTGCGCACTACCGACAACACCGCGCATCCGCTCACCCTCAAGCAGGTGATTTTCATCGCGCTTAGCAACAATCCCGCGGTGGCGTCGATCATGCTGGGACCGCCGGGCGCGACCGAAGCGGTGCGCAACGCCAACGGAACCTTCGATCCGGATTTGCAGGCCAATGCCGATCAACTCAAGACCGTAATTCCGTCGACGACCGCGTTGGAGAGCGGTGGCGACGCGCTCTCGACGAAGCAATACGACTGGAACTTTTCGCTCAACAAGATTCTCGCCTCCAGCAACGGCACGTTAAGCGCAACCTTTAATAACCAGCGCGGTATCAGCAACAACACCACTCAAACGATCAACCCCTACTACAATCCCACGCTCGCGATTTCGTTGTCGCAGCCGCTGCTTAGGAACTTCGGTTGGCGTTTCGCGACCCTCAACGTGCGGCTCGCCGAATCGGCCCAGAAGCAGGCGCAGTGGCAGATGGCCCAGCAGCTCGAGGACTTTATCCTGCGCGTCGGCAATGATTACTGGAGCGTGGTCCAGAGCGGGGAAAATCTGCAGGTCGCCCAGGAGTCGCTCAAGTTCAACCAGGATCTCGTACGCCAGAACCAGATCAGCGTTCGCGTCGGAACTCTCGCCCCGCTTGATCTTCAGGAAGCACAGTCCTCCGCGGCAACCGCCGCCGCCAACGTCTATACGGCCCAGGCCGCGTTGAAGACCGCCCGCGTGACGCTACGCGAGGACGCAATGCTGAACCCCGAACATGCGTTCCTGCCCGCCGAAGTGGTGCCGGCCGACAAACCCGTGCTCCAGCAGGCCGTCAGCGAGGATGAAGAAGCGGCCCTTGAGGACGCGGTGCTCTATAGACCTTCGCTGGGTCAGATGCGCGAAGCGATCAGAACCGCGCTCACCCAGGTAAAATTTCAGGAAAACCAGTTGTTGCCGCAGGTCAACGTCACCGCGCAATTCTCGACCAATTCGCTCGCAGGGAACGCACAATGCGGTGCGGCATTCGGAATACCACAACTGAATTGCTTCAACCCAGCGCTATCCGGTCCACCCCCGCTCAATGGCATCAAGCTGCCGTTCGAGGGCAGCTACAACACGGCGCTCAATCAACTCTTCAATTTCGGCTTCTACAACTATGCCGTAGTTTTGAACTACGAGCGGCCGCTGAGCAACGCCTTGGCGCGGGCTTCGCTGGCGCAGGCGCGGGTCAGTTTCGAGCAGACGCGCATGCAGTATCGCGCGGCGCTCTCGGAAGCTGTGGTTGAAGTGGAAAGCGCGCTCGCGAATCTTCATGCGGACCTCAAGCGTGTCGAGGCGACAAAACAGGCGACCTACTACGCGCGCCAGGCGCTGCACGACGAGCAGGTGCGCTTCCGGGTCGGAATGGCGACCACGCACGACTTGTTGCAGTACGAAAACTCGCTGGTCACCGCGCAGGGTCAGGAAGTCCAAGCCGACGTCGATCTCATGAATGCGTGGCTCACCCTGGAGCATGCGAAAGGCACGCTGCTCAAATCATTCGACGTGCGCTTCCAGATTACCGATCCGCATGAAACCCCCTGGTTCACGACGTTCTGAATCGCCGCCATGGTCTTCGCCGATCTTCTGAACCGTCGGATAACGCGCTGCCTTGCAGTCGCGCTGATATTCGTTTCCTGCCTTGGATTGCGCGCGATCGACGCCCACAGCCAGGCATCTTCGCCCGCCGGCAATCTTGCTCCAGGTCCCGCCATCGGTAAGCAAACGCCGCCGGTAGTCAGCATCCCGCCGTCAGCCGCGGATGCGTTTCATATCGACGATTCGGCGCTCGCGTTACCGCGCGTTCTGGTGCATCAGTGGTCGCCGGCCGAGCAGGTTGTGCCCGAGGCGCTCATCAACGAGCCGTATCTGCACACGGTCGATCTCGAAACCAGCTCGCTCACTCTCAAGCAGGCGATTTACCTAGCGATCGAAAACAATCCGAACGTGAAGGCTTACGAACTGGATCCGATCGCCAGCACCGAGGGTGTTCGGATGGCCTATGGCGCCTTCGACCCCGATCTGCAGGCGACAATCGACACGATTAAGAGCGTCATGCCTGCTCAAAGCCCGCTCGTCGCGCGCAGCGGCCGGCTCTCGACCAAGAACTACGACTGGAATTTCTCGCTAAGCAAGGTCCTGACCACGACCGACGGAACGATGAGCCTCGCGTTCACCAACGATCGGCAGGTAACCAACAACTTTTTCGTCACCATCAATCCGATGTACAACAGCGAGCTGACGATGACTTTGAATCAGCCGTTGCTGCGCAATTTCGGCCTGACATTCGCCACTCTGAACGTGCAGATGGCGCAATCGGCGCAGGTCCAAGCACAATGGAGCTATGCGCAGGAGCTTCAGAACTTCGTGCGGCAGGTTGCCAACGATTATTGGAACGTCGTGCTCAGTTACGAGAATCTTCGAGTCGCCAATGAAGCACTGAAGTTTAATCAGGATCTAGTGCGTCAGAACGCGATCAGTCTCAAGGTCGGCACCCTGGCGCCGATCGATCTGCAGGAAGCCGAGTCAGCCGCCGCCACCGCCCAGGCCAACGTCTACTCGGCCCAGGCCGGCGTCAGATCGGCGCGCGCGGCGCTCCGCCAAGACGTGATGCTCAACCCGACGCACAGCTTCCTACCGCGCAGCATCGAACCGGCAGAAATGCCGAACCCGGACGAGCCGATCGAGGCGGAAGAGGAACGATCACTGGAACTCGCGGTTCAATATAGACCCGAACTTGCCGCCATGCGCCAGGCGGTGCGCACCGCTGAGTTCCAGGTCAAATATCAGGCCAATCAACTGCTTCCGCAATTCGATCTCAACGCCCAATTCGGCTTGAGCGCGATCGGCGGTGTTCCACTTTGCGGATCGGCGCTTGGCCTGCCGCCCTCGGCCATCAATTGCTTTAGTCCGCAGCAGCCGACCGGCGGCTTCATGCTGCCGTTCAGCGGCGCGTACGCAGAGACCCTCAATCGCATCTTCGGCACGCGCTTCTACGATTACGGCATCCAGTTTGTCTTCGAGTTGCCGCTCGACAACGCGCCGATCCGCGCTGCGCTGGCCCAATCGCGGGTCAGCTATGAGCAGGCGCGGATGCAATATCGCAACGAGCTTTCGCGGGTGGTGGTCGAGGTCGAAAATTCACTCGCCAACCTGGTCGCGGCGGTCCGCAGGGTCCGGGCGACGCGCGCCGCCACAGAATACGCGCGTCAGTCCCTGCACGACGAACAGGTCCGCTTCCGGGTCGGAATGGCGACGACTCACGACCTTCTGCAATACGAGGATTCGCTCGTCGCCGCCGAAGGACAGGAGGTCCAAGCCGACGTCCAGTTGGAAGACGCGAAGGTCGCGCTGTTCCATTCCGACGGCACGCTACTCAAGCGTTACCAGATCAATTTTCAGATCGAGAGTCCGAAGGAGCCCCGCCCCTGGTACGCGCTCTTCTGATGCCGGCCAGAGCGAGGCGGCTCGCGGCTTAACGCATCATCGGAGCCGCCGGACGCGCATCAAGGAAGACTTCGCGCCGTTCAAACTTCCAGCCCGAGTCGTAACGCCGCAGACGATCGCGATAATGGCCCAGCGCGGCGAGCGAGGCGCGCCCTTCCTTACAATGAAAGTAGGTGTAGTAACAGATTCCGGTTCCATGGTCGCCATCGACATGGAAGCTCAGATTGCTGTTTATGTGTAACACTTTTGCGCCGCCGAGCGATTCCTTGTAGACCTCGATGAAGCGCTTAAGGCCGTTGCGTCCCACGTAGTTTCCAAACCTTGGACTGTCGAAGACCGCGTCCTCCGCGAAGCAATCAATCCATCCGGCGAAGTCCCCCTGATCGAGCGCGATCGAGTAGCGCGCGTAAAGCTCGCGAATCTCCTCGCGATCCTGCCAGCTACAGGTCATTGTCCCCATGGTCCCCTCCTCGGCGGCGAGCAGCCGCTGGTTCACGAACGCGTAGGAACCTAGATCACGCCGGACTCACGCAGCCTCGCGACTTCGGCCCAATCGTAATTCAGCAAGTCTACCAGGATTTGCTCGGTATGCTCGCCGAGTTCGGGTGCGACTCCGCGCGATTCGCCGGGCGTCTCGCTGAACCGGATCGGCATCCCGAGCACCCGCATGGCGCCGCGCCGGGGATGTTCGTAATCTACGATGTAGCGGTTCGCGATCACCTGCGGATCATTTGGCAAGTCGGCGACCGTGTTGACCACGCTGAAAATGAAGTCTCCGCCGCGCTCGAGGATTGCGACCCATTCGGTCCGCGGCTTGGTTGCGAATACCCGGTCGAAGATCGCGATCACATCGCGCGAGTTTTTGCCGCGCGAGATCATATCCGCATAGCGCGGGTCCTCTATAAGTTCATCGAGTCCCATCGCATGGCAAAGGTCCTTCCAGTAGCGGTCCGGCTGCAGCATCCCAAGGCACAGCCACTGCCCGTCGGCACATCGGTAATGGTTCCAAAGCGGATTGTAGGCTTCTTCGCGAGCGCGTCGCGGCATCTCGTGTCCTTCGATAAGCACTGAAGAGATGTTAAGGCCCTGCACCGCCATCATCGAGCCGAGATGCGAGGCGTCGATCTCCTGCCCTACGCCGTAGCGTTCGCGGGCGAGCAACGCCGTAATGACGCCGTAGGCGACCATGATTGCGCCCATCTGATCGGCGATGCCGCCATAAATGTAGGTCGGCGGCTGGCCCGGGGCCCCCACCGCGTTCATCACGCCGGAGCGCGCCTGTCCGAGATAATCGAATGACGGTCGATTGCTTTCGGGGCCTTCCGGACCATAGCCCGACGCACTCGCATAGATGAGCCGCGGATTGCGCCGCCGCAAATCAGCGTAGGCGAGTCCAAGGCGTTGCGCGACACCCTGGCGGAAATTCTGGATGAAAACATCGCTCCGCTCGGCTAAACGATAAACGATTTCGCGGGCCTCCGGATGCTTCAGGTTGATCGCCAGACTCTTCTTGTGACGGTTATTGGTTTCGAAGTAGAACGCACCTGGCGAAACTGCCCCGCTCCCGCCCGAGAGCAGCCCGCGGCCGGGGTCGCCGCGCTCGGGTTCTTCGAGTTTGATCACCTCGGCGCCCAAGTCGCCGAGCATCGCCGACGATACCGGCCCCTGCTGCCAGATCGTCCAATCGATTACGCGAATACCGTCCAACGGCGCTTTCACATCCCCAAATATAACACCATCGGGCGCAGGGCGTGCATCCTGCGTCATCCTTGCGCGGAACGCCCGATTCAATCGCCGGCGCGATCGGCTATGCTGGTGGCATCGCGATGCTGAACGCGTTGCTTAATTTCGTCTATCCGCCAAGCTGTCCGGGATGCGGCGCGCGTCTGCCGATCGAGAGTGATCACCGCGTCTGCGCCGCCTGCATCGCGTCGATAGATCGAATCCTTCCGCCGTTCTGTTCAATTTGCGGGGAGCCTCTGCGATCCGCCGGAAGCGGCGACCTTTGTATACGCTGTCGATCCGCCCCGCGCCGGTTTCGGATCGCCCGATCGATCGCGCGTTACGATTCGAGTTCCGAAACTGGCGCGCTGGGTGCAATTATCCGGCATCACAAGTACGGTCTCGACCAATCGCTCGCGCGGGCGCTGGCCGAATGCATCGGTCGGACATTGCCGTTCGAACGCGGCCATCATGATCTCGTCGCGCCGGTGCCGCTTCATCGGACGCGGCTGCGATGGCGCGGTTTTAACCAGGCGGCGTTGCTCGGAATGGAGGTCGCGCGGCGCCTTGAAATTGAATGCGATACGACCTGCCTGGAGCGCGTGCGCGCGACGCCCCCGCAGACGGCGCGCGATCATAATTCTCGCCGTCGCAATGTCCGGCGCGCCTTTCGTGTAGCTCATCCCGATAAGATACGCGGCCGAAGCGTCTTGCTCGTCGATGACGTGATGACCACCGGGGCGACGGCGGACGAGTGCGCTGACGTGATGCTTGCCGCGGGCGCCGTTGCGGTCGATGTCTTCACCCTCGCTCGCGCGCTGTGATTCCCGAAAAACGCGCGGACGACGATCGCCGCTTTGCGGGGCGCGCCCCGGGAACTCCCGAGCCGTTCTTCGATGAGGTCCTACCGCTACTCCCCCGCGGGCTCGCGCTCGATGTCGCGGCCGGAACCGGGCGTCACAGTCTCGCGATGGCTTGCGCGGGGATGCGGGTCGTCGCGATAGATCACTCGATCGTTGCGCTCAAGACGCTCGGCGGCGCAGCTTGCGCCGCAGGACTCTGTGTATTCCCGGTGGCGGCCGAACTTGAGGAGATCCCGATTCAGCCGGAAAAATACGACCTCGTGGTAAACATCAATTTTCTCGACCGCGCGCTGGTCCCGACTCTCAAACGCGCGCTCAAGCCGGCGGGCATGATGCTGTTCGAAACATTCCTCGTCGATCAGGCCGACATTGGCCATCCACGCAATCCCGCCTATCTGCTCGAGCACTACGAGTTGCGCAGCATGCTCGATGGATTTGAGCTGATTCGTTATCGCGAGGGCCTCACGGTCTACTCAAATGGCGCGCGGGCATGGCGGGCCGGCGCGCTAGCGCGGAAGGCCAAACATGCCTAGGCGGCTCAATTACAAATCTGCGGGCGTCGACATCGATCTGAAAGAGCGGCTGATCCCGGACTTCCGGCGCATCGCGCGTTCGACGACACGCGCGGGCGTGCTCAGTGGGATCGGCGGCTTCGGGGCTTTGATCAACCTTACGTCCCTCGCCGGAATCCGATCGCCGGTGCTGGTCGCCGGCACTGATGGCGTCGGTACCAAGCTCAAGATCGCGTTCGCCACCGGCCGGCATGACACGGTCGGAATCGATTGCGTTGCAATGTGCGTGAACGACATCATCTGCCACGCAGCTCGCCCGCTGTTCTTTCTCGATTACATCGGCGCTGGGAGCCTTGATGCGAGGGTCGCCCGCGCGATCGTCAAAGGTATCGCGCGCGGATGCCGCGCGGCCGGGATGAGCCTGGTCGGCGGCGAGACCGCGCAGATGCCCGACATCTACCGGCGCGACGAATACGACCTGGTCGGCTTCGCTGTCGGCGTGGTCGATCGCGCCCGTATCCCTGCGCCGAAATCCGTCCGCGCGGGCGATGTACTGATCGGGCTCGCATCAAACGGGCTGCATTCCAACGGTTTCTCGCTCGCGCGCAAGGTCTTGCTTGAACGGGCACATCTGCGCCTCGACGCTCATATAGATGAACTCGGCTGCACACTCGCGGACGAGCTGCTACGGCCCACGCGAATTTATTCCGCGGTAGCCGGAGAGCTATTCGGGCGTTTTCGTGTGAAAGGACTGGCGAACATCACCGGCGGCGGGATCATCGAGAACCTGCCGCGGGCGATGCCGACAGGCCTCCATGCTATTGTCCAACGGGGGAGCTGGCGGGTACCGCCGATCTTCGGGATGATCGAGCGGCTCGGCCGGATCGACCAAACCGAAATGGATCGCACGTTCAATAACGGTCTGGGAATGATAGCGATCGCGCCGCCGACGGAATCCGACGCGATCCTGCGTTATCTGCGCGCGCGTCGTCAGCGAGCCTATATCGTGGGTGAAATCGCGCGCGGCGGAGGCGGCGTCAAGTTCGCCTGAGAAGCTCCATGGCAGCGCGCCCCATCCTGCGGCTCGGCGTTCTGATTTCCGGCCGCGGCACGAATCTTCAATCGATTATCGATGCGATCGAGCGCGGCGAGCTGAATGCGATTATCGCGCTGGTGATCTCGAATCGCGCCGACGCACCGGGTTTGGCGCGCGCGCAGAAGAGCGGAATTCCGACCCGCGTCATCGACCATCGCCGTTTCGGCTCGCGCGCGGAGTTCGATGGCGCGCTGGTCGAGGCGCTTAACGCCGCGCGCGTGGAGTTGGTGGTCTGTGCCGGTTTCATGCGTCTCCTATCACCGGTCATCCTGAACGCCTTTCCAAACCGGATCATGAATATCCACCCTTCCCTGCTACCCGCCTTTCCCGGCCTCAACGCGCAAAAAGCAGCTCTGGAGCATGGTGCGCGAATCACCGGATGCAGCGTGTTTTTCGTCACGCCCGGCGTCGACGACGGGCCGATCATCGTGCAGGCGGCAGTACCCGTGATGCCGGACGACGATGAACATTCACTGAGCGATCGCATCCTCGCGCAGGAGCATCGCATTTACCCGCTGGCGATCCGCCTTTTCCAGGAGGGTCGGCTCGAGATCGCAGGCCGGAAGGTCATCATTCGCGATGCACCCGCTCCGGATGAGAACGAGGCCCTCTTAAATCCGCCGCGAACCGCACTGGACATCCCGCGTAGCGGACGTAACAATTAATTTTGAGCGAGATGACCATTGGCGAAAGTTGAGATCTATACTACTAAGTATTGTCCCTATTGCATCCGCGCCAAAGCGCTGCTCCGCGACAAGGGCATTTCATTCGAAGAGATCGATGTCGACGGCGATCCCGACCTTAGGGCTGCGATGGTAGAGCGGGCTGGGGGTCGTCGGACCGTGCCTGAAATTTTCATCAACGGACGCATTATCGGCGGCTACAACGAACTGTCCGCACTCGAAGCGGCGGGGCGTCTCGATGCGCTACTTTCGGAACCTGAGTGATTTGCTGTGACTGACGATTACGATGCCGAGCACTTTCCGGGCAATTTCTATCCGGGGATGATCAGTTTCATCGATCATGCGCGCGGCTACGGCCGCGTCCGGTCAAACAGCGGCCGCGAGATCCTGTTTCAGTTTCCGTTCGTAGCCGTAGTCGGCGCGCCGCTTGGTGGCCGGATGCCCGGGATAGACCTGCTTCACGAGGGCGACGCGGTGGGCTACGACGTCGGATGGACCTCCAAAGGTTTGCGGGTGACCCTCATCAAACCCGCGCGGAGCGCAGGCGAGCCCTGAAGCGCGGTTCGGTCAGCACGCGGCCGACCGCCTGATGCCACCCATCGAGCAACTCCGCGCGCATCCCGTTGTCCATCCCAGGCGCGAAGACTCGATCGGTCCTGCGCATCGCCCGAAGATCCTTTGGTTTCCACACACCCGTCGCCACTCCGGCGAGCATCGCGGCGCCCAGAGCGGTCGCTTCCGTGTTGCTCGGCCGCCGGAGACGCCGGCCGAGCAGATCGGCCTGGAACTGCATAAGATAATCGTTGGCCGCCGCTCCACCGTCGACGCGCAGCTCTTTAACCGGCGCGCCCATGTCGCGTTCCATCGCAGTAACGACGTCCGCCACCTGGTAAGCGATGCTGTCGAGGGCGGCGCGGACAATGTCGGCGCGGGTCGTGCCGCGGGTGATTCCCACGATCGCACCCCGCGCTTCGCTGTCCCAATACGGCGCGCCCAGACCGACGAAAGCCGGCACCATGTACGGATGCGATCGTGCCGGACTCTGATGCGCCAGCGCGAGGCTTTCCGCCGATCGGCGAATCAAGCCCAGCTCATCGCGCAACCATTGAATTGCGGCCCCGGCGATGAAGACCGACCCTTCAAGGGCATACGACGGATGTCCATCGGCATCGAGCGCCACAGTCGCCACCAGCCGATGACGTGATCGCGCGCGGCGCTTGCCGGTATGAACCAGCAGGAAGGCTCCGGTGCCGTAGGTCGCCTTGGCCTCGCCGGCGTGCACCGCGCCCTGTCCGTACATAGCAGCCTGTTGATCGCCGATCACAGCTCCGATCGGAATCGCGTGTGCGGCGAGCGTTCCGGACGCGGTCTCCGCGATCGGTCCGCGTGACTCGACCAGCTCGGGAAGAAGCTGCTCGCTCACGCCATACATCTTCAACATCGCGGCGTCCCAGATCATTTTGTCGATATTAAACAACATCGTGCGCGAGGCATTGGTGAAATCCATGACAAATTTTGCGCCGCGCGACAGACGGAAAATCAGCCAGCTATCGATGGTGCCGAAACATAGTTCGCCGCGCATCGCGCGCTTGCGCAGCTCCGGGCGCTCGGTCAGCAGCCACTTGAGCTTGGTCGCTGAAAAATAAGGATCGACCAGCAGCCCTGTGCGTCGGACGATCTCGGCTTCATGGCGCGCAAAGCGGCGACAAACTTCCGTGCTGCGCCGGCATTGCCATACGATCGCCGGATAGACCGGCCGTCCACTGTTCCGCTCCCACAGAACAAAGGTCTCGCGCTGATTCGCTATTCCCAGCGTTGAGATCGAGCGCGTGCTGACCCGCGCACGACGCATCGCGGCTTTCCCTGCTTCGAGTACCGACTGGTAAAGTTCTTCAGGGTCTTGTTCGACCCATCCCGGATTCGGATAGCTCTGGGCGATTTGGCGATACGCGCGCCCGAGAACCTCGCCTTCGGCGCCGATCACCATCGCCGTCGTGCCGGTGGTACCTTGGTCGATTGCGAGGATGCTTTGCGCCATATTGAAGTTCGGGTCCTAAGATCTTTCCACACCGGCCCCGGGTCGAAAATCACCGCCCACCTTAGGCAGGCGGAAAACCCCCCGGCAACCAAAAATTCAAAGATATGCGAGCTTGCCTAAGCAAATCGGCGGGGCCATGATAGGCAGCGTCTTGGGGCTCGATGCGAGGCGCCGACGCCTATGAGCGATCTGCTGGAAAATAAAGAGCAGCTGGTCCACTACTTCGAAAGCGGCGCGAAGCCGCGATCGGAATGGCGAGTCGGCAATGAATACGAGAAGATTGCCGTCTCCGCGCGTGATGGCCGAGCGCTGCCGTTTTCGGGTCCGGGCGGCGTCGAGGAGATCATGCGCCGTCTCGTCGATCGCTATGGCTACGAGCCCGAGGACGAGGAAGGACGAATTCTCGCGCTTCGTGGTGAGCGCGCCACCATCACCGTCGAACCGGGCGGCCAGATTGAGCTCTCCGGCGAACAATGCGAGACCATCCATTGCGCGAACCGCGAGTTCAACCGACATATCGAAGAGCTGCTGAACGTCGCCGATGAGCTCGGCGTCGTTCTGCTGGGACTCGGGATGCAGCCCATTAGCCGCATCGACGAGATCGAATTGTTGCCCAAGACGCGCTACCGGATCATGTATCCATACATGGCGCGCAAGGGCCGGCTTGGCCAGCGGATGATGAAGCAGACCGCGGGCGTGCAATCTAACCTCGACTACGGCGACGAGGCCGACGCGATGCGCAAGCTGCGCGTGAGCATGGGCATCGTCCCGCTGCTTTACGCGATTTTCGCCAATTCTCCTCTGAGTGACGGCGGGCTGAACGGCTACCAGAGCTTCCGCGGCCATATCTGGACCGATACCGATGGGGACCGCTGCGGAATCCCGAAATTTACACTGCGTGAAGACGCCAGCTTCCGCGACTACGTCGATTACGCGCTCGACGTCCCGATGTACTTCTTGATTCGCGGCCATAATTACATTGATCTGACGCGCCCGCCCGGCATCACGTTTCGGCAGTTCCTTGAACGCGGCTACAACGGCGTACGCGCCACCGTCGATGACTGGGCCAACCATCTGACGACCATCTTTACCGAAGTGCGGCTCAAGAAATATATCGAGGTGCGCTCGGCGGATAGCCAGCCACCGGCGCTGATGCTTTCCCTGCCGGCCCTGCTGAAGGGCGTGCTCTATGAGCGCGACTGCCTCGATGGCGCGTGGGACATCGTCAAACGCTGGAGCTATCCGGAGCGGATCGCGTTGATTGATGCGGCGTGCAAGTTCGGACTTTCGGCGCGGGCCGGCAAGATCAGCTTCCGCGATCTTGCACTGGAGCTGTTGTTGATCGCGATCGACGGCCTCTCTCGCCAGCACGCGCTCAACGATCGCGGCGAGGATGAAACCATCTACCTGCTGCGGCTGCTCGACCAGGTGCGCAGCGGCTATAATCAGGCGAGCCTGATCATCGATCGTTGGAAAGGCCGCTGGAATTACGACGTGAATCGGCTGGTCGAAGAATGTTCGTATCAGGCGGAGGCCAGTCTGTAGATGGATTTACGCAATTCGGAACGCTACCTCATGGTTCTGAATGCGGTCTTGGTGGCAGCGATGGCCTACTTCGCCGCGCTGTGCGTCAATGAGATCATCATTGCCCGCCTTCATCCCGCTGCTCCGCCGACGCCCTTCACGCCGCCACGCATTGCGGCAGTCGAGACCACGCTCCCCCGTTCCGCTTACGATCGCATTGCCAAGCGTGACATCTTCAACCTCGCTCCGCCGCCGCAGGTGCAGGCGCCGCCCGCGCCGATGGCGCGCGATCTGCACATCAAGCTGCTCGGCACTTCGATCCTGAGTGTCGGCGAGCCGTTCGCGATTATCGAGGATACGCGCACCGGACAGCAGCTTCTGTTCCGCGTCGGCCAGGAGATTCCAGACACCGGCCGGCTGGTGGAGGTCAAACGCAGCAGCGTGATTATCGATCAGGGCGGCGGCAACCGCGTAACCGTCTCAATGGAGTCGACGGAGTTGACGCCCAGTCCGAGCGGGACGAACCCGATGATGCGGCTGCCCCGCTTCCGCGGCGGCCGCGGCATCCGCCGCTATGGCAGCAATCATTACATGCTGCAGCGCGCGGTGGTCGACAAGAATCTCTCAAACCTGGCCTCGCTCTTAACCCAAATCCGCGCGGTGCCGAACATGGTCGGTGGACGCCCTGAAGGTTACGTGCTTTCCGAAATCCAGCCCGGCTCGATATTCCAGCAGATCGGCCTGCGTGACGGCGACGTCCTGATGAATATCAACGGTCAGGAAGTTCGCGATCCTGCGCAGGCGATGCAGCTCTTCACGACGCTGCGCGACGCGCCCTCGCTCACTGTCCAGGTGATGCGAGAGGGCGCGCCGGTGCTGATGCATTACTCGATTCATTAATCTCCACTCGGGTCTTTTGATCAGCGGATGAACAACGCTGCGCCGCACGAGCCTTCGGCGACCGGGCCTGCCTCTGCCCCCACCGCCGGCATTTCGCACACGCTTTTTGGACGGCTGGCGCTCGCCGCGATCGGGATCGCGGCTCTCCTGCTCCTCATCAACGTCGCGCTCCACTTCGGTCAGATTCATCACGATCGTCTCGACTGGAACATCGACCAGCAGTTTCCGCCGGACAAGCCATTCATGCCGGGCGAGATCTATGCCGCCACGATGGCCGCGATAATGGATCACGAGCTGTACACCGGCTTCGGATGGCGCCCAAACGATTTTCCGCTCTGGGGAATGCACGTTATGGCCGACAATAACGCCAATCGCCAGCTCGGGATTATCATCGCGATGCGCGAGACGATGCGCGTATTCCGCGATCATCTAACCAAGGTTTCGTCCAACGAGTACGACGATAACCTGATGATCGCCGACACCGATTTCCGCAATGACGCCACGCGCTGGATTCTGCCGTCGGCCGAATCGCGCTATCGCGATGGCGTCCGGCATCTACGCGCCTACATCGCGGGCCTGCATCGCACCCCGCCGACATCGCGCGAACTGAACCAGCGCAATATCGAGCTGATCCGGCTCCTGCAGGCATGGATGGATTTGCTCGGCGATGCCCACGCTAATCTCTATCGCACGCGCAAGGACGACGGCAGCCCCGTGCGGCCCTGGGATGTCGACGACTACTTCTACCACGCCCAAGGCTATGCGCATGTGATGTACTACATGATGCAGGCGGTGAAGCGCGAATATCACCAGTCGCTGAACGTCAAACCCGTGCTCTCACAGCTATTCGATGAAACCATCGACCCGCTCGGCAAGGCCGCTACGATGAAGCCGCTAATCGTGATGAATGGGTCGCCCGACGGCATCTTCGCCAACCATCGCCGCAACCTCGACGCCTACGTCTCGGAGGCACGGCAGAAGATGTATTCGATTCGCGAAGAACTCGAGCGTTAATCAGCCGCCCAGCCACGGGCAGAGCAGCATCGCGCCACCCTGCAACACAAGCCGTAGCATCGCCGGGGCCCAGCGCCGCGGGACGCCGAAAATTTCCGCGAGCATCCCGGCTTCCCACGCCATTTCGGCGGGAATCAGCGCCACCTTCATCCCGAGAAACATCGACGGCGGAGGCATTTCCGTCAGGACGTGCGCCGCATCGGGCGCGATGCCGGCCTTCGCGCGCGCGATTTCGACCGCCCGGCCAAGTCCGCCGAGTTCATCAACGAGCCCGCGTTCTCGCGCCGCTCTTCCGCTCCAGACCCGACCACGTGCCAGCTCCTCCGCCTGCTCGGGCGCAAGTCGCCGTCCCTCAGCAACCTTGGCTGTAAAGTTTCCATAGAGTTCGCCGACCACCGCATTGAGCTGCGCGAGTTCCGCCTCCGACATCGCCCGCGTCGGAGAGAGCGCGTCGCTTACTGCGCGAGTCTTGGCGAAATCGACGTTGATGCCCATCGAAGCCATTAAGCCGCCCAGATTGAACTTGGTGTAAATGACGCCAATCGAGCCGGTGACCGTGCCTGGCTCGGCGACGATCGCATCTGCGCCCATCGCGACGTAGTAGCCGCCCGAGCCGGCTACGTCGCCCATCGAGACCACCACCGGCTTGCCGCGCTCACGCGCCTGCTTTACGGCGCGCCAGATAAGATCGGATCCCACGGCGGAGCCGCCGGGAGAATTGACCCGAAAGACAATCGCGCGAACGGCGGGATTGAGACCGGCATCGCGAATCGCCGCCGCCGTGGCTTCGCCGCTGATGAAGTCGCCGCTCGGCGGCGGTTCGCCCGCGATAATCGGTCCGACGCCGTACACCAGCGCAATCCGATGCGGACGGCGACCCCGGAAGCTGAATGCCACGTGACGCAGATAGCGCACCAACCCGACAATCGCGGTTTCGCCGCGCTGCGGTTCGAGCTCGGTGCGAACTTCTTCGATGTAACCCAGCCGATCGGCCAGGCGCGCGTCGCAAGCCGCTCGCGCGCTCAGAAAGCCGGCGCCCGCCAGTTCACGAGCCCGCGCCGTTTCGATGGCGCGATCCGCCGCGATAGTGTCCACTAGGATCTGCTCCCAGTCGGATACGATCGCTTCCAAGCTTTCGCGAAGCGGCGCCGACATCGAATTGCGCGTGAAGATCTCGGCCGCGCCCTTGTACTCCTTCCATTGCAGCGCCTGGGTCTCGATGTGGAGCTTGTCGAGCCCGCGCTTGACGAAGATGCTTCCGGCCATCGCGCCGAGCATGATCAGCGGCGTGTCGGGGTTGACCACGATTTGCGATGCGCCGCACGCAACCAGATACTCCCGTGCATTGACATGATCGGCCGCCATCACCGCGACGACGCGCTTGCCGGCCCGCTTCACGGCGGCAATCAGATCATGCAGCTCCTGCGCGGTGGCGAATCCGACCTGCAAACCGCCCAACTCCACGATAAGCGCGCGCAGTTTAGGATCGCGCGCCGCCGCTCCAAGAGCGGCGCGAAGATCATCGAGCGTCGGGAACCAATGGCTTCGGAAGCGCTGGAGCAGCGAGCGCGGGGCGCGCTCGCGGAGCGCGCCTTCGAGCCGGATCTCGAGTGTCGCCTCGCGCGGGATCCGCGCAGGCATTACGACCAAGCCGACAAACGCCGCGGCCATCGTCGCCGCAACGACAATCAAAGCTGTACTGAGCTCCGGCATCCCGTGCCGGAACGCAAAGATGCCGCCTACAATCAGCCCGGCCAACGCCATCGCGATTCGCATCGAGCGTCCCGGAATCAACCTGTTTAATGCTTCGAACTTCATCATCATCACGCCTGAGTTTATTATATCGATGCCGCTCTGGAACGCTTGCGAAATGCGAAGGCCGACCTTAATCCTCGTGCTGCTTGCGATAACTATCGGCGCATCCGCTTGCGCCTCGAAGAAACACGCAGCCGAGCAGGCCGCGGCGGCTGCCGCGAAGCCGCCGCGGCTCGCGCCAAAAGAGCATACCGCTACACTCGAAATCGCGACTGGCGCCAAAGTCATTGCACGCAAAGTTCTGCCGGACGGCTTCGCGCCCGTTCCGCCATTCGCCCCGATCTGGCTCCAGAATGGGGCTCAGATTGCAGTGGTCGGCGCCAAGGCGGGACGGGCTTTCGTAGTAAAGTTTGATGCCGCGACGCTCGGGAACCCCCAGATCATCGCGAGCGATTTCGGCCCCGGCGCACCGGGCGGCTCGATCGTCGATGTGGAGGCGAGCCCTGACGGTATGACGCTGGCAATCGCGGTCGCGGAGCCGGCTAACAATCAGCTTGAAATTGTGCTTCACGATGTGGTCGCGCAGGGAGACGGGAGCCGGATCGCTGCGTTTCCGGGCCAGTTCGATTCCGTCAGCATGAGCTGGCTTGACGGCCATACTATCGCGCTAGCCTTGCGCGCGAGCGGCGCTCAGCCGGCGCCAGCTCCCGGCGCGCAGCCCGTGGCGCAGAGCTCCGCCAACGACGGCCTGTTCATGATCGAGACGGCCGGGCTCGGGGCCGTCAAGCAGATGAAGCTCAAATGTCCGCTGTCGCATTTGACCTGGAGCCGCGACGGCCGCTTCGCGATCGGCGGCGGCGACCCGGGCACGCCGCCGGTTTTAGTCGACCGCGCCAGGGATTTCTGCGCCGTGCTGCGGAGCAAAGAACCGATCACGGTTCTAGCGTGGTCACCGCACAATGATGGGTTTCTTTATTCGATGCCGGCGGCCAACACGGTCGCGACCTTTCGTTACGACCTCGCGACCGGCAAGAGCGCTCTCATCGCCATCTCATCCAGCGCCGCGGCATTCATGGCCAGCGGGCAGGTTTTCGCCCTCGGCAACCAGGATTTGACCTGGCGGCGCGTCGCCGAAGCTCCTAATGCGCCGGTGCTTTCCGAGTTCGCGACCTTCACGCCCGAAGCCGGCGAGGTGCGGATCGTTCCGCTCGGCATCCGCACGATTCCCGCGATGCTCGCGGAAAGCCGGATGGTCTACACGACCACGACGGATTCCGCCGCAGTCGACGTCATCTCGCCCGGCCGTCCCGACCCCTTGCGCGAGGTCATCGCTTACTTGCTTCCGCCAAGTACGGCTTTCCTGATGGCCAGCGGACCCGCGCGAGGCAGCGTCCTCATGAGCTGGTCGCCTGACGGCAAGAATCTCGCGATGCTCGATGGCGACCAGAAGAGCAGCGTGCTCACTATTTTCTCGCCGGCGGCCGAGCTGATGGCGCCGCCTCCACCTCCTGAAGCGGCCCAACCGGCGACCTCGGCCGAGCCCGGTCCTAAACGTCTGTCGCCACCCCCGCCGCGCCACGATACGCCGTAGAGGGAATTTTGCGCCTGATTAGCCGGCCGGCTGCCGACGGCTCCAGTAGTTAAAGGCGATCCGGAACGCACGGGCTGCGCGTTCGAAGCTCTCGAAGACGACGAGACCCCGCTCGCGTGCCAGCGACTTCGCGCGCGCGACGATCGCCTCAATATGTGCGGGGTGCAGAATCACCGCGAACGGCCGTACCGAACGCCGGTTAAAGGCCGCTAGCTTGTCGAGCAGTCCGACCAGATCCTGCTCGCGTGATGCCCACGTCATGCCCCGAAGCCCGGTTGCGATTTCCAGCACCACAGCGTCGATCGCGGGGTCGCGCTCGAGGATATCGAGAATTTTTTCCAGGCTGTCGCCGCTGACTCCGGTGCCGATCGTGCCGCCGGCATCGAGGGGATTTCTATAACTCCCGCCGATGATGTTGAAGAACGATCGAAGTTCTTCGTATGAGGCTGCCGAGAGCGCCGGGATTTCGAGGCCGGCGCCGGCGAAGGTATCGGTGATCACCACTGATTGCCCGCCGGTCATCGCGACCAAGCCCATCCCGCGACCCTTCACCGGTCGTCCGCGTGCGAACAACTCGACGCTATCGAGCATCTCGTCCATGCTCGCGACGCCGACCGCCCCGCTCTGCCGCACGACGGCGTCCCAGACCGCACCGGGCGTCTGGAGCGATGCGGTATGCGATCGCGTGGCGCGTGCTCCCGCCTCGGTCACACCGCCTTTCCAAACGACCACCGGATGTCGCGTCGCGGCGCGTTTCAGGCTGTCGAAAAACCGGCGGCCATCGCGCATCCCCTCGATGTACATCCCGATCACCCGCGTCGCCGGGTCAGCGGTCATTAAATCGAGATAGTCTGCGGCCTCGAGCACGGTGGCGTTGCCGATCGACGCGGCCTTGTTAATCGCGATCGCGCGCGCCTGCGCCTGTGCGCAGAAATTCACCGCGTGGGTTCCGCTCTGCGAGATGAAACAAACATCGCCGATGTCGGTCACCTTCAGACCGGGAAAGTTGAGCAGGCCCGCCGCAGGATTGCAGAGCCCCATACAATTGGGGCCAACCACCGCAATTTCTGAGTCGAGCGCTAGGCGGCGAATTTCATCTTCGAGCCGCGCGCCCAGTTCCTCTCCGGTCTCGCTGAAACCGGCGGTGAAGAAACTGATCGCGCCGACTCCGGCCGCGATACAATCGCGCAGGATGCGCGGCGCGACCTGCCGCGGCACGGCGCTGATCGCTAGATCGATGGGTCCGGGAATCTCGGCAAGACTCGCGCGATTCTCGACTCCGAGCCGCTCGATCTCAGCCACTTCGGCCGGATCGATTTGAATCGAGTACAGCTTCCCACGCAGGCCAGTCAGCGAGCGCAGCCACAGGAAGGAATTCGCCCGCTTGTCGCCAATCACGGCGACCGTCCGCGGATTAAAGGCGCGCTTCAGATTTTCGATTCGGCGGTCTCGACGGCTATCAACAAGCGACGGTCCCGAAGGCTCCGCCGTCTTCGGAGCGAGAACCACGCGCGCATCGACGACGACCAGCCCCTTTTCGTAGAGGATCACCGGATTCAGATCGAGTTCGCGAATCGCCGGATGGGCGGCAGCCAGACGCGTTACGGACACGAGCAGCTCCGCGAGCGCGCCAAGGTCCGACGGCGCACATCCACGCACACCGCGCAGGATTGCCGCACCGGCGAGCGTATCGATCATTTCGCGCGCTTCGTCACCATCGATTGGCGCGAGCCGTGTCACCGAATCGCGCAGCACTTCAACGAAAATGCCGCCCATCGCGAGCGTAATTAGCAGCCCAAAGCGCGGGTCCCGTGCACATCCGACCATCATCTCGATTCCGGCAGGCGCCATCGCCTGGACTGTCACGCCTTCGAATGGCGCCCCCGGCGCTCGCACCGCGAGATTATTTCTGATGCTGGCGAACGCGTCTTTCACCTGCGCTTCCGAGCCCAGATTGAGCGCCACACCCCCGACGTCTGACTTGTGACTGATACCCGGCGAGAAGACCTTCAGCACGATGGGGAAACCGAGGTGTGCGGCTATTTTCGCGGCTTCCTCAGCGTCGCGCGCCGGCTCGGCCTCGACGACGCTCACCCCAGCAGTCGCCACCAGCCTCTTGGACTCGATTTCGTCCAGCTCGGTCGCGCCTGCCGCGAGAGCCGCGGAGATCATCCGTTGTGCTGCGATGTCATCCACCGCGAACGCGTATAGCAGAGCCGTCGGGCGATTTGAAATCGATCAGGCTGTTCGCTCCGAGATCGACAGCATCATAAGCATCATCGCGAGCCGAGACGCCGCATGGATGCCGCGTGCACGCGGCCCGAGGTTGCGTGGAACGAGTGACGATGCTGCTAATCTGTCAAGACGGGTTTGGTGCTGCCGAAATTCTGGCAGGTGCCCCCTGGGATGTTCCCCGATGAGACCGCCTTGATGAACACTACCCGGAGGTTGTTCTGGTTATCGGTGCCCAAGAGCCAGACCTCCGCAAAGCCGGTGATGGGAGCGAGCTGGCTGCTCCCGTTCACACCCGTATAGTCAACCATTGGAAGCTCGGCGACGCACGGGTCCGCGGGATTGGGGTTTTGCCAGGAATCGCCCAGCGCCATCGAACTTGAATCTTGGAGCCGCTCATTCACGCCAGCCTCAATCTTGGTTACCGAGCCCTGACCCGGCTGCATCGTTACGCATCCTGGGCCGCCATTACTACATCCACCCGAATTGACAGTAAGAATCTCGTTTGGGTCGGCCGGATTCGGCGAAGTCCATCCGTAGTGCGTAACGTTTTCCATGTCGGATACGCCGCTCATCCCAGGTAAAGACAGCGGTCCCCAGTCACCTGGACCTACCTGATTTTGCGCCAGCGTGATGACCTGCCCGGGTTTGTAACAATCATTCGTGGTGCAATCGACTCCGATGGGTAGAAAATGGCTCCCGCCAGCCGCCTCACACGATGTCGCGATCGTCGCCTTTCCGATCGCCTGAACAGTTGCCGAGGTAAGGCCCATCGCTCTGCCAAAGCTATAAGGGACCGAGCGTGTAAGCGTAACCTGGACCCATTGCGGAGTTGTTGACCCGTCGACGGTTACGGCGATGTTGTCGGCTCGACTGTTACCAACGCCGTTCATTTTTGCGTAGTTGTTGGCGACTGAGATCGCCGTTTCCGGACTCCCGGGCAGATAGACCGCGCCGGCGAGCGCTGCGGCGTCGGCGGCTTTCTGCAAAATCGACCAGTTGTAGTAGAGCACGGCGAAATCCGTACCCAGCATCACAGCGCCGAGAAGCACCGGCAAAACTACGCCGAGAAGAACCATTATCTGGCCTTTACTTCTGCGTGGCGCTCGCTTCATAACGTTTGCCGCCGGGGGTGACCGAGGCAACATTACGCAATAAAGTTGCCAAGCAGATAAATGCCGACTTTACTTCCGAATTTTTATCGTATTATATCTTATTATCTCTTTATGTATCCAAATCGGGCATTTTCTTCAAAGTACCGATGGCAAATTTTTGACTCTGAAAATGACGCTATAATGACGAGGAAGGTCGAAAGTTTCTTCCTGAACGCCGCCCCCGATGGCTCATGCGCCGGATATGCGAATGGCCTCTTCGAGGCTGAGGCTGCCCTCGTAAAGGGCGCGGCCCACGACGACACCCACGACCCCGCGATCGAAAACGCGCCTGAGCCCCGCGATGTCGGCGAGCGTCGCCACGCCGCCCGATGCGATCACAGGCACGCCTGCATGCTCAGCGAATGCTCCGACTGATTCGGCGTTCACACCGGCCTGAGTGCCATCACGCGCGACGTCCGTATAGATAAGCGCCACGACTCCGGCTGCCTTGAAGCGTACGAGCGCATCGTCAATCGACAACCTGCTGGTCTCCAGCCATCCCTTAAGTGCCGGACGTCCGTCGCGGACGTCGAGCGAGCCGAGCACCCGACCCGGAAGCATCCGGCACGCCGCCTCCAGCAACGCCCGATCGATCAGCGCCGCCGAGCCGATCGAGATCCGATCGGCGCCGCTTTCGATCACCTGCCGGATTGAATCCATAGCGCGGAGTCCGCCGCTCGCCTCGATCGCGCATCGAACCGCACCGCGAATCCGCTTCAGCGCATCGAGATTGCGCGGCGCGCCAGCGACGGCCCCGTCGAGATCAACCACATGAATCACTTCGGCGCCCGCGCTTTCGAACGCGCGCGCGACGACTGCCGGATCGTCGCCGTAGACGGTGGCGCTCTCCATTGCGCCGCGCGTCAGGCGGACAACTTTGCCGCCCTTCAGATCGATCGCGGGAATAACGGTGAAGCGCTTGAACAAATGTCAGGTGAGAGTGCCCTTGGTCGAGAGCACTCCGCTGAGCCGCGGCTCGATGGTGGTCGCAGCGTCCATCGCGCGCGCCAGCGCTTTGAACGCCGCTTCGATTACATGATGCGGGTTGCGGCCGGCCCGTAAATTCAGATGCAGGTTCATCCCGACTTCGTCACTCAGTGCCTTCATGAAATCGTGCACCAGCTCGGTCTGAAAGCTGCCGACCCGCTCCTGCTTGATCACGATGTTATACGCTAGGTAGACACGGCCGCTGATATCGACCACCGCCTCGCACAGCGCTTCATCAAGCGGCACGATCGAGCTGCCGAAGCGGCGGATGCCGGAGCGATCGCCGAGCGCCTGGCGAAAGGCGCGCCCCAGGACGATGCCGACATCCTCAACCGTATGATGCTCATCGATATGCAGATCACCCTGCGCAGCGATTTTCAGATCGAAAAAGCCATGGCGCGCGAAGCTCTCCAGCATGTGATCGAGAAATGGCACGCCGGTTGAGATTTCAGATCGCCCTGCGCCATCGAGCGCGAGTTCGATAGCGACCTGGGTCTCGCGCGTGCGCCGCTCGATCCTGGCGTGCCGTGGCGGCTGTTCGCTTGCGACCCCGTTGACCCGGACGCGCATCGCGCGTCCGTTCGCCTTTCGATTATCGCGTGTGTCGCTCATCTTCATCGGGCCCGCCGCCTTCCTGCCGCGCGCATCTCGATCGCGCGCGCATGCCCCTCAAAACCTTCCATCCGGGCGAGCCGCGCGACCGCCGGACCGAGTTTTGCGAGCGCCGCGGCCGAGCCCTCGATTATACTGGTTCGTTTGAGGAAGTCGTATGCCCCTAGCGGCGAGGCGAAGCGCGCCGATCCGCCGGTTGGAAGCACGTGATTCGGACCCGCAAGATAATCGCCGAGCGGCGCCGGGCTCATCGCGCCGAGAAACACAGCACCCGCCGCTTCAACCTGTCCAAGCCATCGGCGTGGATTTTCCACCTCGAGCTCCAGATGCTCGGGCGCGATCCGGTTTGCGACCTGAAAGGCTTCGGTTAAATCCCTGACCACCACGATCGCGCTGCGGCCCCGGAGCACGCGACGGACTGCCGCCGCCCGCGGCAAATCCGTGAGGGCCGCATCGAGAGCGATCGCGACTTTTTCGGCCAGCACCCGCGACGGCGTCAGCAGGATTGCCGATTCGTCGCCGGAGCCATGCTCGGCCTGCGCGATGAGGTCGGCGGCTATCCAAGCCGGATTCGCCGCGCGATCCGCGATGACCAGCACCTCGCTCGGCCCCGCCATCTTGTCGATATCGACGGTACCGTAGACCATCCGCTTCGCCGCCTGCACCCAGGCGTTACCCGGCCCGACGATCTTGTCGACCGCCCGAATGCTCTCCGTGCCGAAGGCTAACCCGGCCACTGCCTGCGCGCCGCCGACGCGATAGAACTCATCAACGCCGGCGATTGCCGCCGCCGCCATCACCGCGGGATTGTCGCCGTCACGCGATGGCGGCGAGACCATCACGATCTCCTTCACACCCGCCACGCGCGCCGGAATCGCGTTCATCAGGAGCGACGATGGGTACGCGCCCTTCCCACCCGGCACGTAGATACCAACGCGATGAAGAGGCCGCACTGTCTGTCCGAGCGTCATCCCGATCCGATCGCGATAGCGAAACGAATGCTCGAGCGTGCGGCGATGAAACTCCGCGATCCGCCGCGCCGCAAGCTCCAACGCGCGACGGTCCGCAGACGGAATTCGCTGACGCGCCGCCTCGAGCTCCCCGGGTGCAACCCGAAGCCGGCCGCGGGTCAGTTTGACGCCGTCGAAGCGCGCGGTGAGCGATATCAATGCGCGGTCGCCGCGGCGCCGGACCTGCTTGATAATGGCCGCTACGTCGCGATCGATCCGCTCGCCTCCCGCCGCAGGCCGCAGAATTGATTCCAGAAAGCGGCGAAACGCCGGCGAGCCGCTCTCGATGATGCGCGCCATCATGCCGCTGCTGCGCCGCCCCCGCTGCGCTCGATCCGCGCCCCGAGCTTGCGAAGCTTCTCGTCGAGCGACTCATAGCCCCGATCGAGATGATAGATGCGGTCGAGTTCAGTAGTGTTCTCAGCCACCAGGCCGGCCAGGATCAGCCCCATGCTGGCGCGCAGATCGGTTGCCATGACAGGCGCTCCCGACAAGCGCGCCGGCCCGCGCACGATCGCGGTCGGGCCCTTCATCACAATGTCCGCACCCATTCGCACCAGTTCGAGCGCGTGCATAAAGCGGTTCTCGAAAATCGTTTCCGTAATGACCGAGGTGCCTTCGGCTTGCGTTAGAAGCGCCGTCATCTGCGCCTGCAGATCGGTCGGAAAACCCGGATACGGAAGCGTGCGCAACTCGACCGGCCGGAGCGGGCCGTTCCGATGCACGCGAAGTCCTTCGCCGGCCGGCTCGACGACGATCCCCGCCTCGCGCAACTTGGTCGTGACGGCGTCGAGATGCCCGGCCGGCGCGTTGCTCACCGTCACGTCGCCGCCGGTGATCGCGGCAGCGATCATGAACGAGCCGGCCTCGATGCGATCGGGAATCACGCAATGCTCGACACCATGGAGGCGCTCGACGCCCTCGATATGGATGACGTGAGTGCCGGCCCCGCTTACCCGCGCACCCATCGCATTAAGCATCCTGGCCAGATCCTGAATTTCCGGTTCGCGCGCCGCATTCTCGATCACCGTCGCGCCGCGCGCCCGGACCGCGGCCATCATGATGTTCTCGGTTGCGCCGACGGAGGGATTGTCGAGCCACAGACGCGCCCCGACCAGCCGCTCGGCATGCGCCTCGACATAGCCATGGCGAAGCTGGACGCGCGCGCCGAGCGCCCGAATGCCTGAGATATGAAGGTTCACGGGACGCGCGCCGATCGCGCATCCGCCGGGCGTCGAAACGCGCGCCCGTCCAAGGCGCGCTATCAGCGGACCCAGGACAAAGAACGACGCGCGCATCGTTTTGACGAGTTCGTACGGCGCCTCGTGCGAGCGCATCGTCGCCGCGTGAAGCTCGATTTCGTGCGGTCCGATCCAACGGCTTTCGACGCCCAAACGCTCCAGCAGTTCGAGCGTCGTGCGGATGTCGCGCAAGCGCGGAACATTGCGTAAGATTACCGGTTCATCGGTCAGGATCGAGGCCATCAGACACGGCAGCGAGGCATTCTTGCTGCCCGAAACCGCGACCTCGCCCCTCAAGGCCACGCCCCCCTGTATCACCATCTTTTGCATACCTTTTCGATACCGTCCTGACAGGGGTAAGTGGAAACGCGCCGCCGCGCAAGAGCCGGCGCCACACGAACGAGCGGTTGTCTTTTCTCCGAGCCTGGAGCTATAGATTGGCTGCTTCGAGCAGCTTTATTGTCGAAGCGGGGAGGAGCCGCGATGGGCGTGTTGGCCTGGATAGTGGTGGGGCTGATCGCAGGGTTCATCGGCAGCCGCGTGGTCAACAAGCGCGGCGAGGGCTTCTTCCGCGACATGATCCTGGGAATACTCGGGGCGATCGTCGGGGGCGCGATGTTTACGCGGCTCGGCTACGAGGGCGTCACCGGCATCAATCTTTACAGCATTCTGGTGGCAATAGTCGGCGCGGTAGTCGTGCTCATGATTTATCACGCGCTCATGGGCACGCGGTCCATCTAGCCATCACGCGAATCGTCCCCGGACGACCCGCGAAATGCCGGCCAAGTCTCGTTCGATCGAGATCTCAACGGCGCCCGACTTCCGCAACATTTCAGCGACCGGCCCGGCCTGCCCTGCCCCAACCTCCACAATCAGATTGCCGCCCGGTTCGAGATGGTCCGGAACTGTAGCCGCTATCCGTCGATAGAATTCCAAGCCATCCGCACCCGCATAGAGCGCGACCTGCGGCTCAAAGCGGCTGATCTCGGGCGCGAGCACAGCCGTTTCTTTAACGTACGGTGGATTCGAGACGATCAGATCGAAACGCGCGCGGTTAACAGCGTCGAACAAATCGCCGCATTGGAAATCGACGCGGTCCGAAAGGCCGAGACGCTCGGCATTGAGACGTGCTACTTCGAGAGCGGCCGCCGAAACGTCGGTCGCCATGATCCGCGCGCGCGGCGTATTGGCGGCGATCGCAAGCGCGATGCATCCGGAGCCCGTGCCGAGATCAAGCACGTGAGCCTTCGGGTTTTTCGCGAGAACTGCGAGAGCCGCGTCGACGATCGCTTCGGTCTCAGGACGCGGAATCAGCACGGCGGGACTGACGATTAGATTGAGCGAGTAGAATTCGCGATAACCGACGATATATGGGAGCGGTTCGCGCAGCTCGCGCCGTGAGATGAATCGCCGGAAACGCTCGAGCGCTTCAGGAGCCGGCAAGCGCAACCCGGTAATGACTTCCGAGCGGCTCACACCGCACGCCGCGGCCATCAGGACTTCCGCATCGAGTCGCGCCGTCTCGATTCCGGCCGCGTCGAGCCTCTGCGCCGCTGACTCGAGCTGTATTGCGTTGCACATAGCGGAACGAGTCCCTCGACGTTGGGCTCACGCTGCGCCGAGGGCTTCGGCCTGCTCTCGAGCCGCGAGTGCGTCGATAATCGGATCGAGCGCGCCGTCGAGCACCTGGTCGAGCTGATGGAGGGTCAGGTTCACGCGATGGTCGGTCACCCGCGACTGAGGAAAGTTGTAGGTCCGGATGCGTTCGGAGCGATCGCCCGTACCGACCATCGAGCGACGCGTCGCAGCGATCTTCGCCTCCTGCTCGGCGCGCGCCTGGTCAAGCAATCGCGCGCGGAGAATCTTCAGCGCCCGCGCTTTGTTCTTGTGCTGCGATTTCTCATCGCGGCATACAATTACAATGCCGGTCGGGAGATGCGTGATGCGGACGGCGGAGTCGGTCGTGTTGACGCTTTGCCCGCCGGGACCCGAGGCGCGCATCACATCAATCCGGAGGTCCTTCTCCTCGTTGATGTTGACCTCGACCTCGTCGGCCTCGGGCATAACGGCGACCGTCACGGCCGAGGTGTGGATACGCCCGGAGGCTTCGGTTTCCGGCACGCGTTGCACGCGATGAACCCCGCCCTCGAACTTGAGGCGGCTGTACGCGCCGCGCCCGGTGATTTGGGCGACGGCTTCCTTCAATCCGCCGAGGCCCGTGGTGCTGAGGCTCAGCGGCTCGACCTTCCATCCGCGGCGCTCGGCATAGCGTGTGTACATCCTGAACAGCTCGCCGGCGAAGAGCGAAGCTTCCTCGCCGCCGGTGCCAGCCCGAATTTCAAGAATAACGTTGCGCTCGTCGTTCGGATCGCGAGGCGTCATCAGATCGCGCAGCCGCGCTTCGAGCGCGGCCTGCTGCTTTTCGAGGCCTGGAAGCTCGGCGCGGGCAAGATCGCGTAACTCGGGATCGCTTTCGACCAGTGCGCGATGGTCGGCAATTTCCTCCGCGAGCCGACGATAGGCGCGGATCGCGCCGACCATCTCCTCGAGCTGCGCGCGCTCGCGGGCAAGCTGGGCATACTCGCGGTTGTTGGCGATCACGGCGGGATCGGCGAGCTTGCGCTCGAGAACCTCGAACCGCTCCTCGATTCCTTTAAGTTTGTCGAGCATACCTCACGCTCGTCATGGTACGGCGGCCGGCTGATTCAATAAAAAAACGCGGCAGCGCCTAACTACGTTGCCGCATCATAAGGACCATTCCCCCGCCCACCCGGACGCGCAATGGCGCCGCGGGAGGCGGGAGTTGCAATGCTACTTCATGCCGTACTTGCGCTTGAAGCGCTCGACCCGGCCAGCCGAGTCGACCAGGCGTTGAGTGCCAGTGTAAAACGGATGGCATCGCGAGCACACTTCGACGTGCAGTTCTTTGAGCGTCGAGCGCGTCTCGAAAGTGTTGCCGCACGCGCAGGTCACGACGCATCGGCGATAGTTCGGATGGATTCCAGGTTTCATTGGTTGACCGCTTATTTTAGTTTATTCTACCAACCTATTCGGGTTCATTCAATTAAGCGCCTTCCGCCGCGCGCACTGTCCAGGTGCGTGGTTATCCTTCTCGGTGGTGCGGTGTCCGGCGCGCTCGGCGCTCCGGACACCGCACCACCGGCGGCCTACTGCGCACCCGCTGCGGTTTCCACGGTCTCGAAAGCGGCGCAGCCGCCCGCAGGTGGCTTCGCCCCACCCAAGGTGACGCTGTTCGCTCCGATGCTCGCGCTTGTACCGGCCGGCCCCAGCCGGGCTGCACGAGCAACCAGCCTCTTCGACCATCAGACCGGCTTCTACCGCCGATTCATCTTCCATCCCGAGTTTTCACTCCAACTGCAGAAGGTCACCGATCAGATGCCACCGCGGGGCGCTACTCTCCTGATGGCGCCAAGACTGTATTCCCGCGACGACATCGCATGGCAGCACGGTGTCGATGGCGCGCATAGCATCCACGTAATCGGCACGCCGGACGGTCCGCATTACCTCTTCGCCCTCGCGAAGGGACCGGCGGCTCAAATCGAGCCGAACCAGTTTCGCAGCGCCTTTACTTTGCGCCCGCTCGACAACTTTGACTCGACGCCTTGGCCGTTGAGTGTCATCGGGACGCTCGATGCGGACCTCCGTCTGGATGGCTACGACTCGCACAGCGTCGTGGATGTTCCGGCCGCGTTTCTCCGCGAGTGTTATGGCGACCTCCGCGAACCCTGGGACATTGCTCCGGGTGAATTTAACCATCATGATCGCGCGGCGCTTGATCGGCTTCGCATCCAGATGCCCACCCTATATGCACGGCTCCGGCCGTATCTTCATCTCAATAACTTACTCGACGAATTCGCATCATCTGACGGCGTGCCGCTGGTGCTCGTCGACCTCGATGCGCAGATTCATCCTGAAGCCTTCGCCCGCTTTCCTCATTTCGCCGCGTTCTATTCCCGGATCGCCCCGCGTGTCGATGTGCGTACTACCATCGACGATGGCGCCGGACATCGATGGGCGTACATCCGCTTCAATCGCGGGCGCCTTCGGCTCGTCTTCATGGACTTCGACGGGATGCTACGGCCCTTCGATGCCCATTTCCGGCCTGCCGGCTCGCCAGTTGCCCTCGACGCCCTAACCCGCGGCAGCTACCGCGTCACGATGCAACTTCATTACACGCGCTTCAAACTCACTTTCGGACTCGACGATCTCACCTTCATCACAGACTACACACGCGATCCCAACGGCGTCCGTTTCGTCACGCGAATGCCCGCGGCGCCGACGCTCGTCGCACCACCTGTCGTTCGGCAGGTTATCCGGATGCTCGCCGAACAGTTCATGTCAACGATGGCCGAGGGCGACGGCGGAATGAAGGCAACGTTCGATTGGCACTCATCCGGCGTCGATTCGACCGAGCTGACCGCGCGATGGCGTGCCGAACTCAGCTACTCCCCGATGCTGAAGGTGCTGGTGCCGGTCGCCGACGCCATCGCGGATGCGCACAACGCTGCGGTGCGCGACGACGAACGGCGCATGGGTGAGGAGCTATTCGACGCGTTCCTTGACGACTACAATAGCGCGAAGCCACGATTGCTCGCGCTCGATGACCGACCGGGCGGGCATTGACGGCTGGCAGGCACAGGCGATTCGGGATATGACTCATCGCTAAATCCGGCCCTCCGGCCGGCAACCCGATTTTTCGAGGGTGCTGTGAATACACCGAACGACTATACGCCGCGAACGGGGCTTTCGATCCCGATCATCACCGTGCTCGACCGCGAGGGCCGCGTGCTGGCCGACGAGCAGCGCGCGGCAATTCACTTCGCCGTCCAGCAGGGACGCGGCGCGGACATCATTTTCGCCGCCGGCACCAATGGCGAATGGAACCGGCTCGACAATCCACGCCGCCAGAGGGTTTTTGAGCTGGCGGTCGAGGAATGCCGCCGTATCACGGCCAGTGGGACGCCCGTTGAAGCCTGGCTTGGCATCACCGGCCATACTCGCGCCGAAACCTTGGAGAACCTGGAGCGAGCCATCGAACTCGGCGGCGACGCGCTCGTCGTCGCGCCGCTCTCGATTACCGATGTTTCGAATGTGTCAGAGTTCGTGACCCGCGATATGGGCGCAGTTTTCGAGCGCCACGCGCGCGCGCTCCCGGTCTTCCTCTATGAGAATGCGGATATCGCTGCGCCCGGCAAGCCGTTCCATCTCGATACCCGCGAGGTCTCCGAACTCAGCAGACTTGAGTACGTGCGCGGTATCAAGGTAACCGCCGAGCGCGAGCTGCTCGATTCGTTCATCGCCGCCGCGCCGTCGTTCAACAGCAGGCATCCATTCCCGATCTACGCCGGCAACGCTCATCTGATTTTCGACCTGTTCGCCCCGATGAGCGGGCTCCTCGGCCGTGTCCACGATCCGTCACACCGCCATCGCGAGTTGCCATTGCGCGGCATCGTATGTGGTCCGGCCAACATGTCCCCGCGCGAATGGAAACGCGCGTGGGAAGTGGCGGCCGCCGGCGAACGCGCTCTGATGGAGCGCTATCGCGATGTGCTGCAATGGTATGCCGACATCTGCTTCTTCCGGCGCGGCGCGGGCGAGGTCTCGTTATCGATCGCGTGCCTGAAGGCCGCGATGGCCGAGATGGGCGTGATCACCAGCGACGCGGTTGCGCGCGGCACGCCCGCTTTCGATCCCGACGAACGGCGCGAATTCGGGCGGCGCTTCGCCGCGCTGCGTGAGCGCGCCGCGGCGATCCTCGAGCCCGAATGGATCAGCGCGCCTCTCGAGCATCGATGGCGGGGAGCCGGGCAACATGGCTGATACCCGTCTCGACGTGGTCGGCTGCGGAAGCATGGTGGTCGACCTCTTTTATCGTACGCCGCGAATCGTCAGCGCCGATGAAAAGATCGTGCTCGATACGCATCGCGCGGGGGTTGGGATGGAACGCGCGGCGGTCGGCGGCGTGGTGTTGAACCATCTCGGCTGGGCTCGCATTTTGGGCCTCGAGGTGGGCATCTGCGGCAAGATGGGCGACGATCGTCACGGCGAGTTTCTGCGTGATGGGATGGATCGTCTCGGCATCCGGCATCATCTCACGCTCGACGGCGGTTCCAGCTCGTTCTCCACCGTGTTCGTCGACGGCACCGGCAATCGCGCAATCTACATGGTGCGCGGCGCCACCGCCGAGCTGAAACATCAGGAAATCGGACGCCGCCACGGCAGCTTCATCCGGCGCGCACACCTGGTTTCGACCGAAATTTCGCAGCTTCCGCTCCGCACCGTGATTGCGCTGCTGCAGTTTGCGCGGCGTCATTCGATTCCGACCGTGGTCGATGTTGATGTGCCGCCGTCTGACGCCTGCCCGGTGCTCGGCACTCGCGCCGAGCTCGATCGCGCCCTTGCGCTCGCGACCTATCTCAAGCCGGCGAAGTCGGCGGCCCGCGAACTCGCCGAATTCGAGCGCGATGCGCTCAAGATGGCCGACGTTATACGCGCGCGCTACGGGAGCCGCGCGGTGGTAATTACCGACGGCGAGCGCGGCTGTGCAATCGCGGCCCGCGACGCGAGCCTGCGCGTGCCCGCCTTCCGCGTCCGCCAGGTGGACACGACGGGAGCCGGCGACGCCTTCCTGGGTGCGATGCTCGCCGGGTTGCGATGGAAACTCGGATGGGCTCGCATCGGACGGCTTGGCAACGCGGCGGGCGCAGTCTGCGTCAGCCGCCTGGGCGCGTTTCCATCGGGCTTCGAGTTGCGCGGCGAGATCGTCAACCTCTACGGCGAGCGATTGCCCGTCGCGACCAGGCCGGGGCGACCGCGCTCGGCTGCGGCAGCCGCCGCGGTGCTCGATCCCGTGATCGAGGTGAAGCGTTTTTTTGATCGGTCGCTCTCGGAGCTCGGGCGGCTCAAGAATCGAATCGATCTGAAAGACATCTCACGGGCGGTCGCGATGATCCGCACGGCCGAGGCCAACCAGGGACGCGTCCACGTGACCGGCGTGGGCAAACCGGAGCATGTAGCGCGCTATGCGGCGAGTCTGTTTTGCTCGGTCGGAACGCCCGCAACCTTTCTCCATGCGACTGAGACTCTTCACGGCAGTCTCGGCCAGGTCGATCGCAACGACGTCGTGATCGCAATTTCCAACAGCGGCAACACCAGTGAGCTGCTCGCCACCGCGACCGCCATCAAGGAGCATGGCGCGCAGCTAATTGCCGTGACCGGCAACCGTGGCTCGGAGCTCGCGCAAATCGCCGATCTCGTCATCCATGCGCCGGTGAAGGAGGATGGCGGCGTGCTGGGGCTCGCGCCGCGCATCAGTGTGCTCGGCCAGGTTTACGTGTTGGCGGCGCTATCGGTCGCGCTTGAAGTCGGGCGCGGGCTGACGCTGGAGGAGTACAGCCGCTGGCATCGGGCCGGCGCGCTCGGCGAGGCGGCCCGCATCATGGCAGCCCATCAAACGCGCGCGCCGCGCAAACTCAAGGTGGTTCACACGGCGCGCACGCTCAGGCAGTAACCCGCCCGAGATTCGATCGAGCTCCGCTCAGCGCATTATCGAAGCCAGCGCCGACACGGTGTTGTATTTGTTGGCGATCGTGTAGTTTACGCCATTGTAGTTCTCGCACTGCGAATTGGCGCGGATATCATCACCGTTAGGGGCGGCCGACGTCACGCCGCTTACATGTCCGCTCTGATAGTCCCAAATCATCTCGATGAACCGTCCGGAGTCGGTCGTGTGGCCGACCAGCGGGATGTCAGCGGCAGGATGTCCGATCATCTGGAGCTTCCAATACTTGCCGTTCATATCGTAAAGGTCGCTCCAAAGATTGGCCCAAGTTTCGGAATCCACAAACATTATGCGATTGCCATAGCAATAACCGGCGCGCTGTGACTCAATCCGCTTGACGCTGATGACGTTGACCGGCCGCATCTCCCAATTCCCAATCGACGGCTCCGGCATCAGCGCGTCGTCATAATTGGCACGCTGGCCGGAGACCTTGGGGTCTACCTCAACGATGCTGGGAACCCAGCCGGTGCGCAGGAACTGAACGTCCCATCGCACAATGCCGCCGTTCCATCCGGTGTGGACGTCGTCCTGTGAAAAATCCGAACCCACCACTGGCGAGCAACGCGCCGCGCTGGAAAGCCGCAGGCTGCGCCGCAGCGCCGGAATGAAGACGAAAACGTCTTCGGACTTGGTCTCGTCGTCATAATAAAGAGTGAGCTGCGCCGTATAGCGGGCTTGCTCCGGCTCTTGGACCTGGAGGAATTCGCTGTAGTAGATGCCTTGCGCCTGCGGATCGGTTATCGGACGCGCCGGGTCACTGATGTGGCTGAACTCGCGATACGATTGACTGCCAACCGTCAGGTTTTCATTGCCCATCCGGTCGCGGCGATAGAGATGCCACCCCGGGGCGCATTCCTCCCATGGCAGTGGCCGATACCACGCGTTCACCAGCACCTTCCACCCTTTAAGTGGTTCACTAGGGTTCGGGAACGGCAGTCCCGCCACGTAACCACTGATCATGTGGCCGCCATCGGGAAGATCAACGACCTTCACGCCGCCGGCATATTTTTCCGTGTTCGCCTCGTAGGTCGGCCAGCGATAGTGGTGGGTCGGGCCGATGACCATCCTGTAGGTCGGTTCGAGCTTCCACGGGGCATCACCATTGAAGAGCATCTGCAGCCCCTGGGGCATGTACGCTTTGTATTGCTGCCAGTTCTGCATGTCGATCACGGTGCCGGGCTTAATCGCTTCCTCCTGGGCCGCAGCAAGCCCGCCCGTTAACAGCACCAACATCGCAACGCCAATTATGAATGATCTGCCGCCCATGATTCTGTCCCCTTGTCCTTCGTTGCCGGGTTTAACCCTTCGTTAACATAAGTTTTGCCCCAACAAAAGCGAAAATTGGCTTATGCGGAGATCAGGTTTCGAAGCAAAAGATTCATGTCGAACGATGAAGTTTTTAAAGAGCGCGATAATCAACCGAGGTCTGCTCCGGATAAGCAGAGTCATAACTCTGCGCGAACCATCGCGGCTCCGTCAACCATCGCTTTAAGTTTGCCGAATGCCACCTCCCGAGCCAGATATTTCATCCCACAGTCCGGCGCGATCACCAGCCGTTTGGGCTCGACGAATTCGAGCGCCGCGCGAATCCGCGTGGCGACGATTTCCGGGGTTTCGATGCTTTGATCCTTCAGGTCGAGCACGCCAAGCATCACGGTTTTGGTTCGGAGCTTCTTCAGCACCGAAAGATCGAGCTTCGGCTGCGCGGCCTCGATCGAAATCTGATTGGCGGCCGAATCCTCGAGCTCGGCGAGAAATTCATAGCTGTTGGGCTTGGGCCGTTTCACGACGTATGCGTACCCCATGCATAGATGGACCGCGACCGTGCCGGTCACGCCTTCGAGCGCGCGATTGAGCGCTTTCAGTCCGAACTGCCTTGCCTTGTCGTGCCGCGCTTCCATGTATGGCTCATCGATCTGGACGACATCTGCGCCGGCTGCGAACAGGTCCTTGATCTCGGCATTCACCGCCGCCGCGTAATCCATCGCCATCGCAGCTTCGTCCGGGTAGTAGCCGTTCTCCGCCTGCTGCGTCATCGTGAAAGGCCCTGGCAGCGTGATTTTGATCCGGCGATTGGTATGCTGCCGCAGGAAAGTCAGGTCGCGCACTTCGATTGGCCTGAGCCGACGAATCGGGCCCGAGACGAGCGGCACCGCATGCGGCTTGCCGGTACGATCGAGGTTGGTGCCGATCCGGTTGCGATCGACGCCGCTGAGCGCGTTGGCGAAGCGATTCGAGTAGCTCTCGCGGCGCATCTCGCCGTCCGAAATGATATCGACGCCGGCGCGTTCCATCTCGTGGATCGCGACGATCGTGGCATCGTCCTGCGCCTGCTCCAGGAGCGGCGGCGGAACACGCCAGAGCTCTTCCGCTCTGATTCGGAACGGCAGATTCGCCAGCAGTTTTTCGCGGTCGATCAGCCAGTCCGGCTGCGGATAGCTGCCAACCACGGTGGTCGGAAGCAGTTCGGCCTTGCTCATCGGATGCTCCTGCCTTCTAGATCACGCGGTCGCGCCTGAGGCGCTCGATTTCGTTGTCATCCAGTCCGAGAATGTCACCGTATACCCGGCGGTTGTCGTACCCGACGGGTACCGCACCACGAAAGATACGCCCGGGCGTGAGCGAGAAGCGCGGCACCACGCCGATCCCGCGGATGCGGCCCGCAGTGAGATCTTCCCATTCGACATGAACGCCGCGTGCGCGGTATTGCGGATGCTCCGCCATGCCGCGCGCATCGAGCACCGGCGCGCACGCGACTTTCATTTCATTGAGACGCCGCACCGCCTCGCTGATCTCGAAGCCGGCGATCCATTCGCGAAGCCGCCGATCGAATTCAAGGCCGTCGGCAGAATCGACCGCGGTGCGCGCACGCTGCCATCGCTCGTCATCCGGATCCAGGCCGACCGCGTGCAGCAGGTTGTCAAATGGCTCGCCGGCAAGCGCCGCAACCGCGATCCATCCATCCCGGCATCGGAAGGTGTCGCCGGGTTGGAAGTCGCGCGCCTTGTTGCCGCTGCGATGGCGCACCATGCCGAGTTCGAAATATTCGACCATCGTGCCACCTAGCAGTCGATGAAGCGCCTCGTACTGCGCCAGATCGATCGCCTGTCCCCGCCCGGTCGCGCGCGCATAGGTGAGACCGGCAAGCGACGACCAGAGCGCGAACAGCGCGGCGATGTAATCGCCGAGCCACGGCGCGGCGCGCGTCGGGGGATTGGGATCGGGAAAGCCGGTCTGATCCATGATGCCGCCGAGGGCCTGCCCGATGTAGTCATATGACGGACGGCTGCGGAACTCCGGCGCGCCATCCTGGCCGAAGCCCGATATGTGCGTGATGACGAGACGCGGGTTGACGCCGAGCACGGTGCGATCATCAAGGCCCCACTTGTCCCACGTGCACGCCTTTGAGTTTTCCATCCAGATTTCAACCCGCGCTGCGAGCTCGAGGAAGATTTCACGGCCGCGCGGCGTGGTCGGATCGAGCGTGACACAGAACATATTGCGCCGCTCCTGCGCCCAGGTCGTGCTGACCGGCGCCAGGCCGGGGCGCGGCGGTAGCATCGGACCGAATTCGCGCCATGCCCGATCGCCGGTGCCGACGCGCTCGACCTGGATGACCTCCGCGCCCATCTCGGCGGCCAGTTCCGCCGCGAACGGCTCCGCGATTAGCGTGCCGGTTGAGAGAATCCTTACGCCCTGCAACGGTCCGAACGGTTCGGGAATCAGTGCGTTACCAGCCATCGATCTATGAGCCCGTCCGGCGCAAATGATGCACTTTTTGGGCGCGATTCGCCAACTCGCACGCGCCGTGGCGGCTGGCTATGTTAGAATGTCGTCGCAGGGCCGCAGCGAGCGGCCACCCGAGAGGGACCGTCTGAATGAGTGGATCGATCGATCGGCGTCATCTGTTTTTCATGGCGATCGCGGGCTTGGCCGGTGGCGCCATCGGCTGGATTCCGGTCGAGCTCGCCGCGAGCGGTCACTCCTTAACCCAGGTCCAATCGAGCTGGAGTCAGTTCGCCGGGCTCGTCTCGATGGCCTTGATGTGGGCGCTGATCGGCGGCCTGATTCTCGCCGCCGAGTCGCACGAACTCGCGATCACGCCCCGCACCTCGCGCAACTTTCTTCGCGGGTTCATCATCTGCTTTGTGATCGGACTGCCCGCGGTCTACTACGCCAATGTAATTTTCACCGCGATCCTGGTGGCAGGCGGATGGGGTGTCGGTCACACCGGGGCCTTCGCCTGGCTGGTGATGGCGCGCACGATCGGATGGGCGCTTACCGGGCTGACGCTCGGCATTGCGGTCGGACTGTCGAGCTTTTCGATTCGCAAAACGATCCAGGGCGCGATCGGCGGATGGGTCGGCGGCTTTTTAGGCGGATTTCTGTTCGATTTCATCAATCTCGGCGGCGGCGGTGGCACAACTTCACGCTTGATCGGGCTTTCTCTGCTCGGTCTCGCGATCGGACTTGCGATCGGACTCGTGCAGGAGCTGACCAAGGATGCATGGCTGGTTGTCGAAGCAGGTCGTCTCTCCGGCCGACAGTTTCGTCTCGAACGGCAGACCGTGACGCTTGGGCGCGCCGAGGAAAACACCGTCGGATTGTTCGGCGATCCGCGCGTACAGGCGCGCCATGCGATCATCACGCGGCGCGGCGACGGATGGGAGATCAAGAACCTCGCGGTGCAGGCCGGCACGACCGTCAACGGCCACCTCATCGAGACCTCGCCGCTGGCCGACGGCGATCAGATCGGAATTGGCGACTACGTGTTGCGCTTTCATGTGCGCCAGGGGGCGGCCGCGCGCGTCGGACGTCCTGATAGCCCCGCGTTCATCCACAGTCCGCGTCCGGAGACCGCGGTCTCTTCCGGGCTGCCACAGCCGCATCTTATCGATAGCAGCGGAAAGCGGTATGCGCTCCGCAGCGACGCCCCGACACGGCTCGGACGCGCGCTCGACAACGACATCGTCGTGAGTCATCCCTCGGTATCGCGCCATCACGCCGAAATCGCGGCCTCTGACGGCAGCTACGTTTTGCGCGACATGCAGAGTCAGAACGGGACCTTTCTCGATGGCCGCCCGGTGACGGAGGCGCGCATCAACGATGGCGACACGATCGCTCTTGGCGATGCGCCGTTTACGTTCCATGCCTGAGGAGGCGATCACGCCGGCACGCTTCTGCTCGCATTGCGGACGGCCGGTGGTCGTCGCGAAAGCGCGGTTCTGCAAAGAATGCGGCGCGCCGCTGGCCGGTAGCCCAATCCTGATGCGCGATCTCTCATGGCAGCCCGCGGTCGCCGCCGGCTTGAGCCTGTTGCCCGGCCTCGGCCATCTTTACCGCCATCGCCCGTTCGCGGCGGCCGCATGGTTCATCGGCGTGATGCTTGCCTATTCGATCGCGCAGCCCTTCGGCTTCGTCCTGCATCTGGTGTGCGCAGGCAATGCGGCGCTCGCCGGAGCCTTCAGCGAGGACGCGATAATCGCGCGCCTGCGGCATCGACGCGCCTCCTCGCGGTGGGCGCCGCCCGCGTGAGACGCCTCGCGATGCCGCGCATAATCGGAACGGAGCCCGCAACGACCCGCGGATGATCGCGCCCAACACCATCGTCGGCGGCCGCTACAAGGTCGTCAGACCGCTCGGCGGCGGCGGAATGAAGCTGGTCTATCTGGCGGAAGACCTGCGCCTTGCTTCGCGGCGCTGCGCGCTCGCTGAGATGGTTGACAGCCTCACCAACGCGGAGATGCAGCGGCAGGCCGCAACCGCCTTTCAGCGCGAGGCCGACATGCTCGCGCAACTCAGCAACGAACACATTCCGCGCATCTACGACTACTTCAGCGAACAGAACCGCCACTACCTCGTGATGGAGTATATCGAGGGTGCGACGCTCGACGAGGAACTCAAGCGCGCGGGCGGCAAGCTCGATGCGCCGCGCACGATCGACATCGCGATCCAGGTGCTGGACACCTTGATCTATCTGCACGGCCTGAGTCCGCCGGTCATCTATCGAGATCTCAAGCCCAGCAACGTGATGCTTTCGGGCACCGGGCAGGCGAAGCTGATCGACTTCGGCATCGCGCGTCACTTTCAGCCGCTCAGCAATGCCACGATGATCGGCACGCAGGGTTACGCGCCGCCCGAGCAATATCGCGGCAAGGTCGAGCTGCGATCGGACCTCTATGCGCTCGGCGCGACGATGCATCATTGCCTGACGGGCCGCGATCCCTCGCAGGAGGCGCCGTTCAGCTTCCCGCCCATCAAGCAGATCGCGCCCGACATCCCGGCGGCGCTTGCCGCAGTCGTTGATCAGGCGCTCGAATACGACATCGACAAGCGCGTCGCCACGGCGCAGGAATTCCGCCGGCGTCTGATTGAAATCAAGGATGGGCTCGCGACGCCGAACACCGCATCAGGCGCGGCGCCGGCGACGGTTTCGCAACCGCGACGGAAAGCCTCGCGGCCCCAGTTGAAGCTTCCGCTCGGAACGCCGGGCAACCACGCCGCAACGCCGTCCGATCCGATCGCCGAGGCCGCTACGGTTTTGATCGATCCGAACGAGATTGCGTGTCCGGGATGCGGGCGGCGTATTCCGTCGGATTCGCGCTTCTGTTCCTATTGCGCGACCGACCTGCGTCACGTGCTTGGTCCGGCGAACGTCGCCGGCAATCCGGAAGCCAAGACCGCCGACCTCCGTCCGGTTTTCCATCGCGAGCCGTCCCGCCGACTGCACCATCGGCGGCATCTGAAGCGCGCGGTATTGATCCTGATCGCGATTTTCGCACTGGGTTTCGTCGCCACGCGCCTGATCGCGTACATCAATTCGTACGGGAGCGCATCGGCGCCCGGCAGCAGCATCGGACCGCCGCCTCCTGAGTTTGGCGCGGAACCGGGCGAGCCTTTCAACCCCCCGAGTGAGCGCGCCGCCGCGATTCGCCGGGCGCTCGACCTCGAGGGCTATTCGAACGTGCAATTCAAAATCGAGGGCGACACGATCGTGTTATGGGGCAACGTGCCGACCGAGGCCGACAGGATGGTCGTACAGACGATTATCTTCACCGTTGGCAACATTTACTCGCTCGAAGATCACATCAAGGTGACCGACACCTGGTAGGCGCCGGCAATTTCCCTACACGCTCTGCAGATCGCGCGCGAAGTGACGCACGCTCGCCGGACGGCCGGCGACGATCAGCTCATCGCCCGCCTTAAGAGGCCGATCGGGCACGACCGGGACAAACCCTAACGTTGGATTGTCGCGCTCGCGGATGGCCAGCACGCTCACGTCGAAGCGCGCGCGCGGATCGAGTTGCCGGATCGTTTTGCCGGCGGAAGGCTCGGGAACCGCGAGGCGTGAAACACGATATCCGCTCGCCCAGTAGATGCTTGAATCGCGCGTGGCGAGCGTCGAGAGTGAGACGCTCACCCGATTGAAGGTCTGCGCAATGGCGCTCCGGGTAACGAGGCCGAGGAATTTGCCACCATGCTCGCGGTCAGTGACCGGCAGCTCTTCGAGGGCGTCGTATTCCATCATCTGCGTCGCTGCATCCAGACTCATCGCCGGGGTCGCAACCGGGGGATTCCGCCATGCGAGATCGAACGCGTTGACCAGCGGCCCCAGATCGTCACCGCTGACCAGCACCGCCAGCAGATGACGCGTCACGATGATTCCGGAAAGCTCGCCTTCGCTCGTGACCACCGGGAGGATTGCCTGCGAGGTCTCGCCGGCCATCCGCAAGACCTCGGTCAGCGAAGAGTTTTCAGCGATTGTGTCGACCTCCGTGGTCATCACGGCACTGACCGGAATCTGGCTGAGCAAGAGCCGCTCCTTTCCGATCTCAAGGCTCTTGCCGGAACGAGCCAGCACGTAGGTATCGATCGATTCCGGCTCCAACGCGCGCGCCACGATCATTGACAGCACGACCGTGATCATCGCCGGCAGCGCGACTTGAAGGTCCTGCGTCATCTCGAAGAGCAGGAATAAAGCCGTCATCGGCGCGTGGGTGGTGCTGCTTAAGAAGGCGCCGAGGCCGATGAACGCATACGAGCCGCGGGGCCCGGTGACCGACGGAAGGAGGCGCTCGAAGATCCGTTCGAGCGCGCCGCCCGCCATCGTGCCGATGAAAAACAACGGACCGAAGACGCCGCCCGGGGCGCCGCATCCGAGCGAGACGGCGCTGGCGAAGAATTTTGCCGCCGCGAGCGCGCTCATCCGCGACAAGTCGAAGTTGCCTTGCAGTGCGCGATTGATGACCGGGTAGCCATCGGAGAGATTCTGCGGCAGTGGAATGGCAATGAGTCCGACGGCCAGCAGCCCGATGCCGAGTTTCATCCAAGCCGGCCATTTCTGACGGCGGAAGAAATCGGCAGTTCGGTGCATGAAGTGAATATAGCCGGCGGCGAGCGCCCCGAGCGCGATCCCCATCAGCCCGTAGGTCAGCATCTGGCTGTAGCTTTTCACCACAAACGGCGCAGGCGTAAAGACAGCAGAATTGCCCATCAGTGCGCGCTCGGTGATGACGGCGCTCATCGTCGCGATAATCAACAACGACAGATTCGAGAGCTCTGTCTGGTTCAGCAGGACGATCTCCTGCGCGAACATCAGACCGCCGATCGGCGCGTTGAAGGTCGTGGCGATTCCCGCGCCCGCGCCCGCCGCGACCAGCACCTTCACGCGTTCTGCAGACAGCCGGCGCAACTGGGCGATGGCCGACCCGATCGCCCCGCCAATTTGCGCGATCGGGCCTTCGCGGCCCACCGACGCTCCCGCGCCGAGCGAAATCGCCGCGCCCAGCGCCTTGATCACGATCCAGATGCGCTTGATGCGGGCGTTGCCGAGATTCACCATCTCGAGGAACTGCGGAAAGCCGTAGCCGAGCACGTCCTCGGGGAAAATCCAGTTTAGGACCACCAGCGCCGCGCCTCCTGAGAGGAGAACGATCGGAATCCCCAGGGCGGTAATCGTATGCTCGCGAATCCTGAGCGCGTGCCATTCCAGATTCAGATAAACGTAGGAAAAAAAATTGATAAGCGCGCGGAAGCCGAGATTGCCCAGCGCGCCCAGCACGCCGACGATCACCGCAAGCAGGATTAGCTCGACATACTCGAATTGGTCAGTGCGGAGCGCAAGAAAAGACGCGATGCGCGAGTTTGAGGGGAGTTGTTTGGGGGCAGCCGCCATTGGTCTTAAAACTTGAGGAAATCGCGCAACACGCCAAGGAACTCGGCGAGCCGATCGTGATGTACCCAGTGGCCGGCGCCCTGAATCACGACCGAACGCGCATCGTGAAACGCGGCTAGCCGTCCATCGCGCTCCGGTTCGCCCGCCCATTGCGATTCATCGCCGCGAATCAGCAGGCACCGGCTCGTGATTTGACCCCAGATTTCGCGCGCGTCCTGCAGATTGAACAAGTACGGCGACGTAGCGTGGACATAATTGTCGAACTTCCACGAGTAAGTGCCGTTCTCGTTGCGGCGGACGCCGTGAATCGTTAGATGACGCGCTTGTTCAACACTCAGATGAGGGTTCGCCTCCCGCATCCGCTTAAGCGCGTCTTCGAGCGTCGCGTACTCGCGGACCTTGCGGCGCGCAAGCGCCTGCATCACCTCGATCCAGTTGCGCATCCGCGTGTGAGCCGGGCTCTCGACGATCATCGACGGCGGCGGTCCGAGTCCTTCGATCGCGACGACGGCTTGCACGCGCTCGGGAAACGTGCCGGCGTGCTGCAGGACGACCGCGCCGCCGAGCGAATGGCCGATAAACGTCGCCGGGCCGGAGCCGATGGCGTTCATCAACTGGGCAAGATCAAGCACGTAATCGATCATCGAGTAGCTGCCGCCGATCGCCCAGTCCGAATCGCCATGGCCGCGGAGGTCGGGCGCGATGACGTGAAAATGCTTGCGCAGTTCGAGCGCCACCCAATCCCAGTTGCGCGCGTGGTCGCGGCCGCCGTGCACCAGAATCGCGAGCGGCAACGACTCGTTGCCCCAATCGACATAATGGAGCTTGAGGCGCTGCGAGTAAAAATAGTGCGAGGTCGGTCCGATGATTTGCATAGCCATCGCTTGCTTCGCGGGCCAGCCGCCGGCCGAGATTATCAGATACGGCGCCGGCAGGCGTCGGTCTACAGCGACGCCATCACCGTATCGAAGGCCGTTCGCAGGGTCCGCGTGATGAATGCGATTTCATCGTCGCCGATGACGAACGGCGGCGTGATCATGACCGCGTCGCCGCCGGCAGGCCCCGCCATCCCGCGCGATGGATAGACAAAAAGCCCCTGTTCGAGCGCCGCGTCGATTACCCGCATAGTGACGCGCTGGTCCGGCGGATACGGGATCTTCGAACCGCGCTCACGCACCATCTCGATCGACCAGAACATCCCGATGCCGCGGATGTCGCCGACCATCGGATGACCCGACAGATCCTCTTTGAGCCGCGCTCCCATCCGCGCGCCCACCGTCGCCGCACGCTCGACCAGCCGTTCGCGCTCCATGATTTCGAGCGCCTTGTTCGCCAGTGCGCAGGCCAGCGGATGATTACTGTAGGTGAAGAACATGAAGTCGGCGCCCGCCCGCTCGCATTGCTCTACCAGCGTCGCATCGGCCGCAACCATCCCCATCGGCATGTAACCGCCGGTCAGGCCCTTGCCGCCGACAAGGATGTCCGGCCTGATGTCCCAATGATCGACGCCGAAGCGGCGGCCGGTGCGTCCGAAGCCGGTCATCACCTCGTCGGCAATCAGCAGCACATCGTAGCGCCGGCAGATCTCGGCGATACGCGGCCAGTACTCCTTCACCGGCGCCACCGAGCCGCCCGAGGATCCCATCATCGGCTCCGCGAGAAACGCCGCCACGGTGTCGGGTCCCTGCTTGAGGATTTCGGCTTCGAGCGCGTTCGCACAATCGATATCGCAGCCGGGGTAAGTTTTTCCCCACGGGCATCGGTAACAGAAGCTCGGCGGAATTTTCGGCCAATCAATAAGGACCGCCTCGTAATCCTTGCGCCGAAGATTATGGCCCGCAGAAAGCGCGCCGAGCGTGTTGCCGTGATACGAAAACTGGCGCGAGATGATCTTCGTCCGCGTGCCGCGTCCGCGCGTCTTCTGACATAAAAGCGCAAACTTAATCGCCGATTCGATCGCCTCCGAGCCGCCGCTCGTGAAATAGAAGCGCGTGAGCCCGGGCGGCGTCCATCGCTTGAGCCGTTCCACGAGCGCGGTGCGCTCGGCAGAATCGAACACCGGCACAATGTAATTGATGCGGCTCACGACATCGGCCGCGACGCGGGCCATCTCCTCGCGACCCTGGCCGATATGCACGACCACGGCGCCGCCGCCGGCATCAAGAATCTTGCGTCCATCGCGCGTATAGAGGTACGCCCCCTCGGCGTGATCGATGAACAGATCGAACGGACTCTTGAAAAAGAGCGGCTCAGTTGTGTCAGGCATCCGACGATCCTAAGCGTTTGCCCGCATCGCTGCTACTTGATCGCGCCTTCTTCGCGCCATTTCTTGATGGTCTCGGGCGGATAGCCCAGTCTGGTGAGGATTTCATCGGTATGCTGTCCAAGCGCGGGGGCGAGCGAGCGAATCTCGCCGGGGGTTTCCGAGAGTTTGATCGAGACTCCAACCTGGCGGACTTTCTCCCCCGCGGGGGTATGGAGCTCCACAATCATGTTGCGCGCCCGCACCTGCGGATCGTTCGGAACTTCTTCGAGTTCGAGCAGCCGGCCGACGCAAACGTCGCTCTTGGAGAGGATGTCGAACCATTCATCGCGCGTGCGGGTCAGAAACGCCGCCTCGAAGCATTTTTTGACTTCGTCGCGCATGGCAGGATTGAACTCGTGCTCGATCAGATCCTCGCGTCCCAGCGCCTTGCACAGGTTGGCGAAAAACCACGGCTCAAGCGCCGCGATGGTCACGTATTTGCCGTCCTTTGTGCGATAGAAGTTGTAGTTCGGGACGCCGCCATCGAACATCGTCTCGCCGCGTACGGGAGCCTTGCCGGTGGCGAAGAAGGTCGAGAAGGTTTGCGCGAGCAGTGCGATGCTGCCGTCAAGCATCGAGATGTCGACGTACTGTCCCTGACCAGTGGCATTGCGCGCCACCAGCGCTGCCAGAATGCCGATAGCGCCGTGCATCCCGCCGCCCGCATAGTCGGCGACGAGATTGTGCGGGATGGTCGGCGGCTCGTTCCGGCGTCCGAGGAACGACAGTAGCCCCGAGGTACCGATGTAATTGAGGTCGTGCCCAACGATTTCGCGATATGGCCCGGTCTGGCCGTAGCCGGTAATCGCGCAATAGATCAGCCGCCGATTGCGCGGCGCGAGCGCTTCGTAATCGATTCCGAGGCGCTTGGCGACACCCGGGCGGAACTCCTCGACGATCACGTCTGCGCGCTGTGCCAATCGCAGATAGACCTGCTTGCCGGCAGGACTCTTGAGATTCAGCCCGATCGATTTCTTATTGCGGTTCAGCGCGTTGAAGGGCGAGCCGCTGAAGCCACCTGCCGGCGTTTTCACGCCTGCCGTGCCGGCCTGTTGCGCCCGACGCCCAGCGGGCGGTCCCGGCTCTTCGACCTTGATAACTTCGGCGCCAAGGTCGCCCAGAATCATCGTGCAGAACGGTCCGGGCGCGAGCCGTGTCAGATCCAGTACCTTAATTCCATCGAGGGGTGCAGCCATCTAAGGTCTCCGCCAAAAAACCAGCAAGCTGTCGCGAAGGGAAATCTAAAGAGTTTGATCGCTGCAGGCAAATTGCGGCGCCCTACGATCTTGTCTTAGTTCAACAAACGTGCGCCTGTGCGCGACTTCGATGCGCGATGCGACTAGAGGCGGCTTTGGCGACAAGTTTGAGCCATAACCGGCGAGGATCAGCAGCCCACCCGTGCTACTCCGATGGCGTGATGTCTCATCGCTTGTGGCCGACCGCTCCACCGCTGCTCAATCCCGAGGTGGCGCGTACCTTCGACAGGATGCGGTTCAGGGCGCGCAGTCCGCGCACCATGTGGACGCCGTACCAATGCAGGTCGCGGCCCCTGATCAGCAGCACACGCCGTGCGAGCACGGGTGGCAGCGTCTCTTTGAGTTCGCGCACATCGTCGTCGGTGAAGAGGTACGGCTCATCGGGTAGCAGCACGACATCGGGGCGCGACTCGAGCGCCTGCTCCAGCGTGACGCGCGGGTAACGCTCGCCGGCGGCGGCGAAGATGTTGTTGAAGCCGAGCATCCGCAGCACGTCGTGGGCATAGGTGTCGGCATTGAAGCTCATCCAGGGATTCTTCCAGACCGGACAGAAGACGCGCAGCCGAAGCTTCATCCAGACGCCGAGTCCGGCTTCGATCTCACTTACGGTCATCACGATCTTGCGCGTGAGTGCGGCGGCTGCGGTTTCGGCGCCCAGTGCGGCCCCGAGCCGCAGAATCGATTCGACCGCGCCCGGCACGGTGCGCGGATAAGTGACGAAAACTCTAACTGCGGACTCGCGCAGACGCTCGATATCCTCGCGCCGATTCTCTTCGGCATTGGCGATCACCAGGTCCGGCGCGAGCTTCAGGATCGCATTGATGTCGGGATTCTTGGTCCCGCCGATTCTCGGCACCGCTTCGACCTCGCGCGCCGGCTCGATACAGAACCGCGTCACGCCGACGATGCGCGGACCAAGCCCGAGCGCGAACAGGGTCTCGGTCCAGCTCGGCACCAGCGAGACGATGCGCTCGGGCGGCGCAGCGAGTCCCACTCGCAGGCCGAGATCGTCGACGACCTGGACGCCCGCAGCCATCGATCGCTAGCGCGCCTTTTTGCGGATGATCCGGTTGAGTTCGGCGCGCTCCGCATCGTCGAGCTGCTCGCCGGTCGCGTTATTGCCCGATGCCGGTTCGGCAGACGGGCTCGAATCATCGGCGCTTAAGCGGCTCGAAGCGGAACGATGGAAACCGCGATAACCGACCGGCATCAGCATCCGGCGCGTGAGAAAGCCCGCGATCATCAGCATCAGCGCGATAATCAGGATGAGCCGCACGCCGAGGCTTCGCCCCCGCTTGCGACCACGCCGCTTGGCCATAATGACATCCATCGGCGGACGCCGTCCGCCATCTCCCCTCCCCACAGATAACCGGCAATCTACTCGCTTCGGGCTTTGGATCCTATCTTACCGGCTCGCGCATCAGAACCGCGCGCGCCCATCGCGCGATCAAGCGTCGCGCTGGAACCTCATCAAGGTTGTACGCGCCGTTATACCAGTCGACGCCGATCTGCTGCGCCTTGGCGCTCAGATGAGCGAGTCGGAAGTAAAACCGATGGCGCGGACCATAAAAGCGGCGCGCCGCGAAGGCCAAACGTGAGAGTTTGCGGCCGAGCGCACCGCGATGGAGCACGCGATCGTAATCGGCAAGCGCGCCGCAGTCGCCGTCGAGATAACGCAACGCCGCGGCGGCGACGAGCCGGCCGTGCTCGAAGGCATACGAGATTCCCTCGCCCATCAGCGGATCGACCCCGGCCGCATCGCCGGCCAGCATCGCGTGCCGGGTGGAGAACCGCTGGCCGCCATCGAACCATCGAATCGGAAACGATCTGAAGCGCCGTGGCTCGCTCGGAATTTTGATTTGCGGGAAAGCGTTGCGCAGCTCCTCGATCATCAGGCGAGTCGGCGCGCGTCCGTCGGTGAACTGATCGTAGACACCAACGTTGAGGTGGGGTCGTCCGTCGACGAGGCACGGGAACGACCAAGCGTAGCCGCGCACTCCCGCCGCCACGCAATTGAAATCGAAGCGGTAGCAATGATCGCGAAACTCGGGGCTCGTCTGCGCATCCACCGGAATGTCGATCATCAAGCCGTGCCCGAGCTGCCCGCGGCGCTCGTCGAAGAGCGCGCGCCTCACCCGGCTGCCCGAACCATCCGCGCCGATCAACAGCGGCGCTTCGAATATCCCGCGCGTCCCGATGACCCGCACGCCGCCCCCGCCCTCCTCTACTTCGTCTACTTCGTCGACGCGGCAATCCTCGACGATTCGGAGACCAGCCCGACGCGCGGCGGCCGCAAGCGAGGCATCGAACTGATCGCGCCGGACGATCGTGCAGAGCACCTCTCCGCGTGGAATGTCGACCGTACCGATCTCGGTGCGCGCGCTGCCCGCCGTCACACGCACGGCCGGGACATCGACGTCGATGCCGAGTTCATCGAGCGTCGCGATGGCTTTCGGAATCAGGCCGCCGGCGCAGACCTTGGGCCGCGGATGATGCGCCTTTTCGAGCGCGATCACTCGGCCAGCGAGCGTGGGTCTGCGATCGAGCAGGAACAGCGCGCTGGCAAGACCGGCGGGTCCGGCCCCGGCGATGATCACGTCACATCGCTCCGTGAGCCGGGTCATCGCTCTGGATTCAGTGTCTGAAAGGTCGTTGAAGCGCGGCGCGGAGGAACGAACCTCGCTTCCTCCGCGCCGGGTTCACAAGCCTCGGATCAGCTTTCGGGCTTGATCACGGTGTACAGCGTCGCATCGCCGCGTTGCACCAGCAGCAGCGCCGGCTTGTTCGAGCTCTTGGCCGATTTCGCCTCGCTCAAAAACTCGTCGACCGAATCGATCTTGCGATGGTTCACTTCGAGCACGACGTCGCCGGGCTGAATGCCGGCATCGGCGCCCGGCGTATCGGGCGTCACACCGCGAACCACTACGCCCTTTGACAACTTCAGATTGAGCTGCTGCGCAATCTCGGGCGTGAGCGCCTGCACCTGCAAGCCCCAGTTGTTGTTGGACTCTTCGCTCTTGGCGCTGGCAAGCTTGGTTTCCTTGAGCTCACCGATCTTGACGTCAAGCGTCATCTTTTTGCCGTCGCGCAGGATCTCCAGCGGAACGGTGCCGTTAATTGGAGTCTGCGCGACCATTTCGGGCAGATGATGCTCATCGGGCACGGGGCGGCCATTGAACTTCAAAATGATGTCGCCACGTTTCACGCCGGCTTTCGCCGCCGGTCCATCCTCGACCACGCTCGCAACCAACGCACCCTCCGGCTTCGCGAGGCTGAAGGACTGGGCAAGGTCAGGAGTCACTTCCTGGATCTCAACGCCGAGCCAGCCGCGGATCACATGCCCATGCTCCTTGAGCTGGTCCATGATGTCCTTGGCGAGGTCGATCGGGATGGCGAAGCCGATGCCGGCATTGGTTCCCGTGTTGCTGTAGATGGCGGTGTTGATGCCGATTACCTTGCCCTCGGTGTTGAACAGCGGGCCCCCGGAGTTGCCGGGGTTAATCGAGGCGTCGGTCTGGATGTAGTTATCGTAGTTGCCGCCGAGGGCGCGCCCCTTGGCGCTCACAATTCCGGAAGTGACCGTCAGCGAGAAACCGAACGGATTGCCGATCGCGATTACCCAGTCGCCTACCTCAGTACTATCGGAGTTGCCGAGCGTTGCATAAGGGAGCGGATCCTTCGCATCGATCTTGATCAAGGCGAGGTCGGTCTTTTCGTCCTTGCCGATCACCTTGGCTTTGAATTCGCGTTGATCGCTGAGCCGCACCCGGATTTCGGTCGCATCGCCGACCACATGGTTGTTGGTCAGGATGTAGCCGTCGGGCGACACGATCACGCCCGAGCCGAGGCCGTGCTGCTTGAAGTTATGGGGAATCTCACCAAAGAAATGGCGGAACTGCTCAAAGGGATCGCCGGGTCCACCGAATGGACCCTGCTCCGGACCGTTCCCGCCCTCGCCAGGTCCGCCCGGACCTTCAGGGCCCGCGAACGGAAACGGCATCCCGCTGGTTTTCACTTCCTGCACGACGCTGACGTTGACTACGGTGGGCATCACGCGCTTGACCAGGGGCGCAAACGACGGAATCGGAATACCACCCTTGGCGACAACCGCGGGGGGCGGAGGCTCCGGCTGACCGGCGGGGGCAGGCGCAGGGGCAGGAGCGGCAGGTTTAGTCGGCGCGGCAGCCGAGGTATCCGGCTTGCCGTTGGCTGATGGCGACGAAGACGCCCCCCAGAACGGGAACGCGCCGGCTCGCGCAAAAGCGATTACAATACCGAGCAGCACGCCGCCGAGCACGGCGACGATTTTCTTAGCCATGGATCCTCCTGGAATCGATACGGAACTTGACGTATGCCAAAGCTGGCCCTGTATCCAAGAACCTATAATAATCGGACGTTTTAACGTCGCCGAAATTCAAGCGAATCTCTGTGATCCAGGCAAATTTACTGGATTCGACCGCCAAGCCTCAACCCGAGAGTCGATTGCCGAGCTATGCGATCCAATTAACCAGAAAACTTGCGACAAGACCACCGGGCCATAGAATCCCTTTCGGTCTTTTGCCACTCCGTGCTGACTTCACTACGCGCCTATATCAGACTCGCGGAACTTCAGTTGATTGTCATCGAAGACGGGGGAAGAGAGTGGGACACGTTCGCGTTCGATTCGCGATGCGGCTCATCAAGGTTGATTAAATCGGTCACTGTTCTATAAGTCCGCCATAACCCCAACCGGTCAGGAGAGCAGGTTATGGCTCAGGATCTGCTGTTGGTCGGAAGCGTGCCTTTGGAAACCCCCGAAGAGGTCTTCGAAAGCTGCGGGCGGGCAATCGGTGAATACCTGCCGGCAATTCCCGATGGCGAAACCGACGAACGCATCTGGTGGATTAACATGCTCGCCTATCGCGTCTTCCACGGGCATCCCGACATCGAAACCGTGAAACGTCCGCCCCGCGATGCGAACGGAGTCGAGAAGTGGAAGCCTGCCGTGCGCGAAGAATTGTGGGAATTCAAAGTCAGGCCCGGCGTCCAGGAGGTTAAATTCGGCGAGCCCGGATGGCGCCTCGGTTATGCCAAAGATGCCATCACCTCGTACTTCGTCTTCAAGACTCTGCGCAAGGAGGGCGTGATTCCGCACAACGTCCGCTTCCAGGTCTCGCTGCCCCTGACCAATAGCGCGATCGATGTCTTCTTTCACGATCCCGCCGATTACCCGCGCATCAAGCCCGGCTTCGAAGCGGCGATGAGCGCCGAGATTGCCAAGATGTGCGAGAAGATTCCGCCTTCCGACCTGGCGATCTCATGGGACTGTTGCGTCGAAGTGATGGACCTCGAGGCGGACTTGCCCTGGACTCCGAAGACTAACATGCTGGATCGCAACGCGGCTCCCGCGGCGCATCTCACGCCGTCCATCCCGAAGGAAGTCATGGTCGGATATCACCTCTGTTACGGGACGCTGGGCGGCTGGCCGATGGTCAGTCCCAAGAACCTATCCATGGCGGTGAAGTTCGCGAACGAGTTGGTCGCGCGATCGGGACGAAGAGTCGACTTCGTCCACATCCCGACGCTCGACACACTTGACGAGAGTTATTACGCCCCGCTCAAAGACCTGCAGGTCGGCGGCTCCAGGGTCTACCTCGGCTCAATTCACGCCATGGGCGATCTGAACCGATTCAGAAAGCGGCTCGAGATCACGCGGCAGTACCTACCGCAGTTCGGATTAGCCGCGCCATGCGGCTTCGGACGGCATCAGCCGAACGAAGTGCCGACCCTGCTGCAGGAGCATCGGAAAGCTGTCGAGATACTGCATCAGGTGGTCAAATAATTCGGCGCATCGGCAGCGATTGCCCGGCATCAATTTGCCGCCTACGATCGCATGATGGTCGTGAAGTTAATTCTGTTCGCGGCCGGGGCGTTCGCCTGGACCTTCGTTGAGTACGCCGTCCACGGCTGGATGAGCCATCGGTTCGTTACCTTCGTAACTCCGCTCCATCAGGTGCATCATCGCGACGCCAGCGCAGTGTTCGCAGTCGGCGCCTGGATACCCGTCGCCGCGATCATCGGGACGCTGCTGGTGGTTTACGGAATGACGCCTGCGATGTACTCGGTCTGCGGACTGATGGCGGGCTTTGCCGCGTATGAGACGCTTCATTATCGGCTGCATTTCAAGCCTCCGGCCACGCGATGGGAGGTCGGGCTGCGAACCCGCCATCTTGCGCATCACTTCGCGTTTCCCGATCGATGCCTCGGCGTTACCACTTCGCTCTGGGATAGGATTTTCGGTACTGAACCCGGGCTCGAGGAATTCAGCGCGATCGCCGGCGACCTCAGCCGCATCGCGCCGATCGCCACGTCCTGCAATCTCCGTCGAGCGATCAATCATCCGCTAACCCTCTTTTCGGGGTCTGTTTCGCTTCCGGGCAAGGGCAAGTAAGATGGCGGGACGGTCTGGCGGCATGGAATCGCGCTCGCCAGTTGAAACATTTTTCGGGACGGGGCCGGCTGAACGCCGGACTGCGGTATGCGCAAGGTAATCATCGTCGCTTCGCTCGCGGTCGTCGTAACGCTCGCGACTTACATAATGTTGACTCGAATCCCGGCCGGCTCTGAAAACGGCGCCTGCTGCCCGACTACGGCAAGCGAGCGAACGACGCTCGATCCGGCGCTGTTCCAGGGCGATGTGCACCAAGCCTACGTCATTGCCGAGCGCCACCCCGCGCTTCTGATACAACTGCACTGCTACTGCGGATGCGACCGTGAGGTCGGCCATCGCAGCCTCCTCGATTGCTATCGCGATCGCCACGCAACCACCTGCCCGATTTGTCTGGGCGAAGCGCTGATGGCAGGAAGGATGGCCGACGAGGGCAAATCGATCGATCAGATCCGCGAGGCAGTCGACGCCCGCTACGCCCATGCCCACGGGAGCTAACGCTTGGGCATCGCGGTTTCAGCCTACATCGAACACTTCAGTTACGTCGGTCTGTTCGCGGTTTTGATGCTATGCGGCTTGGGGCTGCCGGTGCCCGAGGACGTGGCGCTACTGACGGGCGGCTTCCTGATCCATCGCGGGATCACCGCCTACCCTCCGACCTTGGTGGTCGCGCTGCTGGGGGTCGTCGTCGGCGATAACTCGCTGTTCCTGATCGGACGGCGCTTCGGAAGCGGATTGCTGGCCTATTTCGGCGTCGAGCGTCCCCGTTCGCGCAATCGGATAGAATGGCTGCGGGGCTTCATGGAACGCCACGGCAGCAAGACGATTTTTTACGCGCGCTTTCTCGCCGGTCTGCGCGCGATCATCTACCTGTCGGCCGGCTCGCTCGGCGTCAGTCCCGGACGGTTCTTTTTCTACGATCTGCTGGGTGCGTTGATCTCGGTGCCGGTGATGGTCTCGATCGGCTATCTCTTCGGCAGCCAGATCGAATACGCGACCGCGTACGTGGGCGGCTTCGAGCACCTGATTTTGCTGATCGCGATACTCTCGATATTATTCTGGATCAGCCGCTACCTTTATCTCTGGTCCGGCAACGGCAACCATCCGCAGTAGAATAACACCCGCGCGGAAAGATCCGCCGGGAGCGGAATCATCACAGGCAAAAAGATGAACATTAGATTGCCGGCTTTCGGATTGACGGCCAAGCTGCTGGCCTTGATGGTGTTGTTGCTGACGCTCACGCTTGGCGCTCAGGTCGCGGTCAGCCTCGGCACGCAGGAGGCGGTGGTTGAGAGCACGCAGGCCCGGGTAAAGGACCTCGCGCGCGCAATCCAGATCAGCGTGCAGGAACTGACCTCGGTCAGCGCCTCCGACCCTGATCGGCTGCCGAACTATGTCAAAAGCCTGCATACTCAGGGCCTCCAAGTCTCGATAGCTTCCAGCCGCAATTTGATCATCAACAGCACGAATCCCAAACTCATCGGCGCGGTGCTGACCCAAGGCGGCGCCACGAGCGCGGTGGCGCATAGCGGCGGCAGCAACCTCATCGACGTTATCCCTCTCGCCTTCGGCGCCGGCGGCCAGCAGACCACGGTCTATCTGATTCCGGTCGAGGTCGAGGACCATCTGCTCGGCTACGTCCAACTAATCGCCAATTTCGGCGACTTCGCCGAGCCTCTTCAGCAGTACCGAAACCAACTTCTGACCGTCGCGCTCGCGATCTTCGCGCTAGGACTGGTCTTCGCGTGGGTGCTTGCGCAGCGTTACGTCCAACCGATTCACACCGTGGCGGCGGCAGCGCAGAACCTCGCCGCCCGCGGCCTCGAGCCGGTACCCGAGACTCATCGTCGCGATGAGATCGGACTCCTGACGCGATCGTTCAACGACATGGTCGCGCAACTACGACGCGCGCGCGAGCGCGAGATCGAGCTGAATCGGCTGGAACGCTTCGCGGCGCTCGGCCAACTCGCCGGCGGACTGGCCCACGAGATCAAGAATCCCCTCAATTTCATCTCGCTCGCGATCGATCAACTGCGCATCCGCTACGCCGGCCAGTTGAGCAGCGATCGCGATCATTTCCTCAACCAGCTCGGCATGATGAAGGATGAGATTCGGCGTCTGACGGAACTCATCCAAAGCTTTCTGCATTACGGCAAACCGATTGAGATCCATCCTGCACCCACCGATGTCCGGGCGCTCGTCCACAGCGTGATCGAGCTTTCCGAATCGAAAGTCAGAAGCCAGGGGATTACGGTTTACGAGCGCAATCCCGACGTGCCCGCGGTGCTCAACGTCGATGCCGAGAAGCTTCGCACCTGCTTCATCAACGTGGTCGCCAACGCGATCCAGGCGATGCCCGAAGGCGGCACGCTCGATATCGGTTATGCGCGCGACGACTCCAAGCTGCGGCTGAGCTTCGACGACACCGGGGTCGGAATCGATCCGGCGACGCAGCAGCGTATTTTCGAACCATTCTTCACCACCAAGCGCGAAGGCATAGGGCTGGGATTGTTCCTCTCGCAGGCAATCGTCGAGAAACATGGCGGCAACATAACCATCGGACCGCGCGAAGATCGCCGGGGCACCCGGGTGGTCTTCACCTTTCCGGTCCAAACCGGCAAAACTTAAGACCTATGAGTCAGGCATCGGTCCTGGTAGTCGAAGATAACGACCTCGAACGCAACATCACCGCCGAGACGCTGCGCGAGGAAGGCTTCGCGGTCGAGGAGGCGGCGGTCGGCAAGCGCGCGCTCGAACTGCTGAGCTCCAGCCGTTTCGATGTGGTCCTGACCGACCTCATGATGCCCGGCATGAGCGGCGAGGAGCTGCTGGCGGAGGTCCGCTCACTGCATCCGGCCAGCCAGGTGGTGGTCCTGACCGCCCACGGCACGATCGACAGCGCCGTCAAGGCGATGAAGAGCGGCGCCTTCTATTACCTGACGAAGCCGACCGATCGCGAGACGCTCGTGATGACGGTGGCCAAGGCCGCGGAGCTGTCGAATCTTCAGCAAGAGAACCTGCTTTTGCGCACCCGGCTCGAAGGCAAATTTGAGATCGAAGGCGTCGTCGGGCAGCATCCGACGATCCAGGAAGTGGTGCGTATCGTGCGCAAGATCGCGCCCTCGAACTCGACCGTGCTGATCCAGGGCGAGAGCGGCACGGGCAAGGAAGTCATCGCGCGCGCGATTCACCGCTTGTCGCCGCGCGCGTCGCGCCAGTTCGTCGCGATCAATTGCTCGGCCATCCCCGATGCGCTCATCGAGAATGAGCTTTTCGGCCACGAGCGCGGCGCGTTCACGGGCGCGACCGAGCGTAAGATCGGCCTCATCGAGAGCGCCGACAAATCGACGCTGTTCCTCGATGAGATCGCCGACCTCGGGATCGGGGTGCAGGCGAAAATCCTGCGCGTGCTTCAGGAAAAAGAGGTGCGCCGGGTCGGCGGCAATGAATCCTTTCGCGTCGATGTGCGGCTGATCGCGGCGACCAATCGCAACCTCGCCGAAGAGGTCGCGGAAGAGCGCTTCCGCGAGGATCTCTACTACCGCGTCAACGTCGTCACGATCACGCTGCCGCCGCTTCGCGACCGCCGCTCGGACATCCCGCTGCTGATCGAACATACGCTCGCGCGTTTCGCCCGCAACGCCGGGGTGAAGCCGAAGGAAGTGAGCCGCGAAGCGATGGAGATACTGCTCGACTACTCATGGCCGGGGAACGTCCGTCAGCTCGAATCGGCGATCGAGCGGGCGAGTCTCCTGTGCGAGGGCGACCGCATTACACCGCGTGACCTGCCTGAGGAAGTGGTCGCGCGCAAAACTCGCGCGCGCGGCGCGGAACGCGCGCGCGGTGATCGTTTCGAATTGCCGGTTGAAGGCATCAATTTCGAGAACTTCGAGCGCGACCTGATCCTGCAATCGATGGAGCGCTCGGATTGGGTCATAGCGAAAGCCGCCAAAATGCTCGGTATGAGCTACCGGACGCTGCAATATCGGCTCGACAAGTTCGCGATCAGGAAGCCGGACAGCCGAACCTCAGCCTCCAGCTAGCGTCGCTAGTTAGGCCTTGAGCAACGCGCGTGTCGGCATGTAGACCCAGCATCGCAGGCGCTCGATGCTCGCGACCACTTCGACGGTTTCGCGTGTATACAGCCGCGGCACCTCTTCGTACCGATCGAGCGCGGCGAAATCAGCAGCCTCGAGGTCGAGCAGCAGCAGGCCATCGATAGATGCGTCCGGCTCCGGGACGATATAGACGTGGCGTCCACGCACGACCCGAAAGCCGTTGAGACTGGCCCGACGCGTCCGCACCGAATGGCCGAGCACTCGATTTCGACACGCCGGATCGAGCAGGGTGCCGTAGACGAACAGCGGCATGGCGCAGTCGATCGCGCCCTGGTCCTTCGGCTTCATTTTCGTTCACGCCCATTATCAACATCCATGTGCCAACATCGACCGGCAAGTGCGCGTTGGAATCTCCAGTGCGCACGACGACTTGATGCCGGATTTTCTCAAGACCGCGCTTTAGGCGCAGCACCGGGGGGTATCGTGGCTTAGTCGAATGCCCGGACAATCAGGGTCCAACTGTTAATCCTCGCGGAGCTTGTCATCCTGGCCTCCGGCATCGGCGCGACTTTCGATACGATGCATCACACTTCCGAACAACTCGGCGAGGTTGCGACACGCCTCGACCAGGCGCACGACTTGGTTCCGCGGCTGGTCGAGAACGAGGCGTATGGCCGCGAGGTGATGGCGATCCTGCGCTCATCGTCGTACGATTTGAGCCAGATATTGCGCAGGATCAACACAGGTCAGAGCACCATCGGCAAGCTGGTGAACGATCGGACGGTTTACTACGAGGTCTCCGGAATGCTTTCGACGAGCGGCGGCTGGGCCTTTGCAATGACGCACGGCTTCTACAATTTCTTTCATCCGTTCGCCGGACCGAATCCGCCCGAACAACCGCAAAGCGTCCTGATCAACCTGCCTCCGGCTACCTCGTCGACGGCATCGCACTGACGGGCTTTCTGGGACGTCCATGAAAATAGACATCGATCTGAAGTCGGGCTTTCTCCAGAGCATCAAGCGTGAGGTGCTCCAAACGCTGACGCCCGAGGAGCGCGCGGTCATCGAGGTTTCCACCGGCGAGATGGGCAACAAGCCCGACGCCGTAAAGCTCGGATGGCTCAAGATGCACACCCGCGAGACCTGGACCAAGCAGCGCTACGTCAAAGCGCTCGACCGCACGATGAAAAAGCTGCGCGCCGTAGTTGAAGCCGAATCGGGCCGGCGCTCGGAAGACAAGTCCTGAACCGGTCAACGTTTGATTCGCGCCACGCGCCGCTTGCCGACCTCGATCACCTGGTTGGTTCCGGGCATGAACCGGAAATTGATGTCGGTCACCGTGCGGCCGTCGACCCGCACGGCGCCCTGCCCTACCAGCCGGCGCGCCTCGCTGGTCGAGGGCACGAAGCCGATTTGCTTCATCAGCTCGCAAATCCAGATTTCGCCGTCGATCTTGTAGACCTTGGCATCAGCCGGAATCTCGCGCCGCTGGAACTTGGTCTCGAAATATTCGCGCGCCCGCTCGGCGGCGTCTGAGCCGTGATATTCCGCTACGATCATGGCGGCAAGCCGCTTCTTCGCTTCCATCGGATGGAGCGCGCCGGAACGGACCGCAGCAAGCTCGGCCGCATCGCCGCCCGCAAGCAGCTCGAAGTAGCGGGCCATCAGCACGTCTGAAATCGACATCAGCTTGCCGAACATTTCCTCAGGGCGATCCTCAAGCGCCACGTAATTGCCGTACGATTTCGACATTTTGCGGACGCCGTCGTGCCCTTCCAGCAGCGGCATCGTCATCACGACCTGCGGCGGCTGTCCGAAGGCGCGCTGCAGGTCGCGTCCCACCAGCATGTTGAATTTCTGGTCGGTGCCGCCGAGTTCGACATCGGCCTTGAGCGCCACGGAATCGTAACCCTGGATGAGCGGATAGAGCAGCTCGTGCAGAAACAGCGGCTCACCCGACTTAAGCCGTTTCTCGAAATCGTCGCGCTCGAGCATCCGCGCGACGCTCAGATGCGCCGCGATTCCGATCAGCCCGGCAACGCCCATCTGCGACATCCATTCGCTGTTGAACCGAATCTCGGTGCGTTCCGGATCGAGCAGCTTGAACACCTGGCGACGATAGGTATCGGCGTTGCGCTTGATCTCATCCGTGCTGAGCGGCTTGCGTGTTTCGGAGCGGCCGGTCGGATCGCCGATCATGGCGGTGAAGTCGCCCACCAGGAAGACCACGGTATGCCCCGCTTGCTGGAAATCGCGAAGCTTCTTGAGCGTGACCGTATGACCGAGATGAAGGTCGGGCGCCGTCGGATCCATCCCGAGTTTGATTCGTAGCGGCCGCCCTTCGCCCAGCTTAGACGCGAGCTCACCGATCGAGATGACCTCGACCGCATTGCGGCTGAGTTCGAGCGCGCGCGCCTCTGCCTGTTCTTCGTTCATACCCGTTGAATTACGAGCCGCAAGACCTGGTCAGCGTATCCGAAGCGCTCTGGTCGGAAAAGTTTTCCTGCGCTCAGACAGGCCACTGGTTGAAACGGCCCATTGCGCGTTCCAGATTTTCGGCCATCACTGTTTCCACTGCGTCGGCGGCACGATCAATGACCGGATCGTAATACGCCAGCTCAGAGCGGGTCATGGGCCTGAGCACGAAGTCCTTGCTCTCGCCCTCGTCGGGCGGACGTCCGATCCCGATGCGTACACGGATGAAATCGACACCCGTTTTCGCGGCGATCGAGCGTATCCCGCGATTACCCGCATCGCCGCCGCCGCGCTTGATGCGGAGTCGACCGGCTTCGAGGTCGAGATCGTCGTGGAGAACTATCAGCCGCTCGACCGGGACCTTGTAGTAGCCGAGCATCGAGGAAACAGTTTCGCCGCTTAAATTATAAAAGCCCTCGGGTTTGACCAGCAGTCCGGTGTGCTCGCCGATTTCGGCCGTCGCGTATGCCGCCTTAAAGCGATGACGCGAAAGCTCGACGTGATGCCGCGCGGCTAACCGGTCGAGCACCATGTAGCCAAGGTTGTGGCGCGAGCGACGATACTGCTCGCCGGGATTGCCGAGGCCTACCACCATCCAATCGACCGCGCTCGGGCCCTTCGAGGGCTCGCCCGCAATTGCGCCGCGACGAAAACGCCGAAACAGGCGTGTGATCGGACTCATCGACGCCTTTTGAGTTCGCGTTTTGAATCGCGCGATGCCATCAGCGAACGCAGCGCATCTATCAACGCCGACATCTCGGTCGGCGTGCCGATCGAGATACGCATGGCGTCTCTGAGCCCCGGAGTCGCGAAGTAGCGCACCAGGATGCCGCGTTTGCGAAGATCGCCTACCAGCGGCGCCAGATCGCGCCCCGGCATCCGCGCCATCACGAAATTTGCCTGCGAAGGCGGCACCTCGAAGCCAAGTTTGCGGAGATTGGCCTCGGTGCGCGCGCGGGTCGCCACCACCCGTTCGACATTGCGTCGCATCCAAGCCGCATCGCGCAGCGCCTGCGCACCAACCGCGATCGCTATCCGGCTCAGGTTGTAGGAGTCCTTCACCTTTATGAGCTGCTCTATGATCTCCGGTTGCGCAAAACCGAGTCCCAAGCGCATCCCGGCAAGCGAAAAGGATTTCGAGAGAGAGCGTAACACGATGACATTGTGATGGCGTCGCGCCAGATCCAACGCGTGGCCGGCGGCGAAATCTACGTACGCCTCATCGATCACCAGTAACCGCGGCGCGATGCGACTCGCTAGCGCAGCCAGTCGCGGTGACGGCGTCCACGTGCCTGAGGGCGAATTCGGGCTGCACACGATCGTCAGCCGGGCCCGCGCTCGCGCCAGCTTATCGAGCGGCAAAGAGAAATCCTCGCACCACGGAACGCGTACTACGCGAGCTTCCTCAATTTCCGCGAGAGTGTCGTACAACGAATAGGTCGGCGTCGGATACGCCACTCGATCGCCAGGGTCGAGCACAGCGCGGAATATCATCGCGAGCAGCTCATCGGAACCGTTCCCCGCGATAATCATCTCGCGCGGTACTCGATAGAGCCGCGCCGCCTCGGCAACCAGATCATCGGCGTGCGGCGCCGGATAGAGTCGCAGCAGGTCGGCTCCGTCGGCAAGCGCGCGCCGGGTTCGCGGCGAAGGCGGATACGGATTTTCGTTGGTGTTGAGCTTGATCAGGCGCGTTCCGGCGCGTGGCTGCTCACCGGGGACATAGGGCGACATACGCCTGATCGCCGCGCGGAATGTCGCGACCGTCCTCTCGCGGGATGGCACGAATCAGCTCCGCGCTCCGCGCAGCACAGCTGCGGCCGTCGAATCGAACAGCCATTCGAGGTACGGCCGGTGGCCCGCATCGGGCGCGATCGAAAGAATTTCGGGAACCTCGTAACTGTGCATCTCGCGCACCCGTTGTTCGACGCGGGAGTAGAGTGCTTTGCGCGTCTTGATGACGAGTAGAATCTCGCGTTCGTCCTCGAGCGCATCGCGCCATCGGTAGATCGATCGGATCGGCGCAATCAGATTTACGCATGCCGCGAGGTGTTCCTGCACCAGCGTACGCGCGATGCTTACCGCCTGCTCCTCACTGCCGACCGTCACCAGCAGCAGACGCATCGCCGATGCTTTTTGTAGCGTTTTCGATGAGGCCATGGCGCAGGTCACTCTAGCGGCGGGCTCGGCGGCGTCCAAGCCGCTCATCGCACCGTGTTGGGCCGGATAATGTTGATCGGCAGGCCGAGAGTCTTTTTCACCAACTCGGCGACCGAGGTGATGGGTTTTACCGTTACGCGCGGATCCGAGATCGGCCCGCGGACCTGAAAGTAGGCGGCGAAAAGCGTAGTTCCGGCGGCCAGCCGTTCGCCAAGCAACGGAATCTTGGTCACCAGCCAGTTCACGGTATCGAACGGCACCATCGCGATGGTCATGTTCATCGTCGCCTGGTCCGCATTGATCGAGCCCTGCGCACCCAGATCCATCACCGGTCCCTTGAGCGTGAGATCGTCAGTGTGAAACACGCCATTGTTTCCGTTGAATGTCGCGGTCAGAGTATCGAACGGCAGGCCGGCGACGCGCGGGTCGGGAACGTTGGCCGTGAGCCAGCTCTTCAGATCGATCATGCCGAGGATGCGCGAGAGTAGACGGAACCTCGCGAGCGTCCCCTGCTGCGCATTGATCGCGAACTTGCCGCTAAGTGTGGGAAAAAAGTCGTTGTTGGTATCGGCCCAGAAATCGCCGTTCATATCCATCTTGCCGGTCAGCTTCGGCTCGCCGGGCCCCTGCAGAAGATGCATCAGCTCGGCGCCGTCGATTTGCATCAGTTGCCCGCGCAGATGGACCCAGTCATCCTTTTTACGGCCCGAGAAATCGAGCGCGATTTTTCCACCGAGCGCGTCAGCCTTGAAACCCCGCACCCACCAGTTGCCGCCATCGTACCGGTAATTCGCTCCGACTTCGTTCATTTCGAGGCGGATTAGATCGGCGCGGCGCGCGCCAATATATCCCGTCACCGGAATCTTGAAGAGCATCACCGGCGTCGGCGGCTGCCAGGGCAGTCGGATGAACTTCATGACCGTGAGATCGAGCCGCTGCGCAACGGCGTTGAGCTCCATCTCAGGATGCGAGAAGTCGCGAATCGACATGCTGAGGTCGATCGGCGATTTCTCGAGCAACGCGGACGGAATTTGCAGCTTCATCCCGCGGCCATCGAGCGCGAGCGTGGCGGAGCTGAGAATTATGGGCGAGCGCAGAAATCCGAACTGCATCTCTCCCTGCCCGACCGTTAGCCGTCCGTTCACCCGATACTCGGGTTTTGCGGCGGGCGCACCCTCGACAAACAGCACGCCGTTGATTCTTCCCTGGAGCTTCAGATCGGATGGATCGATCGCCAAGGGCAGCCATCGCTGGGCCTTCAGATCGCGCACCTCCGCCGAGACATGACGCGCGATCAGGCCGCTTTTTTCGCGCTCGACAAGACCGTTGATGAGCACGCTGCCGTTGCCCGCCGCTCCCTGTCCGTCGCCCGCGACCCGCACCATCACGCGGTCAATCGTGACGCTCGTCGGTATGACGGTCACCACGCCGCCTGTCAATTCCAACGGCACCGGCAAACCATTCGTCGCGACTTGCAGCGGGTCCGGCGTGAGCCGCAGCGCCATCGCAGCGGGCGGGAGAGGCTTCGCCGTGGCCAGCACACCGCTCCCCCGAAAGTCGAGCGCCATCTTTCCCTGCACTGAGCGAATCTGTCGGAGCGCAGTCGCCATCAGAGTGGGTTCGAGTTTCAAGACCGCCACATAAACTTCGGCGGCATCGAGTTCGCCCCTGGATTCGACGGAATACTTGAGACGATCGGTCCGCGGACCGATTTCGACGCGTATACGGACGGGCGCGAGCTTCGATTTGCCAAGCTCCACCGATCCGTCGCTAAAAGAAAAAGTGCTGTTGCTGTAGGTGAGCTTTCCCGCCAGATGAGTAAGCTCCGGCCCCTCCCAGTCCGACGGCAGCTTGATCGCGACGTTTGCAAGCGCGCCGTTCCCCGCAAGATTTTGACGCAACACTTGGCCCGGCGAATCGAGGATTGCGTGCAGCGGAGAGGAAAGCTCCGCCCGGTTTACCGCGATCTCACCCGCTTGGATTGCATCGATGACCGGTGCGAAGGCTTTGGGAAGCCGCCCAAGCAGGCCTGCGAACTTGCGCAGCGCAAGCAGATCGGCGCGCAAACCGTATGCGGCGATCGTGACGATCGAGTTCTCGCCGTAAGGATCATCGAGACGCAACTTCGCCTGCAGAATCCGGGTCTGATTGCGTTCGAGTACCAGCGCGGGAATATCGAAACTTGCGCTGCCCGCCTCGAAGGGAAAGTGCAGAGCAAAATCGCCGAGCGCAACGGGCGCGGTGGAACGCTCGCCTTGAAGCTCGACGTCTCGCAAAGTCGCCGAAACATTGCCGGAGAGCCGGCCGTCCCGACGAAGCGCGAAGCGAAGCCAGGCCGTGGCGTGCTCGTTAAGCGTGAGTGTCGCGATTCGCACCTTTCGCATCGCCGAATCGCCGCCGCGCAGCTCGCCGTGCAGGATGATGTCTTGAGGCAGCCGTCGATCGCGACCATAGGCGATCGCTCCGCCCACCCGCACGCCCGCCAGCTTACCTGCCATCCAGCTACCCTCGAAGTGGAGGTACCAGCGGTTTGCATGGGATCGGCGATGATAGACAGTGAGATTGATTCCTTCAGCAAGCGCGCCCGCACCTGCCTGCTTCACCGTCCCATCCGAAATTTCGAGCCGCTGAGTCACGCCGCCGAGCGCCGCAAATATAGCCGCTATGGATTGGCGTAGTTCGCCATCGAGGCGAGGAATCACGGCGGCGCCGCCGGCCAGAGCGTTGGCCGGCGCGGTCAGCATGGCTTGTTCTAGTCGCAGACGCCGTAACGGCAGGCCCTGCTGTCGGATCAAATTGTGATAGCTGACCCAGGCAATGACGCGATTGAAACGGGCGACCTCGATACCGTCGCGATAGACTTCCGGAGCCTGGAGCAGCAGCACCAGATGGCTGCGAAACTCAAGACTGCTGCCGGCGATCGAAACGTGCAGACCGGTCGCATCGTCAACCCGCGCGAGCATCAGCTTCACGAGCTGGTCCTGATTTCGATACAGGAAAACCGCGAATCCGCCCGCGATGATCACAAGCGTCAGAACGGTCAGCAGCGCGATTCGGAGCAGCTTCACGATCGTGCGGGGCGAAACTGGCTGCGGGTCCGCTGCCCTACGCTGGATGCAAGAGGAAGCCTAGTCGCCTTCGCTCAACTCCGCGGCCGGTGCGCTTTCGGACAGACCGCCGCGATGCTTGTTGCGCAACGCCGTCTTGAGCACGCGGTTACGCAGGCGCACCGAATGCGGCGTGACCTCAACCAGCTCTTCGTCGTCGATCCACTCCAGCGCCAGATCGAGCGTCATCCGGCGCGGCGCAGTCAGTCGAATCGCCTCATCATGGCCGGCGGCGCGGATGTTGGTGAGTTTCTTCTCGCGGCAGACGTTGACCGCAAGATTAATCTCCCGCGAATATTCGCCGACAATCATGCCCTCGTAGACCGGCTCTTGCGGCCCAATGAAAAAGCGCCCCCGCTCCTGCAGATGAAAAATTGCGTAGCCGGTCGCGATCCCCTCACGGTCCGAGATCATGGCGCCGTTCTGGCGGGCGCGAATCGGTCCGCACCACGGAGCGTAGCCATTGAAAATCGAATGCATCACACCGGCGCCGCGCGTTTCCGCGAGGAAGCGGCTGCGAAACCCGATCAGTCCGCGGGCCGGTATTTCGTACTCGAGCCGCACGCGCCCGCCGGCATAGGTCGTCATGGTCTGCATCCGCCCGCGCCGCGCCGAAAGCAGCTGCGTCACCACGCCGATCGCCTCCTCCGGGATGTCGATAACCAGCAACTCCATCGGTTCCAGCAACGCTCCATCTTCAGACTGGCGCGTCAAGACCATCGGCTTGGAGACCGCGAGTTCGTAGCCCTCGCGGCGCATCGTCTCGACAATTACGGCGAGCGCGAGCTCACCGCGCCCGGCAATTCGCCACGCATCGGGACTGGTTTGTTCGACCCGGACGCTGACGTTCCGGCGCGCTTCCTGCTCGATGCGTTCGCCGAGCTTGCGCGAAGTGACGTAATCGCCCTCACGTCCGGCCCACGGCGAGGTATTGACCGCAAAGGTCATCGCGACGGTCGGCTCATCGATGCGGATCGGCGGCAATGGGCGCGGTTGTGCGGTGTCGGCGATCGTTTCGCCGATCGCGACATCCTCAAACCCCGCCAGCATCACGATGTCACCGGCGGCTGCGCGCTCCAGCTCGACGCGCTTCAGCCCCTGCCATCCGTAAAGCCGCGCGAGCTTGCAATCAACGCGCGTGCCGTCCAGGCGGCAGAGTGTGTAAGTCGCGCCCGCACGCAGCTCTCCGGCCAGCAGGCGTCCGATAGCGAGGCGGCCGACGTAGTCGTCATAGTCGAGATTGTTGACCTGGAGTTGCACTGGCGCGCCGGAATCCACCTCGGGCCCCGGCAGGTGCTCGACGATCGCTTCGAACAACGGACGCAGATCAACCCCCGGCTCGCGCGTCGTCGCGCTGGCCGTGCCGGCGCGAGCGTTCGTGTAGAGCACCGGGAAATCGAGCTGGCTCTCGTTCGCGCCCAGGTCGATGAACAAGTCGTAGATCTCGTCGAGCACTTCGGTCGGGCGCGCATCCGAGCGGTCGATTTTGTTGATGCAGACGACCGCCGGCAGGTGCGACTCGAGCGCCTTGCGCAGCACAAATCGCGTTTGCGGCAACGGACCCTCACATGCATCGACTAGCAGCAGGATGCCATCGACGAGGGTCAGTGTCCGCTCGACCTCGCCGCCGAAATCGGAATGGCCGGGCGTGTCTACGATGTTGATTCGTGTCTCGCCCCAGACGATCGAAGTGTTTTTGGCAAGAATGGTGATCCCGCGTTCACGCTCGAGCGCGAACGAGTCCATTACGCGCTCTACTACTTGTTCGTTGGCGCGAAAGACCCCGGCTTGGCGCAGGAGTGCGTCGACGAGCGTCGTCTTCCCATGGTCAACATGAGCGACGATAGCAACATTTCGGAGATCGCTGCGCTGCATCTGGATACTAAAAAACGGCCGCTCCACCGACCGGACGGCCGCATTCCGATTATTTTACCTGCGCCTTAGCGGGGTGTAAACGTGCTCCCCCGCAAATCAGGAGTGATGATCGGTCACCGCATCGAGTTACGGCCCCGAGGGACCGGGTGCTGGCGGTGGGCTCGTTGTGTTCTGACCCTGGAGCCGCTGGATGAGTTGCCCGATGTCCTTAATTTCGACTACCTGCCAGCGGCCGCTATCCGGATCGCGCGCCATCTCAATGTCCCAGACGCGCCCCCGCGCGTCGGTGAAGCGAGTGTAGGCAGTGTCTCCGTTGCGATGAAGCATCACTATCGCGGCGACAACCGCCCATCCGGGCATCTGCACGTTTCGTGCGCCGTCATCAACCTGCCGTTCACTCCACGTCTGCACCATCGCTGCGACCGGCTTGCTGAACATGTCGACTGCGCCCTTACCAAGAATCTGGCCAAGCATGTTGTCGGCGCCGGCCTTGTCTTGAACCATCTCATAACCTGCGTGCCGGACCACGCTCGGAAAGTTGATGTATGTGCCGGCCATCGCGCCGTCGCGCGCATCTATCGCGCGCTTGAGTTGATAGATCGCCCACGATGGCGTCGTCGGAAGGTGGAAAATAGCCCACGCCGCAATTACCACGATAATGACGATTGCGGTCAAATGCCGGATTGCAAAACGAGCCACTTGTGGCGCCTCCTGGCTCGCGCTTAGCGAGAATTGGCCAGCAGACTGGCCGCCGCCTTGTCCATCAGCCACAAAATCTCACCATCCTCGGGCGCGACCATTTGCGCGGGATAACGATCCGGATCGCGCGGACCTTCGAGCACCGACTTTACCGCGGCGGCCTTCTCGACTCCGGTCACCATGAACATCACCCGCGCCGCGTGATTGATCACCGGCGCAGTCAGCGTGATTCGATGCGGCTGTTCGGCCTCGACGGTAACTGCCAATGCCAGCCGTTCGCGTTCATGGAGTGCTGGATGGCCCGGGAACAGCGACGCGATATGGGCGTTAGCTCCGAGCCCGAGCAACACGAGATCGAACCGGGGAAAGTCACCCTCTTCGATCGAAAAACACCTTCGCAGCTCGTCCTGGTACTGGTCGGCGGCCTGCGTGGGCGGATCCTCGCCGCGCATCCGATGGATCTGTTCGGGGCGAAGCCCGAGCTTCTGGAGCATCGTGCGGTTCGCCATTCCGAAATTGCTGGCCGTATCGGTGGGGGGCACGCAGCGTTCGTCACCCCAATAGAACTGAACTTCCTTCCAATCGACGCTCAGCAGAAATCGTGTCGCCAGCAGCTCGTAGGTCGCCGCAGGCGTCGATCCTCCGGCCAGACAGAGATTGAACTCGGCATGGGTGCAGATCGCCTCGCCCGCGAAATGCGTTATCTCCTCGGCCGCGCGCACATGCACCGCCGCCGCATCATCAAGCACCAGGATCTGCCGGTCACTCATACTTTTCGATCTTTCTAGCCTTCCAGGAGCTTTAGCGCCTGCGCAACCACGTTCTCGACCGTAAACCCGAAGTGCTCGAGTACTTTTTGATACGGTCCCGACGCGCCGAATGTGGTCATGCCAACCACTGCGCCATCCAGTCCGACCCATCGATACCAGGACATCGGTACCGCCGCCTCGATCGCCAATCGCCGCCGGATATTCGGCGGCAGGACCGAATCGCGATAGGCAGCATCTTCTGCCTCGAACAGCTCGAAACTCGGCATGCTCACGACGCGAATCGCATGGCCGCGCTTCTCGAGCTCGTCCTTCGCGCCCACCGCAAGATGCAGTTCAGAACCGCTTGCAAGGAGGATGAGATCGGGCGCGCGCCCGACGGTCTCGCACAGAATGTAGCCGCCATGCCGAAGATCGCTCGCGGGCGCGCGGCCCTTGCGGTCAAGGGTCGGGAGCTTCTGGCGTGACAGCGCCAACATCACGGGACCGCTCCGATGAGTCATCGCAACACGCCAGGCCTCGACCGCCTCGTTCGCATCTCCGGGTCGAATCAGCGTGAGATTCGGGATGGCACGCAGCGCGGCAAGATGCTCGATGGGTTGATGCGTCGGGCCGTCCTCGCCGAGTCCGATCGAATCGTGGGTAAAGACGTAGATGACGTGCAGCTCCATCAGCGCCGCCAGTCGAATCGACGGCCGGCAGTAGTCGGTGAACACCATGAAGCTCGAACCATACGGGATAAAACCGCCGTGCAGCGCGATACCGTTCAGGATCGAGCACATCCCGTGCTCACGTATGCCGAAATGCAGGTTGCGGCCGCCCCAGTTGCCGCGCTCGAAACTGCCGCCGTCCTTCACGTCAGTGAAAGTTGATTCGTTGAGGTCGGCTGCGCCGCCGAATAGATTCCAAACCCGCTTCGCGATCGCCTGTTCGGCCTGCGATGCGGATTGACGCGTCGCCAGCGAATCCCTGGGCGTAAAAGTCGGCAGGTCGGTGTCCCATCCTTTGGGCAACTCGCCTTTGAGCATCGCGTCGAACTCAGCCGCGGCGTCAGGATGCTTTGCGCTATAGACGGCAAACCGACGATTCCATTCCGCTTCAAGTTTCGCGCCGCGCTCTACGCATTTGCGGAATTCGGCAAGCGCCTCAGCGGGAACGTAAAATTCCGGCTCGGTCGGCCATCCCAGGTTCTGCTTCGTGAGTTTCACCTCTTCGACGCCCAAGGCTTTGCCGTGCGCCTCGGGCGAGTCCTGGAAATGCGGGCTGCCGTATCCGATATGGCTGCGCACGCGAATTAGCGACGGACGCCCGCGCTCCGCGATGCCGTTCTCGATCGCTCGCGTAAGCGCATCAAGATCGTTCGCATCCTCGACGGTCTGCGTATGCCATCCGTAGGCATCGAAACGCTGACAGACATCTTCATCGAAAGTGATTTCGGTGTGGCCGTCGATCGTGACGTGATTGTCATCGTAAAGATACACGATATTGCCGAGGCCAAGATGACCCGCGATCGAGGCGGCTTCGCTCGAAACCCCCTCCATTATGTCTCCGTCGCTGACGATCGCAAAAATCCGATGATCGAACAGTTCCGGATTTTCGTGCGCGAAGCGTGACGCCAGATGCTGCGCCGCGATCGCCATCCCAACCCCGTTCCCGAAGCCCTGCCCCAGCGGACCGGTCGTCGTCTCAACACCCGGCGTCAGCAGGCTCTCCGGATGCCCCGGCGTGCGGCTGTTGAGCTGGCGGAACTGCTTAATGTCGTCCAAAGTCAGATCGTATCCAGTCAGGTAGAGCAGGCTGTAGAGCAGCATCGAGCCGTGCCCGGCCGAAAGCACGAAGCGGTCGCGGCCGTACCATTTCGGATTCCGGGGATTGTGGCGGATAAAGCGCGTGAAGAGCAGGTAACCGACCGGCGCCATCCCCATCGGCATTCCGGGGTGTCCGGAGTTGGCCTTCTGGACGGCGTCCATCGCAAGCACGCGGATCGAGTTGATGCACAATTGGTTGAGATCGCTGCGAATCGGTTCGCTTTTTAATGCCGAAGCCATCGCCGGCTCCATCCAGTCCGTTGCGGGCAGCGCGACCGCGCCGCCTCCTTAAGTTATCGAGCGAGCAAGTATCACCGCGCTCTGGCTGGCTCCTATTCGGAAAACTCCTCGCGATTGCCTCCAATGGTTTTCAAAAACACGAGCCCGCGCAAGACCCGCAACCGGACCAGGTTTCGGCGGGTCCGCGATTTCTGATAGAAATCCTCTCACTGTCTTCGGAGGCAGCAATTGAGATGAGATCACGTGTCGACCGGCGCGTGGTTGTGACCGGGCTCGGCTTGGTCACTCCACTCGGTACCGGGCTCGAAAAAAACTGGGAAGCGCTTATCGCGGGCCGCTCGGGTATCGGGCCAATCGACCGCTTCGATGTTGCCGATTTCCCCTCGCGCATCGCCGGCGAGGTGCGTGACTTCGATCCGCTCGACTGGATTGAAAAGCGCGACATCAAGAAAATGGACCTTTTCATTCAGTACGCAATTGCGGCGGCGGAGCAGGCGATGCGCCAGTCGCAATTGAAGATCAGCGACGAAACCGCCGACCGCGTTGGCGTTTTGATTGGCGTCGGCATCGGCGGTCTCTGCACGATCGAAGAAAACCATCTGCTGTTTCTCGACAGCCGTCTCAAACGCATCACGCCGTTCTTCATTCCCAAGCTCATCGGTAATCTCGCGCCCGGCCAGATCGGCATTCGCTACGGCGCGCGCGGCGTCAATCTCACCACCACCAGCGCCTGCGCGTCGGGCAGTCATGCGACCGGCGAAGCCTACCGCATGATCCGCGCCGGCTACCTCGATGCTGCTATCACTGGCGGCGCCGAAGCCGCGCTGACTCCGTTGGGCGTGGGCGGATTCATCGCGATGCGCGCGCTGTCGACGCGTAATGACTCGCCGGAGGCGGCGAGCCGCCCGTTTGACCGCGATCGCGACGGCTTCGTGATGTCCGAAGGCGCTGCGGCGCTCATCCTCGAGGAGCGCGAGAGCGCGCTCGCTCGCGGCGCGACAATTCTCGCCGAGGTCGTCGGCTACGCTTGCAATGCCGACGCCTACCACATCACGTCGCCCTCGCCTGACGGAGCTGGCGCGGCGCGATGCATGCGGATGTGCCTGGAGGACGGAGAGCTCGATCTGGGCGAGGTCGGTTACATAAATGCCCATGGTACATCGACGCCCCAAGGCGACCTGGCCGAGACCCAGGCGATCAAACACGTTTTCGGTGAACACGCTGCGCGCATCGCGGTGAGCTCGACCAAGTCGATGACGGGACATACGCTGGGTGCTGCCGGCGCGATCGAGTCGGTCTACACCGTAATGACGATCCAACGTGGCGTGATTCCGCCTACTATCAACTACGATCATCCTGATCCTGAATGCGATCTCGATTACGTGCCGAACCGGGCGCGGGAGGCAAAAATCACGTTGGCGCTCAACAACTCGTTTGGTTTCGGCGGCACTAACACCACCATTGCGTTTCGCGCGGCGTCGGACAACTGACGGGTGCTTAGATGGGCTCCAGAATCGTTGGCACCGGCCGCGCTCTGCCGCGCACTCGACTTAGTAACCAGGACCTCGAACGTCGGCTCGAGACTTCCGACGAATGGATCCGGACGCGCACGGGTATCGCGCAGCGGTACGTGCTGGTCAGCGGCGAGTCGCTGGTCGATATCGCGGCGGAAGCAAGCCATATCGCGCTCGATCGCGCCGGCCTCGCCCCGAGCGAACTTGAAGCGATCATTGTCGGCACGGTCTCATCCGATTTCGGCTTTCCGTCATTTGCATGCCAGTTGCAGCATCGGCTGGGCATCACGGACATCCCGAGCTTCGATGTCGCTGCAGCCTGCTCGGGTTACATCTATGCGCTCTCGGTGGCGGACGCGACGATGCGGGCTGGCGAATGGGGCCGCGTGCTGGTCGTCGGCACCGACGCGCTCTCGACGATGGTCGATTGGAATGACCGCCGCACGGCTGTGCTGTTCGGCGACGGCGCAGGAGCATCGGTGCTGGTCTCTGAGCCGGGACCGCGCGGCGTTCTTGGCAGTGTGCTGCGCTCGGCCGGAGAGCACTGGAACCTGCTTTCGGTCCGCAACGCCGCGGGTACGCGATGCACGTTCGACGCTGAGATTCGTCGCTCGGCTGACAATGCCATTCAGATGCGGGGGCCGGAGCTCTTTCGGATTGCCGTGCGGATGATGGAAGACGTGACGCGACGGGTAGCCGATAAAGCTGGCGTCCGTCTCGAGGACATCGCGCTGATTCTGCCGCATCAAGCCAACGCACGGATCATCAGCGCGGTCGCCGAGCGGCTCGGCCTCAATGGTGACAAGGTCTTCATTAACGTCGATCGTTACGGCAATACCTCGGCCGCATCGGTGCCGATCGCGCTCGATGAGGCGCTCGAAGCACATCGCATCCGTGATAACGATTTGATCCTGCTTAACGCCTGCGGCGGCGGATTGACCTGGGGCGCTAACCTGATCCGCTGGTAAAGTTCGCGGGCGAGCCGCTCTTCCGGCAGCTCTTTGATGCTGAACGAACTGCTCAAGCGCCGCGTCCTTATGATCCTCGGCAAGGGCGGCGTCGGCCGCACCACTATCAGTGCCGCACTCGGGCTTGCCGCTTCCCGCGGCGGCGCGCGCGTCTGCGTGATCGAGTATGACAACCGTGCTCCGCTGGCTGCGGTACTCGGCATCGAGCCGAGCTACGAACCGGTCGAGGCGGCCCCGGGGATGAGCCTGATTGCGCTCGAAGGCGCGCGCACCCTTTCCGAATACCTGCACATCGTGATGCCGAGTCCGGCGATCCTGCGCACAGTCCTTTCGAGCCGGCTCTATAGCTATTTCGTACCCGCCGCGCCCGGGCTTCGCGAACTAATCATGATTGGCAAGCTCTATCATGAGATCGAACGACGTCCGGCCGATCTGCCGCCATGGGACCTGGTGATCTTCGACGGCCCTGCGTCGGGACAGGCGCTCGATCTGCTGCGGATGCCGCTCACCGCCGATCAAATCTTCGGCGGCAGCATCGTCGGGCGCGAGGCGCGCAACGTAGCGAACTTTTTGCGCGACCGTAGCCGATGCGCCGCCGTGCAGGTCGCTACCGGGGACCCGCTCACGGTCTCCGAAACGATCGAATTTTACGGCGCACTCGCAGACATCGGGATGCGCCCGGCGGCGGTGATTTTCAATCGCAAATTGACGATGCCGTTCGGGCGCGCCGCGATCGATCGCCTGGCGCGCTCGATTGGCGACGGGAACGGAGCTCAGAGAGCGCCGCTGATTCGGCGCGCGCGACGACTTGCAGACGCCGCGGCGCGCAACGATCGGGCGCGAAAGACGCTTCGGGACCAATGCGGCCCGCTGATCGAGGTCGAAGATCAGTCGGCGGCGCGCGGCCGCGCGCTGATCGAAGTGCTGGCGGCGGAATTCGCACAGTTGATGTCCCAGCCGGAATCGCAGACGATCGAAAGGCCGCGCGCATGAGCGCGGCAGTTCCAGGAAGATTAGAGGTGATAACGTGAAGCCCGCATCAGCAGCTATTGCAATTTCAATTTTCGTCTCCGGATTGGCCGCCACGGTCCCCGCCGGCGCCACGATGGCGCGACCGTGGTTATGCCGCATAAAACCGGTCTTCTCCTCCGATCACCCGATGCGTTTCGAAGCCGTGAAACAGAGCGGCCGAACGTGGCGGCTGATGCTGATGACGTTCGATCCGATGGGCGGTCACGACGGCTACACGATCGTCGAATCGCGCGACCTGCGGAGTGCGGACACGAGCGGCGCAGGCGAGTTGAATGCGGGACGTTACTTCGCGGTTGCGCAATACCTTGAAGGCGGCGAATGGATCTGCCCCGCATACGCGCAAAGAAGCGACAACTACAATCCCTCCGAAATCGCCAGCATCTGCTACGGCGCGGAGTCGGAAAACTGCGCCGTGAAGCTGATCGTGAAGCCGGCAATGCCGCAGTCCGCGCCGTCCAGCGGTCACTAGCCGAGGAGTCGTCGACGGACGAGTTCATTCAGGCGGCGATCGAGCAGGCGCGCATCGGACTCGCCGAGGGCGGCCTTCCTATCGGATCGGGTGCTGGTCAAGGACGGCCGGATCGTCGGGCGCGGACGTAATCGCCGCGTGCAGGATCGCGATCCCGTCGCGCACGCCGAGATTGATTGCCTGCGCAACGCTGGGCGGATAGGCGGCTATCGCGGCGTGATTCTCTACTCGACGCTCACGCCATGCTTCATGTGCGCTGGCGCGGCGCTTCAATTCGGCATCCGCAAGATCGTCATCGGCGATACCGAGACCTACGCCGAGACGCTTGATTTCATGCTCGTGCATGGGCTCGAAGTCATCGATCTGAAGGTCGCGGAATGCGTTCGGATGCTGGCGGACTTCGCCGCTAAAAACCCGGAGCTTTGGAAAGAGGACAGCGGTGATTCCTAACCGAGGTTGCTGACCAATTCTAACCCTTTAAGAGCAGACCGGGGCGAGAGGATCCCGCCCCGGCCCCGCTCCGGCCGTTCCAAGGAAAAAGGGGGAAAACCTTGGCCCAGCTCGCGTTTCTGTATGTACGAGTATTGAGAAGATATGTCAAGGCTAATTCAAGGCCAGTAAACCATTTTCAGTCGCTCCGACGCGGCTCAAATCGCCCAAGCGGCAGCAACGCCGCAAACGAACCCATCGCGGCCACAAACGCAAACGCTATCGCCCACCGATAGCTCCCGCTGTAGTCGATGATCGCCCCGGCCAACGGCGGCCCCGCGAACGCCCCGATTCCCGTGCTGGTCCACAACACCCCCATGATCGTGCCGAGCCGGCGCGTGCCGAACAGGTGCGCCAGCACCGCCGGCGCGAGCGCGACGTACCCGCCGTACCCGGTCCCCATCACCAGCGTGAACATCACCAGCGTCGAATACGATCCTGCGCACAGCCAGATGCCGTAGCTCAGACCCAGCGCGAGAAAGCTGATTTGATAGAGCCGCACGACGCCTGTGCGATCGCCGAGCGCACCAAGTCCGAGACGCCCGACGACGCTGGCGCCGCCCATCAGGCTGACCAGCGCCGCAGCGGCCACTTCGCTCGCGCCACGATCATGCGCAAACGCCGGCAGGTAGACGAACGGGATGAACAGCGCGAGCGAGAGCAACGCCACCGACAGATACAGGAAGCCGAACGCCGGGCTCCGGATCGTTTCGCCGAAACGCAACGACGACGTCGAACCGAGATGAACCGGTGGACGTTCCACCAGCAACCCGCACGCGAACATCACGATCGCGGAGCAAACCCCGAAAATTTCATAGGTCGTGCGCCAGCCGAGCGATTGAATCAGCGCCGCCGCAACCGGCGGTCCGAACACCGTGCCGCATCCAACGCCCGAGACTGCGACGCCAAGCGCAGTGTTGCGCCGCCGCATGAACCATCCCGCGACCACCGCGACCATCGGGACGTACGCGCACGCGATCCCGACGCCGACCGCAATTCCATAGGTGAAATAGCCGATCCACAAATGATGAATCCGCGCGGTAAGGATTAGCCCGGCGCCCATTACTATCGCGCCGCCGCTCAGCACCAGCCGCGGCCCGAAACGATCCGTCAAATGACCCGTGAACGGCCCCAGCATCGACCACAGGAAGACCGTCACCGAAAAGGCCAGGGAGGTGCTGCCGAGACTTGCGCCGAACTCCGCGACCATCGGCTTGAAGAAAGCGCCAAAGCTGTACGCGACCGCGTAGACCGCGAACATCCCGACGAACGCCGCCAGCACCATCGCCCACGCGCGCGACGAATCGAATGCGGCGAGCGCCGCATCGACCGCGGCGTCGTCGATCTCAGGATGCGCCGGCTGACTCAATGACGACGAAATCTATCCGCGATGGGAATGGCCACCAAGGCCTTTGCGATTCGCATCTGTGGCGGCTTTTGCCTTGAACACAGGTTTCCCCCTCGGCGTTCCCCGGTCGGTTTTTCCGATGCGTGGCGTCAGAAAGCTAGGAAGTGGAGGCGGCGAGCGGATTCGAACCGCTGAATGGAGGTTTTGCAGACCTCTCCCTTAGCCACTTGGGTACGCCGCCCCTCAGAAAATCGGCGCGCGCCGCTCTGGCGAGCGCTCGAACCCTTAACGCTAGCACGCCGCCGCGCACGATCTGAACTCCCTTGGCACTCAGCGGGCGGCGGCTTCCAGCGCCTCGACCTATGGTCTCCAGTCGGCGCCCTTGCCGCGGGCGGGCGGCGCGGCCTCGGGATGCTTGCAGATCACGTTGAGCAGTGCCTGGCGTTTCTCGGTGCGGACCACCTTGAGCGCGCGCTTGAGCGCAGGGATCATCTCCGACGGCTCCTCGACGCGTTCTCCGTAGCCGCCGAAGGCGGTCACGATCTTGTCGAAATCGGGCGACGGCGAAAGATCGCTGATCGGGAAATTGCCGAGCCGGCGCGCGTTGCCGTCCGGATGCACGTACAGGCAGGACTCCATCACGGAGCGCCAGCACTGGTTGTTGTAAACCACGAACAGCACCGGGATGTTATGTGCGCGCGATGAGAAATGGGCCGCGGTGGGCGAACCGAAGATATACGCACCGTCGCCGACCGTGCAGATCACGGTGCGATCGCCTGAGCCGAGCTTCACGCCCAGCGCTGCGCCGAGGCCCCATCCCAGTCCGCCCGACGGCGGGCAATGAAAATAGGTGCCGGGCTCGGTGAACTCGGCCTGCAGCGGCGAAAGATCATACTCGTTGACGCAGATGGTCTCTTTGTCCTTGACCTCGTTGATGCAGCGCGAGACCCACGCGGGATCGAGCGGCTTGTCGTTGCGCGCGTTGTTGGCGACCGATTGCCAGTCGGCGCGCTGCTTGTTGTGCACCTTGGTCCAGCGCTGCACGCGGTCGGTGATCTCCTTGCGCTTCATCTGACGATACGGCTCGAGCGCGCGATTAAGCGCCGCGAGGCCGGCTTCGGGATTCGCGCTGATCGCGATATCGGCCGGGAAGCCCCAGATCGGATAGTTCGCGTACAACGGATCGGTGCCCATCTGGATGATCGTCGCGTTGGGCTTCGGCTCGGCCATCGCGGGATACCACGGCGCGTCAGCCTCGATCGCGAGTATCACGTCGGCGTCGCGGATCCATTCATGCGGGTTGAAACCGACGTGCATCGGGTGATTCGTCGGCAGGTTCACGAAGTAGCGTCCCGAGGTCTCGACCACCGCGATACCCATCGACTCGGCGAGCTGCGCGAGCTGCGGAACCGCGCCGTGCCACATCCCGCTCTGTCCGGTGATGATCAGCGGATTGCGCGCGCCGGCCAGCGCCGCGGCCGCTTCCTCGATTCCCTCGGGCATCGTATGCGCCAGCTCGGGCGGCCGGACGCGCGGCGCGGTTGAGAAGGTGAAAGATTTGCACTCCTCGGCGAGCACTTCGCGCGGCAGGGTCAGGTAGACCGGCCCGCGCGGCTCCGCCATCGCGAGCGAGAGCGCGCGATCGACCACCGTCTCGAGCTGGTTCTGGGTGCGCAGCTCATAATCCCATTTGGTCCATTCGCGCGCGATGCCGCCCTGGTCGAACGATTCCTGGGCCCAATGGATGTAGATATTGCGCGAGGCGGGGCTGCCCTTTTCGGTGATCGGCGTGCGGCCGGCGGAGAAGATGATCGGCACCTTGCCGCGCCATGAGTTGATCATCGCGTTCAGCAGATTCGCGGTGCCGACCGTGACGTGGACCATCACGACCTGCGGACGGCCGGTCGCGAGGTAGTAGCCATGCGCCATGCTGGCGGCGACCATCTCGTGCGGGACGGTCAGCGGCTTCGGCACGCGCCTTCCCTCGGCCATCAGGCGCGCGAAGCCGTCGATGATCGATGCGAAGTCGGTTCCACCGTTGGCGAAGAAATAATCGATCCCGCGCGCGCCGAGCAGACTCAGGTAGGCCTGCGCGGTGTTGGAAACCTTGATGGTCTCGGTGGCGACCAGCTTGGTCGGGCTCGCCTGCGTCTCATGGGCGCGTTTTCTTACTGCCACTGGAGGATCCTCCTTGCGATGAGCCGCGGAACCCGACCGTCGCCGGCTTCCCGCCATGATCCAAGGCTCAGAGATTTGTTGAGGTTCACGAAACTCAGCCGAGCAATACCATAAACGCCGCGCGATCCGAAACTTGGCCGCTGCTCGCGAGATTACAGCGTCAGCACCGCTTTTCCGGCGATTTCGCGATTCCAGTAACGCTCCGCGATCGACCCGATCTCGGTCCATGACGCGCGCACTTCGATCGGCGATCGCAGCCGGCCCGCAGCCATCAGATCGACCAGCCGCGCGAGCCCCTGCGCCGGCGGCTGCAGCTTGACTTCATCGAACAGGATGAAGCCGTAGAGGATGCCGCCGCTCGAATAGAATTGGCGCGCATCGAAGGTCACCTCCGGCGTCTCCGAGGTCCCGAACAACACGCACATCCCGCCCGAGCGGAGCATCGTGAGCGCCGAGGTCAATGACTTGCCGCCGACCGATTCGAGAATGAGATGATAGGGACCGAAGCGCCCGGCGGCGGAGAGATCGCCGACGATCACCTCGTCCGCGCCGCATTCGCCGGCATACTTCGCACGCTCGGCGCGGCTTACCACTGCGATCACGCGCGCGCCCGACAGATGGGCGAGTTGAACGGCGAACTGCCCGACGCCTCCGGATGCTCCCGTAATCAGCACCGGACGGCCAAGCACCGAGCCGTTCTTGCCGAGCGCGTAGAGCGCGGTCATCCCGGCGACCGGCAGCGTCGCCGCCTGCTCGAAGCTGAGTTTTTCGGGTATGACCGCGATGGAATTGGTGGGAACTGCCACCAGCTCCGCCCATGCGGCGACCGGCAGAAAGCCGACTACGCGCGCGCCCTGCTTCGGACCCGACCCATCGGCGGCGGCGGCCTCGACGGTCCCCGCGATATCCCAGCCCGGACGCCATCCGGGATCGGCGGCGCGGGCGCGTCGGATCTCGCCGAGGTTGAGTGAGATCGCGCGGACCCGAATCAGCGCTTCCGAGCGGCCGGGCGCAGGCGCGGGCACCTGCTTCAATGCGAGACGGCCGGCGGCCGCCGGATCGACGACTACGGCACGAACCTGATCCATCGTCATCCTCCTGCTTATAGATTAAACGCGTCTGATAGCTCGCGCAGCTTGTCGAGCGCGGCCGCCGCGGTCTCATTGCTGCGCGGCGTGTCGATTCGATTGGTCGCGAGCCCGACGAGAATCAAAACGTTGCGAAGCTCGGCGAGCCGGGCGACAACTTCCGTCATCAGCGCCATCGCCTGCGGACTCAATTCATCACCGCCATTCATGAGTCTTTTCTCCATGGTTTGAAATACCCGCACAGGATAGCCGAGCCGCGCAAATCTGGCATCTGGCATCTGGCGCCGGCCTCGCGATCGTCATCGGCTGTAGTAAGCTCGATGGTATGGCGGGCCGGAACGAGAGCAGCCGCGCGATGCTCGGCGCGGGATGCGCGATCGGCGCGGCGGCTCTGTTCGGCGCGAGCGCGCCGTTTTCGAAGCTCATCCTGAACGACGTCGGCCCGTTGATGCTATCCGCCCTGCTCTACCTGGGCGCCGCCGCCGGCCTGTCGCTCCTGACGCTGGTCTCGCGGCGCACCGCGGCATCGCGCGAAGCGCGCCTGCGCGGGCTCGATTTCGTCACGCTCACGATCATCACGCTGATGGGCGTCGCCGGCACCTTCCTGATGCTCTACGGGCTGACACGCATCTCGGCGCTGGCCGGATCGCTGATGCTGAACCTCGAAACGCCGTTCACGATGCTGATCGCGGTGGCGCTGCTCGGCGAGTACCTCGGGAGGCGCGAGGCGCTCGCGGCTGCGGCGATCATCGTGGGCGCAGCGATGCTGGATTGGACGCCCGGCGACTTTCATGCCGACCCGGTCGGCGCGGGCGCAATCGCTGCCGCATGCCTCTGTTGGGCGGCCGACAACAACCTGACCCAGCGGCTCTCGGTACGCGATCCAGCGGCGATCAGCCGGCTCAAGTCGCTGGGCGCCGGCGCAGTGACGCTGATCATCGCGATGTTCCTCGGAATTCGAATCCCGACCGTGCCGTTGATCATGGCGGCGCTGCTGCTCGGCGCAACCAGCTACGGGCTTAGCCTCTATCTCGCGACGTGGGGACTTCGGCTGCTGGGCGCGGCGCGCGAGGCAGCCTACTTTGCCTCGGCGCCGTTCATCGGCGCGATTATTTCAATTGCGATCTTCCGGACGATGCCAACGATCGTGGACTGGTGCGCGGCGGCGCTGATGGCGATCGGCGTGATCGCGCTGCTGCGCGAAGACCATAGCCATCTGCACATCCACGAAGAGCTGGTACACGATCATCTGCATTATCACGACGCACATCATCAGCATCCGCACGCCGGCGGCGAGGGCCGCGAACCGCACGCCCATCCGCATCGCCATCTGCGGCTCGTCCATTCGCATCGCCACGTTTCCGACGTGCATCATCGACATTCGCACAGCGACAAGTCGTCGGCTGACGATGATCATCCGAATCGCCGCGCCACCTGAGACTCGAAATCCTGGTTCATCGCAGTCGCCTGAAGTATCGCCGGCGACATGAATCGGCATCGATAAATTGATTTATTCCTGCGCGGCTGTAAGATTATAGGCCCGAAAGTCCCGTTGTTTCAGGACGACAGTTAAGGCACAAGAAAGCATCGGCGCCGGCCCCGGGGGTCAACGTTTGCGCCAGAGACTGCGGGGCCAAGGCCGGCATTATGGACGCCCGCTCCAGGAGAGGTGAATGCGTGTAGGAGTTCCGACTGAGACGGCTACCGGTGAAAACCGGGTCGCCCTGGTGCCCGACAGCGTCGCTCGCCTGGTGAAATCGGGGCTGGAGGTGACGGTGCAGGCGGGCGCCGGAACCCGCGCTTACTTTAACGACGACGCCTATGCCAAGGCCGGCGCCGCGATGGTCGAAGGACCGCAGCGGGTCTTCGGTGAGTCCGACCTGATCGTCAAGGTGCGGCGTCCCTCATTCGATGAAATCAAGCTGATCAGAACAGACGGCGTGATTGCCGGGATGATGCAGCCCGCAGCGAGCGGCGAAATGTTCGGTCTGATGGCAGCGCAGAAGATCACGGCGCTGGCGATGGAACTGGTGCCGCGCATCTCGGCCGCGCAATCGCTCGACGTGCTCTCATCGCAGGCCACCATCGCGGGTTACAAGGCTGTGCTGATGGGCGCAGGCTCGATGGCGCGCATGATGCCGATGATGATCACGGCGGCGGGCACGCTGGTCCCCGCCAAGGTCTTTATCATCGGAGCCGGCGTGGCAGGACTGCAGGCGATCGCGACCTCGCGCCGGCTCGGCGCGGTGGTTTCGGCCTTCGACGTTCGGGCTGCCGCGCGCCAGGAGATCGAAAGCCTCGGCGCAACGTTCATCGCCAAGGCGGAGCCGACCAAGGATGCCGAGGCGGCCGGCGGCTATGCCCGCGAACTCAAGGAAGATGAGACGCGTCGCGTGCTGGAGGCGATCGGCGGTCATATTCACGATCAGGATCTGGTGATCACGACGGCGCAGATTCCCGGGCGTCCGGCGCCGCGGCTGATTACCGCCGCGATGGTCGGCACAATGCGACCCGGCTCGGTGATCGTCGACCTCGCGGCCGAGACCGGCGGCAACTGCGAGCTGACGCGGCTCGGCGAGGTTGTCGATTCGGGCGGCGTCCGGATTCACGGCCCAGCCAACCTGGCGGCCACAATCCCCACGCATGCCAGCCAGATGTACAGCCGCAATATCGAAGCTCTGCTCAAGATCCTGATCAAGAACGGCCAGCTAAATGTTGATCTCGCGGATCGGATTGTCGGTCCGATGGTCGTCACCCACCGGGGAGAAATCCGCTACCATTGAAAATCGTTTCCACCGCGGCGATCGCGCGGAGAGGGCACTCATGAACACCGTTATCTGGTTTGCACAACTGTACATCGCGGTGCTGGCGGGCTTCGTCGGCTACCAGATGATCGCGCGCGTTCCGCCGCTGCTGCATACGCCGCTGATGGCGGCGACCAACGCGATCGATGCGATCACAGTAGTGGGCGCGATGGTGCTGGCCGGGCGCGGCCATGGATGGCTCGCAACCGTGCTCGGCACGATCGCCGTCGCCTCCGCAATGAGCAACGTGGTCGGCGGCTTTCTTATCACTGATCGGATGCTTGCGATGTTCCGGCGCGACTCCGGAGCGGCGGCCGCCGCCAAGGCTGCTGCCAGCAACGGACGGGGGATGCACTGATGGGTCGCGACACCGTAGTGCTCGGCGCTTATTTTATTTCGTCGATTCTGTTCATCCTCGGCGTCAAAAGCCTGACCCATCCCGACAGCGCCCGGCGCGGGATGCAGATGGCGGCGCTCGGGATGCTGGTCGCGATCGTGGGCACTCTCTTCCTGCACGAGATCGTGACTTTTCGCTGGATCATTATTGGGCTAATCGTCGGCTCGATCATCGGGTACCCGCTTGGTATGTGGGTGCCAATGACCGCGATGCCGGAGCGGATCGCTATCTCGCATACCTTCGGCTCGCTCGCCGCTTCGCTGGTGGGGGTCGCCGAATATTACAACGCCTATAATCTCGCGCCGGCCCACGGGGTCGCTCACATCGAGATGGCCGCGCTCGGCCTGGAAGTCCTGTTCGGATCGCTCACCGTCACCGGCAGCTTCATGGCGTGCGGCAAACTGCAGGGCTTCGTCACCGAAAAGTCGGTGATTTATCCGTTCCAGAACGAGACCAACATCGGGATGTTCGCCATCGCCGTCCTGATGTTCTTTTACCTGCTCGTGGTGCCCGGAGCGCAGCTTGTCTTTTACGCGATGGTCATTCTGGCGACTCTGCTCGGCGTACTGATGGTGCTGCCGATTGGCGGCGCCGACATGCCGGTCCTGCTCTCGCTCTTCAATGCGTACACAGGACTCGCCGCCGCGGCGACCGGCTTCGCGCTCAACAACTACGTGCTGATCATAACCGGCGCGCTCGACGGTGCTTCCGGCTTCATCCTGTCGGTTGCGATGAGCAAGGCGATGAACCGCTCGTTTACCAACGTGCTGTTCGGCGCGTTCGGGAGCGGCGCCGCGGCAGCCGGCGAGGCGCGCTCGGCCGAGGGTCTGACCGTGAAGCCGATCACGGTTGAGGATGCCGCGATGCAGCTTGCATATGCGCGCGAAGTCATCATCGTGCCGGGTTATGGGATGGCGGTCGCGCAATGCCAGCATCAGGTGCGCGAGCTTTCCGACCTGATCGAGCGGCGCGGCGGCGAGGTCAAGTTCGCGATTCATCCCGTGGCCGGCCGGATGCCCGGCCATATGAACGTGTTGCTGGCCGAAGTCGACATCCCATACGCGCGGCTTTATGGCATGGAAGATATCAATCCGGAGTTTAACCAGGCCGATGTGGCGCTGGTGATCGGCGCGAACGACGTCGTGAATCCGGCGGCAAAGGATTCACCGGGCAGCCCGATCTACGGGATGCCGATTCTTAACGTCGAGGAAGCCCGCAGCGTAATCGTGCTCAAACGCAGCATGAATCCGGGCTTCGCCGGAATCGAAAACGAGCTTTTCTATCGCGACAAGACCTTCATGCTCTTCGGCGATGCGAAGGACTCGCTGGGCAAGCTGATCTCAGAGATGAAAAACGTCTGATGCGGCAGCTCAGCGCCGCGCCGCGCCGCCATCGTTGATCGCCGCCGGTTCCTCCGCCGGCGTCGGCGGCGCCTCTTCGATTTCATCGAAATCGTCGAGGTCCATGTACCACGATCCGTCCGGCTCCTGCCGCGGTGACTCTGCCGTATCGAAGTCGATTCGCCGGGTTCCAGCGTCCTCATCACTGATTTGCGATTCAGCCGGGCTGACCGACAAACAGTGCATCATCGATAATACCGAAGCGGCGGCGACGCTCGGGATCGATAAGCGCAGCAAAGGTGAGCGTTGTACAGCGCATGCCGGCGGCCTCGATCCGGGCGGCGAGATCGTGCCCGTAAATTCGCCAGTGGCCCTCGTAGTCAGGATGCGGATAGCCGAATTCGCGCGTCTCGGTTTCGCGCCATCGTGAAAGCATCGGCGCCATGATGAGCGCGCGGCCGCCGGGCGCGGTCACGCGCCCAAGCTCGGCGAGCGCCGCGCGATCATCGCCGACGTGCTCGATCACGTGCGACGCGATCACGAGGTCGAAGGAGGCGGAACGAAACGGTATCGCCGTGATGTCGGCGCACGCGTCAGCAGCCCGCGGCCCGAGATCGACGCCGAGATACCGGAGCGCGGGACGCGCCGCGAAGAATTTCCTGAGCGATCGTTCCGGCGCGAAATGCAGCACCCGGAACCGCGATCCATTTTGCGAGATAGAATCGGCCAGATAGAGCGCGAGACCGCGATGACGCGAATGGCTGCGGCATCGAGGGCACACCGCGGCCTTCATCCTGTAGGTCTCGCGCACGTGATCGAGAAATCGCGTGCCCCGCCATCCGCAGCATGGACACTGATAGCGCTCGGGACCGACCAGGTTGATGATTCTTAAGAGCCGGTTGGCGAGTCGCATCCGGCGATAGCTGACATAGCCCGAGAGTCCGAGTCGTCGGGCCCGCCCAAGATCGTCGTTCAGAGCCACGCGTAAAGTCTAAGCGCCCTTCCGCGGACGCACAAACGACCCTTTTAGCCGGCTTGAAAATTTTCAGGAAACTCGCCGGCCAAGCCGAAAACATCGGCCCGATGGATTGCATCACTACCGCAAAATGCGCTAGTGATTCGCCCGATGATGTGGATGGAGTCCGTCGGATGCTCTGCGCCGTCAATGGTGGCGGCTGAACTTCGGCGGGGGAGCGGTTTACTTTTGCCGCGTTGTGCGAGCTCTATTCCTTAAATCCATTTTGGGGGCTAGAAGCCATGCGAAAACTACAGGCACTTTCTCTCGGTCTTATGCTTAGCTGCGTTCTGGGATTGGCGGCTTTCGCCCACGCGCAACCGGCTGTTACCACGTCCGGCGAACTTCCCCGTCATGCGGGCTTCCTATGGGGTAAAGTGAAGACCATGACAGGGAATGCGTCGGTAAAGGGTATTTCCATCGTCGTCTACCACATGAAGGACGATGGAACGATGGGGGATGCGGTGACTTCGGGGCAAACCGATGCCACCGGCGCTTACAATATCAAGATCGCCAGCCTGCCGCCGGGCACCTACATCGTTAAGGTGCAGGCGCCGAAGACCGGCGGCCTGATGGGCGGAATGACGCGCACCAAATTGCGTGGCCCCACGGTCAGCAAGCATATCGACTGGACGCTTTCGAGCCAGGCCCCTGCGCATCCCACCGTACGCTGGACCAAGACTCAGCAGGTACCGGCTGCCGGCGACAATGAATAGCTGAGAAGCGATCATTGTCGAGACGGCGACTCGGCTCGATCGCCAGGAAACCATTGAGCCCGAAGGGCAACGCTCTTCGGGCTCGATGGTTTTCGGCACGATGCTTAGCGCGGCCGCTATTCGCTCAAAACCTTATCAGCCCATTCCACGAGCTTGACCAGCGTCTCAACCGTCCCGAACGCTGCGTTCTTCCCTTCCAAATCGCTTTCGGAGAGCCCACGGGCCCTTGAGCAGGTGGCTCAGAGGTGAATCGGGATGCCGTGCCCGATGGTCTGCGTCATCGTTTGCGCGAGCGGCGGCCATCCCACCGGCACGACCGACTCTGCAACGACCGTACGCATCAGCGAAACCGCCTCGCCGAGCAGGAAAATCTGCACCTCGTGGCCGGCCTCGACAAAGGCATTGGCGTGAACAAAAGCGAAACCGGCCTTGGTAGGATCGTCGGATCCCCACACGCTCTTGATCAGTATTTTACTCACCGGACGGCCTGCACATTTACGCCACGAGCTCATCGAGCGCCGGCTTCACCTCGCGCATGAACCTGGCGAGATTATCGAGCACGCGATCCTTCGGCATCTGCGCGTAATGATAGATGATGGTGAGGTACTCGCAAGGCAACTGCTTCCACTCCTCGACCAGATGCTTGCGCACATCGTCGACGGTACCGACGGTCCACATCCCGTTGCGCGTGACGGCTTCGACCACATTCTCGGCGGGCACGTGATGCTGTCCCATCGCAGCGTAAAAGTTGCGGAAGATATCGGAGTCGTAGCGCATCACGGAATCCTCCGCCTCGGCGCGTGTTTTGCCGATATGCGGAATCCGCACGATCGCCTGGTTCCGTCCTGGTTTGACCTCACGGCCTGACGCGGCCAGCGCTCGATCGTGCGCCGCGCTGAGCTTGAGCGCCGTCGCGAGCGAGTTGAAGTAGAGCGGGATGAAGCCCTGGCGCGCGCAGTACTCGGCGCTCTCCGGCGAGCCGCTGGTCGCGACCAGCACGGGCGGGTGCGGCTTGGTGTACGGCGCGGGCACCACACTCACGCGACGCGTATTGCCTTCCTCGTCCACTTCGCCGGGCGCGCCGAAGCGTCCGGTGGTGCCGAATTTCGCGAGCGGCCAATCATCAACGCCGCGATCATAGGGATACGGAATCTGCCAGGCCGACCCGTTATGCGAAAAGCTCTCCTGCGTCCAGGCCTTGAGAACGATCTCGACCTCTTCCTCGAAAATCCGCCGGTTGAGGTCATCATCTGCGGTACGCTCGGGCTTGCCGGTGGGATCGCCGAACATGTGCGTCGAATCCAGCCGGCCGGCCGACGGCGAGGTGGTCGCACGCGTCCCCAGGTGCTGCCCGACCACATTGGTCCATCGCGACTGGTAACCACGCGCGAACCCAACGAAGCATCGCCCCTTCGTCAGATGGTCGAGAATCGCAGTCTCCTCGGCGACGCGGATCGGATTCTGCGTGCTCATCACGTAGCCGAGCTGTCCCACCCGGACGTTGCGCGTGATCGCAGCCCAGTACGCGTTGAGCACGCCCGGATTCGGGCCGCATTCGTAACCCTCAGACCAAAAATGATGCTCGATGGTGGCGACGCCCCACAAGCCGAGTTCGTCGGCGGCGCGGATGATGTCGTGCCATCCGCTGAGGGTTTCCTGGTAGCGTTCGCGATTGCGTCCGATCGGACGGAGCGCTTCGCGCTCGGCCTCGCTGGCGGCGGGAATCACCGGGTAGAGTTGAAGAATTACTTTAAGCATGGTCGATTCTCCGGCGCAGGCAAATCTTCGAGTGTCAATTTAATTTTGTCCAGAAACCCTCGTGCTACGTGGCCAGTTTGAGCAGGCGCGCGGCGTTGTCGAGCAAGATTTTCTGGCGCACCTCATCGCGAAACGGCGCGGCCTCGAAGTCCTTCAACCATCGTTCAGGACTGATCACCGGAAAGTCGGAGCCGTACATCACCTTGTCCTGCAGCAGCGTGTTCGAGTACTGGATGAGCGATGGCGCGAAGTATTTGGGCGACCAGCCGGAGAGATCGATGAAAACGTTACCTTTGTGCATCGCGACCGACAACATCTCTTCCTGCCACGGCCACGATGGATGCGCCCCGATGATGGTCAGATTCGGAAAATCGGCTGCGACATCGTCGAGGTAGGGAATCGGCCGGCTGTACTTGAGCTTTAGTCCGGTGCCGCCGGGCATCCCGGCGCCGATTCCGGTATGGCCGGAGTGAAACAGCACCGGGATGCCAAGTTCCTGCGCCTTTTCCCAGAGCGGATAGTAAATCTCGTCGTTCGGGTAAAATGCCTGGCAGGTCGGATGCGTCTTGAGACCGCTCAGGCCAAGCTTGGTAACCGCGCGCTCAAGTTCGCGGACCGCGGCGCGGCCCTTGTGCGGATCGACGCTCGCCCATCCGATGAAGACATCGGGAAAGCGCCGCTGGACCTCTGCGATATAATCATTGCCGACGAACGGATCGTCGGTAATGGTCTCCATGTCAACGTCAAAGACTACGGCGACCATCTCTAGCTTCCGATACAGCTCGGCCATCTGCTCGATCGTCAGGCCCTGCAGCGTGTTGCGGAAGTATCGCTCCTTCTGCTCGGCGCGCGGATCGCTTTTGGGACCACCGGGATGTGGAATGTGGGTATGGATGTCGATCCCGCGGATCGTGCGCCCCTTGTAATTGAGACTCATTTGTCACCCGCTATTGAGCCGCCCCGCCGGCCGGGAAAAGCGTCGGCAGCAGGAACCCGAAATAGCCGTTGTGAACGCTGTCGCTGGCGAATATCTCGCCGTGTGCGGGATCGAGCACGAGGCCGCCCGGATGGATCAGGTCGGTGCCGGGACCGCGGATGATCTCACGCGGCGGCACGTCGCCGTTGTCCGTGATGTTCCAGACGCCGACAAATCCCAGCGGGCCGACCCATGGCAGCGGCGGCCCTTCGCATCCACGCTTCGGCGCATAACCACCCTGATCATAGGGCGGCAGATACTTGATATTGATTGCGGTTGTGAAAATTTTCCCGTCATACACCTGCGCGTGCCAGAGCCCGATGATTCCGGTGCTCGGCCCGGCGATCACCGCCTTTGGCGGCACGTTGCCGTTCGCCGTCCGATCGAAGATGAAAAGCCCGCCGTTGTGATGCCAGGTGTGCGTGCCCATGAAGCTCGCCGCCACGACCAGGTTGCGCTGCGGATCGACCGCGATGCCGATCGGCATCCACATCCCGGTCTTGCTGCCGCCGATCGCGCGAATCGGCGCGACGTCGCCCCTGGCGTCGAGCGGATAGGCAAGCAGCATGTCGGTTCTGAAATCCGCCACCCAAAGTTCGTTGTGCTCGTTGTCGACGGTCACCTGAAACGGCTGATGAAGCTGCGTCTTCGGCCCCTGAATGATCCGCTCGGGCACCGCCTCGCCGGCGGCATCGCCGCGAAAGAACGCAATCGAGCTTGCGAGCGGCTCGGTCGCGATTATCTCGTCATGCTTTGGATCGTACACAATGCCATGCGCGACCCGCGTCAGCTTGGTCTTTTGACCTTCAATGATCCTGGTTGGTTCGGCGTCTCCACTTGCCATCCTGGCAAATGCCGCAATACGCGGATCGCTTACTCAGTTGGGCACCAGCAATTCGTCGCGTTTCGAATCGTAAGCCATTGCGGTCGGATTGCCGAACCCGGCGGCCGGCACTCCGGCGGGCGCGTTGCGCACGATGCGTTTGGGCGCAACGTTGCCAGACGCATCGCGCGTGAAGATTTCAGCCTCGTGCCCGAAATTCGCGACCCAGAGTTCGTTGTTGATCGGATCGAATGCCACACCCATCGGATGGATGATGTGTGTCTGGGGTCCGCCGAGCACGCGAATCGGCGCGACGTCGCCATTATCGCTGCGGCGGAAAATCAGGACCTCGTTGGCGGGCTCGTTGGCAATCGCGATCTCGTCATGCAGTACATCGACGGAGATGCCGGTCGGCCAGTCGAGCTGCGTCTTCGGCCCTTGAATCACGCGCATCGGTGCGACGTCGCCTTTCGCGTCATCCTTGAAGACCTCGATTGATGGCGGATAGTAATGGCCGCCGCCGGTGTAATCGGGATCCCAGTAGCCGCGCGACCAGTTCCCATAGTTGGTCACGAAAATTTCGCCGTGCTTCTCGTCCCAGGCGACGCCGTGCGGATCGGCAAGCTTGGTCTTCATCCCACGAATCGAACGCACCGGCGGCTCCGCGCCCTGCGCTTGCAGCCGATAAAAAATGATCTCTGCATCGTGCTGAATAGCGGTCGCCATCTGATGATACTTCTGACTGATCGCGATGCCGTAGGACCCGTGCGGCACCGCCAGCGCGCGCGCCTTGTAGTTGCCGTTGGCATTGTACGGAAACGCCGCGATGTCGTCGCCGATGTCGTTCTCAGTCGTGTAAAGCTCATGCCGGACCGGGTCGACCGCCACCCCCGCTGCGAACGAGAGAAACGTCGCGGGCCCGATGATCCAACCTTTGGGCGCCGTGATGCCGGACTGGTCGGGTGGCGCACCGGCCTTCAGATCGTAAATCAGCGCGCTCTTTAAGTTGGTGTCGCTGAGCACCGCGATGCCGTTTTGCGGATCGATCGCGATACCGTTGAACTCCGGATAGGGATCCTGAACGGCCGCGCAAGGCGAGACATCGCCGCCCGGAATCTTGTCGAGGATGCGGCGGAATTCGTCGGACGTCTCAAGGCTGTTGACCTTGGCGTTGGCCGGCGACGCGAGATCGCGCGAAGTCGCATTCTCCTCTTCTTCTTTCGCCAGCTTGCCGGCGGGCTCGGCTGCGTCCGCCGGCCGAGCGTCGAAAGCAATTGCCGACAGGCCGCTCTCCCGAATCCTCGAACGGTCATTCGCGGCCAAGATTACCGCTCCGGCCGCAAGAATTGCGATCAAGGTGACGAGCTTCAGTCTCGAATTCCTCATCATCGTCGCTCTCTTCCTCCGAACGGACCGCCGCCAGAATCTCATTGGATGCACAGCTTTACAACAATCGCCGATTGACGGGAATCTGCCGAAGAATCCTGGTCGAAATCAAGGTCTACGGGTCTTGACGAGTGCATCGAAGTTCGATTTCAAGCCTGTTATATGGACCGGCAGTGAGATCGACCCGGAGCGAGGTGGGCAGGTCCAGGGGCCGAAAAGCGCTCGGAACTGTCATATGATGATTAGTCGAGGCGAACGCGCGCGTTATCGGGAGGAAGGATCGTTGGTGCAATGCTGATCGAGGAGTTGATTTCGGCGGGACGGCAACTCTACGAGCGCGGACTGCAAACCACCCGCAGCGGCAACATCAGCGCGCGCGAGGGCAACGTCTTCTGGATTACACGAAGCGGAACCAATCTCGGGCGGCTGGTGGAGTCCCAGTTCGTCGAGGTCGAGGTTGATGATCGGGCGATGATTCCGAGCGCCGCCTCGGTTGAAACCCGGGTTCATCGCGGCATTTACAACGCGAGCTGCGCTCACGCGATTGTTCATGCTCATCCTCCGCACGCGATCGCCACGGCCGAGGTTGCGGGCGAAAAGGGAATAAAGCCGATCCATAACGAAGCGATCGTTGGACTCAAGTGGGTGCCGGTGATTGACACGTCTGTAGCGGGTGAAGATATCGGAGAAGCAATCGACCCCATCGCGGCGCAGTTGAGCCGATGGCCCGCGGTCGTGATCCGCGGCCATGGTGCATTCTCAATCGGCGGCGATATCGATGAGGCGGTGTACAGGATGGTGTTGCTCGAGGAGGTCTGCAAAATCGACTGCATCCTCAAAAGTTTTAAGTAATCGCTCCAGCTTTCTTCTTCGTTTCCGGCCCGCCACAGTTTCTGGAGGATGGTGATGAAAGAACTCCTGCCGCTTGCCAACCACGTCGCTGGTTTGATGAAGCAACGCAATCACACTGTCGCCGTCGCAGAATCCTCCACCGGCGGCCTGGTCTCGGCCGCCTTGCTGACCGTTCCGGGCGCATCAAGCTATTTTCTCG
>JAJPIG010000015.1 GCA_021324855.1 Pseudomonadota bacterium | reverse complement strand
GCCGCTCCGCCATCGCCGGAGGCGCCGCAGGAATCCGCAAAGCGCTGAGGTGTGCGCGTCACGTAACAAAGCCGCGCACCAGCGCGGCGGTCGCGCGCGACGTAGCGCGCGCGACCGCCACCAGCCTTCCGTCCGAAACCACCTTGAACAGTCCCCCCGCCTCAGGGACACGGCCCAACAACGCGCGCGAGTCGCCATCACGAATGCGTGCCGCGACCGGCGCCGGCACTTCAACTTCTGCAATTCCCGCCAGCGCGGCGCGCAACGGGATTATGGGCACCGCATCGCCCCGATCGAGCGCATCGGTGAGCTCATCGAGCGGCGTCGCGCTGCCCACCTCGAATAAGCCGTTTCGCGTGCGACGGAGTTCGAAAAGATACGCGGCGCTCCCGAGCGCGCGGCCGATGTCGCGCGCGAGCGAGCGCACGTAAGTCCCGGTCGAGCATCGCATCCGGAATCGCAACGCATCGGCGCCCGTCCATTCCAGCTCGAGCGCGCCGATCGTAACCCGGCGCGCCGCCGGCTCGGCAACCTCGTCGCCTCGCCGCGCCAGCTCGTAGAGCCGAACACCTTCACGCTTGAGCGCCGAGAACCGCGGCGGAACCTGCTCGATCGCGCCTGTGAAGCGCGCCGCGATTTCATCGAGCCGTATCGATTCCGGCGCGGGCGCCGCAGCGGTCCGCACCACCGTGCCGGTGCAATCGAGCGTGTCAGTCTCCGTCCCGAGCCGGATCACGCCCGTGTACTCCTTCTCGCCTTCCTGCAGAAACGGCGCAAGCTTGGTTGCTTCGCCAATCAGGATCGGCAGGAGACCGGTGGCGAATGGATCGAGCGTGCCGAGATGACCGACGCGCGTCGAGTGGCCGAGCCGCCGCTTGATGCGACGCACCGCTTCCGCCGAGGTGATCCCGGCCGGCTTGTCGACCAGGATGACTCCGTGGAACACGCCACTCTGCTGCATCGTCGCGATAGAGATGCCGCGGCGTTCAGCTCCGCGATCGATCCTCACGCAGGAGCGTGTCGATGCGAGCCGCGCGCTCCGGCGCAGGATCGAATTCGTACGCGAGCTCCGGCGTGTAGCGCAGCCCGAGCGAGCGCCCGATCTCACGCCGGATGAAGCCGCGGGCGCTCTCGAACCCGGCGATGACCGCGGCGGCATGGCGCGAGCCCTCGAGATGCGAGAAGAAGACGCGCGCGTGACGCAGATCGTCGGTCACCTTTATCCAGGTGATCGTGACGCCGCGTAGGCGCGGATCTTTGAGATCCCGCAGCAGCATTTGCGAAAGCTCCCGCAGCATCAGTTCCGCGACTCGTTCCGGCCGTCGGCCTTCGTTGCTGACCATAAATGTCACGTGCCGAAGCGATGATGAGCGGCGCGCCGGCTCGATCCGTGATCCCTTTTCAATAGTTGATGATTTCCAGGTTTTCTTCACCGAGCGGAGCAAGGCCCATCGAATCGATGAACCGTACGACCTCTCTCAGCGCCGAGTCAACGAAACTGCGATCGTTGCCAACCTGGCAGATGCCGAGTTCGGCGCGCTGCCACAGATCGTGTCCGTCGGATTCGGCGATCGAGACGTTAAACTTGTTCCGCACGCGATCTTTGATCGCACGCAGAACCTGCCGCTTGCCCTTCAGCGAATGATTGTCCGGAAGAAACAGCGTCAGTCTCAATACCCCAACCACCATCGATCTCTCCAGCGCCCCGAACGCGAGGCCGGATGTGCGGCGCGGCGATCGACTCAGGTCTGAAGCTGCTTCTCGACCGCCGCCTGGCCGCGCGGCGCCGGCGTCGGAGTGCCGAGCTTGCGCAGCACCGCTTCCATCTCGAAGGTCTCGATCACGTCGCCTGGTTTGACGTCGTTGAAGTTCTCCAGCCCGATACCGCATTCGTACCCGGCCGCCACTTCGCGCACGTCATCCTTGAAGCGGCGCAACGATCCGATCTTACCCTCCCACGCGACCCGGCCATCGCGCACCAGACGCGCACGAGCGTTGCGCGTGACCTTGCCATCGAGCACCATAGAGCCGGCAATTGTACCACCGGGCACGTTGAAGATCTGGCGCACTTCTGCACGGCCGAGCGCCTTCTCACGGTAGGTCGGAGCGAGCAGGCCCTCGAGCGCCTCGCGCATATCGTTGATGGCCTCATAAATCACGGTGTAGAGCCGAATCTCGACGCCTTCCTTCTCAGCCAGGGTCGCGGCCTTCTGCTCGGGCCGGATGTTGAAGCCGATGATGATCGCTCCGGAAGCCGATGCGAGGCTCACGTCGGTTTCCGAGATCGCGCCGGCAGAGGTGTGGATGAGATCGATCTTGACCTCGTTGGTCGAGAGCCGCCGCAACGCGTCGGCAAGCGCTTCCACCGAGCCCTGTACGTCGCCCTTCAGGATGATCTTGAGTTCCTTGACCTCGCCCGCCGCCATCCGCTGGCTCAGATCCTCGAGCGAAACGCGGCTGGTCTTCTGCAGTTCGCCCTCGCGCTGTTTCGAGCGGCGGAACTCGGCGACCTGGCGCGCCTTGGCTTCGTCGGTAACCACTGTGAACGGCGTCCCCGGCTCAGGCACGCTGGAGAGCCCGAAAATTTCGGCTGGTATCGCAGGACCTGCCTCGGTCATCCGCTGACCGAGATGATTCAGCATCGCACGCACGCGGCCGAACGCCACGCCGCATACAAAGGGATCGCCCTGATGCAGCGTGCCTTCCTGGATCAACACCGTCGCGACGGGACCGCGGCCGCGATCGAGTTGCGCCTCGATGACGGTGCCGCGCGCCGCACGATCGGGGTTGGCCTTCAGGTCCATAACTTCGGCCTGCAGCAGGATCATCTCGAGCAGCCGTTCGATGCCTTCGCCGGTGCGCGCCGAGACGGGCACCGTAATGGTGTCGCCGCCGTAATCCTCGGGAATAAGCCCGCGCTCGGTGAGCTGCTGTTTCACGCGATCGATGTTGGCCTCGGGCCGATCGATCTTGTTGATCGCGACGATGATCGGCACTTTCGCGTCGCGGGCGTGATTCAGCGCCTCGATCGTCTGCGGCATCACGCCTTCATCGGCCGCGACCACCAGAATAACGATGTCGGTGACCTTTGCGCCGCGCGCGCGCATCGCCGTAAACGCCTCATGGCCAGGCGTGTCGACAAACGTGATCGGCTTGCCGTGCGCTGTGACGGTGTACGCGCCGATATGCTGCGTAATGCCGCCGAATTCCTCGGCGGTGATATTCGTATGGCGAATCGCGTCGAGCAGCGAGGTTTTGCCATGATCGACGTGACCCATGATGGTAACCACCGGCGGACGCGGCTGGGCTTCGCCGGCAGCCTCCTCGGGCGCCTCTTCGATCGCGGATTCGACATCGAAAGCGACATTCTCAACCGTGTAACCGAACTCGCTCGCAACCAGCGTCGCGGTGTCTACATCGAGCATCTGGTTGACGGTCGACATGACGCCGAGTTCCATCAGCTTCTTGATGATCTCGGCGGCTTTGATGCCCATGTTCCGCGCCAGATCGCCGACCGTAACGCCTTCCGCAATGCGCATCACGCGCTTGGAGGCGCGCGGCGTCGTGATCTCAGTCTTCCGCTGCTCCTTGCCCGGCAGCGCGCGCCGCTTTTTCGGCACTCGCATCCCGCGCATCTCGCGCTCGGTCGTAAAATCGACCGTGCCTTTCTTGATGACGCGCTTTTTCTTAATCGGACGAGCGCCAGGCTTGATCTGATCGGGCGGAATAACCGGCGGTTGTTCGCTCGGCGCCACAGGCGCCGGTGCGAAGCGGCCGGTGGATGCGGGTCGCGAGGCCGCACCCGGACGGACGCTCGTGGGCGGCGCCGGACGCGGTGCCGGGCGCCGTAGATCAATCTTGCCGAGCACCTTCGGGCCGCGTTGACTGTCATCGAGCGAGGGTGCGGAGGCATGCGTCGCGCCGGTCAGGTTGATCACGCGATCGCCGCTCGGTTCAGCGGGACGCGACGCCCCAGGGCGTGAACGCGGCTCCACCTGCGGGCGCGAGAACTCGCTCACCGGACGTGATGGTTCTCGCGGCGGCGCTTCGCGGCGCGCTTCCGGATGAGCAGTGGCAGTGCGATGCACCTCGGCAGCGCCGTTGCTCTCTATCGGCGTCTCGACCGTTGGATGAACTTCAGGCTCGTGATGCTCCGGCTCCGCAGACGCGGGAGTCTCAGGCGCGGTCTGCTCAGGCGCGGTCAGCTCCGGCTCGGACCGCATCGGCTCGGCAGGAACCGGCGCGCTGAACGCTTCAAGCATCGGCTCGGAGCCCATCGATGGCGCGGGTTCTTCGAAAAACGGCGTGGAGAAATCGCTGGCAGCCGGCTGCTCGGCCTCGAAGTGGAATGGTTCAGCGGCGCCGCCTGCCGCTACCGGCTCAGGTTCCGTATGCCGCCGGCGCATGACATTGGCATTCAGACGCTTCTCAACGACCTTGCCGCCGCTGGTCTCGACAACCGTTTCGCGGCGGAGCATCGCCGCCCGGTGTGCCTGCTCGATCAGGTCGGCCTTTATCCGTTCAGCTTCTTCAGGGCTGACGAGGCTCGATTCTTGATAGACGTGCGCGAGCTTCAGTCGGCTGGAGCTCGCCAACACGTCTTCGAGCGAGACGCTCAATTCCTGAGCCAAAGTTTTGATCCGCTTGCGCGCCATCCGTACCATTCTATGCGACTGAGGTTCCGCTATCCAGCCGCTCCCTTATTGAACTGACTATATGCAGTCGTTCTTCCCGGTTAATTCTTCGTTTCAACGAGCGAAATTCCTTCACACGAGAGTTCAGGAAACGCTCTAGGCAGTCGCGCCGTCGATGGAGATAGCCGCCGCGGCCCGAAAGGCGCTGCGTCGGGTCAACCTCGATGCGATCGCCGGTCGCCGCGATCCTGACCATCGTTTGGCGTTCATCGCGCGCGCCGCATCCGAGGCAGCTTCTGAGCCCCTTATGACTTGGCCTGCGCTTCTGCATCGGCCTCCGCCACGTCTTCGCGAGCCTCCCCGGGCTCGCTCACGATGCCTTCGGCATCTGCCGCCGCGGCAGCCTGCGCAGCGGCCGCCGCCCGTGCCTCTTCCTCGGCCTTGCGCTTGGCCGCGACATGCGTCCGTGCCGCCGCGATAATCTGGTGCACGCGTTCGGGACTGACGCCCTCGATGTTGAGCGTCTCCTCTTCCGCTTCGGCCAGTTGCTCCGCTGAGCGGAAGCCCCACTGGTAGAGCAGCTCGGCGTTGATATCGCCGATGCCAGGAATCGCGTTGAGCGAGGCGCGCGCCGAGCGGGCCTCCTCCTCGGCCTCGGCCTCGCTGCGCACATCGAGCTTCCATCCGGTCAACCGATGGGCGAGGCGGACGTTCTGGCCGCGCTTGCCGATCGCCAGCGAAAGTTGATCGTCGGGGACAATCACTTCCATCGCGCGTTCGTCTTCATCGACAATCACCTTGGAGACCTTGGCCGGCGCGAGCGCCCGGCATACCAGCTCCGCCTGATCGTCCGTCCACGGCACGATATCTATTTTCTCGCCGCGCAGTTCCTGCACCACCGACTGCACCCGCGTGCCCTTCATCCCGACGCAGGCGCCGACCGGATCGACGTCGGAATCCTTCGAGTAGACTGCTACCTTGGCGCGGCCGCCCGGCTCGCGTGCGCACTGCCGAATCTCCACGATCCCCTCGTAGATCTCGGGTACTTCCTGCTCAAAGAGCTTGCCGAGGAACTCGTTCGAGGTGCGCGACAGCACGATTGAGAGCCCCTTCTCCGAGAGATCGACCTCGGTGATCAGCGCGCGGATGCGATCGCCCTGGCGGTAGCGTTCGTGCGGGATCTGTTCCTTCTCGGGCAGGATCGCCTCGGTACGGCCGAGATTAACGATCATGTTCTTGCGCTCGAAGCGCTGCACGATGCCGGAAACGATCTCACCACGCCGATCCTTGAATTCATTATAAATCTGTTTTCGCTCGGCGTCGCGGATATGCTGGATGAGGTTCTGCTTGGCGGCCTGCGCTGCGATGCGGCCCATCGTCGCAGTATCGAGCTTGATCAGGATCTCATCGCCGACCTCGGCTTCGGGATCGTATTTGGCGCGCGCCTCTTCGCGTGTGCTCTCCGAGGCCGGGTTGGTGACGTTCTCGACCACGGTGCGAATTTCGAACAGCTCGATCTCGCCCAACTCCTGGTTGAAGCGTGATTCGATTCGCCGGTCGGCGCCAAACGTGCGCCGGGCCGCCGAATGCATCATCTCTTCGACCGCGGAAATCACAATCGAACGATCAATTCCCTTTTCTTTCGAGACCTGCTCGATAACCCGGTTCAGATCGACCTGCATAGAACCTCCCCGGGGCGCGGCTCATCGCCCGCGCCGTCATCGGTTAACCTTTCGAGCGGCGCAAAATTACGCGTCGCTTCGTCGCGGTGCGCTGCTCTTACGTTGCTTCTCATCCTGTTCGAACTCGTATTCGTAGTTCGCTTCCCTTATCTCGCCAAACCCGATCGACTCGCGCCGCCGGCTCAGCTCGTCATCCAACTCGATTCCCCCGGCATCCACCGCCACCAACCTGCCAGTGAAAGATTTCCGGCCCTCATGCGCATCGCGCGTTCGAACCTTCACGCGCTGCCCGCGATAAGCCTCGAAGTGCTCGCGCTTTGCCAGCGGCCGGTTTAGACCGGGCGAAGCGACCTCTAGCGTGTAGCGGCCCTCAATCGGGTCGTAGACATCGAGCAAATCGCCCAAAATCGGGCTTAACCGCTCAAGGTCGTCGAGTCCGATGCCGCCACCCGGCTTATCGATCAAAAGCCGCAGCAGGGAACTGCGCGTTCCCTTGTGATACTCGACCAAGACCAGTTCGTAGCCCTGCCGCTCGATGTGCGGCTCCAGCAGCTCGATGACTTTTCTCGCAACCGGATGAAGCTGGACCACGATCACCGGTCATCTCCTCGGCCCGCCCAGGAAACGAACCGCTGATCTGTGCGGCCGGTTGGGCCGGTAAATCCAACAAAAAAGTGGGCGAACGCCCACTTCACCGTCAGAGTATCACCCTTCCAGCGCCGCCATCAAGGCAGGGTCCGAAGGGTTACGCACCTCGGACGGACGACCGGCTTCGAGCCTGCCCGAGGTCTATTCCTCTTCCTCGCGAAGGCGGGCCAACACCGAGAGGTCCTCGAGCGTCGTCGTATCGCCAAGCGTTTCGTCGCCGGCCGCAACCTGGCGCAGCAATCGACGCATAATCTTGCCGCTGCGGGTTTTCGGTAGCGCATCGGTAAAACGCAGCTCGTCGGGACGGGCGAGCGCGCCGATTTCTTTGACGACGTGCTCGCGCAACTCGTCGCGCAGCTCGTTATCACCCTTCCGGCCGCCCTCAAGCGTGACGAAGCAAACCACGGCCTGACCCTTGATATTGTCCGGGCGGCCAACAACCGCAGCTTCGGCGACCTTCGGATGCGACACCAGCGCGCTTTCGATTTCCATCGTACCGAGACGATGGCCGGAGACGTTGATCACGTCATCGACCCGCCCCATTAACCAAAAATAACCATCTTCGTCGCGCCGCGCACCGTCGCCGGTGAAGTAGCAGCCGGGAATTTGGCTGAAGTATTGCTGTTTGTATCGATCGGGGTCGCGGAAGATCGTGCGCAGCATCCCGGGCCATGGCTTCCTGACCACCAGCAGCCCACCCTGGTTTGCTTCGACGGGCTTGCCCTCGCGCGTGACCACTTCGGCCGCCACTCCCGGCAGCGGCAACGTGGCCGAGCCGGGCTTGGTAGGGACCGCACCGGGCATCGGGCTGATCATGATGCCGCCGGTTTCAGTCTGCCACCAAGTATCGACTATTGGGCAACGCTCGCCCCCGATCACACGATGGTACCAGATCCACGCTTCCGGATTGATTGGCTCGCCGACCGTGCCGAGCAGTCGCAGGCTTGAGAGATCGTGCTTTTTGACCCACGCATCGCCCCATTTGATGAACGTGCGGATCGCGGTCGGCGCGGTATAGAAGATGTTGACTCGGTACTTCTCAATTATCGACCAAAAGCGATCGTTCTGGGGATGGTTCGGCGCGCCCTCGTAAATCACCACGGTCGCGCCGGCCGCCAGCGGTCCGTAGACCGTGTAGCTGTGGCCCGTGACCCAGCCGATGTCCGCCGTGCACCAGTAGATGTCCTCGTCGTGCAGGTCGAACACCCAGCGCATCGTCATCAGCGTATGCAGCAGGTACCCCGCCGTCGTGTGCACGACGCCCTTGGGCTTGCCGGTCGTGCCGGAGGTGTAGAGCGTGTAGAGCGGATGCTCGGAATCGAGCGCCGCCGCCTCGCACGTTGCCGATTGCGTGGGCACCAGGTCGTGCCACCATATGTCGCGTCCGCTGCGCATGTTGATATCGTTGCCGACGCGCCGCACGACGAGGCATTTGCGAATCGACGGCGTATGCTTCAGCGCCTCATCGACGTTCTGCTTGAGCGGCACCTCTTGTCCGCGGCGCCATCCGCCGTCCGCCGTGATGCAGACCTTTGCTTCGGCGTCGTTAATCCGATCGGCGAGCGCCTCGGATGAGAAGCCGCCAAACACCACTGAATGGATCGCGCCGATACGCGCGCATGCGAGCATCGCGATGACCGCCTCGGGAATCATCGGCATATAGATCGCGACGCGGTCGCCGTCCTGTACGCCGAGGCTCTTGAGTGCGTTGGCGCAGCGCGCGACCTCCTGCGCGAGCATCTGGTAGGTCAGCACGCGTGAATCGCCGGGTTCGCCCTCCCAGATAATCGCCGCCTTGTTGCGCCGCGGACTCGCCAGATGGCGATCGATGCAGTTGTACGAAGCGTTGAGCTGACCGCCGACGAACCATTTTGCGAACGGAAAATCCCACTCCAGTACGCGATCGAATTTCTTGAACCAAGTGAGCTCTTTCGCGCAGTTCCCCCAGAACGCTTCCGGAGCGTCGGTCGCGCGCCGGCATAGCTCGTGGTACTCGTCGATGCTCTTGACCCACGCGCGCCGGCTGAACTCGGCGCTGGGCGAAAAGTTGCGATGCTCGCGCAGGATCGATTCAATATCCGGCGACTGGTTCTCGGCCATTTACATCCTCCCGCGCGACTCGCGCGTTTTAAGACTCAGGTAAAGAGTTGCGGCATCGCCGACCTCGCGCCGATGCGAGCGGATCGCGCGCAACCGATCGAGCAACTCGGGCTCGATTGTCGGCGCATAGATCGCCGCCAGCTCGACGGCGCGCGCGGCCCATCGCAGCGCTACGCGTCCTTCCGGTCCGCCGAAATCATCGAAAAACCAGGCGCAACTCGTGAGCGTCGTATGCGCCGCGTGTTGCATCTCGAAAAGCGTCGCCAGCCGCTCCTGCCGCGCGGAATCCGGGACGCGATGACGCGCGAAGAAGCGTTCGGTCGCGGCAGCGCTTTCATCGAGCGCAAGCGCCATCGAATCCTTGAGCGCGGCGAACGGATCGCTCAAAAGCGGCGCAGCGAAGCGCTCGTAAACCGCATCGCAATGCGCCGTTACGAATTCCATCGCGGCGCGCAGCGGCGCGCGCCATTCCTGGCTGAGCTTCGGATTCAGGCGGCATCCGCAGTCCGCGCGCCAGCGCTCGACGCCGTGCGGGCAGCTCCACGAGCTGGGTGTATTGATCGTGAACTCGCCCGCCGCCGGATGCCCGGCGAGATATGCGCCGCAGTTGGTCACCTCGATGTCGCCGCGCTCGGCAATAATGTCGATCGCGCGCGCAGCCTCGTCTGCGCCGGCGCGCCGGTGATGGCCGAGATATTCGCCGTCGCAGGCCAGCATCAGGGCCGCGCCCGGCGGTAATTCAAGTATAACTTTAATAATTGCGTCAGCCAGACGCCGCCCGTCGGCCAGGTAGCTCGGCCCCAAAAGCGCAACCGAGAGCTCGCGATCGAAACGAAAAATCGCCACCGTTCCCGATGACCCCCGCCAGATGAACGGCCCTGCCGAACGATCGGCGGCCGTCGCCCCTCGATACCTGCCCTGATCAGAACCAAGGATGACGAACTTCACACGCGCCGCCGCGATCGATTCCAGCGTCGCCTCGTCGGCCGCACATTCCGGCAGCCAGATGCCTTCCGCGTCGCGGCCGAAGCGGAAGCGGAAATCTTCGAGTCCCCAGGCGATCTGCAGCTCGCGATCGCGCGGCGAGAGCAGCGGCAGTATCGAATGATTGAAGGCCTGCGCGATCGCGTTGCCATGGCCGCGATGCGCACCACACGAACTCTCGTCCCCACGCAGCATCGCCCGATACGCGTTCTCCCCGTGCCGCGCGAGCCATCGTGCCAGCGTCGGGCCGCAATCGAAATTCAGCCGCTCATAATTGTTGAACAGCCGCACGAGCTTGCCGTCTTCGACTTTCGCCGCGGCGTTCGCGGCGTAGCATTCGGCAAGGATGCGCTCGTTCCAGTTCGGGTATGGCGCCGCGCCGCTCTCCTGAGCGATCAGGCCCGTCCACGGACTCTCGCGCGGCGGCTGATAGAAATGACCATGAATTATCAGATGGCGCGGTTCGCTCATCGCAGATCAGTCAGACGGCCCCTGCGATCCCGATAACACGCCCGATTTAGCGGAGACAAGCGGCTCAATCGACGCGATAGCGCGGGGCGCTGCCGCCATCGACCATCAACACGGCGCCGGTGATGTAGCTCGCGGCGTCGGAGGCCAGGAACACGCACGGCCATGCGACCTCTTCGATTGTGCCGAAGCGCCCGAGCGCGCGCGATCGGATGACGGCCTCTCGAACCTTGGGATTCGGCCAGGTGCGGAGTGCGGCGCCCTCGGTATCGATCGGTCCGGGCGCGATGCAGTTCACGCGGATCCCGTGCGCACCCCATTCCGCTGCGTGCGACAGGGTCAGGTTGATAATGCCTGCCTTCGACGCGCCATACGGCGCCATCGTCGCCGCGCCAAGCACGCCCGCCACCGACGACAGGTTGATGATCGCGCCGCCGCCCTGCGGGATCATCTGCCGGGCGGCTGCGCGCGAGGCGAAAAACGTTCCACTCAGGTTGATCTCGAGCACGGCCTTCCAGCCATTCGGCGAAAGGTCAAGGCTTGGGCTCGCGATGCTGGCGCCGTGATTGTTCACCAGCACGTCGACCCGGCCGAAATGCGCGATCGCCTCGGCGACCATCGCCTCGCATTGCGCGGCATCGCGCACGTCGATCACCTTCATTTCGCAGCGTCCGCCGTCGGCGCGAATCCGGTCGCGCACGGGTTCGAGATGGGCCGCGTTGCGGCTGGCAATCAGAACCGGAGCGCCGCGCGCCGCGAAGGCGCGCGCGATCGCCACACCGATTCCGGTCCCCCCGCCGGTGACAATCGTAACCTTGCCTTCGATGCTGAACGGATCATGCATCAGCGGCCGGCCTCGATACGCGAGAGCGCGGCGCGCGCCTGTTCGCCAACGCCGGCCTGCGGCCCGACCCCGAGCCTCTCGGCGCGTTTGTAATGGGCGCTCGCCTGGTCACGTTCGCCCTCCGCCTCGTAGGCCCGCGCGAGGTTGAACTCCGCGCCGGCATCGTTCGGGCAGGCCGACGCAGCATCCTCGAAATAGTCGATGGCGGCTTCGTAGTCGCGCGCCGCCAGCTTGTCGTTGCCGCGCTGCGTCGCGTCGTGCATCACGCCGTGGTCACATCCGCCGGGCGCCATCTGCGAACTCAGGGCGTAAAATTTATTCTGCTGCTGCTTGAGCGAATCGATCTGATGCTGCAAATCATCGATCTGCTTCTGCTGCGACTGAAGCTGATTGGAGTTGATTTCGGCCAGATTGTCGGCGCATCCGAGGGCCGCTGCAGCGCCGCCTAACGCAGCGGCCAGAAAAACACCCCGCCATTTGAGGCTCATCGTTCGATGTTGATGTTTCGATTGTCGACGCACGGCCTCTCTTAGCACGCAAACGCGCCAGCCTCCAACCGGCGCTGTGACGCGCGCGCTCCGATCTGCTAGGTTGCCTTGCCTAAGGTTAAAAGGAAACTCAATGCTCCTGGCACGATACCTGTTTTCGATTATGACGATGCTTGATTTAATTGGCGCCGCCTCGTCTTCCGCATTAGCCGCTCCGGTCTCCGCCGCTTCGCTGGGTCCGGCCGAGGCCCTGCGGACAATAATGGAAGGCAATCAACGTTTCGTCTCTGGCCATCTGCTCCATCCGAACCGCGGCGACCTGCGGCGCAGTCATGTCGCGAAAGGCCAGCGCCCGTTTGTCGCGGTACTCTCGTGTTCCGATTCGCGAGTGCCGCCGGAAATCATCTTCGACCAAGGACTAGGCGACATTTTCGTTGTGCGCGTCGCGGGCAACACCGTCGACGCACTTGGGCTCCAGACGCTCGCTTACGCGGTCGAGCACCTGGGTACAAGCCTGATACTGGTGCTCGGCCATGATGCTTGCGGCGCAGTCCAAGCTGCCGTGGCGAGCTATCCGAAACCGGATGTTGGCGTGATGCTGACCAACATCTACCCTGCCGTCGCCGCAACGCATAATCAACCTGGCGACGCGGTCTCCAACGCGATCGACAGCAACGTGATGCTGATGGTCAAGCAACTCACGGCCGCGCCGGTCTTTGGCGATCGCGTGAAAGACGGCCGCTTGATGATCGTCGGCGGCCGCTATCATTTGGACAGCGGCAAGGTGACCATCTTTCCTCACTGAATTGTAGATTCGCATGTCTTCTACAGACAATTTCATCACCATTCGCGGGCTCCGGCTTCACTATCTCGAATCCGGCAAACCTGCTCAACCCACCGTAATCTGCATTCATGGCCTCACCAACAATGCGCACGACTTCGATCCGCTCGCGGCTCATCTCGCAGATCGGTATAGAGTGATTGCGCTCGATGTTCGCGGCCGGGGCGAGAGCCAATGGGGGCCGCCCGCCGACTACCACATCCCGAACTATGTCGAGGACCTGAACGCATTTATCGATGCGCTCGCGATCGAACGCGTCAGTCTGATCGGCAATTCGATGGGGGGCAGGATTTCGATCCTTTACGCGGCAAATTATCCCAAGCGAGTGGAAAGGATCGTGTTGAACGACATCGCGCCCAGTATCGATCCCGCGGTCACTGCGCTCATCAATCGCAACGTTATCGATACGCCGGCTGAATTTGAAAATCTCGATGAAGTGGTTCGTTTCTACCAGAACAACCCCTCGATGACGGGGCTCGCCGGCTACAAAGGCACGATGCTCTCCGAGGCTGCGCGCTGGAGCGTCAAACCGACTCCCGCTGGACGGCTGATCTGGAAAATCGACCCGGCGCTCAGAGGCTCGTCCCCGGGACAGACGCCGATTCGTCAGCTCGACCTATGGCCTCAATTCGAAGCCCTATCGATTCCGGTGCTGATCGTGCGCGGCAGTGACAGTGAGGTGCTGCCGCTCGCGACCGCGCATCAGATGTGCCGGCGCGCACGGGACGCGCGGATGATTGAAGTCCCCGGCGTCGGCCATCTACCGTCGCTGATTGAACCCGAGGTTCTCCGGGCATTACGTGAATTTCTTCCGTCTTGAAGATCGGTTATGTCATCAGGGAAGCGATAGAATGACCGTTTTTCCGTACCAGAGGACTGAATTCGTCAGCGGAGGAATGTTCGATGGCAACTGAAAAACTTCCGGTCGCGGCGGTCGTGGGCGTGGGACCCGGATTGGGCGCCGCGCTGGCGCATCGCTTCGCTGCCGATCACGCGGTTGCGATCCTCGCGCGCCGCGCCGATTACCTGCGCAGGCTGGGCGACGAGATCCGCGCGAAGCACGGTCAGGTGCTTGAGGCGCAGACCGACGTGTGCGATGCGCAACAGATCGCGGCCGCCTTCAGCACCATCGAATCGCGCCTCGGGCCGGTCGAGGTGCTGCTCTACAACGCCGGCAGCGGAACCTGGGGCGGCGTGATGGAAATCACGCCCGAGCAATTCGAGACGACCTGGCGCACCAACGCGATGGGCGCCTTTCTGTGCGTCAAGCAGGTGGTCGACGGGATGGTGAAGCGGGGACATGGCACGATCATTTTTACCGGCGCGACCGCCGGGATGAAGGCCGGACCGCGCTCCGCCGCCTTCGGTCCGGCCAAGTTCGCGCTGCGCGGTCTTGCGCAATCGATGGCACGCGATCTCGGTCCGCGCGGAATTCATTGCGCCTGGGTCAACATCGACGGCGTTATCGACATCCCCGGCCGTCAGCGTCCGACGCCGCTCGATGCCGACCATATGTTGCGTCCGGCAGCGATCGCCGAAACGTACTGGCATCTGGCGCATCAGGATCGCAGCGCGTGGACGATGGAACTCGAAGTCCGGCCCTTCACCGAGAAGTTCTGACCGCCGGAGGCAAGGCCGGTCTATCGCGCCGGCGGCGAGGCAATCACGGCGCCCATTCCGATCCCCGTCCGTCCCTCGCGTGTCGCGATCGTGACGGTGACGATGTACGAGCCGGGTTTTGGATAGGTATGAAAAAGCACCTGCGGCGGCGTGGTCGAAACTGAGCCGTCGCCAAAGTTCCACTGGTACGAGACGATCGAATCATCGGGATCGAGATTCGCCCCCAGCATGAAACCGACCGTCAGCGGCGCCGTGCCATAACTCGGGAACGGATGAAGCGTGACGGTAAGCGGTTCCGCCGCCTCAAGGTTCGGCGTGGGCGTTGACTGCGGCGATTCCTGGGCGAGCGTGCGCGCCGCAACATCGATGATGAGCGCCATCGCAATGAACCCTGCGAGTGCGGCCTGCCTCCTCAGATTGTGTCGATCCAATTTCTTTCCTGTTGAACTGCAAAGTTTACCACTCGTATCGCGTACCGAAAGCAGCGCTCCAAACCTCGCGCAGCCTGTTCTTCCGCGCTCCGCCCTTATTTATGATTCCTGCTATGGAACATGCGACGGCTGCGAGCCCGGCACCTATCGATCGCTTCGCCGAGGTCGACGGCCTCCGGCTTCACTACGTGGACTGGGGCGGCGACCCGCGCAAGCAAACCATCGTGCTGCTGCACGGCGGCGCCGCGAACACTCATTGGTGGGATGCAGTTGCACCGCAGCTTGTGAATCACGGCAGGGTCCTGGGGCTCGATTTCCGCGGCCATGGCCAGAGCCAATGGTCGATTCCGCCCCACTACGGACCGCCTGCGTATGTGCGTGATGTGCGAGCGCTGGTGGCGGCGCTGGGCGTGAAGGAGGTCGTGCTCGTTGGCCATTCGATGGGCGGGATGGTGTCGCAATGGGTCGCGACGAATTCGCCCGAGATCGTGAAGGCGCTGGTGATCATCGATGCGCCGCATGGCGCGCCGCCGTTGTGGCGCCGCCTGATGTGGCGATGGCGCAGGCGGGCGCGCGGCGGCAAGCGCCCTGAACTCGATTCGGCCGACGCGATCATCCGGAAGTTTCGGCTCGTACCGCCTGAAACCTATCTATCGCGCGAAGAGTTGGCTCGCCTCGCATTGCAATGCGCCGAGCCGCTGCCGAATGGAAAATGGGCTTTCCGGTTCGATCCCGAAACGCGCGCCTGGCGCCGGATGACGCCCGGGATGCCGCGACCAAAGCTGCGCAAAATAACGGCTCCGACCTTAATCCTGCGCGGCGCCGAGAGCACGCTCATCTCGCGGCGTGCCTTGCGCGCGATGAATCGACGCATTCGCGCTTCAATCGCGCAGGAAATTCCGCGCGCGTATCATCATGTGCCGCTGGATAATCCCGATGCGACGGCAGCCGCGATCGCGTCGCTGCTCGAAACGCTCACGCCCGCTCAAAGCACCTAGGCGCGCAGCATCCACTCGCTCAAATCGAGCGTAAACATCTGGCCGTCGGTAAGCGTCATCGCCTTGGGCGAGCGCCGAATCTGCAGCTTGGCGATGTCGATTTCGCGCGGCAGCAAATAGGCCACGTCGCCCGCCGAAAGTGAGATTACACGCACGCGCTCCTCACTGTGCCGCTCGGTGCCGGCGATCTCGTAGGGGCTGACGTGGAACGAAAAGCCACGCGCGCGCACCACGCCCTCGTCGTATTCCTCGACGACGCCGACAAAAATACGGGTGTTGTCATCGCGGAAAAGCTTGCGGTCGACCATTACTATTCGGTCTCCGTCGCGAATCGCCGGCATGGCACGAACCCTCCTCTATCGGGCGGCTCAGCCCGGGAGAATCTTACTGCACTTGCACATCCAAGACGATGGCCCCCTGAATCGCGATGGTCGAACGGCGATCGTTTCCCGCCGACCGGAGTTTCGCGATAACATCGGCCATTCCAACGCAGGAGCGAATCGATGATCGTCGAAATGCGAAGTTATCTCTTGAAACCGCGCGGTGTTCCGGCCGTCGAGGAACGGATCGGCAAGGCGCTCGCAGTGCGCACCCGATATTCGAAACTGGGCGGCTTCTGGCATACCGAGGTCGGCACGCTCAACTCAGTTATTCATATATGGCCGTACGAAAGTCTTGCGCATCGCGAGCAGGTGCGTGCCGAGCTCAGCAAGGAGAAGAACTGGCCGCCCGATATTCGCGAGTTTGTCGTCGAGATGAAGGTCGATTTCCTGACCGCGGCGCCATTCTCACCGCCGATCGAACCGCGCACACTCGGCGGACTGTACGAAATCCGCAGTTACACCTATCAGAACGGCGCCATCCCCATCGTGATGAGTCGCTGGGCAGAGAAGATCGAAGCGCGCACGAAGCTTTCGCCGCTCGTCGGATGCTGGTACAGCGAGACCGGTACGCTCAGCCGATGGGTGCATATCTGGGCGTATAAGGATTATGCGCATCGCGAGCAGGTGCGTGCGGACGCGGTCAAGCAAGGAATCTGGCCGCCGGGGACGGCGGAGATGCTCATCAAGCAGGAGAACATGCTCGTGACGCCGGCGTCGTTCTCGCCGTTGCGGTAGCTGTGACCGGACTGGAGAATCTCCGAAGCGTGACGATGCGTTGAAACAGCCGGAAATCATTTTCGAGCGCGAGGGGCCGCTCGCGATCGTGACGCTGAACCGGCCAGAAGCGCTTAATGCGCTGACCTGGTCGATGTACGACGGGCTCATCGCGGCCTGTGAGCGCGTCGATGCCGATGATGAGATTCGCGTGCTGATTGTGCGCGGCGGCCCGAAGGCGTTCGCGGCTGGCACGGACATCTCGCAGTTTGAGGGCTTCGGCGGCGCCGACGACGGCATCGCTTACGAACGCCGGCTTGAACAGGCGGTCGGAAGGCTCGAAGCGGTTGGCAAACCGACGATAGCAGCAATCGAGGGATACGCGGTTGGCGCGGGCGCCGCGCTCGCGCTCGTTTGCGATTTGCGCTGCGGCGCTGCGGGATGCAGGATCGGCGTGCCGATCGCGCGCACGCTCGGCAATTGCCTTTCGATCGCGAACTACGCGCGCCTCGTCGATCTGATCGGACCGGGTCGCACCAAGGAACTCATATTTCGCGCCCGCCTGGTCGAGGCCGAGGACGCGCGTGCCGTCGGCCTGCTCAATGAAGTCGTCGCCGACGGACACGCGTACGAGCGGGCACGCGAAATGGCCCTCGAGATCGCAGCACACGCCCCGATTACCATCCAGGTGACGAAGCAGGCGATCCGGCGGCTCGCCGCGAAGCGCCGGGAGATCGCGGATGAGGACCTCATCGCGCGCGCGTACGCCAGCGAGGATTTCCGCGAGGGCGTGAGCGCGTTCATCGCCCGTCGAAAGCCCGTCTTTCGCGGCCGATGAGACGCGCGGCGGCTACGCGCCGCAGACCGGGAACTTAAACGGATAGCTGTGCAACGACTCGCCGCCCCCGGGCCTGACGATAACGGCCGCGCCTAATTGCAGGCCCGCGCGAAAATCGCGCGTCACAGGGTTCGGTTGGATGACGTGCACCATGTTTTCGATCAGTTGCCATGGTTCCAGCTCGTGCCACGCCGAGCGCGTGCCGAGCTCGGGAAATTTTCCGCGCTCGCCATGAAAGACGCTGTCGTAGGTGGTGAAGCCGCGTTCCTCGATGCAGGCGGTGGCCGCCACGATCTCTTCGCTGGTGACTCCCGGCCGGCAAATCTTCCGGACCGATTCGTAGCATTCGAGCGCGGCATCGAAGAGCTGACGATAGAGCGGCGTCGGCTCCTCCGCGATCGCGAAAGGCCGGTGAATCTGCGTCGCATAGCCCCAGTAGCTGACGGTGATTTCGGTTATCACCACGCTGCCGCGCGCGAGCGTGCGCGGCGTCGGCCGCTGCCACGGGACGCATCGGTCGGGCTCGTGCATGCTCGTGCTCGCGACGAAATGGATCCCCGGGTCGCTTTCGTGCGGCTCGAACGCGCTGACCACGATCGCGCGGATGTCGAATTCCGCGAGCCCCGGCCGAAGCTCGCGTTCGAGCGCTTCGCAGGTCAGATCGGTGAGATACCCGCTGCGCCGCACAAACGGCATCTCCTCCTCGCTCTTGACCCATCGAATCGCAGTAAACGGACGGCCGAAGTCGCTGAAAATCGCATTCGGGAGGCCGCGCTGGAGATCGACGTAGTCGTTATGCGAGATCCAGTTGAGGCTGACCATCCCGATGCGCGACCCGGCGAAACCACGATCGCGCAGGTTCCCGGCTATGGTCGCGGTCGCCGGCGAGCGATATGCGCCGATATCATCGATGATCGCCTGTGCGCGGGCGCAGAAGATGTGATTGTAAAAATGCAGGAAGAGCGCCGGTTCACCGCGGCGGGGAAAGATCAGCCAGCACGGACTCAGCGGAATATAATTCACCAGCCATGAGATCTCGACCGAACCCGGCAATCCGTACACCACAATCGCATCGAGTCCTTCGCGGTCCATCGCGTCGCGAATCGCGTTGTGACGCCGCTCGAATTCGGGCGGAGAGAAACGCGGGAAGAGCGCCGTCCCGGGCGCATAGCCTTGAGTCGCCATCACCGAGCCTCCTCCGCGCTACGGGATTACCGAGGCCTCCCGGCGCGCTTTGAGCCGCGCGCGCTGATCGACCAGCGCCGCCTCGGCCAACCGTCCGTAACGCGAATCCGCGCTCGATGCTTCGCGCATCATCCGGTCCTGTGCCGCGATCTCAATTTCGATATTGCGGCGATCGAGACGAACCATCGCGGCACCCAGGTTCTGGTCGATTCCATAGCATGCCGGCGCCGGCATCCCGAGCAGGATGCGCAGGATCGCTTCACCGATCGGAGTCTTATGATGCATCACGTCCGTGTAGTAATCGTCGAGATACGCGAGGCGATTGTAGCCTGAGAAATCCGTTACGGGACCGAGCGTCACGAGCCGGCGTTTCCACGCCTCGAACTGATCCCAATCGCCGGCGCGCCGAATCACCTCGAGTTCGTACGCGCTCATTGGCGGAACGAATATGATCACTTCGACGCCGCGCCGTTCGGCGCGCTCGACCGAATCGCGGAATATCGTCCAGAAGCTTTCCGAGAAATCGAAGCCCTGGTAGTTCGGCATGTTCACCGAGATTTGATTCACGATTCCCGAGGCCGGCGTTTTGACCAGCCCGCGGCCTTGCTCTTTTGCATATTCCCGACAGATAACGTCCAGCGGCCATGGCACCTCGGTGCGTGCCGTGTTCGGAAGCCGCGCGCGTCCGCGCATCATTCGCTTCAGATCGCCGATTCCATTGTCGAATGCCGCGAGACTGAGCAGCGTGTCGCCGACGATCGGACCGATGCCGCCTTCGAGCCGCCGATCGAATTCGGGGTTCGCCGGATCCCAGCCGCGATTGAACTGGAAGAAATCGATGCCCCACACGATCCGCTTCAGATGCGCATTCGAAAGCGCCGCATCGACGGTCGCGCACGATTCGCGGATGCTCGCGGCGCGGATGCCGCCGTTGACGAAGCCGTTGGCGCTCAGGCCGTCGATGCGCATCCCGAACACCACGCGCGAAGTTCCGATCAGCAGCGTCGTCATGTCATCGCTGCGGATCGCATAGGGCAGCGCGACGTGTTCATCCTTCGGTTTGCGGAACACCGGATCAATCAACGACGTACTCCAGAAGCCGTACGGATTGAGCAGGTAGTTGACGAGCGCGCCGCACAAAATCAGCACGCCCGCCATCGCGAGCATCAGTGTCAGGCGGCGCTTCATCGCCGGCGCGGCCGCTCAGAACTGGAAATAGATGAAGGGCGGCGGATTGGCCATGGTCATCGTCGCCGCCGCCATTAGGAGGGCGAACGCGCCGGCGTAGACATAGTCGTTGCGCCATTCGTAGCTCATGATCGTCTGCCGATTCGGACCGAACAGCGCAATCGCGAGCACGAGCGCGATTCGCGTATAGTCATGCGCGTTGACCGAGTACTTGTGCGCGATCGCCGCGCTCCCCGCGAGCCCCGCCATCCCGCGCAGCAGAAAGGCCGCCTGGCGGAAAGTCATCGCACGGAAGAAAACCCACGCGATCGTGGTGAAAATGAAGGTGACCGCCCACGCCACCGCATCGGGCAACTTCCGCACCGCTTTGCGGCGCGCATGGTTCAGCGACAGTCCCACACCGTGCAGCGTTCCCCACATCACGAAGGTCCAGTTCGCGCCGTGCCAGAGGCCGCCGAGCACCATTGTGATCATCAAATTGAGATAATGGCGTAACTCGCCGCGTCGATTACCACCCAGTGGAATATAGAGATAGTCGCGCAGGAAGAACGAGAGCGTGATATGCCATCGGCGCCAGAACTGCACGAGGTCGCGCGATTTGTACGGCGAATCGAAGTTCTCGGGGAATCGTACGCCGAACATCCGCGCGAGCCCGATCGCCATGTCCGAGTAGCCTGAAAAATCGAAGTAGATCTGCAGCGCGAAGCCCAGCGCCGCCCCCCAGGCGTCGCGGAAGATCACCGGCCCGGGATGGGCGAAGATCGGATCGACGATGTCGCGGAAGGTGTCTGCGATAATCACCTTCTTGAACAGCCCGATCGCGAAGATCATCAGGCCGTCGCTCAAATTCTCCGCCGTCAGCGCGAAATGCGTGTTGCGATTGAACTGCGGATAGATCTCGTTGTAACGCACGATCGGACCCGCGATCAGATGCGGAAAAAACGCGATGAACATGCAGTAGCTGGTGAAGTCGCCGGTCCCAGGCTCGCCGTTGGAGGCCGCCGAAAGATAGGTGATCTGCTCGAAGGTGAAGAATGATACCGCCAGCGGCAGGACCAGCGGCGCGAGATTCCAATGCCTGCCGAGCGCCATCCCGACGCTGTCGACCAGGAAGTTGCGGTATTTGAAATAGCCGAGCAGCGCCAGATTCACCGCGACGCCGACCCCGAGCAGCATCCGCCGCACGCGCCGGCTGCGCTCCTCCTCGGCAGCTCCGTTCGCGGGAATCAGGAGCAAAGACCACAAATAGTTGAAACCGACCGAGAATCCGAACAGGAAGATGTAATGCCAGTTCCACCAGCCGTAAAAAAACAGTGAGGCGAGGATCGTGAACCATGCGGTCGCGATTAAATTTCCCGATCGCGCCAGCAGGCCGAAGATTATCAGCGTAATCGGCAGAAAACCGAACGTGAACAGATACGAGTTGAACAGCACGATGCTCGAATCGCGGGGCGCTCCCCTCGATGGCTCACTATGCTGCCCTGTGCGCCGCCCGTCGCGCAACCAGCGGCGGCACAAAGAGTCATAGCCATTTTAGCGCGCGGCGCGCATCTCGGCCTCAGCCAAACGGCGCTCCAGAAATCGACGTTCCGGATTATTTTGCGCCAGTGCGAGCGCCGCGCGGTAAGCGATGGCTGCCTCGGGCCACCGCTCCATCCGCCGCAGCAGGTCGGCGCGCGCCGCGGGCAGCAGATAGTAGTCGCGCAGCTCGCCGCCGGTTTCGATCGCATCGATCAGCTCGAGTCCCTGCGTCGGCCCGTAAGCCATCGCAATCGCGACCGCGCGATTCAATGCGATCACGGGCGATGGCCGAAGTGTCAGCAGGTAAGCGTACAGTTCCGCGATTTCACGCCAATCGGTGTCGGTGGCGCGCGGGACGCGGGCATGCGATGCGGCGATCGCTGCTTGAACCGCATACGGTCCGGGCGGACGAGCGCGGGTCAGCGCGATCTCAACCAGCTTCAGCCCTTCATCGATCTGGGCCCGGTCCCAGCGGCTGCGATCCTGATCCTCGAGCAGCACCATCTCGCCCGCCGCATCGAGCCGGGTTTCGCGCCGCGCGTCGTGAAGCAGCATCAGCGCGAGCAAACCCGCCGCTTCTGCATCGTCGGGAATCAGCTCGCGAAGCACGCGGCCTAACCTGATGGCTTCAGCGCAAAGATCCCGTCGCACGAGCGGATCGCCGGCGGTAGCTGAGTAGCCCTCGTTGAAAACCAGATAAATTACCGCCAGCACCCCGTCGAGACGTTCCGCGAGTTGTTCGCTCGACGGCACCTCGTAGGGAATGCGCGCCGCGCGAATCTTGCGCTGCGCACGCACCAACCGCTGCGCCATCGTAGGTCCCGGAACGAGGAACGCACGCGCGATCTCCTCGGTCGAGAGGCCGCACAACGTCCGCAGCGAAAGCGCCACCTGGGCTTCGAGCGCGAGCGCGGGATGACAGCACGTAAAGATGAGCCGCAGGCGCTCGTCAGGAATCGCACTATCCTCGCCGGTCTCCTCTGACGTCATCTGATTCTCGATCGAGCGCAGGATTTCATCGCGTCTTGAATCGAACGCCGCGCGCCGCCGGAGACGATCGATCGCCTTGTGACGGGCGGTCGAAATGATCCAGGCGCTGGGATTCGCGGGGATTCCGTCGAGGCTCCATTGTTCGAGGGCCGCGCCGAAAGCCTCCTGCGCGGCATCTTCGGCCAGCGCGAAATCACCGAGCAGATAAATGAGCCGCGCGAGGATGCGACCGTAATCGGCGCGATAGACCTGCTCTATGGCCGTGCGCTCCATCAGCCGCTCTGCGGGCAGGCTACCCGCAGAGCGGCCGACGAGCCAGCCTCGGCTACATCTTGCGAAGCGGGCGAATCTCGATGCCACCGACGCGCGCGGAGGGAATGCGGCTCGCGATCGATGCCGCCTCATCCAGGTCCTTGGCTTCCACGATGTAGTAGCCAATCACCTGTTCCTTGGTCTCGACGAACGGGCCATCGGTCAGCAGCGTCTTGCCGTTGCGGACCCTGACCGAGGTCGCGGTCGAGGCAGACTCCAACGGGTCGCCGGCCTTGAAATGGCCGCTCTGCACGATTCCCTGCGTGAATGCGGCGTATTCCTGTATCAGCTTGCCCTGCTCTTCCGAGCTCATCGGCGGCCGCTGACCTTCGTAAATCAGAAGCATGTATTGCATCGTAAATCCTCCTGTTGGTTTCACGTTTTCACAAGCTAGTCGAATGAGGATCGGTCAGATCGACAGGCAAGGATGAAATTTTTCAATACCTCAATCAGCATTGATCCCCGGCGGCGTCCGGCGGACGATCCGACCATGAAGCCGAGAGAAGCCGCCCCGAACCCGGATTTTCCATTTTCCAAGTGAACTGAGTCTGAGTGAGAGGTGAAAATGGTAGTTACCGTCACTGCCATTTTGTGACGCTATCATCGAGGGAGCGAGTTTTGTTATAGGAAATGCCCTGCCGCCGCGGCCCTTGTCAGCGGCAGGGATCCTGATAGCGCTTAGAGCAGGCAAGATATCGACGCAATAAGGAGGGGTTCAATGGGTAGGATGAATCGGGTCGTTGCGGTGATGGCTTTCACAGTTTCGATACCTTTCGGAATCGCGCTGGCGAGCACGCCCAAACAATTCGTTGAGACGGTGAGCGGTACCGCGAGCGCTCCCGTTGCAGGTCAGTGCACGCAAGGGTTTTCCAATCAATGCCCAAGCGGTGACACGTGCGAATGCGTGACGGTCAGCAATGCAAATGCAAAGGGCGGAGAGGTCGGTAAAGTTACCGGCGTATCGAATTTCGATATCACCATTGATACCAGCATCGGAACCAAGGACGACACTGATTTTACGTGCAATCCGGTTTTCGTGACTTTCGAACTCGAGGGCACGAAGGACACTCAGACGATCAACAGCGTCGGAGCCCTGTGCAAGTCGTTAAGCAATCATCAGATTGAAATCATCGGCGGCGGCTTCAGCATCGCCAGCTCGCTCGGCACCCAGATTGGGAACGGCCTGTTCCATGGCACGGCGAATCTCGCTACCCAGAAACTCGTCATCAAACTGACCGGCACACAGGAAAGCGACTAATCCTTGAATGGCGCGATCCGATGGGTCTCCGCGGCTGCGGCTTCTTCCACGTCGTTAACGATCGGATCGTCTTTCAACGCGGTTACTGGGACAAGTTGTCGTTCCTGCGCCTGCACGGCCTGCCGATTCCGCCGCCACCCAACCGATAGCCGCTTCCGCGTCGGACGCCGCGCCGGTATCATTTAAGGATTGACCTGCGCGGAAAACTCTCGTGCTGACGCTCGACAACCTCAGAAAATCCTACGGCGGGCAGACCATCCTCGATGGTGCGAGCTGGTCGATGGCCGATGACGCGCGCGTGGGGCTGGTCGGCCTCAACGGCGCCGGCAAATCGACGCTGCTCAAAATGATCGCTGAGCAGATCGCGCCCGACTCCGGCCGCATCAGCCGGCCCCAGCGCACCCGCGTCGGCTACCTCGCCCAGGACGCGCCCGAGATGGCCGGGCGCAGCGTCATCGAGGAGACGCTCAGCGCGCTGACCGAGCTGCGCGCGCTGGACGCGCGGCGGATCGAGCTCGAACAGATTCTCGCCCGCGAGCACACCGGCCCCGTGCACGACGCGGCGCTCGCCGAACTCGGCGAAGTCCTGACCAATCTCGAACGCCATCGTTTCTACACTGCCGAGAGCCGCGCCGAGGCGCTGCTCTTCGGGCTCGGCTTCACGCCCGTCGACCTTGGACGCGATGTCGCCGAGTTCTCAGGCGGCATCCGGATGCGCATCGCGCTCGCGAAGTTGCTGCTCACCGAGCCGGAATTCCTGATGCTCGACGAGCCCACGAATCATCTCGATATCGAGGCGCGCAACTGGCTCGAGGATTACCTGGCGGATTATCCCGGCGGACTGATCGTGGTTTCGCACGACCGCTACTTCCTCGATCGCGTCACGACCCGCACTGTCGAAGTGTCGCGCGGCCGGCTCACGGAATACATCGGCGGTTACTCGAAATATCTCGTGCAGAGGAACGAACGCTTCGCGGCCGAGCTTGCCGCCTACCAGAAACAGCGCGACGAGATCGAGCATATCGAGGCGTTCATCAGCCGCTTTCGCTACCAGGCGAGCAAGGCAAGCCTCGTCCAGAGCCGAATCAAACAGCTCGAGAAGATCGTGCGGCTCGAACCGCCGGCCAACATCGAGAAGCCGCCTGCGATCAGTTTTCCGGTGTGCGAACGCGGCGCGCGCCGGGTGTTCGAGCTGCGCGGCGGGGTGAAAAAATACGGACCGCTCACGGTCTATGACGGCATCGACCTGGTGATCGAGCGCGGCGCGCGAATCGCGCTGGTCGGTCCGAACGGCGCCGGCAAGTCGACCATGATGAAGATTCTCGCCGGCGTCGAACCGCTGACCGCCGGGGAACGACGGGTCGGCGACGGCGTACGGATCGGCTACTTCGCGCAGAATCTTGCCGAGGGGCTCGACTATGAAAAGCGCGTGCTGAACGAACTCAGCGACGCGGCCGAGGGCATGACGACCACGGAGATTCGCGGACTGCTCGGCGCGATGCTGTTCTCGGGCGACGAGGTCGAAAAGCGCGTGGGCGTGCTCTCGGGCGGCGAGCGCGCGCGGCTGGCGCTCGCCAAGGTGCTGGCGCATCGCAACAATTGCCTGCTGCTCGACGAGCCGACTAACAATCTTGACATCGTTGCGAAGGACACGCTGCTCGAGGCGTTGCGCCGCTTTCCGGGGACGGTCGTGATCGTCAGCCACGATCGTTACCTGTTGAACGAGCTGGTGACCGAGGTCATCGAGGTCGGCCGGGGTCTCGCGATTCGCTATCTCGGCAACTACGACGACTACCTGGCGAAGAAGGCGGCTGAGGCCGCCGGCCCCGCGGCGGCCTCAGCCGGCGCATCGCGCAACGGCGCGGCGCCCGAGCGCAATGGACGCTCGGAGGCGGCGCGCCGCGATCAGAACGCGGCGCGCAAGCGCGAACGCGAAGCCGAGCGCCGCCGCGAATCCGCGGCGCGCGCCCGTGAACGAATCGAGGGCGAGATCGAGCGTAAGGAGACCGAAAAGATGACCCTCGGCGGCATCATGAACGACCCGAGTTTCTACTTGAAACGGTCCGATGCCAACGAAGTGATCGGCCGTTATGAAAAGCTCGGGCGCGAAATCGAAAGGTTGTACGCCGAGCTGATGAGCCTCGAGCGCGGCGCGGACGACGCCCGTTGAACGGTCAGGATTTTGCGGCCAGCGCCTTTTTCACCATCTCGCTCGCCAGCTTCCCGTCCAGTCGCGGTCCGAAGCGATCGCGCAAGGCCTTCATGATCGGTCCGATCTGATTGGCGCCCGCAGCCATCGCCTCGGCGATCACGGCGTTCACCTCGTCAGCGCCGACCGCCGCCGGCAGATAAGCATCGAGGATCTTCGCCTCGCGCTCGTTCTGATCGATCAAGTCCTGCCGCCCGGCCTGGCGCGCGAACCCGAGCGCTTCGTCGCGGCGGGCGCGCTCGCGCTTGATGATCTGGATGATCTCGGCCTCGCCCGCCTCGTGCATCACCTCTTTTTCGAGCCGCGTGATTTCGGCCAAGATGCCGCGCAGGGTCATCACGCGCGCGCGCTCCTGCTCTCCCGCCTTCATCGCGATCTTCAAGTCTTGCTGTAACTTCTCCTTCACGGCTCCTCCGCGATGGCGCGCGTCGCCATCTTCAGTTGGCAGCGTCAGCCTCGGTCAGCGCAAACCGGATCGGTACCGTCACCCAGCTCTCGATCGCCGCGCCCGCGCGCATCGCCGGGACAAACCGCCATCGGTCGCGCACCGTTTCCAGCGCCGCGTCGTCGAGCGATTGAAAGCCGGAGCTGCGCGCGATCTCGATCCGCTTCGCTGCGCCGTCGGCGCTCACCAACACGCGGAGCATCACGAGCCCCTGTTGCTCCATCTGGCGTGCTTCGTTCGGATACTCGGGCGCCGGCGCGGAACCATACGCCGCATGTGCTTCCGAATCGGATCCCGATCCGCCCCCGCCGCTGCCGGGGCCGGTCGCGCCACTGCCAGTCCCGCGCCCGGACGCGCTCGACGATCCACCGATCGCCGCGGCGCGAACATTCAGTCCCGCCGCGGTTTTCATCGCGAACGTCGGAGTTTCCGTCTTCGCAATCTTTTGGGGATTGTCGTCCACTTCATCTTCGTATTTTCGCGCCGTCGTTTTCGCGGAAGCGAGGCGATTTTGAATCCATTTACGGACGCTCCGCGGATGATGCGCAGGCGTCGACGGCGGAGCCGCCCTGCTTGTTGCCTGCGCGGATTTGGATTGCCGCCCTGCATCGCTAACCGTGCCCGGTTTCGAGTGGCCGCCCTCTGCACCGGGAAGACGATCGACGATGCGCGCGACGAGGTACTCGGGATGCGACGGCCGCGACGCGGCGAAACGGAGCAGGATAACAACCGCCAGTCCCGCAAGCAGCAAATGCGCGGCGATCGAAAAGCCGAGCGCGTGAGGCGAAACTCCGCGCGAACGGGAAGGCGCGCTGATGCTCTCATCGCGCCATCCGGGATCGATTTCGAAGTGTTCCAAGATAAAGCGGCCGGGAAAACGCTTACGTCGGAGGCTCGGCGCGTTGCGCTTCGATACCGGCGGCACGTCGGTACGCACCACGCGCGGAACGCGATCGCTTCGCGGCGCCGCCCTCACCTGCCATAAGTTTCTTCCAATGGCGCCAGATTGCGCGCTGCGTGATCTCGTCCATGATGTGCCCGGCGGTCGTGCGGTCATCATCGCGGCGCTCGGTACGCATCCCGCGTCCCAGGTAAACCCACGGCTCGACGTCGGCGGCAAAGCCGATCTGCATCCGCTCGAACATCTCGGTATCGTCCGGACTGCCCATCCCGCCCGATCCAAAGAACGCCTCATGACCGCGCAGGCGAAGCTGATTGATCGCGTCGGAGACGCCGCGAAGCAGCGCCGGATAGACCGTGACTTCGGTCCCGGCAACGCTCAACGGGTTAATGACGCGGAGCTGCACGCCAAGAATGATCAAGTTTGGAAAGACCAGTAGATGTGTTCCGCTCGCCTGAAGAATTTCAGCACCGCGACGTTCGCCATAGCGGCGACGGATCGCATCGACGAATTCCGCTTGGAACGAGTTCGACGGCGGGCCGTTGTAGGTGGTCGTCATGTTGAGGCTGCGATTACCCTGGCATTGGCGGTAGTCGAGCATCACGTGACCGCCGCCCAAATCGCGGGTCATCGCCCTGCTTTGGCCGGTGTAGGTTTCAAGCTTGCGGCCGAGCCGTTTCTCAAGCGCCTCGACGATCGACTGATGGACGACCGGCGGATGATACCCGTCCATCCCGTTTTCGATCTGCAGCTTCCAGTTTCCGGCGAAATTGTATTTCTGTGCGCCGGGCGAAAGATCGATTTCGCCCTCGGGCGACATCTCGACGAACAGATCGATCTGTTCGCGCGCGCATCCGAGATGTTCGTCGAGCTGGATGCCGACCGCGCTAAGGCTGCCGAAGATAAAGCCGCGATACTCGGCGATGCGGGGCACATGAACCAGGCCGAGCTCTTCGCGCCGAAAGCTTTCATCGTAAGCTTCGGGATAAGGCACGCCGGCAAGCGCGCCGTCGAGTTTGTAGGTCCATCCGTGGTAGGCGCATCGAAATGACCGCGCGGTTCCGCGTTCGTCCTGGCATACGGTGGCGCCGCGATGGCGGCATCGGTTGAGAAGGAGCTGAATTTTACCCGCGTGGTCGCGCACCATGATCACCGGCATCGCGCCGATGCGCTTAAGGCGGAAATCGCCCGGATTCGGAACCTCCGAACCATGGCCGACGAAGACCCATCCGCGATGAAAAATTTTTGCGATTTCGTCGGCGAAGATTGCGGGGTCGGTATAGACGCGCGAATGGACGCGGTCGGTCTCGACCAGCGCATCGTAATCGATTCCGTTGGCGCGCGGTTTCATCGCAAATCGGTGCGTGACGACGCGACGCGAGTATAAGCGCCTGCCATTTGCGGATTCAAGGTTGCGAACGCGAAGCTACTTGCCGCGCCCGGCAGGCATCGGTAATAACATTCGCAACTATTTCGCCGGACTAATCATACGATCGCATCCAATCGCCGCGCCGCATCGCTCGCCGCCTTCGTCGTCTATCTTGCGATCGCGGTCGCGATCCTCGATCGCAGCCTGCTCGCCGCCGGCGTCACCAGCTACATCGGAACGGGCACCGACCCGTCGCTGTTCATGTGGTTTTTGAATTGGTGGCCCTGGGCGATCGCGCATCGGGTTAACCCTTTCTGGAGCTACATGGTCTGGGCGCCGCTGGGAATTAATGTCGCCTGGACCACGTGCGTGCCACTACTGGCGATCATCTCCACACCGATTCAAAAAATGTTCGGTCTGGTAGCGGCATACAACGCACTGGTCACAATGTCGATGCCGGCCGCGGCATGGTGTGCATTCCTGCTCTGCCGGCATCTGACGCATCGCTTCTGGCCTGCACTCATCGGCGGCTACCTGTTCGGTTTCTCGCCCTACATGCTTGGTCAGGCGTTCTCACATCTGCATCTGATCGCCGTCTTTCCGATACCGTTGATCGTGCTGGTCGTGATCCGACGGATGGAAGGAGAGATCTCGCCCGCCCGCTACGTCGCGGCGCTGGCCGCGCTGCTGGTAATTGAATTCCTATGCGCCATCGAGCTCTACGCGACTCTCACATTCTTCGGCTCAGTCGCGTATCTGCTCGCTCTCTGTCTCTTCAAGCGCGAAAGGCGCCGTGCGATCGCGGGGTTGATCGCGCCGACCGCAGCCGCCTATGCGGTTTCGGCCGCTGTACTCTCGCCCTATCTCTATTTCATTCTCCGCCAGGGCTTCCCCGGCGCGCCGCTCTGGAACCCCGCAATCTATTCGATCGATCTGCTCAATCTGGCGGTCCCGACTACGACGATGTGGCTAGGCACGGCGCATGTTTGCAAAATCGTGGCCGACCGGTTTGCAGCGAACCTGATGGAAAACAGCGCCTATATCGGCATCCCGATGCTGGTGGTGGCCGAAGATTTTCGCCGGCGCAACTGGGTGAACCCGGCGGGAAAGTTTCTCATCCTGTTACTTCTGCTCGCATTGCTCGTGGCGCTTGGCCCGAGCCTGCGCATCATGGGCAAGCCGACAATCGCGCTGCCGTGGGCGCTGATGCTAAAGGTGCCGGCGCTCGCCAGCGCCCTGCCCGCGCGCTTCACGATGTACGCCTCGCTGACCGTCGCGGTAATCGGCGCGCTCTGGTTCGCCGGCGAACGGAGCATCGCGGTGAAGTCGATGGCGGCAGCCGCGATCGTCATCTCGTTCTTTCCGAACCCGCACGCCGCGTACTGGGTAAGCGCTATCGAACGGCCGGCGTTCTTCGCGACCGACGCCTATCGCGCGGAACTCAAGCCCAACGAATTGGTTCTGGTTCTGCCTTTCGGACAACGCGGGTTTTCGATGTACTGGCAGGCGCTGACCGGGCTCTATTTCCGGATGGCGGGCGGTTACACGGGGCCGTGGCAGTTGGTACTGGCGCCGATGCCGGTCGCGCAGTATCTGTACGCCGCGGACGATCTGCCCGAGGCGGGCGATCAGCTCAAGGCCTACCTCGCCCGCTTCCATGTCGAAGCCATCGCTGCCGATGAGCAGGACAGCTTGATTTCGGTATGGACTCAAATGCTGGATTCGCTCGGCATAGCGCCCCTGCGCCGCGACGGATTTCTAATCTACAATCTCCCGCGCGATGCGTTCGCCCGGTACGGAAAGCTGAGCCAGGCCTACCTTGAGGCGCGGGCGGTTGCGCTGCGCTTAGACACGATCCTTCCGGCGGTTGCGAAGTACCTGACCACGGGCCGGGAGCCGGCTGAACTGTCGCCGCCAAATCTCAAACGCGAGGGCCTGCTACCGCCGGGCTGGATCATCGACCCGCTCACGAATGCCTTCTGGGATTGGGACGCGTCCAGCCTGCCGGACGGCAGAATCGCCATCGTACTGCTCGCGTCGTATCCGGCCGCGAAGCTCTTGATCGATCGCTATCGCGATGCGGCTGAAATCCGTTATCCGATGGATCGACCGTGGAACCTCGACGCCGCGCCTCCGCCCAACCCGCAAGAATTGCGCATGCTGCTGCTGACTTTCGATCGCGCGCATCTGGCCGCCGCCGCCGAACGTTTGCGATCATCGCCACCGCCGGAGACGACGACACCGTTCCTCGCCGGCCCGGCTGCGCTGCTGCGTTAGACCTGGCCCACCGCCGGGGCTTCGACGGGACGGCGACCGTTACCGGTTTCCGGCAGCAAATAAAGTGCGACCGTGGCGAGCAACGCGAAGCCCGCGAAGACGATCATTACCGGCGCCAGCCCGATCTTGCCCGCGACCGCGCCGCCCAAAAACGGCGAGATGAACGCGCCCGCGAAACCGATCGCCCACACCACGCCGTATGCGCTGCCCATCTTCACCGGCGTCATCCCGGGCAACTCCATCATCGTGGTCAGGATTCCCGCGAGCGGGCCCGAGGTGCCGGCGCCGAACGCGACCATCGAGAGCCGAATCGCCGCCGGATCGTGGAACGTGACCGCGCCGAGCGCGCCCAGAAACATCAACAACTGAAGCGGCCACATGAAGGGACGGCGCAGCCCGGTGACAGCCGCACCGATCCCGCCGGCCGCAGCCGCGAAGGCCGCGGTCAGCGGCAAAATCGCGACGATGCCGTTCGCTTCCTCGAGCGAGACGCCATTGGTCGTGTGCAGGTAAAGCGGGAGAAACGCAGTGAAAATCTGGAACGTCCAAAGGCTGCCGAACAGCGCGACGCCTACCAGACGCACGCCCCGCATCCCCATCACTTCACCCATCGCTGAGCCTACGGCGCCGCCGCCATGGCCGCCTGCCGCGCCGTGCGTCCCATCTTCGCGCGGTTCAAGCCCAAGCGCCGTGAACAGGATCGCAATGACGCCGAGGGCGCATCCTGCGTACAGCATCGAAGTCGTCCACTGATGGCCGGTGGCGATGTAGACCAACGGCATCACTGCGAATACCAGCGTGGCGCCGGCAAACGGCGCGATCGAGTTCGCGATGTTGACGTAGGGCCACTCGCGCGGATGGAACCATCCCATCGCAAGCGTCGCGATCGGCGCGAGCAGCACACCGTAGCCAAGTCCCAGCAGAGTGCGGCATAGCAGCAGCGTGAAGTAGCTATGCGTGTAAGCGCTCAGGACGAGGCCGATGCTCAACGCCCACGCACCGACGATTCCGGTGCGCACCGCGCCGAGTTTTTCGGAGACCATGCCGCCGACCAGCGAGAAGATCACGATGCATGCGGGAACGATCGACACCAGCAGGCCGCCCGCGCCGAGTCCGATATGCAGGTGCTTGATGATCGGACCCAGCAGGGGCGCCGGCCCGAGCCATGCGATCGCCTGCGCGATCAACAGCAGCACGAGCAGCGCTTCGATGAGCCATCGATAAGGCGACGCTTGCGACGCGTTGGTCCCCGTCATGACCGACACCCCCGCAGAGGTTGATGGCCGCTTCCCCGAACGGCCGCTACATTTCGGATGCTACCAAAGCGGCGGCGCATCCACCTAACGCGCGCGTCGTGGACTGTCTAGCGAACGCGCATCGGCACACCCGAACCGGCAGCGATGAGAGTGTGCGCGATCGCCGCGACCGGAGAATGCGGATAAAGACGATAGACCATCAGGTAGACGACAACCCCGGTGATCGAGACATACATCCAGATCGGCCAGGTCCAGCGCGCGATCACGCGATGAGCCGCAAAACGGCCGGCAAGTCCGCGGCGCAGCGTGATGATCGCGAGCGGCACGATCACGAAGGCGAGCGAGATGTGCGAAATCAGGATGGTGAAGTAAACCGGACGGATCGCACCCTGGCCCAGGAAGCGCACGTCGCCGGCGTGCGCGTGGTAGATGACATACGAGATCAAAAACGCGATCGAGACCGTGAACGCTCCCAGCATGCAGGCGCGATGCGCCCGGACTGCGCGTCTGCGGATGAAGATCAATCCCGCGATCAGCAGGATCGCAGCCGTGCTGTTCAATACCGCGTTGAGCAGCGGGAGACTCGAATAGCCGATCAAGCGCGGTTCACCGTGCCGGAGCCGTTAAATCCGATCCAGCGCAAGCGCCAGCAGCAGCACCGGCAGGTAGACGAGCGAGGCCATGATCACGCGGCGCGTCGAAGCGGCGCGATCGGGGGTGCGAATCAGGTCCCATCCGCACCATAGCATCCCGAATCCGAGCAGGACGGCGAGCACGAGATAGATTCTCCCCGCGTAGCCCATCACCACCGGCATCAGGCTTGCCGCGATCAGCAGGATGCAGTCGCCCGCAACCAGCGAGTTCACGATCAGGCCGCGCTGGCCGTCCGGCGGACAGAGATGGATGCCGGCGGCTTCGTAATCACGCCGGTAGAGCCGCGCGATCGCGAGCGTATGCGGCAGTTGCCACAGATACATGATCGCGAACAGGATGAACGGCTCGACATCGAGGCTGCCACGCGCCGCGACCCATCCCGCGACCGGCGGCAGCGCGCCGGGCACCGCGCCGATAATAAAGCAGGCCCACGAAACGCGCTTCAGGGGCGTGTAGGCGCCGAGATAGAGCACCGCGATCGCCGCGATCACCGCAGCCGACATCCAGTTGACTGCAACGCTCAGCCAGACGAATCCGAAGATCGCCAGCAGCAGCCCGAAGACCAGCCCCTCGATCGGACGCAGGCGGGCGGCGGGTAATGGACGGCTGCGCGTCCGCTCCATCAGCGCGTCGAGGTCGCGCTCGAAATACTGGTTGAGAGCGAGCGTGCCGCCGGCCGCCAGCGCGATGCCGGCCATCAGATTGAGCCCGATCCACGGGTTCATCGCGCCGGCCGCACCGAGATAGTAGCCGACGAAGGTCGTCACCAGGATCATCGAGACGACGCGCGGCTTCGTCAGCGCGATGTAATCTGCAATTCGGCGGCGCGCGCCGCCGAGCGAGGCCGCTACTGCCGCCGCTTCTGCGCTCACGAGACCACCCTGCTTCCGGCGATCGAACGGTCATGCGCATACGAGGCGCGCGCCGGTATCGCCCCAGATGCAGAATGCGCGGCGGTCAGGCGGAACGTCCTGAGCGTCAACGCGAAGGAGGTCGCGAGCACGGCAGCGCCGACCGCGACGTGGGCGGTGGTTGGAATCACCGCGCGATGCGTCCAGATCGTCAGCGCGCCGAGCGTGACCTGTAGCGCGAGCAGCACGAGCAGGCCGCTCGCGAGGCGCATCAGCCGCGGCTCTTCGCGATAGCGGCGCATCACGGTCGCGAACGTCCAGATAACGAGGATCGTCACGGCCAGCGCGCCGCATCGATGAGCGAAATTAACCGCGATCGGTCCGCTCCAGCCGGGCGGAATGACGCGGCCGTAATTCAAGGGAAAATCCGGGATCGCCAGGCCGGCGCCGACGTTCCGCATCACGGCGCCGATCAGAATCTGGATGTAGATCGCAGCGGTGGTGAAGACTGTCAGCGTCCTCAGCGAGGGACGCGAATTATCGACCATCTCCGCGCGCGCCATCGCCTCCCAGCGCGGATTGGTGAACATCGCCAAGCCGACCATCAGACAGAAGAACACCTGCGCGGTGGCGGCGTGCGCGACGGTGGTCGCAAGCGGCAGCTCCAACACAACGTTCAGCGCACCTAGTAACGCCTGCACGATCACCAGCCCGAATGCGCCCAGCGCCAGGTTTCTGACCCATCGGCGCGGCTCGGCGTACCAGCACCAGACGGCGAGCGCGAAGGTCAGGATCGAGACCACGCCTGCGACCACGCGATGGCTGTATTCGAAGCGGATGCCGCCGATCCAACGCGGCGGTATCAGGCGGCCGAAGGCGAGCGGCCAATCCGGCACAGCGAGACCGGAGCCGGTGGACGTGACAAGCCCGCCGACAAAGATCAGGATAAAAGTCATCGTGGCGGCCAGAATCGCGAAGCGATGGAGCCCGGTGGCGGGGGCGGCGGACGCTGAAATGGTTTGGCTCGGTGTTGGCGTTGTCATGATGGCAGGCGCCGGCGTTCCGCAGGAATCACGCCTGAAGCTCGTCCTGATTTCGCTCTGTGGCTGGCGCAACTGGTTCGAGAAGCACGATATCAATCCTGAAGCAGGTTTGCTACTGAAAGCGATCGATTTGAAGACCGTCTAATGGATACGGGAGCAATGAGCGGCGCGCGCCGGGTCATTTTGAACGATCGAACGCTGGCGCTGGCCTTCGAGGAGCGGGTCAGGCGCTTCGGCGATCGGGTTTTTCTGAAAGAGAAGGTCGGCAAGCGATGGAAAGGGCACACCTGGAACGAAATCGGCGATGCGGCGGCGCGGTTGCGCGGCGGTCTCGCCGCGGCGGGCCTCAAGGCCGGTGATCGGGTTGCGATCCTGGCTGAGAATTCTCCGCAGTGGGTGATTGCCGATCAGGCGGCGCTGGGGATAGGCGCGGTGGTTGTCCCGCTCTACACAACCATCGCAGCGGAAGAGACCGCGCACATCCTGAACGATTCCGGCGCGCGGCTGATCGCAGTTAAGGGAACGGAGTCGCTCAATAAGATCCTCGCGCTCGCGCCCTCAATTCGGATGCTCGAGCGGATTATCGTGCTCGATTCCGAAAACGTTCCCGAGAGCGGCGCGCGGGACATCCCGATCTCATCGCTCGCAGAGGCCAGCGCGGGCGCGCCGATGCCGGCGATCGAAGGCGATCGCGACAGCCTCGCAACGCTCATCTACACGTCGGGCACGACCGGCCCGAGCAAGGGCGCGATGCTCACGCACGGAAACCTGCTTGCCAACTGCGAAGGCTCGCTCAACGCGCTCGTGCTCGACGATCGCGATGTGGTCCTCTCCTTCCTGCCCATCGCGCATTCCTTCGAACGCACGGCCGGCTATTACACGGTCACGATGTGCGGCGGGACGATCGCGTACACGCAGGGCCTTACGCAGATCGCGCAGGACCTGCGCGAGATCAACCCCACCGTCTTCCTGGTCGTGCCGCGCCTGCTCGAAGTGGTCTACAACCGCGTGATGCGCACGGTCGAGGAAGCGCCGCCATGGCGTCGGCGGTTGTTCGAGATAGCGCTGGCGACCGGCAAGCGTGCGGCCACCTATCGCAATCGTGGGGCCGCCGTGCCGGTGCCGCTTGCGATTGCCATGGCGGCATTCCGACGCATCGTGTTCGGGCGGGTGCGCGCGATCTTCGGGAATCGGATGCGCTACCTCATCTCGGGCGGTGCGCCGCTGCCGGTCGAGATTTGCGCGATGCTGTCGGCGGCCGAAGTGCCGATCTTCGAGGGTTACGGGCTGACCGAGGCGAGCCCTGTGGTGTCCGTGAATCTGCCGGGGCGCACGAAACTCGGCACCGTTGGACGGCCGTTGGTGAATGTCGAGGCGCGGACCGCGGCGGATGGCGAGCTTCTGCTGCGCGGCCCGAGCATCATGTGCGGCTACCTCGGACGCGACCAGGAAACGCGCGAGTCGCTCGACGCCGACGGATGGCTTCATACCGGAGACATCGCGCGGATCGATGGTGACGGCTACATCACGATCACCGACCGCAAGAAGGAGATTATCGTGCTCTCCGGCGGCAAAAACGTCTCCGCGGCGAACCTGGAGAACCGACTGACCGCCGACCCATACATCGCGCAGGCCTGCGTCGTCGGCGATCGCCGCAAGCATCTGGCGGCTTTAATCGTGCCGCATTTCGAGAATCTCTCGGGTGAACTCGAGCGCGACGGGCTCGCCGCGAAGCCGCCCGAAGAACTGGTTACCCACCCGGCGCTGCGCGCGCTCTTCCATCGCCGTCTGCGCGACATCAATCGCACGCTCGCGGATTTTGAGGCAATCGCCGCATTCACGCTGATCGCGCACCCGTTCACCCAAGAGAACGGCGAGCTTACGCCGACGCTTAAGCTGCGCCGACGCGTGGTCGTGGCTCATTACCACGAGCAGATCGAAGCGATGTACCGCGATTGAAGCTGCGGACTAGGTCTCGCTGTTCCCGTCGCCGTTGGCGGCGATCAGCTCGTGAATCGTGACCAGCTTCCGGATGAGATAGGAACGCTTGCCTTTGGGTGTCTGAACTTCGATATCGTCATCGCTCGACTTGCCGAGCAGCGCGCGTCCCAGCGGCGATGACAGCGAGATGCGGTTCTGGTTGCCATCGACCTCTTCGGGCACGACAATTTCGAACGAAATCCGTCCACCCTCATCGAGGTCCTCGAGCTCGACGCGGCTGCCGAGGCCGACCGTGTCGCGAGGGATAGAATCGAGGTTGATCATCGAGAGTTCGGCGATCCGCGCCTCCAGGTTGGAGACGCGGGCGCGGAGGAATTCCTGGCGCTGCTTGGCCATCGCCCATTCGGCGTTTTCGGACAGATCGCCGTGGGCGCGGGCGCGTTCCAGCTCCTTGGGCAGATCGACGGTGAGCTCACGCTTGAGCGTCTCGAGTTCCTTCCGCAGCCGCTTGATTACGGGTAGCTCAGCCATGAAATCTCTTTCAGCACGCGTCCCCGTTCAGAATGGGGGCGCCGTCCTTAATTCCACGTTAAGCGCGCGGCGGACAGCCTGCAAGTTGGTCCGACGAGGACGATCGACAGGTTCCGAAATGGGCCGCTCAATCGGCAACGATCGAGGTCAGGCTCCGATTCACGCCCGTAACGCTCTGGATTTTCTGCACGACCAGTTCGCCCAGTGCCGAGACATCGGCGGCCTCGACCACCGCGATGATATCGTGCGGGCCCGTGACGGCGTGTGCCGCTGAAACGCCCGCCACCTGGCGAAGCTTGCCGGTTACTTCCTTGGCCTTTCCCGGAGAGGTGTCGATGAGGATAAATGCCTTGACCATGGTCGCTGCCTCCCTTTGCGGACGGCGGGCTCAGCGCGCCTTGCCGCCGCGATCGTAGACATAAAATCCACGCCCGGTCTTGCGTCCCAGAAGCCCCGCATCGACGTACTTCCGCAGCAGCGGACAGGGACGATATTTGTCCTCGCCCAGCCCCGAATGCAGCACTTCCATGATGTAGAGACAGGTATCGAGGCCGATTAAGTCGGCGAGTTCCAACGGTCCCATCGGATGGTTGGTGCCGAGCTTCATCCCGAGGTCGATGTCGGCAGGGCTCGCGACACCTTCATGTAGGGCGAAAATCGCCTCGTTAATCATCGGAAGCAGCACGCGATTGACAGCGAAGCCGGGCGCATCGTTGACGATGATGGTCTCTTTGCCGAGGCGCGCCGCAAGCTCGCGCGTGGCGGCGAGAGTTTCGTCCGAGGTGACAAGACCGCGCACGATTTCGACCAGTTTCATGATCGGGACCGGGTTCATGAAATGCATCCCGATGAACCGTTCGGGCCGCCGCGTCGCCGCCGCCATCCGGGTGATCGAAATCGAAGAGGTGTTTGAGGCTAGAATCGCCTCGGGCGGACAGATTTCATCGAGACGGCGGAAAAGCGCGAGCTTCGCATCCTCGCGTTCGATAATCGCCTCGATCGCGAAATCCGCGCCGGCAAAATCCTCGATCCCGGCCGCGACCCGCAAGCGCTCAAGCGTGGCTGCCCGGTCCGCTGCATCGAGGCGTCCGCCTTCGACCGCGCGCTCGAGGTTGCGCCGGATTCCCTCAACTCCGCGCTGGGCGAGTGCTTCGGAGACATCGCCCAGAATCACGCCGATGCCGGCCTGCGCGGCGACCTGCGCGATTCCCGCGCCCATCTGCCCTGCGCCGATCACGCCTATGGTTTTGATTGCCATCGCCAAAGCTAAAAAAATAAAGCGACGGTCCGAGCCGGGCCACGCTTCAAGTTATAACTATCGCACCCGGACCGCCGACGGCAAGAATTTCCGCAAGGCGCTTCACCAGACTTGACATCATTGGAGACGGCGGCCTAGGCTGAGTTGAGAATAATTCTCAAAATCATGAGTGGCTCATCCACCATCCTTCCTTATTTTCTCTATTCCTTCGGAATTCTGTTCCGCGAAGGCTTCGAGGCTTTGATCGTGGTGGTCGCGCTGGTCGCCGGCACCCGCGAAGCTGGCGAAACCGGCAAGGCCCGCGGCATCTACGCCGGGGCCGCGCTCGCGATCGGCGTCAGCATCGCGCTCGCATGGTCGGTTAATCATTTCCTGGGCGACAACACCAGCGACACGCTCGAAGGCATCTTCCAGATTTTCGCCGCCGGGACGCTCTTCTATGTCAGTTCATGGCTGACTTCGAAAGCCCAGTCGGATCAGTGGATGGGCTTCATCCGCTCGCAAATCCGAAGCGCCGACCAGAGTATCCTGCCGTCAGTCGCACTCGGCTTGACAGCGTTTTTGGCCGTGATGCGCGAGGGCGCCGAAACCATCGTGTTCTTTCAAGCCCTGATGGCCGGGGCAACTGCCGCCGCCGAGCAGCATGCCGTGATGGCCGGTGTCGCTGCGGGCGCAGTTGCGCTTGTGATCGTGTTTATCGTGCTCACGGGCGCGGCGATCCGGATTCCGATCGGATCATTCTTCTCGGCTACGACCGTGCTGCTCTACGCGCTCGCGGTGGTGTTCGTCGGACAAGGCGTCTCGAGCTTCCAGGAATCGGGATGGATCACAGCGACGTTCATACCGCATCTACCGACGATCCAGGTGCTCGGCTTCTTCCCAACGGTCCAGACGATCGCCGCGCAGGCGGTGTTGCTGGCGATTGCCGCGGCAGCGTTCATCGTACCGCGGCGCCGGGCGGCCCGGGTTCCGAAGCTAGCCCCGCAGACGGGCGCGCCGCAGGTACACTCAACTTGATCGACTCCTGGGGCAGAACTGGATAGTCCCGCGCCTCGATTACGATGCGCTCCACTTCTGAACTGACTCGCTCGGCGCGCGCGAGCGCCGCCGCGCCGACCTGAAGGCATTCCTGAATCGTCGGATTAGTCGATGCGCCGCGCGCGTTGCGCACGCGTCTGAGCGTGGCCCGTAAATCAGCGATGCGCGCCAAAAGGTCGGCCAGCCGCGCCTCGACCGCCGGGATCGCTCCGCGATTCGGCCCGCGGTTCCCGCTGGTCTTTGCGTAGAGGTCGAGCGCGAAAGACTGCTGATGCTCGGCGGCCGCAACGCGATTCACCGCACGGCTGATTTGCGGGCAGGCATCGGACGGCTCGATTGCGGCTTCTTCCGCCGCTGCGGCAACGCCGAACAACAGCAGGATCGCAATCGCGATCAACCGAATGTCGATCTGAAGCTTCACGGACAAAACCTAACGCCCGTTACTTGCTTGTCGTCCCCCGTCCTCCCCCACTTCCCTTAAGATTACCGTATAATTCGGCGGATGGCTGTTCGAGCCGATGACCCCGAAATCGTCGCCATTCCGCGTCCCGGCTTTTTCAACCGTTTATGGGGCGCGGTCGCGGTGGCGCTTAGCGTCCTCTATACGGTCGTGCTGGCGTTTCCGGCCGCCGCAGCCGCGCCGTTCCGGGATGGGCACGCGGTCAGCCATATCGGCCGCCTCTGGGCCTGGATGATCATACGAACCTGTGGGCTACGGGTCGAAATCGAAGGTCTCGAGCGGCTCGAGGGGCTGGGGCCATGCGTGATGGTCGCGAATCATCAGAGCATGTTCGACATCTTCGCGATTCTCGCGTTCTTTCCGGGCGAACCGCGTTTTCTCGCCAAGAAAGAGCTGTTAAAGGTGCCGCTGGTGGGGTACGCGATGCGCCGCTCGGGGCACATCATGGTTGATCGGCAGCGCGGCGGTAATACCATTCGGCGCGCGATCCAGGTCTCGCGCCTCGGCTACAGCATCTGCGTCTTTGCCGAGGGGACGCGATTTTCGGACAACCGGGTGCATGAATTCAATGACGGCGCCGCATGGATAGCGATCGCCACGCGGCGGCCATGCGTGCCAATCGCGATCAGCGGGAGTGCAACGATCTTCCCACGCGGAGCGCGCGTGGTGGCTCCGGGCCGGCGCATCCGCATCCGAATCGGCACGCCGATCGAAACTCAGGGGCTGCGCAGCGAAGATCGCGCAGCGCTGACGCGCCGGCTGGAAGACTCGGTCCGCGCGATGTTCACCACTGAGCTATAACGGCGAATCATTGGCTATTCGGCCGTGAATTGAGAATCGCGGGTACCGACGCGATTGATTCCTCGGACTTCTCTTCGATGATCGGGGCGATTTCGTGTAACCGAATTCCGCGAGTTACGTCTAATCGCTTGCGAGGGGAATTACTTTTTTACATCAGAGCGAGGTATTTATGCGGCTCCACCGCGCCCTCGATATGTTGCAGGAGTGGGATCCCCGGTCGACCCTGCATCCCGACCATATCTGCATTCACCAGCCACGACATCTATTCGAACAATGCCCCGCGCCACCCGAGGCGGTCTACTCGGGCATCGACGCGCTGCGTGACTCGCCCGAAGGCTTGCGCATGCGGCTCATCAATGGCGAAGGACCGAGCCGCCGCGCCCCTGCCTTGTGCTGAAACGAGGCGCGGCGTGTATTTTAAAGATTCCTAATCGCCGTCGGTATCCTTCGGCGTTTTGCCATACAGGACGGCCACGCAGCCGTTGGTACAGGAGGTCTTTTTCTTCGCGTCGTTGTCGAACGCGAGACTGTTCGGCGCGAGCGGCACGAACACGTGATTGTTCTTTTGATCGACTGCGATGCTGTGCAGTATCGTTGCGCCGGTGGTGTCGCCGGTCAGGAAATTGAGCACGGTATCATTATGGACCGTATCGATTATGCCCACCGAGGCGTTGATCGCGTCGGGCGCGAAATTGGTGATGTAGAAGGCATTGGCGACGTAGGCGAAGCCGTTGTGCGGATCGAACCAGGTCTCGTCGCTGTTGCCGGTCGGACCCGCGATGGTGGTCAGCTCGCCGCCGCTTAGATCATAAATCATAAACAGGTCGGAATTTGCGGGCGTCGGAGTCGCCACCTCGCCGCTGCATCCAAGGAAGAGCCGCTGATGCTTCTCGTCGAGCGCAAGTCCCGTACCGACACAATTCCCGGTTGAAACCACGGTCTGCACTGCGAAGGTCTTCGGATCGATTGAATCGATTTCGCCGGGCCCGGCCACCGTCTGTTGTAGCTGTATATAAAACAGTCCGGTCTGCGAATCGTAGACCGATTGCTCGAGCGCGCTGCCGAACGGACCGAAGCCGGGAGCAGCATTTGGAAAATCGATCTTCTTAACCACCTTGTCAGCGTTCGTGCCGGTGGTCCCGATCAACGAGACGAACGGCACGGTCTCGTGCGGGTTGGTGATCAGCACCAGGCCATCCGTCGGATCGTAAGACTCCTCGTCGCAATCCGCTGAGCCGCCCGTGTTGATCATCGCGACGACCTTTGGCGCGGATGGTTTGCTGACGTCGATATGCCAGGCGAGGCTAACCGTATCGCCCACGTAGGCCTGATGCGTATCCGGCGTCACCATCATGCCGTTCGGCCCGGTATTGAAGTGCGGCGTCGGAATAAACTGGGTAATGAACTTGTTCTTCTTCGCATCAAAGATGTCGATCGCGCCGTTGCCTGAATCGGCGACATAGACCACCTGCTGTTTCTGGTCGACCCAGGTGAGATCAAAAAAGGTCAACTTCCCGGTCGCCAGCTGCATCGTCTTCTGTACACCGAACTCCGAACCGCCGGCAGACCAGGCGACAGAGCCTGCGAAGCCAAGCATCATCAGCGCAGCGAAAAGCACGAGTGTTACGCGTTGCATCATGGCTGCCTCCCCTTTGTTGACGATATGTCAGGCGTATCGCGATAGTGTGCGGATACGTCGTAGATGTCAAACGTAAGACGCGGCTTTATTGCGCGGCAGCAACAGTCGGAGGCCGCCGCGGAGCTTGAGAGAAAACTCGAGCGCCCGTAAATTCGCAATGCTCGTTTCAAGATGAATAAGATCAGCAGGAAAAAGAAATGGTGAAATCGCGATTGATCATCATCACTGCCTTGACGTTTGCCTTTATCGGCTCCGCTGTCGTGACGTTCGGTGAAAGTTCCGCGCCACCGCTCGAAATGCATCGTTATAACTACAACGGATGGACGAAGGGGTTGTTTTCGGAAGCGGTAACGGTGACCGGCTTCGGCAGCGGCAAATTGATTTACCTGGGCGGCATCGGCGCGGAAGAGGAGAAAGGCAAGCCTGGCGATATTCGTTCGCCGAAAAATTTCAACGGACAGTGCAAGTACACGTTCGAAAAGATCGTGCGCGTGCTCGGCTACAATGGCGCGACGCTTAACGACATCACGAAGATGACTTCGTATCTTACCAGCGCGAAGAACATCGGCAGCTACATCGCATGCCGCAACGCGGCCTTCAAAGCCGCAAACGCCAGGCTACCGGCGGAGACCCTGCTGATCATCAGCCGCCTCGCATGGCCGCCGATGATGCTCGAAGTCGACGTCGATGCGCTCACCGCGAAATGAACTCGCGTAAACCGGCTGCTTTGCCGGCCTGCTCCGTTTGAGCGCTGGCAGAGGTTCGGATGGTCGCGGACACCTAGGATTTACGTTCGATTACGATCAGCGGGACGTTGCCGGTGGCGTGCGGCGGGATTCTGATTGCGCGGCCTTCGGGGTCGTCGGCAATCGATTCGGATTCGATGCCGGTGCGGCGGAGCGCGTCGATTAGACGATCAAGATCATTGGTGGCAAGCCGCAATGCGGTCATCCCTTCGCGCCCCGTGCCCGCCGGAGAAAGGTGAATCTCGGCATCGCCGACGACCACCGTCGCCTCGCCCGCGCCTGAATCGCGAACCTGAAAGCCGAAGTTCCGCTGATATGTCGCTGCGGCGTCGCGCGGGGTTGCCGCGGCGACTTCGAGCTGCTCCAGCTTGTTCACCAAGGCCGCGAGGGGGCTGCTCATCGTCATGAACCCGCCTTTTCCGTGAGGTTGAAATCGACCGTGACGCTCTCCCCCGGCTTGACCGTCACCTTGCGTTCCTGCGTGCCGAGCTTTTCCTGCCAGACGCGGAGCGTGTAGGTCCCGGGCGGCACGCCGGTCAACTCGAAATGACCGTCGGGACCCGTGACAGCGTAGTAGGGATTCCCCGCGACGTACCACCATCCGCGCATCCAGTTATGCGCATCGCATTCGACCCGGATGAGGTCCGGATTTTTGACATGAATCGTGATCGATTTCTTGAACCCCGGCTGCGCCATGTTGATCTGCGGGTTGTTGGTCGGAAAGTCGTGCACGTTGTGCAGGATGCCGTCGGAGTTGATGACGTCGAGGGCCGCGCCGGCAGGGAAGGCGAGCACGTGCGGCCGATATTCGCATCCAGCCTGATCGAATTTGTAATTTTGATGCGCGGCCGGAAACGGCTTGCCCTTCCGGATGTCGGCCAGGGCGACGACGGCATTCGCGATGCCCCCAGTCGGACCGACGACGAGGGACTGATCGTAATGCGGCTCCTTGCCGCACACCTCGACATCCTTGGTCACATCGATTTTCGCGGGCTTCGGCGGCGCGCCGACGAACCTGACTGTTCCGACGATGGTACCGGGATTGCTCACCGTCTCGGTCTGATATGCGAGCACCGGCACAAATGAGATCGCCACCACGAAAGGCATCAGGACGGTAGCGAGCAGTCCGGTGGCGGCGTGCTTCCGAATTGACATCTTGGAAGATCAGACGAAGGCGGCGCGAAAGAACTTCGATCGCGGCGCCGAACCCAGGCGATGCTCAAGCGCCCGCACTGTCCTCCTTGCGGGCCACGATCACGTGATGCACTGAAAAGGTCGAGACCCGGTCATTGCGCTCAAGCTTGATCGGCTGGCCGTTGAGCACATCGCTTACGCGAAGCCGCGTGGTCCATCCAAGATGCTTCGTGATCGGATTGATCATGGTGTTGAGCGCGTAGAGCACCGGATGCGGGCTCGAGAAATGATTGATGACCACGATTTTGCCGCCCGGCTTGCACACCCGAACCATCTCTTTCATCTTGCGCACCGGGTCGGGCACTACCGTCATCACGTGGAATGAAGTGATGAAATCGAAACTGTTGTCGGGGAAATCGAGATTCTGCGCGTCGCCTTGTCGCAGCTCGATATGGCCCCAGTCGTTCTCACGCGCCTTGGCCGCGGCCTGCGCAAGCATGTCGGCGGAGGGATCGATGCCGACGATATGCACGTAGGGCGGGTACGCATCGAGGGTGATGCCGGTGCCGACGCCGACTTCCAGCACCCGGTGACCGGGGCGAAAATTCAGAGATTCGATTACTTCGTGCTCGTGGTCGACGAAGACTCGACCGAAAACCGAATCGTAAAAGCGGGCAAAATCCGAGTAGATCCGGCTCTCATGCGGTTCACCCATCGCTCACACCTCTCCGATCGCGGTCAAAATAATAGTTCAGAGCCTGATCAACGCCGCCACGCAACAAAGTCGTTGTCCCCCACGGGCATTGCGCGCTCACGCGCCTACGCAGCCGCGTTGATGCCCCTCATCTGGCGCTTGAAAGAGGCGATATCGCGCTTGCGAAATCGCCATTGGCGGCCTTTCTTGAAGGCGGGAATGACATTGCGACGTGCGAACTCATTGACCGTATCGGGGCTCAGGTCAAGCAGGAAGGCGACTTCTCGCGAGTTCAGCAGCACGTCGTCTTTTTCTGTGATCGCCATCCGGAAAGGAGGCCCCTTTCGCTGTCAGGTATGAACAAACTTTCTTATTACGCCGTCATCCGGCAAGTCAAGTTAAGCCCTTCCCACCAGTATATAACCGCGCGTTAAGCGAAGAAAATCACTTTATATCACACGCTAATTGTGGTCAGCCGGCGTTGGCTGATGAGGTAATCGTACCAAGCTCGGGTCACCACGATGCACGAAAAAAGGCCGGTCAGGATGCCGACGCAGAGCGTGACCGCGAAGCCCTTGACCGGTCCGGTTCCGAACTCGAACAGAATCAGCCCGGCGGCAAACGTCGAGATGTTCGAGTCGCGCACCGCCGACCATGCCCGTTCGTAGCCGAGCTTCACCGCCTCGCGGGGACTCTTGCCTGCGCGCAACTCCTCGCGCATCCGTTCGTTGATAAGCACATTGGCGTCGACCGACATACCCAGCGTCAGCACGATGCCGGCAATGCCGGGTAGCGTCAAAGTCGCTTCCAGGGCCGCCATCACGCACACCAGTAACAGGATGTTCAGCGAAAGTCCGAAGTCGGCGAGCAGCCCCGCGCCGCTGTAATAGACTACCATGAAGATCAGCACCGCGAGTGCGCCGATTATGAACGAAAGCTCACCATCGCGAATCGAATCACGCCCGAGCGATGGTCCGACCGTGCGCTCCTCGATGATATTGACCGGCGCGGGCAGCGCGCCCGACCGCAGCACGATTGCGAGGTCGTGCGCTTCTTCGATCGTGAAGCTGCCGGTGATCTGCACGCGCCCCTCGGGGATGCGCTCCTTGATCACCGGCGCCATGTACACGGTGTTATCGAGGATGATCGCAATTCTTCGTCCGACGTTGGCCGCCGTAATCGCGTCGAACATCTCCGCGCCGCGCCGGTCCAGGTCGACCGTCACGTACGGTCCCTCGAGCCGGCCACCCGGACGCACACGCGCATCAGTCACAACATCGCCGGTCATCAGCACCGGCGATTCAACCAGGTAGGCCTGCCGGCCGCCCTCCTCCGGGCGTCCGTAGAGGATCTGATCGCCCGGCGGCGGTCCGTTGCGCTGCGCGTCGGCGACGCTGTGCGTATCGTCGACCAACTTGAACTCGAGCACTGCCGTTTTGCCGATCAGCTCCTTCGCGCGTTCGGGGTCCTGGATGCCCGGGAGCTGTACCAGGATGCGATCTTCGCCCTCGCGCTGAACGGTTGTTTCACGCACGCCGAGCTGATCGATCCGGTTGCGGATCGTCTCCAAGGCCTGATCCATCGCGGACGATCGCACCTGCGCAAGCTCGTGCGGAGTGAAATTGATCGCGTAGACCGCGCCACCCTCGCTGCTTTGCTGGCTTATCGTGAGATCGTTGTAAAGACGTCCGGCAAGGTCGAGGAACTGCGAACGCTGGCTCGGATCCTTGAGCTTGATCAGCACCGCGCCCGAAGGATCCTGCGTAACCTCGGCATCGATCTTGTTGCTTGCAAGTTCGCGCTTGAAATCCTCGCCGCGCCGTTTGAGCGCGTTCTTCACAGCGTCATCGAGTTTCACCTCCAGCAACAGATGGCTTCCGCCCTGAAGGTCGAGTCCAAGCTGGATTTTCGGGGTCGGGAACCAGCTCGTGTACCACGAGGGCAACGGCACGGCGAGGCTCGGCAGGAGGAGCAGGACACCAACCACGGTCAGCGCCGCGGCGAGGTAAAGCCGGGTTTTGCCGCTGCCGCCGGTCAGATGAAGGTAGAGAATCGCGATCGCGATCGCGAGCAGGATTAGAATTGGTGCCAGGTTTTGATTCTGTGCCGCCACGAAACTTTAGTCCCCGTCTCCCGTAGCCGGGCCGGCATTACCCGCTCTGCTCTTTCTTCGACGACGCGCCCTTGCCGTAGGACGACAGCGATCCGATCTGCGCCCGCTCGATCCTGATGCGCACGTTGGGCGCGATCTCGAGCGTCACTACGCGATCGCCGAGTTCCACGATCTTGCCCAAAATGCCGCCCGAGGTCACCACCTCGTCATTGCGCTTGAGATTGCTCAGCATCTTCTGATGCTCGCTCGCTTTCTGCGTCTGCGGCCGGATCAAAAGAAAGTATGCGATGCCGAAAATCATCGCGAACGGAATGATCATCGTCCACAGGATCTGATCCATCCCGCCCTGCGCCGGCGCATCGGCGGCCCATGCTATGCCTTCAAACCACATTGCTTTTCGCTCCGCCGGTTTCGCCTTCGGCAGCGGAAATCCGGTCGATCATCGCCCGCTGGAATTCCCTGTAAGCGCCCGATGCGATAGCAGTTCGCGCCTGGCTCATCAACCGAGCGTAGAAGAATAGATTATGCTCGGTCAGGGCGCGCGCCGCCAGAATCTCGCCGCTCAGATAAAGATGGCGTAAATAGGCGCGCGTCAGGGTCGCGCAACCGCGGCATCCGCAGTCCGGATCCAGCGGACGCGCGTCGCGCGCGTAGATTGCGCGTTTGATCGCGATGCGTCCGCGGCTCGTGAATGCGCCGCCGTTGCGCGCATTGCGGGTCGGCAGCACGCAATCGAACAGATCGTACCCCATCGCAATCGCCGCCAGCAGATCCTCGGGCGTGCCGACACCCATCAGGTAGCGCGGCTTTGCTTCCGGCAGCATCGAAACCACCAGCTCTGCCATCCCGAGCATCGCCTCCTTCGGCTCGCCGACTGAGAGCCCGCCGGTTGCAAAGCCGTCGAAACCCAGGGCCGTTATTTGGCGCGCACTCATGGCGCGAAGATCAGAATAGATGCTCCCTTGGACGATCCCGAACAACGCTTGAGTCGGGCTTCGATGCGCGCGTAGACTGCGCTCGGCCCATCGCGCGGTCATCTCGGCCGACGCGCGGGCACGCTCGCGATCGATCGGATAAGGCGTGCATTCGTCGAGCGCCATCATCATGTCGGAGCCGAGCCGTTCCTGGAGCTCGATCGCGCTCTCGGGCGTGAGCGCAACCGGCGCGCCGTCGAGATGCGATCGAAAGCGGATGCCGTTTTCGTCGATCGAATTGATCTTCGCGAGGCTCATCGCCTGGAAGCCCCCCGAATCGGTGAGCACCGCGCCGGGGAAGCCCATGAAGCGCCCCACCCCGCCCATCTCCTGGACCAGCTCAGGGCCGGGACGCACCGCGAGATGATAGGCATTGGCGAGGACCAGCCGATAGCCGAGCGACCAAAGCTCGTCGGGGCTCATGGCTTTGACAGCCGCCCGCGTACCGACCGGCATGAAGGCCGGGGTCTGTACCTCGCCGTGCGGCGTGCTCAGACAACCGGCGCGCGCGGCGCCGTCGCGCGCTTCGATCGCGATGCTTACCGCGCCCTCCATCAGAGAATCAGCATCGCGTCGCCGTAGCTTAGAAATCGATACCGGCGGCGAATTGCCTCGCGATAGGCGTTCAGAACCAGATCGCGGCCGGCAAACGCCATCACCATCGCGAGCACGGTGCTGCGCGGCATGTGGAAGTTCGTGATCATCGCGTCGACCAGCCGGAAACGGAAGCCCGGCGCGATGAAGAGCCCGGTCTCGCCCTCGGAATCGCCGGTGATGGCGAACGATTCGAGCGCGCGGACGCTGCTGGTGCCGACCGCGATAATGCGTCCGCCCGTGCGCCGCGCCAGCTCTATCGCGCCGCGAGCAGCATCGGGAATCGTGTACCACTCGGCTTCCATCGAATGCGCCTCGACCTCAACGCTGCGGATCGGTACGAATGTGCCCGGCCCTATATGCAGCGTCAGACGCGCGACGCGGATTCCGGCCGCTTGCAGTTCATCGAGCAGAGCGGGCGTGAAATGGAGTCCCGCCGTGGGCGCGGCGATCGCGCCGGTTTGCGCTGCGTAGACGGTCTGATAAGCGCCGAAATCCTCGGGTTCCGGCTCGCGTTCGATGTAATGCGGCAGGGCGAGCCGCCCGTGCGTCCAGATGAGATCGTCGACCGAACGGCCGTTCTCGCCCGCCAGCACCGGGCGTCCCGGTCGATCATAGCGGATAATTCGCAGTCTCGCGCCGGAATCGAGCACGAGGTGCGAGCCGGGCTTGGGCGCGTGATGGGCGCGCATCAGCGCGATCCATCCGCCGGGCGGATCGGTCACCGGACGAACCATCAGCAGTTCGACCCTGCCGCCAGATTCCTTGCGCGCGAAAAGACGCGCGGGAAAGACGCGGGTATCGTTGATGACCAGCAGGTCGCCTTCGCTCAGATGACGGCCGAGCCTGCGGAAGCGCGAATGCTCGAGCGCGCCGGAGCGGCGGTCGAGCACCATCAGGCGCGAATCATCGCGTTCAGCAGCCGGATGCTGCGCGATTAGCTCCGGCGGCAACTCGTAATCAAGCTCATCAAGCCGCATCGATCATCTAGCATAGCATGGTGGCGATGCTCGGCTTGGCAAAGAGTTTGAAAAAAATGCGCGGGCGGGGCCGACCAAAAAATCGGGCCCCGCCCGCGCGCACCGGGGGGAACTTATTGCAGGAGAATTGGGGTCAGGAGCCCGAAATCGCTCGGCGCCGATCCGGTGAGATCGGTGCTGGGCACCGTGCCGAGATAGACCGCATCGATATTCGCGCTGCTGCCATTGACGGAATCGACAAACATCAGGGCGAAATTGACGATCGTCACCTGCTGCGATTTACCCTGAGCCCCGGAGTAATTCACCATCGGAACAATCACGAGCCGCGGATCATACTGCGAGGGGCTGGAGGGATTCGCACCCGGATAAATCGTCTGCCCTAGATCGATTCGAGTCGTGAAGCCCTGCGTCGTCGGACCGACGAGATTGCCCGTTTCAGGATAAATGTTCTGACCTATGGACAACTTTCCCATGTAGCCGAGCACGATGTTGTTTCGGTAGACATTTGCGCCGTTGCCCCCCAATGACAGCGGCGCGAAGTTGCCGGGCCCGAGCTGCCCGTTCGGTCCGGGTTTGAGCGTGTAATGTTTGCCGACGTTGTACGAGCAGTTGCCCGATGAGCAAGGCAATCCGACCGGCATCACACCGCGCGCCGCATCGGGATTCGGTTGCAGGCCCGCGGTCGCCGCCGCTTTGATATTGGCATTGGTCAGCCCCAGGACGCGTGCGAAACTGTAGGCGACGCTGCGCTGCACCGTGATCGTAATCGAGAGATCGTCCGGCGCCACCGTGGTCGATGCGATCTCGTTCTGTGCGATGCCGTTGTTTTCGGCGTAAGTATCGGCGACGCTTTGCGCCTGCGCGGGATCGCCCGGCAGATAATTGGCGCCTGCGATCGCGGCCGCATCGGCCGCCTTTTGCATCTCAACCCAGTTGAAATAAAGCGCGGCGACATCCGCGCCCAGCCCGATGCTGCCGATGAGGACCGGCAGCGCCAAGGAAAAGATCACCAGGATTTGTCCGCGTTTGAACCGTTTGGGACCCATCAGAATACCTCTTTGACCAGCAGATTTTGGTTTAAGCCTGAATTACAAGTTATTTCCATATAAAGATAATTTCTACTATACAAAGATGAGTCAACAGTGTTTTAAGATAAAATTAGATAAAACTACAAAATAAAGCCTTAGGCGTCTGGCGACGCTCATTTCCAAAAAATGGGGCAGAATTGTGGGGATGGTTTGTGCTAAGGATAGCGCGATCTTGGATTGGGGAGGCGACCGTGGTTAAGCCGCAACGACTGGGTCATCTCATCATCGGGGTCCGCAATGTCGAGCGAGCCAAGGCCTTTTATCACGGCGTGCTCGGGCTCGATGTGACGGTCGATCTGAAGGAGCCACGGATGATGCTGTTCGCAAGCAACTTGCGCGACCATCACGAGATCGGATGTCTTGAGCTGGGGGAAAACGCCGAACCGATTCGCCCTGGACAACTCGGCCTCAATCACGTCGCGTTCCGGATGGCCACGGAGCAGGATTTGATCGAAGCCTACAAACGGCTGCGCGCCGCAAACGTCCCGGTCGAATGCACGGTCGATCACGGCTTAACGCACAGCATCTACCTGACCGACCCCGATGGCTACACAGTCGAGATTTACTGCGATCAACCGTGCTCGATCGCCGACGTCGCCAAGAATCCCGAGCTGATTATGGGCATGGACAAGCTCGAGTTCGCCCCCGATGCGCCGGCGCTTCCGGACATGATGCGCAAGTTCGGCGTCGAACTCACGAAAGTTTCGACCTAGGCCCGACCTGCGTGCTCAGATTGCGGCTTGCGCGGTCCAGGCGAGGATGAGGAGTTCATCGCCATCGCGGTCGAGCCGATCGAACTGACCCGCGCGCAGTTTCGCAAGCATCGAGTGATCGAACGGGCTGGAACCGAAGTGCGCGACCTCGAAACCATGTTCGAGGAGCGCCCGTCCAAGGAACTGATGCGACGGCGCGATCGGATGATCCTGTCCAATCCAACTCCAAAACCGTCCTTCGCGGGCCGCGCGACCGGTGAAATTCGGGATGATCGCGAACAGCAATCCGCCTGGCGTCAGCAGACGCGCGAACAGTTCGAACGATTTGCCGAGGTCGGGCAGATGTTCGATGACATGGTTGGAGAAGATTACATCGAATGAACCCGCTGCGAGCGCGGAAACCGCAAGTTCGCTGTCGATGATCCTTACGCCGAGCCGCTCGGCTCCAAAACGCGCGCGTGGCCGCGAAATCTCGAAGCCGGTCGCCGCGAACCCCGCATCGCAAAGCTGACGCACGCCGTAGCCCCATGAGCAACCGTAATCAAGGATGCGTCCGCCCGATCGGAGCGCGCGCAACGCGCCAATCCGTGCCCTAAAATCGAGATTTCCCGGAAATCCTTCGCTTAGATATCGGGCTAGTTCCGAATCATCGGGAAGCCGGGTCACCTCCGGTGCATCGTAGATTTCCTGATAGCGTGCTTCGTTTTCTGCAACCTCTTCGGTCGGATATCGGAACATCAGACCGCAACGATCGCAGCGCAGGATTTCGATGATCAGTTTCTTTCGGCCGAGCAGTGTCAGTCCGCCGGTATTTCTGCAGTATGGGCACGCGCGCGCCTGGCCGCACAAGCGATGCCTAAGGATGCGGATCAGGTAATCGCGTTTTGCGGCTGACAACCCCACGATGTGATTATTACTCTCTGGATGTCGCAGGAAAGGACCCCGAAGAGTAATCCGGTACGCTCAGGCATTGGAAGGGAGCACCGGCAGCTTGTTCAATTCGTCGATCAGCTCGTCGGTCGTGCAGACCATCGCGAAGCACGCCCGGAGCGTCATCAGCTCGGCTTCCTGGATGATGCTGGGTTCCTTGCTGCCGAGCACCGATTGGTCGAACGCAGCGTTGCCGTCCGAAGCGAAGATCACCTTGTAATCTAGCATCATCGCGTCGCGCGCGGTCGTTCCGCAGCAGATATTGGTCGCGACGCCCATGATGATCAGTGTGTCGCGGCCGTGATAGCGAAGCAGCCGATCGAGATTCGACGAGCCCGGAATCAGCGCGCTGAAGCGGGTCTTCGGTACGATCAGGTCGCGGTTGTTGTCGACGTCGAGTTCGGGCACGAGCTGCGCGCCCCATCCGTCCTCGGTATAGCCCGCCGGATGCCCGACCATGATCGGGTAGAGGTCGCGCTCGTAGCCGATGTCGAGTCCATCGGCGCGATACGGATGCCGCACGACCCAATTCACCAGGATGCCGCGCTCGCGGCAGAGCCGGGCGACCCGGTTGATCTTGGGCACCAGGCCCATCCCGGCCGGCACGTAGAAAAGGCCCTTCTCGTGCAGGAAGGCGTTCTGCATATCGATGACGACGAGGGCAGTCCGTTCGGGCACGATGTCCCAGATAATCGTCTCTTTGAACGGATCGCGGCGCATCTCCCGCGGTCTCACGCCATTAATCGCCATCATTGTCCTCCCTGGTTTGGCCTGGTCAGGGAACGGTCAGTACGACACGAGTTCATTCCCGGTCAAGAAACCCCGCGTTACGAATCAGGCAGCCTCGACGATGACCTCGGGCTCGAGGCGCACCGGCGTCGAAAGCGAGGCCGAAACCAGACAGGCGCGCTCGGCCTTCTCGAGCACTCTGACGGTCCGTTCCCGGTCGCCCGCGGAGGCAATCACGATTCGCGGTCGCAGCACGATTTCGGTGAAACGGGTCGCCCCGCCTTCCCGATCGACCACGCCGGTTCCGGTCAAGTCGAGCGACTTGAAATCCATCTTCGAAGCTCGTGCGACCGCGCGCAACGTGAACAAAAAGCAGGTTTCGACCGCGCCCATCAGCATCAGCTCCGGGCTCCAGGCGTCGCCCGGGCCGTCGAAATCCGCGGGCGGCGCGCTCCGCAGATCGGGCACGCCGGCGGATGAAAGGGTCGCGTAACCTTCGGGTCCGCCGATCAGACGGGCTTCATATCGATGTGGCAAAGGTTTCATAGGCTACTCCGAGGAGTGATTGTCGGCGGCGTCGGCTCGCTTGGCGCCAAGCAGCGCGGCAAGCTCGATCTGTTTCTGCTTCATTACTTCCATCAGCTTCGGGAAGCCCTGATCGTTAATCACGCGATTGAACTGGTTGCGGTAATTCGCGATCACGCTGATGTTGTCGACCGTCAAATCATAGACCTTCCACTGGCCGTCGACCTGGCGGCACATGAAGGCGAACGGGATCGGATCCGCGCGGTTCGTCGTCAGCGCATGGCCCTGCACCTGCACGTAGCCGGGCGCGATGGGAAACTCGCGGGTAAATTCAACGCGTTGGCCCGAATATTCCTGGATCTTGCTGAGCGCCGCATCCTCGACGAACGCGGTGAAAAGCGTGACGAACTGCTGACGTTGATCGGGCGTGAGCGTCTTCCAATGATAACCGAGCGTCGAGCGCGCCATTCCTTCGAAATCGAAATGCGGCTCGGCGAGCGCGCGCAGTTCGCGCCGCTCTTCTTCAAGGGTAAGATGCGGATTTTCGAGAATCGCGATCGCCTGATCAACCAACCCGCGCGCCTCCTGAATCGGATCCTCGGGCGCGACCGCGGCGGCGAGCCCCGCGCCGGCGCTCGAAATCACGATTGCGAAAATCGCACCGAGCGCGATTCCAACGACGCCGCGGGTTTGGCGCCGCGCTTCAGGGGCAATTGATCGCTTCACCCAGGCGCCTTTCACTAACATCGGCGCGCTCCTTTCGCTCAGTCGGAAATCAATCTCGAAAAAACCGGTTGGCGATTCTTTTCACCCATTTCAAGCTTAGCGGGATCGGTCGATCGGGTCATCCGCGCAGCATCAGCATCACAGCGGCTGCCAGCGACCAGAATATCAGAACCACGGCGGCTAGTCCTGTCGAAAGCGGCGTCCAATCCGGCATGAAATAGCCGAGCGTCCCGATAGCCGTGATCAGCACGATCGCGATCTTCACCACGCCGGCCAAAAACCCTCCAGCAGAGACTCGGACGCGGCGGGCGGGAACGAGCGCGTCGAGCGCCAGCCCGGCGGCGATTCCCGCGACGATCGCGGCCGTCGCCGCCCATACCGATCTCAGGCCGCGAGCGATCACGAACATCCGCCATCCGGTTGAAACGTGTTGCGTAATAATCCCGAGCGCGACGACCGCGATTAAAGCGAGCGCGATCGCGCGCCACAAGGCGAACGCGAAGCTCCGGGGTCTGATTCCGTAAGCCATCGTCAGTCGAGCCGTGCCCCTCGAAACTGTTTAGCCCAGACGCGGCGCCAACATAAGACATCGCCGGCTTTGACACCCCGCCTCCGGGATGTTAGCGGAATCATTGAGTCTGATAAGATTCGGATAAATCGACGGCCGGCCGGTGCGCCGATCGCGCGAAGGAGCAAGGTCCATGAATCCGCAAGTCGTGAATCCCGCAACGATGGCGATGCTGTATCGCAAGGAATTCCAGCTCTGCAATGTGCAGAAAGGCGAAACCATTGCCCTGCTCACCGACCTCACCACGCGACGCGATTATGTCGCGGCTGCGTTCGCCGCGGGCAAGGACCTAGGCGCCGATGTCTATGAAATGTGCGTCAACTCGGTCCCGACCTGGACCAAAGTCGGGGTCGAGACGGTCGGCCGATGCAAAGGCACACTTGAAGCCTTGAAGCATGCGGACATGCTGGTTTGCATGCACGTGCCGCTCTTCACGAAGTGGCTCAAGGAGGTGCGCGATGCCGGTACGCGGGTGCTGATGATCATCGATGCGCCCGACGATCTGGCCGAATTGATGTCGCCGCCGGGACTCAAGGAGGCAACCATCTATGCGGGCAAGCGCCTGGAGCAGGCCAGGAAGATGCGCGTCACGAGCGACGCCGGTACCGATCTCACCGTCCAGCTCGGCGAATACCCGACCATGATCCAATATGGATTTTCCGAGGCGCCGGGCCGTTTCGACCATTGGGGAGGCGGCCACGTGCACACATTTCCGAATGAAGGCTCGGCCAACGGCACGGTCGTTATCCAGCGCGGCGACATCGTTATCCTGCCCTACTGCCGCTACGTCCAGGACGAAATCCGACTCGAGATTCGCGAAGGTTTCATCCGGCGCATCGAGGGCGGTCTCGACGCCAAGCTGATGAACAACTGGCTCGAGGACAACCGGCGCTTCCCCGAAGACATGGACGGCCACGCGATCTCACATCTCGGATGGGGGCTCAATCCTCAGGCACGATGGGACTCGCTCGCGCTTTACGGCGACGATCCCGAACGGTCGCGGGCCGCAGCGCGCGCCTTTCCGGGCAATTTCCTGTTCTCGACCGGACCGAACACGCTCGGCGGCGGCACGCGCAACACGCTGGGTCACTACGATGTCCCAATGCGCGATTGCACGGTAACTTTGGATGACCAGGTAATCATCGATCACGGCAAGTTCGTTGACGAAAAGATGATCGTCGAGCGGGAAGCGCGCTAGCGGAACGGACCGGCCTGCCTGTGCGCACCGTAATCTTTCGCACCTATACGCGCGAGGCCAGCCGCAGCGAGTACTACGCGTCGGCTTCGGAATTATTCAAGCTTGCGGCCGCAACGCCCGGGTTTGTGGCGGCCAAAACCTTCATCGCCTCCGACGGCGAGGAGCTTACGGTCGTCGAATTCGCCTCGGACGAGGCGCTGAACGCATGGCGCAACAACGCGCAGCATCAGGCCGCGCAAAAGTCGAGCGATAAGTTCTTCGCTGACTATCGGATCACGGTCTTCGGCGACCCGCTCCGCGATTACGGAATCGCGAACGGCAAGCCCTGGCGCAAGTAATCAACGGCGCCCCTCATGGCGCATGGATTAGCACGAGACCTGGCGCGAGCGGCGATTGGCTCGATACGGAGGCCGGAATCAGCCGCGCCTGCGCCTCAAGCGTGTGCCACAAGGTCGCCGGGTTGGTGCTGAATACAATGTCGGCCGGCGCGTTCACGGTGTACCAGGAGCCTTCCATCATCTCGCTATGCAATTGATCGGGGCTCCATTGCGAGCGCCCGAGAATCAGCCGAAAGTCGCGGACCTGCTTCGGATCCTGCGCCAGCGCGGCCGCCTGATCCGAGTCGAGATTCACATAGATGTCTCCAGCCAGGCGGACCGCCTTGTCGATCGGTTTGTTCGCACGAAACACGATCGCGGGAGTCTCAATATCGACCGGTCCGCCGAAGAACGCCGGGTCGGATCGCTGCTTGAGCGCGGAGCTGTTAGGGAACAGCTTGTGCAGCGTGATCTCGCGGATCGGCTTGTTGACGATCAGTCCGACCACCAGCGGAAAATCCTCGCCCGTGGTTTCGCGCGGCAGCATTAGAATGACGGTCTGCGCGAACAGCGGATCGGGCATCTCGGGACGCGCGACCAGAAAGGTCATCGTCGGTTCGGCGCCCTGCGCCACCGCGCCGAACGCGAGCGTAGTGATGAAAGCGAAAGGGACGGCAATCAGCGCAAGGCAGCCTGTGCGCCACATTGGTCAATGCCTCCTAAAAGCGCCCGCTACGCGGCCCGTCGAAGTTACCCGCCTGCCCCGGCATCCATGATACAACGACTCGGTTTCCGATGCGCAGCGCGTCGCAGGCACCAACGCTTGCCTTTCGGAAGCTGCGGCGCATAATGCGCGCAGGTGAAATCATGCGTATAGAAGACTATCCGCCCCAGGAGCCGCTCTCAGAACCGGGCCAGGCCTTCGCCGCCGAGGTAATGAAGCGCGGCGCCGGCGTCATCGCCGAAGATGTCTCCTACGGCTCCAATCCCTATCAGAGCATCGCGCTATGCATTCCGAAGCAGCCCAACGGCAGCGTGGTCGCGATGGCGCACGGCGGCGGATGGGTCAGCGGTTACAAGGAGCATCTGCTCTTCATGGCGCCGATTCTCAACGAGGCTGGGATCATCTTCGCGAGCATCGGCTATCGGCTCGCGCCGCAGCATCTGTTTCCGGCCGGCTACGACGACGTCGCCGATGCGGTCGCATGGCTCGTTCGAAACATCAGCCGCTATGGCGGTGACTCGCGGCGCATCTTCATCGGCGGCCATTCCGCCGGCGGTCATTACACCGCTTTGCTTGCAGTCAGGCGCGATTGGCAGGAGCGTCGGGGTCTTCCGCGCGATGTGGTGCGCGGATGCCTGGCGATGTCGGGCGTGTACGATTTCCGCGAAGGCGCCGGACTTCCGATGCGCCCGCGCTTTTTGGGGCCGGCGGATTCCGGCCATGACGCGCCGGCCAGTCCCATTTGCAATATCCAAGGGACGCCGCCGCCGTTCCTGATTTCGCACGGCAGCGACGATTTCCCGCATCTGTCGCGCCAGGCCGAATTGATGGAGCAGGCGCTGCGCGCCGCGGGCGGCGACGTCCAGCGGATCGTACTCCCCGGCTGCAATCATTTCAGCGCCTGCTACATCGCGAGCGAGCCGAACGGCCCATGGGCGCCGCACGCGCTCCGATGGATCGCCGCGCATTGATGCAGGGTTAGTTCGCGACCAAAGCCAGCACCCGCGCCGGGCTGCCGCTTCCATTCACGATCTTGAGCGGTGCCGCGATCACGACCGCGCCGGTCGGCGGTAACTGATCGAGATTGCAAAGGCTCGCGAGACCGAACTTGCCCGCGCCGTGCATCGTGTAGTGATTCGGCAGCGGCGGATCGAAGCGATGGGCCTGCCCGGCGTCGGTGCCGACCGTCTCGACGCCTAGGCCGATCACGTCGCGCTCATACGCGAGGAATCTCGACGCGGAAACGTGCTGCCCCGGGCTGTGCGCGCCATTGGCATCGACGTTGAGAAACGCCGCGCCTTCACGCTTGCTCCAATCAGTTCGAATCAGCACCCACGCGCCCGCCGGAATCCGGCCGTGCCGCCGCTCCCACTCGTGGATGTGTTCGGGCATGAGCAGGAAATCGGGATTTTTCGCCGCCTCCGCGGTCATATCGAGCACGCACGCAGGTCCGATGAATTTCTGCGGCAGGATCGTGTCGCAAGCATTGTTCGGCAGGTCCTTGCCGGTGACCCAATGGATAGGCGCATCGAAATGCGTGCCCGTGTGCTCCCACACGTGGAGCGTGTTCGAGTACGAGGTTGGTCCGCGCGAGTCGTACTTGTTGTTGGTCTCGATCACCATATTAGGAGGCTGCTTGGCCGGCGGACCCAGCGGGATGATCGGCGTCTCGGGCGAGAGAGGTTTGGTCAGGTCGACGACCTTCACCTGCCCGGCAGCCAAACCTGCGACGAGATCGGCAAGCACTTGCGCCATCGAAATTACCTCCTCGGTTGGAGAATCGGCTACTATGTCTTAAGCGCGATCATCGCATAATCACGCGCTCAGCCGCCAACGCGACAGGAGAAACTTCTGATGCCTTACATCACGACCGACGATGGAGTGCGGCTCTACTACGAAGAAGCGGGAAGCGGAATCCCGATCGTTTTCGTGCACGAGTTCGCCGGCGATCTGCGCAGCTACGAGCCGCAGATGCGCTGCTTCGCGCGACGCTATCGATGCATTGCATACAATGCGCGCGGCTACCCGCCTTCGGATGTCCCCGATGACCTCGCGCGTTATTCGCAGGATCGCGCGCGCGACGATATCAAAGCGGTGATTGCGGCGCTCGAGCTCGATCGGCCGCACGTGGTCGGCATCTCGATGGGTGGCTTTGCGACGCTTCATTTCGGCCTTAACTACCCGGAGCTCACGCGCTCGCTGGTGATCGGCGGATGCGGCTACGGCGCGGAGCCCTCCAAGCGCGCGCAATTCCAGGCCGAAGCCGAGGCTGCCGCACAGCGTTTCGATACGCTCCCGATGACCGCGTCGGCGGAACGTTACGCGCAGGGTCCGGGACGCCTCCAATTGCGCGACAAGGACCCGCGCGGCTTCGCCGAGTTCGTCCGCAATCTTGCCGAGCATTCGCCGGTCGGCTCTGCGATGACGCTGCGCGGCGTGCAGAAGATGCGGCCGTCGCTTTATGAGATGACCGAGCGGCTGAGCCGGCTGGTTGTGCCGGCGCTGGTGATGTGCGGCGATGAAGATGAACCGTGTCTCGATCCGGCGCTGATGCTGAAGCGGACGATCCCGTCAGCCGGGCTCGCGATTCTGCCGCGCACCGGGCATGCTCTGAACCTCGAGGAACCGGAGCTGTTCAACCGCATCGTCGGCGAGTTCTTTCATCAGGTGGAGTCGGGCCGCTGGCCGATTCGCGATCTCACCGCCGGCGCCGGCCGGATTTTGTGAGGCCGCCGATTACTGCTCTGCGTTCTTGAACAGCGACTCGACAAGCGGGGTCAGCTCGCGCTCGTAGGGCGAGTCGCCGCCGAAGCGCTGCATGATCGATTTCATGCGCTGACCCGAGCCGCCGACCTGCGCCAGGATGAATGGGATATGGCTGTCCTGCTCGCAGGCGCTGCCGTGCCAGGTGTAGTGCGTAATCCCAGCGAAGTAGTAGCGCCGTTGAATCGGCAGATTGCTGCAGGCTTTCGTCAGCAGCAGAATGTCCCCGGCGCGATCGCCGTAAGGACCCGCGGACAGCCACTCCATCCGCTCCGCGAGATCGATCAGATCGGGGCGCGGGTGATCGATCAGATAATCGTCGACCGCGACTAGGTGATGACCGTCAAAGATTTCGTAGGGCAGCGTCTTCCCGCCCGCCCGGACCGGCTGACGCGCGAAGATCAAATCGATGGTGCCCTTGAGCTTGGGCACTGGCCGGCCCCATCGATTCGACCGATAAAACGAATTCAGCACCGGAATGACGTCCTCTTCGAAGCGCGGCGGTTTGGTCCAGTCGCAGCGCTGATGCTCGCGGCGGCAAGTCGAACGATCAGCGAGATAAACGTAGGCCATGAAGCCCTGATAGGCGAGCACGGCCTGGTAATCCTTGTCGAGATCGGCCAGCGCGAGCAGCGGCTTGCGGACCCGAAAGCCGGCGCGCTTGACGGCGGTAAACGGGGAATTGTCACCGGTGCCGAGTTCGTGCCGCTCGTCATCGAGGGTTGGAATTTGTGCGTGATCGGCAATGATGATCACGTAGGTGCCTTCGAGCACGCCTTTCTTTCGATACTCATCGAGAATCCGGCCGATCGCAGGGTCGGTCACTCTTTCGAGATAGTGAGTTTGCTTCTCGAGCGGCGGATTGGCCTCGTGCGTGTAAATGTCGATGCCCGGAAAATAGACCACCTGTAAATCGGGAATGCCGTGTTGCTCGATAGTCTGCACGACCTTGTCGGCCGAGTCCCGATCGATCGCGCCGCTCAGCGATTTCTCCGGTCCGGCGCCGTAGAGCAGCGAGCCCTTGATTAGCTGCGTAATCATGTCGCCGAACGAGCCTGGCGACACCGTCGTGTAGTAGGTCGCGCCGCGATGCACCGACATCAGCGAGACGTAGGAGCGCACCTGCATCCGTTCGTAGAGCGTCCCGACGCGCAGTTCGTGTCCGACCAGATCGTCGACGACCGTCTTGGTGTTGTCCGTGATGTCGTCGACCGAGACCGGCACTGGCGCGAGAAAGCGATTGTTCGCGCGTTCGAACCATTCGTCGCCCGGGACGCCGTTATCTGCCGGCGCGGTGCCCGTGAAGATCGCTGACCAGTCGGCGATGGTGCTGGAGGGCAGCATGCTCATCGCGTGCGGCGCCGCGTAAGCATGCTCGAAAACACCTCCGCCCTGATAGGGGCCCAGCAAACCGCTTAGGTTGGGGGCGTGTCCCCCACCCACCGCCTCCATCAACTGCGCGGGCGTAGTTCCGTCAAGCGCGAAGACGATTACGTGCGGACCTTCTTTCTTCGGCGGCGGCGCGGCCTTGGTCAACTTCTGCTCGCCGCCGGTCTTGAGGGTCTCGGCGACGAGGCCGCAGGACGCAACCAGGGTCAGCGCAAGCATCGTCGATGCGCTCGTAATCAGGAGTCGTGATCGCATACCATTCCGATTTTGTGTCGCTGGCTTTCAGCGCGGCCGTGAACGAGTGTCGGCATAATCTACGCGAATCGTTCGTCGAGGGGAAAGCCGGGGCGATGCAACGACCACTCGGGAGACTTTGAAACGTCACCCCTCGCGCGGCGGACGCCTGCGCCGGGAGAACTGGAGAAACAATCGATGTATCCGCCGGTCACAAACTTCGCGCTCGCGATCCTCGGTGCGTTGCTGCTTGCACTTTTCGTGATCGTTGAGGTTGGGCTGATCAGGAAAGCCTATGAGCGGCTCGGTATTTCGCATCGCGCGGTCTCGCTGCTGCTGCTAATGATGATCTTCGGCAGCTACATCAATATTCCGATCGCGACGATCGCCAGCCATGGCATCGTGCAGGACCAGGTGATCTACTATTGGGGCGTGCCCTACGTCGTACCGACGGTGCGGCACGTTGGCCGCACCGAAATCGCGATCAACGTGGGCGGCGCACTGATTCCTTTTTTCACCTCGCTATGGGTCGTGACGCGTACCGGAGTGTTCGTCAAAGCCGCGATCGCAGTTGCGATCGTAAGCGTGGTGGTCTACCACTTCGCGACCATCGTACCCGGTGTCGGAATCGCGGTGCCGACACTCATCCCTGGTATTCTCGCCGCGATGGTCGCTTCGCTACTGGATCGGCGTCGCTCGCCGGCGATCGCGTTCGCGGCCGGAACGCTTGGATGCCTGATCGGCGCCGACATCATGAATCTGCCGAAAATCGGGGCGATGCACGCGCCAATCGCCTCGATCGGCGGCGCGGGCACTTTCGATGGCGTCTTCGTATCGGGCCTGATCGCGGTGCTGCTCGCCTGAGGAGCTTTCGAGTGACATTCGCCGCTCCCGTAGTTGTCGTAACCTGCTCCGGTTGCAACGAACCGAGCTCGTAGTTTCTGGAGGATCGTGATGAAAGCGCAGACCAAGAAACCGACCGTGGCTCGTCCGACGCTCGATGCTGAAGAATTGCGAAAGATCGACGCGTGGTGGCGAGCTTGCAATTACATCTCGCTCGGGATGCTCTATCTTGTCGAGAATCCGTTGCTCAGGGAGCCGCTAAGGCCCGCGCACATCAAGCACCGTCTGCTCGGTCATTGGGGTTCCGATCCCGGGCAGAGCTTCGTGATCGTTCATCTGAATCGTCTGATCAAGAAATACGGCCTCAACGTGCTCTACATCTCGGGTCCGGGTCACGGGGCGCCGGCCGTGCTCGCCAACGCTTATCTCGAAGGCACCTATTCCGAGTTCTATCCCGATCGTAGCCAGGACGAACAGGGCCTGCGGAGATTCTTCAAGATGTTTTCGTTTCCGGGCGGCATCGGATCGCATTGCACGCCCGAAACGCCGGGCTCGATTCACGAAGGCGGCGAGCTCGGCTACAGCCTTTCGCATGCGTTCGGCGCGGCGTTCGACCATCCCGATCTCCTGGCTGTGCCGGTGGTCGGCGATGGCGAAGCGGAAACGGGTCCGCTCGCAACTGCCTGGCACTCGAACAAATTTCTCAACCCCGTGCGCGACGGAGCCGTGCTGCCGATCCTCCATCTGAACGGCTACAAGATCGCGAATCCAACGATCCTCGCGCGCATCCCGCCCGCCGACCTCGAAAGCCTCTTTGTCGGATACGGTTACACCCCGTACGTGGTCGAAGGCGAGGATCCGAAAGCGATGCATCAGCAGATGGCGGCGACCCTCGAACGCTGCGTGCTCGAAATTCGCGAGTTGCAGTCCGAGGCGCGCCGCAAGCCGGCGGCCAACGCAAGCATCTGCCGGTGGCCGATGATCATCCTGCGCAGTCCCAAAGGATGGACCGCGCCGAAGGAAGTCGACGGCCACCACATCGAGGGCTACTGGCGCGCGCATCAGGTGCCGATCACCGACGTGGCGTCGAATCCGAAGCATCTGAAGATTCTCGAAAAATGGATGCGCAGTTACCGCCCGGAGGAACTGTTCGATCAACAGGGACGCTTGGTTCCCGAGCTGCGCGAGTTGGCGCCCGAAGGCCCGCGGCGAATCTTCGCGAACCCGCTCGCCAACGGCGGCTCGGTTCGCAAGCCGCTCAAGATGCCGGATTTTCGCCGCTACGCGGTCGAGGTCTCGAAGCCGACCGCGACAACGAGTTCGAACACTGCCGTGCTCGGCCAATTTTTACGCGACGTGATGCGTGAGAATCCGACCAACTTCCGTCTTTTCGGACCCGATGAAACCGCGTCGAACCGCCTCGAAGCAGTTTACGAAGCCAGTCCCAAAACCTGGCTGGCCGAGTATCGGCCGGAAGACAGGGACGGCGGCGAACTCGCGCCCGACGGCCGCGTGATGGAGATGCTCAGCGAGCACACGCTTGAAGGCTGGCTCGAAGGGTACCTGCTCACCGGGCGTCACGGACTGCTCAACACCTACGAGGCGTTCGCGCACGTGATCGATTCAATGATCAACCAGCACGCGAAGTGGCTCGAAAAATCGCGGGTCGAGGTCCAGTGGCGCGCGCCTATCTCCTCGCTCAACATCCTGATCAGCTCGACCGTTTGGCGCCAGGACCATAACGGCTTCACGCATCAGGACCCGGGTTTCATCGATGTAGTCACCAACAAGCGCGCGATCGTGACACGCATCTACCTGCCGCCGGATGCGAACTGCCTGTTGAGCGTCGCCGACCACTGCCTGCGCAGCACTGACTACGTCAACGTGATCGTCGCCGATAAGCAGCCGCATCCGCAGATGCTCCCGATGGACGATGCGATCCGGCATTGCCGAAAGGGCGCGGGCTTGTGGGAATGGGCTTCCAACGACCAGGGCGAAGAGCCGGACCTTGTGATGGCAAGCGCGGGCGACGTCGCAACGATCGAGGCGCTCGCAGCGACCGCGATCCTGCGCGAGAAATTCCCCGACCTCAAGATTCGCTTCGTCAACGTGGTCGATCTGTTCGTGATGCAGCCGCCGACCGAGCATCCGCACGGTCTCTCGGATTTCGATTTCGACGCGCTTTTTACGCGCGACCGGCCGATTATCTTCAACTTCCACGGCTACCCGTGGCTGATTCACAAACTCGCCTACCGCCGCACGAATCACGACAACATTCACGTGCGCGGCTACCGCGAGACCGGCAATATCAACACGCCCCTGCAACTCGCCATCAACAATCAGACCGATCGCTTCAGTCTCGCGATTGATGCGATAGATCGCGTGCCGAAGCTTTTGGCGAAAGGCGCCCACGTGAAGGATTGGCTCAAAGACCAGATTTATGACAATTTGGCCTTCGCTTTCGAAAACGGGATGGACAAGCCGGAAATCACGGACTGGAAATGGCCGTTCTGAGGACCAGCCCGCAACCGTCTGAGGGCCTCGTACTATGGTTAAGGCAAAGCGGCCGGTACTGTTGATCGGCGGAATTCCGGCGAATTCTCCGGAAGAAGCTTTCCGCATCTGCTCAAAAGACATCGGCGACCTCGCGATTGGACTCACCGACGGCGAGACCAACGAGCGCCGTTTCTGGGTGCTGTTCGTCGCGATTCGCGTCTGGGAGCATCATCCGGATCTCGAATCGGTGCGCCGGCCCAGAGGCGTGCCTGGGATGCCGCGCTATGTGCCGTCAGGCTACGGCGACCTCTACAAGTACCGTGTGAGGGCGGGTCTCGATAGAATCCACGTGCCGACGCTCACCTATCCGATCGAGACCAAGGCCTCGTACCTCGTCTTCCGCAACCTTCGCGATGCGGGCGTGATCGCGGAGGATACCCGCTTCCAAGTCTGCATCCCTTTCCCCGAAGATGCGGCGCGGCTCTTCGCCGCCGGCGCGCGCGACATGGAGATCATGGCGAACGGCTATGCCGACGCCGCAGTGCGCGACGTTCAATCAATCCTCCGCGATGTCCCGGCAAAAGACCTCGTCCTGCAATGGGATATCAACTGGGAGACACTGGCCGTCGCTTTCAACGATTACGTCGGCGAGGAGCCGATGGAGTACAGGGGCAACGGCGATCCGATGGAGCGTTACATCGGGTTCATCAAGCAACTCTGCGGCCCGGTGCCGAATGACGTCGTGCTCGGGTTGCACCTCTGCTACGGCGATCTGCATCATCGCCATTTCCTCGAACCCAGGACGCTCGAAACCTGCGTGCAGCTTGCGAATGCCGCGGCACGGGAAGCCGGCCGCCGAATCGATTTCGTGCATATGCCGATTCCGCGCGCCCGCGACGACGACGAGTATTTCGCGCCGCTCAAGGATCTGAAGATTGGCGATTCAACGCTTTACGCCGGGCTGATTCATTACACCGACGGCGTCGAGGGCAGCCGGCGCCGGCTCGAACGGCTGCGCAAGCATTACAATGGCGTGGTCGGTGTGGCGACGGAATGCGGGATGGGCCGCCGGCCACCCGATCAGAGCTTCAGCGAGCTGCTGCGAATCCATCGCGCGGTCATCGAGGCGATTTAGCCTTAATCGATCGCTTTGGAGAGTTTCCGAAAATGAGTGGAGCGACGGCAAAAAAACGCGCTGTGAGTTCAATCCCCGAGGAACGCAAGTCCAACACAACGCGCACCCGGTCCTGGCAGCCGTACATCGATGCGGCGCTCGGGTTCCGCAATCACTGGTACCCAGTCTTCTTCGGCAGCGAATTGAAAGAGGGCGACATCAGCCCGGGCCTCGGCGAAGGTGCAGTCACCGAAATCAAGACGCTCGAAATCCTCGGCGAGCGGATTCTGTTTCGCCGCGTGAACGGCAAGGTTTGCGCGATCGAAGATCAGTGTCTCCACAAGGGCTCGCCGTTCTCGGTGAAACCCGAGTGCTTCACGAAGGAGACCATCACCTGCTGGTATCACGGCTTCACCTACGATCTGCGCGATGGCCGCCTCAAGACCATCCTGACCGATCCGAAGAGTCCGCTGATCGGCAAGGTCGCGATCAAGAGCTACCCGGTCGAGGAACGGCAGGGCGTGGTGTTCGTGTTCGTCGGCGACCTGGATCCGCCGCCGCCGCTCGAAGATGACGTGCAGCCCGGCTTTCTCGATGACTCGCTCGCGGTCTTTCCCGAGGGCCGGACCGTGGTCGCCAAAGGCAACTGGCGGATGGCCGCGGAGAACGGCTTCGATCCCGCGCATACGTATATCCATCGCAACTCGCCGCTGGTGCGCGCATTCCGACTGCCAACCGTGTTCGGTGATACTGGGCTCAGCGACTCGCGCGGGATGAAAGTGATCGACGGCCCGGGTCCGAAGGGCGTGGTGTTGATTCGCGGCGTCGGCAATCCGGTGTGGGAGGCGGAGATCGACGGCGTCAAGCTCAAGGCGCGCTTTATGCCGGGCGATGAGGGCGTCAACAACGAGATGGTGCCCGAGGTGAGCATCTGGATGCCCGGCGGGCTCAAAGTCGACCCGTTCCCGGCGCCGGGAATCCTGATGTTCGAATGGTACGTGCCGGTCGACGAGGACCATTACCGGTACATCATGACGTGGGGGCGTAAGGCAAGTTCGGCGGAAGAGAAAGATCGATTCTTCGACGAATGTACGACGCTGTGGAAGCCGCTGGTGCCGACTACGTTCACCAACGAGGATGAACAGGCGCGCGAAGCGATTCACGAGTTCTACGCATCCAAAGGCGGCTGGTACAAGGAACGGCTGTTCGGTCCTGACGTGGTGATCACGCGCTGGCGCGAACTGGCGAGCCGCGTCAATCGCGGCATCCAGCAACGCGGCTAAGCGTCATAACGGCACCAACGAAAAATGGCGCGCCGCTTAAGCGGCGCGCCATTTTTCTACGTTCCCATCACTACCAATCGTCAGCGCATGATTTCCGACAGTCCACGCACGCTGCCGTAGCGGCCCGAATCCGTCAGATTAAGACCGCTCACGTTCTGGCAATCTGCATTAGCGCGGAACGGTCCGCTCGGACCCGAGAGATGCACGAAGGTCTCGTGGATGTTCTGCACGTCGATGATGTTGCCCCACCCAGCATTGGTCCAGTAGTTGCCCTCGTTGGTCTTCACCAGGCCCTGTGGATCATAAAAGATCTTCCACAGCTTCATGTTTTCGTCGTACAGCTCGGCCCACTTCGCGTTGTGCGATTCCTTGTCGCAGTAAAGTACGCGCTTGCCATAACAATACCCCGCGCGCAGCGACGGAATATGCCGCGCATCGATCACGTCGACATCGCGCACTTCCCATTTGCCGATGTCCGGCTTCGGGAAGTAGAGCGGCGGGATGAACTGGCTCATGTCGCCCGACTTGATCACGTCCGGATCAGGCTGCGCGATGACCCTCGCGTCGCCGAGCCACGTCGCATCGAACTTCGTGATGTTGCCGTTGAAGGCCCCGTGGCGCGTGTCGTCGTTGGTCGCATCGGAACCGAATACCGGGCTGCATCGCGCCGCCGATGACAGGCGCAGTGTGCGCCTGAGCGCCGGCACGAACAGGAAGGTATCCTCGTTGCGCGTCTGATCACGATAATAGACAGTGAGGACCGCCGTGTAGCGCGCCTGCTCCGGCTTGGTCAGTTCAAAATACTCGGTGTAATAGACGCCCGCCTGCGAGGGATCGCTCACCGGCACGCCGGCATCCGCGATATGATCGTAGATGCGCAGCACGATGATGATCTCGTTGCTGGTCACGTTGCCCATCCGATCACGAAACACCTGACCCGAGGTGTCATTACAGATGATATGCGGGACATACGCGTACCAGTCGTTGGCGAGAATTTTCCAGCCCTTCATCGGCTCCTGCGGATTGGGGAACGGCAGGCCGGCGACGTAGTTCTGGAGGATATGGCGGCCGTCGGGCAGGGTTTCGATTTTCACCTGCGAGGCATACTGCTCGGTCAGCTTCTGATAAGTCGGCGGCGCGGGGTAATGGCGCGTCGGCCCGATTTCCATCGAGAACTCCGGACCGAGCTTCCATTCATAGGTGCCGGCCCAGAGTGCCTGCAGCCCTGGCGTCATGAACTGCTTGTACTGTTCCCAGTTCTTTTCGGTGATTACCGTGCCCGGAGCGATACCTCCTTCGGACTCGGCAGCCCAGCTCGTGCTGATGGGCACGGAGATCAGCAGGACGGCAAACAACAGACCGACTACTTTACGCATCTCCCCTACTTCCTTTCCCCTCCGGAGGCGTTCCACCCCGGCTTTTTTGTGCGAGATCCAAGCGGCCATCTCGCTGGTTACTGCCCGGCTTGCGACCAAACAAGTTTAGCCGGTTTCGTTAACATCCGCTGAAAAAAATGTCAACAATTGCTTAATTGCAATGCGAAACAGGTGAGGGCACTGCTGAATTCATCAGCAAATGCCCGATATCAACTGGCGACGCAGCAACATGACTGCTCCTGACCTCTCGCGCATCTATCGGTTTCCGCTATGTTGCAGCGCTCGACATCCTGCTCCGCCTGGCCGATCAGCATGTGCGCGGCGCGCTGCCGGTGACCGTCGGCAGCCTCGCGGCTGAACTCGGCGTCGCTCAGGGGGCGATCGCGCCCATCATCGCGCGGCTCTGCGACAACGGGTTCGCGACCGAAGCAGGGGGCGAGCCCAAAGCCAGTCGGCACGGGCTGGTGCTGAGTCGCGCGCCTTCCGGAATTCGGCTGAGCGACGCGCTTGGTACGATGACGGCGGGCAGCATGGAGTCGATCGCCGACCTACGCATCCGCGCGCTTATCGGCCGGCTCACCGCGGTCCATCGCGACCTGCTGGATACTCTCACGCTCGCCGACCTGCTGGAGACCAAAGCCGAAGAGGGACCGGGGAATTGCGTCGCCGTAGCGCCGCATTAGTGGGGATCGTTGCCCTGCTGGGTTATCCTGCAAGTGATGTTAGAATGCCCGCGCCCTGCGTGGGCAACAATATACAGGGACGGTGCGGCCTAGAATGGCGAAAAATTTGCGCTTCGGAATCTACAGCGAGATCCAGAACGGCTACGACGCCGATTACACCAAGACCGTATGGGACGTCGTCCGGCTGATCGAGAATGCCGACCAGCTCGGCTACGACATCTTTAGCGTCATCGAGCATTTTTTCTTCCAGGAGTTCAGCATCTCGGCTAATCCGCTGGCGCTGTTTTCCGCCGCCGCACAACGAACCCGCAACATCCGCTTCCGCACGCTTTGCCATACACTGCCGCTGCGTAACCCGGCGGTGTTCGCGAGCGAGGCCGCCTTCGCCGACATCATCACAAACGGCCGGATCGATATCGGCGTCGGCCGCGGCCATGCCTGGGAATATCCGCCGGCCGGCATCCCGATGGAGGAGACGCAGGGCCGCTACGAGGAATCGCTCGATATCATCGAACTTGCCTGGACGCGCGATCGATTTTCGTACGACGGCAGGTTCTACAAGATGAAGGACGTTGCGGTGGTGCCGAAGCCAGTGCAGAAGCCCTATCCGCCGGTCTACATGGTCGGGACGAGCGGCGCAGCGTTCGAGATCGGCGCGCGCAAGGGATGGGCGCTCGCGTTCGGCGGCCCCGCGCCTGTCGCGGCGTTCAAACCGGGCGTCGATCGCTATCGCGAAGCCTGCGCGAAGTACGGCACCAAGCCGACAGTCGCGGCCGTCCGCGCCGTCTACATCACCGACGATGACCGCAACCTGCGCGCGGAATCCGAAGCGGTGCTGAAAAAGTTCTTCGCTTATAATTCGAGCGCGGTGCCGACGCTGCGCGGCAGCGCCGAGATCAAGCAACGCCTGCTCAACAGCAACTACGCCTTTTATGCGAGCGACATGATGGAGCTGCTGCCGCGGCTCACCTACGAGCAGATTGTCAACGAGGACTATGCTTTCGTCGGCACGCCGCGCAAGGTGCTTGATCAATGCGGCGCGCTGCTGAAACAGGTCGATATCGACGAGCTGTTGATCATCACTCACTACGGGAACATCGAATTGTGGAAGGCGGCGCGCGCGCAGGAACTGTTTGCGCGCGAAGTGCGGCCGCATCTTAGCCGCTGACGCTACGCCGAGAGGATCTTATGAAGCTCGGAATCTGTCTCCCGCAGATGGGCGATGAGGCTGGCCCGGAGTCGATCGCGCGCTTCGCCGAGGCCGCCGAAAAGCTCGGCTACGATTCGCTCTGGACCAACGAGCGCCTGATGTGGCCGCTCAACCCGCGCGAGCCCTACAGCGACACGCCCGACGGACGGCTGCCGGCGGTCTATCAACGAATCTTCGACGCAATCGAGACGCTGACCTTCGTCGCGCCGCTCACCCGTCGCGTCCAGCTCGGCACCAGCGTCGTCGTGGGGCCATATCACGGCCCGTTGCTGCTCGCGCGCCGGCTCGCCACGCTCGATGTCCTCTCGAACGGACGCGTCATCTGCGGAATCGGCATCGGATGGTCCAGCGACGAGTACGAGGCCTGCGGGATGACGAAACGCGGGCTGGAGGCCCGGATGGTCGAGGTGTTGCAGGCGATGGTCGCGATCTGGACGCAGGAGACCGTCGAATTCCACGGCAAGTATTATCAAATCGCGCCCAGCAAGATCGGGCCGAAGCCGATCCAGAAGCCGCATCCGCCTATCTATCAGGCGGCGTTCACGGAGAAGGCGATGCGCCGCGCGGCGCTCTATTGCGACGGATGGCAGCCGCCCAACCCGGAGAGTTGGGAGGCATTCGATCGGCACTGGGCGTTCATTCGCGAGACCGCGAAATCGGCCGGACGCGAGGCTGAAAAGCTAAAGGTCGTGATGCGCGCGCATGTCGACCTCGCCGAGCATCCGCGGCCCGCCAACGGGCGCATCTTCGACGGCACTTTCGAGCAGGTGAAGGCCGATGTGAGGGCGGCGCGCGAACACGGAGTCGATCACCTGTTTTTCGAGCTGGGCTTCACGCCCGGGATGACCATCAAGAAAATGTTCGAGCAGATGGAGCAGTTGCGTGCGGTCCAGTAGATGCGCGAATATCGTGATGCCCGCTCTGAAAATCTATCGGAGGCAAACATCATGGCCGGCAAGGGCAAGATAGTCAGCGGTTACATTGCGCCGCATCCTCCCCATCTGGTTTACGGCGAGAACCCGCCACAGAACATTCCGCGCTCTACGGGCGGATGGGAAGTGCTGCGTTGGGCCTACGACAATTGCCGCGCAAAAATTAAAGCGCAGAAGCCGGACGTGATCCTTATCCACACTCCGCACTGGATGACGCTCGTAGGCCATCACATCACGCGTGTGCCGCGGCTCAAGGGCCTCTCGGTCGATCCGATCTTTCCGCATCTGTTCCGCTACAACTTCGATACTGCGATAGATTGCGAGATGGCCGACGCGATCTACGACGAGGCGATCGGCGAAGGTCTGACCGCGAGGAAGATGACCAATCCCAACTTCCGGCTCGACTACGGCACCATCGTCACCGCGCACATGCTCAACCCTGACTGGGATATCCCGATCGTCAGCCTCTCGGCGAACAACTCGCCATACTATTTCTCGCTGGGCGTCGGGATCGAAGAGATGTTCAAGCTCGGACGCGCGACGCGACGCGCTATCGAGAAGAGCGGACGGCGCGCCGTGCTCGCCGCCAGCAACACGCTCTCGCACTTCCATTTCGATCGCGAGCCGGACCCTTCGCTTCCCGAAGACATGAGCAAGGAACACGTTTTCAGCCACACCAACTACCTGTGGGATATGCGGGTGCTGCAGTTGATGCGCGAAGGCAGGATGGACGAGCTTTTGAAGGTGCTGCCGGAGTTCATCGATGCAACCAGCGCCGAGGTCAAATCGGGCGGGCTCTTCTGGATGCTTGCCGCGATGGATTTTCCGACCATCCCTGCCAAGGTGCACGGCTACTGGAGCGTCATCGCGACAGGCAATGCAGTCGTCGAATGGGATCTGAGCGACGCCGCCGGCAACGGTCATCAGGAGATGCGCGCCCATGCCTGACGGGCAAATCGTCGGCGGCTACATCGTCCCCGGCCTGCCGCATCTCGTGCTGCCGCGAGACTCGACGAGCCGCGCCGAGCTGCGCAATGCGTTTCGCACGGCCGGTGCGAATGCGCGCGCGGCGCGTCCTGATGTGCTGGTGATTTTCAGCACGCAATGGATTTCCGTGCTCGGCCACCTGGTGCAGACCCGGCCGAACCCCAAGGGAGTCCACGTCGACGAGAACTGGTATGACCTTGGCGATCTTCCCTACGACTTCCGCACTGATCTCGAGCTAGCCAGGCGCACGATCGAGCTGAGCAACGCTGCTGGATTGCAGGTGCGTCCGGTCGATTACGAAGGCTTCCCGGTCGACACCGGGATGCTGGTGACGCTCGACTTCTTCGATCCCAAGCATGAGCTGCCGGTAGTTGGGATGTCGTGCAACATCTACGCCGGCCGCGACGAGGAGCTGAAGCTCGGGAAGGCGGTCGGCGATGCGGTGCGCGCGCTCGGACGGCGTGCGGCAGTGATAGCGTGCACGGGATTATCGGGCCATTGGTTCACCAAGGACATCAAAGACAACGAGGATCGGATCGTCGGGGACGTCGATGACGCTGAGAATCGCCGCATGCTCGATCTAATCGCGCAGGGCAAGTGCGCAACCGCAATGGACGCGGCGCCAGACTACGCGCGAAAGACGGGAGCCGACATGCAGTTCAAGGCCTTCTACTGGCTGCTCGGTGCACTCGGCTCCGAAACCGCGAAGGGCAAGGTGCTCGCCTACGGTCCCATTTGGGGAAGCGGCGCGGCAGTGGTCGAGTTTGCGGTCTGATTCGGCCGGTCTGTCCTCAGGAGAATTTTTCGATGGCGGGGAACGATTACTCGATCTGGGTGCTCGGCTACGCGCGGACCAAGGTCTCCGGCGATTTCATGGGTGGCTCGCCGATCGCGAGCAACACCGGGATGTTTGAGATTCCGATGCTCTACTCGCTCGCGGTCTCGGCGCCCGGAACCAAACAGCGCCGCGTAATCGCGATTGACACTGGCTTCGGCGTGACGGGCTTTGCCGCCGCCGAAGGCACGCTGAGCGATCTCTTCACGGACATCGAATGGCCCGACATGGTGCTCGGCAAGATCGGCTTTCGTCCCGAGGAGGTCGACACCGTCATCCTGACCCATATGCACGCGGACCATTGCGGCAACGTGGTCTCGTTCCCGAAGGCGCGCGTCTACGTTCAGCGCGAGGAGTACGAAGGCTGGAAAAAAGTGCGCGCCGGCGAAGTAATCAGCGCCAATGGTCCGGGGTCGTGGGCGCTCTCATCGATGAACTGGAGCAACTTCGACGACTTCGACAAGACGATCGCGGACGGCCGCGTCACGCTGCTCGAGGGCGATCGCGAAGTCGCGCCGGGCGTCACTTGCCGGCTGGCTTCGGAATCGCACACCTTCGGCTCCCAGTGGGTCGAGATCGAAACCGCGTCCGGCCCGCATATCATCGCTGGCGACTGTGTCTACTGGTACGTGAACATCGAAAAGATGTGGCCCGCGGGTTACATCCAGGGAAATCCGTGGCGCGTGCTGCAGCAGTTCGAAAAGATGAAGGCGATCGTCGGCGACAAGCTGCCGCGGATCGTGCCCGGCCATGACATGGAAGTCTTCAAGCGCAATCAGAACTGGATGTCGGGCCGGAATCCCGTCGCTGAGCTTCATCTTGCGGCAGGCGAGAAATCACGCCGCCCGTCGTAATCGGCCCAGGTGACTTGCTGAAACTGATCAAGCGTTAAGACGCCAAATCGCAACCGTCAGCGCCGCCGCGAACGTCACCCATACCAGGTAGAGTTCCATCAATAGCGCCGCCGCCGCGCTGATACTGCGGAAGGCTATGACGGTAATCATGATCGAGAACCACAGCAAAATCACTTCGGCTGCGGCCAGTGCGGGATTACGCAGCGAGAAGAAGACCCCCGGCCACGCGACATTCAGGATGAGCTGATAGACGAAGAGCAGGAGCGGCACGACCACGCGATGCCGGTCGCGCCGGCGCCATACCAGCCACGCCGCCAGTGCCATCATGAGGTAAAACGCGCTCCAGGTAGGACCGAAAAACCAAAAGGGCGGCGTCCATCCCGGCTTGTGAAGCCCGCGGTACCACGTTCCGAGGCCGGGTAGCGTCAGCAGGCCGCCGCCCGCCGCCGCGCCGACGCAGAGCGCGACGAATCCCAACAATGCGACCCAGTCGGCGAGACTAACCGCTCGCTCCTGAGCCGCCGGCTCTATCTCTTCGATGCGATCGAAAACTCTCATCGCCGAGGAGCCCGCGCACTCGGCGAACTCCGCTATGCCTCGACGTCCTCGGTCGGAGCGCTGTGCTCAGCGGCCAGCGCGATGCTGACCTGGCGATATTCGGCGCGCAGCTCATCGAGGATCGACGCGACATTCTCGACTGCCCTATTGCGCGCCATCATGTCAAGCGTCGCGCAGATCGAGCGCATCCGTTTCGCGCCCAGGTTGGCCGCCGAACCCTTAAGGCTGTGTGCGCTCATTGAGGCCGCTTTTAGATCGCCGCGGGCGAATTCGTCAGCGAGCTGGGCGATGCGATCAGGAAGCTTGTTGACAAAAGCGTCGATCAGATCATCCAGCAATTCCTGATCGTCGCGCAGCTCCGCGAGCATCTCGCGATCGAGTCGAGGCTCATCATTCGCATCCGTCGAGGCGGCTACGCCCGCCGACGGCGCCGACTGCGCCTGCTCGAGGATTCGGGCGAGCGATTCCGGCTTGAGAGGCTTGGTCGCAAATTCGTCCATCCCTGCCGCTCGGCATTTCTCGTGTTCGCTTTCGGTTTCATGCGCCGTGAGCGCGATGATCCTGGTATGCCGCGCCGCGCCCTCCATCCGGCGAATCTCGCGGGTCGCCTGATACCCGTTCATCCCGGGCATCTCGCAATCCATCAGGATGACCCCATAGTTCTCGCGCTTTATCGCCTCGACGACTTCGCGTCCGTCGGCCGCCTGATCGACCCGATAGCCGAGGCGCTCCAGTTGTCGAACGGCAAGCTTGCGCGCGATCGGATTATCCTCGGCGACGAGGATGGGCTGTTTCGGAATTGGACTTCGATTCACCCCGGCTGCTTCTGATTCAGAAACCTGCATGACCCCCGCTCCGTTGGGTTTTCGGTCTTCTTTCGGTCTCTTCCGGCGGTGAATCAAGCAATATTTATTCCAAGTTGATAGAAATTAGCTGCTATAGAATAAATAAGAATAAAGTTCGTATCCTCCGCTCATTATCTCTCATCCCTTCGATTTTGGCGCGATTGGATACAGTCGCCATCGCTCAGCACCGCTGCTTGTCGAACGTTGTGAGTTTGTTATGCCGTATCGCACGATGGCCAAGGTCGACGAGGTAATAATTTCCGGGTTCCGCTGCTGATTATCTCGCCACTCACGCGTCACGGCTTCATCTTTCATTCATTAGCAGGCGGATTTTTCATCACTGATCAGGTTCATGGAGGAGCGTTTCCGGATACATCCGACCGGAATGCGCGACTGGATGGCAAATGATCTTCTGCACGCGTTCGACTTCAGCCCGCGAAGCAAAAATCGCTTGGCGCAGTGACCAAAACGACGATACAGGCCCGCGACACGATTTGACTTCGGCGCATTTGCTGTCTATTGATTGCCGTAGCGGCCTGTTTGTTCCTGCTCGCGCTTGGAGTGCGTAGGCGGCACTAGTAGCGCGATACCGCCCAATGACCGACGAGTTCTTCGCCGGCGGCCAGGAGGGGGGCCGCCGGCCTAATGTTTCGCCTACTTGTTCCGATCCGACCAGGCAAACAGCATCCCGAGATTCACCATCAGCGCGAAGAAGACCGGCAGCACGATGCAGTAGCCGAGAATCGCGAGGGAATCAGTTTCAGCCACGGTACCGTAGACCAGCAGCGCGACGCCGACGCACAACAGCAGCCCCAGCACGATGGCCAAGATCTTCTGACCGCGTCGAGTTTCCAATCCGATTTCTTCCGCCTGGGCCCGGGCCTTGAGAAACCCGCGGATGAAGGCGACCAGCGTTACGCTCATTTTCGCGGCCGGCCCATACGGTAATTCGCGGCCGGCCGCGAAGACCTGAGCGGACTCAGTCGCGGACTTCGAAGATGGCCTCGATCTCGACCGCGATACCCATCGGCAGCTCGAAGAGCCCCACTGCCGAGCGCGCGTGGCGGCCCGCCTCGCCCCACAGCGCGACGTACAGATCAGATGCGCCGTTTATCACCTTGGGCTGATCCTTGAAGCCGTCCGCTGTGTTGACCATCCCAAGCAACTTCACTACGCGTACGACCTTGTCGAGATCGCCGATCACTTCCTTGAGCGCGCGCAGCAGATGGAGCGCGACGAGCCTGGCGGCCTCGTAACCCTGCTCCAAGGTCAGGTCGCGGCCGACCTTGCCCTTGACCAGCTCGAGCTCCCCGCTCGCCGTCTCGCGCCCCGGACCATGCCCGGAAACGAAGACGAGGTTGCCGACGCGCACCGCGCCGACATAGTTGCCTACGGGCTTGCGCGGATTCGGCAGCTTGAACCCCATCTCATTGAGCTTCTGTTCGATCTTCATCATTCCTCCGCTTTGCCAATCGATAAATCCGAATTGATTATTTGCGGTACTCCCTTTGGGCAGGTGCGGTCAAACGTGAAAGGGCCAACGCTCAATCTGCAGTCGTTTCGCGATGCTGAATCAGAAGCAACGGGATCGGTTCAAACGTGGGCCAGGTCGGGAGCGCGATCGAATTCCGTTGCTGCTCAGGAAACCGATCATGCTAGCATCGCCGCACGAACCACAGCGGCGGTGATTAAAGCCGTCAATCAGTCAGGGAGGAATGGAAACGATGGCGGATTTCAAACTGACCGGCGGATGCCAATGCGGCGCGGTGCGCTACACGATCACGGAGCCGGCCGTCGATACCCATCACTGTCACTGCGGCATCTGCCGCAAGCTGCACGGGGCGATCTTCGTGACGCTGTCGACTTTTCCGCGCTCCGGCTTCAAATTCGACCAGGGCGCCAGCAATCTCGGGACGTTCAACAGCTCGGAAAAGCTCCATCGCCATTTCTGCAAGACTTGCGGATGCCAGCTCACGATCGATGTCGACTCGGCGCCGGACAAGATCGTGGTCGCGACCGGAACGATCGACAACGGCGCCGATCCGGGGCATCCGCGCCAAACGCTCCGCCACGCTTACGTGAACTCGAAGGTGCCGTGGTACGAAATCGGCGACAAGCTGCCGCAGCAGCCGTGAGCGCCTGAAATTGTGCGTCAAGTTGGAAGGCGGCGATTCGCCGCCTTCCAACCGCGTCAGCACCGAATCGATTATCGACGTCTTTCGTAATGGCTGAAGACGCCGAGCTTCGACTCCCGACCGTTGGGTGTCATCCTAAACGAGGGACTGTAAAAGCCGGGACGTTGTCGAGGCGCAGAACGACAATCCGGTTGGTGCAGAGTTTCTTTGTGATTTACGACTCGCCGAGCGGCGAGGTCTCGCGCAGTCGTAATCCGCGATGACACAGGTAGATCAGAACCGGCTGCAGCATCCGGGTGAGCACCAGTATCGACAGCGCGCCGCCGATGACCACGATCGCGAGCGGACGTTGCGTCTGCGCGCCGATGCGCGTGGAAAGCGCGGCGGGCAAAAGCCCCAGCGCGTCCACCAGATCGGTCATCATCGTGGCACGCAAGCGGCGGTCGGAACCCATCACGATCGCTTCGACGAACGGATGCCCCTCCTGCCAAAGCTGGCGGATATAGAAGCTCAGCAGGATGCCGTCCATCACGGCGATGCCGAAAATCGAGATGAAGCCGACGGCGGCCGAGACGCTGAACGGCGTTCCGGTGATAATCAGCGCGAGCACGCCGCCGAGACAGGCCACCGGGATTTGCGCCATGATGATCAGCGTGTCGATGAACGAGGTGGTCGCGCTGAACAGCACGCCGGCGATCAGCAGCAACGCGAGCGGCACTACGATCTCGAGACGACGATTCGCCGCTTCGAGTTCGCCATACTCGCCCGCCCATTCCAGATGGACCCCCTCGGGCAGCTTGACCCGTTGCGCCACCTCGCGCTGGGTGGCTAGCACCGCCTGTTTGAGGCTGCGGCCGCGGACCGCGAAACGCACCGGTACGAAACGTTCGAGGCCTTCGCGATAGATGAACGAGGCGCCCTCCGCAACTTTGATATCGGCGATCTGGCCGAGCGGGATCGAACCCGAGTTCGGGGTGGGAACCCGAATGCTACGGATTGCGTCAAGGCTCGTGCGATATGGCTTCTGCCATCGCACCACGAGGTCGAAACGGCGATCTCCTTCGAGCACCTGGGTGACCGCTTGTCCGCCGATGGCAGCCTGGACTACTGCATTCACGTCGCCGACATTCAAGCCGTAACGAGCGCAGGTTGCGCGGTTCGGCGTGATCAGCAGGTTCGGCTGGCCGAGCGACCGGTAAACCGCAGTATCGACGATACCGGGCACTTGGTTCATCACTTCCATCACTTCGTTGGCAACCCGTTCGTCGACGTCCAGGTCGGGGCCGAAAATCTTGACCGAGTTGGTGCCCTTCACCCCGGACATCGCCTCGTCGATGTTGTCCTCGATATTCTGCGAGAAGCCGAAACTGACGCCCGGAAAATCATGCTGCAGCCGGCGATCGATCTGATCGACCAGTTCGAGTTTGGTAAGCCCGTGCGGCCATCGATCCTGCGGCTTGAGATCCACTGAAAACTCGGCATTGAAGAAGCCGGTGTACTCCGTGCCGTCGTCGGGGCGTCCGGTCTGCGAAACTACATCAGTCACTTCGGGGAATGACATGAAATCCGTGCGCATCCCGTTGGCAAGCTTGACCGCGTGCTCAAGGGAGATGGTCGTGGGCATCGTGGCCCGCGCCCAGATGTTCCCCTCTTCGAGCTTCGGTATGAACTCGCCGCCGAGGCGCGGAAACTGTGACAGGACGGCGACGATCAAAATGACGATCAAGGTCAAGGTGAGCCACGGCCAACGCAGAACCCTGATGAACAGGCCGTGATAAAAACCGCTCACCATTCGCCAGAAGAAGCTGATGTGCTCGGCAAGACCGTGCGCGAAGCCGATCGAACTCAACACCGGGGTCAGCGTAATCGCCATGATAATGGCGGTCGCGAGCGCGTAAGCATAGGTGTGGGACATCGGCGAGAAAATCGCGCCCTCCACGCCGCGCATTGTGAACAGCGGCAGAAAGGCGATCACGAAAATCAGCGTCGAGAAGAAGATCGGCCCGCCCACTTCCGAGGCGGCGCGCAGGATGCGGGCGCGGACCGCCTCCTGCGGAACCTCGGCCATCGTCAAATGCCGATGGATGTTCTCTATCACGATCACGGTCGAGTCGATGATGATGCCGAAGTCGATCGCGCCCAGCGAAATCAGGTTGGCAGGCGTGTTGGTGAAGTGCATCAGGGTGAATGCGCCGCACAGCGCGAGCGGGATGTTGACCGCTGCAATCAACGCGCTGCGCAAGTCCCCCAGAAAGACCACCAGCACGATGAACACCAGCGCCATCCCCATCGAGAGATTCTCGAGCACCGTACGCAACGTGATTTTGACCAGTCCGGTGCGATCGTAATAAGGCACGATGCGGTAGCCCTTGGGCATGATTCCGGAGGTGTTGAGCCACGCCACCTTCTGTTCGACGCCCCTCAACGTCTTGAGCGTGTCCTCGTATTTGCGCATCAGCACGATGCCGGTGACGACTTCGTCGCGGTGGTTCATCCCGACCACGCCGAGCCGCGGCGCATAGCCGATGCCTACATCGGCGACGTTTCCCACCGTGATCGGCGTCGCCTTGTTGCTGGCGAGCACGATGTTGCGGATGTCGTCCAGCGACTTGATGAAACCGATCCCGCGTACGTCATATGCCTGCTCGCCGACGCTCAGATAATTCCCGCCGGCATTGCCGTTCGCGTTCTGAATCGACTGAATCAGCGTGGCGAGCGGGATTTGATAATAGGTGAGCTTCTGCGGATCAACATCCACATGGTACTGCTTGGTCGGACCGCCGAAAGTGGTCACGCCGATCACCCCCGGCACGGTCGTCAACTGCAGCGCGGCAATCCAGTCATCGATTTCCTTCTCCTTGAGCAGGTCGTGGTCGGGACTTTCGACCGTATAACGATAGATCTCGCCGATCGGATTCTCCGGCGAGATGCCGGCCGTGACGCCCTGAGGCAGAGTGACGAAGGGAAGCTGGTTGATGGTTTCAACGCGGTCCCAGTAGTAGTCGCTCGCCCAGTCGAAATAGAGCCGGATGTCGGAGAGGCCGAACAGCGAAATCGAGTCCATCCGCACCAGGTTGCGCGTCGAAGCGAGTTGATACTCGAGCGGCACCGTGACCAGCTTCTCGACTTCCTCGGCGCTGAGCCCGATTGGTAGCGTTAGTACTTCGACCAACGGCTGGACCGGATCCGGATATGCCTCGATGTCGAGTTCGTGAAACGAATAGAGCCCCGCCGCCAGGAGCACCAGCGCGATCCCGAGGACCACCACACGCTGGCTTAGCGCCAGTTGCATCAGCCCGCGAATCATCGCCGTTTCCTACGAGGTGCCGGTCGCCTGATGCCAGAGCTCGTTGACTTGGAGCGATTCGCCAGCCACGACCTTTTCGCCGACACTGAGCCCGGCCGTCACGCGGGTCATCCCGCTCTCGTGCCACGCAGCGATTTGAACCTGGCGTCGTTCGAACAATCCGTTGCCGTGATCGACGAAGACGTAGTAGGCATTGGTCTCGAACACCAGCGCCTCCTGCGGCACGATCAGCGCAGCACCCGGCGCTGTGATGATCCTGACGCGCGCGAGCATCTCCGGCTTGAGACGCCCATCGGGATTACGCACCTCGCAGCGAATCTTCGCGGTGTGCGTCGCAGGATCGATCTCGGGACTGACTCGCGCAATGATTCCGTGAAAGACTTCACCCGGGTACGCGGTGGTCACCGCCTCGAGTTGCTGGCCGACCCGGACGCGCGAGAGCTGGTCTTCATAAAGATCGGCGGTAATCCACACGACGCCGGTCGTGCCCAGCACGTAGAGCACATCGCCGGGATTCACCGCACCGCCGATGCTCGCGGTGTTCTTGACCACGGTGCCGCTGATCGGCGCCCGCATCCATACGTATGGGCTGGGTGTGTTGATTGCCGCGATGTCGGCGGGCGACATCCCGAGCAGCTCGAGCTTGCGGCGCGCCGCCGCAACCATCGCATCGGCGACCTTGACCTGCCCCGTCGGGCTCAGATCACGCGTCCGGAGCCCGCCGAGATACTCGGCCTCCGCCGTCATGAAGTCGGGACTGTAGAGCCGCACGATCGGCTGGCCGACGCGCACGTAGTCCCACAACACCGCGCGCGCGGTTTCGATCCGGCCCGAGACCCGCGAGACGATCTCCGCCACGTTGCGTTCGTCGTAGGCGATCTGACCGTTGGCTTCGATGACGCCGGGCAATTCGACCTGGCGGACATCGGCCTCGGTCATCCCGGGAATCTGGCTGCCGCCGATACGCAGCAGATCCTGGCCCGTGCTGCCCTGATGCACGATCTCGGGAACGTAGCTCGGCGTCTGGATCGCAGCGCGGCTCGACGAAGTGTTGTCGCATCCGGCTAGTGTGATGAGCATCGCGAGCAGGACAGGGACGGCTTCGCGGATCGCACGGCAACCAGCCGCGATGATTTTGCATCCGCGAATCATTTCGCGAGCGGCTCCCCGATGGCCTGTTCGAGCGCGACCCGCCCGGCCAGATACTGGTTCGCGGCCGTGAGATAGCTGATTCGCGCCCCGTAGTAGCTACGTAATGTGGTCGAAAGCGTCACAAAATCGATCTTGCCCGAAGTATAGGCCGTAAGCGCAACCTCGAAATTCTGCCGCGCCAGCGGGGTCAGAGTGTCGCGATAGGTGGCGGCCGTCCGATAGGAGTATTGCGCCGAGCGATACAGCGCGGTGACGGATGCGGCGGTCTGGCTGCGGATCGACGCAAGGTCGTTGCGCGCCGCATCGAGATCGAAGCCCGCCCGGGTGACATCCTCACGCTGCTTGATCCAAAAAAAGACGGGCAGGTTGAACCCGATATTCCAGCCGTGATCCTGCAACGAATTCACTGTCGGGCCGGCGCTCGGAATCATGTAGTTGTCGAAAGTATACCCGACCGAGTAATCGGGCAGATACTCCATGCGGGCGAGCGTCACCGAGTCCTCCGAGTTCTTCTGGGCCAGCGCTGATTCGAGAATCTCCTGGCGCAATTTGAAGGCACGCTCGACGAGCGTATCGAGGCGGATATTCAGCGGCTCGAGCTTGAGCGTCTGATCGAGCTGCAGCGGAGCATCCGGAATCCGGTTCAGTAGCTGATTGATGGTCGTAAGATCATTTGCAACTGCCACCTTCAGACGGTCGCGCTCGAGTTGTTCGGCGGAGAGATCGAGTTCGGCGCTGATGAAATCGGTCTGGGTTACCTGATTCGCGGAATAGGCGACCTGTGTGACTTCGAGCACGCGTTTCAGATTAACCAGCGTTTCGTCGGCGACGACGCCGAGCGCCGTATCGAGCTGATCCTGATAAAAGGCGGTCTCCACTTGCGCGCGGATATCGCGCAACGCGGCCTCGTATGTGAGCCGCGCCACGTCGGCATTGCGCCGCGCGATATCGGCCTGATACAGCGCCTTGCCAGGGAACTGAAACGAGTCAGTAACGTTGATCGTATGCGTCGCCGCGTGATCAAAACCGTTGGTCGGGCTGTCGGTGTTGAAGTAGTTGAAGATCGGATCGTTCGGCGCATAGTTCTGCTTGATCGAATGGATCGCCGCAGACCATCGGGCGCGCGCGGCCCGCACTTGCGGATTCGCTTCTAGCGCCGCATCGACAATTTGCGCCAGCGTAAGAGGGGTGTCAGCCGACGCTTGCGTCGCGGGCATCGCCAGCCCGGCGATCGTCAGGATTGCGGCCAGAATCGGCTTCATGGGCTGCATGGCTACCTCGTTCTCCTGGCCAGATCGTCAATCCCTGCCTGCTATCGTCGCATCCTCACATCACAAGCCGATTACGGACCAGTTACCGATTATCCCCAAGAATGGTCTACTTCCGCGCGTTCGAGGGCAAGATACCCCATGCGGGTTCTGGAACGAGCAGCCGAATTCGGGCCGCGGCGCGGTCGGGCGATCGAACCGAAAGCGGAAATTGATTAACGCGAAGAGACTTTCTTCTCCTCTTCGGCGGCCTTCGCCTGGACCGAGCGCACGTACATGATCACGTCCCAGCGCTCGTCCGAGGACATCGCGTCGGCGTAGGAAGGCATCCAGATGCCGCCATTGCGGATGTAGCCGTAAATGTAGCCGTCGGGGAGGTTTTTACTGACGCCGGTGCGGAGATTGGTCGGCTTATGTTGCAGCAGATGGGCAACCGGTCCATTGCCATCGGCGTTCTCGCCATGGCAGGGCAGGCAGATGTTCATGAAGAGTTCTTTGCCGTGAGCCAGGTTCTCGGGCGTCTCCTTGAGCGGGTTCTTCATGCCGAGCGTCATCTGCTCAAGGTCCATCTTCTGGATGCCGTTGATAGGTAGCGTCCCTTGCGGCATCACGCGCGGCGCGACCGCCAGCGGCTGCACCGCCGCGCCCTCGAACATATCGGTGCTCCACGGAAACGCATGGACGGAAGCTGCCGCCGAAAACCAAAGGCACAGCGCGCCCGCCGCGGCGAGGAAGATCGAGGGCCGCGCCGTGGCCGCGATTTCAAATCGCGACGCGTATCGCGTAAGCAGCTTCATTCTGTGCATGCCTAACTCCCGCTGATTTCCGTCTCTCTTAGCTGTGCGCAGCCGGGCGATCAACCCCGCCTGCAAACCGTGAGTTTGCGCAAACTACTTGACTGTGACGTAACCAATCATCCCGTCCTTTTCGTGCGGGATGCAGAAGTATTTGTACTGGCCTGGGATCGTGAAGGTGTAACTAAAGTCCTTACCGGGCATCATGAACCCGGAATCGAACGGCGCAACGCCCTTGGGCAGGATGACGTTCGACTTGTCGACCGCCTTGGCGGGGTCGAAAGTGACGGTGTGCAAGGTCTGCGCATTGTTGATCCACTTGATCGTGTCGCCTTTGTTGATGGTGACCTTGGCGGGGATAAAGACCGGCGGCGTGTCAGTCATTTTGACCTCGACAGTCTTCGCCCAGGCGCTCGGCGCCATCGAAATTCCCAGCCCGGCCGCAAGCGCCACCACGATGGCGGCGGCGAAGACGGTTTGGCTCAGGCCTCGAAGCGCATAAGTCAGGTTAAAACAAGTTGATGATTCCATGGCATTTTCTTATACGCCCGCAGGCCTGCAGGTCAAGATTTGTTTGCCGCTGCTTTGAACGGTGCATGAATCGGGCGTTCCTTAGGCTGACTCCACCAACGCGCCCGGTGCCGGGCAATATTCGAGACAATCACCGCATCCAGTGCAGCGACCAAGGTCGACCTCGTAAAGATGCCGGATTTCCAGATACTTCGGATGGATCGCCGACTCCGGGCAGACCTCGCGGCAAAGCCCGCACGCGTTGCATCGCGCCTGATCGATCGCAACTTTCATCGCGCCGCCCTTACACCCGGCCCTGAAAAAACCCCAACACCCAGTCCAAGGTCTGCTCGACGATCTGCTGGGTCGCGGGCGTCGTGCAGTAGGTATCGATCTGGTACTTGCCTTCCATGAAATGCATCAGCTCTTCGGCCTTCTGGCTGAGATGCTGATGACGCACGAGCCGGTCATCGACCATACGTTCGTAGATGCAGATCGTTAGGTAGGCGCCGGCCTCGATGAAGTAATGCTGGGCGTTGCGAGCCAGCGGATGGATATGCGCGAACATCATGCCCTGCCCGAAGTAGGAGGATAGCGGCTGGAAATTCGCCTCGACGTCGTTCATCAGCTCGCGCTCGCGCTTGATCCAGCCGTGGCCGCTCAGCGAATCGACATGCAGCTTGCTGTGTTTGCATTCGTCCCAGACCTGGCGCGCGCGCATCCGCTGGATATCAATCCAGCGCGCCTGATCTTCGAGGCTTATCGACATCAACTGCGCCGACATTTGTTTGATCGAAAACTGCACGCCTTCGGCCGCGTAACCTTCGAGCGCGAGGCGGCGCTTCCAATCCTCGCCCGCTCCCTGCCCCGCCTCGAGTTCGCGCACGGTGCTGGTCACCAGCCCCTGCCATCCCGGGATGCACTTTTCCTCCGTGAGACGCAGGCGGAATTTCGCGCCGCCCGCTCCGGGAGCCGTCGGCCATACCCAGTCGTTGAGAAACTCTTCGAGGATTGGATGCATAGCGTCCCCTAGCGCATCTTGCCCTTGAGCGACCACCGATGGATGTCCTGTGGCGGCGGCACCATCGATCGTCCGGTCTCCGCCTCGACCATCGACCCGGGCGCGGGGCAGTACGGGAGGCACGCGGTGCAGCCGGGAAACAGGCAGCGCGCGGGATCGATCTCGAGACGATGGAGCGGCTCGGCGGCGACATAGACGGCGTTCAGGTTAAGCTCGCGGCACGCCACGTAGCACATCCGGCATTCAGTGCAGAGTTCGTGATCGATTTTGAGCGTCGGCATGATTACTCGATGACGCGCTGGAAGATCGCGCCCATCGGGCCTTTCTGTTCCTCCGTCTCGCGCTCCATCACGAGATTCACCAGTTCGCGCAGGAATTTCGCATAATCCTTGCACGCCGATTCGGTGACCCGCCGCGCGAGCTCGCTCTCAAACGGCGTGGCGATGTGCTCCTCGACGATGCGCCGGCCCATGTTGATGTGGCTGCGGTTCTCGACGAACTGACTCTCGAAGACGCCTTTCACGATCGGATCGTCAAGCGCCGCGGCGAGCTGTTCCATCCAGGCGAGTTCGACGATTTTCGGTCCCAGGTTGAGCGCCGCGATTCTGACGCTATGCGGATACGAAGCGAAGTAGCGCAGCGTGTACGCGTACGAAGAGAGCGCGCAATTGATCGCGAAGCGGCCGCACGGATGCTCAAATGCGTCGCGCTGCTTTTCGATCCAGCCCTTGCGCAGCATCGTGTCCATGTAGAGCATCTCGTGCGTCGACTCATCCATGATCTGACGGGCGAAAAGGTATTTGACGCCCGGCGGAAAATCGTTGAGTTCGAGCCCCTGCCCCCATCCGCCGTAGATGTAATAGAAGAGCCGCTCCAGCGCCCACAACCGGCAGACCAGACGAAAAGCGGCGCCGTCGTCGAGCCGCTTCTCGCGGGCCATCGCGATGATCGGATCGAGCGGCGTGCTCCGTGCTGCCCCGCGGCTGCGCTCGATCAACTCGCGCGCCAGTGCCTTGCCGGGTAATTCGATCATCGTCTCGGCCAGCACCCTCCTTTGAGCGTAACTTAGTCCCGCCGACTCAGACTCGCAAACAGACGCGCCATATTGTCACTGTCGCGCTTCGTTCTCCAGCGCAAACTGCTTCGCGCGCGCCGCCCAGTTCGCCGGCTGATCTTCCATGCGTATGTTGCTGATCGGGAGCAGAGGCGTAGCGCGCTGCCGAATCGCCTCACGCACCTGCCGAATCATTTCAAGGGATCGCAGCTCGAGCAGCGGAAACCATCGCCAGATCCGCTTGTGCGGAAATGGAAGCTCGGCCCAATGATAGATTGGCGACGCTCTGCGGCGGTTCTTTTCACCGAGGCCGTTGATACTGTTACCGGAAATCCGCGGCTTTAGCAGCCGATGCATCAGCGAGGGCCGGTAGCCGCGCCGGGTGCGTTTGCCCACGAGAATGCCCAGTCCCATGCGCCACATCCTTTCCGCGGTCCGCGCGATCGCCTGAAGCGAACTCGGAGCGAAGGAATGGTTGGATTGTAGGACAATTTGCAGCCGCGCGACAAACGAAATTTTCTCGCGAGCGAGTTTGCGACTGGGGCCCGCCAGCCGCTTAGAGATAGTCGGTCAGCTTGACCTTGCCCCAGTTCACCGGCCATCCACGATCGAAATCGGCGCGATTCGCACGATAGGGCACCGGCTTGGTCGCATCGATGCCCATCTTGCCGACCACCGCCGGATGACGATGGTTGATCGCGGATTCGCCGGCTTCCAGAACCGGCGTGGTCGACGGGTCCATCGGATTGCCGCGGGTGTTCGGCACGATGATCACGTGCTTCGACGGATCGACCCGCGTGGTGATCGCGAAGTAGACATCGGCGGGATCGTAGATGTTGATATCCGGATCGACTGCCACCACCAGCTTGGTGTTGAGCCACGGCGCGCCCATCACTGCCAGCAGCGCGTCGTTGACCTGGCCATCCGCGGCTGGCGCGATCTGGATCACGCACGACATCGCGCCGCCCCACGGCGGAAACATCACCTCGCGCACGTCGAGTCCCTGCGCGCGCAGCATCCGATAAAGCTGAGCCTCGTGGAACAGGCGCGGCAGCGGCTGATGGTCGGTCCACGGGCTGCACATGTGATTGCGGTAGATAGGCTCGCGGCGCATCGTGATGGCCGTGACTTCAAATTCCGGCGCCGGTGCGCGCGCCGGAACGAAGTAGGTGGCCGGACCCGGATTCGGACCATCGATACCCGTGCGCTCGGGATTGACGTAGCCCTCGATCACGATCTGCGCCTCGGCGGGGACCATCAGGTCAAGCGTCTCGCAGCGCACGAGATCGAGCGTCCGCCCCATGATCGTGCCGGCGTACTCCAGGTCCCAAAAATCGTCGTGCAGGCCGCTGTATGCCGCGGCCAACTCGAAGGCCGGATGCGCGCCGATACATATCGCCTGCGGCATCTTTTGCTTCGCCGCCTTGTACTTGCCGAAAATGCTCTGCACGTGCCGCGTGACGAACGATGAGAGCGTACGATTGCGGCCCAGCACCAGCGAGCGTGGGTTGTTGGAGTTGCACACGCCCGTCTCAGGATCGCGCACCACGTTGAACGAGGTGAGGTACGGACCGGGATCGCGCTCCGTATGCCGCACCACCGGCAGCCTGGTCAGATCGACGTCGTCACCCGTGAGCTTGATCTCCTTGACCGGACCATCCTCGACAATCCGGAACTTGCGCGGGCCCCGCTCCAGCACCTTGGCGAGCGTCTGCACGACCTGATGCGGCTCGCATCCGAGCACGCGCGCCTGCGCTTCGCGATTGTGAAACAACAGATCGGCCAGCCGCCAGCCGGGATAGTTCCTAAGGTTCTCGAAGACGATGGTCTTCGTGCTCTGGCCGGTCAGTGCGCCGACGTTATCGAGATCGACTGGTTTGCGAATCCAGTTGACAGCCTCGCGATGCTCTTCGAGAAAGCCGCCGAGATCGGTTGCCATGACAGCTCCCTGGCCGCGGCGCCTAAAGAGGCGGCGAATCCGCCGGGCCGATGATTTTTTCGATCACGCCGGCGGCGGCGAGCAGCTTCGCATCGCCCGCGACCGGACCCATCAATTGCGCGCCAACCGGCAACCCGCGCCCCGGAATTGGCAGACTCAGCCCGGGAATCCCGAGGAGCGGCGCAAGCCGCGTGTTGCGGATCATCCGTCCGGCAGTCGGCCCTTCGACTGACGCGATGGTCTGGGCGACCGTCACGTTGGTCGGACAGATAAGGGAATCGTAGGTCTTGAAGAGAGCTTCGAACTCCTCTGCGATCACACGGCGGAGCTGCAGCGCACGCAGATAGGTCGAGGCCGGGATCAATGCGCCCTGCAGCAGACGCATCCGAATGCCTTCGCCGTAATCGGCGCGCCGCGTCTTGAGCCATTCGCGATGCACCGCGGCAGCCTCGGCGAACATGATTGCGGTTGAGGCCGCAATCGAAAGCTTGCTGGTGTTGGGCTGAACGGTTTCGACGCGGACACCGGCAGCCGTGATCGCGCGTATAAATCCCTCCCAGCGTGCGCCAACTTCGGCGTCAAGATCGCGGCAGAACTCTTCGAGGATCCCAAAGCGCAGTTCGCGTCCGGTAACTGCGGGCAGCGCGCCGAGGCGGGCTTCCGGAAACGCCGCAGCGTCGAACATCGCGCAGAGGTCGGCGACCGAGCGCGCGAAGACTCCCGGGTGATCGAGCGACCAGGCGAGCGGGAATGCGCCGCCGCGCGGCAATCGATCGTAGCTCGGTTTAAAACCGGCCACGCCGCAGAGCGCCGCCGGCAGTCGCACTGATCCGCCGGTGTCGCTGCCGAGCGCGCCGGTCCCGATTCCGGCCGCGAGCGCCGCCGCCGCGCCGGCGCTCGATCCGCCGGTGACCCGCTCCAGGTCCCACGGATTGCGCGTATTCCCGTAATGAACGTTGACGCCGATCGGACTGAACGCAAATTCGTCCATCGCGGTCTTGCCGAGGATCACCGCGCCCTTCGTCCGCAGGTTCGCAACCGCGTCGGCATCGTAATCGGTGACTCGGTCGCGCAGGATCGAAGAGCCGGCCGCGGTGCGCTGCCCGCGCGTTGCGAACAGGTCCTTGACGGTGATCGGGATGCCGTGAAGGGGCGAACGGAGCGTGCCAGCGGCAAGCTCGGCATCGAGCGCGGCGGCGGCAGCGCGCGCGCCATCCGGGTCAGGCAGCGAGAACGCATTGATCTTCGGATTGACCGCGACGAGGCGTGCGAGATGCTCGTCGATCAGCTCGCGGATCGAGATGCGCCGCTCGCGCAATGCGGCGCCGAGCTCGGCGATGGAGGCGCGCAACGGATCGAACGTCATTGCCATCGCGAGCTTCCCGGGCGCATCAACGGTTCGGGCGCATCCGCACCGAAACCGGCCGCCGCCTCATCGATCGTATCGATCAAGCCGCAGAGCAGTTCAGCCATGGCCGCGATTTCGGAGTCGGTGAGGTCGATCCCGGCCGCCATGGCCAGCATCCGCGTTCGTTCGCGCCTGTCATTCACAGCCATCGTTCAACTCGCTCCATACCAATCAAAGCGCCGTTCGGCGCGCGGGCGCAAGGACGATCTTCAGGTCAATTTCAGAATCCGCGCCGCATTGCCGCCCAGAATTTTGGTTTTCACTTCTTCAGAAATCGGCAGCGCCCGGATCGCGGCGACGTTCTCCTTGAGCGTCGGCACGCTCGGCCAATCGGAACCGAAAATCACCTTGTCACCGACGCGTTCGAGCTCCGGAAAGTAACGCATCAGGCGCGACGGCGGCAGTCCGGAAAGCTCCATGTAGATGTGCGGGCGAAAACGCGCGAGCGCGAAGGCGCGGTCGTACCAGAATGGCCGCCCGCTGTGCGCCAGCACGATGTTCAGCTCGGGGAAATCGACCGCGACATCGTCGAGATAGAGCGGATCGCCGTACTTGATGCGCGAGGCGGGGAAGACCGACGATCCGGTGTGCAGCAACACCGGAATACCGAGTTCCTGCGCCTTGGCGTAGAGCGGATAGATGCGCGCATCGTTGGGATAGAAAAATTGATAGGTCGGATAGAGCTTCACGCCGCGGAAGTGCTCTTTGACGATCAGCCGCTCTAGCTCGCGATCGAGATGGTCGGTCAGGAACGGGTTGATGCTCGCGAACGGCAGCAACCGCGAAGTTCCCGCGCACAGACGGCTGACGCCCTCGTTGCTCGCGATCGCCGAGGTGACCGGTGCGAGCTCGGCAAGGATTACCGCGTAATCGATTCCCGCCTCATCGAGCACTTTCAAATAGTTCGCGGCATTGCATCGCGCGCGCACGAAGTCGTCGAAAGAGCCGCGCAGCTCGCGGTTCATGAACTCGATGAACTCCGGCGGCCCCTGGATGGGGTAGTCGTAGGTATGAATGTGAAAATCGATTACCGGCATCGGTGCTACGCCCCATCCTTCGCGCCCGCCGGCCAGACCTTGCGCACCGTCGGGCGGATCTTCAGCTCGACCAAAATGTTCTCGCCGCCGCCTTGCGGAGGAATCGCGCGATGCGCCACGCCGCGCGGTATCAGCAGCATCTCGCCGGCCTTGATTTCGAGCGTGCCGAGCTCGGTCTCCCAGATCATCCCGCCCTGATGGCAGAAGATCAGTTCGTCGTAGTCGGCGTTGCGATGCCAGAATGTCATCTCGGCCGTGCTGCGCTTGGAAACGTCGATGCCGACGCCGTCTGCCTGGAACACGCGCAGCGGGGTGCCCTCGGGAACATCCTGATTGGTCGGTCGCACGGCGGGATCCGTGATGCGCAGATGCTCGAGCGCAACGCCGCCTTCGGCGCCGCTCACCTCGGTGGGTTTGACCTTGCGCTTGAGGGAGAGCGCACGGCCTTCCCACGTAATCTTTTCGATGTACTCCATCGCGTGGTCTCCTTCGCGTCGCCTGATGGTCAGCTAACCGGCCACTTCGGCGCAATCAGTTTTTCAAGCCGCGTCTTCGCAAGTATCGCCGGCGCGCGGCGCGCCGCGGCCTCGATAATCTCAGACTCATCGAGCGTCAGCACGCGCCCGCCGCGCATCAGAATGTGTCCGTCGACGATCACGGTATCGACGCTCTTGCCGGTCGCACTGTAGACCAGATTCGCGACCGGATTGTAGAGCGGCTGCCATTCGGGACGCCGCGTGTCGAAGATGGTGAGGTCGGCGCGCTTGCCGGCCTCGATCGAGCCGACCTCGCCGTCGCGCAACGCGCAGCGCGCGCCGTTGATCGTGGCCATCTCGATCACCCGCTCGGGCGGCATCACTTCGGGATTCTCGCGCACCTCCTTGTACGCGCAAGCCGCCAGGAACATTTCCTGCGGCAAATCGACGATTCCCGACGACGCATGATCCGAGCCCAGGCCGACCGCCACGCCCTGTTCGATCAGCTCCGGAAGATGGCCCATCCGGATGTTTCCGTAGGCGTTGTGCAGACTGGAACTCGCGGCGGCAACCACTTTGACGTTATGGTCGCGAATCAGCTCGAGCTCGCGTTCCGTCGCCCATCCGGCGTGAATCAACAGCAGGTTGGGTCCGAGCACGCCCAACTTCGCCATCCGCTCGATTTCGGTCGCGCCATGCTGCGCCTGCGACGATTCCATCGTGGAACGCGCGAAGCAGGCATGCGTCTGTACGCCGACGCCGTACCGGTCCGCGAGCTGCTTCAGCCCGACGATCAGCCGATCGGTGGAGTTATTGAGCCCGCGAAACTGGAACCAGGCATGGACGCGGCCGTCGAACACGCGATGAAGTTCCTTCACCACCGCTTCGGCACGTGTTAGCGATTGTTCGGTGGTTTCGATAAACGCAGCCGGCAGCGCGCCCATCGCGGATTGCGTGACGTCGAAGCTCGAGCGCGCGACGATGCATCGCATCCCGGCGCGTCCGACCACTTCGGCGGTGATTTGCGGCTGGTAGTTGCCCGCATCAATGAAGGTTGTGACGCCGTTGCGCAGCAATTCGAGCACGCACAGCTCGATGCTCACGCGCGCATCGTCCTCGTCGAGCGCGCCCTCGTAAGGATACATTCGCTCGAACAGGAACTTGCGGCTGCCCACCTCGTCGGCAAGCCCGCGGCTCATCTGAAAGGTCGTATGGATATGGCTGTCGATGAGTCCCGGCGTGACCACCATCCCGCGCGCGTCGATCGTTTTCTGCGCCGGTCCGCGCGCGCGGATTTCGGCGGTTTTGCCGACCGCCGCGATACGTCCTGCTTCGATGTCAACCGCGGCATCGCGGATGATGCGCCGCTGGTGGTCGACCGTCAGGAGCCAGTCGGCCTGCTCGATTCTCAGATCGATCATCTCTTCTGCTCCTGGAGCCGTTGCGCTGCGGCGCGAAACAGCGAGTCGGGCGTGATCGGAATCTCGCCGGGCTCAATTCCCAGCGGCGCGAGCGCATCCGCGACCGCGTTGGCGATCGCCGCCGGCGCGCCGATCGTGCCCGATTCGCCGACGCCGCGGAAGCCGCCAAGCGCGGTCGGCGACGGGTTTTCCAGATGCTCCGCGATGATCTGCGGCGCGTCAGCCGCCGACGGCACGACATAATCCATCAGGCTGCCGGTGACGAGTTGGCCGTTTTCATCATAAACCACCTGCTCAAAGAGCGCCGCGCCGAAGCCCTGCACCGCGCCGCCAACCACCTGGCCGTCGACGATCAATGGATTGATGATACGCCCACAATCCTCTGCGGTGACATAGCGAATAATCCGGATTGCAAAGGTTTCGGGATCGACTTCGAGCGCGACCGCGTGTATCGCTGCGGTCGCCGTACCGTAGTACGGATCGTAAAAACGCGTCGCTTCGAGGCCGGGTTCGATTCCCTTCGGCAGCCGCTTGGTCCCGGCGTAGGCTGCCTGTGCGATGTCACGCAGGCTGACTTGGCGAACGGTCGGGCTATGGCCTTCCGCACGGCTGATGCGCGGATCGGTCTCGAGGAGATGAGCTGCTATGAGGTCGGCCTTTTCACGCACCGCGCGCGCCGCCAGCATCCCGGCCCCGCCGCCCATCACGGCCCCGCGGCTTGCATAGCTGCCGGTTCCGTACGGCGCCGATGCCGTATCACCGTAGGCGATCTTCACATCAGTGAGCGGGACCTCGAGTTCATCGGCAACCACCTGGCCGAGCGTGGTTTCGAGTCCCTGGCCGTGCGAGGCGACGCCGAAAATCGCCGTCACCGTCCCCGATGGATCGACCCGCACGGTCGCCGCCTCCGTCCCCGCCGGCACCGTCATGCCGGGCGCGGCCGGCGTCGCCGAACCGATGCCGGTAAGCTCGCAATACGATGCGAAGCCGATTCCGAGGTAGTGTCCAAAAGCGCGCCCGCGCTGCTGCTGGGCGCGAAGGTCGTCATAACCAAGCCGCGCTCGCGCCCGTTCCATAAGCTCAAAGAACGGCGCGCGGTCCCATACGATACCGGTGGCGGTTCGGTACGGGAACTCATCGGGCCGCACAAAATTGCGCATCCTGAGGTCCGCGGGATCGATTCCGAGGCGGCGCGCCGCGCGATCGATGAGACCTTCCATAACGAAAGTCGAGATCGGCCGCCCCACGCCGCGATACGGCCCGGTCGGGGCCTTGCACGTGGCGACGCCCGTCGCGCGCGCCCAGTAGTTCGCGACCCGATACGGCCCGGGCATGAAGCTCACGGTCTGGACCGGTTCGATTACGAGCGTCCACGGATGCACGGAGTACGCGCCGATGTCCGCAATGACATTGGCCTTGAGCTCGATAATCGCGCCGTCCGCGCCGAGCGAGAGTTCCGCATCGATGATCTCGTCCCAGCCCTGCGAAGTCGTGAGCAGGTCTTCGCGCCGATCGCTGGTCCACTTGATCGGCCGCTTGAGCATCCGCGCGAGAGCGCAAACGGCAAGCTCTTCCGGATAGACCGAGGACTTCGCGCCGAAGCCGCCGCCCACGTCGATCGCGATCACCCGGATCCGGTGCTCAGGCATCGCGAGGCTCTCGGCGAGCGCCGTGCGCACCACGCCCGGACATTGCGTCGATGAATGCAGGAGCAGCTCGCCGCTTCCGGAATTGTATTCGGCGACGTAGCTGCGCGGCTCGATGCAGATCGCGGCGTGGCGGCGAAACCGAAAGCGATCGCGAACTGTCACCGCGGCGCCCGGCGGCGCATCGCGATTAAGTCCGGACGTGCTTGCGCCGCGCGCGAACTCGCGCGACACCAGCACATTGGAACCGGCCTCGTCATGGAGGAGCGGCGCGCCCGGGGTGGCGGCGGCTTCAACGTCGCTGACGGGCGGCAACGCTTCGAGTTCAACGACGATCTTCTCCAAGGCATCTTCGGCAGTGTAGCGGCTCTCCGCGACGACCGCCGCGATAGCCTCGCCGACATGTCGGACCTTGTCGATCGCAAGCGCCGGCAGGCTCGTCATTCGGTAACTGGCCATTGTGGAGCGCGCGCACATCGGCTTCGCCACACGCGCCAGCTCCGCGCCGGTGACCACCGCAATCACGCCCGGCATCGCGCGCGCCCCGTCCGCATCGATTCTGACGATGCGCGCATGGGCATCCTGCGAGCGCAGGAACGCCACGTAAGCCAAATTCGGCGGGTGGAAGTCGTCAGTGAAGGAACCGTGACCGGTGAGCAGGCGGCGATCCTCGACACGCTTCACGCGCGCGCCGACTAGCTTCGCCGGCTTCGCGCCGGAGTCCGCCCCCGATGCGATTAGCTCCGAGTCAGCCACGGGTACAGATCATCAACCATCCCTTTTGTCCGCCGCTCGCCGGCCCGGGCGGCAGAACTAATTCGATGAACGCATGCGGTCGGCCGCCGCCTTCACCGCGTCAACGATGCCCTGGTAGCCGGTGCATCGGCAGAGCACGGCCGACAGTCCGGTTCGAATCTCCTCTTCGGTGGGACTCGGGTTGACGCGCAACAGATCACACGCCGCCATCAGCATCCCCGGAGTGCAGAATCCGCATTGGAGCGCATGATGCTCCCAGAAGGCCTGCTGCAGCGGATGCAAGGTGCCGTCGGGCGCAGCCAGCCCTTCAACCGTCGTGATTTCGGCGCCATCGGCCTGCACCGCGAGCATCAGGCACGAGCGCGCCGCTTCGCCGTTGAACAGAATTGTGCAAGCGCCGCAGATGCCGTGCTCGCATCCGATGTGCGTGCCGGTAAGGCCCAGGTCGTCGCGGATGAAATCAACCAGCAGCTTGCGCGGCTCGGTAGTGCCTTCGCGCACCGCGCCGTTGATCTTGAAGCTGACTTTCCTTGGCTCGGCCATCAGTTGTTCCCCCTGACTTGCAGAGCGGCCCGGGTCAGAGCGCGGCGGGTCAGAACGCGGGTCAGATGGCGGCGATAATCCGCCGATGCGTGCAGATCGCTGGTCGGATCGACCAGCTCGGCCGCGCGTGCCGAGGCCTCGCCGATCGCCCGCTCGCCGACTCCGTCCCGCTCGAGAATCTCTTCGACCGGCCGCAGCCGGACCGGAGCGCCACCGACGCCCGATGCCGCAACACGCGCGCGCGTGCAGCGTCCGTTGTCGACCGTGAGCATCGTGACGATTTCGACGATTGCAAAATCGCCGTGGCGCCGGCTGAACTCTTCAAACGCCCATCCGCTGTGCGCCGGCGTCACCGGAATGCGCACCTCAACCAGCATCTCGCCGGGCGCGATTGCGGTGGTAAAAAAGCCCTTGAAGAAATCGGCCGGCTTGACGACACGCGTTCCCGATGCGCTCCGCAGCACCATCTCGCCATCGAGCGCGGTAACCAGGGCTGGATATTCAGCCGCTGGATCGGCGTGCGCGATGCTGCCGCCGATCGTCCCGCGGGTCCGCGTCGGCAGATGACCGACCATCCGCGTCGCTTCGATCATCAGCGGAAGCCGGCTCGCGACCAGCGGCGAGAACTCGATTTGGCGCTGGCGCGTCATCGCGCCGAACCGAAGCTGGCCGCCTTCCTCCCTGATGTACGAAAGTTCGGGAACGGGATTCAGATCGACCAGCGCGGCGGGCGAGGCCAGGCGGAAGTTGAGCAACGCCATCAGGCTTTGGCCTCCGGCAAGCAGCCGCGCCTCGCCGCCGTAACGGCCGAGGATCGCGAGCGTCTCATCGACGGTCTTCGGATCGTGATACTCGAACGGCGGTGGTTTCATCGCTTGCTCCGCGCGGATTCCATCAGATGCCACAACCGGCTGGGCGTGATCGGCAGCTCGCGGATATGCACGCCGAGCGGCTTGAGCGCGTCGGTGACGGCATTCGCGAGCACCGCAGGCACGGTCATCGAGCTGGATTCGCCGAGTCCCTTGGCGCCAAGGGTGGTAAAGGGCGAGGGACTGACGACGTGCGCGATATCGATCTTGACCGCTTCGTGAGCGGTCGGGACGAGGTAGTCCATGAACGAGCCGGCCAGCGCCTGGCCCTGTTCATCGTACGCCAGCTCCTCGTACAGCGCGCCGCCGAGGCCGTGCAACGCGCCGCCATAGATCTGGCCTTCGACGATCGCGGGATTGATGATCTCGCCGGCATCGTGCACTGTCACGTACTTGAGAATTTTGATTGCGGCGGTATCGGGATCGATTTCCACCGCCATCACTTCGGCGATGAAACCGTAGGTGTTCGATGAATTCACGCGATCCTGCAGGTCGGGCGCCTTCGCTTCGGGAAAGGCGAAAACCGCGGTCGCTTCGAGCCCGGCTTCCATACCGGGCGGAATCGATTCGACATCCCAGTGCGCCCGGCCGGCAAGGTCCTTGAGCGTGAGCACCTGACCGTTGTTCGCGTGGTGCGCTCCGCCTTCTGACCAGACGACACTCTCGGGCGGAACTTCCATCAGATAAGAAGCGAACCGCACGAGCTTGTCGCGCAACCGGCGTGCCGCAAGCGCGGCGGCGCTGGTGCCGACCGAGCCGAAGCGGCTCGAGTAGGTGCCCGACGAGATGCCCCAGACCCGCGTGAAAGTATCCATCTCGTCAACGATCGTGATGTCGTCGGGAGCGATGCCGAGTTCGTCAGCGATAATCTGCGCGACGACGGTGCGATGGCCCTGGCCTTGGGGCGCCGAGCCGAGCACGCCGATTATCCGGCCGAGCGGATCGACCTTGACCGTGGCCGCTTCCAGAGCGCCCGATTTCGGCAGGTAGCCCGGGCGTCCGCGGATCTCGGGATCGAGCGCGACGGTGATATAGCCCATGTTCGAGACCGACGGATCAACCGCCACCGCCAGTCCCACGCCGAACAGCCGGCCGTCGGCGCGCGCCTGCTCCTGGCTGCGCCGCAAACCGGCGTAGTCGGCGAGTTCGAGCGCCTTCTCGAATGCCGCCGGATAATCGCCGGAATCATAGAGTCCGCCGCTCGGTGTCCGATAAGGAAATTCGCCGGGCTGGATGAAATTGCGGCGGCGCACCTCGGCCGGGTCCATCCCGATCTTCTCGGCCAGTAGGTCGACCATCCGTTCGATCTCGAAATACAGATGGCCGCAGGCATAACCGCGATTCGGCCCGGTCAGGCTCTTGTTGGTCATCACGACGTTGGCGTCGGCTTCGAGATGCTGGAAACGATATGCGCCGAACCAATTGCCGATCGGACGGAACGAGCAGCCCGGCTCCGGAGTCCGGATGTAGCCACCGACGTTGTCATACCACCGCGTGCGCATCGCGAGGATGGTTCCGTCGCGGCGCGCGGCAAGCTCGCGATAGGCGATCCGATCGGTGCCGCTGGACGAAGCCAACAGATGCTCGCGGCGATCCTCGATCCACTTGACGGTCACGCCGGTCTTCATCGCGGCGAGCCCGACCAGGCTCATGTAAGGAAAGATGCCGGTCTTGATGCCGAAGCTGCCGCCGATGTCGGGCGGGACGACCAGGCGCAACTTGTTCTCGGGCAGGTTCAGGGCGCGCGCTGTAATCGGATGCAGGATGAACGGGCCCATGAAGTTCGCGTGAATCGTCAGCACGTCGCTGGTCCGATCGAACGACGCCACCACGCCGTAGGTTTCGATCGGAGTGGAGCCGTACTTCGGAAACACAAAGCGCTCGCTGATCACGACCTCGGCATCGGCAAACGCGGCATCGGGATCGCCATAAACAATATGGCGATGGCAGGCGAGATTGGAGCCGACCTCTTCGTGCAGCAGCGGCGCATCGGCCGCGAGCGCGCGCTCGGGATCGACGACGGCCGACAGCGGCTCGTAATCGACCTGGATGAGATCCAGCGCGTCCTCGGCGAGATAGCGATTGGTCGCGACCACGACGGCAACCGGCTCGCCGACGAAACGCACCTTGTCGACCGCCATGCAGTAGTACTTGACGGGCGCCCGCACGCCGACCGCGAACGGCCGCGTCATTTTGGCGGCATCCTGGCCAGTGACGATGCCGACCACGCCGGGAAGCCGGAGCGCCGCGCTGGCATCGATCGAGCGGATGCGCGCATGCGCGTGGGGGCTCCGCAGGATCGCGGCGTGGTGAAGATTCGGAAAGAGCTGATCCGCGATGAAAACGCCATCGCCGACCAGCAGACGCGGGTCTTCGGTGCGTTTGAGCGGCTGGCCCACCCATTTTTGCGTTGCAGCCATCCGCGGCGCTTTCCTGCCGCTCAGGCGACGCGCTGGGCGTCGTGATGCGCCGGAACTTCGAGATTCAACTCGGGCGCAAGCTCGATCGGCAAATCCTCGCGACGCGGAAACTTGAGCCCGCATCGCGCCATCACGGGGCGAATCGAATCGAGATACGCCGCCGCGATCTCGCCGCTGTCGCGCTGCTTGAGACCGACTTCGAGACAGTAGCGATTGCCGGGCGTACCCGGACGACCGAAAATTCGCATCGCACCGATGAACCACTTGTGGAAGCGGCGCTGAATCTCGGCGCGCATCTCCGGATCACGGCACATCTCGATCAGGCAATGCTCGCCGAAATCCTTGTGCCGCTCTTCATCGCGCAGAATCGAGACGTTGGCCTTCGCCAGCGGCGCGTAGCTGCCGCGCGTGTATTCGGTGAGCTGATAGGTTGCCGCGCGATCGATCATGAAGTTGAACAGCGTCGCATCGATCCAGTCCGTCACCGTGACGTCCGATTCATTGCCGGTGAAGCGCGCGCCGGCTCGTTTGCGGTCGGCAACGTAGTGATCGATATCGACGCCCAGCTCCGCCATCAGCTTCGCCACCAGCTTGAAATGCTTCAGCTCCTCGTTCTGATAACGCGTGATTCGGACCTTGTCGTCGAGCGTGGGCGCGAAGATGACGCACTGGCCGAAAACCTCGGCAGTCGCAATCTCGCGGCCCGCCTGCCGATCCATCAGCGTCAGCACCATCTTACGATAGTGCTCGTCCGGGATTTCGTCCTTGCTGTTGATGATGGGCTGATTCATCGGTCACCTTGCCGTTTTGTAGAGGATGCCGAACTGCGACGCTCCGATGGCCCGAACTTATCCCGGCGCTCCAATTTAGGTCAAGAAAGTCCGCTCGCAGCGGCCGATTGACGGTTCTTCCAGCGCGCGCGACACTGCCCGCCATGAAAGCGTACCGCGACTACGACCCCGCCGAACTCGCCCGACTCTACAATCCGGAACTGGGCGTTATCGATGCCGCCGAATGCCGCGCTCGCTACAAGGCCGAAAGCGAGCTGGTGCGGGCGCGGCTCAAGTCGCGCATCGACATCGCATACGGCCCGGGGCCGGACCAGCGCCTCGACGTCTATCTCACTGAACGGCCACGCGCGCCGATCCTGGCGTTCATCCACGGCGGCGGATGGCGCGCGGGCAACAAGGACGAACGCGCGTTTCCGGCCCTGCCCTTCACGCGCGCCGGCGCGATTTTCATTTCGATCGAATATCCGCTCGCGCCGACCGTCACGCTCGACGAGATGGTGCGCCAGGTGAGCGAATCGACGGCCTGGATTCATCACCATGCCGAGGCGCTGGGCGGCGATCCGGCGCGCATTCATCTCGCCGGCAATTCAGCTGGCGGTCATCTGGCCGCGCTGATGATGGCGACCGACAGCACTATCGCGGGGGCGACGCTCATCAGCGGCGTCTTCGACATGCGGCCGATCCGATTCACGAGCTACAACGAAGCGCTCCGCCTCGATGAAGGGACGGCCGCGCGCTTGAGCCCGCTGCTCCATCTACCGAAGCGCGGATGTCCGCTGACCGTCGCTGTCGGACGCGACGAGACCTCAGAGTTTATCCGTCAGTCGATCGAATTTTTCGAGGCCTGGATCGAGCAGGGCTTCCACGGCAACCTGATGGTCGTTCCGCAGATGCATCACTTCTCGATCATTGGCGAGTTGGGAAATCCTGCAAGTCCGCTGTTCCAGGCGATCTTGAACCAGATGGGACTCGGTCCACGCCCAAGAAACTAGCCGCTGCCCCGGTCGCTGACTCTCACTCGACGCATTGGCGGCGGCGTATTGCGGCTGCGTGCGAACCGCACGATGCCCTGTGTGATCGCCACGGCTACGGCGGCCACATCGCCCAATTCCAGCGCGCTGAAGGCATCCTTCGCCGACGAACCATGGGGCGCATCGATAACGATTAAATCGGCCGGACGCCCGACTTCGATCCGTCCTGCCTGAAGCCCGTAGACCGCGGAGACGGAGCCGGTCGCCGCCGCGATCGCCTGGCGTCCGCTGAGCGGCCCGACCGACGCCAGCTCCGCCATCAGGCTCAGCATCCCAAGCGACAGTAAGCCGGTGCCGCTCGGCGAGTCGCTCGCGATCAGCACCCGTTCGAGGCAATTGCCGTCGATGGCGCGCTTTACGATATCGAGCGCAGAACGGAAATTACCGGCGCGCACCACCTGCAAGGCAATATCGCCGCCTTCGCTCACGATGCGTGCGTTCTCTTCAACGCTGAGCGCGGTTGGTCCGCCATTCACGTGACCAGCGACGTTCGGATGCATCGCGATGATCTCGTTCGCGCCGATTTTTTCTTTCGTATCGGGCAGCGAGCTTCCACCCGTATGGCACATGACGACCAACCCGGCGGCGCGGGCCGCGTGAACGACCGGCACGTAATCCATCGGATGAGCGAAAGAGCCGAAGCCGGCCTTGGCGAGCCATACGCCGTGACGCCTCAACTCGGCGAAGTCGTTGGGCGTAAGGCCCGGTTCCAGGATGACCGAGCCGGCGTGCAGCGTGACGCCCGCCGGATGATAGTCGCGAAAGCATCGCTCGGCAGTGATCGCGAGCGCCTTGACGCCGGGGACATCGCGCGGGCGTCCGGGCACATGAATCTCGCTGGCCGAGATCGCGCGGGTCATTCCACCGTGCAGGTAGCTCTCGAAATAGCCGGCGGCGTTTTGCCGCGGCGTGTAGTCGCCGAATGAATTGTGAAAATGCGAATCGATAAGGCCGGGCGCGAGCGTCGCCCCGGCCGCATCGACGACAGTCTCATGCTCGCCGGGGCGGACTTCGCTCGAACTGCCGATCCATGCGATCGTTCCATCAGCGCAGATCACGGCGTCGCCCTTAATCGGCGATCCGACCAGATCGCCGCAGTGCGAATCGCCAAGATTGATGATTGCGAGACTCATCGCAAGTCGCTACGGCGCCGGCTCGGCGTCGATCAGCACCGCGACCAGCAGCGCCGGCACCTTGCCCGGGTTTGCCCAGGCGTGATTCGTGCCACGCTGGATCACGACGTCGAACGGCTTCATCATCGTCTCGCCCTCGTCGAGGATCAGCTTCACCTCACCCGATAGCAGAATGATGTAGTCGATGGTCTTCGTGCGATGCATCGCGGGATGCCGCGAGGTGTCTACCTGGCAATGTGATGCGCCGATCGACGCGAACAGCGCCTTGGCGTGCTTCTCGGCCTCACCCGGCTTGAAGACGGAATCAGGCGGCAACGCGAAGAATCTCATAATCGAGCCATTGGGCGGCGGCTCCAGCTTGGTTGGACGCCCGGCCGGGTCGCCCTTGGGCGTTTTGTTGTCGACCGGGATCTGGTCGGTGATCCAGAATTCAGCCGTCCCGCCGCCGTGCTCGTCAAAGCCGCCCGGTGCAGGGCCGTCGCTGACGATGATCGATTTTCCATTGGCGTTATGTCCGGTCACGATGCGACGATACTGCGTTGCCATCGCTGTTCCACCTTCCTTTCCAACGACTTGAGTTCCTTTTGCACACCACTCGCGAATCTCCGGCCCTTATCGCAAAAGCGCAATCCAAACGCCAGCCGCCGATACCGCAACCTCCCTCCCATGATCTGGCGCGAACCCGCATAGCCCGCTAAATTTAGTCCCGTTTATTTTGGACTGATCGACCGGCTGCCGTTAGCTTGCGCCGCTGGTCACAAAACGGCCGACCAGAATGGGAGGGGCTGGAAGGACGACGGCGGTATTCGGGGGAGCATGATGGCTAAGCTTCGCCTCGGCAGCGGCGAGCACAAGAAACTTTTCTGCGACGAATTTCGCAACACCTTTCGCACCTTCGAGGTGCGCGACATCCATTGGCCCCGGCTCGATGAAGCGACTATCGCGCGGCTACGTGCGATGCCGTTCTGGGATGAGGCAGTTAAGACCGAGCGCGTCGCCGGCGCCCGCGTGCGTCTGATGGCTGAGGTCGAACGTGATCCGATGCTGCGCGAAGTGATCGCGATGCAATCCTACGAGGAGGGCCGTCACGCCGGCATCCTGCAGAGCCTGCTCGACCATATCGGCGTCCAGGTACGGGACGATTTGAGCCATAAGCAGCGCGATGCCGAATGGGGCTTCCTGCGCATGGGCTATGGCGAGGTGTTCGATTCGTTCTTCGCCTTCGGCCTGTTCCGGCTCGCCGGGGAGACCGGCTTTTTTCCGCCGGAGTTGATGGAGATCTTCGATGCCTTCATGGACGAAGAGGCGCGCCACGTGATCTTTTTCGTGAACTGGGCGATCTACCGGAATCGCAATTTGAAGGCGCTTAAGCCGTGGTTCGGAATCCGGCGCGCACTGGGAATCTCGATCCAGGCGGCGGGACGCATGCGCACCGCGCTTTCGATGGCGCGCGGGAGCGGCGCCGGCGAGGATTTTGTGATGCAGGCCGACGCGATCGACGCCGACGTGACCTTCAGCCGGCTGGCGCGCACCTGCCTCGAAGAGTACCAGCGCCGCTTCCAGAAGTACGATCCGCGCCTGGCCCGCCCTCGTCTGGTGCCGAAAATGGTCGAGTATGCGCTTCGCGTGATGCCCTCCGGCTGATCCCGACGCTCTTCCGCCTTTCGCTGTTGGCGCTGGTTCAATTTGGCAAACTGAACCAGTTCCCCGCTGTTCTGCAGGGTTTCAAAGCTGTATCGGCGATGCTAGCGTCATAAAGGTAGCTTGTTCATCGCTACCCGCGGAATTCATCGCCTGGATGGCTGAAGAAAAGCGCATACTGGTTGCCGAAGACGATCCCGCCACTCGCCGCGCCTGGTCCGAGCTGATCTCCTCATGGGGTCATCGGGTTGAGGCTGCCGCCGACGGCGAGCAGACCCTCAATCTGATCGATTCCTTTGCGCCGCACCTGCTGCTGCTCGATCTGCGGTTGCCGCGCAAGGACGGATTCGCCGTGCTCGACGCGATTCGCGAAAAGGGCCTCGATCTCAACCAGCGCACGATCGTGATTTCCGGCCATGGCGATATCCCGGACGCGGTCCGCGCGATGAAGCTGGGCGTTTACGATTACATGCGCAAGCCGGTCGATCCGGCCCATCTGCGCATCGTGCTGGCGAATCTCGCGCAGCATCTGAGCGTCAGCCAGGAAAACGTCCGTCTGCAGAAGCTCCTGCGCAAGGCGGGACAATTTGGAAAGCTGGTCGGACGTTCGAGCGCGATGCAGCGCGTGATGGCGTTGATCGAGCAGCTTGCGCCGAGCACCGCCTCGGTGATCGTGCGCGGCGAGAGCGGCACGGGCAAAGAACTGGTGGCGCGCACGATTCACGATCTTTCACCGCGCCGCTCGGGTCCTTACGTCGCCGTCAATTGCGCGGCATTGCCCGAGACCCTGATGGAGAGCGAGCTTTTCGGCCACGAGCGCGGCGCATTTACCGGCGCCGATCGCCGCCGCGAGGGATGCTTCGAGCTGGCCACCGGTGGCACCCTGCTGCTGGATGAGATCACCGAGATGAAGATCGACCTGCAGGCGAAACTGCTGCGGGTGATCGAAGAACAAAAGCTCCGACGGCTGGGAGGAACCAGCGAGATTTCGCTCGACGTGCGCGTGCTCGCCGCCTCCAATCGCAACTTGGAGGACGCCTTGCGCGATGGCGCGCTGCGCGAAGACCTCTATTACCGGCTGAACGTTTTCACCATCGAACTGCCGCCGCTGCGCGATCGCCCGGAGGATATCCCCGACCTGGTTGAGCATTTCATCCGGGAGTTTTCGGAGGCGGACTCGCGGCCGGCCAAGGGCGTCAACAACGAAGCATTCGAAGTGCTGCGCAGCTATCGATGGCCGGGAAACGTGCGGCAGTTGCGCAATGTGATCCAGCGCGCGCTCATCGTCAGCAGCGGAGCGCTGATCGAGGCCGACGATCTCCCGCCGGAAATCCGCCGTCTAAGCAGCAACACCGCCGGGACTTTCGAACTCCCGCTCGGCAGCTCGCTCGATGATCTGGAGCGCGAGTTCATCCGCCGCACGCTCGAGTTCACTTCCGGCAACAAGCCGCGCGCTGCCGAACTTCTAGGTATTAGCCTTAAAACTCTCTACAATCGGCTCGAGCGTTACCAGGCCAAGGACTGGTAGTCAGTCCGATCAACGCCTGACGCCTGGAGTACGGCAGGTATGGGCCTGCGCGTTAAGTTCGCGGTTGTTTTTTTGATCCTGCTGATCGTCCCGGTCACCATCGTGAGTGGAATCGAGATCGATCGACGGGTCGCCGTGATGGTGCAGGATCTCGAGGATTCCGGCGCGCTCATCATCAATCAGGCCTTTGAGCAGATCCGTGCGATCCTGGCCTCGGCCCCGGCCGATCCGGCCGACGCACTCACCCGCAGCGCAGCGCTGCGCGGTTTTTTGCTCTCGTCGCAGGCCTTCGGCAAAGGCGTCGTTTTCGTGCGCATCGATACGCCCTCCGGCACGACGATCGTCAGCAGCAACCAGGCGACGGCGCAGGTCGCCGCGGTCGGAAGTCCCGCCCTCCAGGCGGCCGCGCCGGACGGATCTGAACCGGCGACGCCGGTGGAGCCCTTCAGCGTGCTCGAGGATCGCGTCTCGGCATGGTGGCCACCATCGCGACTATCAGCGATGTGGCGCCAGCAGACCTATCAGATCAGCCGCGACGTGCAGATCAACAATCAACCGTTTGCCGTGATCAAGGTCGGACTGTCGACCGCGCTGCTGGCCGACGAAGTGCGCCGCTCGATCGATAACATCCTCGCGGTCTCGATGGGCGTAATCCTGCTGTCGCTGATCGGCGCGATGATGTTCGGCGGGCGGATGCTGCGGCCGCTGCTCGAAATCACCCGCGGCGTCGAGCGGCTGACGACCAGCCGCGGCGAGATCGAGGGCGTCGAGGTCGAGGTGGCAGGCCGTGACGAACTCGGCTCGCTGGCTGAGAAGTTCAATGTGCTCTCCGAGCGAATCCGCCGAAACCGCAATCAGTGGGAGAATGAACGCGGTCAGTTCTTCAACATCTTCCGATCGATCACGGATGCGGTCATCCTGCTTGATTCGGGCGGTTTGATCCTTTTTTGCAACGGTGAGGCGCAGGCGCGACTCGGGTTGCCGTCCGGCGGCCTTGCCGACGGCAAACAGATTCGCGCCCTGCTCGGCCATAACCATCCCCTGATTCCCATCATTGATAGCGCGTACTCGACCGGCAACGAGGTGCACGATATTGCGGTCGAGCTCGGCGATGGACCTGCGCTCACGCGACTGCTGGTATCGATTTTCTCCCTCGGCCAAGGCCCCGAACCGGCGGGCGTGCTGCTGATCGCTCGCGACCTCGCGCCGGTGCAGGAACTCGAGCACGTATTCGATTATTCCGGGCGGCTTGCGCGGCTCGGCGGCTTGATCTCCGGCGTCGCACATCAGATTCGTAACCCGCTCAACGCGATGAGCTTGGAGCTGGAGCTTCTGAGCCTCGATGCGCAGAGCGGCAAGCCGGTAGAGGAGCGCATCCGGTCGGTGCGCGACGAAATTGCGCGGCTCGATCAGGTGGTCGACGCACTAATGCGCTTTATGCGTCCGGAACAGCTTCAATTAACGAGCGTCGACATGAATGATCTGCTGAGGGAAACCGTCTTGCAGATTACGATACCGTCGAATGTGCATGTACAGTACCATTTGGAGCGCAGCTTGGCGCCTGTGAAGGCCGATCGCGCGCTACTTAGCGAAGGATTACGCAATATAATCGCGAATGCCGTGGAGGCCATGCCGGACGGCGGCACGATGACCATCAGCACCGGGACGGTGGGAGAAGGGATGCTCGAAATTGTGGTGCGAGATGAAGGTATCGGGATACCGGAAGAGCATCTCGAGCGTATCTTTCAACTGTATTACACCACCAAGGAGGGCGGCACCGGTCTCGGATTGTCACTCGCGCTTAGAGCTATCGATCTACACGGCGGAACGGTCAATGCGCAGAGTCAGGTGGGCCAGGGAACCACGGTCCGCATTCGCCTGCCGCTCGAGCGTCAGATGGGCGTCGGGCTGGTACCCGAGAGGACATTGGAGTGACGTGATACGGAGGGGGACAGGATTTACCGCCGGCTTCTGCGCTGCCGCCGGACTGATGATGACGGTCTGGGGTTGCGAAGCGCTGTCTAATTTCGGATCTACGCCCCGGCCGACGCCTGCCAGCTCGCCTTTGTCCACGCCGACCGCCACGCCCACACCGGAGCCGACCGCGAGCCCAATAGCGGAGGAGGCGCCGCCGCATGGGAAACATCGGGGCCGCGGCCATGCGACCGCGGAATCATCGGCGTCGCCCGAGGCGACACCAACCGGCGCCGCTCCGACGATCACACTCGATAATGACGAGGCTGCGCGCCGCCGTGCTGAGAGTCTGCTCGACTCAGCGCATGCAAAGCTCGGCAAAGTTGATCGATCGAAGTTGAGCGGCGACGATGCAGCCACTTACGCGCAGGCCACCGGCTTCGCAGATGCTGCTACGCACGCTCTGGGCGAGCATGATTACGTCGCGGCCACGGGTCTGGCTGAGAAGGCATCACTGCTGGCCGACAAGGTCGAGGCCGCTACAGCAACGCCGTCCCAGACCGGTTTTTAGTCTTCAGAGGAAGCTTTGGAATTTAACGGCGGAAAAAAGGTTCGCCGGCGAACCTATCAATCAGCCACGAGGGAGGGGGACGCCCGTGGTCTTGATCGGATTAGTGTTCGCCGGCGAACCGATGATTAATCGGGGCTCTAGATTTCCCTTTGTACTTTTCTTGATGGACAGCAACGCTCATGCCATATGGTTCAGATTGAAAACAGGCCGTTTTTTTGGGTGAGCGGGATCATTCTTCCTGTCAAGATTTGAAATTTAGTAATTCCCGCGGATGTAAAGATTACAAACTTCAAGACTTTCTTCTTTCAGAAATGGCGTTCGCGCCTGACTTTGATGAGGGGAAGCGCGAAATTTTGGATATTTTCGGTTGTAGTTTGTACAATTTACCAAAGAATTCTCGCCTGCAGTCCGACTTCATTTGAGTTTTTTGATGGCATAACGACTGCTCTCATCGCGCAGATACACAGGGCACGAAGGGGATGAAGCATCTTAGCTTGCTCACGAGGTGGTCGAAGCCCAAATCCAATTATAGCTCGCTTCCCAGCAGCGCCAAATAAGCTATCGACGCGCCGGGGTCGAGCAACTCAAAGAGCAGTCCGAGACCGAACAGTGCGGAGTGCGCTGTTGCGCTTCGGTCTGGGGCTGCCCCGACGGCGGCCGTCCAACGATCCGGTCTAGACCACCGACTGTTGCGACGGCCGCATACTTTCCTCCATAATTAGTCTTCTAGCGGTAAACCTACCTCCTTTCACTTCGATTGGAACGTTTGCACTCCGGATAGTTTCTGAAGAGGAGCTTTTGTGAGGGATCGACCGGGTTCACGATGGACGTTTGCAATCGGTTTGCTATCGGCGCTGTCGATGCTCTCCTGGTCGTCCGGATTTGCGCAACCAACTGCTGCTGAAGACGCTTCCGCCCCAATCCATGTTCAGGTCACGGCAGCCAATCGCGATGCGGCCGCATCGGCTCAGGTCCACTATCACATCACACGGGCTCGCACGGAGGCGGGAGCGACCGCGGCGCTGAACGGCCCCGAGTCACTCTCCGCCGATAAGCTCAGGGCCGGGCGGATGATGGCGATGCGGCAAATAGCGCGTGTGCCGAGTCCGGGTTTCTACCCCGCCAACCTCGCCTTCTTCGCCGGGCTTACAATCCAATCGGCGGTGCTGCACAACGTTTATCTCGGATGCGCCGACGGCAGTTGCTGGGGTAATCCGCTTGGATTCGAAAAGGATCTGGTGAAGAGCCGGTTCATCCATCTGGTCGATCAGTACGTCGGCAGCACGGCAAGCCGTCGCTACACGGTAGGCGCAGAGATGCCGATGGGCGCCGTCGCGAGTAACTGCAGCACCGCGAGCATGTGCACCGGCGGCGATATCATCGCGATCGCCTTCGCGGCCTCGGCGGTCGGCGGCGCCGGGCCCGGCCACATCTACCACATCTTTCTGCCGCAGGGCGTCGATACCTGCGCCAACCTGATCGGATGTTACTCGCCGGACAACCCTGCACAGTTCACCTTCTGCGGTTATCATGCATGGGCGAATGCCGGCGGCAAGACCACTTATTTCACCGTCGAGCCGTATCAGGATGTTCCCGGATGCGCGGTCGCCGTCCCGGGTCAGAACGAGCAAATCGTGAATTCGACCGACTCGGTCCTCTCGCATGAAACGTTCGAAACGCTCACCGATCCGGACGGCGACGCCTGGTTCAACGTCAATTCATTGAACGAATTCGAAGCCGAGATCGGAGACGTATGTCAGGGTCCGCCCAATATGGCCGGCGAAGCGATCGTCCCCTCGTTCGCGATCAACGGCCACCTCTACTCGATCCAGCTCGAGTACTCGAACAAGTATCGCGCCTGCTCGGCCTCGCCGTAGGCCGCGCCCAGCATCAAATCCCAAGCCCGAACGCGAAGCGCAGGCCGCGCACGATCAGGCCCTGCTTCCGCTTAAGTCCGCCGTTTCGCCCGGTGAAGGAGCGCGCGGACTGTTTACCGAAAGCGCCCGCAAGGCTGATCGCGGTCTTCGCGAGAATCAGTTTCGTTCGCTGCGGGACGAGGGAAAGACGCGGAGAGGTTTGTCGGGCTGATGGCTGTGACGTTGCGGCGCGGGCGGATTCGCCTTCAACTCGGCGAGTTCGCGATCGATCTCTTCGGCGATCAGCGTGCCTTTGTCATCGAGCAGCCCTTCGAGCGCACGCAGCCAGTTCTGATAATAATCCTCGCTCGCATCGGGCCTCGCGATTTCTGCGATTAGACGCTGGCGAAACTCTTCCCACGTGAAGAGACCGTGACGGCTCAGATGGACGGCGATCGAGAAGACCCGCGCCTCCCACGGCGTACGGAAAACCGGCTCGTCCTCTTCGGGGCGGACCGGAATTTTGCGATCTTCGGGGCGCTCGGAAGGCATCGCAGCTTCAGACGCGATGCTCCGCGCGGCCGTTGCCCGGACGCTTTCGCGCGCCGGCCTTCGGCGACTTCGCTTTCGCCACACCGATCATCGAATCGCGGGTGACCAGTCCCGCCAACTCCTCTTCGGTCATTCGCTCGGTCCCAGGGGGGCGCTCCGGCAGCACCAAGTAGCGCACCTCGGCGCTGCTGTCCCAGACGCGGATTTCGACGTCGTCGTCTAGCTCAGTCCCGAACTCGCGCAGCACGCCGCGCGGATCGCCGACCGCACGCGCGCGATAGGCGGGGCTCTTGTACCATACCGGCGGCAGGCCGAGCGTTCCCCACGGGTAGCACGAGCAGAGCGTGCAGACGACCACGTTGTGAACTTTCGGCGTGTTCTCGAGCACGATCAGGTTGATACCCTCGGGGCCGGGCGGAAAGCCCAGCTCGTTCACCGCCGCAGTGCCATCCTCGAGCAGGCGGCGTTTGTAAGCCGGATCGCTCCAGGCGCGCGCCACAACTTTCGCTCCGATGTGCGGGCCGACGCGATGCTCGTAAGTATCGATCAACATGTCGAGCGCCTGCGGATCGACAAGGCCCTTGGAGACCAGGATCGATTCGAGCGCCTTGACGCGCAGCGTAATGTCCGATTCGGGCTCGTCGTGCCGATGATGCTCGTGAGCCTGATGATTGGCCGCCATGTTTATCTCCTGCCGCGCCCGTTGCGCCCGCGTCCGTTGGAGCTGCGCGCGGGCTCCGGCTCCAGGTACTGCTCCCACAAATCGATCGCAACCGAATCGCGCGCCGGCGCCTCGGGTCCCCACAGCTCGCGCGCCGCGAAGCGCACCGAATAGACGTGCTGCAGGATCATGCCGCCGCCATGCGCATTCGCATCCGGCAGCGCGAAGACGCCCTCATCGAACTGGATCGTGCCGCGCTTGCCGCGCACATAGCGCGGGAGCCGGGTATGGCCGCGCGGATTCACGTTGCGCGCGATCACCTTGTCGCCCGGCTTGAAGCGCGCTTTTACGGCCCTCGACGGGTGCTTAAAGATCGAATCGCCGCGCGCTTTCGCGCTGAGCGAAAACGTCGGGTTCAAATTGATCGGCTTGACGCCCTTCAAGTCCGACGGTTTGATGATGCCCTTTTCGAGCAGCAGGCCGGTCGCGCCGATCGCCCATTTCTCGTAGTATTTCGCGCCCAGATAGACCGACGGCGGAATGCGCTCGATGGAATGCCGATACTCGTCAAGCGTGAAGACGCGCTGGTTCAGCAGGATGCGCGCGATGCCGTACATCCGGCGCTCCCAGTCGGCGTGGAAGACCGGCTCGTTCTCCTCGCGCGGGATCGGCCCGAAGCCGTGCATCCCGCCCAGATCATGCACACCGTTCACCGTTTCACCCCGCGCCTCGATTTCGATCGGACGATCGCGAGCCTAGCCGCCATGCGGATCGGCGTCAAACGCCCGCTTTCAATTCGCGAAGCTGCGGGAGCACTTCGCGCGCGAACAATTCCTCGGAGCGCAGCACCATCGCGGGATCGAGCCCGCCGAAGTTCATCCAGGCCAGCAAATGACCCGCGCCGGTCGCGCGAAGCTGCTCGGCGAGCATCCGCGCGACCGTCGTCGGCGAGCCGACCACGAAGATGCCGGCATCGATCAGATCGCCGAACGCAAGCGTGCGGCCGACGAAGGCGCGATAGAACGACGAGTAGTATTTCTGATCCTCGGGCAGCTTCGATGGCTCGCGCTTCTCGCCCGGCGGGATGAAGAAGCGGAACAGGTCGTTGAAGGGGCGCTCGCTGATTGCGCGCGCTTCGGCGTCAGACTCGGCGACGCAGACCTGGCGCGTGATAAGCATATTGGCGGGCGTGATTTTGATTCCGACTTCGGCCGCCGTCTGGCGATAGAGATCGAGCCGGCTCTTCATCCCCTGCACCGGCATCAGCGTGCATCCAAGCGAAAAACCGCGGCGCGCCGCCCAGACCACCGTGTCGTCGCTGAACGCAGCGCACCATACGGGCGGATGAGGCTTCTGCAGCGGACGCGGCCATAGCGTCGCCGGTCCGACGCTGCGATATTTGCCGTGGAACTCGAACTGTTCGGCGGTCCAGGCCTGGATAATGAGCTCGACCGCCTCTTCCATCCGCGGACGCGCCTCTTCATAGGACATCCGCTGGCGGACGAACTCGCCCTGCACGACGCCGCGGCCGACGCCGAAATCGAAGCGCCCGCCGGTGATCAGATCGAGCATCGCGGCTTCTTCCGCAATTCGCACCGGATCGTGGAACGGCAGCACGTTGACCATCACGCCGATCCGCATGCGCGTCGTGCGCTGCGCGAGCGCGGCGACCAGCAGGTTGGGCGACGGCGTGAGGCATCCGGAGCCGAAGTGATGCTCAGCGAGGTAGACACCGTCGAAGCCGAGCCGCTCGGCGCGCTGCCATTCATCGAGGCGCGCGTTGTAAAGCGCGGCGCATCGGACGGCATCGTAGTCCGTCGGCTCCGACCCGCCGTCCCAATTGACCAGATCGAAGAGCGATACGCGCATAGAGTCCCCGCTTGATGCTGAGAGAGACTAATCTTTCAGAGAGGATAGCCGAAAGGGAAATCGATGGTGGCGGCGGTAGGATTCGAACCTACAACTCCGCGGATATGAGCCGCGTGCTCTAACCGGATTGAGCTACGCCGCCACGACGAACGAACTAGATTAGCCTGCGCACGCGATGCGCGGAAGAGCGACCACTCACCAATCCTCGTGACGCGCGGCCCATTCCTTTGCCTTGGCGATCGCGATGCGTATCGCTTTGCCCTCGTCGTAGCCCTCTTCGAGCAGCGCATTGGCGATCTCGATCGCCTTCAGGCGGACTTCCGGCGGCAGGTTGCGCATCGAGCGCGGATAGTAATCCTCATCCCACGGCATGACCTCGATGCTCGTCGCCCATCGATGAAGGTCAACTCACCTGAATCGATTTCGATTTCGCGCGGCTGCTGCCGCGCGCCACCTGGTAGAGCACGCCCTCGGTGAACTCGACGCAGCTCAGCTTCCCGCCATAGACGAGGCCGGTATCGATCCCGAGCTTGTACGGCATGTCAACCAGCACCTCGCGCATCGGCGTGTGGCCGAACACCACGGTCGCATCGATCTGATGCGGCTGGAAGATGAACTCCTGGCGAATCCAGAGCATGTCTTCGACCGACTGCTCCTCGAGCTGGCGGGCGGGCAGGATGCCGGCGTGGACGAAAAGGAATGGCGGTCTGAGATAACTCGTCGAGAGGTGGGTCAAAAAATTCATGTGCGACTCGGGGATGCGCTCCGGGGCCGACGGCAGGTTGTCATCGTTGACGCCGTAGCTTTCGAGCGTCGCCGCTCCGCCGTTGATCAAAAAGGAATCGCCGTAGCGGCCGGGCAGGCCGAGAAACGAGAGCATCATGTCCTCGTGGTTGCCCTTCAAGAAAATGACCTCCGCCGGTCCGCGTTCGACCTCGAGCAGCAGATCGACAACCGCGCGAGCCGAAGGCCCGCGATCGACGTAATCGCCGACGAACACCACCGTATCGCCGTCACGCGGCGCGATCGCCTTGAGCATCGCGCCGAGTTCATCGGGACAGCTATGGATATCGCCGATGGCGAACAGCCGGCCGTCGGGCTTCTTGTGTTTCGCCTTAGGGTTCTGCGCCGCCATGTCCCGTCCCTTCAGTTGCGTTCACGATGTTCCCCCGACAACAGCCGCTCCAGCGTTTTGCGATCCTCGATGATACGCCGCGCTGCGCTGTATGGATTCAACTCGCCGGCGCGAACCGCATTCAAAAGTTCCGGCGCCGCGCCGTTGCGCAATGCGCGCATCGCACGGTCTTCGATTTCCGCAGTCAGGATTTCGAGCAATTCATTAGCCCGCAATTCGCCGAGCCGCCGTTGATCGCGATGCATCTCAAGATACTCGCGATGCTTGCCGATCGCAGCCAGAAGCTCGTCGATTCCGACCCCGGCGTTGGCCTGCGCGAGAATCACCGGCGCGCGCCATCCCGGCCCGGCGCGCAGATGAACGCTCATTTCGAGCTCGGCCTTCATCCGATCGGCGCCCGGCCGATCGGCCTTGTTGACCACGAACAAATCGGCGATCTCGTTGAGCCCGGCTTTCATCACCTGCACGCTGTCGCCGCTCTCCGGCACCAGCACGACGATCACGGTCTCGGCGAGGTCCATGACGTCGAGTTCGGTCTGACCGACGCCGACCGTCTCGATGATAATCGTGTCGTGACCGAAAGCATCGAGCACCCGCACCACCTCGCGCGTCGCGCGGCTCAAGCCGCCATGGCTGCCGCGGGTCGAGATGCTGCGGATGTAGACACCCGGGTCGCGGTAGTGAGCGGTCATCCGGACCCGATCGCCGAGCACCGCGCCGCCCGAGAACGGACTCGAGGGATCGATCGCAAGGACAGCTACGCTTCGGCCCTGGGCGCGAAGCCGCGCGATCATCAGGTTGATCAACGTCGATTTACCGGCTCCGGGCGGCCCCGTGATTCCAACCACATGCGCGCGCCCCGCCATCGGGTAGAGCTGCTCCATCACTGCTACCGCTTCTGGCGCGCGGTTCTCGACTATGGTTATCAAGCGGGCAAGCGCGGTGCGGTCACGCTCGCGAAAGCGCGCCATCAGGTCGTCGATTCGCGGATTACCGGCCATCGTGGCTCTCGTCCGCTATCGTATTCGCGCGCGCATCGATGCAAAAGAGGCGCGTTGTCTTGGCCGGGTTGAGCACCTATTCTGGCCGAGGAGCGGCATGAAACTTCCCGACGTCTACACCGACTGGCGGATTATCGTTGGCCTGGCGCTGCTCATGTTGGGCGTCGCCAACTGGGTCATCGGGATGGAGCGGACGACCGAGTACGCGCGCATCATCGCGCAGGCTTCAACGCCCGTACCCGACGAGGCTTATCGCAGCTTCGACGAGCTTGATGCGGACAGCGCGGTGCTCGAACCCTTCACCGAGGAGCAGCGCCGGGTGTCGTATGCGACTGCGCGGATGGATTTTTATCATGCGACATTTCTGACCGGTCAGGCGCTGGTGGTCGCGGGGCTCGCGGTGATGCTCATTGGATTTATCGTGGTCATTCAGCGCGATACGCGTCGCGCCATCAGACGGTTGCCGGTCGATGGGGCAAGGGGTCGTTCGTAACCGCCCTCATGGTCAAGATCATCAGCGAGAAAGCGCCCGCGAAAATCAATCTCTACCTGCGCGTAGTCGGACGGCGCGCCGACGGCTATCACGAGCTGGATTCCGCGATGTTTCCGCTGTCGCTGTGCGACGAACTGTCGCTAGAGCTGCGCCCGGCGGCGGCGCGCGCCGTGACCATCCGATGCGACCAGCCAGCAATCCCTGCCGACGACCAAAACCTCGCGGCGCGCGCCGCCCGTCGCTTCATGGAGGAATTCGGCGGCGTTTACCAGGTCGCGATCGAGCTGCGCAAACGGATCCCGGCCGGCGCGGGACTGGGCGGCGGATCGAGCGATGCAGCCGCGGTGATCCGCGCGATGGCGGCGCTGCTGCGGGTAAACGATCGCGCGCGGCTCGTCGCGCTCGCGGCTTCGATCGGCGCGGACGTGCCGTTCTTCATCGACCCCCGGCCGGCGCGGATCGGAGGCATCGGCGAGCGCATTACTGTGCTGAGCAATCCCCCGCGACTCGAACTCGTCGTCGCGGTACCGCCGATCGAGGTCGCGACTGCCGGGATTTTCGGCGCACTGAAGCGCGAGGGCTGGAGCGGGCCGCTGGTCGATGCCGACCTGGGCAAACTCGGTGCGGACGGCATTCCGGAATCGATGCTGGTCAACGACCTCGAAGCGGTCGCTGCGGCGCGCCATCCGGAGATTCTCAAGCTTAAAGCACTGCTTAAAGAATCCGGGGCGCACGCGGCTGCCATGAGTGGCAGCGGCGGCGCCGTGTTCGGCATTTTCGGCGCCGTCGACCAGGCCGCGCGCGCGGCGGAGTTCATCCGAACCCGCAGCAACTCGGCATCGGTTTTCGTCACGCATACGATTCAATCACTCACCGAAATTGATCGGTTGTGAGCATCCGGTTGCGAATTCATTGCCTCAACATTGACAGCCAAAATAGCTGACAATAACATCATGGCTTAATTCCGGGCTGAGATGCTTTAGAGTGCGGGGGAGGCCGGTTCTTGAACGCCGCCTGACCGGAAACGACTGCCCTCAGACGCCTGATCCGCCGGGGAGTGCGGGAAACGGCGGTTTTGAGTAATCTGAGGCCCGTACGAGAAGGAGCTTGGTCAGCGACCTCGTACTGGGCGGTCGCCAAGCTGGTAAGGCACCAGGCTTTGGACCTGGCATTCGAAGGTTCGAATCCTTCCCGCCCAGCCATCACTCCTTCGACGCAGCAGGCATCGGCGGCCCGAAATGAATTATGCATGATATCATTGACTGACTTGCAGCGGCGGTTGTATCGCGGAGAACATTGAGGATGCCTGATCGGGCTAAAGACGAACTGGAGATTTTCACCGGCAATTCGAATCCCGCGCTGGCGCGGGAAGTCGCGGAAAATCTCGGCTCGCGCCTCGGCGAAGCCGAAGTGGGACGCTTCCCTGACGGCGAAGTGATGGTCGAGATCAGGCAGAACGTGCGCGGCGGCGATTGCTTCGTGATCCAGTCAATCTGCACTCCTCCCAACGAGAACCTGATGGAACTGCTGCTGCTGATGGATGCGCTCAGGCGCGCCTCCGCGGCGCGCATCACCGCGGTCATCCCGTACTTCGGCTATGGCCGCCAGGATCGCAAAGTTGCGCCGCGCGTGCCGATCAGCGCCAAGCTGGTGGCTGACCTGATCACCACCGCCGGCGCATCGCGGGTGCTGACGGTCGATCTCCATGCCGGACAGATCCAGGGCTTCTTCAACATCCCGGTTGACAATCTCTACGCGATGCCGGTGCTGACGCAGTATTTGCGCAAGCGCGTTGACAGCGAGAAGGTTTCGGTGGTCTCGCCCGACGCCGGCGGTGTCGAGCGCGCCCGCGCCTTCGCGCGCCGGCTGAACGCCAACCTGGCAATTATCGACAAGCGCCGGCGCCGCGCGAGCGAGGTTGCCGAGATGCAACTCGTCGGCGAGGTGCGCGATTCAATCGCCCTGCTGGTCGATGACATGATTGATACCGCCGGCACGATCACCGAGGCTGCCCGCGTGGTCACCGAGGCTGGCGCGACCGAGGTGCTTGCCTGCGCGACTCATCCGATACTATCCGATCCGGCCTGCGAACGCCTGAACAACTCGAATCTCAAGGAAGTAATTGCAACCAATACGATTCCGCTGCGCGCCAAGGCGCAGGCCGAACTGCCGCGCCTCAAAGTCCTCTCAGTCGGCGGCCTTATAGCGGAAGCTGTCCGCCGCATACATAATGAAGAATCGGTGAGCTCGCTGTTCAACTGAGCTCATGAATCTGGAGTAGTCGAGGCAACGATGGAAACCCCGGAACTGATCTGCGAAATGCGGCCAACCCGTCCGAAGGGGACGCTCAAGGCGCTGCGCCGCCAGGGCCGCATACCCGGCGTGGTTTACGGAGCGAAGGGAAACTCAACGCCCGTAGCAGTCGATGCTACCGAGCTGCGCAACGGGATGCATGGCACGTCGCGGCAGCGGCTGATCCGGCTCAAGTCGAACGCGCCCGAGCTGAACGATCGTCATATCATCCTCAAGGATATCCAACGCGCGCCGGTTTCGGGGCAGATCCTGCATGTCGACTTCTATGAAGTCGATATGAGCAAACCGCTGCGCCTGTCGGTGCCGCTCAAGTTCACCGGGCGCGCCGCGGGAATTGTCGACGGCGGCATCCTGCAGCCGCTGGTCCGCGAAGTGGAAGTCGAATGCCCGCCGCTCGAGATTCCGGAATCGATCGAGGTCGACGTCACCCCGCTCAGAATCCATGATGTCATCCACGTGTCCGACCTCAAGTTTTCGGGCAACGTGAAACCGATTTACGATAGCGATTACGCCGTGGTCTCAGTGCTGCCACCGACCGTCGCCGAGGCTCCGGTCGCAGCGGCCGCCGCCGAGGCGGCGCCCGAAGGAGCGCCCGCCGAGGGTGCGGCCGCTCCTGCAGCGCCTGCCGCCGGTGCGCAGCCCGCCGCCGGCGCAGCGCCGGGCAAGTCGTCCTAGTTGGACGGCGGCGGGGCCGATGCGCGTCCGCCCCGCCGCCGGCCGCGGCAGTGGTTGTGGTGGTGAGGTGATGTGTCAGCGATGAGCTTCGTCCATCTTCACGTTCACACGCAGTTCAGTCTGCTCGACGGCGCCAACAAGATCGATCCGCTGCTCGAGCACGTAAAAAATTCGGGGATGGAAGCGATCGCGATGACCGATCATGGCAACATGTTCGGCGCGGTCGAGTTCTTCAGCAAAGCCGTTAAGCTCGGCATCAAGCCGATCATCGGATGCGAGGCGTATCTCGCACCCGGCCTGCGTACAGATCGGACACAGACGCCACGCAGTGACGATTTCGACGGCGGGGGCAATTTCCACCTCATCCTGCTCGCGCAGAATCAGACCGGCTACCGGAATCTCTGCAAGCTGCTGACGGCGGCCTACAAGGAAGGGCTCTATTACAAGCCGCGCATCGACAAGGAGATTCTCGCCGAGCTTTCCGAGGGCATCATCGCGCTCTCCGGATGCCTTTCCGGCGAGATCGCGCGCGCGCTCCGCGCCGATCGCTACGATCGCGCGAAAGAACTTGCCCTGGGCTACGCAAAGATCTTTCCTGATCGGTTTTACATCGAGCTCCAGGACAACCGGTTGCACGGTCCCCTCAATGACTCGCTTATGCGGCTCGGCAAGGAGCTGAGCCTGCCGGTCGTCGCGACCAACGATTGCCATTATCTCCATCGCGAGGATGCGCGCGCGCACGAAGTGCTGCTCTGCATCCAGACCGGCAAGACCATGGCCGACGAGACGCGCTGGCGCTTCGATACCGACGAGCTTTATGTCAAAACGCCTGATGAGATGATCGCGGCGTTCGGGCCGGATTCGGAGGCGATCCGCAACTCGGTCGACATCGCGCGGCGGATCGATTTCCAGTTCGATTTCGGCAAGTTTCATTTTCCGCGCTACCAGGCGCCCGGCGATCAGGACCTCGACGCGCTCCTCGTTGAGCGTGTCCGCGAAGGCTTGGTAAAACGTCTGGCCGAAATTCGCGCGCGCCGCGGCGAGTTCGACGAGACGCCCTATCACGAGCGGATCGATCGCGAGCTGCCGATCATCGGTAAGATGGGTTTTTCGGGCTACCTGCTGATCGTCGCCGATTTCATCGGCTACGCGCGCAGCCGCGGCATCCCGGTCGGCCCGGGCCGCGGTTCGGTCGTCGGCAGCCTGGTCTCGTACGCGCTCGGAATCACCGAGCTCGATCCGATTGAGCACAAACTCCTGTTCGAGCGCTGGCTGAATCCGGGCCGCAAGTCGATGCCCGATATCGACGTCGATTTCTGCTTCGAGCGGCGCGACGAAGTGCTCGCCTACGTGCGCGAGAAGTACGGCGCGGACCGGGTCGCACAGATCATCACGTTCGGCACCATCAAGGGCAAGCAGGCCATCCGCGATGTCGGCCGCGTGCTCGGGCTTTCGTTCGGCGAGACCGACAAGATCGTGAAGCTCTATCCGGCGCCCAAGCAGGGCCGCGATTTTCCGCTCAAGGATGCGCTCGAGATGGAGCCGCGGCTGAAGGCCGAGCGCGACAAGTATCCGGAACTGTTCGACTATGCGTTCAAGCTCGAAGGCCTGCTGCGCCACGCGTCGCGGCATGCGGCGGGCGTCGTGATCGCCGATGCGCCGCTGGACGAGATGGTGCCGCTCTACGTCGACAAGGAACAGCGCTCGGAAGAGAGCCTCGCGATCACGCAATACTCGATGAAGGGCGTCGAGGAGATCGGGCTCATCAAGTTCGATTTTCTCGGCCTCAAGAACCTGACCCTGATTCGCAACACGCTGGACCTGATCGAGGCCGGCGGCAGGCAGCCGCCCGACCTCACGCGGCTCCGCCTCGATGATCCCGAGAGCTACCGGCTGCTCGCGCGCGGCGACACCGTCGGCGTCTTCCAGATGGAAGGCTCGGGGATGCGCCGCTTCCTCACCGACCTCAAGCCGTCGAACTTCGAGGACGTGATCGCCGCGATCTCGCTGTTCCGCCCCGGCACGCTCGATGCCGGAATGGTCGAGCCGTTCATCCGGCGCAAGCACGGCAAGGAAAAGGTCGAGTACGATCATCCGCTCCTGGAGCCGGTGCTGCGCGACACCTACGGCGTCATCATCTACCAGGAACAGGTGATGCGGGTGGCGCAGGCGCTTTCCGGCTACACGCTGGAGGAAGCCGACATCCTGCGCGCCGCGATGGGCAAGAAGAACAAGGCCGTGATGGAGCGCGAGCGCGAGCGTTTTATCCAGGGCGCGATCCGCAACGGCGTCGACGGCGCGCAGGCCCGGGCGATCTTCGAGAAAATTGAGACCTTCGCGTCATACGGCTTCAATCGCTCGCACGCGGCCGCCTACGCCCTCACCACCTACACCACGGCTTACCTGAAGGCGCATTTTCCGCGCGAGTTCATGGCGGCGTTGATGACGCTCGACATGGACGATACCGACAAGACCTACAAAAACATCGCGGCGCTCCGCGAAATGAAGATCCGCATCCTGCCGCCGGATGTGAATCAGAGCCGCGTGAAATTCACGGTCGCCGACGACGCGATTCGCTTCGGGCTCGGCGCGGTGCGCGGAGTCGGCGCGAAGACCGCCGAAGCGATCGTCGCCGAGCGCGAGGCGCGCGGCCCGTTCGAGAACCTGGCGGATTTTTGCACGCGCGTCGGCACGCAGGTGATCAATCGCCGCGCGCTCGAGGCGCTCATCAAGTGCGGCGCGTTCGATTCGACCGGCGTGGCGCGCGCGGGACTCGCCGCCCAGATCGAAGATGCGCTGCGGATCGCGCAGCGCGCCGGCGAGGAGGCGGCTCGCAACCAGGCCAACCTGTTCGGCGGCGCGGGAAAATCGTCGATTCGGCTGTCCGCCACGAAAGCGGTCGCCGAGTGGGATGCCAAGGAAAAGCTGCGCTATGAAAAAGAGGCGCTGGGCTTCTACATCACCGCCCATCCGCTCGACAAGTATGACAAGGAAATTCGGCGCGTCACGCGGCTGACGAGCATCGATCTGCCCGCGATGCCCGACGGCAGCCAGGTCCATCTTGCCGGCGTCATCCAGTCGGTCAAGTTGCGCAACAGCAACAAAAACGGCAAGCGGTACGCCGTCTTCAGCCTCGAGGATCGAAGCGGCGCAGTCGAAGCGATCGCGTGGCCGGAAACCTATGAGAAGTTCGAGGCCGTGATTCACGGCGACGAGCCCGTGGTCGTGCGCGGCAAGCTCGATGTCGACGAGGAACGCGTCCAGATCATCCTCGAGGACTTGCGCCCCCTCAATTCGGCGCTGCTCGCCGCGGTTCGCGAAGTTCATATTCATGCGCGGCGTGAGAAGCTGGAGAATGGCGCCCTCGATGCGCTCAAAAACCTGCTGCTCGGCCATGGCGGCAAGGCAATCGCTTATCTCCACGTGGAGCTCGACCCCGGCCGCGAAGCGGTCTTCATACTGAGCGATAATTTCCGGGTCACGCCCGACGATGCGTTCGTCGCCGGCGTCGAACAGCTTTTCGAGCCCGATTCGCTGACTATCCGATAACGCCTCGATTTCTGCTAGCATTTTCGGAGCAATCGCAGCGAGGAACGCCCTGGACCTGCCGCATAACTCCCACGCCGATTATCGCGAGCGCGCCGTCCTGGTCGGCGTCGAGCTCGACCACGCGGACGCAATCCATACCGATGACTCGCTCGAGGAGCTGAAGGCGCTGGCGCAAAGCGCCGGCGCAACCATCACGGGCACCATCCGCCAGCGGCTGAAGCAGGTCGATCCGCGCACCTTCGTCGGACGCGGCAAGGCGGCTGAGGCGCGCGCGCTGGCGAGCCAGAGCGGCGCATCGCTCGCGATCTTCGACGATGCGCTCAGTCCGGCCCAGGCCCGCAATCTCGAGCAAGAACTCAATCTGCGGGTAATCGATCGGAGCCAGCTCATCCTCGACATCTTCGCGCAGCGTGCGCGCACCCTCGAAGGCAAGCTGCAAGTGGAAATCGCACAATTGAGCTATTTGCAGCCGCGGCTCACGCGCCAATGGACTCACTTGTCGCGCCAGACCGGCGGCTCGGGTGCCGGCGGACGTATCGGGACGCGAGGTCCCGGCGAAACCCAACTCGAGGTCGATCGCCGGCGCGTGCGCGAACGCTTGGCGCGTCTGCGCGAGCGGCTGCGCAGCGTCGAACGGAGCCGCGCCATCCAACGGCAGCGGCGGATGGAAGTCCCCTACCCGACCATCGCGCTGGTTGGCTACACTAACTCCGGCAAGTCCACACTGATGAATGCGCTGACCGGCGCGGGCGTCGAAGCGGCCGACCGTCCTTTCTCGACGCTCGATCCCACGGTGCGCCGCCTGACGCTGCCGGGACGCATCCAAACGATGCTGGTCGATACGGTCGGCTTCATTCATCGCCTGCCACATACGCTGGTGGAGGCATTCAAGGCGACGCTCGAAGAGGTGCGGACTGCAAGCCTGCTGCTGCACGTCGTCGATGCGAGCTCGCCGCTTCGGGCCGAGCGGATGGAAATCGTCGAGCGAGTGCTCGAAGAGATCGATGCGAAGAGTGCGCCCCGGCTGATCGTGATGAACAAGATTGACCGTCTAAGCGGCGGCGCGGGCGGGCCGCACGGCCTCGATACGGTTGCCGTGTCGGCGCTGACCGGCGCCGGGCTCGACGCGCTGCTCGATCAGATGGCGCGCCGGTTCGCCGCGCAGCGCCATGAAATCCGGGTGACGCTCCCGGCCGCACGCGGCGACCTGATCGCTCTCGCCCGGCGCGACGGCGAGGTGCTCAGCGAAGACTACGAGGACGGGATCGTATCGATGCGCGCGGTGGTAAGCGCAACGGTTGCGGGGCGGCTCAGGCGCGCGCAGGTCGCAGGCTGACGGGGAACATGGCCCGACTATCGTTACATCCGGCGACTCGCTTGGACGTGCCGAAAGTGCAGCCCTCGCTCGGGCAACTGCTGAAGACCCCCAACCTGCTCACGCTCTGCCGACTGTTCCTGATCCCGGTTTTCCTCGCGCTGCTTAGCAAACATCGCTTCACCTACGCGCTCTATGTTTTCATTCTAGCGGCGATCACTGACTCGCTCGACGGCACGGTCGCACGATGGTCGGGCTCGCGCACCGAGCTCGGTGCGTTTCTCGATCCATTCGCCGACAAACTGCTGCTGCTCAGTTCGTTCGTCGTTCTAACGATCGAAGAGGTGATTCCCGGCTGGATTCTCAGCGTCGTCGTGGTTCGCGACGTGGTGATCGTCTTCGGCTACTTCATGATCGCGTTCTTCACCGGCGAGCGGATGCCGGTGCGGCCCAGCTACATCGGCAAAACCTGTACCGTGCTGCAACTGGTATGCGTGATCGGCGCGCTCGTACGGTTCGATGTGCTCTACCCGGCTTACTGGTATGCACTCCTCTATGTCACCATCGCGACCACGGCGCTATCGGGAGTTCATTACGCGTACCGCGGCCTCGGATGGCTCGGCTCGCGTGAGCCGCAGATTTTTTCCTGAAGCTCAGTGGCCGTGACCGCCTGAGAGGCGGACATGGGTCAGCGACGGAAGATTGCGGCGGACGGTCTGGAGGTATTCGAGATCGATGGCCGCAACGGCGATGTCTTCCCGATCGGCTGCCCGTGCGATTACGCGCCCCCACGGATCGACAATCATCGAGTTCCCGTAATCCGCGAAACCGTGCACGTTCGGACCGAACTGTGCCGGTGCAATCACGTAGCATTGGTTCTCGATCGCGCGCGCGCGAACCAACACCTCCCAATGCGCCTCGCCGGTCGGAAAGGTGAAGGCGCTAGGAATGGTCACAATACTTGCGCCGGCGAAAGCGAGCTGGCGGTAAAGCTCGGGAAACCGCAGGTCGTAGCAAATCGTCATCCCGACTTTCCCCAGCGGCGTGTCGGCGCAGACGACCTCGGAGCCACTGAGCATCGCGTCCGATTCCCGTACCGTCACACGGCCGGGCAGATCGACATCGAACAGGTGAATCTTGCGATAGACGGCGAGGCGCGCGCCGTCGGGACCGAACAGCACTGACGTGTTATGCGATCGCGCCTGGCCCGGTATCCGTTCGTAGATCGATCCCGCCAGCAGGAAAAGTTTCAGATCGCGCGCGAGCCGCGCCATCAATGTGAGCGTCGGTCCGTCGAGATCCTCGGCCTGCGCGGGCGCGTCGTCGCGCCGGCCGCGCCAACTGAAGACCTCGGGCAGCGCAACGAATTCTGCGCCGCGTCGCGCCGCCTCGTTGATAAGGCGCTCCGCGCGTTCGAGGTTCGCGCCTTTGTCGCGGCCCCCGTTCATCTGAATCGCAGCGGCGAGAAACGCCATCATCGTCTCCGGTTCAATAGCGGCGCATCCCGGGGTCCACGGTCACCGCCCAGGCGTCGGCGCCGCCGGCCAGGTTCAAAACCCGGCTGAATCCGACATGCGTCAGATACATCGCTACCTGTGCGCTGCGGATGCCGTGATGGCAGACGACGACCGTCTCCGCATCGGGATCGAGTTCGCTGAGCCGCATGCTGAGCTCGCCCATGGGAATATGGACGCTGCCCGGAAACGGTGCGACTGCGACCTCGCCCGGCTCGCGGACATCGAGAATCACCGGGCGCTCGCCGCGATCAAGCCGGGCTCTGAGCTGCGCCGGCGTTATTTCATACAGGTCCGCCATTTCAACTCCGTCCCAACAATATCGCAATCGGATGCCGCATCAATAAGCTATGCTTGAATGCCGATGAGCGATCGAACTGACATCGATTTCATGGCGCTGGCGCTCGAACAGGCGCGGCTCGCCGCCGGGGCAGGCGAGGTTCCGGTCGGCGCCGTGCTCGCAATCGAGGGCGAAGTCGTTGCCGCCGACCATAATCGTCCCATCGCGCTCTATGATCCCAGTGCGCACGCCGAGATCCTCGTGCTGCGCCGAGCCGCGCGAAACCTTCGGATGTACCGACTGGTAGGTGCGACCGTTTACGTGACGATCGAGCCCTGCGTGATGTGCATCGGTGCGATGCTCAACGCGCGGATCGCGCGGCTGGTCTTCGGCGCGGCTGATGACAAGGCGGGCGCGGCAGGTTCGGTCTATGACATCGGACGCGACGGCCGCCTGAATCATCGGTTCGAGATTGTCAGCGGTTTGATGGCGCGGGAGTGCGGTGACATCCTGCGCGAGTTCTTTCGCAGCCGTCGCGGCTCGTCGCATAATTGACGATCGAGGGGAATGGGCAACTTCAGATTTTATCGGCGTCTATCAATCTTTCCGGGTCTCTCGCTGAATCTGTCGAAATCCGGTCCGAGCGTGACGGTCGGAGTGCGCGGGATGCATGTGACGGTCGGACGTGGCGGCGTGCGCCGCACCGTCGGGATTCCCGGCACCGGCATCTACTACACCTCCTACGGCGGGCGGCACACCGGTTATCATTCGAGCCATACTGAAACTCCGGTCGCGCCGGCGGAGCAGAAATATGCCGAGCGACGGGCCGGCGCGCTTATTTTGTTGATCGTGGTTGGGATTGCGCTGATGCTGGGAATAGCGATCGGCGCGCTAATCGGCGGCCACTGACGTCAGTGTCAGTCCGTTTCGTCGGTTTCGATCAGCTCGCGTATTCCCGTCTCGCTGTCGATCTCGGGTTTCCATCCGAGCGCCGCCGCAACCGCGGTAAGATCGGCCAGCGTATCGCGGGATTCGCCCGGACGCGGCGGCAGATGTATCTGCGGACCGCCGAACAGCGCTGCAATCCGATTCACGCTGATTCGTCGCCCACTGCCGACATTGAGTACGCGTCCGTCGCCGGCCTCGGAATCCATCGCGGCAAGATTGGCCCGCACGACATCGCGCACGTGAGTGAAATCGCGCGTCTGCTCGCCATCGCCATGGATCGGCAGCGGCCGCCCCTCACGGCGCGCGCGCAAGAACGTACCGATTACCGTGACGTAGGCACCCTCGCGCGCCATCCGCGGGCCGTAGACGTTGAAATAGCGCAGCGTCAGCGTCCGGAGTCCGTACAGCCGCGTGAACATCATGCAGTACTGTTCGCCGATTAGCTTCTGCAGCGCGTACGGATTCATCGGATTCGGCGGCATCGTTTCGACCAGCGGCAGCGTCGGCTGATCGCCGTACACGGAAGACGAGCCGGAATAGACGACCTTCCGCACGCCGGCATCGCGCGCCGCGATCAGCACGTTGAGGGTTCCATCGACATTGGTCTGATTCGTCGCGCGCGGATCGTCGATCGAAAGCATCACGCGCGGCAGCGCCGCCGTATGAAACACGCAATCGACGCCGGCGAACGCCTCCGCGATCGACTCCGGATGCCGCACGTCGCCGTTAACGAACTCCGCGCGCGGATTCACGTGCTCGCGTCGCCCTGCGGCGAGGTTGTCTAGCGCACGCACGCGTGCTCCGCGTGCGACCAGCGCATCGACGAGGTGCGACCCGATAAAACCCGCCCCGCCGGTCACCAGCACGGTTGGATTGTCCGGCATGTTTTGCGCGCGCGAACTCATGGTCAGCAAATCTTAACGGGAACCCGAGGTGAACGCGATTACAATCGCGCTTGGCGATCAGATGGGCGGCGGCTATGCTCGCAAGCCATGGTGCGCGTGCTGATCGGTGCGGTCGTGGTCGCGATCATCGCCGGCGTGATCGGCTGGCAATGGTCGGTCAGGCAACAAGCGGCGATGGATCGTCAGCAGCAACAGATTAACGACCTGCAACAGCAGTTGAATCGCGCCCAGAGCGACAATGCCGACCTGCGTGCCAAGCTCGCAAAGGTCCAGGATGAAGAAACACACCTGGCAGCCGAGAACAACGCGCTCAACGAGGCGATCGCGAAGTCGCGCCTGACCGGCAAAGCCGCCGAGGTGCCCCCGCTGCCCTATCCGCCGAAGTAGCGTCGGCCGCAAAGCTGTACTCTTTTTCGCCCGCAGGTATGATGCGGCGGATGGAGAATGCAGCCGGTCATCGTTCGAGTTCGGGCGCGCATCGAATTCACGAGGAGTTGGTCCCCAAGCTCGAATCGGCCGACGCGATCGTCTACGCGTTGGTCGGTCTCGTCTTTCTCGCCGCGGCGCTCGGGATGCTGGGCTATACCGTGTATGCGTTTCCGAGCGATCTCCGGACCAGCGGATTCGCGCTCGCGATCGTGACGCTGATCAACGATCTGCTGCTCGTGATGATCATCATGGAGGTGCTGCGCACCGTCATCTCATATCTGAAGGAGCACGGCACCTCGCTTCAGCCGTTCCTGTTCATCGCGGCGATTTCGGCGACTCGGCGCATTTTGGCGATCGGCGCGCAGATGAGCGTGGCCGGCGAAACGCTCAGCCCTGAGAAGTTCCGGCACGCGATGCTCGATCTGGTCGCCAATGCCGGAGCGATTCTCGCGATCGCACTCGCGCTCTATCTTTTGCGCCGCCCGGGAACTCGCGAACGCTTTGACTAGCCGCTCCGTTAGCGGCGCTGGTTCATGACGAAGCGCTGCCATTCCGCCAGATGGCTCAGGGTGCGCATCCCGTCCATGCGATCCAGATAGACCTCCCCCTTCAGATGGTCGGTTTCGTGCTGGATCACACGCGCGTGAAAATCTTCGGCCTGGATCTCGAGACGTTCGCCATTGCGGCCGAGCGCGGTCACGAGAATTTTCTTGTGCCGCGGCACCACGCCGCGCATCTCCGGAATGCTGAGGCATCCCTCCCATTCCTCGACCTTGGTCTCATCGAGCACGGTCACGACCGGGTTGATCAAATAGGTCAGCGGCACCGACGGCGCATCGGGATAGCGCGGATTGCTCTCGACTTCGAGCACCGCAAGCTGCAACCCCAGATGGACCTGCGGAGCGGCGAGGCCGACGCCGTTGTACTCGTGCATCGTCTCGACCATGTCGTCCAGCAGCTTCTGAAAATCGTGCGTCCGAATCTGTTCGACGGCAACCGGCTGGGCGGGTGTGCGAACCACCGGATGACCGAGGCGGGCGACCTTGAGGATCATCGTGGCATCCTTCGCGGGAGAATTGGGATCGGCAGCGATTCTAGCGCGCGTCTTGGTTGCGGGCCATCGCGATAGTCTATAATCCGTCCTTCACGAACTGCGAAGGAGAATCGCCATGACCGTCGGTTATCGCGCGGAAGTTATCGGCTCGATGCTTCGTCCGGGCTACCTGAAGGAAGCGCGCAAAGCGTTCGAAGCGGGAAACATCACGGCTGCGGAGTTCAAGCGCGTCGAAGATCGCGCGGTCGACCAGGCGATCGCGGTCCAGGAGGCGTCTGGTGTCGACGTGGTCACCGACGGCGAAATGCGCCGCACGCATTTCATCTCGCCGTTGAGCGATGTGCTCGAAGGCGTGAAGGTGATTCCTGCCTTCAAGCGCACCTGGCGGCGGCGCGAATCGGAACGTGACCGCGGCAAGCAGATCGAGATGCAGGTGCAGCTTGCGGTGGTTGAAAAGATCGGGCGCAAGCGCTCACCCGCGATCGAGGAGTTCGTCTATGCGCGCGCGCGAGCACGCAAGCCGCTCAAGATCACGCTGCCGAGCCCCCTGATGATGGCGCTGCGCTACTCGCCCGAATATTCCAAGCGCGCCTATCCTGATCCTTTCGAGCTTTTCCGCGGTGCCGCCGAGCTGGTCCGCCAGGATGCCGCGGAGTTGGCGCGCCTCGGGTGCCAATACATCCAGATCGACGCACCCGAACTCGGGATGCTCTGCGATCCCGAGCGCCGTCGCACTGACTTCGCTGAGCGCGGTATGGATCCCGATCGGATGGCGACCGAAGGCATGGAGATTCTCGATTCGGTCGCGACCGTCCCAGGCGTCACCTTCGGGCTTCATCTTTGCCGCGGCAACAACCAGGGCTATTACGTCGGCGAAGGCGGTTACGAAGCGATCTCGAAGGAGGCGTTCAAGCGCGCGCGCAACTACGGCATCTTTCTGCTCGAATACGACGATTGGCGTTCGGGCGGCTTCGCGCCGCTCAGGGATCTACCGACCGACAAGTTTCTCGTCCTCGGCATCATCTCGACCAAGCGCGAGGCGCTCGAGCAGCGTGACGCAGTGATTAAGCGAATCGAAGAGGCGGCGCATTATTTCCCGCGCGAGCAGCTTGCGTTGTCCACGCAGTGCGGATTCGGCACGGTATGGGAAGGCAACCCGATCAGTGAGCAAACGCAGGAAGCGAAGCTGACGATGGTCGCCGAACTCGCGCGTCAGCTCTGGCGATGAGAGCGACGAGGCCGTCACTCCGGACGGCCTCGCGCTTCGTTCTTCGCTTACTGTTCGGCGGGCGTCGACTTGGGCGGTTTCCGCTTGTCGAATTTGAGTGTCAACTGGACTACCATCTTTTGACAACTTTACATTCAGCCTCGGCCTATCACTCACCTCGCAACTGGCGCATCAACCCCAGCATATCGGCCTCGCCCCACAGTTCGACGATCTTGCCGTTCGCGAATCGCGCGATGTTGATTCCCGACCATCGTACCTGCCGCCCGGTCGGCTCGATGCCTTGGAACTCGCCCTTGTGCGTGCCGACAATGCTGAACCGTACGGCGACACAATCGTTCTCTGCGATTATGTCTTCGGCCTTGAAATGAACATCGGGGAAAGCCTGATGAACGTAGCTCAGAAATTTCCGGGTGCCCGCAATCCCATCCTGGTTCGGATAGCGATGGTCGACAAACTCGGGTGCCACGTATTGAGGCACCGCGGAAAGGTCACGCCCGTTGAGAACCCGATCGATGAACTGCCGATACAATTCTTTGTTGCTTTCGGCCATGACTGGTCCTCCATGCGAGATTCTCCCGCTGCGGGCGATCAAGAAGATGGGCAGACTGATCAGACTCTCTTTAGCGCGGCAGTTTATGGACCGGCGCGGAACCAGGCAACGCCGCCACTCCACAGATGGGCCGCTTGGGTGTAAGTTCACGCCATCCAAGCCGAGGGAGATTCGCCATGGCGACCGCTGCGCGTAAGCTCGGAGCCCGAAACATCGCGTCACGTCGCGAGTACCAGCCTTACTTGGAGGCGGCGTGGGGACTCAAGAACCATTGGTATCCGGCGTTGTTCAGCCATGAATTGCCCGACCGCATCGTGAAGGGAGTTACCATCGCAGGCCATGAAATCGCGCTCCGCCGCGCAAAAGGTAAGGTCTATTCGCTCGCCGATCGCTGCGCGCATCGCGGCGTCAGGATGTCGAAGAAATCGATGTGCCTGACCGACGAGCATCTGACCTGCTGGTATCACGGCTTCACCTACGGGCTCGAGGACGGCGTGCTGAAGACGATCCTTGCCTCGCCCGACGATGCGCAGATTGGCCGGGTGAAAATCCGCACCTATCCGACCTACGAGCGCAACGGAATCATCTTCGTCTTCGTCGGCGATGAAAATTACCGGCCAATACCGCCGATCGAAGCTGACCTGCCAATCCGAATCGTTGATGATCCGACCGGTAATCCGGTCGGCTATCTGCTCGACGACAACGTGTTCGTGCGCGGGATTCATCGCACGGGAAATTCCAACTGGCGGCTGGCGGTCGAAAACGGCTTCGATCCCGGACATGTGCTGATCCACTACGACAATCAGATCGTCGCAGCGACCGGGATGGCGCTGATCCTCGGGGCGGAGCCGATGGACGATCGGGCGATCGAGATCATTGATCAGCCCGACGGTCCCAAGGGCATCATGAACATGTACAACCGCCTCGAATCCTACAAGCCCATCTACAGGAACGACCTCGTCAACATCGAGACACCCGGCAAGCTGCAATACTACGTGCGCACCTCGATGTTCGTGCCGGGCGTGCTTTTAGTCGAGCATTGGCCGGCCGCGAACTGGGCGCAATACGAGTTTTACGTGCCGATCGATGATCGCACGCACGAGTACTGGGAATTGATCGTCGGGCACTGCAACAGCGATGACGATCGCAGGGAAGCCGAGTTCCGTTACAAAAATTTCTTCGAACCGCTCGGCCTCTATGATTTCAACAATCGCGATCTGTTTGCGCGCGAGGCGATGGAGGATTTTTACCGCGATATGGACGGATGGAGCGAAGAGCAGCTATGCAAGACCGATGCAATTGTGGTCGGATGGCGCAAGCTGGCGGCACGTTTTAATCGCGGCATCCAGGAACCGCCGCCCGGACATGGCGGCTGACGGGCGCGGCAGTTTTTTCAGCACGGGGCGTTTCAAAGGAGGGTTGTTTCGATGACCAAAACGGAAGAGATCATCCAGGAGGCGGCGCGCAAGTATCGCAACTGGGGGAAGTGGGGACCCAACGATCAGCTCGGCACGCTTAACTACATCACGCCCGAAAAGATCGTCGAAGCGTCACGCATGGTGCGCCATGGCAAGGTCATCTCGTGTGCGCTGCCTTTCGATGAGAGGGGACCGCAGACCGGCGCATGGGGACGCGTCAATCCAGTGCATACGTTTGTGCTGACCGGCACCGACGCTGCATCGGGCAAACAGGACATGCCGCACGGCATCGGCGCGGCCGATGACTTCGTGTCGATGTTCCTGCAGTGCGGCACGCAGTGGGATGCGCTCGCTCATATCTACGACAACGCCAAGATGTGGAACGGCTACGATGCGGCGCGCGTCACGAGCCGCGGCGCGGAACTCAACGGCATCGAGCACATGGCGAGCCGCATCGTCACGCGCGGCGTACTGCTCGACATCGCGCGCTTCAAGGGGGTTGAAGCTCTCAAGCCCGGCTATGCGATCAGCGAAGAGGACCTCACGCAGTGCGCCGCGCGCGAGAAGGTGAAGATTGGACGCGGCGACGCGGTGTTGATCAGGACCGGCCAGCTCGGCCATGGCAAGAAGCACGGCTGGGGTACCTTCGCCGCCGGTGATGCGCCGGGGCTCTCGTTCTACACCGCTGGCTGGCTCCATCGGACGGAAATCGCAGCCATCGCAAGCGACACCTGGGGATGCGAGGTGCGGCCCAACGAGCTTCCCGACGCGTTCCAGCCTCTGCACCAGGTGATGATCCCGAACATCGGATTGCTGGTCGGCGAAATCTTCGACCTCGAAGCGCTCGGCGAGGATTGCGCCGCCGATGGCGTTTACGAATTCATGTTCGTCGCGCCGCCGCTGCCGATCACTGGTGCAGTCGGCTCGCCGGTGAATCCGCAGGCGATAAAATAGCGGCTCAGGCAGCCTGCGAGCGGGCGGCGGCGCCGCGCGCCTCGATCATCCGGCGCATCCGGATCGACGCCGCATCGAGATTGATGTTGATCATTCGCGCGCCGGGATTTTCGAGCATCGCGCGCTGCTGCGCCTCGATAATGAGCTGATCTTCGGCGAAGATCCGCCGCACCGTCGCCTGCAGTTCGCGCGTAAGCTCCTCGTCTTCGACTGCGAAATCGCGCGCCAGCGACCAGAAGTACCAACAGGTCGTCGCGGTCGCCGGAGTGAGCGAATTGAGCTGCCGTCCGGTGACGCCTTTCGCTCGGTTTCCTTCGCGCGCTCCGCTGTTGACCTCGGCGACGCCGACGTCAAGCACCACGTTGCTCGGCGGTACGAACTTCACGATCTGCCAGCGATCGCATCGCCCGCGCCAGCCGCGCGCCCGCTCGATCATCCGCGCCCAGAACGGCGCCGGTTGATGATCGAGAATCCAGCGCGAGACGGTCACGCTGTCGTCGTCCCAGACGGTCTCGATCGGCGTGCCTGGAATCAAATCGTGGCCGAGCGAAGTCGGATGGATGTATGTCTCGTGGGTGAGGTCAAGCAGGTTGTCGATGATCAGCCGATAATCGCAGGCCATCGGCAGCATGTCGCCGGCAAACGCCCATCCGGGCGCGTCGTTCCAGTGCAAATCGGGAACCTGGGCCGGATCGGCGAGCGCGGGACCGCCGATCCAAATCCAGAGCAGACGATGCCGCTCGACAATCGGATAGCTCCGCACGCGCGCTCGCGCGCCGGGCCTGGTCTGACTTGGAATGCGCACGCACTGACCCGTGCGATCGAACGCCAAGCCGTGATAACCGCAGACCAGCAGGTCGCCCTCAATGTTTCCGTGCGAGAGTGGGAGCAGTCGATGGCAGCAGAGATCTTCGAGCGCCGCGGGGGTTCCATCGCTCAAGCGGTAGAGCACCACCGGCCGATCGCAAATTCGGCGTCCGAGCGGCTTGTCGTTAAGCTCGCTACCCCACGCCGCCGCGTACCATGCATTCTGCATGAACATAGTCTTTCGATCCTCGCTCATTTCCGACTCGCGCGCCGCTCGCCCCATCGGCTGATGTGCGTTTGGCCGGCGAGATCCACGTAAATCTCGCGCGTCTCCATCGGCCAGCCCTCGAGCCGATCGGCGAGCCAGTCGGCGCTATAGGTATGCGGGCTTGGACCGAGTGCGGTTGCGGTCGTCGCATGCAGTGCATGCCGCTCGCCCTGGTACATCAGCAGTTCCTTTGGGCACCGCATTCGATCCATCAGTTCATATGTATATTCAACCGGACTCAACTCGTCGTCCTCGCCGGCGATGCATAAGTAAGGGCACTTCACGCGATCTGCAATATCCATCAGGGTGAGCTTCGTCGCGAAGCGATCGAATTCCTCTTCGTCGTCGTAACCGGCCATATACATGTAGCGCAACTTGAAGGTAGGCGACGCGAGATTGAAGATGGTATTCATTCCCGGCTCGTGACAAACGTAAGCGACGCTGCAGCCGCGGAGCTTGTCGTCCGCGGTCGCGACCTGCGTTGCCCAGAACGAGCCCATGCTGACGGCTTGAATCGCGATGCGGTCGGGATCGATTTCGCTGCGGCCCCGAATCCACTTGAGCGCCGCCTGTCCCGCATCAATGAAGTTCGTCTCGCTGCAATGAATCTCGCGCACGCAGCATTCGCCCTGCCCCGGACCGTCGATCGCAAGGATGGCGAGGTTGCGCTCCAGCAACTTGTCGCCGTACATCGCGACCATCATCTCCTTGAACCCGTCCATGCCGTCGATCGCGAGCACGCACGGCAGCTTGCCCGCGCCGGCTGCGCCCTGCGGCAAATGGAAATAACCGGGAATCGATTTCCCGGCGAACGGAATCTCGACTCGTTCGATGCGATGAGGCGCAAACTGAATATACTTTTGATAGCACTCGTTCTTCTTGTCGTTGTACTCGATTACTTCGGGCGTGTTCGCAAAAATCGGCCACATCGCACTGCCGTAGAGCAGCGAGGCGATGAAATAGCATTCGCGCGCTGACACCGTGTGTCCGTCTTCTTCATAACGGCGGCCGAGGGTCTCGCGCCGGCGCGCCGCGCGGGCGAACTCGCGCGGGATGTCGGAAAATTTCTGAACCCGGTTTCGCACCGCCATGAAATCGGCGGTCGCTTCGGGTCCGGCCGGCGCGCTGGTGTAGCCAATCCGGTTCTGATCCCATTCGATGCCGACCGTACGCACTATGCAGTCCAATAGCCAGCGCTGTTCCGCGTAGCGTTTCACGCGCGACTCGATCGATGGCGGCATCATACTCATTGGGGTTTCCTCCCAAAGCCTGCTAATTATTCGCTCCGAACAGCCGCGTGTACGATTCAGCCGCGAGTTTGCGAACGCGATCGAGGTCAGCCAGCATCCGGCCGCCCCGCTTGATCGGGCTGCCAGCGACGAATACTGAATCAACGTTCGAGGTGTCCGCGTTCATCACCACCGCGCTTACCGCCGATGCGACACTGGTTACCGGCGCCATGTTGAGATCATCGGCGCGCAGGATGACCACGTCGGCCTCCTTGCCCGGGGTCAAACTGCCAATCTTGGAATCAAGCCACAGCGTGCGCGCGCCATCGATCGTGGCGAGCTCGAGGACCCGCCGCGCTGTAAGACCGACGCTTTGGTAGCTGCCGCCGGCAGCCCAGACGGTACTCGCCTCGGTCATGCGCTCCATCGCGAGCGCCGAGCGCATCTGGCTGAACATGTCGCCGCTGCTGCCGGTGATCGTGTCGATGCCGAGTCCGGGCCGCACGCCGGCTTTGAGCAGGCGTCCGGTGACGGGAGCGCCCACGCCCATCATCATCTCGGCGATCGGCGTGACCGAGACGGTGCCGCCGCTGTCCGCGATGAGCCGCATCTCCTCGTCCGAGGAAATCGTCACGTGAACATGATTGATGTCGCTGCCGAGCAGTCCCGCGCGCTGCAGCTTGAGCACGCCGTCGGGCGCGCCGCCCTGCGCACCGATATGCATCGTGATCGGCGCCGCAAGATCGCGCGCCATCGTGAAATCATGCTGATTCACTTCCGGCTGCGTGAAATCGGGGCCGCGCAAGGCCAGCGCGAAGGTGACGAGCTGATCTTCGGACGCGAAATGCTCGCGGCGTACCCGGCGCGCATCTTCCGGATGAGGCAACCCGCTCTGGTAAAACCATTCGCGCACTCCGCGGCCGAGCGGCGGACCATACGCATAAATCGCGCGCGCGCCGGATTCCTTCAACGCCCGAATCGCCTCGTCTGCATGCTCGGGCGTGTTCGTGACGTGGCACCAGTCAAGGAACGTGGTCACGCCGGCGTTCAGCCCTTCGAGCGCGCTCATCAGGTCGCCGGCGTAGACATCTTCGGGTGTGAAGCGCGGGGCGATCGCGCTCATGAACTTTGCGAAGTACTCGCCGATCGTGTAGTCGATTGCGACGTTGCGAATCGATCCCTGCCACATGTGATGATGCGTGTTGACGAGGCCGGGGATCACGATCATCGAGTTTGCCTCGATGATCTCGGCGCCCGGCGCATCGATGTGCGGCGCAACCTCCGCGATGTGCCGTCCGTCGATCATCAGATCGGCGCGATCGAAGTCGCCAATCCGCGGATCCATCGTGAGCACGCACGCCCCTCTAATCAGGATCTGTTTGTTTGACACCGCAACTCTCCTACGGTTCAGGATCGGCGGCGGCCGTCTGCCGCGGGTGCGCCGGCAGCTTCATCGATCGTGCGTGACTCGAAACCCAATTCGAAACTCTCGACTGCCGCGGCAGGGCTGCGATTGAGCAACAGGCGCGTGACATCGCGGCGGGAGTAATGACCCACCGGGCCAGCGGCGGCCTTGGCGAGCGCGATCGTGCCGAGATCGATCTCGGCATACACGACGCCTTCGCTCTCCGGCGCGAGAAATTCGCATAGCGGCCGACCGTCCGGTGCGTAGATCACTGAGCATCCACCGTCGCCACGAATCGCGGCATCGCAAACTGCCTGATCGTTTCGGCCCAGGGCGAACCCGACCTCGCGAGCGACACCCGAGCGATGCCGCTAAGCGTTGCGTATGAACCAGCCGGTCACGGCTGCGAACTCCGCCGGCCGTTCGATCATCGCCCAATGGCCACAACGCGGAATCAGATGGAGCCAGGAGTTCTCGAGCAACTGCGAAAAACGCCAGTTGCTTTCCGGCGGCACCACCTTGTCATTCTTGCCGCCCACAATGAGAGTCTTGTGTTTGACTTTCGCGATGTCGCTCTCGTTCGGGATGTAAAGCCCGCCCTGCTCGCCAATCCATTTCATGATCGCGCCGTAAGCCGCCGCGGTTGCCGGCTCCATCGTGAGCTTCAAGCGGTACTCGACCAATTCAGGATCGACGACGAAGTCATCATTGGTGAGCGCCTTGATCAGTTTGACCATGTTCTCCCGATTCGGCTCGTATCCCATGATCACGCGCAGCGACTCGTTGATTGGCGCCTTGATTCCCGCCGCGCCCATCAACACCAGTTTGTCGACCAGCTCCGGCCGGGTCATTGTGACGCACAGCGAGGTCATCCCGCCCATCGAGTTGCCGACCAGGTGCACCTTTCCGAGCTTGAGCGCCTCGATAAAGGACGCGATGTGTCGCGTGCGCGTCTCCTGGCTGTAGATGAAATTCGCCGGGTCGGGCTTGTCGGTCTGACCGAAGCCCAGCATGTCGACCGCGATGGTGTGGAAATGTTCGGCAAAAAGCGGAATCGTGCCGCGCCAGTTGCCCCACGCATCGGCACCCGCGCCGCCACCGTGAATCAGGATGACCGTCGGTCCACGCCCCTCTTCGTAGTAATGGGTTTTGATTCCGCCGGCATCTATGAAGTTCTCTTTCATTATGATTGCTCCGTTTCGAGAGTCAGGATTGGCCACGTGATGCTAGGTTGGCGCGCGCCAAATCGTCAAGGGCTCGCTTTGCAAGGCATCGCCCCGGCGATATTCTTCCGCCCGTGAATCATAGTTCGCAGCGCAATCCCACGATGCATAACCGCAATCGGCTGAAGCTCGGCCTGTTCGGGATGAATCTCTCCCACGGCTTGAGCGCGACCAGAGTGCCTGAGCGATGGGACGCAAGCTGGGACCATAACGTCGCCGCCGCGCAGATCGCCGACGAGGCCGGCATCGAATGCCTGGTGCCGGTCGGCCGATGGCGCGGCTATGGCGGCGAGACCAACTACGAGCAGGATTCGTTCGAGACGATTGTTTGGGCGGCGGGTCTGCTCGCGCATACGCAGCGAATCACCGTTTTCGGCACCGTGCACGTTCCGCTGATCCATCCGGTGCTCGCGGCGAAGCAATGCATGACCGCCGATCATATCGGGCATGGCCGCTTCGGATTGAACGTGGTTTGCGGATGGAATCCGTCGGAATTCGGGATGTTCGGTCATACGCAGGATCCGCACGATTCGCGTTATGAACGCGGCCAGGAATGGCTCGAAATCATCACGCGGATCTGGGATCGCGAAGCGCCGTTCGATTATCACGGCAGGTTTTATGACCTCCACGATGTTCTCGGCGCCCCCGCGCCGTGGGGCGGTCGGCGTCCGATCATCATGAATGCGGGTTCGTCGCCCGCGGGCCTGCGCTTCGCGGTGCGCAACGCGGAGCTGATGTTCGACCAGCCAGGGCTCATAGCGGAAGGCCGCAAACGCATCCCGGAGATCCGCCGGATGGCGCGCGAGTACGGCCGCGAGAACATCCAGGTGTTCAGTCATGCCTACGTCGTATGCCGTCCGACACGGCGTGAAGCCGAAGAGTACCTGCACTACTTCGCAGTCGAGAACGCGGAGAATGAGGCCATCGATCGATTAGTCAGTCTCGCGCTCGGCAATACTCAATCAATGAATCCGGAACAACTGAAAAGCGCGCGACGGCGTTTCGCGGGCGGCTATTTCGGCGAGGAGATCGTCGGCTCGCCTGACGATGTCGCTGGAAAGCTCAAATGGATAAGCGAGCTCGGCTTCGACGGGCTTGGAATCAACTTCGTCAACTTCGTCGATGAACTCCCGTTCTTCCGCGACGAAGTAATACCGCGATTGGAAAAAATGGGCTTGAGGGAACGACCTTGACTTAAGTTTGCCCTGCCGGCCGTTTGCCGCGTTGACGGCCGGCAGACGGTATATTAGTCAAATCTGAACTCAGGCGGTCACAGTTCTTTTGTCCAATTTCCTGCTCAGCAGACTGCAAGGCGTACCGGCTCAGCTCCGCCATCTCGCACGCGCGTTGGGTCTCGTATGGCAGGCCTGCCCGGGCCTAACGGCCGCGTGGGGCGTGCTGCTGCTCGTGCAGGGCGCTCTGCCGGTTGCGACGGTCTATCTCACGCGTCCGGTGGTCAACGGACTGGTTGCCGCGATCCGATCCGGTGGCAATTGGGGGCCGCTCCTTCTGCCGGCGGCCTTGATGGGCGTGGTGCTGCTGATCGGCGAATTGATCCGCGGCTCGATCAGATGGATCCGCACGGCGCAGGGCGACCTGGTCCAGGACCACATCATGTCGCTAATCCACCGTGAATCGATCGCGGCCGATCTTTCGTTCTACGAATCTCCGGATTTCTACGATCATCTGCATCGCGCGCGAGCCGAAGCCAGCTACCGTCCCGCCGCATTGCTCGAAACCTTCGGCGCAGTAATTCAGAACGGCATCACGCTGATCGCGATGCTTGCCGTAATCGCCAGCTTCGGAGCATGGCTGCCGGTGGCTCTGCTGCTGAGCGCCCTCCCCGCCTTCGCGGTCGTCATTCGTTACGCCGCGATGCAGCACGAGTTCCGGATGCGAACCACGTCGATCGAACGGCGCGCCTGGTATTACGATTGGCTGCTCACGACCGGCGAATCGGCCCCCGAGATTCGCCTGTTCGCACTGGGCGATTACTTCTACACCGGATATCGGAAGCTACGCGCCCGGCTTCGCGATGAACGTCTGGCGTTGGCGCGGGGTCAGAGTTTGGCCGAGCTTTCGGCGGGCGCCTCATCGCTCGGGGTCACCGCCGCGGCTCTCGTCTGGGCGGTATGGAAGACACTGCACGGCCTGCTCTCGCCGGGCGACTTGGCGTTGTTCTATCAGGCTTTCCAGCAAGGTTCGGGACTGGCGCGAACGCTGCTCGAAAATCTCGGCCAGCTTTACCAGAACTCGCTGTTTCTTGGTAATTTGTTTGAGTTCCTCGCCCTCGAACCGCAGGTCACATCGCCCGAGCAACCGTTTCCTGCGCCGCTTCGCGTGCACGAAGGAATCGTGTTCAGCAACGTTGCGTTTCGCTATCCCGATGCATCCAAGCCGGCGCTGGATGACTTCAGCCTGCGAATCCCCGCCGGCCGCATCGTCGCGGTTGTCGGTCCGAACGGCGCGGGCAAGAGCACGCTCGCCAAGCTGCTCTGCCGCTTCTACGATCCGCAAGCGGGCTCGATCAGCATCGACGGCGTCGATCTGCGCAACTTCTCGATCGCCGAGCTGCGCCGGCGCATCACGGTGCTCTTTCAGCAGCCGGTCCATTACAACGCGACCGTCCGTGAGAACATCTCCTTCGGCGATCTGTCGCGCGACTTCACCAACGGCGCCGTGCAGGCCGCGGCCGAAACCGCCGATGCCGAGACATTTATCCGCCGCCTGCCCGACGGCTACGAAAACCTGCTCGGCCACTGGTTCGAAAAAGGCGCCGAGCTGAGCGTCGGCGAATGGCAGCGCATCGCGCTCGCGCGGGCGTTTTTGCGGCAGGCGCCGATTATCGTGCTCGATGAGCCGACCGCCGCGATGGATCCATGGGCGGAGGCGGAGTGGCTCAGCCGGTTTCGCGAGCTGGCCGCCGGACGCATCGCGATCATCATCACGCATCGTTTCACGACCGCGATGCTCGCCGACGAGATCCACGTGATCGACGAGGGCCGCGTGATCGAATCGGGCTCGCACGCCGAGCTGGTCGAGCGCGCCGGCCGCTACGCGCAGTGGTGGTCGTCGCAAAATCCCGAATAGCCGGAGCGGCGGCGGGACGTCTGGCATGGAGCGTTCAGCAAGAAGGGAGGATCACCGGCAGGACCAGTTGTTGCCGTCGAACAGCGCAATGGCGTAGGTGGTGCCGCCTCCGCGACACACGTTGACGTAAGGAGCCCGATCTAGTCCCCGTCGTCCCTGCGGACCCGCCCAATCTCTCACACACGCCTGAAATCCGGGCGGCTTCCCAGCCGGGAGTTCGGAAACTCGAAAGCAGGGCAGGCTCACCCCTGTGTGGTCAGAGATCAGAAACGAACCTGATGACTGGTTAGTGGTACCCTGCCCAAGAATGTTTTCCGAGGCTATTCCTGTCGCGCCGCGCTCAACAACAAGCGGACCCCAGATCGCATTACTCATCAGGTTTGTCTGATGCGCTCCGGGCAAAAGGTGAATAGCAACGCCTTGGCCCGTTGTGAATCGACTGTCAGCGACCGTGCACGATTTGCAGTTATTAACAAGCAGCGTGTCCGCACCGTGCGAAAGCGCATTCTCGAAATGAATGCCCTCAATTCGACAAGAATCGCAGTTCGCTATATCAAATACTACGCCTGAAGTAAGCGCCGAACCTTGCACTAGACCTCCAACAAACACATCTGTCATTGCGCCGTCAATCACACCACAATGAACATCTCCGTCGCAAACCAAATTAAAAAAAACGTCTTGGTTCGCGGCATTATCTATTTTAAAACCAGTTATGTTGTTAATCAAAACCAGGTGCACAAAAGAGTAATCTTCAACGTTAAGGAGATGCACCCCCAACGGGAAATTAAAAATCCCTACCTCCTTCCACATTCCCATATTGGAATAGTTCGCAGCCTCGGTGCTCATGTTAATTCCCGTCCCCGTCCCCTCACCTGGACCCAGGAAGGCAATGTCCTCAAAGTTGAGCGAGTTTCCTTTATCGTTGGAACCAGGATCGAAGTCAATGGCGTCGGCATTTAACTGGCTTTGGTAAACCACTGAACCTCCCAATAGCGGTATGAAACCTCGAGAATTTGAATTTGGCCCCCCATTCAACGCATGGGTGGTCCAGCCCTCGCCTGCGAGGGTAAGACCCTTCCCGCTCACATTCAATGTTACGGTGATGCGGTAAATCCCCAGCGGAAAGAAGACTCTGCCGCCATTCGCTGTAGCGTCCAAGGCTGCCTGAATCGCGGAGCTGTCGTCGGTGTCGCCGTCTCCAGTCGCGCCGAAATCCCTGACGTTGGTTTCGCCGCTCATAAGAGGCGCAGCTCCCGAATAAGGAGCAACTGGCAGGCTACTGTCTTTGCTCTCTGCCAAGCAGAGGTCGGGAATCGCACCCAGCAAGATGATACCGACAAGTATTACAATTCCACCGAGTATTAGCCACCGCTTAGTGCTTTTGGAAATTGCTTGAGCATACTTGATTTGGCGGCATGCAGTGAAGCACGCAATATCTAGTTGTCTCAATTTTTCGCAAGTATGCGTTCTCATGCGCATCGACTTGAGCAAGAGTGATGCCTTTGGCCAGTGTTAAGCCATTAATGCACTTTGACAAGCTCATCGCAAAATCGGACAAATCTATTTTATTGAAGAGTTGATATGAACGCTTTCAGTATCTTCAGACATACTCATAAAGGACTAATCGTTGGCTGAGGTGCTGCGACGCGCCGAAGGTACTACGCGGCCAGCGGGAGTCATAATGCTTGCGACGGATAGCTGACGCCACCCCGGCAAAATGACGGCACTCTTCTTCCTGAAGAAGTTGGGAGTAATAGCCCTTGACAAATGACAAAAAGTCATGATAGCAGCAAAGAGAATGGAAGGAGTTTTAAAAGGGAGAGTTATGAAGCAGCGGAGCGCTAAGAAATCAGCTAAGGATAATCATGACATAGCGGCCCTGATTTCACCGCAGCCTAAAAGTACGCTAATATTCTCGGTTATGACCGACGCGTTAGCGCATTTGGCTTTTGCGTTTGAACGATTCGCAGGCGTAGCGCCGGTTTTAAAACAGATTTCCAACCAGCTGGATTTACACGCGGGCAGGTATGGAGATGCGCCCGTTTTTCGATCGAGCGGCACCCAAAAAAAACTTGGCAAATCCCTAGCGCCGGGTTCACTCGAGCGGCGGACCAAGACCTGAGTGCTTTGTATCGTTTTTGAACTTGTGCTAATTGCAGGGAGCTCTCCCAGGGCCGTCGCTCGGCTCGCCTGTGTCGTCGCTCAGGGTGATGATAGCGAATAGAAACAAAGTCCGGATTAAGAACCATTGCTAACAATTGCAGTTTTTGGTGTCATATCACTCGCCGCATCTCTATTTTTGATCCGTTACAATTTTAATCTTGTACTGAATTCGTATCTGATCCTCTTTACCCTAGCGATGTTCTTCAACGAGATGCTGTATCTGTATCTTCATCCGCATCCCCTCGATGAGGACGTGGTTTTTCTCGTCTGCGTGATTTTCACAATTTATGTGGTCGTGATGCGATTCGGGACGGACTTAATCGCAAGCGTCACGCATGACACGGTCGATCCCACAATTGCCTTTTGTGAAAGAGTGCCGGATCGAGTGCTCTTCGGCGCGTGCTGTTTATATCTGATCACGAGGCTCTATTTGGTACATCGGGTGGGTGCGTTCTTGGCGTTTAACGCCGGTCGCGCCGCTTCGTCGGATGCCATGGCGCGCCTGGCCGGCGGGATGGGAATGTTTGACCAAGCCGTTGGCATGCTTACCGACCCTCCCGCTTTGGGCGCTATGGTTATCGCGACCGTTAAAGCCGGGATCAGACCCTCTCGCGTTTTTAAAATGATGTTGATCATCGGCCCGATTGTGCCGCTTTACCTAATTTCAGATGTAAGCGGGGGCGCGCGACGCGTAATGCTCGCGTTGGTTCTGCTCGGTGTGCTTAGCTACTATTACGCGCGTGATTTCAGACTCTCGATGAAGCACATCTTTCCACTTCTGATGATTGCATGGCTCTTATACCTTGCTGGCGGTTATTATCAGCTGATCAGGGGAAACTTCGCGGACCTGTACGTTGAACAGCACGGGCATCTTTCTGCCCTTTCGATATCGCAGCTAATAAAAACAGCGCTCGAACCGCAACCGACGCGCTGGTCGCCAAGCACGATAAGCGGGGCGTTAGAAAAAAACGCGAGCGAACGTAGTCAGTATTTCGATCTGGTCGCCGATATAGCGACGCACGAACTGCGGCATCCGAGCGGTGCGCTCGGCGGCAAGATTTTTTTAGGGGAAATCGAGGAAGCTATACCAAGGGCGTTTTTTCCCAGCAAGAAAGAAATGAATCTTAAGCAACCTATTTCGATAGCTTTCAATGAGCCCAATACTGACTTGGCGGTAAGTCCGTTCGCAGATGCGATTGCTGATTTCGGAATCTTTGGGGTTTGTTTGGTTCCCTTAGTCTTTTTAGGCACGTATTTCATTTACCGTTGGCTGCTGGTGCGCGTGAGGCCAGCAACCTATTTGCTTGGGCCAACGGTTATTGCAGTGCTATTTAATCTAATCTTGTCCTTTGAAGCCGGGTTAGCAGTTTTTGTGAACCTTCGTTCCGTGATCCTCGTCTGGCTCGTAACTCTTCCGGCGTGGGTGATCAAGGAGCTGTTATATCCCCCCTGGGGCGCTAAGGTTCCTCGTCCCAGCCTGGCTTATGAATCCCGGCCCAATGGACCGCCTCGACTGGGCGAGACCACCGAAGCCTAGGCACTGGCCTACCGCCTGCACTCATTATCCGGCTTGCCAGTGACGCACCCTGCTCAGAAGCTACCAGAGGTTGCAGGAATGAAGAGAAGCGCGATCCAGATCGGGTTTCTACTCTGGGGTGTGAACCTCACGCTATTCCTAATCTTTTCCCGAGCACATGCGGACCCAATAACTGCGCAAGCCGAGAGAAACAACACGGTTATTCGATTGTCGCGCTCCCGGTATGACATTTCAACTCTAGCTCTGCGTCCAGGCGCGGCCATCATAGGAGAAGGGTGGAGCAACAACAGCAACGTGGGGCATGGCGGTCACGAGTGGTCGACTCTGGAAGGCTCCGTTATTCATTGCGCGGGGAGCGGCGTATGCGTTTCCTATATACCGCAGGCTCATAGACCCAGTCCCGTTCATCTGGAGAACCTCGCCATAATTGGCGACGGCCAGGGAACGGGTCTTCAACTCGGCGATGCCAGCCACACTCCGGTTTTTGGAACGCTGTCTAACGTCTTGATCGCAAACTTTTCTACCGGACTTAGTTTTGCTGGCGAGGATTTCAACTTCAACGGTCTCTTCTTGCAGGCCAACGAGGTTGGACTCTCGATAACGACAACAACGGCCAACGAGAACTGTTGGTACGGATTACGGCTCCAGCATAACGGCATCGGGCTATCGATCACGAGCGGTTATGAACTGAACTTCTTCGGTGGCCTGGTGCAGTCCGATCGTGTCGGTATGCTCATCGGAACGTGCTCAAACTGTGAATTCGAAGGTTTCGATTTCGAAGCCAACACCAACGCTGGGATCATCAACCGGGGCGACAGCAATCTGTTCATTAACAACCGTTTCGCCGGCGGGCAAGGCGATAATTTCCGGATTGAATCGGGTGAGCATTGCGTGTTACTCGGAAACCGCGTGATGGGAGCGAACCAGATGTTCATCGGTAAACTCGCGCACGACACCGTCCTCCTTGGTAACACTTTCAATGGTATAGTAGATAAAAGCAAGGACACTATCAGCGTCGGGAACGTGGTCCTGAAGGTCCGCTAAGATTCTTTTATTCTCGCTACTTTTATGCTGCGTGCGGATTTCAGTAGAAATTGATGGTGAGTCTCAAAATCATCAAAATGGATTTCTCGAACCACCTTAGCGACGCCTTCAAGCACGTTCGGCGCGGTGTCCCGGCAGCGACAATAAGAGGCACGGGATGCGCCTTCTGGCGTCACATCGCGACGGCTGAATGGAATCCAGTCAACGGGCTCGAATTGCAAACGCGCGACCAGTACTAGATGGTGGGTAGTCGCGAGGCGGTCGAGCATTTGATTCGAGGCGAGTGGGATGTTCCCAACTACCAGCGCATCTTCGTGTGGCGGCCGACGGCTCAACAGTCGCGGGATCGGGTTTCGACGATTGTTGTTGCGGCTCGCGATGGGCGCCCGGGCATCATCGTCCTGATTAATCGAGGGCGGTGGATTCCTCATGCGCGATAAGAAAATGGGACCGGGAGGACGAGGAACGGTGATCGACGTCGATCGTGCGGTTCGTGACGGGTTCTTCGACCCGAAGATTCTCGCCGATGAAGATCTGTACCACGAGGAGCAGGAAAAGATATTCCGCCGCACATGGCTTTATGTGGGCCATGAATCGCAAGTCGCCAAACCTGGCGATTTCCTCATCAATTACATGGGGGAAGAAGAGGTCGTTTTACTCAGAGATCCGAAAGGAGTTGTCCGAGTCTTCAAGAATTGGTGTCCTCATCGCGGAAATAAGGTTTGTCTCTTCGACCGCGGTAACGCCCGCGCTTTCACCTGCACGTTTCACGGCTGGACTTTCGATCTGAATGGCAAGCTTATCGGTCTCGGAGCGGGCCGGGAGGTGTATGGCGACCTCGAGCAGGAGATGAGGAAGGGTAAGGTTCTTCCGGAGGTGCCGAAGGTCAGCAGCTATAATGGACTCATCTTCGCAAGCTGGGACCGGGACATCTGCTCCCTGGACGATTATCTAGGCGACATAAGGCCATATCTGGACGTTGTGACGACCAGACCATGGTCCGGGGGCGTCGAAGTTTTGCCGGGCCGGGCCCGCTGGTTTTTTCCCACCAACTGGAAGGCGATTGCAGAAAACTGGATCACCGACGACTACCATGTCTGGACAACCCACTCGAGCTTTTTTCGCGTTGCGAAAGCTCTCGGGCCGGTAAGCCCGCTGGTTACGTCGTTCGTCAATCCCGACTGGGCAGTGCGCCACACAGTAAACGTTCTCGTCACCGCTCCAGCCGGGGCTCCTCACGGGCTCGGGGCGGTGAGTGTGTGGGGGGATCACCGGCCGGGGACGGAGTACCATCACGAGTTCGTTCTGAACGCCGGCCGTCACCTGGCGGAAACGCTCGGTCGGGAAGCGGTCGAATGGTATGACGACTCGGTGAAGCGGATCACCGAATACTTTGGCAGGGAAGGCACGGCAAAGTTCTGCTCAATGGGCAATATGACCGTGTTTCCAAATCTATCTCTCGAATTCCTCGCCATGGTTCTGGGCGGAGTCAGTCTTATACAGTGGCATCCGCGCGGCGCCACGATGCATGAGGGCTGGGAATGGGTGCTGGTTGACAAAAACGCGCCGGACCCCGTTAAGCGCTTCGGACAGAGATTGGTCGGTCTGGGCCAATCTCCCGGCGGAATGATCATGATCGATGACTCTGAAAATTTCGAGCGATCGCGCGATAACCTTCGCGCCGCCTTGTCATACAAAGACTCCATGGAAGCCATACCGCTCAGCGTCGAGGCGCCCGGCAATCCCAGTTATCTTCAGGAGTTCGAGAAGGCTGGCATTGACCTGCGAAAAGCGTTTCCGGCGGGGAAGGTGTTGCCGGGCGCGCAGGAAGAGTCCGGCCGTGCGTTTTACAATTATTGGAAAGATTTGATGATGCGGCCATAGTTGCCCAAGGGGCGTCGCCCGAAGGATGAATCATGGAACCCACCAACGCCACTTGTCAGGAGATAGAGCGGTTTCTGTATCGTGAAGCCTGGTTGCTCGATAATCACAGACTGCGGGAATGGTTCGATCTTCTGACCGACGACGTGCGTTACTTGATCCCCACGATTGAAACTGTCCGCGGAACCGATGCGCGCTACAGGGAGGATGTGCCCTATTACAACCTGGTCGACTGGGATAAACGAATTATTGAACTGCGTCTCCTGCAGGTTGAAACCAATTTCAACCATTCAGAAATTCCGCCTTCGGCAGTGCAGAGAATCATCAGCAATGTTTTTGTTGTGGGCTCAGATGAGGCCCACGAGTTGACGGTCTACTCGAATGTGCAAGCAACCCTCGTTCGGCATGGAGTCTTTGAAACCGTTTTCAAAGGGAAACGAGAAGACCAACTCCGCCGGATGAGTGGCGGCTGGAAGATTGCCGGGCGGAAGGTCGAGCTGCTGCTTTCCAGCCTTCCTCGCACGCTTCCACTATTCCTTTAGGTCGAGCGCAGCGAGTTGGCCGCTGCGGCCAGCTCGCGCTCCCCTCGGAATGACACCGGGTGCGCGGTTGAACATTGGCACAACACGGGCTCCGCGCTTGTCATTCCGAGCGCAAAGCCCGAGCAGGGTCGGCGAGGACGAACGAGGGACCGGAGCTTACCCTGAGCGAGGCCGCGCGCTCAGGAGTTCTTGCGATTGCTATGACACGAGCCCTGCGTGCTCTGCACCTTGCCGCACGACAGCGCCATCGTTTCAAAGACATCCTCACGCTGATACGCGGGCTTGACATACGGCTTACGCGTCCGCGTCTCGCAATTCTGATTTTCAGTTCGATTATCCTTCGTCATGACCCCGCATCCTGCGTTTGATGAACAAGTTTGCTTTCGATCAAAGGCTGCTCTGCGCCGCTTGCGTTGCGCAGGGACCAGTTCCTGTACTTCCGGTAGATGAGTTGCCCGAGCAGCTTTGGTTCGAGAGCGGCTGAAAGTACACTTGCGACCCACCTGTAGTGACCGAGACGCTGTTGTCGACGCTTATTCCGCTGGTTCCACCATTTTCATTGACGCTACTGCTGGCTGACGCTGAGAAAACTGTTACTGTTTATGGGCACCTGGTACAAGGTAGCGTTGCCATCTGGGTTGGCGCAAACGTAGAGATTTCCGATGCGGGCGTAAACCAGCTCAGAATATCCGGCAACACAATCACTTCTGGCCAGACTGGCGCGACGGTGGCGGTCGGCGCCGGTAGCCTGACGGTTCCGGTGTTTGCGGGTGCCTTTGACAACAAATATTTCACCGCAGCCAGCGCCAGTAGCGTCAGCGATCTGCTCCATCCAGTAGCGGGGATCTCGAATTACCCTGCTTTTTAGAAGAAACACCACTTTTTGATCTTTTAGACAAAAAATTGCATTTTAAAGTCACTTGAATGTATTTAAACCTAATAGAAGCGCGGCTCGCCGGGCGGCCGCGTCTTCCATCGCCGATGAATCCAGTTCCAATGGTCGGGATGACAACGGATGGCAACTTCGAGCGGCCGCACCAGCCGCTGCGTGTTCTCGCGTACCGCCGCCTCGCGCTCGCCGTCGAATACCAACTCAACCGGCGGCATCACGACGATCCGATGGCGCAGCGATGTACCCTCGCGCACGATGAAGGCGGGCACCACCGGGAGCCGGGTCATGATCGCGAGCCGCGCCAGGCCGTCGTTGGTCGCGGCCGGCATCGAGAAGAAATCGACGAATGCGCCGTGCCGTGCGTCGAGATCGAGCGGTATCGCGATACCCCAGCGTCCTTCGCGCATCAGACGGACGATCGCGCGGCTCGCCCCGCGGCGCGGAATCGATTGGTTACCGAAGCGGCTGCGCATCTCATTCACGGCGGCATCGATAAGCGGGTTGCGAAGCGGCCGATGCACGATCGCGATGCGGTATCCGTAGATCGAATGGGCGAGCGCGAGCAGCTCGAAGTTGCCGAAATGGCCGGTCACCACGAAACCGCATCCGTTGTTCGCGGCGACGGCTTTGTCCCAGTGCTCGCGCCCATCGTAGGTAACGTAGCGCTCGATGTTGTCGGGAGTGAGCGCATCGAAGTGCGTCCATTCGGCAAGCATCCGGCCCCAGTTGCGATACGAGTTGCGAAGGATTTCGAAGCGCGCCGCATCGTCGAGTTCAGGAAAAGCGATCGCCAGGTTGCGCATCGCGACGGGCCGGTTGACGCGATCGACAACGGCGGCGAGCCCGCCCAAGCGCGCGCCGAAGCGGACTGCGCGCTCAAGCGTCATCGCGCGGAGCACGCCGAGCGATGCGCTAATTGGCATATATTCGAGGCGCGCCCTCCATCCGGCAATCTGACGTGGCATGGCCTCGTAAGTTTTCAGAGGCGGGCGGCGCGCTCAAGCACCCGGAGATAGAAAAACGGCGGCGGGAATCGGATGCCGATTCCCGCCGCCGGGTGGTTCGCGAATCGAATCGATCAGAAGTGAGGACGCGCACCCGCGCCGGAATCGAGCGGCGCCGCGCTCGGCGGCGCTGCAGCCACCCCCGGAGGAGTGTACGTGGTTGTCGAGCTACTTGATCGATACGCGCTCGTTCCGAGGTTCGCCGTATATCCCGACGAAGTCGTCGTGGTGGTCGATGACGAGTTGTACATAGCCGCCGGCGCATTCATCGTAGTCGGCCCGTAATAGCCGCCCGCTCCGCCCGGCGGCGGATAGCCCGGCGCCTGCTGATATGCTCCCGGCGGCGTGATCGTCGTGCCGTTGCTGTTGTAGGGCGCGGGCAGCGTGTCGCGAGGTGGCACCGAAATGCTGAAGTTCGGCTTCGAGAGCTGATCGATCTGCATCTTCGGCATCTCGTGCATCTCTTTGCGGCCGAGCGCATTGATCATCGCCTGGCGCTCGGAGAGCGCGAGGGCGCGCAAATCCTCGCGCGTGCGGATGATATGCGGGGTCAGGAAAACCAGAAGATTCTGCTTCTGGTAGGTGTGATTCCGATCGCTGAACAGGTTGCCGATCACCGGTATGTCGGAGAGGAACGGCACGCCCTGAGTGGCGGTCTCGAGATCATCTGAGAGCAGACCGCCGATGACCGCCGTGCGATGATCCATCACCATCACAGTGGTTGAGGCCGAGCGCAGCGTTGTGGTTGGTCCGAGCGGATTGGTCACCTGGTTCGCGGTGCCCGGGACCACGTTCGAGACCTCTTCATAGAGGTCGAGCTTCACGTAATCGCCCTCGGAAACCTGCGGCACGATGTCGAGCGTAATGCCCACGTTCTGGCGGTCGACCGAGTTGAAGATCGCGTTGGGCAGGCCGGCATTGGCGGTCGAAGAGCCGACGAACGGCAGATTCTCGCCGACCACGATCATCGCCTCGACGTTATCCGCAGTAAGCAGCGTCGGGGCCGAAAGCACATTGGAGTGCGTGTCCTGTTCGAGCGCCGTAATCAGAGCGAGATCGCAAGGCACCGTGATGTTGGTGGTTGTGGTAGTGGTGCCAGTGCCGGTGGTCGAGATCCCGTTGTTGAGCGTGGATGGGATGCTGCACTGCTTGCCCGATGCCAGGCCAACACCGAGCCCGGTCAGACCGAGCGGATTCGCGAGCGCATTCTGCAATTGCCCAAAGTTGAGCGAGCCAACCCCGATGGTCCCGACGCCACCCGTACCCCCATAGAAGTTGACGCCGATGTCGCGCATGCGATTAGTCGAGACCTCAACGATCACCGCTTGCACGAACACCTGCACACGCGGAATGTCAAGCTGCGTGATGATGTTGTGAAGGGTCGCGTAATCCTGTGGCGAGGCGCTCACGACCAGTGAGTTGGTCGCGGGATCGGCCGTGATACTGACTGGGTTCTCAAACACACCCGACATCTTGTCGGTTGTGCCAGTGCCACCGCTGGAGCCGCCGGTGCTGACCGAGGCGACACCAACGTTGCTGGCGCTGCCGCGATTGGAGAGCGGCGAACCCATGCCCATGCCACCCATTCCCATCCCGCTCATACCGCCCATGCCGCCCATTCCCATGCCACCCATCTCGCCGCCGTAGCCGCTGTTAGCGAGCCCGCCGCCGAAGCCGCCGCCGAAGCTTCCGCCGCTGAACATCCCGAGTGAGCTGCCGCGGCCGAGTGAGTCGCGCCCGGTGGTCGGAGAGAGCTGGCCGGCTCCAGAGCCGCCGAGCAATCCGCCGAGCACCTGAACCATCTCGAGCGCCTGCGCGTTCTTGAGATGATAGACGTGAATCTTCGCGGTCGCATTGGGTGGCTGGATGTCCAGCTTGGTGACTAACTCCTTGATCTGCCGCATCTGGAGCGGACCCGCGAGCACGACCAGTGAGTTCGTGCGCTCATCAGGGATGATCTTAAACTCGGTACCCGACGATTGCGCCGAAGGCGCGACCACGCCGAACCCCGGACGGCGCATGTAGCCGCTGGTCCCGCTGGTGCCGCCGCCTTTATTGCCGATGATCTGTTCGATCTCGGGCGCAAGCTGGCCGGCAAAGGCGAGTTTCAGAGGAATCACTTCGATATTCTGCTTCGTGCCCTCGACGTCGAGGCTGCCGATGATCTTCATCAGGCGGTCGACGTTGTAGGCGTCATCGGTGACGATCAGCGTGTTGTCTTCGGGAAAGGCCGCAACCAAGCCGTCATGCGAGACCATCGGCTGGATCACCGGGACGACTGACGCCGCCTCGATATTCTTGAGCTTGACCATTCGCGTGACATAGGCATCGCCGCTCTGCCGCTGTGTGGTGGTAATCGGGGCCGATTCACGAACCTCGCGCGCCGGCACGATCTTGATCACGGGTCCGGCCTGAACGGTGGTGAAACCTTTCACTTGCAGCACTGATTGAAATATCGAGTACGCCTGCTCGGGCGTGACCTTGGTCGGCGAAATGATGCTCACCTTGCCGCGCACGCTCTCATCGACAACGAAGTTGCGCCCGGTGATCTCGCTGATGAACTTCGCCAGCACCGGGATGTCAACATCCTGAAAGTTCATCGTGATGAGCGCCTGGCGTTCGACGGGCGAGGAATCGGGCGACGACGGGACTGGGACGGCGGGTGCCTCGGCGGTCATAGTCGAGCCGTCGGACCCATCGTCGGAGCTGTCATCGGAGCTGGCTGTCGAGCTGTCGTCGGCAGCGCCGTCGGCCGCCGCACTGTCATCGCCGGCGGCCCCGTCCCCGGTACCATAGGCAGCGATGGCGGGTCCCGTACGCGAAGCATCGTCGCCGGCCGCCTGTGCACGAGCCATCCACAAACTCAGGACCAGCATCGCGGCAAGCACCGGAACAAATATAGACTTCATCGACAATGTCCTCCGGCGGGGTTGTCTCGTTTATACGGAGCGGTTTTGGCCATTGCAACCGTCAAACGTTGCAATAAAGACGAGCGTCGGCGAGTATTCATTCGACAGCCGATGCCGGAGCCTAAAACCCGATGCGTTTTGAGTTCCTGATAGGGCTCCGTTACCTGCGGGCCCGCCGTCGTGAGCGATTCGTCTCATTAATTGCGGTAATTTCCCTCGTCGGCGTGGCGCTCGGCACCTTCGTCTTGACGATAACTTTAGCAATGATGAGTGGTTTCCAAGAGATCTTGCGCGAAAGGTTGCTCGCCTTCACACCCCATATAACTGTGGAAAAAAGCGACTCGGGGCTATGGAATCCCGATTCACTCGCGCATCGAATACAGGGGCTCGCCGGTGTGCTCGGCGTCGCTCCATATGTGTCCTCGCAGGTGATGGCGGTATCGACGACTGCAAGCGGCGCGCCCGGATTTGTCGCCGGCGGCGAACTGCGCGGCGTTATGGGCGCGCGCGCAGGGATGCTCGACGAGCTCAAAAAGACGCTGGTGAGCGGAAGCCTCGGAGCGCTTGAGAGCTTCACTGCGGTAACCGTCAATGACCGCGGCGTGAAGCGGCGGGTGAATCTGCCGGACGCGATTATCGGGAAGACGCTCGCGTTCGACCTCGGGATCGCACCGGGCGACGTTGTTACGGTAGTGTCGCCCGCCAGCCTAGGTGGCGTCGGACCGCCGCGGCTCAAGCGCTTCGTCGTCGGCGGACTTTTCTATTCCGGCCTCTACCAGTTCGATTCAGCGCTGATTTTCGTGGATCTGAAGCAAGGACGCGCGCTGCTCGCCGATGAACCCAGCCTGGAGAGCGGCCTCGAAGTGCGCGTCGCGAACATCTTCGATGCGCCCGCGATCGCCAAGCGCATCGCGGCAATTGCAGGGCCGGGGTTTCGCGTCGCGAACTGGACTGAGACTGAAGCACCGCTATTCTCCGCCCTCAAGTTGGAAAAGCTCACCTATTTTATTGTGCTGCTGCTGATGGTGTTGGTGGCCGCATTCAACATCGTGGCGACACTGGTGATGGTTGCCATGGAAAGGCGGAAGGAAATCGCGATTTTGCGCGCGATGGGGGCGCGCGGACGGTCAATCGCGGCGATATTCGTTTGCGAGGGGGCGATTCTAGGCGGCGGCGGGACGGCGATCGGGGTTAGCACGGGTTTTATAACGGCATTCCTAATCGGGCGCTACGATCTCATCCATCTGCCCGCCGACGTCTTCATGGTCAGCACCCTCCCGATGCGTCTCTACGCGGTAAACTTCATATCCGTTGCGATGGCTACGGCGGCCCTCTCCTTGGTGGCCGCTGCCTATCCGGCCCTCAAGGCGAGCCTGCTGAGTCCTGTCGAGGTCATCCGTTATGAGTGAGAGAGCGGGAGCGGCTCTTGCTCCGATGCCGGCACTGCTGCGGGCCGAACGGCTGTCCAAGAACTTTTACGATGGTGATCGCGAGATTCGTGTGCTGCGCGGTCTCGATTTCGAGGCCGGGACGGGCGAACGAATCGCGATCGTTGGGCAATCCGGCGTTGGTAAATCGACGCTGCTGCACGTCTTGGGCAGCTTGGAGCCGCCGAGCGGTGGCAAGGTCTACTTCGACGGACAGGACCTGTTCGCGCTTGATCCCAACGCCCTCGCGCGCTTTCGCAATCGGATGCTCGGGTTCGTTTTCCAGTTCCATTATCTGCTCGCGGATTTCACGGCGCTCGAGAATGTGATGATGCCCGGGATGATCGCGCGCATGCCCGCGCCGGAGATTCGCGCGCGGGCGGCTGAAATGCTCGAGATGGTGGGCCTCGGCGACAAGTTCGAACGCCGACCTGCGGAGCTTTCGGGCGGCGAGCAACAACGCGTCGCCGTCGCGCGCGCGGTTGTGATGCGGCCGCGGTTGGTGCTTGCCGATGAGCCGACCGGCAATCTCGATCCGCACACGGCCGACGAAGTTCACCAGCTCTTCACCCGGCTAAACCACGAACTTGGCGTCACTCTGGTCGTCGCGACGCACAACGAGCGGTTGACGCAAGTGATGGGCCGGATACTGCGGCTGCGCGACGGACGGCTGTTCGAAGAGCCCGTCCGCTGAGCACCGCGAGTCTTTTGACGATGCCGCACGAGCGGTGCTGAGCTCCACTCAAGAAACGATCGCTTGCAGGCTCGCGAGCGATGTGCCGGGAAATCGATTTTGTGTGCATCGTCGGTGAGCATTTTGGTTTACTTGACTGGCACGATTGGTTAGCTTGGTCGCGCTTTCCTAGACGTGGTGGTGCTTGGTGAGGCAGGAATTTTCCAAACATTTCCCGCAGAACACTCCTATCTCACGTATCGCGCTGTGCATTGCGCTCGGCATCGCGGCGTTGTTCGGTCTCGGTCGAACGGGAGCGGCGCAGCCCGCTGGCCCGATCGTCTCGGCGATTGAGGTGACCGGTAACCAACGTGTTTCGGAGGACGCAATCCGGGTCCATATCACGCAGCAGACCGGACAGCCGCTCAATGCGTCCACCGTCGACCAGGACGTCAAATCGATCTACCGGATGGGCTTTTTTCGGCGCGTCTCGGCCGAGCTTGAGAATCGAGCGGGGCGCGAGGTGTTGGTTTTTCATGTTCAGGAACAGCCGCAGGTGGTCGACGTTCAGTTCAAAGGGATGTCAGCGATCAAGCCGACCGATGACAAGATTGTCGCCGCCACCAAAATCCACCCCGGAGCCATCCTCGATCCCTCACGCGTGGCCGCAACCGTCGACGCCGTCAAGCAGGTTTACGAGGACAAGGGTTATCTCGACGCAAAAATCGACCCGGTCGAGCTCCCGCGGCCGGGTAATACCGTAGCGGTGATATTCAATGTCACCGAGGGGCCGATCGTCCGCATCACGAAGATCGAGTTCACCGGCAATCAGCACTTCTCCAGTCGCCGGCTTAGAGGCGAGATGGAAACCGGCCAGCACAACTTCCTGAGTTTTTTCACCGGCACGGGCGTGCTGGACAGCAAGAAACTCTCCGCCGACATCGATCGCCTGACCGCGTTTTACTACGACAACGGATTTCTCAATGCGGTGATTTCACAGCCGGTCGTCAAACGTACCGGCAATTCGATCACGATCCTGATCCATGTCGATGAGGGTTCGGTCTACAAGTTCGGCAAGATCGGCTTCGAGGGCAATCTGAGGTTCCCGGAGAAAGAACTGCGGAAGCAGCTCACGATCAAGAGCGGCGAGACGTTCCGAGGCACCCATCTGCAGCATGATGTCCTGACGCTCTCGGACTACTATTCGAGCCTCGGCTACGCCTACGTTTCCGTCGATCCACACACCGCGGTGAATCCCGCGACCCATACGGTAGATGTGAACTTCGCGATCAACCCTGGTCGCGAAGTGCTGGTCGATCGGATCAATATCAGCGGCAACACCAAGACCTCGGACAAGGTCATCCGGCGTGAGCTCACAGTCCAGGAGCAGGAGCCTTATTCCGCCGACAAGATCCGCGAGTCCAAGGCCCGGCTCGACAGGCTCGGTTTCTTCTCGCAGACCCATCTGACGACGCAGCCGGCGGCACAGCCCGATCGAATCGATCTCAACGTGAATGTGACCGAGGCCAACACCGCATCGTTCCAGTTGGGCGGCGGCTTCGACAGCTCCTCATCGCTGTTCGGCAACTTTACCCTCGGCGATACCAATCTGTTCGGCGGCGGCGAGTCGGTGATGTTGAACGCGCAGGTCGGTTTTCTGTTCCAGAACTACAGCATCAGCTACACCGAACCGTGGTTCCTCGACATGCCGTTGTCAGTCTCGTTGGAAGCCTTCGACAACTACATGTACCTGATCAGCTTCAACCAATCGAACGTCGGCTTCACACTGCAGAGCTATTATCCACTGGTCGAACTGGGTCTCAAGTCGATCGGTCCCTTCTCGCTCAGGAACGTCAACGCCGGTCTCGCGTATTCGTTCCAAAGCGTTGGAGTCACGGGCCTGGCCCCATTCACCACCTTCGAGATTCAGCGCGATCATGGCTACCACACGCTTTCGATCATCACGCCATCGATCCGGCGTTTCACGGTCGACAACCCGGTCGATCCGCGAACCGGTTCCGTGCAGAGCCTCAACGTCGATCTGGCAACGGCTCCGGGCTCGGGCCAGTATGTCAAGAGCGTCTTTCACCTGCGGTATTTCTTCAACTTCCTCAAAAGTCCCGTCTGGGGCTCGTGGGTCGAGTCGCCGAGTCTGACGTTCGGCATCGGCACCTCGCTTCAGGGCGGGACCGGCGGCAACCTGCCGGTGTACGCCCGGTTCTTCCCCGGCGGCGTCGGCGGAGAGGGCGATGTGCGCGGATACCAGCTCTACTCGCTCGGCCCGGAGGTAATTACCTACAACCAGCTCGGCCAGCCGATTAACGTAGCTGCCGTCGGCGGCAGCAAGGAACTGCTGCTCAGCAATCAAGTGAGCTTCCCGCTGATTACGCCGCTGGGCATCCGCGGCTTCGCCTTTACCGATGCGGGCAATGCCTGGCGTCTGAACTCGGCCTGGCCGCTGACATCACTACAGGCGTCGGTCGGACTGGGAATTTTCTGGCGTTCGCCGTTTGGCCCGATCAGTGCCGATCTTTCGTTCCCGATCAACAGACGGCCCAACGATCAATCCGTCATGTTCGACATCGGAGGGGGCGCCCTGTAGCCGTCGCGTGCAAAACAGGCTTTAATTATCACGCCCGGCGAAAGGAACCGGAAACACACCCGCAGTTTAAAGCTTGCCCGATTTAGGGGACCATTTTAATTGGAGGATTGCAGGTAGCTATGAGGCAGCGACTGGTCGTTTTGATAGTTTTTGTCGCGATAGCGTGCGCGGTTCCCGCACGGGCCGAAATCAAGCTCGCCTACGTCGACATTCAGCGCGCTCTCAACGAATGCAACGCCGGCAAACGGGCGAAGGTCCAGATCCGCAGCCAGGTCGATGCCGTCACTGGCAAGCTCAAGCGCCAACAGGCCGAGCTCCAGGGTCTTCAGGACGAACTGCAGAAAAAGGGCGCTCTGATGCGGCCGGACCAGCGGCAGTCGCTGCAGGACGAGTACGCGGTCAAGCTTCGCGATTTCCAGCAGAACTATAAGAACGCCCAGGATGAGCTGCGCCAGAAGGACAGCGAGATGACCGCTATGATCGTTCGCGACCTCGCCACCGTCGTGCGCAACATTGGCGAAAAGGACGGCTATACAATGGTGATGGAGAAAGGCGAGATTCTGTGGGGCATGCCCGGGATCGACATCACCGACGAAGTAATTCGCGCCTATGATGCGATGCATGTGCCGACCGGATCGCTGGGTGAAGAAACCGCTTCGACCGGCGACGGCCGCGCTTCACGCACCGGCAGTGGCGGCAACGAGATTGACCTCGGCAGCGGACCCTCGAGCTCCGAATTCGGCTCGGCGGCGGCTCGCAAGCGCTCGACCATCTCGCGATAGCTGTTTTGAGCAGCGAGCCGGCACTGCTTGATCTGGGACGACTGATGCGGCTGCTGCCGCATCGCTATCCGTTTCTGCTCGTCGACCGCGTGCTGGAGCTCGACGACACGCACGCACTGACGCTTAAAAACGTCACCTTCAACGAACCGTTCTTCCCCGGCCATTTCCCGGAGCGTCCCGTGATGCCCGGCGTGCTGATTGTCGAGGCGCTCGCACAATCGGCGGGCGTGCTCGCCATGCACCTTGCGGGGGGAGCCTCGAGCGCAGGGAACCGCCTGCTGATGCTGACCGGGCTTGACCGCGTGCGTTTCCGCCGTCGCGTGATTCCAGGCGATCAGCTTCGGATGGAGGTCCGCTTGCTGCGGCGTCGGGCGCCGCTTTGGAAAATGGAAGCGACGGCCAAAGTCGATGGCGAACTGGTGGCCGAAGGCGAGATCACCGCGATGGAAGTGGAGGATCAGGTCCCATAGCCGCCCGCATTCATCCCACCGCCATCATCGATGCGGGCGCCGAAATCGACGACGACGTCGAGATCGGGCCGGGTGCGGTGATCGGGCCTGCAACGCAAGTCGGCGCGGGCACGGTCATCGGGCCGTATGCCGTGATCCAGAGCCATACCACGATCGGGAAACGCAACCGGATCTTCCAGTACGCTTCGATCGGCGCGCCGCCCCAGGACCTCAAGTTTCACGACGAGCCGTCGCGGGTCGAAATCGGCGATGACAACACTATCCGCGAGTTCACTACCATCCATCGCGGTACCGAGGGGGGCCAGCTCATCACCCGCATCGGCAACAGCGTGCTGCTGATGAACTACGTTCACATCGCGCACGATTGCGTGATCGGCGACCATTCGATCATCGCGAATTCGACCGAGCTCGGCGGCCATTGCGTTCTCGAAGAATGGGTCGTCGTCGCCGGGATGTGCGGGATTCATCAGTTTGCGCACATCGGGGCGCATGCGATGGTCGCCGCGGGGGCAAAAGTGTCGCAGGATGTCCCGCCGTTTTCGATGGTCGCGGGGGACCGCGCGCGACTGGTCGGAGTCAACACGGTTGGGCTCAGACGGCGCGGCTTCGAGCGCGAGACGATCAGCGCCATCGAACGCACCTACCGCAAGCTCTATTACTCGGGCCTGCTCCGCGAGGATGCGATCAAAGAGGCGCTTGCAGAAGATGGCGGTGTCGCCGAGGTTCGCCGCGTGATCGATTTCATCACGGCGTCGAAACGCGGCGTCGTCGGCCGCGAACGCGAATAACGTTCGACGCTCTCCCCGCCCATGGTCTCGGCGGAGGTTTGTGAACCGCGCGTCTAGCCTCACACTCGACGCGGCGGTACGCTTTTGCCTGCAATTATTCGGAGGTTCAGGTGGAAGAACTCAAGCGCGTCGATCCTGAGATCTACGCCCTCATCAAGGACGAGGAGCGCTATCAGCTCGAATCAATTCGTCTCATCCCCTCGGAAAACTACGTCTCGAAGGCGGTGCTCGAAGCGACCGGCTCGGTCCTGACCAACAAGTATTCGGAGGGCTATCCTGGCCGCCGCTACTACGAGGGCCAGCGCTATGTCGATCGCATCGAATCGCTCGTGATCGAACGGGCCAAGGCGCTGTTCGGCGCCGAGCACGCCAACGTCCAGCCCTACTCCGGCTCGCCTGCGAATCTTGCGGTCTACTTCGCGATGCTCAAACCGGGAGACAAGCTGATGGGTCTCGCGCTGCCGCATGGTGGCCATCTGACGCATGGCTGGAACGTGAGCATCAGCGGAATTTTCTGGAAACCAGTCCATTACATGGTCGATCGCGAGACCGAGCGCATCGATTATGACGCGTTGCGCGAAATGGCGCGCCGAGAACGGCCACGGATGATCGTGACCGGCGCGACCGCTTATCCACGCCAGTTCGATTTCAAGGTTTTCGGCGACATCGCAAAGGAAGTCGGCGCGATCCTGCTCGCCGACATCTCGCATATCGCGGGTTTGATCGTCGGCGGCGCGCATCCGAGCCCCGTTCCGTACGCTGACATCGTCACGACGACAACGCACAAGACGCTGCGCGGTCCGCGTGGCGCGATGATCATGTGCCGCAAGGAGTTCGCAGATCGGATCGATCGTGCGGTTTTTCCGGGCTTGCAGGGCGGTCCGCATAACCATACGACGGCCGCCATCGGGGTGGCGCTCAAAGAGGCGGAGAGCCCCGCGTTCAGAGATTACGCGCATCAAACCGTCCGCAACGCAAAGGCGCTCGCCGACGAACTCAACCAGCGCGGCTTCAAGCTGGTCTCGGGCGGCACCGACAATCATTTGATCGTAGTCGATTTGACCAACAAGGGAGTGATCGGCAAGACCGGCGCGCGCGCGCTCGATCGCGCCGGACTGGTCTGCAACTACAACACGGTCCCCTACGATCCGCGCAAACCTTTCTCTCCGAGCGGCCTCCGACTTGGCACGCCGGCCGTCACGTCGCGCGGGATGGGCGAAGACGAGATGCGACAGATTGGCGCGTGGATCGATGCCGCGATCGCGAAGGTCAACGACGAAGCGGCGCTCGATCGAATCCTGCGCGAGGTCAACGCGCTCTGCCGACACTTTCCGGCGCCCGGCCTGCTGCTCGCCGACTAGCCGGTCACAAAAATGCCGGCAGGATTTCTTCGGTCAAACGGCGGAACTGTGTGGTCTGATCGTAGCCGCATAGCCGGATCGTGATGGTTGTCGCGCCAGCCTCGGCAAAGCGCCGGAGCTTTTCGATGCACTCGGAGGGCGGTCCGAACGCGGCGCATCGCTCGACCATCTCGCGGCTGAACTTCGCCGGCGCATAGTACGAGTCGAGAAAACGCTTGGTCTCTTCGAACCCCGCTTCGCGATCGTCGTTGATGTTGACGTTGTAATAGATCGCGGCCTCGAAGCCGGGGCCCAGCGGGCGGCCCGCTTCACGCGCGTAAGTTCTGATCCGTGCAAGCGACGCCGCGAGCTCGTCGGGCGTCTTCCACGTCGTCATCCAGCCGTCGCCGTATTTCGCTACGCGGCGAAAGGCGCTCTCGATATCCTGGAAGTTGCGCGTATTGCCGGGATTGGCAACCACCCAGATCGGAATCGGTTGCTGAATCGGCCGGGGCAGAATCGTGAGATCGCGGAAGCTGGTGAACTCGCCCCGGTAATCGACATGCTCGCGCGCCGACGTGAGCCGCATGATTTCGATGGTCTCCTCCATGCGGCGCATCCGCGTTTTCGGCTCAACGCCGAGGAGCTGGAATTCCTTCTCGAACGAGCCGCTGCCCGAAGGCTGGCCTTTGCACGCGACGAAGACGGTTCGCCCGCCAGACATCAAGTCGAGGCAGAACCACTGATAGGCAAGCATCAGCGGATTCCGCAGCGGCGTGCTCGAGAAGCAGGCCGGGCCAAGCCGCACGCGCCGGGTGCGCGCCGCGAGCGCGCCCAGCAGCACGAGCGCATCGAGCCGCGGCCTGGCGAAAACGGAGTCCCCAACCCAAACCGAATCCCATCCGGCCGCGTCGGCACGCTCGGCGAGCGCGAGCATCTCCTCGACCGTGGTCGCGCCGATCACCACGCCGCGGTTCGGCAGCGTCAGTCCGAGCTTCACCTTCGCATTGGCCATGATGATCTCCCTGGCGTCGCTATAGCGCGAACCCCGCGCAAATCCCAAGCCCGCTTGAACGCGCGCCCGCAAGCGGCTAACTAATCGCGAGTCGATGGCCGGCTGGATCGCGGTCCTTGCCGCCGCAATCGTATTATCCCGATGGACTCATCAGAGCGGCTCTACTCGCGCACCGCGCTCGCGATCTATGCGTGTGGTTTTTTCACGCTTGGCTTTTCCGTGCTGGTCGGGCTCGCAGTGCCGCTGTGGACGGTCGAGTTGCAGGCTCCGCCGGCGACCACAGGGCTGGTCCTAGGCGCGCAGGCGATCCTGCCGCTGCTGTTTTCGATTCATGTCGGCGTGCTGATGGATCGCACCGATGCGCGACGCGTGATGCTGATTCTCGCGGTCGTGAGCGCGATTCTTCCGCTGGTCTATCCGCTGATGCCGTGGATACCGGCGCTCTTCGCGCTCCAACTGGTCACCGGCTTCGTGTACCAGTTATCGTGGGTCGGCGCACAGACGCTTATCGGGCGCGCCTATCCCGGCGATCCGCGCTTTTACGGCCGCTTCAGCTCGGCTGCAAACCTCGGGATGTTCCTGGGTCCGCTGCTTGACGGCTTCGCCTGGAGCGGGCTCGGAAAATGGGGCGGGTTCGGCGTGATGGCGCTGTGGGGCGCGGGTTTCACGGTCGCGGTGCTCGCGGTGCCGAAGCTTTCCGCCGACGCCGCCGAGCCGTTTGACTGGCGAATGCTGGTGCCTGATCCCAGGAGCTACGTTACGACGTTGCGGATGATCGCGATTCCGGCGATTACGCTGGTCGTGCTCGCGACCTTCCTGCGCATCTCAGCGTCATACATCCGTGGATCGTTCTACACGGTCTACTTAAGCCGTGACGCCCATCTCTCGGGCTCGTTGATAGGCTCGCTGGTCGCGTTCGGCTCCTTCACCGGCACGTTCGGTTCGCTGTTCGCGCAATCGGCCGTGCGGCTATGCGGATCACAGCGGCGCGCGCTTTTGTGGAGCGAAGCGCTGGCGCTGTTTTCGATCTGCATCACGCCGATGCTGCCGAATGTCTGGACGCTGGCGATCGGAATCGCGGGTTACGGCATCGGGATGGGCGTCAATCAGCCGATCCTGCTCGCGATCCTGTCGTCGGCCGTGGGTGTCGATTACCAGGGTGCGGCAGCCGGTCTCCGGTCAACTGCCAACCTGATAGCCGGGCTCGGCATTCCGATTTGCATGGGTCTCGCGATCGAAGCGTCGGGCATGCGGGAAGGATTCTATCTGACCGGCATCGTACTGCTCGCAACGACCGCGATGATCGCGCTTTTCACGCGTCGGACGGAGCCGGTTGGCGCCCCGGCTAGCCAGCCATCGTGAGACCGCCGCTGACGCTCAGTACCTGGCCGGTGATGAAATCGGCGTCGGATGAGGCAAAGAACGCGATGGCGCCGACGACGTCCTCCGGCGTGCCGAGGCGACCGAAGGGAATCGCGCGCGCCAGAGCGTCAAGCACTTTCTCGCGTCCGATGAACGCCTCGCGCAGAAGCGCGGTATCGGTCGGCCCCGCGCATACGACGTTGACGTTGACATGGTGGCGCGCCAGTTCGCGCGCCAGAGTCTTGGAGAAACCGATGATCGCCGCCTTGCATCCGGCGTAAACCGCCTCGGTGCTGGAGCCGACTCGCCCCGCATCCGAGGACATCGAGACGATCTTTCCGTGCCCGCGCGCCTGCATTCGCGGCGCCGCCGCGCGACAGCAATTCAACACTCCCCGGTAGTTGATCGCGATCACCTTCTCCCAGGAGGCCGGATCGCTCTCCACGAACAACTCAGCCTTGTCCCAGCCGGCGTTATTGATAAGAATTTCGAGCGGTCCGACCTCGCGCTCGATGCGCTCGGTCACCGCAGCGGCTTCGTCGTAACTCGTCACATCGAGCTTCATCGCGCGGGCATCGTTGCCATCAGCTACGATCTCGGCCGCGGTGCGAGCGGCGAGTTCATCCAGGATGTCGCCAATGACGACCCGCGCTCCCTCGCTCGCGAGCCGTCTCGCGATCGCGCGGCCCATCCCGCGCGCGGCGCCCGTGACGAGCGCGACCTTGCCCTCGAGCCGCGTTATTCCCGAAGTCACGTCGATATCTCAGGAGGATAAGTCCATCGGCACCCGCTCGATCGGGAGACCGGCCGCTTCCCACGCCTCGAGCCCGCCGCGCAGCACCGCGGTGTTCTTGACACCGGCCCGGCTTAACATCCGCGCCGCACGGGCGCTCGAAGCTTCATTGTTTCAGGTACAGTAGAGGCCGATGATCGCCTCGTTGCCTTTGATCAGCTTGAGCCATCCGCTGACTTCGTTCGGCGTGGCGCGAACAGCGCCTTCGATGCGCTCCGAGTTATCGTGCGCGCTTACATCGATTACAGTCGCGGTTCCCGCGCGCACGAACTCATAGAGCTCGCTCGGTTCTATCCGCTTCACATCCTGTTCGTCAGTAATTTCAGCGGCGGGCGAACCGGCTCCAGCGCTGTTATTGCCCGGCGGCCGAACCAGGTTCGGGTAATAACATTCGATACAGCTTGGCAGCACCGCTTCGTAATTCTGAAACAGAAACGGATTTTCGTTGCGGCGCGCTTCGCGCACCAGCGGTTCAATCCGGGTCCATACCGCGACCGCGTCGCCGCCGATAGTAGGTAGAATGTCCTCCTGTTTGATCAACTTCTTCAGCACCAGATGGCCGACACGATCGTAAAAGCCACCCACGCGATGGAACGCGCGTTCGGCATCTTCTCCGCGTCCAAGCCCGATGAACGTCTGCCAGTCGCTTGCCGGAAGTTTGTGCAGCAAAAATAGCTGATCGCTTTGGAACTCGGGACTCTGCCAGAGCTCAAACAGATGCGATGAAATCGCGAAGTTGCGATCGGTCTTCGCCTGCCGCAGTTCGATGATGACAAAGATCGTTCCGGCAACTATTGCGCTCGCGGAAACCACGCTCGCGATCGCGTCGATCATCTGCCAGTTGTGCAGCGCCATACTAACTCAAAAGCTTATCCCCGCTGCCTATCGACGCCAAGTCCGGCGTCATTGCTTGTAGCCGAATCGACGCAGCATCGCATGCCGTTCGGCGCGTTCCTTGTCGCCCTCGATGCCTTGTGGCGCGCTGCCATCGATAACGCCCATCACGCCGCGCGCGCCCGCCTCCTCGGCGACTATCACGCGCACCGGGTTCGCGCTCGCGCAAAAGATCGTGCAGACCTCGGCGACCGCTTTGATCTGGTTGAGAACGTTGACTGGAAAGGCGTTGCCAAGTGCGATTATGAACACATGGCCGGCGGCGACCGCGTTCGCATTTTCGATCGCTAGCCGCTCGAGTGCTTCGTCCGTCCCGGCATACCGAATCAGGCACGGCCCTGACGCCTCGCAAAAGGCCACGCCGAACTTGATTCCGGGGACCGCCTGCACGAGCGTCTCATAGAGATCTTCGACGCTCTTGATGAAATGGCTCTGTCCGATGATCACGTTAACGCCGTCGGGCTTGTTGATTGCGATTGATTTGAATTCCATCGGCTGATGTTTGACCTCATCCCGAGATGATAGGAAGGACTAAAGCGGGGTGAAAGGGAGATGGGTGCAGGGTCTCGATCGGTGGCACGCGGCGAATCAGAGAAGCTGCCGGCTTTTTTCTATCGGCTGTCGCCCGCCAGTCAGCGCGCCTATCTCCGCAGCGATTCGATAGGGAAGTTCGACCTTGCGCCAACTCCGCAGGTGCTTCGGAGCGCGGACCTGCTGATGAAAACCCTTGTCGAGGGCAGGCCGGCGGCAATTGGGATGGCCGCGCGCCAGCTCGCCGACGAGCTATGCCGACTCCTGCGTGTGCCGCCGATCAGCATCGAGGTGCGCGGCGTGAGACCGCACGACCAACGCGGCGAGCTGCACGGGATTTTCTACCGGACCCGGCCGCCGCGAATCGTGCTCTGGATGCGCACCGCGCAGCGTCATCAAACGGTCAAGCCGCGGACCTTCATCCGCACGCTGTTCCATGAGCTCGGCCACTACTTCGACTATACGGTTCTGCGGCTCGGCGATTCATTTCATACGCGCGGCTTTTTTCAACGCGAGTCATCGCTGGTGCGCGCGCTGTTGCCGGCGGACGAAGCCGGGGCGATCAGAGATAGCGATCAAAGCGGCGGCGACGAAGCTCGTCGATAACGCGGCGGAGTTCCTGCGAACGGGAGCGCCTCGCGATCAGGATTGCATCACCGGCGTCGACTGCGACCAAATCATCGACGCCCAGTAGGACCATCAGGCGGTTTCCGGCGCGCGCGAGCACGCCTTGCGAGTCGATCATCACGACGCGCCCGGAAAGCAGATTTCCGTCCGCATCGCACCTCGCCTCCCATAATCCGTCCCAGCTTCCGACGTCGTGCCATCCGAAGTTGGCGCGCACTCCAAGGATGCGGCGGCTGCGCTCGATCACTTCGCGATCGAAAGAATCGAATTTCAGGCGGTGATAAGCGCGGGCGAGCTTTGCGCCGGAGAGAGCCGGCAGCTCGCGCATCACGGCGCTTAGCGGCGCGCGATGCGCTGCGATTTCCGCCGCGAGCGTCTCCGAGCGCATCACGAACATCCCCGCGTTCCACAGATAATCACCCGACTTGACCATCCGTTCGGCGATTTTCGGCGCGGGTTTCTCAACGAAGCGCTCGACTCTGAAGCCGCCGCCCTCGACGGCCGAGCCGATTTTCTGATAACCGAAACCGCTTTCCGGATGTGTCGGCGTTACGCCGATTACGACGATCGCCGGATGCGTGCGGGCGAGCCTGAGCGCGCTGCTGAGCGTTTTTCGGAACGCGGCCGGCGGCGCGACGTAATGATCGGCCGGCATCACGGCGAGCGCGCACGCGCCAAGGCGCGCCTGGATAACACCGGCGCCGTACGCGATCGCAACCGCCGTTCCGCGTCCGTCGGGCTCGAGAATCAGGTTGCGCGCCGGCATCGATCCGCGGACGGCGCGTCTGAAAAGCGCCGCCTGCGCCGCCGCGGCGATCACGAAAATGCGCTCGCGCGGGATGAGCGGCTGCAGACGTGCAATCGTGTCGCCGAGCAGCGTAGTACGGCCGTCGAGCGAAAAGAGCGGCTTCGGTCGGCGCGTCCGGCTGAGCGGCCAAAAGCGTGTGCCCTGGCCGCCGGCGATAATCAGCGCCGCGGCCGATTCGCGAGCCGTCATCGCAACGCCCCCGGACGGGTTCAGAGCGCGCCGAACTCCCTCAGTTTATTCTCGAACAGACTGCGAATTTCCGCGAGCGCCTCGGGGCTGTCCGCTTCAAAACGCAGCACCAGCGCGGGCTGGGTGTTGGAGGCGCGCACGAGGCCCCATCCGTGCGGAAACCGGACGCGGGCGCCATCGATGTCGATCACCTCGTAATGGGTGCGGAAATAGTCCGCGGCGCGCCGCACCACCTCGAACTTGCGATCATCGGGACAATCGATGCGAATCTCCGGAGTGGCGCTCGTTTTCGGCAGATCGGAAAGCAGCGCCCCGAGACCGCGTCCCGCGCGATCGATGATCTCGAGCAGGCGGAACGACGCGTAAATCGCATCGTCGAAGCCGTAGTAGCGATCGGCAAAAAACATGTGTCCGCTCATCTCGCCGGCCAGCACTGCGTGCTCGTGCTTGAGCTTGCTCTTGATCAGTGAATGGCCCGTCTTCCACATGATTGGATGGCCGCCGTGGCTCGCGATGTCGGCGTAGAGTCGTTGCGAGCATTTCACATCGCCGATGACTTTCGCACCGGGACGGCTGGCGAGGATGTCGCGCGCGAACGCGACCATCAACTCGTCGCCCCACACGATCCTGCCATTCTCGTCGACGACTCCGATCCGATCGGCGTCACCATCGTAAGCGATTCCGACCTCCGCTCGTTCGTCAGCCACGGCGCGAACCAGGTCGCGCATATTTGCCTCGACTGTCGGATCGGGATGATGATGCGGAAAACGGCCGTCCATCTCGAGGTAGAGCCCCTTCACATCGAGCCCGAGCTCCCGCATCAGCGGCGCGGCGACCGGTCCACCGCATCCGTTACCGCCATCGAGCACGATCTTGAATCGGCGCTGAAACCTGAACTGCCGGCGCAGGTAGTCGTGATAATCGGGAATGACCGGCCGCTCGGTGACCGTTCCCTTGCGGCCCGAGGCTACGAAATTCTTTGCCTCGATTAGCTGGCGGAGCTTCTGAATTTCCGCGCCATACAGCGTGGTCGGTCCGACACCCAACTTGAAGCCGTTGTACTCGGCCGCGTTATGACTGCCGGTAATCATCGCGCCGCCATCAAGCTTCCAATGCACGACCGAAAAGTATTGCAGCGGCGTCGGCACCACGCCGACGTCGACGATGTCGATTCCGCTCGCGGTCACGCCTTCGATCAGCAGGTCATGAAGCCGATCGGACGAAAGCCGACAATCGCGCCCCAGCGCGACAGTGCGCTTGCCGGCATCGGTGAGCATCCTGGCCCACGCCCGCCCGAGGTCGATGACAAATTGATCCTCGAAGTCGCGCTCGACCACACCTCGAATATCGTACTCGCGGAAAACCTCTGGATTCATCGTGCGCCGAATTCCTCTCGAAGCGATGCCACCAAGCAGAGGCTGCAGGCTCCGACACATTATGCTTGGTATTATTGATCGTGCCAAATAGTGAACCTACGAGCACGCTTTTCGAGCTAAACGATGGAACGACATTCAGAGCGGGTTGCGCTGGTCACCGGCGCAGGACGCGGCATCGGCCGTGCAATCGCAATCGAGCTGGCGCATCGATCGTACTCGCTATGCATCGCGGCGCGCACGCGCGACGAACTCGAAGAGACCCGCCGGCTCAGCGGACTTCCGTCGAACCGCTCGCTCATCGTTCTGGTCGATCTCGCCGAAGAGGACGCACCTGAGGTTTTGTTCGACGCGATGTTCAGCCATTTCGGACGCGTCGACGTGCTGGTGAACAACGCCGGATGGGCGCCGGCACGGACTCCGCTCGCGCGCTTCAAGGCCGCCGACGAAGCCCGCGTGCTCGCCGTGAACCTGCGCGCGCCAATTGCGCTGAGTCGGATGGCCGCGTCGCGGATGACGTCCGGCGGCGCGATTATCAACATCGCTTCGAATGCGGCCTATGCGGCGCCCGCCGGCGAGGCGGTCTATGCTGCAGCCAAGGCCGGGCTGGTCGCTTTTACGCGCGCCTGCTTCAAAGAGCTGCGCGCAGCATCGATCAGTAGTTCAGTGATCGTGCCCGGCTTGGTGGATACTTCGCTGATCCCGGACAACAAGCGGCTCGATCGCGAGGCGATGCTGCGCCCGGCGGATGTCGCGAATGCCGTAATGCAGGTGATCGATTCACCGCCGCATCTTTGCCCGGTCGAGATAGTGCTGGAGCCGCGGCGCGATCCGCTCGGTCAATGAACTTATCGATTAGACGTGCTCGCCCTGCCCGCCGCCGACATCGATCGACGCCCCAGTGACGAAGCTGGCCCGTTCCGAGGCGAGGAATGCGATCACTGCCGCGACTTCCTCGGGCCGGCCGGCCCGGCCGACCGCGATGCCGCGTTCCCGCGCTCGTTCATCGGCGAGCGCCTGAACGGTCGCGCCGGGCGGCAGATTTTTGCGCAGCGTCGGTTCCCATTGATTGGTCAGCACGAAGCCGACATTGACGGAATTAACCAGGATGCCCTTCGCCGCCAGCTCGAGAGCGAGTCCCTTATTGAGCGCGAAGCAGGCGGCGCGATGGGTCGCGGTAGCCAGCAGCCCCGCGGAGATGATTCGTCCGACGATTGCATTGACATTGATGATACGCGGCGCCGGGCTTCGCTCCAGGAGCGGAAGGGCCGCCCGGACACATCGGATCTGCGCAAGCACCTTGACCTCGTAATCGGCGATGAAATCTTCATCGGTCAGCTTCGCGAATGTCCCGCCCCGCGCGCGGCCGGCGTTGTTCACCAGGATGTCGAGACGGCCAAAGGCCGATGCAACGCGCTTGAACAGCGCGTCGATGTCGCCGGGTTTCGTTACATCAGCCCGCATCGCCTCACATCGGACGCCTTTCGCGATGATTTCCCGGCGCGCCGCTTCGAGCTCCTCGATGCCACGCGCACAAATCGCCACATTGCACCCTTCGCTCGCGAATTCGAGCGCGGTCGCGCGACCGATGCCGTAGCTCGCTCCGGTAACGATCGCGACTTTTCCCTTCAATCCAAGTTCCATGAATATCTCCAGCGCCGATGAAGACGCATCGCCTGTTGCGCGAGTAATATAGTTGCCGATGCGGAGAGGACCAACGCTCAGCTCGCCGACCGGCTCAACACTGAATCAATGAAGTTCAGCTACGCATTGCTCGCGGCGTTCGCGCTCGGGCTGGCCGGCGCCGTCGTGATTTCGCCGGTCGCAGCCCTCGCGCTCGCGGCTGCGGGGCTTCATTTTCCGTTCCCGCGCATCTTCGACCGCACCGTGATGTTCATGATGCTTGCCGTGATCATCATGCTCGGGCGGCCGCTCCGCGTGCGCAGCCTGCTTGCGGAAGGATTTCGTGAGCCGGAGAGCCGATGGCCGGAGATCGTGCGCGGCTTGGTCATAGCTTTAATTGTCATGGCGATCCTTTTCGCCTGCGCCATCGGTTCTGGAGCGCACGGCGCCAATTTCGATCGATTGCATCGTCTTCCGTCTTTTTTGCTTCAAGCGGTGGCGGTCGCGATCATTGAGGAAGGATTTTTTCGCGCCTTCCTGCAGGGCGGTCTTAGCATCGACATCGGCCGGCGCGGCGCTCTGGTCCTGAGCTCGGCAATCTATTCGGTGTCACATCTGATTCGCTCTCCGGCCCGCTTCTACATCACAGGTTTCCATCCGATGGCGGGGTTTCACAATCTCGCCGGCAGCGCGACTCAGCTAAGCCATCCGAGCACGGCAATCCCGGCGCTGATTGGACTGTTTCTGCTCGGCCTCGTTTTAGGCGAAGCGTTTATGGTTTCGGAGTCGGTTTATCTGCCGATTGGACTGCACGCCGGATTCGTGCTGGGCGTGAAGAGTTGGCCGGCGTTGCTCGCTCCCGGCGGCCGCCCTTCGTGGTGGATTGCAGGCGTCGGCCGATTCCCGCTCATCAGCGCTCCCGCCGCGTGGATCGCAGCGATCGTCGTACTCGCGATACTCCCAAAGCTCGCGCGGCGAGAACAGCCTCAGAAATCGACCTTCCAACCCGTGAACCCATAGCTCGACCATCGACCTTTGACGCGTTCGACATCCTCCGGACGATTGAGTCCGACCGGCGGAAATTTCTCATTGTTCCACTCGGGTCGGCGTGGAAAACGCCACGTCCTGGTCGCGTCAATCAGAACACGATTCCACAGACCCTCGCCAAGCTCAGCGAGGTTTCGATGCTCGGGGGCCGTGCTCGGATCGAGCGACCATCCGAAGAGGCTGCGAAAGATGACGAGGTCGTCAGAGCCGGGATCGACACGATAGTTTATCGCCCAATCGATCGCCTCGTAATTCGACGGATCGATATCTTCATCGACGACAATCACGAACTTGCCGACGGTTCGCCCGCTCGCCGAGCCCCATAAAGCCGCCGCGATCTGTTTCGGTTGACCTTCGTAGAGTTTCTTAATCTGCACGACCACCGTCGTCCCGTTGCTGACCGGATGCACGAACACGTCGACTATCCCCGGGATGCCGGCCTGGCGCAGGGTCTCCCATGCGATCGCCGCGCGCTGGATCGCCGCAACGAAGGCATACTCGCCAATCGCGCCCGGCTCCGACGATGCCGCCGTGCCGCGCAGAATCGGATCATTGCGATGCGTGATCGCGGTGACGCGAGTGACCGGCCGAGGCGTCGGAACACCGCTTAGGTATCCCGTCACTTCGCCGAACGGGCCCTCGATCGCGTAGGTGGCAGGATCAAGCGAGATCTCGCCTTCGACCACCAGTTCGGCCGCTGCCGGCACCAGCAGATCGACGGTGCGGCACCTCACGAGCGGCACCGGCGCGCTGCGATAGCCGCCCATCACGTCGTACTCGCAGATTTCGCGCGGAAACGGGCTGCCCGCCACCAGCTCCATCACGGGGTCCCATCCAAACACCCACGCGACCGGTATCGGGCTGCCAAGCGCCTCGTGCTTCCCGCGAATCGAGCGCCAGTTCTGCGAGCTGATAATGTAGGTCGAGAGCTTGTCGCGATCGACGATGCGGCTGCGATAGATGCCGACATTGTGCCGCCCGGTCTCCGGGTCCTTCATCACCGCGCAGCCGAGCGTCCCTATGTAACGGCCACCGTCAAGATAATGCCAGCGCGGCGCGGGGAAGGCGTAAAGGTCGATGTCGTTGCCAATCACCACGTTCTCATGAACCGGGCCGTTTTCGACCACAGCCGGCGCGATCAAGGTGCGATTGCGTTCGATCAGATGATCGATCAGAGTGCGATTCGGCTGCAGTTCGTCGAACCCGAGCACCAGCGAAAGCCGGCGAAACGAACCCATCAGGCCCGCCGCAAGTTTGCGGCATCGCGCTTCAGGACGGTTGTAATCCTTGATGTTGGTGTAGAGCAGCGCGGGACCGCGCCGACGGAAAACCTCGCGCGTAACGGCGCCGAGCTCAAGGTCCCAATCGACCTCGCCTGCGACCTCGGTCAGTTCATCCTTCGAATCAAGAAAGGCGAGCGCCGTCCGCAAATCAAAGAAGCCATTCCTGGTCATGATCTCACAGCATTACGTCGCCGCCGTTCGGACTGAGACACTGACCGGAGAAATGACCGGCCTCATCGGAAGCAAGAAAAACATAGGCGGGAACGATGTCCTCGACCTCGGCCAGGCGGCCTTTCGGGATGCCGGCCCTGATCGCTTCAATCAGCTCGGGGCTGGTGCCCTTCAAGATCGGCGTACGCGTGATCCCGGGGGCGACGCAGTTCGCGTTCAAGTTGCGACTGCCGATCTCCAGCGCGAGCGAGCGCGTGAACGTGATGACCGCCGCCTTCGACGCGGTGTAGTGCGCCATCCCGGGGCACCCGCGATACGCGAGCTGCGACGCCGTGTTGATAATCTTGCCGTAATTCTGCCGGTACATGATCGGAAGCACGGCACGTGTGCAGAGAAAAACGCCGCGCAGATTTACGGCCATCAGCTCGTCCCACGCCTCGATCGGAAGTTCATCGATGCGCGCGGTGACGCCGCCGATTCCGGCGTTGTTAACCAGCACATCGATGCGGCCGAACTCGCGCATCACAGTGTCGACAAGCTTCGCGATCTGGTCGGGTTTCGAGACATCGGCTTGGATCGCCAGTGCGCGCCGGCCGACTTTCTTGATAGCCGCCTCCACTTCGGCCGCGTTCTGCGCTTGCGATGCGTCGGGGAAATTAATCGCTACGTGCGCACCCTCGCGCGCAAACGCGAGGGCCACGGCGCGGCCGATTCCCGAGCTGGAACCGGTGATCAGCGCAAATTTTCCATCGAGTCTTCCCATACTGAATCACTCCGGACGAGACTTATCGGCGTGTAGCACGGAACGCGCGGCGCCCGCAAAGCTTGGCGGTTTCCGGGTTTGACTCCGGAGCCATGATGAGAGCAGCTTTGCATCAGCGAACACTAAGCGGTGAACTGTTACCAAGCGGAAAGAGGCGGACGGATGAGAGTAGGCTTTATCGGTCTGGGCGTGCAGGGCAAATACCTCGCGATAAATCTGGTCAGGGCGGGCTATGACGTCGCGGTCTATGACGTCCGCGGCGAACCGCTGCGCGAACTCGCTGCTGAAGGCGCAAAGATCGCTCATTCGAATCGCGAGGTCGGCGAGCACGCCGAGGTAATCGAGATTTGCGTAGTCGACGATCGCCAGGTGGAGGAGGTAATCGCCGGAGCGGACGGCGTGCTGAAAGGCGCGAAGCCCGGCTCGACCGTCGTTATTCACAGCACCGTGCATCCGGCGACCATCGCCAGGATGGATGAACTGTGTCGGAAGCAGAATGTGGAGGTCGTCGATGCGCCCGTGAGCGGAAGTGAAGCGGGCGCGAAAAACCGTACAATGTGCTACATGGTCGGTGCGAGCCCTGAAGCGTTCGCCCGATGCCATCCATTATTCAGCACTTCCGGGAGCAATATCTTCCACGTTGGCGGCGTCGGTAGCGGAATTCGCGCGAAGCTCGCTCATCAGGTAATCATCTGTATCAATATGCTATCGGCATTCGAGGGGATGAAGTTGGGGACCAGGGCGGGGGTATCGGCGGATGCGCTCGAAAAAGTGGTTCATGCGGGCGGGGCGCAAAGTCTGGTGGCTGACAACTGGCAGAAATTCAATCCAGGTCGCGCATCGGCCGGCATCTTCTACAAGGATTTACGCATCGCAATCGAGTTTGCGCATGAACTGGGCATCTCGATTCCGGGCGCTGCCCTTACACAACAGATGATCGAGCAGGTACTCCGTCTCGATCGCTGACATTGGATTGACCAGCGTGCGTTCGGAGATTTCCTGATGTTCAACGGCGGCTCGGCCAAAAGTCTGATCGATCTTCAGCGCGGCGAGGTCAGCCGCGAAGTTTTCGTTAACGAAAACCTTTATCGCGAGGAGCTGGAGCGGATCTTCGCGCGGGCCTGGCTCTATATCGGCCATGAAAGTCAAATTCGGCGGCCGGGCGATTACTTCGTCTCGTGCATGGGCGAGGAATCGGTAATCCTGACGCGCGATCCGGCGGGCCAACCGCGCGCTTTTCTTAACACCTGCCGCCATCGCGGGATGAAGGTCTGCCGGTACGACGAAGGCCATACCGTCCATTTCATTTGCCCGTACCATGGATGGAGCTACGCGACTGACGGACGGCTGGTCGGCGTTCAGCAGTACGAGACCGCCTATCAGCCGCCGTTCGACAGAGCGCAATGGGGCCTTATCGAGGTGGCGCAGCTTGCAACCTACCGTGGAACCGTTTGGGCCACCTGGGATCCTGCGGCGCCGCCGTTTCTCGATTACCTCGGCGAAGCGCGACTGGCGCTCGATCTCGCGCTCGGTCCGTGGGACGGCGGCGATGGCGAGACCGAGCTGCTCGGCAGCGTCCAGAAGTGGTTGATTCCGTCGAACTGGAAATTCGTCGCGGAAAATTTCGCCGGCGATGGCCTCCATGTCGTAAGCCATCGCTCGGTCGACATGGTCGGCATCGGGCCTAATCAACGCGAGGGACGCCGCGATGACTTTGGAAGTTTATTCCTGGCTGCTGCACCGCGCTGGGGGCATGGGATCACTTATAGCTATTTGCCGGCGGACGCGGAACGGAATGACTATGCAGCGTCGATGGAGACATCCCGATATTTCAAAGAGTGTTGGGAGAAGCGCCGCCGCAAGCTCGGCGAACGCGCCGGCTTACAAGTCATAGTCGGTACCATCTTCCCGAATATGTCGATGCATGGGCAGCAGCCGCGCACGATTCTGGTCGCGCACCCGCGCGGCGTTGATATGACCGAGATGTGGCGTGTCTATTTCGTCGACAAGGATGCGCCGCGCGAAGTCAAACAGTTCCTGCGTCATTACTACATTCGCTATTCGGGGCCGGCCGGAATGACCGAGCAGGACGATATGGAAAACTGGAACTATGCGACCTCGGCCAGCCGCGGTACGATTGCCCGCCGCTATCCATATCATTACAAAGCCGGCTTGGGGGTCGGGAGCATTCATCAATTCATTCCGGGGCTCGTCACCGGGCAGCCGGTCAGCTTGAGCAGCGAGCAGAACACGCGCATCCTGTACCGCCGCTGGGCCGAATTCATGGACGCAAGTAGCTGGAGCGAGCTTACTGCGGCGCGCGATTCCTAATCGATGGCATCTGGAAAGAATACTTTAATCACCGGGCCCGCGATCGATTCGGCGCTTGCACATCTCGTTCTAACCAGAGAGGTCGAGGATTTTCTCTATTACGAGGCGGACTTGCTCGATGAACGCCGCTACGAAGAGTGGTTGACGCTTTTAACCGATGACATTCGCTACTGGATGCCGATTCGGAAGAATGTTCCGTATCGTGACGAGCGCGGCGACATCACGGGCGAAGAGGACATCGCCTGGATTGACGATGACAAGGCGACACTCACAAAGCGGGTCCGCCAAATTATGACCGGCGTCCACTGGGCTGAAGAGCCGGCTTCACGCATATGTCATATTATTTCCAATGTGCGGCTCGTCGAACCAGGCGTAGCCCTTGATGCCAATGAGCTCGTCGTCGGCAGCCGTTTTTGCGTTTATCGAAACCGGGTGGAAACCGAGACCGACTTTCTGGTTGGCCGCCGGCAAGACACGCTGCGCAGAATCGATGGGGCCCTAAAACTTGCGCGCCGGAAGATCATTCTCGATCAGAATGTACTGATGGCGAAAAATCTCACCATGTTTTTCTGATTCCGCCGCACTTTGAGCGCGAAACGACCATGAGCAGCTTTCTGAAAGTAGCGACGCTCGGCGAGGTCCCCGAGGCCGATAGAGGACTGGTAGTTGAAGCGTTCGGCAGATACATCGCGATTTTCAAGGTCGGCGGGAGCTTTCACGCAGTTGATAATCGATGTCTTCATGAAGGAGCGTCGCTAGGCGACGGATTCCTCGATGGAGGTATCGTCACCTGCCCGTGGCACGGGTGGCAATACGATCTGGCGTCGGGGGCCTGCATCAACAACCCGAAACTCAAGCTCCGCACCTTTCCGGTCCGGGTTGAAGGCGATGACATTCTGATCGAAATCTGAACTCGCTCAACGCTTCGATGACGCCTGCATCACCGCTTGCCGGGTCTCGCCGCCCCGTGGACCAGCGTCGGAACGCGCGAGGCGGCTCGCGATGAAGCGAGGACGGCGCCACGCGATAAACGCGGGGAGAATCAACACACCCGCGATCATATTCATCCCCATGAGGAAAATGAGCAGCACGCTCATCTCGTTGTGGAACAGCAAAGGTGAAAAGGCCCACGGCAGAATGCCGCCTATCATCACCGCAAACGTGCTGAACACGGCGGCGCCCGTCGTGCCGAGCGCGGTTGTAATTGCCTGCTCGATGCCGGCGCCTTCGATTACCTCGTCGCGAATGCGCGCGACTATGTAGATCCCATAATCAATACCGAGTCCGATTCCCAGCGAGATGACCGGCACTGTATCGATCGTCAGGCCAATCCCGCGCGCATTCATATAGATGAATGCGCCGAAGTTCGCCATTACCGCCGAGGTGATGAAGAGCGCGCCGGCGGTGAGCGAGGCAAATGAAAACGCACAGCAGAGGAATATGACAATCAGGACGAACGTGATGTTCATGATGTCGAGACGATAGAGAACATCATTCGCCGCAAGATAAAGACCGGCCTGCCCGCCGAGATAATTTACTTTCACCTTGCTCAAACCCGGATCGTGCACGACGCGCGCGGCGATGAAGCTTTGAATCTCCGATCTGATCCGGTTCAGGCGGTTGTAAGTATGATCGCGAAGAAAGATCCTGATGCACGCGCTGGTCATCTTGGGCGAATGGGCGAAGAAGCGTTCCATCTCGCCCGGGGCGGTGCCGCCGAGAAAGACGTACCAAAGGTTTCCCGCTTCTCTCGAATCACCCGGAATGCTCTGAAATTTGGGATGGCCATTATGAAAGAACTTATTAAGCGGCTTCAGGATCTGCGTCGCAAAGCTGACTACGGCGAGTGCATCACCGCGGTTCGTAAGGTAGGTCCCCATGTCGTCGGTCATCCGCAGTACCGCGGGCGCTATGGATGATTGCGGATTCGGATAATCCGGCGTGCTCAACACCACCCACCCTTCATCGGTCGGCAGATACTTCCCGATCTCGATGATGTCCTGGTTGACTTTCGCCTCCGGGCGATAGAGCGGCGTGCCGGGCGCATCGTAGCCGATGCGCGCCCGTTGCCCTGAGACAACTCCCCAAATGATGAACGCACCGCCCGCCGCCAGCATCGTGCTGCGCACCACACCGGGCGTTACCGGCACGCTGATAAGCCAGGTTACCAGCCGATGCAGCACGGCCGGCATGCGCGGAGTCCATCGACGCTCGCGGATTCGCGGGCGCGGCAGGTAGCTCATGAAGATCGGCTGGAATACGAAGACCATCGTGACGCTACCCGCAAGCCAGACCGCGCCCCCGAAGCCGATCTCCTTGAGCACCGGAATACCGCCCAGCGAAATAAAGATGATCCCCGCAATGTCAGCGAGAATCGAAAGCAGTCCCGGCGGAAGCATCATGTTGGTGGTCGTGACGCACGCGCGGAGCTTGTCGCCAAGCCGATCGAGCTCGTCGTAGTAGCGTCCCTGCCACTGAATGCCGTGGCTCAGATCGCGCGCCGTCAGGATGAACGGTATTACCAGCATGACGGGGTCGAAGTTGTAGCCCATGAGGCTCATGAAGCCGAGTCCCCAGATGGCGGAGAACGATCCCGTCAGGATTGGCGCCCACCAACTGCTGCGCGCACCGAGACTCAAATAGAGAATCGCGAGCATCAGCGCGACCGACGCACAGAAGATCACCGCGATGCGCGGCAGATAGTAGTAACTCCATCCCGTGACGATCGGTACGCCAGCCACGTAGATGTCGGTGTTCGCATCCCGGTAGCGATTTACGATGTCCTGCACGCCGTCGAACAGCGCCTTGTAATCGAGATGCCGCTCGTTGAAGCTCGCGCTGACCACCGCGCCCCGATCATCGCCCGTGATCACGTTCGCGACCTGCTCCCGATGAAGCTTGACGTTGTTCCGGAGCCGCTGCAGTTCCGCCTCGGTCGTCGGAACGTTCGGATACATGAAGCAGGTGAAAATCAGCGCACCGGGAATCGATTTGGGGTATGCAACCCGATATGAAGCGAGCGAGAAGACCTCGTTATGATTGACACCTGGCAGCCGATTCACGAGCCGGTTGATGTCTCTGATCTTCGCGAGCGTCTTTAAATTGAAAATGTCGCCGTGCCTGACGCGCAGCATCAGGACCATCGTTTGCGCGCCGCCGTAGCGATACTGGAACTCGCGATAGAGCAGCGTATCCGGATGGCCGGCCGGGAAGAAATTCTCGAAGCGCGTGGCGATTCGCGCGTGCGCCGCCCAGTAGGCCATGAAGGCGGTCACGGCGATCAGAATGAGACCAATCGCGGCGCGATGGCGCAGGATGAAATGCCCGGGTCCGCCGGACTCGGTGAAATTTTTATCGGCCATCATCTGATAGGTGCGGGCCGGAGCGAGACGCTGCCCATGGACAATCCCAACGAGCCGGATTCATCCGCTGACCTGTCTATATCGAAAGCGGAGTTGCTCAGAGCGATCGGCGCGTCGCGACAAAATCGACGGAGTCCCCTACCCCAATACCCGCGCTCTTATAGATCGCCTCGCGCGACAAAACAATTGCCTCGTTTCGGGCGCCCGTAGACCACCGCTACGCTTTCGACAGCTCATGCATCGGCGGTTTGTTGGGCGATGTCGCCGCTCCGAGCCGCGCGACGTCATCCTCGACGACCGTGCCCTTGAAGAATTCGCGATTGGTCGCAGTCCAAAGTTTGACCGGGTTAATAAGCACGAAGTCGCGAAAGTCGTCCTCCGTTATGATGCCGTCTTCGGCTAATTCAAAAGCCTCCTGACCGACGGCGCTCATGTCAGGAACATCCCAATGGCCGATGTCAGAGCCGTAGAGCGCGTTGAGGCGCGCGCTGAAGGGCATCAGGCGGGAGCCGAACGCCAGCGCGTTCATCGGATCGTCGCCTTCGCAGCCGAAAAAGAACTGCTTGCGAAAGATGTCGCGAATATCCTCGGCTGAGCGGATGCCGCTGGGCGCCCATTCATCGAGGATTGCGGGATCTTCGGCGGCCATCGCGCGCGCGATGAAGCGATCGATAACCTGCTCGGCGCGCCCAGCGGCGTATTTTCCGCCATAGCGATTTGCCAGCTCGACGAACATCGCGCGATCGATCCGCGCCGGATTGTAGTTCTCGAGGGCCGCCAAGTTGCGCTTGCGGAAATGCCCGATGAGATCGGCATAGAGCGCGCACGCCCACGTGATGCCGCCTTCGAGAAAGGCGAAGGTCAGGCCCGGAAACCGCTTCGGCACGCCCGCCATCACGAGCGACCTGCACACCGCTTCGGCGCTCGCGGCGAAACTGCCGATGTGGTTGAAAGTATAGTTCGTGAATGACTGGCGCGTGCCCCACCCGTAGCCGCGCGAATGAAAGGTCGGCGCGATCCCGAGTTCGACGCAGGTTGCCCATAGAGGATCATAGTCGTATTCCGAGTCGATCCCGAAGCAGTCCATCCAATAAGCGTACTGGCCAACCTCGTGGGCTTTTTCGATCGCCGCCGCGATCGGTCGCCTGACGAAGCTCGCCATCATGGCGCCGCGATAGCCGAGCGTGCGCACGCTGTAGCGCAGCTCTTCGATCGCTTCCTCCGGCGTATGCATTGGAATGGTGGCGACGGGAATCAGCCGGTCGGCAAACTCTGCGAACATCTCGGCCCGCATCCGATTCAACGCCCTGCATGCCCCGCGCCGTGCTTCCTCGTCTTCGATTTCCGTCAGGATAAGCCCGATGGTCGGATAGACCACCGACACGTCGAGGCCCATCTCATCGAGCCGGTCATAGAGCAGATGCGGCATCAGGGCGGTGGCGAAGTCGCGCGTGTTGCGGGTCGGGATCGCGCGCCAGGTTGGACGCGTGAAGCATCGCCGCCGCCGCTCGTCGCTGGTGAGCGCCGCCCATCCGGGATCGAGGAACGATCCCTGGAGTGCGCGTCCGAAGCGCTCGACCAGCGAAGGGCCGCCGACCTCCCGGAGCGCGTCGAAAAATGCGCTTTCGATTTCAAACGTGTGCCCGTCGGAGTCGATGATCGGATGATCGAGGCGGGCCCGGATTTCTGCCGAGGTCGATCGCGCTGCCATCGCAAACCCTCCTGACGAAGAATCAACCTGGAACGCGCTGGTGAGCCGTCCGGGACTCGAACCCGGGACCTCCTGATTAAAAGTCAGATGCTCTACCGGCCTGAGCTAACGGCTCACCGGAGCCAGCTTACGTCGATCCCTCGCGTGCCGCAAAGCATTACCGGCGGAGTCTCGACAATTTCGCACGGGATTGCCAAAGTGCCAGTCGGCTGGCGCTCGACGGCGTTTGGCAGAGCCGTTCCATGATCGCCCTACATCCAGCGAGGAAGAGAAATGGCAGCGATTCCGAAGTTTATCGGTCAACGAATCCGGCGGCGCGAAGACCCCAAGCTGATCGCCGGCAAGGCCAGCTATGTCGATGACATCCGCTTACCGGGGACATTACACGCCGCTTTTCTTCGCAGCCCCCATGCTCACGCCCGGATCAAATCGATCGACACCAGCGCGGCGCGCAATCTTGAAGGCGTGGTTACGGTGCTGACCGGCGAGGATTTGCGCGGCAAGATCGGCTCGATTCCCTGCGCATGGCCGGTCGCCAACCGCCCCTTTCACGCGGTGTTGGCGCTGGGGAAGGCGCGATTTAATGGCGAGCCGATCGCGGTGGTCGTGGCGCGCGATCCCTACCTCGCACAGGATGCGGTTGATCTGATCGAGGTCGATTACGAACCGCTGGATGCGGTGGTTGATCCCGAGAAGGCGCTCGAGCCCGGCGCACCGATAATTCACGAGGAGTTCGGCACGAATTTGGCCCAGCAGGCCGAAGTCCCTTCGGACAAGGTCGATGAACTTTTTCGTCAAGCTGACAAGATCGTGCGCTTCAGGTTCGCCAATCAGCGGCTGATGCCGATGTCGATGGAGACGCGCGGCGTGCTGGCGCGCTTTGACGAGGCATCCGGCGAGCTTACGGTTTGGTCGTCAACGCAAATTCCCCACATGTTGCGCTCCTATCTTGCGGACATGCTCGGCTTTCCCGAGAACATGCTGCGCGTTATCGCGCCGGAAGTCGGCGGCGGTTTCGGCGCGAAATCGAACATCTATCGCGAGGAAGCGATCCTGGGGTACTTGGCGAAAGACCTTCGACGCCCGGTCAAGTGGATTGAACGGCGCCGCGAGCATCTCGCAACCTTGACGCATGGCCGTGGCCAGGTCTGCTACGCCGAGGGCGCAATCAAGAACGACGGCACGATCCTCGCCGTCAAGGCGCGGTTCATCGGCGACATGGGCGCGTTCCTCCATCTACTGACCCCGATGATGCCGGGACTGTCGGGCATGATGCTGCCTAACGTCTACAATCTGAAGGGACTCGCCTTCGAGCAGAAGCTGGCCTTCACGAACAAGATGACCACCGACACCTACCGCGGCGCCGGAATGCCCGAGGCCGTCTCGATCATCGAGCACCTGGTCGACGAAGCGGCGGCGGAGTGTGGCTTGGACCCGGCCGAAATCCGGCGCAAGAATCTCATCAAGGGAAATTTTCCGTTCACCAGCGCGAGCGGAATTGTCTATGACTCGGGCGATTACGAAAAGTCCCTCGACAAGGCACTCGAGATAGCCGATTACAAGAAGCTGCGCGCCGAACAGGCCGAGGCGCGCAAGCAGGGACGCTATATCGGCATCGGCATCTGCTGCTACGTAGAGATGGCGGGCGTCGGTCCGTCATCGTTCTTCCCGGGACTCAAGGCAGGCGGATGGGAAAGCGCCAAGGTCCGGATCGAGCCCGACGGCAAGGTTACCGTCGTGACCGGCTCGTCGCCGCATGGCCAGGGCATCGCGACCACCTTCGCGCAGATCACCGCCGATGCTCTCGGCGTAGACGTTGAAGATGTACGCGTGCTCCATGGCGATACCGCGATCGTACAGTATGGGATCGGCACCTTCGCAAGCCGCAGCCTCGCGGTGGGCGGAGCCGCGCTGAGCATGGCGATTGGCAAGCTGCAGGACAAGATGAAGCGGATCGCTTCGTTCATCACCGAGGTCCCGCCCGAACAGATGAGCTTCGGCAAGCGCGCGATCATCTTCGGCGGCGATCCGAACCGATCGATCCCGCTACAGAAGGTCATCGACGCCGCCTATCAGTTCAGGCAGCCTTATCCTGGTCTCGAACCCGGACTCGATGAGACTGCCTTTTTCGAGCCGCCCAACTGCACTTCGCCGTTCGGCACCAATATCGGCGTGGTCGAGGTCGACATCGAGACGGGAAATGTAAAACTATTGCGCTATGTGGACGTTTATGACTGCGGCACCGTGATCAACCCGCTGATCGTCGAGGGGCAGATTCACGGCGGGCTTGCCCAGGGAATCGGGCAGGCGCTGTGCGAGGAGATCGTCTACGACGAAAGCGGGCAGCTCGTGAGCGGAAGCTTGATGGACTATGCGATTCCGCGCGCATCGATGCTGCCGCGATTCGAGGTGGCGAACACCGTCACGCCGACCCCGATCAACCCGATGGGTGCAAAAGGAATCGGAGAGTCTGGAGCGATCTCCGGCAATGCATGCATTGTGAATGCTGTTATCGATGCGTTGCGGCCGCTCGGCGTCAAGAATATCGATTTGCCGCTCAAGGCCGAGCGGGTCTGGCGCGCGATCCGGGATGCGAAGAAGAAGTAACTCTCGTTAAGCTGTGATACCCGGAGGCGGGCCGATGAAATTTGAACCGCCGACGATTGATGAGCTCGCCGAAATCGCCACCGGGCTGGGCTTTGCGCTCTCCGGAAGGGAGTTGGAGAGCATCGCGAGTCTGACCAGAGGCCTCTTGGAATCGCATCGGCGGCTCGATCGGATCGAAGAGCCGAAGTCCGCATCGAAATATCCGCGTGACCTCGGCCGCCCTCCCGAACCGTCCGAGAATCCGCTCGGCGGATGGTCATGGCGTACCGAAATCAAAGGTGCGCCGTCCGGACGGCTTGCCGGCAAGACTGTCGCGCTCAAGGACAACATTTGTGTTGCGGGCGTGCCGATGACGAACGGCAGCGGGTTGCTTGAGGGCTACATCGCCGATGCCGACGCGACGGTTGTCACACGCATCCTCGATGCGGGCGGCACGATTCTCGGCAAGGCGGTATGCGAAAATCTGTGTCTCTCTAGCGGCAGCCATACTGGCGTCTCCGGGGTAGTTCGAAATCCGCATGACCCGGCGCGCAGTCCGGGCGGTTCATCTTCCGGATGCGCTGCGCTGGTCGCCGCGGGCGCCGTGGATATGGCAATCGGCGGCGACCAGGCGGGATCGATTCGCATCCCAAGTTGCTGGTCAGGTATCTACGGACTGAAACCGACCTACGGACTTGTACCGTATACGGGCATCTGCTCCCAAGACCACACGCTCGACCACGCCGGTCCAATGGCGTGCACGGTCGCTGACATCGCGTTGCTGCTTGAAGTTATCGCCGGACCCGACGGTCTTGATCCGCGGCAGAGCGCCGGGATCGAGCGTCAACCTTACACGCGCGCGCTGACCGGCGACGTCAAAGGGTTGCGCATCGCGATCGTAAAGGAAGGCTTCGGATGGGAAGGCGCTTCTGAACCCGAGGTCGATGAGGCCGTGGCCGAAGCGGCGCACGCGTTCGAACGGCTCGGATGCCGCGTCGAGACCATCTCGATTCCGTGGCATCGCGACGGCGTAAACGTCTGGAGCGCGATCTGCCTGGAAGGCGCGACCTCGATGATCGTTTACGGCAACGCGATGGGCCTCGGATGGCGCGGCCGATATCCCGGGAGCCTCGCTGATGCTTTCGCGCGCGGACGCGAATCGCGCGCCGCCGATCTGCCGCCGAATGTGAAACTCATTTTGATGGCCGGCAGCTATCTCCATCGCAAATTCCACGGCCATTATTACGCCAAGGCGCAAAACCTGATCCGTGAACTCAGGACCGCCTACGATGATGCGCTTGCGATGCATGATTTGCTCGTGATGCCGACGACACCGACGCGAGCCGCTCTGATTCCGTTCCCCGATGCGAGTATCGAGGAACAGGTGGCGCGCGCATTCGACGCGGTCGCGAACACCTGCCCGTTCAACCTAACCGGCCTGCCAGCGATCAACGTGCCTTGTGCGATCGCGGGCGGCCTGCCGGTCGGGATGATGCTCTGCGGAAGGACTGCCGAAGACGCGACCGTCTTGCGCGCAGCCGACGCTTTCAGCCGTAACGTTTTTGCAGCGCCACCGCCACGTATCGCAGCGAAATCAGCTTGATCGGTCGCGAGTGCCGGAATTATCGTCATCCACCAAATTACGCCGCGGAGAAATTCCATGAGCAGCCCAGGCAAACTTATCGAAGGCAAAACCTATCCTCCGGGCGCGTACGCCAGCGGCAAGATGAAGAAGGGACAGATCTTGCGCATCATAGATGTGGAAGGCGAGCAGGTCGCCGATTTCATCACGCTGCGCGACGGCGGTCAACGGCGATCGTCCGACGCCGATGCGCTTCGAGGTTTACGACCCGGCGTGATTGCCCGGACGCGTTAGAGACCCCATTTTTTTACGTTCGCCAGCACCTTCTCCCGCATGTGCTGCGGATACATCGTGTCGAATGCGACCCGCTCCGGAATATCCTCACGATCCCAATCGAGAGGCCATGTGCAATCCAGCAGGCAATTCCCCGCACCGAACCCCAGCTCCTTCCATGGGCTCTTCGGCAAATAAGGGGTGAGCGGGCTGTTCATATAACCCGGATAGATATGGATCCCGCGGACCGGGTTGCATTTGGTGAACATCGCGTGGAAAACCTGGTTGATGTTCGCAGGATCGATGTCGTCATCGACGACGATCACGTAGGGAAAATAGAGCCCGACCCGATCGGTCCACACTGTCGATGCGATCTGCTGCGGGATTCCGGCGTATGGCGCCTTGTGCATCGAAACCACGACCGCATGCCATCCTGAATCCACCGGCACCGCGACCTGCGCGACCGGGATGCCCTTGCTCCGGAGCTGCTCCTTTAGCGTCGCCGCCAAATAAAGCCCAAACGGGATTTCATCATCGGTCGGGATGCCGAGGCAGGTAGCCGGCAGGATCGGATCGTCGCGGTAAGTGACTGCCGAGAGCCGAAAGACCGGCCGTTTGACCACGCCGCTGATCACATAACCCGGATACTCTCCGAACGGTCCTTCATCGCGCAGCTCGTTCGGATCGATCGTTCCTTCCATCACGATTTCCGCATCGGCGGGTACGTAAAGATCGACGGTCTTGCACTTAACCAGCTTGACCGGCTCTCCGCGGATGCCGCCGACGACTTCGACCTCCGGCACGCCGTACGGGATCCCCGATGCGGCGACGATGTTGCACAGCGGGTCGCCGCCGTAAAACTGCGCATACTCCATCGGTTTGCCGCGCTCGCGGTACTTCCTGAAGATCATGCCGCCATGGTTAAGCGCGCCGAGCCACAGTCCCGCGGTGCGCCGATCATGAACCATCGAGCGATACGTACCCCAGTTAACCCATCCACTATCCGGATCCTGGCAGACGCCTACGTTGAGCGTGCCGATGTACCGCCCGCCGTCCTGCGGATGGAGCTTCGGAACGGGAAATTTCAGCAGGTCAATGTTGTCGCCGAGCATCACGTTCTGCTGGCACGGACCGTCCTCTACGATGACCGGCTTTATCCTCCTGGCGAAGTGTTCCGAGCAGAAGTCAACCAGCTCGTGATAGCTGGTCTTGCGTGACAGGCCCATGATCACCGCGATGCGCTCGTAGGTCGCGAACAGGCCGCCCAGCAGCGTCGCGCCCTTCATCGCGTCTTTCATGTTGGTGAACCACTGCGCGGGCGAGCCATGTTCGTTCGCGTAGCGCATCACCGCGCCAACTTCGACATCCCAGTCGATTGGATCGTCGATGCGCACCGCCAGTCCGAGGTCGAACATCGCCGCCATGCAACTACGCAGGTCCACTTTCTACCTCCAGGTCATTTGCTCGTTTTAGTCGCGCTCTTTGGGCGGCTCGCCTTCGAGATAAACCGAATCCGCGAACGGGTCTGGGCCGCTGAAGATCCAAAGCATCCGGGCGACGCTTTCTCCGGCATTGCCCCAGGCATGCGGAACACCCGCCGGGAACAGCACGGAATCGTGCGGCGTGACGATGTACCGCTCATCGCCGATTTGCGCCCAGATAGTTCCTTCGAACATGTAGACCGTCTCTTCCACCGAATGGCGATGCAGCGGAATGCTAGCGCCCGGATCGACGTCGTTTAGCAGCAGTGTGACGTTTCTTGCGGGCGTCTGCTTGTTGACCAGGAACTTGCCACGGACGCCGGCGCGCATCAGCACCTCGGGTATCGTGCGATGATCGACGAATGGCATGGCAATCCCCTAATAACATCCCGCGATTGGGCTGCAAAGCCGGCCCGCTCTTGACTATCTCCGGCGGCGGCTTGAAGCTCGCGATTCTGCATCATGGCCGCAGAGGAGCGACAGAGATGGAAAAGAAACTCGTCAACCCCGAAGGCGTCTTCAAACCGTGGGGATACCATCATGCGGTAACGATCGAAGGACCGACGCGGCTCATCTTCCTGTCAGGACAGGTCGCCCGCGATCACGATGGCAAGCTCATCCGGGGCGATCTCGCGGCACAGACCCGCCAGGCGAATCGCAACCTGATCGCGGTGCTGGCGGGAGTCGGCGCGAAGCCGGCCGACGTCGTCAAACTCACGACCTTCGTCGTCGGCCTCAAGCCGGAGAATCGCAAGGTGGTGCTCGATATCCGCGATGAGTTCTTCGGCCGGGATTCACTGCCTGCAAGTTCGCTGATCGGCGTCGAAGCGCTGGCCGAGGCCGGAATGCTGGTCGAGATCGAAGCGATCGCCGCCGTCCCGGCCTGAAAACCTTAGGAGCGGCTTTCGGCGAGCGACGAATCGAGCGCGCGCCGCGCCCGCTCGAGACATTCGCGATAGCGCCGACTGCCGAAATACAGCAGTCGATTGTTGAACGGGTCGCCGGCGTAAAAGAACTCGTAGATCAACTGGCGGCCGCCGAAATCGCCGCTGATCGCGTCCCACGCGAGCTTCATCACGCGCACGCGGTCGCGCGCCGATATCGCGGGGCCCTTGAAATGGCGCGCAAGCGTCTCCTGCAAATCAGGATTTTCGAAGTCGCGCTCCGTAGGCGTGATGACCAGGCCGCTGCTGCCGAGATAGCGCAGTGATTCGACGGCCTTTTGATGCGCCGCGGGGAAAAATATCCGTGCCGCAGTAAGGCTCACTAATCCGCGATTCAGCGTGCCATGGGACCCGCCGATTCGCTTCGCGCTCTCTTCCTGCACCGCCGAGCCATCCGAAGCGTTCATGCTCTGGAGGTTGTCGAACAGTTGATGAGCCCCCGCGATCACCAGGCCTTCCGCAAGCTCGACGTTGGCTACCAGCTCGCCGAGGATCTCCTGATAACGCGGCAACTGCGTGCGACCGACCGCTTCGGCCACCAGCGCCGCGAGTCCGGTCATGAAGCTCAGCTTGGCAGTCGCGCGGATGATCGAATTGAGCCAGAGATAGCCGGGCAGCGCGACCCGAATCAGGTTGTAGGTCTCGATGTCGCGCGCTGCGAAGACCCGTTCCCACGGCACCAGCACGCGATCGAAGACGGCGAGCGCGTCGCCCTCGTCATAGCGGGTGGTAAGCGGCCGATCGAAATCTGAGTAGCCGCGATTATAGGTTTCGCGCGCCACCAGCTTCAGTCCTTCGGTCGCGACCGGGATCGAGAAAATGACCGCATAGTCTTCTTCGCCGGGTTTACGATTGGCGAACGGCGCGATCAGGATTTCGTCTGCGACCGGCGCGAGCGTCGCCAGCATCCGGGCGCCGGAAACGATCAAGCCGGCGCTGGTCTCGCCTACGATCCTGAGCGCTTCCTGGGCTTCAACGCCGCGCGTTCGGTCGACCTGAGGATCGACCAGCGCGTGCGTCAGGCACAGGTCGCGATCCCGCAAAAATTCGAAGTAGTTAAGGACGTTACGCCCGAACGAAGGATTATTGCGGCCGAACAGCAAGTGCGCCGCGGCGAAGTCGGTGATAAACGCATTTACGAAATCCGGCAACCGGCCCATCATGCCGTTAACGGCGTCGGCGCGGACCCGCTCGCCCCGGTTGCGCCGCTCCATCTCAGGCCAGTCCCGCACCAGCATCAGCGAACAGGGAAACGGCGCTCCGCCGTCGGCGGGCTGCGATGTGATTTCCGGCCCTATTTGCGGATTGTGCTGCAGGTCGTAAAGATCGGCCAGCTCGCGAATCACGCCGGCAAACGCCGGCATCTGCGAGACGTCGCGGACCAACTCGCCGTTAACGTAAAGGCGGCGCCCGTCATTGAGCCCCGCGATATATTCTCTTCCGGTACGCAAGCCCATCGTTCATTCCACCTCGGCGTAGGCCTCGATCTCGATCAGACAGCGCGGATCGGTCAGCGCAGTCACGCCGACCAGCGTCGAGGCGGGCAGCCCGTCGGAGAAAAAGGCGGCATACTCCTGGCTGCCCTCGCGCAAAAACAACTGGACATCGGTCGTGTAGGATTTCACGCGCACGACGTCCTTGGGCGTGGCTCCGACCGCCGCCAGCGAGCGCCGAATGTTCTCAAGCACCGTGATCACCTGGAGCCGCATGTTCCCTTCGCCGATCATGTTCTGGTCCTGGTCGAAGGACATCGTGCCGGCGACATGGATTCGCGCGCGGGTGTTGGTCGCCTTCACGACCTGTGCGTAGACCTTGCCCTCGTTGAATGGCGCTTTCCGGACATAGACATCCTTCGGCCAGACTCGTTCGATCGGCATTTCGATCTCCTTGCGTTGATTATGCAGCGCCAGACTTTTGCGCTTCGATAGATTTCCTGAATTGTGCTTCGTAATCGAGCACCATCCGCTGGAACCCCGGACGCTGCTCGATGCCGCGATACCACGCGCGCATCGCGCGGTACTTTTCCATGGGAAATTTGATCAGCTCGAAGCGATGGATATCGATGCTCCAAGCAAGGTCGGCAAGCGAGAAGGCGTCGCCCGCGAGCCATTGATGCTGCCCGAGGTGCGCATCGAGCTCGCCGAGCATCTGCTCGATCCAACTCGTTGCCCGTTCGATGCGGTTTCGCGAGAGTCCGTCCGCGGAGGTGAACTCGCGCATGAACTCGATCAGCTCGTCGTTCTTGACCAGCTTTTCGAGCCGTTCCATATCCGCGCGCATCGGCGCCGCCCTGCCCCTCAGGATGGTGTTGTGGGAGAGCGTCTTCAACGAAATTTGCGTTTCATCCCAGAGCTTGAGCCATCGATACATCCGCTTACGCTCCGCCGGTTCCGACGGCCGCAATGGCGGATTGGGAAAGTGCTGATCGACGTAATCGATGATGTCGCTCGATTCGATCACCACAACGCCGTCGTGAACCAACACCGGCACGAGCCCCTTTGGATTGATCGCCACGAACTCCGGCGTCATATGCTGGTTGTTGAGCAGGTCCACCGGATGGCTGGTCCATTGAAGGCCCTTCTCCTCCAGGCAGAAACGCGCCTTCTGCGAGCAGTTCGACATCGCGAAGTGATACAGGTGAAGTCCCTTCAAGCCGCGCGCTTCGGCGCTGGTCGAATCGATGATCGGCATTTTTCGCTCGCCTTGTTCGGATTTTCGGCTATATTCCCATCTAAACGCCCGCATGATCCAGTACGCGTGACACAGTATGAAAACCGTTAATACTAAAGTCATTGGACATCTCGATTGCCCGGGCGGCGGCCAGGTATGGATCGATGGCACGACGCTCTACATCGGCCACATGGCTGCGCCGCACGGCACCTCGATTGTCGATGTTTCCGATCCGCGCCGGCCGCGCGTGATGGCGGAAATCGAGATACCCGCCGGATGGCATTCGCACAAGGTGCGCGCCGCCAACGGCATCATGATCGTGAATCACGAGCGCCAGGGAAAAGAGACGCCCGAGTTCGGCGGCGGACTCGGCATTTACGATGTTTCGAATCCGGCCGCGCCGCGCATGATCGTCAAGTGGAAGACCGCCGGTCCCGGATGCCATCGCTTTTCGTTCGACGGCCGCTACGCATACATCTCGCCGAGTGTTGAAGGCTACGTCGGCCGGATCGCGATGATTCTCGATCTCGCCGACCCGGCGCATCCGGAGGAAGTGGGACGCTGGTGGATTCCGGGTCAGCACGCCGCCGGCGGGGAAGAGTATCCCTGGGGCGACGGTCCCGAGCCGCTATGCCATCATCCGCTGCGCTTGGGCGAGCGGCTCTATGTGAGTTATTGGCATCATGGATTTTTCATTCTCGACATCCGCGAGATGTCGCGTCCGCGGATGGTCGCGCAGGCCAATACCGGCGACAGTTTTCCGCATCCCACGCACACCTGTCTGCCAATTCCCGGTGCGCTCAAAGGACGCCGTGTAATGATCGTGGCCGATGAGGACGTATCGAAATTGCGCCCGGCGGCGCCGTCATTCGCATGGATCTATGACGTGACGCACGAAACGACCCCAACCCCGATTGCCACTTTCCAGGCGCCGGGTATCGATCTCGACGGATCGCCGCAGCCCCCGATGACCGGATGCCATCAGCCGTCCGAGCGCCTGGCCGGATCGATCGTTCCGTTTGCATGGTTTGCCAACGGCTTGCGGCTGGTCGATATTTCCGATCCGTTCTCGCCGCGCGAGGTCGGGTACTATCAGCCCGACCCGCCGGCGGGATATCAACGCGCTTCGTCCAACGATGTCACTCTCGATGAGCGCGGGTTGATCTACCTGATCGATCGCCAGCGCGGGCTCGATATCGTCGAAAGCATGGTCTGACAGCAATCTCGCTTGACTCGCATCCTGCAATAGGGGAGCATCGCGCAATTCTGTTCGACACTGGGGGACTTGAGGACGCATGAACGGCAGAATCCGTCTTATCGGCATCGTCGCAGCAGTCACGCTCGCGATCGGACTGGGCTGGCAGATGCGCGCGCTCGCGCAAAACGGCTCAGGGCGCCCGCCGACGCAATCAAAGCTCGATCTCGCCGCAGCGAAAGCAGAACGCAAAGCACTGGTCGGCGAGAACATGCAACTGACTGACAGCGAAGCCAAAGCGTTCTGGCCGCTGTATGATCAGTACGAAACCAAGATGGACCGGGTTGACAAGCGCCACGCCGCCGAGATTCGCGCCTACGCCAAGGCGTATCAGAATTTCAGCGACGCCGATGCCAAGGCCAAGCTCGACGAAGTGATGGCGGTGGCGCAGCAGCGGCTCGACATTCAGAAGGAATATATCCCCAAGTTCCGCGCCGTTCTTTCGCAGACCAAGACCACGCGCTTTTTCCAGATCGACAACAAGATCCACGCACTCATCCAGTGCCAGATCGCTCAGCTCGTTCCGCTGGTCGGAACCGGCGGTGAGCCGACATCCGGCGCCCAATAGTCGCTTCTCTCTTCGAGGGCGGTCGATGTTAAACGTCTGCCGCCCTTGTTCCGAAGGTCTCCTCGATAAAGATCACCATGCCCACCAGCCCTGATGGCTGGTGTTGCCTGAACGCGTTTGTGAGAGTAGCCAGCACATGGAGGTGCGGTTATGCGCGCTGACATCGTTGCTGGTGCGGTTTTTCCCGATTATCAACTGCCGGATCAGACCGGAGCCCTGCGCAAGCTCTCCGAGATCCAGGGCGACGATCCTATGGTCGTCGTGCTGAGTCGCGGCGGTTTCTGACCCAAGGACCGCCGCCAGGCGGAAGGGCTGGTTCAGCTCTATCGCGAAATGGAAGTTGGCTACTGCCGGATGGTCACGATCAGCACGGACAATGCGCTGGCGAACATCGAGTATCGCTCGGGAGTGGGCGCACACTGGCCGTTCCTCTCCGATCCGGGAGGCATCGTGCGCGACGATCTCGACATCGCCGAGTACACCGATCCGATCCACAATCCGATGGTCCCGTATACCCTCGTGCTCGAGCCGGGACTCGTGGTTTTCAAGGTCTATAACGGCTATTGGTACTTTGCGCGCCCGACAATCGAGGAACTCCGGCAGGATCTGCGGGCCGTGCTGCACAAATGCCGTCCGGATTGGGACTTGAGCGATCCCGAGCTTCGCGCGGCGTGGTCGCGCGGCGAAAAGAATCGATTTTTCCCGTACGGCAAGCGCCGGTAACCCGGGAGCTATCGGAGACGATGAAGCATCCAAGCTCGCGTTACACTCATGCGCTAACGGTTTGGTTGAGCGCGACCGTTTTGTTCATCGCCAGCGGTAACGTGTTCGCGCAAGGTCCGCCGCTGCCGCCGCCTGCGCTGGGCCCGCTCCCCGGTTCGCCGCTGACCGGCGAGGAACGGGCGTTGGTGGCCCGACAGGCCGCTGCTGCACGCCTCGAAGAGGTCGAAAAAGAGATCGAAACCAATCCGGGTTTGCTGGACGACCCGCAATACCTCGCCGCCCATCCGCGGCTGCGGCAATTCCTCTCGGACCAGCCACGGGCGGCCAGCTTGATACAGCAGAATCCGCAGGAGTTTTTCGATCTGCTGAAGCAGCACGAGACCGCTGCCGCTCCGTGATCGAATAGCGTTCGGCGGCGAGTCGCCCGCTGCACTTGGTCGGCGGGGATGCCTAATGACTATAAGCAGTCTATTTGATTGGCGTCCCCGACGGGATTTGAACCCGTGTTACCGACGTGAAAGGCCGGTGTCCTAGGCCGAGCTAGACGACGGGGACGTGAGGGTTGCGCGATCGATTCTGTCTCGCGCGTGACCCGCCGACGCTAGCAGACGCCTGCGAAGCCGGGCAAGTAGGCGTCGCCGACCGCATCCGCTACGATACTCCCGATGCGAACGCTGACCATCGGACGCGCTGCGATGAACGCAATCATTGAGCAGAGCGAACGCGAGTTCCCGTACGAATGCTGCGGCTTCGTGATCGGCGAAGGGCCGCGCGAGCAGGTCCGTCCGATTACCAACATCCAAAATCGCAAGCACGCCGAGAATCCCGCCGCCTTTCCGCGCGATGGGCGCACCGCCTATCTGATGGACCCGCGGGAGCATCTCGCGGTCCTGGAGGAGACTGACCGCGCGAAGCTGCCGCTGCGCTTCGTCTATCACTCGCATCCCGATCACGACGCCTACTTTTCAGCGACTGATCGCGCCCGCGCCTGCTCGTTCGATCCCAAGGAACCCGATTATCCCGACACCGCCTACCTGGTGATCTCGGTGCTTAACGGCAAATTCGCTCGCGCCGCGGCTTTCGCGTGGGACCCCGAGGCCGCTGATTTCGTCGAAACGCCGCTTACGATCGAATAGCGATTTTTTTGACAGCGCGCCGCGATTGCGGGAACATCATTGGCGGGTGAGCAGTCGAGAGCTATCAATCTCGCTAATGTCAAAATTTCGACCACCATAGCCGTTCTAATTCAACCGTGCTACCTTGGGAATAAACATCCGAACCAATCTCGTGGAGCTTCCGGTGGGCGACGATCCTTCCGCAATTGCCATTCCGACCCGTAGCGCTGGGCTGCGCCGATGGGTCGATGAGTGCGTTACGCTAACCTGTCCCGACCGCGTCGTCTGGTGCGATGGCTCGCCTGCCGAGCGCAAGCGGATGTTAGCCGAGGCGGTCGCCGCGGGTGTGTTGATCCCGCTCAATCACACCAAGCGCCCCGGCTGCTATCTCCATCGCTCGAATCCGAACGATGTGGCGCGCACCGAAAATCTTACGATGGTTTGCACGCCGACCCGCGAGGAGGCCGGCCCGACCAACAATTGGCTGGCACCTGACGAAGCCTACGCCAAGTTGCGCGGATGGTTTGGCGGCTCGATGCGTGGGCGCACGATGTACGTCGTACCATACATCATGGGTCCGCCGGACTCGCCATTCTCCAAAGTCGGCATCGAGCTTACTGACAGCATCTACGTGGCGCTCAGTATGGGCACGATGACGCGGATGGGCCGCGCGGCGCTCGACCTGCTCGGCGACTCCGACAATTTCAATCGCGGACTGCACGGCACGCTCGACGTCAATCCCGAGCGCCGGCTTATCTGCCACTTTCCGCAGGACAACACGATCTGGTCGGCGGGCAGCGGTTACGGCGGCAATGCGCTGCTCAGCAAAAAATGTTTCGCGCTTCGGATCGCGTCATGGATGGCGCGTGAAGAGCAATGGCTCGCTGAGCATATGATGATCGTCGGCATCGAGAACCCGCAGGGCCAGACCACCTATGTCGCCGGGGCGTTTCCGAGCGCTTGCGGCAAAACCAATCTTGCGATGCTCACCCCGCCGCACTCGATGAAAGGCTGGAAAGTCCATACCATCGGCGACGATATCGCGTGGCTCCGGATTGGACCGGACGGCGGCCTGTGGGCGATCAATCCGGAGGCCGGATACTTCGGCGTTGCGCCCGGAACAAACCAAAAATCGAATCACAACGCGATGAAGATGCTGGCGCGCGACACCATCTTCACCAACGTCGCGACAACCCCTGATGGCGATGTTTGGTGGGAAGGCATCGACGAGCCGCCGCCGGAAGGCCTCATCGATTGGCAAGGCCGTCTCTGGCGGCCGAACTCCGGCGAAAAGGCCGCTCATCCCAACTCACGTTTCACCTGTCCGATGCGCAACAATCCGGTGCTCTCGCCCCACGTCGACGATCCGCAGGGCGTGCCGATCTCCGCGATCATCTTCGGCGGGCGGCGCGCGGCGACCGTACCGCTGGTCCTCGAATCGCACGATTGGACGCACGGCGTCCTGATGGGCGCGACGATGGGTTCCGAAACAACTGCTGCCGCGGTCGGCCAGGTCGGCGTGCTCCGACGTGACCCGATGGCGATGCTGCCGTTCTGCGGCTACAACATGGGCGACTATTTCGCCCACTGGCTCAGGATGGGCAAGCTGCTCCACAAGCCGCCTAAGATCTTCATGGTCAACTGGTTCCGCAAGGATGGCGATGGTCGTTTTCTGTGGCCCGGCTACGGCGAAAACCTGCGCATACTGCGCTGGATGATTGATCGAATTCACGGGCGCGCGCGCGGCATCGATACCTCGGTCGGCATCGTTCCAAATCCTTCCGAACTCGACCTGAAGAGTCTCGATCTTCCGCCCGACCGACTCCGTGAGAGCCTCAAGATTGATCGAAGCGAATGGAAGGCTGAAGTCGCTGCCGCAGGCGATTTCTTCCGCAAGATTGGGCCCACCCTGCCCGATCCGCTGGAGGCAACCCGCCACGCGATCGCCGCAAAGCTCGAGGCTTCCGCCGGTCGCGCGGACGGCGCCTGATTGCTTATCCTGCGGCACCGGGGCGATGCTCTCGCTCGATCGTGCCTGATTTCCCGTAACCGCCAAGTCAGCGACCGGAGGGTACGTCATGGCAACCGTCAATAAGCAACGGCTCAAAAACCTGCTGCTCGAGCTGGTTCAAATCGATTCAGTCTCACGCAAGGAGCGAGAGGTCGCCGAGCGATTGCGCCGCGAGCTTGAAAGTCTCGGCGCCACCTGCCGCTACGATCGCGCCGGCGAGCGCGTAGGCGGCAACACCGGTAATCTCATCTGCCGCATTTCGGCCACTAAACCGGGACTCGCTCCCCTGCTGCTGTGCGCCCACATGGATACGGTCGTGCCTGGCGAGGGCGTCAAGCCGATCGTCGAGGGCGATATCATCCGCACCGACGGCAGCACGGTACTCGGCGGTGACGACAAATCAGGATGCGCCGTAATTTGCGAAGCCGTGCGCCAGCTCCATGAACAGAACATCCCGCACGGCCCGATCGATGTCGTCTTCACGATCTGCGAAGAGGTCGGTCTGCTGGGCGCCAAAAATCTGGAGCTCGATCTGTTCGAGGCGCGCGAGGGGCTGGTCTTCGATAGCGACTCACCCGGCTTGCTCTTCGTCCGCGCACCCGGCGCTCAGACCTTGATGTTCAAGGTGATGGGTTACGAAGCGCACGCCGGGATGGCGCCCGAGCGCGGCATCTCTGCGATCAAGGTCGCGTCGGAAGCGATCGCCGCGATGCGTTTGGGGCGCGTCGATGATGAGACGACCGCCAACCTCGGCGTCATTCAGGGCGGCCGGGCGATCAATATCGTGCCCAACGAAGTGGTCGTTCGCGGCGAGGCGCGCTCGCGCAATCCGGAGAAGCTCGCGGCTCAGGTCAACCACATGATCGACTGCTTCAAAAGTGCGGTGGCGCGCGCCACGATCACGATCGACGGCAAACAGGTGGGCGCGACTCTCGACTACTCAGCCGACGCGCAGTACCAGGCAATGAACATCCCGGAGGACGCGCCGATCGTGCGCAAGGTGATCGAGGCGGCGAGGCGCACCGGCCGGGCGGTGAACACCGCTGCAACCGGTGGTGGATGTGACGCTAATATCTTCAATCATCGCGGACTCACGGTTGCGAATCTCGGCACCGGCATGCGCGATATCCACACCGTGCGCGAATGGCTCGACGTCAAGGATATGGTCGCGACCGCCGAGGTGACGGTCGAGCTGATGAAACTTCAGGCCGGACTCTGAGCGCATCGCGAGCCGCTCCCCCGCGGCCCGCGATTCCGTCTCACTCGGCGTTCTTGCGCAGGAACGTCGGGATATCGAGTTTCTCGTCCTCGTCGTCCGCCTCAGCCAGCTTGGTCGGCCCTCCGTATCCCGCCTCTTCGGCGCGCCGCTTGAAAGTCGGAATATCCAAGCTGTCGTCAACCAGCAGACCGAGCCGCCGCACCGGCTTGTTCGGGAACATCCGGCTCTGCACCTGCGCCGGTGCGGGCGCGGGCGGCTGGGCCTGCGGCGATTCGACCGGCCGTGTCGCCGCCGCCTGGATCGGCTGGGTCAGCGGCGCGCCCGAGGGCGAATACTTGGCGCTGTAGCGTTGGTCAAGGTCGCCGAAGCCGGTCGCGATCACTGTGACGCGCAACTCGTCCGCGATCTGTTCGTCGATCACCGCGCCGAAAATGATGTTCGCATCTTCGTGCGCCTCCTCGTGGATCAGGCTCGCGGCTTCGTTGACCTCGTACAGCGACAGGTCGGGGCCTCCCGTGATGTTGATCAACAGGCCGCGCGCGCCCTTGATCGACAGGTCCTCGAGCAGTGGGCTCGAAATGGCGCGCTGAGCCGCCTCGACAGCGCGGTTCTCGCCGTGAGCGGTCGCCGCGCCCATCATCGCCATCCCCATCTCCGCCATGATCGAGCGGACATCGGCGAAGTCGAGATTGATGAGCCCGTGCACCGTCACCAGCTCGGAAATTCCGCGCACCGCCTGCAGCAGAACGTCGTCAGCCTTCTGGAACGATTCGCGGAGCGGGGTGTTGCGGCTGGTGATCGAGAGCAAGCGCTGATTCGGAATCGTGATTAGCGTATCGACCGCGAGCTTGAGCTCGCGCAGCCCTTCCTCGGCCTGCCTCATCCGGCAACTCCCCTCGAATTGGAACGGCTTGGTCACCACGCCGACGGTGAGTGCTCCGGCCTCGCGCGCGATTCGCGCGATGACCGGCGCGGAGCCGGTCCCGGTGCCGCCGCCCATCCCGGCGGTGACAAAGACCATCTCGGCATCGGAGAGCAATTCGCGCAGTCGCTCTTCGTCCTCCAGCGCCGCCTTGCGCCCGATTTCGGGATTGCCGCCGGTGCCGCGTCCGCGTGTGATCGTCTGTCCAATCTGCAGGCGCATCGGCGCGATGTTGTTCTGCAGCGCCTGTGAGTCTGTATTGACGGAAATGAATTCGACATTGCGCAGGCCGGCTGCGATCATGTGATTGACCGCGTTGCCGCCGCACCCGCCGGCGCCGACCACTTTGATACGCGCGCCGGGATCTGGATTTTCCACCAACTCGATCATCGTCAACCTCCTCCGCCGCTCCAGGCGAATTCGCAAGTCTGTCTGTTCCGGCTCTGCGCGCGGATCAGAAAAATTCCCTTACCCAGTCGCTCACCCGGTTGCGCCAGCGGCCGAGCAGCCGACCGTTGCGCATCGTACCGGGTCCGTTCCCATTGGCCGCCGCGGCGTGCAGGACCAATCCTGCCGCGGTGGTGTACATCGGCTTGATCAATTCCTCGGGCATCCCGTTCAGATTGACCGGCAGCCCGCGCCGCACCGGCAGATTGAATATCCGCTCGGCCAGCTCCTGCGTCCCTTCCAGCAGCGCGCTGCCGCCGACCAGCACGATGCCCGAGGCAAGATTGTCGGCCACTTCCGACCGGCCTATCTCGCGCTGCACCATCGCGAAGATTTCTTCCATGCGCGGACCCATGATTTCGCCGAGCAGCCGCCGTTGGATCATCCGCGGCGCGCGCCCGCCGACGCCCGGCACCTGCACCATGTCATCGCGGCCGACCACCATGTTAGTGGCGACGCCGTAGCTGATCTTGAGACGCTCCGCTTCCTGAAGCGGCGTGCGCAAACCCGCCGCCACATCGCCGGTCAGATGTCCTCCGCCGATCGGCAGCACCGCCGTGTGCATCACCGCGCCGCCGTGGAACACGATGATGTCCGTGGTGCCCGCGCCGATATCTACCAGCGCCACGCCCAGTTCACGCTCCTCCGGAAAGAGCGTCGCGGCGGCAGCCGCGAGCGGCTCGAACACGATCTCGGTCGGCGTTGCGCCGGCGCGCTCGCAGCATTTGTTCAGGTTCTGCCCGTAGCTCTGCGCGGCAGTGACGATATGGATGCACGCCTCGAGCCGCACCCCCGCCATCCCGATCGGATTCCGCACGCCCTCCTGATCGTCCACTGCGAACTGTTGCGGCAGCACGTGCAGCACCTGACGATCGAGCGGAATCGCGACCGCCTGCGCCGCATCGATCACGCGCTCGACATCGCGCTGATTGACTTCACCGCCCCGCACCGCGACGATGCCGTGGCTGTTAAGCCCGCGGATATGCGGTCCGGCCACTCCGACCACCACCGTGCCGACTCGCACGCCCGCCGATTTCTGCGCTTCGTTGAGCGCCGCGCGAATCGCCTCGACCGTCGCCTCGATGTTGACGACGACGCCTTTGCGTAACCCGGCGCATGGCGCGATGCCGAAGCCGAGCAGCGCCGGCGCCTCGCCCGAGGTCTCCGCGATTAACGCGCAGACCTTGCTGGTTCCAACGTCAAGTCCGGCAACGATGCTTTTCATCGGCCCGTCACCCCTCGCCCGCCCACGACCGCGCCGCGGGCTTTGAGCCCCCCGTCCCCGGACACTCGCTTGAGCTCGCCGTTGATACGATCGAATGACTCGATGCCGCGCAATTGCATCACCGCCTGCCCGGGCGTCGTAAGATCGAGGCTCGCGACCAGCCGCTGATGCTCCTGCCAGCGGGCAAGCAACTCGCGCGCGCGCTCGAGTTCCACCGGCGCGGATTCGATATCGATCGTAAGCCGCGTTTCCGAGCGGGCGAGGAAGAACGTGGCCGTCGCGCCATCGTCATCGACGCGCATCTCGGAGATCAACGCGGAAAGCGTCGCTTCAGCGCGCACCAGGATCGAGGCATAACGCATCAGCTCATCGACCGATGCGTTCTGCACGCCCGCGCCGCTCAGCACCGGCAAATCGCCCTGTGCTTGCGGCGAGATCGGACCGGCAAGCCCGGCGTGCTGCGACAGCGCGTAGAAGCCGTCGCGCCGCTCGACGATCGCGATCGAATCGGGCGCACCGTAACGAACCGGAACCGGGGGAATTCCGCGCCAGAAGAAAATCACCGGCGCAACGGCTTCCAGAGCCTCGGCGCGGAGCGCGTCGAAGGAAGCTTTCACCCGCGCTTTAAGCGCGTGACCTTCCGGGCTCACGCCCGCCATCATGCCGAGCGCGAAAAAGCTCACGAGGACGACGCCACCCAGGCGCCAGCCCCAACTTGTCGTCTCGCTTGTCTTTCGCCGCTTCGCCACCACCGCACCGCCGCACCGCGCGAAAGCGCCGCTCTACCTCACCATTCGCCGACCAGCCTTACCTCGGGCTCGAGCGCGATGCCGCTGGTCTCGCGCACTCTCGCCCGCGCCATCTCGATCAACGCCCGCACGTCCTCGGCGCGCGCGCCGCCGAGATTGACGATGAAGTTCGCATGCTGGTCCGAAAACGCCGCGCCGCCGACGCGCGCACCCTTTATCCCGGCGCTCTCCAGCAGCCGCCCCGCGAAGTTGCCGGGCGGATTCTTGAAGATCGAGCCGGCGTTCGGCAGCCCGCGCGGCTGACGCGCCGCACGCTTCCCCTTCAATTCGGCCACGCGCGCGCGCAGCGCCTCGCGATCGCCGGGCCTCAGTTCGAAATCAACCCGCGTGATCACGAAGCCGCGCGGCAGGGCGGTCCTTCGATAGGCGAAACCGACCTCGCCGTTAGTGAGCGATCGTGCCGCGCCTTCGATCGTAACGCCATGCACAAACCTCACCACCCGCGCGATTTCGCCGCCGAACGCGCCCGCGTTCATTACCAACCCGCCGCCGACGCTGCCCGGAATGCCTTCGCCGAACTCGAGTCCCGCCAGGCCGCGCTCGACCGCATTCTCGACCAGCAGGCCGAACCGCGCCGCCGCGCCCGCGCGCACGCGCACGCCGTCGAAATCGATATTCAAAAACTCACCCGCCAAGCGCACCACGACGCCGCGGATACCGCGATCGCTCACCAGCAGATTGGTGCCCGACCCAAGACAGAACGACGGCATGTCAGCGCGATGCGCCGCGTCAAGCACGGCCATCAGCTCGGCCTGGTTCTCGACCGTGACCATCAGTTCCGCCGGTCCGCCGATGCGGAACGAAGTGAATTCGGCCAGCGGCTGATGCGCCGCGACTCGCGCACCGAAGCGGCCGCGCAGTTCCGCTTCAAGCTTGCTCATGCAGCTTGACTCCGTCATCGAGGGCCCTCAGAACCGCTTCGCCGAGCTGGTAAATGTCGCCGGCGCCAAGCGTCACGATCAGATCGCCGCCGGCCGATTCGGCCGCAACGCGCGCCGCAGGTTCCGGATCATCACCGAGATAACGTACGTCGAGATGGCCCCGCGCGCGGAGCGCCTCGTAGAGCCGACGGGCGGAGACTTCCGCGATCGGCTCCTCGCCCGCAGGATAGACGTCGGCAATGTAGAGCCGGTCGGCGTCATCGAAGGCGTCGAGAAATTCGCCGAATAGATCGCGGAGCCGCGTGAATCGATGCGGCTGGAAGATGGCGACCAGGCGGCGCTTGAAGGCGGCACGAGCGGCGGCAAGCGTCGCGCGCACTTCCGCCGGATGATGCGCATAGTCGTCAAGAACGATTCTTCCCGCCGCCTCACCCTTGATCTCGAAGCGGCGATAGATGCCGGAAAACTGCGCAAGCGCCGCGGCCGCGACCGCAAAGGGGACGCCGAGTTCGAGTCCCACAGCAATCGCGGCAAGCGCGTTGAGCGCCACATGATGGCCCGGTGTGGGGATCGTCACCGCGCCGAGCCGCGCGCCCTTATGGATCACTTCGAAGCGCGTTGAAAGACCGTCGATGGAAATCGTCTCAGCGCGAAGATCGGCGTCGGGCGCAACACCGTAGGTCAGCACCGGCTTGCGAATTGTGGGGAGCAGCCCGCGCACGTTCACGCTGTCGATGCCGAGAATCGCCAAGCCGTAGAATGGAACGCGGTTGATGAAATTCTGGTACGCCTCGCGCACCCGCTCCATGGAGCCGTAATGGTCGAGATGCTCGGGATCGATGTTGGTGACGATCGCCAGCGTCGGCGACAGCAGCAGAAAGGACGCGTCGCTCTCGTCGGCCTCGGCCACCATGAAATCGCCGCGCCCGAGCCGCACGTTCGTGCCGTGCGAGCGCAGATTACCGCCGACCGCGACCGTCGGATCAAGCCCGGCCTCTTCCAGCACCAGCGCCACCAGCGAGGTGGTCGTGGTCTTGCCGTGCGTGCCGGCAACCGCGATCCCATGGCGCGCCATCCGCAGCAGCTCGCCGAGCATCTCGGCGCGCGGCAGGATCGGCAGCTTCATCTCCCGTGCGCGAGCAAGCTCGGGATTTGAGAATTTGATCGCAGAGGAAATCACGACCGCATCGAGATCGGAGACGAGATGGCCCGGATGATGGCCGTGCATGATTTCGACGCCCAGTGTGGCGAGCCGCATGGTGGTCGCGCTCGGCTTGAGATCGCAGCCGCTGACCGTGAAGCCGAGGCGCAGACAGAGCTCGGCGATCCCGCTCATGCCGGCGCCGCCGACGCCGACGAAATGGAGACGGCGCGGCCGGGTCAGCAAACCGTTGGGCGTCGGTCCTGTCATGCGCCCACCTCCGCGCCTGCGACCTCGAAACAGATCCGCGCGATGTCCGCGGCGGCCTCGGGACGCGCCACCGAACGCGCGCGCCGGCCCATTTCGGCAAGCCGCGCGGGATCATTCATCAACTCCGGGATCGCGCGCGCAAGATTTTCCGCAAGCTGCTCGTCGTCGCGGATGATAATCGCTGCGCCGGCGCGTTCGAGCACGCGGGCGTTGAGCTCCTGCTGGCGATCGCGATGAAAAGGATACGGGACGAAGATTGCCGGACGGCCTGCAAGCGCGACCTCGGAGACGGTCACTGCGCCTGAACGCGCGATCACCAAGGTCGCTCCGGCGAGCGCCGAACCGACATCGTCGATAAAGCGCAAAACCGAGGCGCTTGGCCATTCGAGGGCCTTATACGCCGCCGTCACCATCCCCACGTCCGCCTCGCCCGTCTGATGGACGAGCGTCCATTTTATAACATCTTTTGCCAAAGTTTCAAAGGCTTTTACTACGCCTAAATTAAGCCGGTGTGCACCGGTCGAGCCGCCTAAAACAAGAATTTGAGAAACGTGAGAGCGGTCCCGAAGGTCGCACTGATGCCCGACGCTGGACCGCACCGGGTTCCCAGTTATAACGGCTTTATCTGCGCTGAAAAACGCGGCAGTGTCATCGAACCCAACGCAGATTTTCCTTGCGAAACGCCAAAATGCGCGATTGGCAAGTCCGGGGCGCGAATTCTGCTCCATTAAGATGAGCGGCGTGCGCGTTACGATAGCCGCCACCGCCATCGGAACGGAGGCGTAACCGCCGGCGCTCACCACCAGGCCGGGTGCGAAGTTTTTCAGCAGCCGCCGGGCCTTTAGGATCGCGCGCAAAAACTCGGCGGTCGCCGTGACCCGCTCGCGCACATTATGACCGCGCAGACCGTGGACCTCGAACAGTTCGTACTTAAGACCGCTCGTGGGTAGCCATCGCGCCTCGAACCCGGCACTGCTGCCGACGAACATCACTTCGGTGGCCGGGCGCTGACGTTTGAGTTCTTCGCCCAGCGCGATGGCTGGGAAGAGATGTCCGCCGGTGCCGCCGCCTGCGATAATCACCTTCATCTCACCGCCGGACGCCGTCCCAGCGCGAGCAGCGCGCCGAGCGTCCCCATCGCCATGATCATCGCCGTCCCGCCATAGCTCAAGAACGGCAGCGGCAGCCCCTTGGTGGGAATCAGGCCGATTACCACGGCAATATTGATCAGCGCCTGCAACGTGAGCAGTGCGGTCAGTCCGACTGCAAGCAGGCTCGCGAACGGATCGGGCTCGTCATGCGCGATCCGCATCCCGCGAAACAGAATCACGATGAACAGAAGGATCACGACAATCGCGCCGACGATCCCGAGTTCCTCGCCGATCACCGCAAAGATGAAATCATTGTGCGCCTGCGGCAGATAGAACATCTTCTGCCGGCCCGCGCCGAGTCCGACGCCCCATTCGCCGCCCGCGCCGAGGGCGATGTACGACTGGATGAGCTGGAAGCCCGCGCCGCGCGCGGTGCGCCACGGATCGATGAACGACGTCAGGCGGCGCATCCGGTAGGATTTCGATACCGCCTGTATGACGAGAATTCCCAGCGCGCCGGCCCCGGCAATCCCCAGATGAGCGGGACGCGCGCCCGCCGCGTAGAGCATCGTGAACAGGATCAGCACGATCATCACGGTGGCGCCGAAATCAGGCTGCTTCAGCACCACCAGCGCGATCGGGCCGACGATGGCGAAGATCGGCAGGGGTCCGGAAGCGAAGTCGCGCACGCGTTCGCCGCGGCGGCTCAGAAAATCAGCAAGGAAAAAGACGATCGCGAGCTTCACGAACTCCGACGGCTCAATCAGCGCCGGGCCGAGCCGGAGCCATCGACGCGCGCCGCCGCGCACCACGCCGAGTCCGGGCATCCAGACCGCGATCAGCATCGCGATTGAGACGATCATCAACGGCACGACGAGCCGGCGGAGCCCGGTGAGCGAGAGTTGCGAGACCAGGCCGAGCGTGACGAGCCCGAGCGCGATATGCAACAGTTGCAGCTTGAAGAAATGAAATCCGTTGCCGGTCTTCTCGAGGCTCAGGAAGTAGGTGGTGTTGAGCACCATCAAAAGACCAAGCATCGACAGCGCGGCTCCCGGCAGCCACAGCCAGGGGTCGGGACGCCGGTACCCGACCGCGTCAAAGCGCCCGAACCAGCTCTTTAAATAAGTCGCCACGTTCCGCATAGTCCCTGAATTGATCGAAACTCGAACAGGCCGGAGACAGCATCACGGTCTCCCCCGGCCGCGCTATGGAGGCGGCGGCCGCAACCGCCTCCCGCAACGTCTCCACGCATGAAATTTCGGTCGCGCCGGCGAGCGCCGCTTTCATTTTTTCGCGCGCCGCACCGATCAGGATCAGCCTACGGACCTTCTCGCCAATCGGCGCGACTAGCGGCGTATAGTCGCCGCCCTTGTCCATCCCGCCGGCGATTAGAATCACGGTTCCATCGACCGCGGCGAGCGCTTCGACCACGGCGCCGACGTTGGTGCCCTTGGAATCGTCGATAAAGCTGACGCCGTTGCGTTCGCGCACCAGCTCGATTCGATGCGGCAGACCCTTGAAGCCCGCGAGCGCGCGCTCAATTACTGACGCTTCCAATTCCAGCGCCAGTGCCGCCCCCGCCGCGGCCATCGCGTTCATCAGGTTATGGCGCCCGCGCATCGCGAAGCCGCCGAGCCCGATTCGCCCGGCGCGCGTGCCGAGATCGTACACGATCGCATCGCGATCGAGGTGTAAGGCGGGAGCGTTCGCCGGCGCGGAGAGACCGAAGCTGACGACTTTTGCGCGGATCGTTCGAGCGAGCGCGATCACGCGCGGATCGTCGCGATTCAAAAATGCCCAGTCGCGAAAATTCTGATTGCGGAACAGTTTCGCCTTCGTGCGCCCGTAGTCTTCCAGATCGCGATAACGATCGAGATGGTCCTCGGTAAGATTGAGATGGACGCCGACGCGCGGATGGAACTTATCGATCCATTCGAGCTGGTAGCTCGAAACCTCGATCACGCCGACGTCGTACGCGCCGCGCATCGCCTCGATCAGCGGCACGCCGAGATTGCCGCCCACAAACGCCCGCATTCCGGCGGCCTTGAAAATCTCGCCGACCATCACCGTGACCGTGCTCTTGCCGTTGGTGCCGGTGATCGCGACGATCGGGCGCTTGAAAAATCGCGCAGCGAGCTCGAGTTCGCTCCAGACCGGGACTCCGAGCCGCACCGCATGGAGCAGCAGCGGGTTGTCGCGGGCGACGCCCGGGCTGGTGACCACCAGATCGCAGCCCTCCACCCACCGCGGATCTTCGGGTCCAAGGCGCAATTCGCCGGGCGTCAGTTCGGTGTTCCGGCCTACCTCCTGATCGCGATCGATTAGAACCAGGCGCGCGCCGCGCTCGAATAGAAACCGCGCGGCACTGGCGCCGCTGCGTCCCAGTCCGATCACTGCGACCTTCCTGCCCGTTAAATCCATCAACGCAATTTGAGCGTGCTCAGCGCGATCAGCGCACAGATTATCGAGATGATCCAGAAGCGCGTCACCACCACGGTTTCAGGCCATCCGCCAAGCTCGAAATGATGATGCAGCGGGGCCATCCGGAAAATTCGCCGATGCGTCAGCTTGTAGTAGTAGCGCTGGATGATGGTGGACGCGGCCTCGATCACGAACACGCCGCCTGCGATCGGCAGCACCAATTCCTGCTTCGCCATCACCGCGATAATCCCGAGCGCGCCGCCGAGCGACAGCGCGCCGACATCGCCCATCATCATCGAGGCCGGGTAGGCGTTGTACCAGAGAAACCCGAGCGACGCCGCGATCAGCGTCATACAGAAGATCGTGAGCTCGCCGGCGCCCTGCACATGCGCGACATCGAGGTAGCGCGCCAGCTTCACGTTGCCAGCGATCCAGGTGAACGCCCAATAGCAGAGACTCACCGTGATTACCGGACCGATTGCCAGGCCGTCGAGTCCGTCGGTGAGGTTGACCGCGTTCGAGCACGCAACCATCACCAGCGCAGCGAACGGCACATAGGCCCAGCTCAGGTCGGGATGGACATTTTTGAAGAACGGCACCATCAGATGCGTATCGAACCGCAGCCATCCGAACAGCGCCAGTGCGGCGAGCAGCGCGATTGCGGTTTGTGAGACGAGCTTCTGCGGACCGGTGAGCCCTGCGCCGCGGCCGCGTTTGAGCTTGAGCAGATCGTCGGTCAGGCCGATCGCACCGTAGCCGACCATCACCGCGGCGGCCAGCCATACGAATCCGTCGCGGAGATCTGCCAGAAGCAGTGTCGCGAGCACGCACGAGGCAACGATCAACAGACCGCCCATCGTGGGCGTCCCGGCTTTCTTGAGATGTTGCGGGACTTCATCTCGAATCGTCTGGCCGATATGCGCCGCCCGAAAGCGTTCGATCAGAATCGGACCGAGCGCGAGCGAGAGCGCCAGCGCCGCCAGCCCCGCCAATACCGAGCGAAAGGTTTCGTAGCGCAGGACATTGAAAATCGCGTGGGACTGATGTCCTGGGAACAGCAACAGATAGAGCATCGAAAGAAGGGCTCCCAGTGTAGCGAGTTTGCCAGTCCATCGCGACGATCGACGGCTCGGCATTGGCGACCTGGCGCTCGCGAAGCCGGCACCGGGGAGTGACGCCGCGCCATTTAGTGACACTGGCGCGAGCGCTTCGCTCTTCCCGGCGCCGCGCGCCGAAATTGCTCCGGCGCCCACCGTCGACTCCCCGAGGCAAGCCTCCGACCGGTTGCCACCTTCCCACATCACCGCACCTCCCGGCCGAAGGCTCCCCGCTGGGCGTCGCGACGGACTAAGCCTGGTCCGTGGCCGACCGCCTCATCCGGGACTCCGATTCGGCGCGTTCATTGCGAGTTCCGCGGTAATCTCGCGCACCGCTTCGCGATCGTCGAAATGACGCTTGCGCGTGCCGACGATCTGATAATCTTCGTGACCCTTGCCCGCGATGACGATAGCGTCGCCCGCGCGTGCGAGTGTGAGCGCGAGCGCAATCGCGGCGCGTCGGTCGGGTTCGACGAGGTAACCGCGGCGTCGATCGACGTCATCGCGCTCGATACGCGGCAGGCCGGTTTCGCGCAGCCCGGCTTCGACCGCGGCGATGATCTTAAGCGGGTCTTCGGTACGCGGATTGTCCGAGGTGAGGATCGCGAGATCGGCGAGCCGCCCCGCGATCTCGCCCATCAGCGGACGTTTGCCCTGATCGCGATCGCCGCCGCATCCGAAGACGCACACCAGTCGCTCCGGCCCGAGCGCGCGCAGCGCGTTCAGCACCGCCTCGAGCGCGTCCGGTTTGTGCGCGTAATCGACCAGCACCATGACGCCCTGAGGCCCCGGCACGAGTTCGAGTCGGCCGGGGGCGCCTGGGCATCGCCGCACACCTTCCACCACCGCATCCGTTTCGATGCCCAGGGCCACCGACATCGCCGAAGCCCCAAGGATGTTGAGCAGGTTGATCTCGCCGAGCAGCGGCGAGTGAATTTCGATTTTGCGATCGAGCGCCGAAATCGATGCGCGAATTCCGTCGAATCCGATCGCGTAGCTGGTCGGATGGACATCCAAGTCCGAGCGCAGGCCGAAGCTGACCTTGCGGCCCTGCACCGCGCCGAGCACCTGCGCGCCGAAATGATCATCGCCGCGGGCGACGGCGACCGGCTCGCTGTGGCGGCTCCGCGGCAGCAAGTCGGTGAACAGGCGCAGCTTGGCGCGGAAGTAGTTCTCGCGCGTGCCGTGATAATCGAGATGATCGCGGCCGAGGTTGGTGAAGAGGCAGCCTTTGAAATTGAGCGCCTCCACGCGGCCCTCTTCGAGCCCGATCGAAGAGATTTCGGCGGCGACGCGGCGCACGCCCGAGCGCTCCATCTCAGCCAACGCCGCTTCGAAATCGATCGATTCAGGCGTGGTGAGCCCGCTCTGCAACCTCCGCGAGCCGGCAAAGATTCCGATCGTGCCGACGATTCCGGCCGGGGCGCCGGCATTTTCGAAGATCGACGCAAGGAGATAAGCGGTCGTGGTTTTGCCGCTGGTTCCGGTGATGCCGATCAGATCCAACCGCTCGCTCGGCGCATGATAGAAGCGCGAAGCGGCCGCGGCCATCAGAAGCCGCGGCCGTTCGCATTCGATCCAGGTCACCGCGGGGCGCGCCGCCGCACCATCCCATCCGCGCACCACCACCGCACGCGCCCCACGGTTCAATGCCGCTTCGATATTCGCGCGGTTTTGTTCCGGGTCCCGCGCCGTCGCAAAGAAAAGATAACCGGGCTCGATGCGCCGCGAATCGTAGGCAAGGCCCGCGATCTCGATCGTGGTATCGCCTGTGAGCCGCGCAACCTCGGTCCCGGCGATCAGGTCGGCAAGTTTCAACGCGTCCCCCGTCGCGCGTGACGGACGCGCTTCGCCGAAGACTTGCTCGACGGATGGCTCGGGGTCGCGGCGCCGGGATCATCGGCGAGCGTCAGCTTCACGGTATCCGGACCGGCCGGCGCACCCGGCGGAGGATCCTGCGCCACCACCCATCCGGAACCCTTGACGTCGAGGTTCAGCGCACGTTGATGCGCCAGCGCGAGCGCCTCACGCAGGCTCAATCCGGCAAAATCCGGCAGCGTCGATGAATTCGACCCGGCCGGGACCGCGGCATCGTCGGCGATTTCGGCAGCCACGGCATCCCGAGCGACCATCGATTCGGCATGCTTCAGGACATCGATCGGAATGATGCTCGCGCTCTCGTAGCCCGCCGGGCGCGGCGCAGCGATACCGAGTTCACGGACCGCGCCGCTTGCGATCGCGCTGAAGACGGGGGCTGCGACCAGACCGCCGAAATGTCCGTGACCGACATCATAAAGCACGACCAGGATCACGAGGCGCGGGTCATCGGCGGGCAGGAAGCCGACGAATGACGCAACCAGCCGATTCTGGAAATAGGCGCCGGTGGCAGGGTTCACCATCTGGGCGGTGCCGGTCTTGCCGGCGACGATAAAGCCGTCGACTTTGGCGCGCCGCGCGGTGCCTTCAGCGCCATTAACAACGTTGCGCAACAGTAGATTCATTTGATGAGCGATCGCCGGCGTCAACGCCCGGCGCATCATCTGCGGCGTATGCACCAGGATCGGCGCGCCGTCGGGACTGTAGATCGCCTTGACGACGTAGGGTCGCACGATCATCCCGCCGTTGGCGATGGCTGCATAGGCGACCGCAAGCTGGATCGGCGTGATCGCGATTCCCTGGCCGAAGCCGTGATTGGCAAGATCGATCTGACGCCAGGTCGATTCCTTGCGCAGCAGCCCGAAAGCTTCGCCCGGCAGATCGATTCCTGTGCGCTCGCCTATCGAGAAGGCGCGGAGTCCCTGGTAGTAACGGTCCGTGCCGAGCGAGAGCGCAATCTTGGCCGCACCGATATTTGACGACACTTCTATAATGTCGGGCAGCGCGAGCCATCCGTGCGGGCTGTCGTCATGAATCGTGAAACGGCCGAAATGAAAGCGGCCGTCCTCGCACCAGATGCGCCGGTTGATGTCGACAACGCCGTCCTGGAGCGCGATCGAGGCGAGCAACCCCTTCATCGTGGAGCCCGGCTCGAAGGCATCCTGGATGGCGGCGTTATGCAATCGATCGTTCGCACTGTCTCCGTGGGCGTTGACGTTGGCCATTGCCAGCACTTCGCCGCTCCACGGATCGAGCACGATGGCGCTGCCCGCGCGTGCGCCGCTTTCGGCGACCTCTTCGGCAAGGCGGCTTTCGGCGAGCGACTGGATGCCACCGTCGATCGTGAGTTCAACGCGTGCGCCGGGCTCGGAGTTCTTGAGCGAGAGCGGGCTGTCGAGAATCGGGTGGCCCAGCGCGTCATGGTAGACGCGGAGTTTCACCGGCTCGCCGCGAATCAGCCGATCATACGCGAGCTCTACCCCGGAGAGCCCCTGACCATCCAACCCCGCCTTCCCCACCACCGACGCGGCCAGGTTGCTCTCCGGGTAGAAGCGTTTGTATTCCGTCAAATCGCCAACGCCGTCGAGACCGACGGCCTCGGCCTGCTGCGCCTGCTCGAGCGGCAGATGGCGGGCGAGCCAGACGAAGGGCGCCGCATGATGCAGGCGTCGGTCGAGCTCAGCAGGAGTAATTCCGAGCGCGGCGGCCAGATGGGCGCGCTCGTCGGGCGTGCTCGACGCGATCAGTTCATGCGGGCGCGCATAAACGGAGCTGGTCTCAACGGACAGCGCAAGCGGCTCGCCGTTGCGATCGATTATCGGACCGCGCACCGCGGCCAACTGCACTTCGCCGCTATGCTCGCTCGCTGCCATCGAGGTGAGCCGCGGTCCGTCGAAGGCAACCAAAATTATCAGGCGCGCGATCGCGATCAAAAACAGCGCCGCCAGCAGCAGCGTCAACATCCCGATGCGCATACGGCGCTTCTGATAGGCAATGTTCATGGCGCCATCACGACCTGCCCGGGCGCGGGCGGCGCCAGATGATAACGCGGGGCGAGCGCGCGCAGCCGTTCATGAGAGGTGAGCTGCGCGGTTTCCAATCGAAGTTGACGATTCCTCTCCTGTAGATGCGCGATTTCGGCGCGCAGCTCCGAAAGCCGATAGCCTTCCTGCGTCACTTCCAGCCGCACCATCACGATCGTGAAACCGAGCGCGGCAATCGCGATACAGAGGATTGCCGGGATAAGCCGGCTGGGCGGACGCGTTGGTGAGGGACGGCGTTTCATCGCGCGCCCCGTTCGATACATCTGAGGCGCGCGCTGCGCGCGCGCGGATTGCGCGCTACTTCGGCCGTCGCGGGGCGCATCGGTTTGCCCGTGATCGCAATGAACTCGCCGCCGCGCGCGAGCTCGCGGAAGGTCTCCTTGACGGGACGATCTTCGAGTGAGTGATAGGCGAGCATCACCATCCGGCCGCGCAGCGCGAGGCGCGCCGGCCCACGCGCGAGCAAGGTCGCGAGGCTTTCGATCTCGTGATTTACCGCGATCCTGAGGGCCTGGAAGGTGCGGGTTGCGGGATGGACGCCGGCGATTCGGCGCGGACCGAGCGCGCGCTCGATAATCGAGCGAAGCTGCAACGTGGTCTCGATCGGACGCGAGCGGCGCGCGGCGACGATCATCCGGGCGATACGGCGCGCATGTCGCTCTTCACCGTAATCGCGAATGAGCTGGGCGAGTTCCGCTTCGCCCTCTTCGTTGACCAGGGCGCGCGCAGTCGTCGCCTGATCGCGATCCATCCGCATGTCGAGCGGACCGTCGGACTGGAAGCTTAAGCCGCGCTCAGGATCATCGAGCGCGAGACTCGACATCCCGAGATCGGCGAGAATCGCGTCGACGTTAGCGACACCGAGTGCATCAAGGACGGAATCGAGCGCGGCGAAATCGGCATGGCGAAGAATCACGCGATCCCCAAAGCGCGCGAGACGCTCGGAAGCGGCCGCGAGCGCGCGAGTGTCGCGATCGAGACCGATCAGATGCTCGCATGCCGAGCGTTCGAGCAGCAGTTCTGCATGGCCGCCGGCGCCGACCGTCGCATCGATGACGATCGCGGGCCGATTGGCGAGCATCAGTTCGCCGACTTCGTCCCGCATCACCGGCTCGTGAAGCCATCCGGTCATCTTGTGCGCCGCGCTGCCCATCGATGCTTTTACAGGTTAAGTTTCCGTCTGAACTCCGGGTCCTTGAACTTGTCTGCCGCGGCGGCGAGGACCTGCTCGAAGATCGCCTTGTCCCAGAGTTGAAAATAGGCGCCGCGCGCGGTGAACGTCACATCGCGCTCGAGACGAGCGTGCTCACGGAGTTTGGGCGGGATAAGGATGCGGCCCTGGCGATCGAGCGGAACTTCATGAGCCATGCCGATGAAAAACAGCAGATACTCTTCGAACGCGGGATCGAACTGCGGCTTCTGCTGGGCCGGCGCGATGACCTGGCGATCCCATTCGCTCGGGGTATAGAGTTGGAGGCAAGGTTTATCGCCGTTGCTGAAGCTGTTCGTGATCATGAGGCTTTCGCATTGCTCGCGAAGCAACGCATCCCGAAAGCGGGCGGGAATACTGACCCTGCCTTTCTCATCGATGGCATGGTCGAAGCTGCCGCTAAAGAGCACTGCACCACCTTAATCTCCCACAATGTCCCACTCTCTACCACTTCAGTCAAGTGAAAAGAGGACGAAGCGCGATTGTTCTGATTGATTTAGGCGAATAAAAAACGAATCACACTTATCTCAGCGCTTTTGCAATGCTCACCCTATGCCTTGCGCTTCGGATTTCTGGTCTCTAGTCTCATCAGACCCGGGGAGATGATGGATGCCGGACCAAGAAACTGACTTCACACCTGATCCGATGCGTAAATTGCAGTTCGTGAATGAGATGTTTCAAGGCATCTCGATTGCTGTCGGTCTCGCTCTGCTTTGGGTCATGGAGACCGTGCGCAACGGCTTCTTCGCGCTGCTCGATCGGATGAACTTCAAGGCACGCACGCGCCGGGCAAGCGCCTTCCCGCCGGGCCGTCCGCGTCGGCAACGTATCCGCCAGGCTCGATCGTAGGCGTCGCCGGGTTTAGATGATTCCCGCGTCTCGCAGGCGCTCCAGTTCCGTTTGGTCGATTCCAATTTCCGTGAGCACTGCTTCGGTATGTTCCCCAAGATGCGGCGGCCGCACAGGCCGATTCAGAGATCGATTAGCGCTGAGGCGATATGGCAGGTCGAGCACTTTGATCGGGCCGTAATCCCGATGCTCGCTTCCGATTAAAATTCCGCACTCGCTCAGTTCCGGATCCGCGATTACCTCTTCGACGGTGCGGACCGGCGCGCCCGGGATGCCATGATCGATTAGCGCTCGCACCAGTTCCTCGCGGCTGTGCGTGCACGTCCACCCGGCAACGAGGGCGTCGATCTCGTCCGCGATCTTGAGGCGTGCTGAATGATTTTTGAAGCGTGCATCGTCCGCAAGCTCGCCGCGTCCGATCATCGAAGCGAGCGTCCGCCAATGCTTCTCGGAGAGGCAGAAGATCAGCACCGCTCCGTCGGCGGCGGGATAGACATTCGAGGGACAGACGCCCGGATGCTGATTCGCGGTGCGGCGAATTCTCTTGTCCTGCAGCGCCGAAGAAAAGACCGTTGTCATTCCGGCCACTGCGACATCGAACATCGCGACCTCGACGCGCGTGCCGCGTCCGCTCCGCGCCCGCGCAAGCAGCGCAGCGAGGACCGCGCTCGTCAGATGACTGCCGGTGCCCATATCGATCAGCGTGGCGGGCGTCTTAACGCCTTCGCGATCCGGATAGCCGGTAGCGCTGATCTGCCCGCACATCGCCTGAATGCTGGTGTCCATCGCGCCGAGTCTCGCGAACCGGCTGGCGGCATCGTAGCCTTTCGCCGATGCATAGATGAGGCGCGGAAAGCGCTCGCGAAGATGTTCGTAATCAAGGCTCATCGATTCCATCACGCCGCCCGCGTAGTTCTCGACCATCACGTCGGCGCGCTCGAGCAGCTTCATCAGGATAGCGCGTCCGCGCCCCTCCTTGAGGTTGAGCGTTACTGATTTCTTGTTCGCGTTGAGCATGAGGAAGGCATAATTGGTCTTGCCCGGATCAGCCGCGGCGAAGCGCAAACCCTCGCCGATTCCGGGCGGCTCGATCTTGATAACCTCAGCGCCCATCGCGGCGAGCTGCATTGTGCAGTACGGCGCAGCATAGATCTGGCCGAGATCGATGACGCGAATTCCATCCAGCGGCTGCAATTCCATTGCGTTATCGTAGCGTGTGGCCCTGAGATCGGACAGGACAGAGCGCACGCTCACAGTTCGCTGCAAAAACAATTGGTTATATCGGTTGATAAACAGTCATTTTTTATTTCAAGCGCCGCGAAGGCATTCTTTTCAGGTTTTATTGTTGATTAACAGTTTGCTAGCAACTAAAGGATCGGGTACTGTCCACTGCCGGATTGAGCTCCGTTCGAGGGGGCGTGTTCGGTAATTAGAAAGAGGAGCTCGGCCAGCTTTTCACGAGAGCGGAATGCCAGGCAACAATCTTTCCTGGGTTGAAAGCTCAGACCCTGTGAACCTTTGGTAGCGGCATCTCACGGTCGTTCATCGGGCGCTCAAGATGGTAACCGTCGTGGTCATCGTCGAGGGCCGGAGCGGTCGCATCGAGAGATTAGCACCCGACTACATTCACTCTCGCAACACGCCGATCCGGTCGCGCCCAGCAACAAGATTTTAAACGCCAGTAACGCGCATCGCCGGCCGATTGCCCGAAGGCCGCGTTAAGCTCACGGGAGGGAATCAGAGGTGAACCGCACATTTGTACGATTTTCAACCGTGGTGGCGATTTCGATGCTCGCCGGGATGCTGGTCGCTGGGCGCGCATTCTGCTCGACGACCACTTGCACGAGCGGCAATATCCCGTCCGGCGACGCCACTACCGATCTGGCCGTGACGGGGCCCTGCACCGTTCCGGCCGGCACGTACACCTTTCACAACGTCAACATCTACGCCACTGATCCAACCACCTGCGGATCGAATCCGAGCAGCTGCGGAAGTCTGACCTTCGCCGATGATCCTGCGGGCATCGACTTCTACGCCGAGAACATCATCGTCGAGAACGGCGGCAGCCTGATCGCCGGCTCAATCAGCGCGCCCATCGGCACCCAATGCACCACCAACGGCGGCGTAAAGACCTGCGGGCGTGTCACGATTCATCTGTGGGGTGCGGCGACGGATTCGGGGGCGCTTTGCAAGTCCGGCACTCAGTGCGGAGTTCCGGACCTCATCTGGGGATCAAACACGCCCATGATGAATCCCACCAAATGCACGGCGATGACCCTGGCTAACGGCGTGAACGACTGCTTCTATCCGTACCAGACACTCGATCCGGCGGATGGAACCGCGGCCGCTTACTTCGGGCACAAGGTGCTCGCCGTGTCCTATGGCGGGACTTTGCAGCTTTTCGGCAAAAAAGGCGCCCTCTATGGAAGTCCGACGACTCCCTGCAACCCAAGCAGTGCTTCCTGCTCAGGCACCAGTTGGGCGCGCCTTGTCGGCTCATTGAAGCCGACCGCAACCACCCTGAGCCTGGACCGTGCCGTCGACTGGCAAGCCGGCGACCACATCGTCGTCACCACGACGGACTATCTGCCCGGCCATTCCGAGGAGCTGATCATCAATGGCGCGCCGACGGTAAGCGGCAATACCACAACGATAAACTTTACCAACGCCAACACCGCGATTACCGGTGTCCAGTGGCCGCATAACGGAAAGACCATCGACCTCACGAACGCAAGTTACTCCGGCATCTCGCGTCTCGGCCTCAACATCACACAGGCTGACACTCGTGCTGCGGTTGGATTGCTGACGCGCAGCATCCAGGTCGTTTCTCAGGGCGATACACCGACCACCGCGTTCCCGGCGCCTCCCGAGCCCGGAAGCAAGAATCCTGGATACTACTTCGGCGGGCACACACTCGTTCGGCAAGGCTTTCAGACCTACCAGGTGCAGGGGGTCCAGTTTTACCAGCTCGGCCAGGGCGGCGAGAAAGTGCACTATCCGGTGCATTTCCACATGGCTCGCCAGGTTCCGGAGTCGACTTTTGTGACGGACAGCTCGGCCTGGGATTCGATGACGCGCTGGTTTGTCATTCACGCGACCCAGGGCATCCTGCTGGCGCGCAACGTCGGTTACAAGTCGATCGGCCACGGATACTATCTCGAAGACGGGACCGAAACCGGAAACAAGCTATATTCGAATCTGGGAGTGTTCGCGCGCGCGGCCGTCGCCAATGCGCAGAACCCGCGCCTGGTCCCGGGCATTCTGACCACCAAGGATCCCAACTGCAAAGACGGATCTCTCAACAACCCAAGCTGCAGGCCGCCTGACAATTTCCCCTTCTACTCGGATTCGAACCATCCGGCTGTCTTCTGGATCATGAACGGCTGGAATGACTTCCAGTACAATTTCGCCGCCGGCGCGGGCGCCTGCGGCGCCTGTTATTGGTTCGTACCGGGCGCGATCAGCGGCCCCTCGCGGCTGGAAAAGTGGTTTGGCTATGCGAGCGAACAACGCTCGGTGATTCCCAATCAGGACGTTCCGACGGCTGGTTATGATGAACGCGCGGGCACCACGCCCTTGCAAACGTTTGTCGGCAATACTTGCGTCAGCGCGATGAACTCCTTCCAGGAAGTCGGCCTCACCGCCGCCTGCAACGGCGTCAATCTTGTCACTAAGGACGCCAAGGCCGATGTGCTGACGATGCTCCCTTCGGATCACGCGCAAGCCAACTTTCCGCAGGTAAGAGCCACCGATACCTACTGGCCAATCGTTGGCGGCGGTGGACGGCTGGCAACCCGGTGTCCTGCCGCTGACTCGGGCTTGCCCAACGCCGATTGCTCAGCCACTGGAGGAGTCAACCTTTGCGCGCAGGGAAGCGCACAAAACTGCGACGTCACGGTTCTCGACCGTTACACCAGCTCTTTCAACTGGGCGCAGAAGAATTTCTCTGCGATCTGGATGCGGCCGTTCTGGTCGCTGGTCATCGACAGCGTGATCACCGACCCGCAGGCCGCCGCACTTAACTTCGTGACCAGCGGCGATTACAGCAAGACCTCGGTGCCTGACGGATTCTGGGCGCTCGCCCGTAAGAGCGCGTTCATCGGCAGCACGCAATGGAAGAACTCGCAGAGCGATTTGCCGAACAATCCGTATGCCTCCAACGCAGGACCGTTCAATCCGTTCACGGACGGCAGCTCGAAAGGCTTGAGTTGTGCCGGCGATCCATTTTCAGGCGGACTCAATAATTCGTATTGCCTGAGCAAGGACGACGGCATCAGCATGCAACTCGAGACCTTTACCAACTTTCAGCGGCTGTTCAGCGTTTACGACGGCCCCGCCTACCAGGACTCGAATGCGTACCTGAATATCCAACCTACCTATCTGACCAGCGATGGCACTGTGAAGGGAACCGCACTGGGGGGCTGCAAGCCTAACGCCTGCCCGGAAGGTGCAACTGACTGCAATCCGTGCGCAGCCAGCGGCGTCATGGGCAGCGGTAACTTCGCCGCCCGGGCCGATCAAGTGAATGACCGCTGCTATCTGCCCAATGCTGCAATTGGGTGGAAACAGTCCAACGGCTTCTATTATTCGCCTGCGTTCCATTCGACCAATCTGTACTTCAACGGCGTCGGTATCCGCCACTTCGTCACCGAGCCGCTGTTCAAATCAGGCCTCCTGGATTTTGATACCGACGTCAAGGCGGCACGCCAGGAATACTGTCGATATCAAGACAACATGTTCAACCCTTTCACTGATATCGATCGCGAGACCGTGCTCAATGATGATGACGGCACTTTGACAGGCTTGACCAGTCCGGTTTTGGCGCCGACGCCCCCGAAGACGGAAACGATTTCGGTCAATAAGGAGGCTTTCTTTGACGCGCCTAGCGAGACTCCGGAGTGCGCGTCGGATCTCGCCCTCAATCCCAAAGGCGACGCGAAGTGTCCGCCGAACACTGCCAAGACCAGTCCCTATCAATATATAACGACGGCCCTCTATCCCGAGTGCGGGCTGAACCCGAAGCAGGAAAAGCCGTTCCAGGCGTGTCTCGACAAGGATGACAAACAAAGCTGGGGCCGTCCTTGCTCCGAATCGCCGCGTGGTTCCCCAGTTCAAGGATGCACCGGAGTCCCGCTCTATCGCCAATTGATACTATCCACCGAAAAGGAAGGTCTCGATCAGGTCAAGCGGATGATGGGTCAGGGCACTTTCCAGCGCAGCGGACTGACTGTGAACAACGGCATTTATTACATCGATACGACCCTTTCCAGGCAGAAGCAGGAGAGCGCCGGGGCCAAAAGCTTCAACGTTTTCACGGCCAACCAGAAATACGACCTTTATTTCCTGTACGCCAACCAGAATACCAAGCAGACCTACCAATTGTTCGTCGGAAAAGACCTTCCCGGCTGCCCGAACAATCCTACTTTTGCCTCGACCAACGTCAAATTCGGCTATGTCGACATCACAACTGCCAACTACAAGTTCGCGCTGGCAAAACCGTCGGGTTCGGGCAACCAGAAAAAGAACGTGGGAGACCTGCCGGTCGGATGGAGCGCTACTTACAACGCGGATAGTTGTGAGAGCGGCATTCTGACGCTCAGCACCGACATGACCTCGATGGCCGACGACTTCGACCTGACCAAGGATACTGGGAATAATAAGCCGCCGGTACCGCTCGGGATGAAATTATGCAAACCCGCGACGATGTGTACCTGGAGCGGCAGCCAATGTCAGTGCAATCCGTCGAGCCCGTATTATAATTTGTGCACTCAAACGAATCCGGCGGGCCAGACCATATGCAGTTGGTCGGTCAAGGATATCGATTGCCCGGCGAAGGGCTGTCCCTCGTTTCAGATCACCTTTCCGGACGCCAAGTATTTCGTGGCCGATGACCAGAACGCGCGGCCCGTGCCCTCGGTATTCGGATTTGCGAACGTCGGCCCCTCGACCTCGTTCAACTGGAATATCGGGTTTAATCTCGAAAGCAGCAGCATCTCCGGCACGGACTGTAACTATACTTCGCAGCCTCCGCTCCAATGCGCAGCGCCCACTGCGACGCCGACGCCCAAGGCGAGCGAGATCGGAGAGTATTGATGGACGGCGCATGATTGCATCGCAATGAATTGCTCATCGAGAAAACCAATACGCGACTGCGTTGCACGGAAGAATGCGGGAGGAAGGGCCGGTGAAAGGCAATCGCTCGGAGGAATACTCTGCCGTCCGTGGATTTTTGTTGGCCATCGTTGCGACGGCTGCGCTTACAACCGCGGGATGCGGTAGCAGTAGTTCGTCTTCTCCGGCCCCAAGCCCCAAGCCGGTGCTGAGCGGCGCCGTTTTTGGCGGTTCGGCGGGCAGCCCAATCGCCGGCGCGCGAATTACCCTGTATCAGGCGGGAACCAGCGGCTACGGGTCTGGCAGCTCGCAACTGGCGTCGGTCAAGTCGGACGGGAATGGCAAATTCAAGTTTTCGAAGTTTGAATGCCAAACCAGCCAGCAGCTTTATCTCATCGCAACCGGCGGTACTCCCGCGGGACAACGCGCCGCCAATGCCGCTATCGCGCTTAGCGTTGCGATCGGTCCGTGCGGAACTTACAAGCGCTCGGCAGTTATCAACGAGGTAACTACCGCCGCGACCGTGTGGGCGCTCAATCAGTTTACCGATGCCACCGGACAAATCATCGGGACCTCCGCGTCCAATCAGACCGGACTGAATAATGCCGCTGCAGTAGTTACTGCGTCGACTCTGGTCGACGTGGCCACCGGACTGACGCCTGCTTTACTCCCGCTGGGCGTCGCTCCAACGTCCGATGCGCTCTATACGCTCGCCGATATCCTGGCGACGTGCGTGGATTCGAGCGGACCTACGTCCAGCGAATGCCAAGGCCTGTTCACTGCCGCCACGCCGCACGCTGGCTCCGCACCGACCACGACGCTTGAGGCGGCCGTCGATATGGCGCGGAATCCCGGCAACAACGTCACGAGCTTGTACAACTTGATACCGGACAACCCTCCGTTCACACCGTTATTGAGTGCTTCGCCCAGTGCGTGGGCGTTGGCCATTGAATACGATCCGGCCGACACGGAATATAGCGGACCGTACGAGTTGGCGGTTGACACTGCCGGGAACGTGTGGACTGCGAATTCGCAGGGCAATTCGGTGAGTGTGCTCAACGCCACAACTGGTTATACAACGGGTTCCGTTTTCGGGCCGTCAGGCGCGGTGTTTTCGTTTCCCAGCGGTATCGCGCTCGACGTGGACGATAACGTGTGGACCAGCAACTACTCAGGAAATAGCATTAGCGAATTAACCGCTTCGAGTAACTATTCGACCGGACTCAATTTTGCTCCAGCGGCTGCCGCGTTTAACGGTCCATTGGCAATTGCGTTGGACGCAGGCGGCAATGCATTCGCGGGGAATCTCAACACCGCCAGCGTGAGCGAACTGACCGCATCCAGTAGCTATGCGACCGGTTTCAACTTCGCGCCCCCAGGTGCGGCACTGGCGGGGCCCGCATCGATCATCGTCGACCCGCAGGGTAACGTCTGGGCCGCCAATTTTAACAACAACAGCGTCAGCGAGCTGACCGCGGCGAGCAATTACGGAACCGGATTCAACTTCGCACCCGTCGGCGCGTCGCTCGCCAACCCCGTGGCGATCGCCCTCGATTCCAGTGACAACGTTTGGGTCGTCAATAAAACCGGCGCGAGCGTCAGCAAACTCATCGCCCCGGGCTACACGACCGGCGCCGTGTTCTCGCCCGCCGGCGCCGCGCTCAATGAGCCGCTCGCCCTCGATTTTGACTCCGCGGATAATTTGTGGGTCGCGAACAACGCCGGCAACAATCTGAGCGAGTTGACCGCCGCGAGCAACTATACCACCGGCCTCAGCTTCGCGCCCTTCTCTGAGATCCACGGGCAATTCGCGCTGGCGCTCGATGCCTCGGGTAACGTGTGGGTGGCGAACAACGCGCTCGATACCATTTCCCAGTTTATCGGACTGGCGAATCCGGTTCTCACGCCGGCTCAGGCCTGCCTTGCCAAAGGGCAAAACACATGCCTTCCCTAGATATCGCATCCGGTCTTACTGCCGACCCGATATGCGGGCGGCATGCCTCGATAGCGCATGCCGTCGCGCCTCTGCTAGATCCATCGTAGATTCCGAGCGCCTATACGGAGGGCTCCAAGACGATGGAGACGATCCAGGCCAAATCCACCAGCTACGTCGAAGCATCGCTGAACTATCTCGCGAGCGCGGTGCCGCGGCCCGTCAATTACGCTTACGAGCCGCCGCCCGGCGTGCCGAAACGCTCGGGAACCTACGCCGCGTACAAGGTGATGATTCATAACGGGCGCGAGATCGCCGCGGATTTGTCGCTCGATCGCCAGGGCTTCATCCTCACGCGTCACGAAACCGCGGTTCGCGATTTCTATGATCCCGACGAAGTGCGCGCCATCTACTATCCCGAGCTTGAAAAGCTGCTCAAGTCGGTCACCGGCGCGTCGCGCGTCGCGGTGTTCGATCACGTCGTACGCAATCCGGTTCTCGCGGATCAGCAGCGCGCCGGCAAACCGATCCGCTTCGTGCATAACGATTACACCTTCATGTCCGCGCCGCGCCGCGTGCGGACCCATCTGCCCGATGAAGCGGATGAGCTGCTGAAGCATCGCTTCGCCGAGTTCAATGTATGGCGTCCGATTCGCGGGCCGCTGCAGGACACGCCGCTTGCGGTTTGCGACGCCAGCACGATTGCGCCGCAGGACGTCGTCGTCAGCGATTTGGTCTATCCCGACTGGACCGGCGAGACCTGGGCGTTTCTCTACAACCCAAACCATCGATGGTTCTATTTCCCGAACCTAGAACGCAACGAAGCGATCGTGCTCAAGTGCTACGACTCGAAAGACGACGGGCGCGCCCGCTTCACCGCGCACGGCGCCTTCGACGATCCGACCACGCCGCCGGATCGTATCCCGCGCGAGAGTATCGAGAGTCGCGCGCTGGTTTTCTGGGCGGATTAGGCGCGACGCCCTCAGAGTTGCCGACGGAGCCTGTCGAGCCATCGCGGCACCAGGTGCTCGAAATCGTACTGGCCCCAGGTACCCTTGAATTCGGCGGCGATCGGATGCATCTGCATCAGCGCCGACTCGATTTTGCGGATCGCGGCCTCGCCTGCCGCGCGGCGCGCATCGCCGCGCTCGTCGCGCGCGGCAACGTAATCGGCGAGTCCGACGAGCGCATCGCGGCTGAGCCGCCACAGGTCGCGCTCCGCCGCAAGCCTAGGCATCGCGTCGGTTCCCGGCACATGGTCAGCGGCATCTATTGCCTCCGCAAATGATCGATGAGCAAGGCGCAGCGCGGCCGGCTGCGCATCCGAATTGAATGGGCGCAGCACGTCGCCGTAGCGAAGTGCGAGCGTGGAGGCGCGCTCGATCGCGCGGTACGCGTTGGTTATTTCGGCGGCGCATCGCGGATGGCGCGTGCGGGCGATCTCGACGGCGGCGTGTTCGGGATCATAATCGAGCGAGCGTGTGGCGCGCGCGAAAGTCTCAAGGTTCAGCGGATAACCAAAGACGCTGAAGGCGCCGAAGGTCAGGCATGAGACCGAGCGGATTCCGATGCCATGGTAGGCTTGCAGATCGCGCACGATCACGCCGGGCGTGGCGAAGCTCAGGCCGCCGAACAGGATCGCATCCGCGTAATATTCGAAGATCATCCCGCGGCCGTCGAAAATCTCGAGGTAGCGTTCGAGCCACGGATAATATTCGCGATTCACGGCGCATTCGGCGTCGTCGATCGCATGCGCGTAGCATCGCTCGCGCGGCGCCCATTCGAACCAGACATTCTCGCGCGGCTTGAGCGAAGGATCGGGCGCGAGCGTATCGTGATAGGCAAGGTAAGCAACCGGAACCTCGATGCCCGACTCGGCGAGCGATCGCGCGACCGTGTCGACGACCTTCATGTATTGGAGCTGCGGCGAAAGCGCTTCGCACGCGGCGCATTGGCACCATCCGCCATCCCTCAAATCTGCGCCCCATACATGGGCCATCCGGTTCTCGGGGTAATCGCGTGCGAAAGCGAGCGCGTTCTCATGCACGAGCGCGAGCGCGTCTTCGTTCGATACGCAAAAGTTCCCGAGTGTAATGCGTGTGCCATCGGCGCCGGCGGCGAAATATTCCGGGTGCGAATCGAACAACGCGCGCGGCATCAGTTGCGGCACGATATGGCCGCCGTACTCCGCATTCACCTGAAAACGCTCGAGCATCGGCACAAGTTCATCGACCCGGACGCGCATGTCCTGCAGGTGCCGAATGAACAGGAAGGCGTTCATGCCGCGCGCAGTCATCCACGGTACGAACAGGCGATCGTGCACAAGATGCTCCGCGCGGCGACCCGCATCCTCGTAATGCCAGGTCAGCAGGTCGGAGGCGAACGCACGGCGTTCAAATGCCGGAGCGACCGTGCGCGATGCGACGCGCTCAAGCCTCGCGCGATCGAGATGCGCCGGAAATTCGGGATCGCGCCAGGGAGCGAAGCTCGCGCCGAGCTGTTCGAACAGGTCGCCGACGGCGTGGAGCAGACCGCGTCCGCTGCCACCGGTAATTACAATCGAGCATGCGTCGCGCTCGATGCGGTAGCCGTCGCCGGCGGGGGCCGCGACGATGTCGCGGCCCCCGCCGGCGACCTCCGCTCCGGGGCGGCCGAACTCAAGGACAAGGCGAGGGCCGTCGAGTTCGGCCGCAGGGAGTGCGGCGACCGGCTCGCCCAGCATCGCGGCGAGCCGGGTCGCGAGCCCGCGCGCCGCGAACGGCGCGGCGCGATCGCCGGGGGCAAAGCGGACCGCGATGCGGTCCGCTTTGCCCCCGGCCACATCGTCAGCCGATGACATCGCGTCCCTCCGCACGCCGGTTTGTGGGTCCTCCGCCGGATGATAACATCAGGTCGACTTTAGAATTTTTGGACCAAAAGCGCAGTCCCCCGTTTCACTCTCAGCATGCCGACGCCCAACGAAATTCTCACCGAGCTCCGGAAAATCAGGTACCCCGGACTTTCACGCGATATTGTCTCGTTCGGGATGGTCAAGGACATCGAAGTCGCCCAGCGCGGCGTCACCGTGATGCTATCGGCGCCAACTACGAAGCCCGAGGTGATCGAGCGCATCGTCGAAGAGGTGAAACGGAGCGTCTCCGCGATCGAAGGCGTGCCCGCCGTCGAAGTTAACGTGGAACGCGCGCCGACGCCGCGCAGCGCCGCGGCCTTGCCGCGCCAGCCGATCCCGGGCGTCAAGCGCGTACTCGCGGTCGCCAGTGGCAAGGGCGGCGTCGGCAAATCGACGGTCGCGGTCAACCTCGCGCTTGCGATCGCATCACTCGGCAGAAAAGTCGGACTGATGGATGCCGATGTCTACGGGCCGAGCGTCGCAATGATGGTCGGCGCGGACGAGCGGGTGCGCATCACCGAAGCGCGGCGCATCGTGCCGTTGGAGCGCTTCGGAATCCGGTACGTCTCGATGGCGCTGTTCGTCGATGAGGAAACCGCGATCATCTGGCGCGGTCCGATGGTTACCAAGCTCGAGAGCGAGTTTCTGTTCAACGTCGAATGGGGCGACCTCGATTGCCTGGTGCTCGATCTGCCGCCCGGCACCGGCGATGCACAGTTGACGATCACACAGCGGGTCGCGCTTGATGGCGGAATCATCGTTACCACGCCTCAGGAAATCGCGCTGCTTGACGTCCGGCGCGGCATCGCGATGTTCCGCGAAGTCGGCGTGCCGGTGCTCGGAGTCGTCGAGAACCTGAGTTATCATCTGTGCCGCAAATGCGGCGCGCGTCACGAGATCTTCGCCCACGGCGGCGGCGCGCGGCTCGCCGGCGAGCTTGGTGTTCCGTTTCTCGGCGAGTTGCCGATCGTGCGAGAGTTGCGCGAAGGCGGCGATCACGCTCGACCATTAGTCGCCATCGACCCCGAGAATTCGATGAGCATTCGGATGCGCGAAATCGCAGCTCAGGCGCTCGCCGCAATGAAAGTATGAGGACCAAGCGCACGAATCGGGCCGGAGCGTGATGGCGTTCGCCGTCTTCGACATCGAAACACGGATCGACAAGTCGCTGCTCAACCGCGCTTTCTATCCGAACGAGGTCATCGATGACGAAGAGGCGTATCGCCGGTTCCGCGAGGAATCGCGCAGCGATTTCGCGCCGATTTCGATCCATGTTCCAATTTCGATCGCGGTCGGCGATCTCGATGAAAATTACATCCTGCGCTCGGTCGAGAGCCTCGCGCTTGCCGATTACTCGGAAGAAAATCTCGTGCGCGAGTTCTGGGCGCGCGTCGACCGCTTCAAGGGCTGTCTGGTGACGTTCAACGGGCGGCATTTCGATCTGCCGGTGCTCGAGCTTGCCGCTCTGCGCTACGAGATAGCAGCGCCGAATTACTTTGTTGAACCGGGTTCCGTCCGCTATCGCTACTCGGATCGCCATCTCGATTTATACGAGTTCATCAGCAACTATGGCGCGGTGCGCTTGCGCGGCGGACTCGATCTCCTGCTCAAGATGATCGGGATGCCGGGCAAGGGGGCGATCGATGGCGCGCGGATTCAGGAGCTTTACGAAGCGGGTCGGATGGACGAGATTCATCGCTACTGCCGATTTGATGTGATCCAGACCTGCTTCCTGTTGTTGCGCGTCGAACTGATGCGCGGCAGGCTCGGCCCGACCGCGTATGAAGCTGCGCGCGAGGCGGCAGCGCGCTTCATGAACGAGCTTGCGTGATGGCCGACAAGCCCGGCATTTCGCTGATCACGGTCACGCTCAACGAAGAAGAGCTCATCGGCCAATGCCTGCGCAGCGCCTGGTTCTGCGATGAATTGATCGTGGTCGATTCGTTCTCGAGCGACCGTACGGTTGAGATCGCGCGCGCACACGGCGCTCAGGTTATTCAGCGCAAGTTCACGAACTACGTCGATCAGAAGCAGTTCGCGCTCGATCACGCGACCCGCGAGTGGGTGATTCTGATGGACGCCGATGAGCAGGCGACATACGAGCTTGGACGCGAGATCGAAAAGGTCGTCAGTTCGCCTTCCGCGGCCGACGGCTACACGATTCGCCGCGTGCTCTACCATCTGGGGTACTACTACATGCGTCCGATCTATCCCGACCGTCCGGTGCGATTGTTCCGGCGAGAGCGCGCACATATCGGTGGGCGCGATCCGCATGACAAAGTGGTCGTCGCCGGAAAGCTCGGCCGGCTACGCGCGCCGATTCTGCATTTCAGCTATCGCGACGTCGCCGATCACGTCGCCACGATGAACCGTTTCAGCACGCGAGCCGCCGCCGAGAGCGAGCCCGGCATCATGACGCCGTTCAAGATGTTCGGGAATCCGGCGTGGCGGTTCTTCAATTTTTACGTGCTGCGTGGCGGATTTCGCGACGGCGGACGCGGACTCTATGCGGCAATGACCGCGGCCTTTTACGTCTTTTTGAAGTACGCAAAGCTTTACGAACGGCGGCTCAAGAGCCGGCGACCGTTGTAAAATCATCGCGGTTCCGACGGCGGTGAATTTGCTTTCGTCACGGTTCATAACTGCTAACCTAGACCGCGCGAGATGAGACGCCTGCTTAGCTACATCGGCCGGTTCTGGCATCGCTACGCCTTTGGCATCTTTTGCACGCTTGCGACGGCCGCGCTCGGCATGACGATACCGTACCTGGTGCGCGACGCGATCAACGCTATCCAGGCGCATGACTACCTGCGGCTCGCATTCATGGTGAAGCTGATCTGCGGAGCCGCGGTGCTGGGCGGCGTCGCGCGATGGTTTTCGCGCTTCGTAATCTTCAATTGCGGACGCGATATCGAATACAACCTGCGCAATGATCTCTTTGCCCATCTCGTCAAGCTGGGTCCGGAGTTCTACGAGCGGCTCAAGACCGGCGATCTGATGTCACGGCTGGTGAACGATTTGACCGCCGTGCGGATGATGATCGGGATGGGCGTGCTGAGTTTCACCACCACGCCGCTGATGTGGGTGCTGTCGCTCTCGGTGATGTTGTCGCTGAGTCCGCGGCTGACGCTCGCCTCGATCGCGCCTTACCTGGTGCTGTTTTTCGTGATGTATCACCTGTCGCGCTCGATCATGGAACGCAGTCTGCGGGTGCAGGAAGGGATCGGTGCGATCGGCGCGAAAATTCAGGAAAGCCTCTCCGGCATCCATATCGTCAAGGCCTATACGCTCGAACAACATCAGGCCGCACAGTTCCGCGCCTTGAACGACAGCTACAACGAGCAGGGACTCGCGCTGGCGCGGATTCGCGGCGTGCTGCTGCCATTGATTCGCGGCGCTGCGGCGGCGTCCACGATGATCGTCCTGATCTATGGCGGCGCACTGGTGATGGCGCATCGCATCTCGATCGGCGACTTGGTGGCGTTTATGAGCTACCTGGTCGCGCTCGCCTGGCCAACCACCTCGCTGGGTTGGACGATCTCGCTCTATCAGCGCGGCAAGGCGGCAATGAAGCGGCTCGCTGAAATCTTCGAGACCACGTCGACCACGATGATCGAAGAGGACGGCCCGCTCCGGCTTGAGGTCGCCGGCGAGGTCAGATGGGAGGATGTGTCGTTCAGTTATTTCGCAAATCGCAACGGCTCATCCAACGGCGCGGCGCCCGCCTACGCATTGCGTGGAATCAACGTGACCGTCCGGCCAGGGGAGAAGCTCGCGATCGTCGGGCGCACCGGCGCCGGTAAATCCACGATGGTCAAGCTGCTTACCCGGATGATCGAGCCAACCACCGGCCGCGTCACGATCGACGGCCGCGACATCCGCGAACTACCGCTCGGCGGGCTGCGTCGGACAGTCGGGGTGGTGCCGCAGGAACCGCTGCTGTTTTCCGATACGCTGGCGCGCAATATCGCCTTCGGCCGCACTGACGCCAGCCGCGATGAGATCATAGAAGCGGCGCACGTGGCGGGACTCGACAGCGACATCGCGATGATGCCGCGCGGGCTCGAGACCGTTGTCGGCGAGCGTGGGATGTCGCTCTCGGGCGGCCAGAAGCAGCGCGTCACGATTGCGCGGCTGCTCGCGTACAATCCGTCGATTGTCGTGCTCGATGACGCGCTCTCATCGGTCGACACGGAAACCGAGCGCGCCGTGCTCGAAAGCCTCGGTCAGAGCGTGCGCGGCCGCACGACGATCGTGGTCTCGCATCGCGCCTCCACGGTGCGCGATGCAGACGAGATCATCGTGCTCGATCAGGGGACGATCGCCGAGCGCGGCACGCACGAGGAGCTGATGGCGCGCCGAGGAATCTACGCCGGTCTATTCCATCGCCAACTGCTCGAAGAGGAACTGACGCAGTACTGAATGCCATGGAAGTAGGCCGCGAAGAAAAGCTCGCGCGCGTGCATGAGCTCACGCTGCTTAAGCGGGTGTGGAGTTTCGTCCGCCCCTACCGCCTGCCGTTCTGGATTGCCGTCGTCCTGATGCCGCTCAACACGCTGTTCGCGTTGAGCCAGCCTTATCTCGTCAAGCTCACGATCGATCTGTTCCTCGATCCGCGCCATCGGCCGGCACCCGCATGGCTGCATCCTTTGCTCCGCGCGGCGGGAACACACGGCCTGCTGGCGATGGGCGCGCTTTACGTGATGATGCTGCTGGGCGAGTTTGCAACCTTCTACGGTCAGTTCTACCTGACCATGATGGTCGCGCAGTACAGCATGTCGGACTTGCGCACCGCACTCTTCAACCACGTTGAACGGTTGCCAATGGCGTTTTTTGATCGCACGCCGGTCGGGCGGCTCGTAAGCCGGATGACGACCGACATCGATGCGATCAGCGAAATGGTCAACGCCGGCTCCCTGACGATCTTCAACGACGCCATCACGCTGGTCGCGATCGTTGTGATCATGCTCACTTTCAACGCACGGCTGGCGCTGTGGGCGCTGTGCGCCATCCCGCCGCTGCTTTTGATGGTGAATTTTTTCCGCGTGCGGGCGCGCGTCGTCTACCGCGACATCCGCGAACGGCTCGCCGCGCTCAATGCCTACCTGGCCGAGGCGCTGGCCGGGATGGGAGTGATTCAGCTTTTCACACGCGAGCGCGAGAGCTGCCGCGAGTTCGACCAACTCAACCTGCGCGCGCGGGAATCGCTGATGCTCGCCAACATCTACGAGGCCGGGCTGTTCTCGTCGGTGGAGGCGTTGAGCTCGATCACTATCGCGATCATCCTGTGGGTCGGCGGGGGCGAAGTGATTCGCAGCCTGATCGGACTCGGGACGCTGGTCGCGTTCATGGAGTACGCGCAGAAATTTTTCAACCCGCTGCGCGAAATGTCGCAGAAATATACCGTGCTGCAATCCTCGCTAGTCGCGATGGAACGGATTGAAGCGTTGCTGGAAGAAAAGCCGCTTAGCCGCCCGGCAGCGCCCGCGCGCATCACTGATCGGCGCGGCTCGATCGTCTTCGAACACGTCGATTTCGCCTACCGTCCGGGCGAGCCGGTGCTGAAGGACGTGAGCTTGACGGTTGAGCCGGGACAGAAGGTCGCGATCGTCGGCGCCACCGGCTCGGGCAAAACCACGATAATCAAGCTGCTTACGCGCTTTTACGACGTGAAGGCCGGGCGCATCCTGGTCGATGGCGTCGATGTTCGCGAATGGGACCTGACCGAACTCCGACGCGCGATCGGCCTGGTCCAGCAGGATGTCTTCCTCTTCGCCGGCGACATCCTCGAGAACATTCGGCTCGGCCGGGTTGATCTCGACGATTCCGCCGTGCGTACGGCGTTGGCGCGCGCGCAGGCGCTGCGCTTCGTCGAGCAGATGCCGGCCGGGCTGCGCGAAGAGGTCCACGAACGCGGCGCCAATTTCTCCGCCGGGCAACGGCAGCTCATGTCGTTCGCGCGGGCGCTTGCCTACGACCCGCGCATCCTGGTGATGGACGAGGCGACCTCAAGCGTTGACAGCGAAACCGAGCATCTGGTGCAGCTCGCACTCGAGCAATTGCTGACGGGGCGGACCGCGCTGATCATCGCCCATCGCTTGTCGACCATCCAAAGCGCCGACCGCATCCTCGTGATGAGCAACGGCAGCCTGCGCGAGAGCGGCACTCATCAGGAGTTGCTCGCGCGCCGCGGCCTCTACTATCGGCTGTTCGAGCTTCAGTACGGCGCGCCCGATACGGCTGAATAAAGGCGATCCCGATGCTAACCGGGCGTTGCGGCCGGAACCGATCCGCCGCCGGATCGAGAGGCTGTATGCGAGCCGCGCGCGCCGTGTTCGCGATGCTTGCAGTTGTCACGCTCGCGATCGCGCTTCAGGGATGCGAGCTTGGCTACATCGCGCGAGGCGCGTGGGCGGAGATGCGGCTTTTGTGGAACCGCAAGCCGATTGACGAGGTGCTGGCGCGCGGTGACCTGCCCGCCGATACACGCGCCAAGCTCGAGACCGTTCTGGAAGTACGAAAATTCGCGCAGGACCAACTCGGGCTTAAAGTCGGCGGCGCGTACCGCGCCGTCAGCCAGGTCGACAGCCACGCGATCGTATGGGTTGTGATGGCAGCGCCGCGCGATTCGCTGACGCCCCTTACCTGGTGGTTCCCGATCGTCGGGCGCGTCCCCTACCGCGGCTATTTCGACAAGCACGACGCTGAGGCCGAGGCGAAGAGCCTCGAAGACGCCGGTTACGATACCTTTGTGCGCCCCGCCGTCGCCTTCTCGACGCTGGGCTTCTTCAACGATCCGCTGCTCTCGAACCTGCTCAATTTAAGCCGCGTCGAACTCGCCGGTGTGATTATTCACGAGCTGTTCCATCGGACCTTCTTTCTAGCCAGCGACGTGATGTTCGACGAAAGCGCGGCGACCTGGGTCGGAAGCCGCGGCGCGATCGACTTCTTCGCTGCGACCGCCGGCCCCGATGCTTCCGCAACGCAGGCGGCGCGTGGCGTGCTTCAAAGCGACCTCGAGTTCGCATCGTTCCTGTTGCAGGCGCAGGCGCAGTTGCTGCGTCTTTACCAAAGCGGCCTGCCTCACGAGGAGATCGTCAAGCGGCGAGGGCCTCTGTTTGAACAGATCAAGGCGAATTACGCAGCGCTCAAGCCCCGCCTCTCGGGACTGGAACGCTTCGACCTCGATCATGAGCCGCTAAACAACGCGGTACTGATCAATTATCTGATCTATTTTCACCAGTTTGCGGAGTTTGCGGCGCTTGAACGCGAACATCACCGCGACACTCGCGCCACGATTCAGGCCATCATTGATTTGGCGAAGAGCAACCCGGGTGATCCGTTCTACGCCATCTGGCAGGCAACTCACCCCGTCCCGCACTAAGCGGTCCGTCCTTTCATTATCTCGACGATTCGATCCGCGAGTTCGCGCTCGAAGCCGCCGAAAAAATGATCCGCCCCGCCGATCAGCGCGAGCGACGAATTACTTCCGGCGCGCGCGTGGAACGCTTCGAGGTCCCGCACACGGCAGAATGAATCGCGATCGCCCGCGATCATAACCAGCCGCTTGCTCCAGCCTTCGATCGCCGGCGGCTCCATCATCGAAACCGGCAGCGCGACCGCGATGACCGTGGCGACCTCCGCAATCGTGGGCGCAGCCGCAAGCGCGACGCGCGCTCCAAAGGAATAACCCGCCAGTGCGAGAGCATCCGCTTGCACGCCTGCTTGCGCGCTCAGGAAGCGGGCGGCCGCGGCGACATCCTCGATTTCCGCGATGCCGCCGCCATGCTCGCCCTCGCTGCGTCCGACGCCGCGGAAATTGAAACGCAGCGTCGCAAAATCCAGCCTCCAGAGCGCGTCGAGAATCGCCTCAACGACGTTGTTGTCCATCGAGCCGCCGTAAAGTGGATGTGGATGGCATACGACTGCGCCGCGCGCAGGCGCTTTCGACGCGGGCTGCGCGAGACGCCCTTCAAGCGTCAGCGCGCCGGCCTTGAACGAAACGGCCTCTTCGGTCATCGGAGACTCCCGGCAATCAGAATTTCCGAATCCCTGCTATACTCCCTGATGACTCGGAAATGGAAACGCTTCCGGCGACGGATGAGATTCCGCGGTTCGCGGCCGACCGGATGCTCGCGCGGCTCGCGCGATGGCTAAGATTGCTCGGCGCGGACGTAATCTGTGACGAACGGCTCGACGGTGCCGCGATGCTCCGGCGGGCGCGCGTCGAGCACCGTGTGATGCTCACGCGTGACAAGCGCCTGCGCACCGCATCGGACGTGCTCTATCTCGAACCCGATGACTTCCGCGCCCAGCTTCGCGCCGTACTCACCCGCTTCCCGTTCAACGTTTATCGCCACGCGTTCACGCGATGCTCGCGATGCAATGTCCCGCTTGGCCGGGTGGCACGCGAAACGGTAAGCGCGCGCGTCCCGTCGTTCGTCTATGCGACGCAGGAGAACTTCGCGCAATGCGATCGCTGCGGGCGCGTCTATTGGGAAGCGACGCATCCGGCGCGTGCGCGGCGGGAGATCGATCGACTGATGCGCCGATGAAGCCAGACTTAGTGTGATGTACTGTAAATATTTTCAATAACAGCGCCCATCAGAACCTTCCCCCGCGTTCAGTCGCACGGGTTACGATGGGAGGAAAGGTTTAAATTATCTGCAGGAGCGCAGGCCAGATGAACCTATTTGAACAGCGAGGGCCATCCCGATGCCGCTGAAATCGATCGAAATGACCGAGGCGACCTATCGTTACGTGCTCGAACATGGGCACAACCAGGATCCGATCCGCACGCAGATCGAGGATGAGAATGCAAAACTCGGCGGATGGCTTCCGTGCCTGCAGACAGCGCCCGAGCAGGCGACCCTGCTCGGATTGCTTGTGGCAGCGATTGGCGCCAAATCGGCCCTGGAAGTCGGCACGTTTACAGGGTACAGCTCGCTGGTGATCGCGCGCGCCCTGCCCGCCGACGGCCATCTGCTGTGCTGCGACGTCAGCGAAAAGTGGACCTCGATCGCGAAGCGGCATTGGGAAGCGGCCGGCGTCGCGCACAAGATCACGCTCAAGCTCGGTCCGGCACTCGAGACGCTCAAAGCATTGCCCGCCTCGACGACGTTTGATTTCTCGTTCATCGATGCGAACAAGGATGATTACTGCGCCTACTACGAAGAGGCGCTGAAGCACACGCGCCCCAACGGCCTGATCGTGATCGATAACGTGCTCTGGGGCGGACGCATCTTCGATCGCGCCGATCAGGATCCCGAGACGATCGGGGTCCGCGAGTTCAATGATCTCATCGCCAAAGACCGGCGCGTTGAAGCCGTGATGCTGCCGTTCGCTGACGGCCTGACGATCGCGCGCAAGAAGTAGCGCCCGGGCTTGCCGGCGCGCTAGATTGCATCGAGGATGGCCGTTTCACGAACCCCGATGGACGAACGTTACGATCCGAAAAAAATCGAACCTTACTGGCAGGCCGAATGGGAGCGCTCCGGCCTTTACCTGACCGGCGACGATCGCAGCCGCGCCAAGTTCTACCTGCTCGAGATGTTCCCTTATCCGTCGGGGAACGGCCTTTCGGTCGGCCACCTGCATAATTACGTCCCGTCCGATGTCGTCGGCCGCTTCAAGCGGATGAACGGCTACAACGTACTCCATGCGATGGGCTGGGACGCCTTCGGCTTGCCTGCCGAGAACGAAGCGCTGCTCAAGGGGCTTCATCCGAAACAGACCGTTCCGCAGTACGCGGCAAACTTCAAGCGTCAGTTGAAGTTAACCGGATGCGCTTATGATTGGACGCGCGAGATCAATTCTTCCGATCCCGCTTATTATCGCTGGACGCAGTGGTTCTTTTTGCTGATGTACCGGCGCGGACTCGCCTACCGCGCAGTCGGCTCGCAATGGTGGTGCGACGAATGCCGCACGATCCTCGCCAACGAGCAGGTGGTCAACGGATGCTGCTGGCGTCATCCGGAAACCCTGGTAACGAAAAAAGATCTCGAGCAGTGGTATTTCAAAATCACTGCCTACGCCGATCGCCTGCTCGATGACCTTGCCATCGTGGACTGGCCCGAGCCGATCAAACTGATGCAGCGCAACTGGATCGGACGCTCGGAGGGCGCGGAGATCGCCTTCGATGTCGTCGGTCATCCGGGGAAGACTGTCCGCTTCTTCACCACCCGGCCCGATACTGTCTTCGGCGTCTCGTTCATGGTGCTCGCGCCGGAGCATCCGCTGGTCCCGGAAATCACGACCGCGGAGCAGCGCGCGGCGATCAACGAGTACGTCGCACAGGCGCGCCGCCAGAGCGAGATCGAGCGGCTGTCCACGGTGAAGGAAAAGACTGGAGTGTTCACTGGCGCGTTCGCGCGCAATCCATTTACCGGCAAGGACATTCCAATCTGGATCGCCGATTACGTCCTGATGGGCTACGGTACGGGCGCGATCATGGCCGCTCCCGGCGAAGATCAGCGCGACTTCGAATTCGCGACCAAGTATGGACTGGAAATTCCGCGCGTCACCGCGCCGCTCGATGGCAGCGCGCCCGATCCGGGTCGCGCCTTCACCGAGCACGGCATCACGGTGAACTCCGGCTTTCTCAACGGCCTCAAGACCGCCGATGCGATCCAAGCGGTCGCGCGCTGGGTCGACGAGCACAATATCGGCCGCTCGACAGTGACCTATCGGATGCGTGACTGGCTCATCTCGCGCCAACGCTACTGGGGCGCGCCGATTCCGATCGTCTACTGCAAGGGTGACTGCGGCATCGTGCCGGTCCCCGACGAGCAACTGCCGGTCCTGCTGCCCGACATGAAGGATTATCAGCCGTCCGGAACCGGACGCTCGCCGCTCGCGAACGTCCCTGAATTCGTCAACACCGCCTGTCCGAAATGCGGCGGACCAGCCGAGCGCGAGACCGACACGCTCGATGGGTTCGCATGTTCGTCGTGGTACTTCCTGCGCTTCGCCTCGCCGCACTATGATCGCGCGCCGTTCGAGCGCGCGGCGGTCGATTACTGGCTGCCCGTCGATCTGTATATCGGCGGCGCGGAGCACGCGGTGATGCATCTGCTATACGCGCGGATGTGGACCAAAGTGATGTTCGACGCGGGCCTCATCGGTTTCAAAGAGCCGTTCATGGTGCTGCGCAATCAGGGAATGGTCTGGGCGGCCGACGGGCAAAAGATGTCCAAGAGCCGCGGCAACGTGGTCACGCCCGATGCGATGGTCGAGAAGTACGGCGCCGACGCGCTCCGGCTCTGGGAGCTCTTCATGGGACCGTTCGAGGAGCCCACCAATTGGAATGAGGACGGCGTGACCGGCACCGCGCGCTACCTGACGCGCGTCTGGGCGATGGTGCGGCGTTACGTGCAGGCCGGATGCCCGCAAGGCTCGCCCGACGCCGAGACGCTCCGGCGCGTCCATAAGACGATTCGCACCGTCACTGATCATCTTGACCGCCAACGCTTCAATACCGCTCTCGCCGCTCTGATGGATCTGTTGAATTACGCGGCGCGGCTTGAACCCGCGGTGCTGGGCCGATTCGCGATCGAGAGCTACGTCGTGATGCTGGCGCCGATGGCGCCGCATATTGGCGAGGAGCTGTGGCGCGCGCTCGGCCACGATCGCTCGGTCCATCTCGAATCGTGGCCGAAATACGATCCTGAACTCGCGCGCGACGAGTTGGTTACTATCGTCGTCCAGATCAACGGCAAGGTGCGCGACCGGCTCCACGTCGGTGCGGGCACGGCCGAGGACGAGGTCCGCGGGATGGCCCTCAAGAGCCCGGCTGTCGTGCGCCATCTCGATGGCAAGCCACCGCGCAAGATCATCTACGTACCCGACAAACTGCTCAGCATCGTCGCCTGATCAGCGCTACACGGAGGAACCGCTATGGCCGATGAACTCGTCCGGATCACGCGCCGCGCCAACTACGCCATTTTCACGCTCAACCGGCCCGAGAAGCGCAACTCGCTGAACGCCCCGATGATCGAGGCGCTCGAACGCGGCATCACGGCGCTCGAACGGGATCGCGACGTTCGTGTGCTGCTGATTCGCGGCGAGGGCCGAAGCTTCTGCTCGGGGATCGATCTCGCGGAAGCCGCCGGGATGGAAAGCGGCAACGATCCCTCGCCGCTCGAAAGTCTTTACCGACGCATCGAGCAGCTTCCGATTCCGACCATCGCGGCGGTGCGCGGCGCGGCGATCGCCGGCGGATTGCAACTGGCGATTCATTGCGACTTGCGCATCGCCTCCGACGACGCTCGCATGGGCATGACACTTGGTAGGATCGGACTCACGGTCCCGTTCGATTTTGCGCGCAAGTTGGTCGAGACGGTGGGCGCGCCCAACACCAACTACATTCTGCTCACCGCCGACCTGATCGACGCGCGCGAGGCGCTGCGGATGGGCCTGGTGCATCGCGTAGTCGCGAACGAGGAACTTGACCCGGCGGCCGAGGAGATGGCCGAGAAGCTGGTCGCAAATGCGCCGCTCTCGATGCGGTCGCTCAAGATGATCGTGCGGCGATGCATGCGCGACGCGTTTGATGCCGAGCGCGAGGACATCGAAGCGTTCTCGGCCAAGGTGCGCAACAGCCGGGATTTCAAGGAAGGCGCGCGCGCCTTCGTCGAAAAGCGCAAGCCGGTCTGGCGCGGTGAGTAGCTCAGGCGCGTTCAAGCGCACGACGAATCGCAGCGGCGTTTTCGAAAATCGTGTTCGGTAAGTTCAGCGTTCCGGCGACATTTGAATAAGGATAGAGCCGCACATTGATGTGGGCATGAATCGGCACGCCCTCGCCTTGGTGAATTTCGTAATCGAGCGGCAGAGGGCCGAGCATGTGAAGGATTCTGAACAGCAGGCGAGCGAACGATCGCATCTCGGTTGTCGTCAGCTCGTGAAGCAGCTTGCGCGCCTCCGGCATCACGACGTCGTAACTTCGCGGAAACGCGCCGATTGGGGTCTGGAAGCTGACCGCCGGGCCGTCGCGCTCGAGCGTCAGCCCGAGCTGGTCGACCAGCTCGATGAACTCGTGCCAGAAATCGGGATATTCGCGCTCGGTGCGCGCCTCGGCATCGAGCGCCGGCAGCGGTGTCGGCGAGCCGATGATCTGCTGATGCAGATGCGGCTGCGATGCGCCCGACTCGCGGCCCTGGTTCTTGCGCACCACGACCGAGCGCACAGCGCGGTTGCTGAAAGCCCGTTCGACCACGCGCGCGTCGCAGGCGAGCAGCCGAAAGAAATGCTCCTCGCCGAGCGCGCCGGTGTACATCAGATCGTTGGGCGTGCGGGGAGAATCGATGAAATGCCGCGGATCCTCGATCACGATGTACGACTCGTTACGGCCGCCAGTGAGCTGGTCCGGGATGCGCGGGAACAGGTTGTTCACGACGCGAATCAGCCATGACGCGCTTGATATCCGGCCGTTCCATCCGGGAATATCGTCATGAGTCAGGCGGATCAACTCGCGCGTGGTGGCGCTTTCGTTGCCGGGACAGAACGGGCAGTCGCGTGTCGCGTGATGAATCGCTTCAGGCGTGAGCGGGGGCGCGCTGCGCGGCATGTGACGTTCTCCGAGCGCGAACGCGAAGCTCTTGCCGCGCACATCGACGACGTACGAAATCGCGCCGGTATGAGGATTTCTGATCCAGACCAGCGCGCCGTCGCGAATTTCGTAATCAAGTCCCATGGACGAGCCGATCATCGGTTTAACAACTGGCGCATCGGCTTTTCAATGCGCAAATCGGGGTTCTCGAACACCCGCCTTGACAGTGGTTCGCGGCGTCGGTAATCAAAAAATACGCAGCAGCTTGCCGGGGCTGGAAATCTTGGGGTCTGGCGCTCCCCATACCAGGAGCACCAGGCTTTTTTTTGGAAATTCAGCGCCGGATGCTGATGCCCAATTAAGCCGTGCCACCAATCAAAAAATATCTTTTCACCCCCGGGCCTGCGCCGGTTCCACCCGAAGTTCTGCTCGAAATGGCGCGTCCGATCATCCACCATCGCACACCCGAGTTCAGCGCGGCGCTCGACCAGGCCCGCAAGCGGATGCAGCCGCTGATGGGCACGCGGCAGGAGGTCATCCTGCTCGCCGCGAGCGGCAGCGGCGCGATGGAAGCCGCGGTCACGAACCTGCTCCGCCCGGGCGAGCACGCGATCTTCGTCGACGGCGGCAAGTTCGGCGAGCGATGGGGCCGCATTCTGAGCGCGCATGGCATGATAGGCCATCAGATTAAGGTCGAATGGGGCCGCGCGGTTCGTCCCGAGCAAATCGAAGATGCGTTGCATGCGAATCCCGACGCGCGCGCGGTCTTCCTTCAGGCCAGCGAGACTTCGACCTGCGCGGTGCATCCGGTGCCGCAGATCGCCGAGCTCACGCGCGGGCGCGATGTGATGCTGGTGGTCGACGGTATCACTTCGGTCGGCGTCTTCGAGCAGAAGATGGACGACTGGGGCATCGATGCGCTCGTTACCGGCAGTCAGAAGGCGCTGATGCTGCCGCCGGGACTCGCGATGGTCGCGCTGTCGGACCGAGCGCTCGCGCGCGCCAAAGAAGTGAAAACGCCGCGGTTCTACTTCGATCTGCTCCGCGAGCTCAGACTCCAGCGCGACGATCATACAACGGCGTGGACGCCGGCGGTGTCGCTCGTGTTCGGGCTGAACAAGTCATTGGGGATGATCCACGCCGAAGGACTGCCGCAGGTCTTCGCGCGCCATCAGTTGATGGCGGAGGCGGCGCGGGCGGCGGCGCCGGCGCTCGGACTGAAATTGATCGCACCCGACAACCCCGCTCCGGGCGTGACTGGAATCCTCACGCCTGCCGGACTCGACGGCGGCAGAGTCGTACGCCACATGCGCGACGCGCTCGGCGTCTCGGTGCAGGGCGGACAGGACCAAATGAAGGGCAAGCTGGTGCGTATCGGCCATATGGGCTACGTGAGTCCGTTCGACATGCTGGTCGCCGTGAGCGCGCTCGAGATGGCGTTACGCGAGGCCGGTTATCGTGATTTTGAATCGGGCGCGGGTCTGGTCGCTGTGCAACGCCGGATCGAGCGGGGCGCGTAGCCAATGGCCGCAAAATTCAGGGTCCTCGTCAGCGATTCGCTTGCGGAGCAGGGAATTGAGATTCTTCGTCGCTGCGATCGCATCGAGCTCGATGTCAAAGCGGGAATCAAGCCTGCCGAGCTCACGCGGATAATCGGCGGCTACGACGCGCTTATCATCCGCAGCGGCACCAAGGTCACGCGCGAGATTGTCGAGGCCGCCAAATCGCTGAAGGTCGTCGGGCGCGCGGGCGTGGGCGTCGACAACGTCGATCTCGATGCGGCGACGCGGCGCGGAATCGTCGTGATGAACAGTCCGCTCGGCAACAGCGTCACCACTGCCGAGCATGCGATCGCGATGATGATGGCGCTGACGCGGCATATCCCCGCCGCCAATGCTTCACTCAAGGCGGGGAAATGGGAGCGCGGGAAGTTTACCGGCACCGAGGTGAGCAACAAGACTCTCGGCATAATCGGTCTTGGCAACATCGGACGGATCGTCGCGGACCGCGCGCTCGGGCTCAAGATGAAGGTCATCGGCTTTGATCCGATCCTAACCGCCGAGGCCGCCGCGCGGCTCGGAGTGGACCTGGTCACGCTCGACGAACTTTTCCAGCGCGCGGACTTCATCACGGTCCATACACCGCTGACCGACGACACGCGCGGCATCGTGGGCCGCGCCGCGTTTGCGATGATGAAAAAGGGCGTGCGGATCATCAACTGCGCGCGGGGCGGGATCGTCGACGAGCAGGCGCTCGCAGATGCGATTGCGGCGGGTACGGTCGCCGGCGCTGCGCTCGATGTCTTCGTTCAGGAACCGCCCCCACCCGACCATCCGCTCCTCAAACTCGACAACGTGATCGGGACGCCGCATCTCGGCGCAGCGACCGACGAGGCGCAGGTGCAGGTCGCGGTCGACATCGCGCAGCAGGTAATCAATTTCCTTGTCGATGGCACAATTCAGCACGCGGTCAACATCCCCGCGCTCTCGCCGCAGGAACTCGAGACGCTCGGCCCGCATCTGGAACTCGGTCGGAAGCTCGGCGAGTTCCTCGGCCAGATCATCGACGAGGCCCCCAAGCAAGTGACGGTCGCGCTCGGTGGTGAGGCGGCCAGCCTCAAGGCTGAACAGGTAAGCGCTGCGGTGCTCAAGGGCCTGTTGAGCCGCTTTCTCGACCAGCCGCTCAATTACGTTAACGCGCCGTATATCGCACGCGAACGCGGCATCAAGGTGACCGAGATGCGATCGCGCGAAACGGCGGATTACATCGACACCCTCACGGTCGCCGTGACGACTCCGGCGGGTCGCCACGAAGTGACTGGCGCGGTGTTCGGAAATCGCGCTCTGCGGCTCATCCGGATCGATGGCTATCGGGTCGAGGCAGTCCCCGAGGGCTACTTCCTGATGCTGCATAATCGCGACGTGCCCGGCGTCGTCGGCGCGATTGGCACGATGCTCGGACAATCGAACATCAACATTGCGGGGTTGGAGCTCGGACGGGACCGCGTAGGCGGACTGGCGCTCAGCCTGGTCGAGGTCGATGAACCGGTTTCCAGCGAAGTTCTGGAGCGGCTGAAGACCATCCCGGCAATAACCTCCGCGGAATTCATCAAGTTCTGAATCAATCACTCGGGGGAGAGTTTTAGGTGCGCGCCGCTCAGATGCTTGGTTCTGCGCCGCGCCCGGAAATCAAAATCGACCAGCCATGCAAACTGTAGCAGTGATCGGCACCCAGTGGGGTGACGAAGGCAAGGGGAAGATCGTCGACCTGCTCGCCACGGACGCCGACCTTGTCGTGCGCTTCCAAGGCGGCAACAACGCTGCCCATACGCTGGTTGTCGATGGCGAGAAGTTCATCCTGCGGATGGTTCCCGCGGGCGCGCTGCATCCCGGCAAAATCTGCGTGATTGGCAATGGAATGGTGATAGACCCGTTCGCGTTGATCGAGGAGCTCGAACGGCTGAAGGCGCACTCGCATCCATTGACGCCCGACCGCCTGAAGATTAGCTGCGATGCCCATCTCGTGATGCCGTACCATCGTTTGATCGATCGCGCACGCGAGGCGCGGCTCGGTGCGCGCAAGGTCGGTACGACCGGCTTCGGAATCGGTCCCGCATACGAGGACAAGATGGCGCGTTCGGGGTTGCGCTTCGCTGATCTTGCGAAGCCCGCGGCGTTTCGCACGCGGCTCGAATACAACCTGAAGGAAAAAAATCTCTACCTGAAGAACGTCCTCAAGGCCAAGCCGGTCAACGCCAAGAGTTTGATGGCGCAGATCGGACCGATGCGCCGGCGGCTCACATCGTACATCGCCGACACCGCCGGGTTCGTCGCTGAAGCAGTTGCTGCAGGCCGTCGGGTGCTTTTCGAGGGCGCGCACGGCACGATGCTCGACATCGATCACGGCACCTACCCGTTCGTCACGTCATCGAACTGCGTCGCCAGCGCGGTCTTCTCGGGTGGCGGGCTGCCGCCCGGAAAGCTCGATGCGGTGCTCGGCGTCGCGAAGGCTTACGCGACGCGGGTCGGCGGCGGTCCGTTCCCGACCGAAATCAAGAGTGCGCTCGGTGATCGTCTGCGCGAAGAAGGCGACGAGTTCGGCAGCGCCACCGGACGTCCGCGGCGAATCGGATGGTACGATGCGGTGTTGGCGCGCTACGCCGCGCGGCTCAACGGGATGTGGGGGCTCGCGCTCACCAAGCTCGACGTGCTCACCGGCGTGAACCCGCTGCGTATCTGCTACGCCTACCAGGCCGGCGGGCGCCGTTACGACGAGATGCCGCCTGGACGCGCGGCGCTCGAAAAAGTTCGTCCGCTGTACGAAGAGCTTCCCGGCTGGGATCAGGATATCAGCGGAGCGCGCTCGCTTGCCGATCTGCCCGAGAATGCTCGGCGCTATCTCGATCGAATCGTTGAACTTGGCGGAACCAAACTCTCGATGGTCGGCGTGGGCGCCGGGCGCGAGGCGATTATCGTGCTGGAGAATCCATTTCTGAGCTGAAATACGGCGGTCAGCTCGCGCATTCAGCGGCGAAGCTGGACAGTTCCACGCCGCGCTGCCAGTGGCGGATGAAGTTTCGATCGATGCCGTTGGTGCAGTACGCGAACGAAATTCCGCTCACCGGATCCGCCCATCCGATCTGACCGCCTGCGCCGCCATGGCCGAAACTACGCGATGAATTGGCGCGGCCGAAGCCGCGAAAGACTGCGCGTCCGTCATCGCCGGCAACCACAACGCCCAACGCGCGATTCACGCGAATCCCGAGCATCGGATCGGTAAGCGCGTCAGAACGCACGCGCAAAGCCTCGCCGAGCGCATCGCGCCGCCAGATGCCGGAATCGCACGATCCGTCGAGATGGCCGAGCAGCGCTTGATAGAACATCGCGAGGTCGCCCGCAGTCATCAGGCCGCCGCCGCCCGGAATTCCGACTTCGCGAACCGCCGGCTCATTGATGCCGAGCAGCGCCTGCTCGGTTGTCGACGGCTGGTTGTCAACCGGCAGGCCCAGCCTCCTGAGTTCCTCCGCCGGCGGTGGCTCACCGACGAGGGCGAGGTCGGCGACACGCACGTGCTGATCGCGATTGAGACCGACGTTGAGATCGGACAGGTTCAGCGGCTGCGCGATTCGATGACGGATGAAATTTCTGAAATCCTCGCCGGAGCGGCGCTCGATAATCTCCGCGAGCGCCCAGAAACTAGCCGTCGGATGGTAAACGAAGCGGCTGCCTGGCGGCCAATCGAGCCGCCACGAAGCGAAGCGCGCGAGCCGTTTCGAACGCTCGGGCCATTCATGCGGCGGCATTGGCGCGCGCGGAAATCCACACGTGTGAAGCATTAGCTGCTCGACGGTGATTGTGGCCTTGCCGTTGGCGCCGAACTCCGCGACGATTCCCGCAACGCGCTCCGCGGGATCGAGCCTGCCCTCGCCGATTAAAATCCAAATGGCGGCGGCGACGATCGCCTTCGTGCACGAGAAGACCGGAAACAGCGTCGTGTTGGTCGCCGGCTTCTCCTCTCCGCCCTGCGTCGCAACCCCCCACGTGCGCATTGCGGCGATGCGGCCGTGGCGCGCGATCGCGAGCTGCGCGGCCGGCAGGAGACCTTCGCGAACATCGCGGCTCGCGCGATCGAGCAGCGCGTCGAGCTTTGCGAGAACAACGCCAAGCTCGCGCGGGTCATCGATCAAGAACTCCTCCGCCGTCATGATGGCGACCTGCCGGCTTCAGGCTAGCATGGCGTGGTGCATCAGTCGGCTGGTGGACCCTGCGCGGAAATCCAGCCGGCGCGCCCGTCGAGCGTGGCTCGAATCACCGGGCATCGTGGCAGCGTTTCGCGGTCGAGCCGCGCCACGACCTCTGCAATCCGCACAAAAACGGCGCCACGCTCCTTGAGCGCGCGAATCAACGCGGCGAGAATTTCGAGCTGTCCCATCCCCTCGGTTTCGGCGTGCACCGTATGGACGTTGAGCGCATCATCGCGCATCCGAGCCATATAAAAGCGCACGATCGACGCCGTATCGCCGAGCCCCGGCCGGTTGATCACCTCATCGAGCGTGGGCAGCGTGGTCGGAATCTCGGGTGTGGCAAGCGTCTCTGCGCCGACCACACATCGATAGGGCGTTGTGCCGCGTGTGTCGCTCCGGTAACTCAGGCCCATTCGATCGAGCAGCCGCATCGCGGTCGCATTGGTGCGCCATCCGGGGGCCGCGAAAGCCTTCGCCGGCTCGCGCAGGATCGCGCGGAAGGCCTCGAACGCATCGTCGAGCTCGGCGCGAATAGCGGCCTCGCCAAGCGCGTCGATCTCGTCCTGCCATCGTACGTGATCGTAGCCATGTACGCCGACTTCGAAACCTGAATGGCTGAGCACCCGCAAAACCTGCGGCACCGCGAGCGCGATCGGCCGCGACGGCAGCAGGGTCCCCGAGAGCATCGTGCGCACCCCGTACATCGTAACGGCGCGGGTGCGTATCATTTTGCGTGCAAAGCCTGGATTTTTGATCAGGCGGACGATCGCACGCCCTGAATTGTCGGGACCCATCGCGATGTAAAAACTCGCGGTGATGCCTTCGCTCTCGAGTAAGCGCGCGATTCGGGGAACGCCCTCCTCGAGCCCGCGACGCGTGTCGACATCGACCTTGAGCGCTATCTCCATCGCGCCCGCAGTTATCTTCGTTGATGCCGACGAGGTTACGGCTGCGCCTGTTCGCGGAACCAGTCCATTGCCAGCTTGGTTCCGTCGCGCAGGTCGATTTTCGGGGTGACGCCGAGCAGCGTGCGCATCTTGGTGTTGTCGGGGACGCGGCGCGGAATGTCCTCGTAACTCGAGCCGTAGATCTCTTCCTGGCTGACGAACCTGATCTTTGACTTGGTCGGACCGAACAGCTCGATCATCAGCTTGGCGAATTCCAGTACCGTAGTCTCGCGATCTGTGCCGATGTTGATCGCGTGGCCGTCGGCCGCGGGATTCAATCCCGCCTGCAGCGTCGCTTCGATCGCGTCCGTGATGTACGTGAAGCAGCGCGTCTGCGAGCCGTCGCCAACCACCGTCAGGTCCGCGCCGCGCAGCAGTTGCCCCATGAAGATGGTGAAGAGGCGGCCGACATCGACCTTGTCGAGCCGCGGACCGTAGACGTTAAAGTAGCGCACCACCGTGACGGGCAGTCCGAGCTTGTGGTAGGCAAAGCAAAAGTGCTCGCCGACCGCCTTGGAAGTGGAGTAGCACCATCGATCGATCGTGGTTGCGCCGAGGACGCGATCGTCGTCTTCGCGCCACGGCACCTTGGGATTGCGGCCATAGACCTCCGAAGTCGAGCTGAAGACCACGCGCTTGTTGTATTTGTAGGCGGCCTTCAGCACGTTCTGCGTGCCGTTGACGTTGACGTTCAGCGTCTCGTACGGATCGGCGACGTAATGCTCGACGCCGACCACCGCCGCGAGGTGATAGATCAAGTCGGTCTTCGCGATCAGACTGTCGAGCAATTCGAGGTTGAAGATCGTGTCGTGCACGTAGTGGAAGCGCGTGTGCCCCAGCAGATGGCGCACTTTGGCGATCGATCCGGTGTCGAGCACAAATACCTCATCGCCGCGTGCAATGAACGCATCCGACAGATGGGAGCCAAGAAAGCCGGCCCCGCCGGTAATTAATATTCGCATGCCATCTCCATCATTCGAGTTTTAGCGGCGCGCCCCCCGCATCGGGCACGATCGCGGCGCTCGCCGGCAATTCATTTTTGCCCTCAAGCTGGACGCGCTTGAGAATTACGATACCCTCGCCGGCCGCGACTTCGACGCCGTGGTCTCCGACACGCAGCACCTCGCCCGGCGCGCCGCACACGCCCCCCTCAGCGCCGATTACGGCCTGCCAGATTAACAGCTTGAGCCCGGCAATAAAGCAGAACGCGCCCGGGTACGGATGGGTCACGGCGCGCACCAGGTTGACGATTCGCCGCGCCGGCCATCGCCAGTCGATGCGTCCGTCCTCGGGTTTGCGGCGCCCGTAATAGCTGCCGAGCGACAGGTCCTGCGGACGGCGCGGAGCGCTGCCGGCGACGATCAGCGGATGAAACTCGCGAATCAGCTCGACGCCGAGCGGAACCAGCTTGCGATAGAGCGTCAGCGCAGTATCGTCATCGTCGATCGCGGTCGCGCGCTGCCCCACGATGTCGCCGGCATCGGCGCGCGCAACCATGTGATGCAGCGTGACGCCGGCCTCGCGCTCGCCATTCGCTATCATCCAGTTGACCGGAGCCCGCCCGCGATATTTCGGCAGCAGCGAGCCGTGCAGATTGTAGGCGCCCCGCGCCGCGAGTTGGAGAATCGTCTCGGGAATCAGACGGCGATAGTAGAATGAATAGATAACCGCCGGATTCAGCGCCGTGATTCGATCGATCCATTCGCGGTCGAGCTTTTCGGGAGTGTAGACGGGAATCGAATTGGCGCGCGCCAGCGCTTCACATGAATCCCACCAAATCTCTTCGCCCGGATTATCCTCATGGGTGAACAGCGCGGCGATCGGCGCGCGCATCGCGAGCAGCGCCGCCATACAATCGTGGCCCATCTGATGGTACGCGAAAAGGACGCACGGCGCCGACGCGATCGTGGCCCGCTCGCCCGGTAAAATCTCGGTAACGGTCACTGGCGGAGCGAGGGTTGGCGATGCGCAGATTCGGCATCGTGCACGGCGCGCACGATGTAGTTCGGCCGCCGCCTGACTTCCTGGTAGATGCGCCCGACGTATTCCGCGACCAGCGCGATCGCCAGGAACAGCGCGCCGAACAGCGCGAACACCGCCGCAAACATTACCCACATCGCGCCTTCCTGCTGCGGTCCGTAAATCAGACGATGGGCCAGCAACAGCATCACGAGCGCGAAATCGAGAACGAACACGACGATGCCGAACAGGCCGACAAGCTGTATCGGCAGCATCGAAAAACCGGTGATCAGATTCAGGCTCAGCTTAGCGAGGCCGAGTAGATTGTAGTGCGATCGTCCGCTCGCGCGCTCCTCGTGGCCGACCGGAATTTCGGCGACGCGTTTGGTGAACGAATTGGCGAGCGCCGGCACGAAGGCTGCCTTCTCGTCGCATGCGACGACGGTATCAACGATATGGCGCCGGTAGGCGCGCAGCATGCAACCGTAATCATGCATCGGCACGCCGACGATCGCCGACGTCAGATGGTTATGCATCCGTGAGGCGAACTTGCGGAACGTCCGGTCGTGACGCTCCTCGCGCCATCCACCGACGACATCGTTGCCTTCATCGATCGCGGCCAGAAGGCGCGGAATCTCCTCGGGCGGGTTCTGCAAATCGGCATCGAGCGTGATCACAATTTCGCCGCGCGAGTTGCGAAAGCCGGCGAGAATAGCGGCGTGCTGTCCGAAATTGCGCGCCAACTCGACCACGCGGACGCGGTCGTCGTGAGCCGCAAGATCGCGCAGAATCGCGAGCGAATCGTCGGCAGAACCGTCATCGACAAACACGACCTCGCACGCGCGGCCGCATCGATCAAGCACCGGTTGCAGGCGCCGCCACAAGGCTGCGAGATTGGCTGCCTCGTTGTAGACCGGAATGACGATCGACACCAATTCCGACGCCGCACCGGCGGCGCGGATTGGCGATATTTTTTCCGGCAGGCTCAAGGTTCGTCGGACGGCGAATGCCGTTTCGTTCCGAATTCCACTGCATTCTGACAAACACGCATTCCGAGTTAAAGGCGGTAACGACGGGACTTCCGGACCTACTTTCGGCGCATTGTGCGAACGTTTATTTTGCTTGGGTTGTCAGCCTCGCTTTCACCGCAGGTCATCGGGCCCGTAGCCAAGCCTGACTCGATGCGAATGGCGCGCGCCGCGCTGTGCGCGATCCTCGCGGCCATTCTCTATCTTCCTGCGCTCGGTGGTCCGGCGCTCCTGGAGCCCGACGAGGGACGCTATGCCGAAATCGCGCGCGAGATGGTCGTCAGCCGCGATTACGTCACCCCGCGTGATGACTGGGTACGCTACTTCGAGAAACCGCCGCTCGTCTACTGGCTGACGGCAGGATCGATCCGGATTTTCGGCGCAAATGAGTTCGCCGTGCGACTTCCGGCGGCGATGTTCAGCATCGGCCAGGTCGTGACGACGGAAATAATCGGTGACGCGATGTTCGGAGCGACGGCCGGGCTCCTTGCTGCAACAGCCCTGGCATTAAGTCCGTTGTTCTTCGGCTTTGCGCGCTTCGCGACGCTCGATCCGGCGCTGGCGTTCTTCATGACCGCCGCGCTCGGCCTGTTCTACTTTGCCGTTGAAGCGGCCGACTTGCGCTCGCGGACAAGCCGGCATTTGTTGATCGCAGCCGCAATCATGCTGGCGCTCGGCACACTCGCGAAGGGGCCGGTCGCAGTAGCGCTGGCGGGCGCGATTGCGCTTGGCTTTATGCTCATCGAACGGCGCGCGCGCGAAATCCCGCGATTTCCATGGCTCGCGTCGGTGGCCATCTACGCCGTGATCGTCGTCCCGTGGTTCGCGCTCGCCGCCGCACGCAATCCCGGCTTTCTTAACTTTTTCTTCCTGCATGAGCACGTCGCGCGCTATCTCGAAAGCTCCGAGCACGGGTGGGGTCCGTATTTCCTGATCGTGGTTGCGGCCGCGGGCACGTGGCCGTGGCTCTATTTCGCGATTTCGGGCGCGGCCGATCTTTGGCGCGAGCGGCAATCTGCGATCACTCGCGCTCGCGATCCGCTGGCGTTCCTCCTCCTGTGGTTCTTCGTCGTTTTGATCTTCTTCTCAATTCCGCGCTCGAAGCTCGGGTCATACATCCTGCCGGGTCTGCCGCCGATCGCGATCCTCGCGGGCCTCGGAATGGCGAATTTTTTGAGTAAGGGGCGATCGCAGCGATTCATCGGCTGGTTCGCAGCGCTCAACTTTGTTATCGCAATTGGCCTCGCGACGGCGCTCGCGACATTCGTTCATCGACTGGAACCCGCAATGATCATTGATGGTGCGATAATCGTCGCCGGCCTGACGATCCTCGGGATCGGTCCGATGGTTATCGCGCGGCGAAGCCGGCGGATCGCGATTGCGGTTATCGTGGCCGGCGTGCTGGTCTCGTGCGCCATCGGGACGAAGCTGCGACGCGATAGCGCCGCGCTCTACAGCTATCGCCGGCTCGCCCGCGCGATCGCGCCCGCGCTCCGCTCGGGGTGCATCCTGGTTTCGTACCGTCATTTCGTGCAATCGCTGCCCTTTTACACCGGTCATCGGGAAAAGCTGGTCGACTTCCGGGGCGAGCTTGCGCCGTTCAGCTACGGGAGCGATGCGTCCGCGAGCTTTATTCCCAACCTCGCCGGACTTGAAAACGTTTGGAAGTCAACTTGTGTGGTCGCGATTGTTAACTTTCGCGATTTACCCGAAGTGTCAGCTCGCCTTGGAAGCGTCTCGTTCCTCGGATGCGAGGGCAAGAAAGCGGCCGTTTCGAACCGCCCAGGTATCGCGCCGCCTACCCGGTTCGATTGCCATGGAGAGCCTCCGGATTGGATGGAAGGAGCCGAGCTTGGTTTGCAGCGACACGGCAAATAAGTTGGCAGCGGTGATTTTGTGGCGTTTCGAAGATCGCTCTTGAGCGCCGCGCTCGCAGCCTTGCTTGTCGGATGCGCTCCGACGCATGAAACGCTGGCGCGCTCGGCGCTGCAGGAAAATCGCCTCAACGATGCCGTTGATGAGGTCCGGCTCGCGCTACTCTCGCATCAGGACAACCCCGAACTTAAGAGGCTTGCCGCCGCGATTTACACCAATCGCGCCGCGCGATTCTATTACGCACACCAGCTAGCCCCGGCGCACGCCGACCTCCAGCAGGCACTCGCTAACGATCCGAATTATTCGGCCGCCTGGGATTACTCGGGCCTCGTCGCTTTTTCCGAGCATAACTGGAAGGATGCAATTGTGGACGGGGAGCGGGCGGGAGTGCTTGCCGGCCGTGCCCCGGCGGCGTATGTCGAAACCGCGCGGACGCAGCTCGCGGAGGAGCGGAGGACGATGAAGGGCGGCGCGACAAATCGATGAGCGAAGCAGGCGAAAATTCTCCTCACGTTCCGGGCGCAGAGAGTCCGGCCGATCCATCGGCGAGCGCGGCCGGCGGGAAATCCGCAGAACACTCTCTCGGCGCCTTCCTCGCGGCGACGCGCGAGCGCCGCGGCCTGACCCGCGATGCCGCAGTCAAGGAGACGCGCATCCCGGCGCATTACATCGCGATGATCGAGAGCAACAATTACGCCGCGATCGCCGATCAGATCTACGTGTTGCCTTTCATCCGGCGTTACGCGCAGTTCCTCGGGCTCGATGCTGAAGAGATCGCGATTCGCTTCGTGCGCGAGGTGCAGCGCGCCGAAAGCAACGTGGTCAGGATTTCGGAACCGATCGTCGAACGCCGCCGCGGTCGGAAGCATTCCTGGATTTGGGTCGCGGCGGTGGTGGTGGTCGCAATCCTAATCGCCGGTTTCTATTTCCGAAGCCGCAGGCGGCCGCTCTTCGGGGCCGATTCGGCAGCGACGACGGAACCGTCATCCGACGCGCCTGACGAGAAATCGAGCAGACCAGCGCTCGTCGCTCCTGCAAAACCGCAAATAAACACAGGCTCCGCCGGTGGCTCATTGAGCGGCCGAGCGCCGCTCCCGCAGCAATTACCCGGCGATCACAGGAGCGTGCCGGCAACCGAAGCTCAGTAACCGAGGGCGGCGGGACGCTGAGCTCAATGCAGGATCGAGTTCGCGATCTCCTCCGCAACCAACTCTTTCGCATCGCGCACGCTTTCTCCAGGGGCGACCAGCGCCGCGACGGTCATTGATCCGTCGTGCCCGCTCGAGGTAACGCGCGCCACAATCGCCGTCGGGTACTGTTTGGCCGCCTCATCCCGGCCGAAGAGCTGACTGCCCGGCTGCGTCATCGCATTTACTTGCGCCTGCTCCTGTCGCAATGCCTGGGTCATCGGATCTTCGGGACGCGTCGCCTCGAGCCGCGCCACCGCCTCGTAGGGATCGCCCGGTTGGTCGCCGGTATCGCCAAGCGGCATCGGCGCGACGCCGAGATCCTCGAGCAGGTTCGAGGCCACGGGATCGCCCGGCGCGACATCCTGCGCCGAGACACCCGGCTGCATCACCTGCTGATGCATCGTTACGGTGATGGTGACGGGCAAGCCGGGAGCATTTCCGGCGCGTCCCCCGACGTTAAGATCCTGGGTGAGTACGGTTTGCATTACGGAATCTGTACAGATGGCGATAACCGGCGTACCGCGCGGAATCGACAGTCGGCCGAGGGTCTTGAGCTGCGCGGCGCCGACCGCGGCAGCCGTCGCAATCAGGATCGCGATCGACGCCGCACAGGTCTTGAAGTATTGGATGAGATTCACGGAATTTTCTGTTGCAATAGCTCCTGCGCTCGTGCTGCCCGCCATTCGCCGAGTCTAGTTGCAAGCTCAGGCCGGCCAAGCGCCATGATTTCGATTGCGAACAACGCGGCGTTCGCCGCTCCCGCCTTGCCGATCGCCATCGAAGCGACCGGCACGCCGCGCGGCATCTGGACCGTCGACAGCAGCGAATCGATCCCGCCCAGCGCCGCAGTCTGGATCGGCACGCCGATCACCGGCAGCACGGTCTTCGACGCGACCACGCCGGCCAGATGTGCGGCGCCGCCGGCTCCAGCAATTATCACCTGAATCCCGCGCGACTGCGCAGTCCCGGCCCATTCATGAGTCGCTTCAGGCGTGCGATGCGCAGAGAGAATCCTGACTTCATGTGGAACTTTAAATTCGGTCAGGACTTCGGCCGCCGCACCCATCTGCTCCCAGTCACTTTTGCTGCCCATCACGATGCCGACCAAGGGAGAGTCTGCCATCGAATCAATCGGCCTCCGTTTCATGCTCTGGTCGAACGAGACTTCTATGCCATCGAACGGTTGTCAAGCGCTCTTCAAACAGGCGTAATCATGGTGCCCGTAGGTGGAATTATGGCGACGCCGATTCCGTCAAATTCGTGCAGCTTCACGCTCGATGAAGTTGCCGTTGCGACCGGCGGCACGCTCGTTGGATTACCCGATACTTCCGTCACCGGAGTAGTCACGGACTCAAGGGCAATTCGTCGCGGCGCACTGTTCGTAGCGCTACGCGGCGCGCGCTTCGACGGCCATCAGTATCTCGGCTCCGCAATCGAGCACGGAGCGGCGGCAGCAATCGTCGAGCGGGGCCGCGGCGACGCGCGCCTAGCCTGCATCGAGGTGCCCGATACGCTGACCGCGTTGGGCGCATTGGCGAAGCATCATCTTGATAGAATCCGTGCGAAAACCGATCTGCGCGTGATTGCGATCGGCGGCGCCAACGGCAAGACCACAACCAAGGAACTTACCGCCGCGGCTGCTGCCGCACTATTTCCGCCTACGCTCAAGACGCCGGGCAATTTGAACAATTTGATCGGCGTGCCGATGACGCTCTTCACGCTCACCGAAGAACATCGTAGCGCCGTTATTGAATGCGGCACGAACCGGCGCGGCGAGGTGGCGCGACTTGCCGGCATTCTCATGCCGGACGTCGCGCTGGTCCTCAACGTCGATATCGAGCATAGCGAGGGTCTGGGCACGATCGACGAGATTGCCGACGAGGAGGCATCGCTGTTTAGCGGCGCGCGGACAGCCGTCGCTTCCGCGGATGAGCCGAAGGTGACCGGGCGCATCCCGGCCGGGATGCGCCCGGTCACCTTCGGCGCCGGCCCGGGCGCAGATGTTTGCTTCACACGCGAACCATCGGAGGAGCCGGAGCGAGCCGCGATCACCTTGCGGCTCGCTCCGGCTCTGGTTGAGGCGGGCGCGGAGGCGAAGCTCCGCGCCCGCCTCAAGCTGCTGGGACCGGCGGCGGCCAGCAACGCTGCCGCCGCGGTCGCTGCGGTTGCCGCCGTTTGCCGCACCCCTCTCTCGCGCGCGCAGCTCGATACGCTCGCGAGCGCGCTCGAGAGCGTCGCACCCGTAGCGGGACGCCTTAACGCGCGGATCGTCGGCGACGTGGTCGTGATCGACGACACTTACAATGCCAATCCGCGGTCCGTCCGCGTCGCGCTTGCGACGGCCAACGAGATAGCGCGGGCTCGCGGCGCAAGACTGATCGTCGCGCTCGGCGATATGCTTGAGCTCGGCGCACTCAGCGACCAGATGCATCGTGAAGCGGTACGCGAAGCGGCACAGATATCCCCGAGCGAATTTATCGCGGTGGGACCCTCGATGGGCGCGGCATGCCAGGCGGTGTTGAACGGCACGTCAATGTTGTATGTCCGCTCGTTTGAGAATAGCCGCGAGGCCGCCGGTTCGCTCCGGAACATCGTCCGCAGTGGCGACGTATTGCTGGTCAAGGGTTCGCGCGGAATCGAGATGGAGAGGCTGATCGAGGCATTGGAAGAGACCGCCGAATCGTAAGCGATACTCCTGTCTCACGAACAAGGGGACCGTCGGAATGGCGGAACATCGGTTCATCGGTGAGCGGCTCAAGCGCCGCGAGGATTCCCGGCTTCTGTCCGGCGCCGCAACCTATATCGACGACCTGCGGATGCCCGGTATGCGTCACGCGGCGATCCTGAGAAGCCCGCACGCTCACGCACAGATTCTCAGAATTAACGTCTCGGCAGCGCGCATGTTACCGGGTGTCGACGGAGTGTTCATCGGCGAGGATCTTCGCGATCTCGGCACAGTGCCATGCGCGATTCCGCTCGACCGCAAACCGCATCATCCGGTGCTCGCCCGCGGTCGCGTGCGCTTCGTCGGCGAGCCCGTGGCGGTGATCGTCGCGGATTCTCCCGCGAGCGCCTGTGATGCGCTCGACGCGATTGACGTCGAATACGAGCCGCTCGCCGCGGTGCTGGATGCCGAAAAGGCGATCGCCCGCGATGCGCCGATAATCCACGAAGAACTGGGCGGCAACGTAGCCCATACGACGATGCTGGCGTCGCCGGCCGTCGAAGAAGCGATGCGCGTCGCGGATCGAATCGTCAGCTTGAAGATCGTCAATCAGCGCGTGGCGGCGCTGCCGATCGAGCCGCGCGGCGTGGTCGCCCGATTCAATCGCGGCTCAGAGCAATTGACGATTTGGTCGTCCACGCAAATGCCGCATCTACTGCGTTCGTACTTGGCCGCGATGCTTAATTTTCCGGAGAACCGGATGGAAGTTATCGCGCCCGAGGTCGGTGGCGGCTTCGGATGCAAGGGTAACGTGCATGCCGAGGAGGCGTTGATTCCGTGGCTCGCGATGAAGCTTGGCCGTCCGATTAAATGGATCGAAGATCGACGCGAGAACCTCGCTTCTACCGTGCATGGCCGCGATATCGTCACGTTTCTCGATGCTGCCGTGAAGCGCGACGGAACAGTGCTCGCGCTTCGAGCGCGGGCCTTCAGCGACGTCGGCGCCTACCTGCAGTTCTTTACGCCGATAATCGCGATGCAGCCGATGCCGATGCTGACCGGCGCCTACCAGGTCGGGGCACTCGCGTTCGAGCACTGCTCGGTTTTCACCAACAAGATGACGACCGACGCGTACCGCGGCGCCGGCAAGCCCGAGGCATGCCATGCAATCGAGAGCATGATGGATGAGATCGCGGCAGTACTAGAAATGGATCCAGCGGAGGTCAGACGGCGCAATTTCGTTCCCGCCGCAGCGTTCCCATATCGCAACGCGGGAGGGATGGTTTACGACTCAGGCAATTACGCGGCCACCCTCGACAGGGCGCTGGAAATGCTCGACTACGCGGGCGAACGGCGCCGGCAGGCCGAGATGTTGCGCGCGGGCCGCTACCGCGGCATCGGCATCGCGTCGTATGTCGAGGCGAGCGGCACTGCGCCCTCATCCAAGATGCCGCCCGGAATGGGCGGATGGGAAAGCGCTACGGTTCGGATCGAGCCCGATTGCAGTGTGACGGTGCTGACCGGCATTTCTCCGCATGGGCAGGGACAGGAGACCTCTTTCGCGCAGCTCGTCGCCGACCAGCTCGGCATCACACCGGCTGATGTCACAGTCGAGCACGGCGATACGTCGATAGTGCAGTACGGCATCGGCACCTTCGGCAGCCGTGGAACCTCGCTCGGTGGCGCAGCGCTGCTGATGGCGATCGAAAAGCTGAAGGCAAAGCTGCGGAGCATCGCGGCAGCGATCACCGGATGGCCCGAAAACGAGATGGTCTTCACGAACCGTGCGATCTGTCTCAAAGACGCCCCCGCCAGTTCCATCGCGCTGGCGCGTGTTATCGAGGCTGCTTACGGCTTCCGCAACCCGCTCCCCGGCATCGAGCCGGGACTGGTCGCGACGGCGAGCTTCGATCCGCCCGGACTCACTTGCCCGTTCGGAACCCATATCGCAGTCGTCGAGGTCGATATCGAAACCGGTTCGGTGGAAATCCTGCGATATGTCGCAGTCGACGATTGCGGCGCCGTCATCAATCCGTTGTTGGTCGCGGGCCAGATACATGGCGGAGTCGCGCAGGGAATCGGTCAGGCGCTATGCGAGGAGGTGGTCTACGACGACCGCGGGCAACTTCTGAGCGCGACGCTGATGGACTATGCGGCGCCGCGCGCCTCGATGCTGCCGCGGTTCGAGCTGGCAAGCACTGTCACCCCGACCAAGGTCAATCCGCTCGGGTTGAAGGGCATCGGGCAGGCCGGGCCGGTCGCCTCGACGCCGTGCATCGCAAACGCTGTGGTCGACGCGCTCCGACCGCTGGGCGTGCGGCACGTCGATCTACCGCTCACTGCGGAACGCGTATGGCGCGCAATCCGGGCTGCACGAAGCAAATCCTGAACGAGTCCGCGATCAAGCTTCCGCGCAGTTTCTATTCGCGGCCGGTGCTGATCGTGGCGCGCGAATCGATCGGCAAGATTCTCGTGCATCGAACTCCCGAAGGCGAAGCCGCGGGGCGGATCGTCGAGGCCGAAGCCTACCGCGGCCCGCTCGATCTGGCCGCGCACAGTTCGCGCGGACTGACGCGGCGCACAGCGGCGATGTTCGGCCCGCCGGGTCATGCGTACGTTTACCTGGTCTACGGACTTAGCTGGTGCATCAATCTGGTGGTTGCATCCGAGGGCGAGCCGCATGCGGTCCTGATTCGTGCGCTCGAGCCGGTGCGGGGACTCGACCTGATGGCGCGTCGGCGCGGATTGCCGGCCACCGCCCGAAACCTGACCAACGGTCCCGGCAAGTTGACCCAGGCGCTCGCGATTACCGGCGCGGACTACGGCCGCGATCTGTGCGGCGACGAACTTTTTCTGGAGGACTCGAACCCGCCCGGGTGCATCGGTCGTTCCAAGCGGATCAACGTCGCGTATGCCGGCAAATGGGCCGATAAGCCCTGGCGATTTTATGAGCGCGGGAATCGTTACGTATCCGTCAAGCCGTGGGACTGAGTGAACGGAGGCAGAAAATGGAAACCCGCGAAGTGAAAATGTATTCGGACTATAAGAGTCCTTTCGCCTATCTGGCGTTCGATCCCGCCTACGAGCTGCAGCAGCGGTATCGGATCCGGATCCGATGGATTCCTTTCCAACTGCGCCTCAAAGGCCCCGGGCAGCGCAGTATCTTCTCCGAGTACAAGGCGAAGTATTCATATCTCGATGCGCGCCGATGGGCGCAGCCGCGCGGAATTGTGATTCGCGGCCCGAAAAAAATTTACGACACCACGCCGGCGCTGATCGGCGGCTTGTTCGCCGACGCGCGCGGACGCCTGCTCGACTACAGCCGCAAAGCCTTTGAACTCTTTTTCCGGCGCGAGCTGGAACTGGACCAGCCCGGGGCGATCGCCGGGCTAATCGAGTCGATCGACCTGTCTGCGGATGAGTATCGCACTTATCTCGCCGGCGAGGGGCCGCGCGATCTCGAACGCGCCGCTCAGGAGGCCGAGGCTGATCACATCTTCGGCGTGCCGATCTTTATCTTCGCGGGCGAGCCGTTCTGGGGACACGATCGCATCCCGGTCCTCGAAACTCGACTCACCGAGGCCCGTCTTGCGATCGCTAAGTAACCGTTTTGCTCGCCGCGCTCCCTAAGCGACCGCGGTCGCTTCGATTTCGATCAGCAGATCCGGGAACGCGAGCCGGGCGACGCCCAGCAGCGTGCTCGCCGGCCTGCATCCGGCTTTGTCGAGACGTCCGACCAGCACGTCATAGTTCTGCAGCAACAGGTCGACATTGGGCGTGTAATAGTTGAGCCGCACCACGTTCGAAAGGCTCATGCCGGCCTGCTTCAGCACCGCCTCGAGATTATCCAGCGCGGTGTTGATCTGGCCCTTCATGTCGCCGGCGTGCAAGGTCTTTCCCTCAGCATCGCTTGAGGTCTGGCCCGCGCAATAAAGCACGCGCTCGCTGGCCCTGACCTCGACCGCCTGGCTGAAGCCGAACTGATCCTGCCATTTCCACGGGTTAACGGCTTTCTTTTCCATGATGTCCTCGCGAATGATGGTCCGATTTTTAAACGTCGACGTTTTGAGAGATGCACGATACTCCGGTCTTTGTCGGCGCGCCAAGCGGAATCCGAGCCGTTCGTCGGCAAGTTGAGAGATGAGCATTTCGGCGTGCATCCGAACGGGGAAAACGGCGCCACTGGATGCCCCGCGGAGCAACGAATCGATTATGCCGGCTCCACTTCAACGAGGTTGTCGAAGAAAGTCGGCGCGTGACCAAGATCAGCGAAGGCGGTCGGGGTCGACGCGCTCACCGTCGATCGGCTGCTGCTGAACTTTCGCCAGTAACCCATCGGCGCAACTATCACCCCGGGCTGAACCTCCGTACTGATGCGCGCCGTGGCGGCGAACGCGCCACGATCGTTGAAGACGCGCACGGGCTGCGATTCGACGATCCCGCGCGCGGCTGCATCGGTCGGATTAATCGTGACGGCAGGCTCGCCTGCAATCCTCCGCTGGCGCGCCATGTTGCCGCAGGAAGAATTCAGGAAAGCGTGAGACTTGGGCGAAAGCAGATTGAGCCGAAAACGCCCATTGCGATCGGGCGCCTCGCGCGGCGGGATAAACGTCGGAATCGGATCGACCGGCTCGCAGGTCTGCCCATCGGCAGAGCCCTGCCGGAACAACGGGATGACGAAGTTGCCCACAGCAGCCATCGAGGAGACAAATTCGACCTTGCCGGATGGAGTCGGAAAGTTTCCTTCGGCGTGCGGCGCAAAGCTCTCCGGCGCGCCGACTTTCAATCGCACATGTCCGTGCCGCTTCAGATAATCGAGATCGACGCCCTCGAGCGCCGGTGACGACCAATCGATCGCCTCACGAGCGATTTGTTCGTCGGAGCGCGCGAAGCACGGATCATCGAAACCCATCCGCGCTGCGAGCCGGCGAAACAGTTCGGCGTTGGAAATCGCTTCGCCCAGCGGCGCGATCGCGGGGTTGTTTACGCTTATGTGCATATGGCCCCATGACCACATCAGGTCGAACTGCTCGAGCTGCGTGGTGGCGGGCAACACCAGATCGGCGAAGTCAGCGGTATCAGTCATGAAGTGTTCGCTCACGACCGTGAAGAGATCCTCGCGGGCCAGTCCGGCCAGGACCTTGGCTTGATCCGGCACCGCGATTACCGGATTGCAGTTGTAAACGAAGAGCGCCCTGATCGGCGGATCGAGGCCGAGCTCGCCGTTAAGCGCCGCCCCCAGCCGGAACTGATTCAGATGGCGCGTGCCGGGCCGGATGAAATCGGGCCGCGTGACTGTGTCCCATTTGATCGGAAACGCAAAGTTCGGCATCCCGACCAGACCGCCGCCTGGCCGCCGCCACGCGCCGACGAGCGCGGGCAGGCAGCAGATCGCGCGCACGGCCTGGCCGCCGCCGGCATGCCGTTCGACTCCAACCCCGAGACGAATCACGGCCGGCTGCGAGGAAGCATACTCGCGCGCGAGCTTCACGATGTCGGCCGCCGGAACCCCGGTGATCGCGGCGGCTCGCTCCGGTGTGTATTCGGCGGCGCGTTCGCGTAGTTCCGTGAAACCGACCGTGTAGCGCTCGACGTAATCGCGATCGAGAAGTTGTTCGCTGACCAACACCCTGATGAGCGCCAACGCCAGCGCGGCGTCGGTGCCTGGGCGGATCGGGATGTGCCAGTCGGCGCGCGCCGCGGTGCGATTGCGCAGCGGATCGATCACGACGACCTTCGCTCCGCGCCGTTGCGCTTCGGCGATCATCGGCCATAGATGCAGGTTCGTGCTGATTACGTTACACGCCCAGATGATGATGTACTTCGATTGCGCCACACTTTCCGGATCGGCGCCGGTGGTGGGCCCGAGCGTCATCAGCCATCCGGTGATCACGCCCGAAGCACAGAACGTCCGCTCGCTGATCGTCGCGCCAAGCTTGTTGAAGAAAGGGTCGCCAACATTTAGCCCGTTTACCAGGCCCTCTGTGCCGAGATAGCTGTACGGCAGGATCGCCTGCGGACCGTACTCCGCGATGATCGTGCGGAAACGCGCAGCGATTTCATCGAGCGCCGCATCCCAGGTGATGCGCTCGAAGCGACCGCTGCCTTTCGCGCCAACGCGGCGCATCGGATGAAGCACGCGATCGGGGCTGTAGACACGATCGACGTAATCCTCGACTTTGACGCAGAGCGCACCCCGCGTCACCGGATGGCCGGGATCACCGCGCACCTCAACGGCGCGGCCATCCTCGACCGCAACCAGCATCGCGCAGGTGTCAGGGCAATCGTGCGGACATGCACCGCGTACGATCGTTCTTCGATTCCCGGTCTGCATCACCATCGCCCTCCCTTGCTGCCAAGTTTTACGAGTATAGGCCATCGGTGGCCCTCTTGGGGAAGCCGGCCGCCGGCCATTGCGATTTGGAATCAGCCGTTCGAGCGCGCTATGTTAGGCGCAGTTGCACGGGGTCGAAGACAAGGAGAATAGCGATGGCTACACCGTCAGTCGCGAGATTGGGTCACGTCGGTCTGCATGTCCATGATCTCGAGAAAGAGAAGGCATTTTTCCGCGACATCGTCGGATTGCAGGTCACGGACGAAGACGACGATCTGGGTTTGGTCTTCATGAGCGCGCGGCCCGACGAGGAGCATCACGAATTCCTGCTCTGCCGCGGCCGCAATGTCGACGACAGCGCGCATGTCGTGCAGCAAATCTCGTTCCGATGCAACAGCCTCGATGACATCTACGGATTTTACGATCGTTTCCGCGAACGCGGCGTTCGGTTCGACCGGATGGTCTCTCACGGCAACGCGGTCAGCATCTATTTCTACGATCCTGAGGGAAATCGCTGCGAGGTTTACTGGAACACCGGGTTCAAGGCGAAGCAGCCGTTCGGCCAGAAGATCGATCTCGCCACGCCAAGGGAACAGTTGATGGCGGAGGTCGAAGAGTACGCCGTCAAGTACGGTAAGACCGGTTACGTGAATCGTGCTGCAATGGCGCAGGCCAACCTCGGCACCGCCGAAAGAGAGTGACCGGGGCATATCCATGAGTCTGAGCGGCAGAGTCGCGCTTGTCACCGGTTCGAGCTCGGGTATCGGCCGCGCGATCGCGATGCGTTTTGCACGCGACGGCGCCGACGTCGTCGTCAACGGCCGCGATCAGAAGAAAATTGATGGCGTGGTAAAGGAAATCACCGCGCTCGGACGGCGCGCGGTCGGCATCCGTGCCGATGTAGCCAACTTCGCCGAGTCGCAGGCGATGGTCGAGCGGACGATCAGGGAGCTGGGCCACGTCGACATCCTGGTCTGCAGCGCAGGTTTGTTCCATTTCGGCCCATTCCTCGACATCACGGAAAAGGAATGGGATGACGTCATGAACGTCGACGTGAAGGGAATGTTCGGCGTGACGCAGGCGGCGCTGCGATCGATGGTGCCCCGCAAATGGGGCCGGGTAATTTTCATCACCGCAGTCTCGGGGCTGATTGGCGTCCCGCACATGGGCCACATCTGCACCGCGAAATGGGCCTCGCACGGTATGGCGGCATCGCTGGCGCTTGAGTTCGCAAAGTTCGGCATCACGGTCAACGTGATCGCGCCGGGGCCGATCGATACTCCCTTGCTTGCGGCGGCCGCGGAACGGATGCGCGGTATCGTGCCGGGCAGCCATGGCGCACCGGTGGGGCGAATCGGCAAGCCGGAGGAGATCGCGGCCGCCGCGGCCTATCTGGCATCCGAGGAGGCGGGATTCACCACCGGCCAGGTGATCAACGTCAGCGGCGGCCTCGGTATCTGAGAACCTTCCTATTGGCGGCCCAGGATCGCCAAACCTTCGAGCGCCAGGCCATAGCCGAGATTGTCGAGCATCAGGCGCTTCAGATGCTGCGTTAATACAACCCGCGCGTAACGGTTCGCGAGCCGCGGCTTCGCCACGATCTGCTCCGCCAGCTCCCACGCGCGCGGCATCAGCTTTTCCTGCGGCATCACTTCGGCGACTACGCCGAGCGAATGAGCCTCACGCGCCGTGAGTTTCTGTCCGGTCAGAAGAAAATGCCGGCCGCGATTGAGCCCCAGCAACTGCAGCCATAGTACGTGGACGCCGTCGCCCGGCACGATGCCGTTCGGATAGTGCGGCGCGTCCATGAATTCGGCATGGTCGGCGGCGAGCACGATGTCCGAGAGCACGGCAAGTTCGGCATGCACCAGCGCCGGACCGTTGACTGCGGCGATGACCGGCACCTCGATATCGAGCAGGTTCATCAGCAGATGCTTGCCGTCCTTGTAGACCGAGTTCCAGGTATCGGGGGTCTGCACCTTGGGCAGACTCGCCCAATCGAAATCCGCGCAGAACGAATCTCCGGTGCCGGTAATGATTACGGCCTGATTCTCTTCGTCGCGCGCGATGTCGTTGAAGGCGTAGCCCAGTTCCTCGTGCGGCACGCCGCCGAACTTGAACGGACCACCTTTGGTGTGAAGCGTCAGCAGCAGGATGCCGTTGCGGCGCTCCATCCTGACGCAGCTATAGTCATTGCGATACTGCTCGAATTTTCTCATCTTCGTCTCCTTGCGGGAGAGTCTTTACTCGCAGCGTCTACAACCCGAGGATCCGTTCCGCGTTGCCGTGAAAAATCTTTTCCATCAATTCGTCCGCATAGCCGAGCTCGCGCCATTCCTTGAACAGCCTCGGGTACGGGATGCTCGGGTAGTCGCTGCCGAACATCACTTTGTCCTGCAGCCGGCCGCGGATGTCGATCTTGAGCTGCTCCGGCAGATACTTCGGCGCCCATCCCGACAGCTCCCAGAACACATTTCCCTTATGCAGCGCGACCGCGGTCATCTCGTCGACCCACGGCCACCCGGGATGCGCCGCGATGATCGTGAGGTCGGGAAAATCAGCCGCCAGCTCGTCGATCGCCGACGGATGCGCGTGTCGAATTCGTGCGCCCATTCCGCCCGGCATCCCGGCGCCCATCCCGGTCGTGCCGACGTCGATCATCACCGGCACGCGCAACTCGTTGATCGTCTCGAACAGCGGACGCAGCCGCGAATCGTTGACGGCGAAGTGTCCCATTATCGGATGGAAATGAAAGCCGAGCATGTGGAGTTCGTTAATCGCCTTGCGCGCCTGCTCGATCGCGACCTCGCCCTTGAACGGATCGACCGCCGCCCAGGCCTGAATGATGCGTTCCGGATGCCGCGATTGCATCGCTTTGACATACTCGTTGCTGCACGGCGGAGTGCCGATCGTGGTCTCGAGGTCGAGCGCTACCAGCACCGCTTCGACGCCTGCCGCCGTGAATTCCTCGACGACTTCATCCTCCTGCTTCCAGGTCCAGTTGCGCTTCCAATATTTCGCGAGCGCTTCGACATACGGTCCCTGGCATCGAATCCATGGCTCGGTATTCGGATAACAATGAAGATCGATGATTCGCATCTCGCGCCGCCCCTTACCCGTCCCCCGATTTCGCCGCGCGCTCCGCTTCGAGCTTCCGGGTTACCATTTCGACGAGCGCCTTCTTGGAGACCTTGCCGAAAGTCGAAAGCGGGAATTCAGTCATCAATTCAACGCGCTCGGGCAGCTTGAATTTCGCGATTTCCTGCGCCGCGAGAAAGCCGACCAACTCCGCAAGCGTCAGCGCGCCCGCGCCCGGCCGCGGGATGATACACGCGCACATCCGTTCACCCAACTGCGCATCGGGCATCGCAATGCAGGCGACGTTCTGCACCGCGGGATGCGAAAGAATCAGGTTCTCGATCTCCTCGGCGCTGATCTTTTCACCGCCCCGGTTGATGAGATCCTTCTTACGTCCCTCGACCAGGTAGGCGCCCGATGGATGCCGCCGCATCAGGTCGCCCGAGCGATAAAAACCGTCGCTCGTGAAAGCCCGCGCATTGTACTCCGGCGCTTTGTAGTAGCCGCGCAAGGTGTAGGGGCCGCGCGCGCACATCTCGCCGACTTCGCCAAACGGCACGAGGTTGTCGTCATCATCGATGAGCCGCACTTCGTCATCCGGCGAAACGGGAAACCCGACGGTTTCCATCCGCACATCCTCGGGATCGTCGATTTTCGCGAACAGCAGCAATCCTTCCGACATCCCGAAGTTCTCCTGCACGAAGCACGACGGGATAAGCCGTCGCGTACGCATCCGCGTTTCAGGTTGCAACCGTTGTCCGCCGCTCTGGATGTATCGAATTGACGCGGTGTCGAAGCGCTCGATGGCGGGGTCGTGAATCATCCGAATCAGCAGCGCCGGCACCACTTTGATGTGCGTCACGCGATGCCTCTCGACCAGCGCGAACATATCGGCCGGACGCGTACTCGTGCTTAGGACGATCTTCCCGCCGTTGAACATGAAGCCCTGGATTCCGGGGCACGCCAGCGGCAGATTGTGCGCGATCGGCAGCACCAGCAGCAGCACCGAGTCGCGCGTCACGCCGCATACTTGCGCTGCCGCCCTCGAGTTGTAGGCGTAATCGTTGTGCGTGCGCGGAATCAGCTTCGGAATGCCGGTGGTCCCGCCCGAAAGCTGGAAGATGCAGGGATCAGTCGGAGCGATTTTAATTTTGTCCAGCTCGCCGCGGTCGAGATGCGCCGGACGCTCGATCAGTTCGGTCAGCGACAGTTCGCCAGCGCCGGGCGCGCCCAGCACGATCGGCCAGCGCATGCAGGCATTCGCGTCCCGCACCCGCTTGATCATCGGCGAGAAGATGAAATCGCTCTGCCGCTCGGGGAAAACGCACGCGACCGCCTCGGCGATCTCGACAAACTGGCTGATCTCGGCATATCGATGGCTCGCGAGGGCCGCGATCGGGATGCATCCGATTTTCTGCAGCGCGAAATAGAGGATCACGAACTCGGCAACGTTCGGAAGTTGCAGCACCACGCGATCGAGCGGCTTCAGTCCGAGTTCGAGCAAATTGAGCGCGAGATTGCCACTGAGAGCGTCTACCTCGCCGTAGGTGAACTGCCGATCGCGATCGATGACCGCGACGCGATCGCGAAACTGTTCGAAGACGGGCGCAAACTCCTGGGCCAGCGATTTGTCCTGCCAGTAGCCCCTCTCCCGGTAGCGCCGGGCGAACTCGGGCGGAAATGGTACGACGCCATCGAGCATCGAGCGCTCCCTCAGGTGGTGCTCGAATAGCCGCCGTCGATGACGATCACCTCACCGGTGACAAACCGGTTCGCCGTGATCAGCGACATCATCGTTTCGGCTACGTCGTCGGCGGTCACGCAGCGCCGAAGCGGCGTCATCTTTGCGCGCCGCGCCATTAAATCGTCGTAGCGATCTTTAAGCATCCGCTTCATCCAGTCGCCTTCCATCCATCCCGGCGCGACTGCGTTGACGCGAATCTCGGGACCCAGATGCAGCGCCATCGTTCTCGTCAGATTCACGGCCGCCGCCTTGCTCGCTGCATACGGCAGCGCCTGCGGCCCGGGCCGCAGGCCCACGATGCTCGCGGTGTTCACGATGCACGGTTCGCTCGATTTTCTGAGTAGTGGAAGCGCCGCGCGCGTCACCAGAAAGATACCGCGCACGTTGACCGCGAAAATCCGGTCCCATTCCTCGACCGTCATCGCCTCGAAATCGTGCGGATCGACGGTGCTGGTCATGCCGGCGTTGTTGATTAACACGTCGAGCGCGCCGAACCGCTCTCCGACTTGCGTGAGCATCGAACGAACCTGGGAGTCATCCGCGACGTCGCCCCGGCATAAGATCGGCGTCGCGCCGAACTTCGCGACCTCGTCGGCGACCGCGCGGGCCGCCGCGTCGCTACGATGGTAATTGATCGCGACGTCGTAGCCGGCCCGCGCCAGCGCGAGCGCGGCGCTGCGGCCGATGCCTGTTGCCGCGCCCGTTACGAGCGCGCTCTTGCGTCGCGTCGCCATCGAAATCTCCGAAATCGGTCGAGAGTATCGCGAGAATCGCGGGGATTAGACAAGTCCGCCGCCATGCGCGCCGTTTTGCATTCGTTCGGCGATTAGCGATATTGGGACGGAGCGTTGCTTTCCCTTCGATTCGATGGAGCTTTGACGATGCGAACGAGCAAGCGAGTGGTGTTGGTCGGCGCGAATCAGCCGCTCGAGGTTTGGGAGCGACCGATTCCGGAGCCGGAACCGGGAGCCGCCGTGGTGCGTGTCGCGATGAGCGGCGTATGCGGCACCGACGTTCATTTATGGCGCGGCGAGGTTCCCCTGCCCTATCCGGTCACACTCGGCCATGAAGGAATCGCCACAGTCGAGGAGCTCGGAAAGGGAGTCACGACCGATTATGCCGGCGCGCCCATCAAACCCGGCGATCGCGTCTACTGGCAGCCGGTCCGTCAGTGCCATCGATGTTACTACTGCACTGTCGAGAAGGACTTCTCGCTCTGTGACAACATCTTCGAGGAGCTGTTCCGGAACGCCAACGATCCACCCTCGAGTTGCTATGCCGAGTTCTGCAGCCTGCCGCCCGGGATGGCCTTTTATCGCGTTCCCGATGATACGCCAACCGAGGCGCTGATCGCCTTTGGATGCGCGATGCCGACGGTGTTGCAGGCTCTCGAGCGGCTCGGCGGAATTCAGCTCAATCAGTCGGTGGTCGTGCAAGGATGCGGTCCGGTGGGGCTCGCGGCCACTATGATGGCGGGGCTTTCGGGCGCCCGACAGGTAATCGTGATCGGCGCTCCGGAGCGGCGGCTTAAGATGGCGCGCCGGCTCGGCGCCAGTACGACGATCGATCTGGAAACCTGCAAGTCCGAAGCGGATCGGGTGCAACAGGTGCGCGACCTCACCGATGGACGCGGCGCCGAGGTCGTGATCGAAGCTGCGGGCCATCTGCCGGCCTTCACTGAGGGCATCAAGCTGGTTGCGAAAAACGGGCGCTATCTCATTATCGGACTGTGGTCGGCGCCGGGGACCGTGCCGATCGAACCGCGGTATCTGAACAACAACAATATCCGAATCATCGGGAACGCCCTCGCTCAGCCACAGCATATCTATGGCGCGATCCAGGTCGCCCGCGCACATCATCGCGAATTTCCGATGGCCGAGGTCGTCACCCATCGCTTCGCGCTCGCCGAAGCACAGAAGGCGCTCGAAGCGGTCGCGCGTCTCGAAACCGTGAAGAGCGTAATCGTTCCGAATCAAGACGGGGTGCATCTCTGATGGCGGACCAACCCAATGAAATCGCCCGACCGGTGCGTCCGTTCACCGGCGCCGAATACCTCGAAAGCCTCACGGATGATCGCGAAGTCTATATATACGGCGAGCGCGTGCGCGATCTCACACAGCATCCGGCGTTTCGCAACTCCGCGCGGACGCTGGCGCGGATGTACGACGCGCTTCACGATCCTGCGCGCCGTGAACAGTTAACCGTCGCGACAGATACCGGCAACGGCGGTTTTACGCATCGGTTCTATCGCGCCGATCGCAATGCGGATGAATGCGTAAGGACGCGCGACGCGATCGCCGCATGGCAACGGTTGACGTGGGGATGGATGGGTCGTTCGCCGGACTACAAGGCGAGCTTCCTCGGCACGCTCGGCGCGAATTGGCAATTCTACCAGCCATATCACGAGAACGCGCAGGCCTGGTATCGACGCGCGCAGGAGCGATGTCTCTACATGAACCACGCGCTCGTCAATCCGCCGGTCGACAAGTCGCGTCCGCTGACCGAGGCAAGCGACGTCTACGTACATGCCGAGAAGGAGACCGACGCGGGTCTGATTGTCAGCGGGGCGAAGGTGGTCGCGACCAACTCCGCCCTTACTCATTACAACTTCATCGGCTGCTATCAGATCGGCAGGCCGGAGCAGGCGATACTCGCAATGCTGCCGATGAACGCGCGAGGGCTGAAGCTCATCTGCCGCACTTCATATGAGATGACAGCGGAGGTGATGGGCAGTCCTTTCGATTATCCGCTTTCAAGCCGTTTCGATGAGAACGACGCGATCCTGATTCTCGACCAGGTGCTGATTCCGTGGGAGAATGTCTTCCTCTATCGCGATCTCGATCGCGCCAACGCCTTCTTCGCGACTTCCGGATTTCTGAACCGGTTTTCGTTCCACGGCTGCACGCGCCTCGCCGTCAAGCTCGACTTTCTGACCGGCCTGACGCTGCTTGCGAGCGAAGTCACGGGTGTCAAAGATAAGTCATTCGGCAAGATGCAGCTTGGCGAGATGCTTGCGCTGCGACATCTGGTGTGGGCGCTGTCCGACGCGATGGCGCGCAATCCGGATCCATGGGTCAACGGAACCGTGCTGCCAAACATGAGCTATGCGAACGCCTATCGCGTGCTGTCGCCGGTGATTTACGCCCGCGTCAAGGAGATTATAGAGCAGATCATTTCAAGCGGCCTCATCTACCTGAATTCGCACGTTTCGGATTTCCGCAATCCCGAAATCCGCGCGATGCTCGACAAATACTTGCGCGGCTCCTCCGGCCAGGGCGCGGTCGAACGCGTGAAGATCATGAAGCTGCTGTGGGATTCGATCGGCACGGAGTTCGGCGGCCGTCATGAACTCTACGAACGCAACTACGCCGGTAACTACGAGCATATTCGCGCCGAAGCGCTGATGATCGCGAATGCCGACAGATCGGTCGACGCGCTCAAACAGTTTGCGCGAAGCTGCATGGATGAGTACGACCTCGATGGCTGGCGAACCGGCGATCTGATCGACGCCGCTGACATCAGCTTCTTGCTGCGTTGAGCGCAGGTTTGCGGTCGGTTCGCCGTCTCTGGTTAATTGAGAACGAGCGATAGGTTTCGGCTATTCATAGTCGCCAGTTTCAGGAGAGTAATCCATGGACGAAACCAGCACCATGCCGGAGCGGGTCCATCTCGTCGGCAGCATTGGTTTGGACAGCGTCGATGAGGTGTTCCGGACCGCAGGAAGATTGCTCGGCCGTCGCTTGCGCAGGATTCCCGACGGAGAGCCGGGCGGACGCCGCCTCTGGATTAGTTGGCAATATCCGCTGCTCCGCGCCAACCCTTTTCTGATGGATGATCCGGCGCCGACGCGCGATGCCGTCGGATGCCCGACGCTCTGCCTCGGCGACGGCGTCAGACCGGATGACGTCCGTTTCGGAGAACTCGGCTACGCGCGCGAAGCGCGGGCGTCGTACCAGGATTTTCTGGCAGCGCGCCGGCGCGGCGACATTCCTCGCAAAGTTCGTTTCCAAGTGTGCCTGCCGACACCGCTGGCGGTAATCTCCACCTGGTGCTCGGACAAGGACATGTTCGCGATTGAGCGCGCGTACGAGAAGGCGATGCTGCGCGAGGTCGAGACCATCTGTGCAGCAATTCCGCATCGCGACCTTTGCATCCAGTGGGATGTTTGCAACGAGATGATCATCTGGGACGGTCGCTGGACGTTGTGGAAACCTCCCTTTCCGGAGGCGGACATCGAACGCGAGATTCTTTCGCGGATGAAGCGGCTCGGCGACGCAATTCCGGCGGATGTCGAGCTTGGCATTCATCTCTGTTATGGCGACTGGAAGGCGACCCATTTCGTCCAGCCCCAAGACGCCGGTAAGATGGTTTCGCTCGCCAATGGCATCGCGCACAGCATCTCGCGCCCGATCACCTATGTGCATATGCCGGTGCCGATCGATCGCACCGATGATGCGTTCTTCGCTCCGCTCGCGGATCTCAAGCTTTCGCCCGAAACCGAACTTTATCTCGGTGTGGTCCATGCTGACGGCGCAGAAAACGTCGCGCGGCGCGTCGCCGCGGCCCGCAAGTACGTGAGCGATTTCGGCATCGCCACTGAGTGCGGGATGGCGCGATGCCGTACCCCGGAATTCGTAATGTCGTTGCTGGCGATTCACGCCGAAAGCTCGCGTGAACCGAAACCTGCCGCCCGCAAACGCGCGGTGGGCGCCCGCGCATCCCAATGAAATTCGGCGTCGCGATCCGCAATATGGGGCCGCAGTCCAGCCGCGCGACCGTCGAGGCCTGCGCTCGAATCGCGGAGCGCGCCGGCTTCGATGGAATCTTTCTCTCCGACCATCTCGCGGTGCCGCCGGCTGAGACCGAAGGCTCGGGCGGCCGCTATCTCGATGCGCTCGTCACGCTAGGCTTCCTTGCCGGAGTCACCGACCGTATACGGCTGGGCGTGTCGGTACTCGTCCTGCCTTATCGACCTGCAGTTTTGATCGCCAAGCAAATCGCGACCATCCAAGAGCTTTCCGGCGAACGCATGATTCTTGGCGCCGGCGTCGGCTGGATGAAAGGCGAGTTCGAGGCGCTCGGTGTCGATATCCGCAAGCGCGGCGCGCTCACGACCGAAACCCTGCGCGTGATTCATCACCTGTTTGAAACTGATGCGGCGCCGTACTCGGGCAGGCTGATCAGTTTTCCGCCGTTCGTGTTTCTGCCGCGGCCGGCGCGCCCGCCAATCTGGGTTGGCGGCAGCGGACCCAACGCGATCGAGCGCGCAGTGGAATTCGGCGACGGATGGCATCCGATGCTGCCGAGCGCCGAGCTCAAAATCGCGGTCGAGACGCTGCATCGAAAAGCACGCGCGGCCAAACGCGGTCCGCTTGAGATCGTTGTGCGCCGCGGTTTCAAGCTCGCGGACCCCGCTGCCGATCGCGATCGCCTGCGCGTCGACGAGGAAGCGGGCGCAACCTACTGCATTTTCGACGCCGGCCGTTACGCTGATCAGGACGAGTTCGCAAAACGAGTCGAGACCTTCTTCGCGAGGGTTGCCAGCTAGCTACCGCTGACTTCACAGAGAAAAAGGAGAACCCGATGATCGATGTCTACTTCTGGCCCACGCCAAACGGTTACAAGATCACCATCGCGCTCGAGGAGATGGGGCTGCCGTATCGGGTTGTCCCGATCGACATCAGTCACGGCGAGCAGTTCAAGCCCGAATTTCTCAAGATCAGCCCAAATAACAAGATGCCCGCGATCATCGACAGTGACGGCCCAGACGGCAAGCCGATCTCGATTTTCGAATCGGGCGCCATTTTGCTTTATCTGGCCGAGAAAAGCGGCAAGCTGATGCCGACCGATGCGCGGCGCCGTTACAACGCGCTCGAGTGGCTGATGTTCCAGATGGCGAGCGTCGGGCCGATGCTCGGCCAGGCGCATCATTTCCGCCGCTACGCTCCGGAACAGATCCAGTACGCGATCGATCGCTACACCAACGAAGCGCGCCGGATATACGGGGTGATCGACAAGCGGCTGAGCGAGGTTCCGTATCTCGCCGGCGACTACTCGATCGTTGATATCGCGACCTATCCCTGGCTCCGACATCATCGCGCGCAGGGTCAGAACCTCGCCGATTTTCCGCAGCTCAAGCGCTGGTACGAGGCTATCGAGGGCCGGCCTGCGGTGCAGCGCGGCCTGGCGCATATGTCAGACCAGGTGCGGCGCGAACCGCCCAAGGGCGAGGAATGGGAAATTCTGTTCGGCAAGAAACAGTTCGAGCGCCGTTAAGATGACCTGACGGAGCTAACCATGAAGATCTACAACAGTTCGACCGCGCCTAATCCGCGGCGTGTGCGCATTTTTCTCGCCGAGAAGGGCATCCAGGTGCCGTACGAAGAGGTCGATATCGTCAACGCGGTGAATCGCAGCGCCGAGTTCCGCCGGAAAAATCCGATGGCTGCAGTGCCAGTGCTCGAGCTCGATGACGGCACATGTATCGCGGAAAGCGTCGCAATCTGCCGTTATTTCGAAGAGATCCAGCCCGAGCCACGGTTGTTCGGGATCGATGCGAAGGATCGTGCGCTAGTCGAGATGTGGAACCGGCGAATGGAGTTCGCGGTGCTGATCCCGATAGCCGACGCATTCCGTCAACGCCACGACTTTTTCAAGGGTCGCATCCGGCAGGTTCCCGAGTACGCCGAAGCGCAACGGCTCAACGCCGAGGAGAGTCTGCAATGGCTCGACAGCGAGCTCGCGTCGCGCCGCTTCATCGCCGGCGATCGTTTCACGATCGCGGACATCACCGCGATGGTCGCGATCGATTTCGGCCGCGTCTCTAAAATCGCGATCAAGCCCGAACAGAAGCATCTCGCGCGATGGCATGGCGAGGTGGCCTCCCGCCCCAGCGCAAAAGCCTGAAGCGATGACCGAGGGGGCGGTTACCGGCGCTTCTCCGGCCGGCGATTATGACGCGATCGTCATCGGCGGTGGACACAACGGACTGACGACGGCGCTTTATCTCGCGCGCGCTGGCTGGAAAGTTTTCGTCCTTGAGCGCAACGCGCAGGTGGGAGGCGCGACCGCGAGTGCCGAGGTTACGGTTCCGGGGTTTATCCACGATCTCTACTCGATGAACCAGAACCTGTTCGTCGGCTCCCCCGTCTATGCCGAGTTCAAGGCGGGACTCGAACGGCATGGGCTTTCTTTCGCGTCTTCCGACAAACCGGTCTGCTCGGTTTTTCCCGATGGAAAATTCCTAGGCATCTATCGCGATCCGGCCAAAACGCTTGCGCTTATCCGTCAGCACAGCCGCGCCGACGCTGACGGGTGGACGTTGCTGCATCGCCACTTCGCCGCTTTCGCACGCTCGCTGCTGCCGATCTATGGAACGCCACTGCCCTCGATGCAAGCGCTGTGGACGATCCTGCGCGCGCTGCGCAAAGAGGGCGTCGCGGAATGCGTGCAGCTCGCGCGCCTGATGCTTTCATCGACGCGCGCGCTGGTCGACGAATATTTCGACACGCCCGAGACCAAGGCGCTGTTTGCGCCGTGGGGGATGCATCTCGATTTCGGCCCAGACGTCGCCGGCGGCGCGATCTTTCCGGTACTCGAGACGTTCAGCGACGCCGAGCACGGCATCAGCATCGTTCGCGGCGGCGCGTCGAAGCTCGTCCTAGCAATGGTGGGCTTGTTGCGAGAGCTCGGAGGCGAGGTCCGCACTCAGGCTGAAGTCACGAAGATAGTCACACGCGGCGATCGCGCGGTCGGAGTCGAGCTTGCCGACGGCGCGACGATCAGCGCACGGCGCGCCGTGATCGCGAACCTCTCTGTGGGGCCGCTGTTCAGCCGGTTGCTCGCCGATTATCCTTTCTCACCCGATTTCAAACGGGCAGTCGGGAAGTTCAGATATGGGCCGGCCACGATGATGATTCATCTGGCTCTGAAAGCGAGACCGGCCTGGCGGGCAGGCGCCGAGGTCGGCGACTTCGCTTACGTGCACATTGCGCCGTATGTCGAGGATCTCGCGTTCACCTACGCGCATTCGATCGATGGCATTCTGCCGGCGAGTCCATTGCTGGTAGTCGGACAGACCTCGGTCGTCGATCCGACGCGCACCAACGGTCGCGGCGAGATTCTTTGGATCCAAGTGCGAACGCTGCCGGCGAAGATTCGCGGCGACGCGCTCGGAAAAATCGCGACGCGCGATTGGGATTCCGCCAAAGAGGCGTATGCCGACCGCGTAATCGACAAAGTCGAGCAATACGCGCCGGGAATTCGGGAACTGATTATCAAGCGCGCGGTTGAATCGCCGGCCGATCTGGAGCGCGCAAATCCGAACCTGGTCGGCGGCGACAGCGTCACCGGCAGCCATCATCTGGCGCAGAATTTTTTGTTTCGTCCAATCGCCGGATGGTCGCGTTATCGCACGCCGATTGCGAATCTCTACATGTGCGGTGCGGGAACTTACCCTGGTGCGGGCAACAACGCGCTCTCGGGGTTCCTGTGTGCGAAAGAAATCCTCAACTCGCGGCGCGGCGTAGCCCGCTTCCTGCGGAGCAGCATCCGGCCAAGCCCACTCTAGCAACCGAAGAATTCCCGGATGGCGGCGAGTGACTCGGGTTCGACCAGCGAAGGCGCATGGCCAACGCCGGGCACTTCGACCAGTTTCGCTTTCGAAGACACCTGGCACATCCGCGCCGCCGTCTCGGGCATCAAAACGGTGCTCAGCGCGCCGCGCACGATCAGAATTGGAGCGGCGATTTTCTCGTATTCCTCCCAGAAGCCGATCGGCAGGACGGTGCTGGTTCCGGGCGGCGGCTTTCGGATCGCGGGATCCATCTTCCAGGTCAGGCGTCCGCCGGCAGCCGGCTTGATCAGCCACTTCAGCATCGCGGCGAAATCCTCGTCGCTGCCGGGGCCGAATTGAACGGCCCGGTAGTGCGCCTTGACTTCTTCGAGGTTCGCGAAATCGAGCGGCGCGCTCGCAACCCATTGGTTGATCTGTGCCGATGCCTCAGGATTGAGCGCGGGGCCGATGTCATTGAGCACCAGGCGCTCGACGCGCTCCGGGTTACGTCCCGCGTAAAGGATCGAGATGCGGCCACCCATCGACGTACCGATCAGGCTTACGCGCCGAATTCCGAGTTGATCGAGCATCGCGCCCAGATCGTCGGCATAGGTGGCGATGTTATAGCGATCGGGTGGTCCCCACGCGCTGTCGCCGCGCCCGCGCACATCGAGCGCCAGCACGCGATAGCGACGGACGAGATGCGGCGCGAGCGCGTCGAAATCGTGCGCGCTGCGCGTGAGCCCATGGATGCAGACGATCGGCGGGCTCGCGGCATCGCCGAATTCAAGGTAATGCAGCTTCAATCCGTCAATCGTGATGAACCGGCTCGCAGGGGTCATCGGCAAATAACTCCATTTGAAATCTATTCGTAAGCTCCGGCGGCCGGCTCGCGCAACGTCAGGCTGACGAAGAATCCGAGCACCGGCACGATGCACAGTATGCGCAGTGCGGCGGACAGGCCATAATGGTCGGCAATCGACCCGAACACGGGAGCGAACAACCCGCCCACGGTCATCGACAGGCCGAGCGTGACGCCCGCGGCAAGGCCGACGCGATTCGGCAGATATTCCTGCCCCATAACCACCATCACGCCGGAACTCGCCTGCAGCGCGAATCCCAACGGCGCAAGCAGCGCCATCGAGGCCCCCGGACTCTTCGCATAGACGAACGCGAGAAGGATGAACACCAGCGCTCCCAGCGAGAGAATTACGATTACGCGGCGTCCATAACGATCGGCGAGCCGCCCGCCGACCAGCGTTCCGACGGCCGCCGCCGCGAGCATGACGCTCAACGCGTAACCTCCCGTGGCCTTCGAGCCGTGCAGGATCACAATCCAGTAAAGCGGGATGAACGTATTCAAAGCGAAGAAAACTACCGATCGGATCATCACCACCGCGGCCAGGCTGGTGAACGCGCCCCACTGCTCCCGGGCTTGTATTGTGACGTGCCCCGCGACTCCACCGCGGCGTGCCGCGCGCGCGGCCGATAAGTGCGGCAGCCGCCACAGCAGAATCACCGACATCATGAACACCGGGACCGTCAGCAGGATCGCGCCGCGGAGCCCGAGCATGATCATGATCGGAGTGATCATCAACGGACCGATGGCGAAACCGACATTACCGCCGACCGTGAACAGACCCATCGCGGCGCCCTGATTTGCACCGCCCAGGTAACGAACCCATCGCGCCGCTTCGGGATGAAACGCAGAGACGCCGAGTCCGCTGATCGCGATCGCGGCGAAAATCAACGCATAGCTCGGCAGGAAGCCGGTCGCGGCCACGCCCAGGCCCGCTACGCTCAGCCCCACGGGAATCAGCCACGGCGAGGGCCGTCGGTCGGCTATCAAGCCAAAAAGCGGCTGCGCCACGGACGAGGCCAACGTTTGGGCAAGCACGAGCCCGGCCGCGGCGGCGTAGCTCAGGTGATGCTCTGCGATAAAGTACGGCAGCATCGCCGGCAAGACCGCCTGGTTGATGTCGTCGGCCGTGTGCGATGCGGCGAGCAGCGTGATCGATCTGAAGTCGGCCGGCTCGGTGTCCGGGAGGACCGCCGCTATTTTCTCCAATGGCCGCATCGCTGTCGAAATCAGATCCGGACGGACGAAGCCGGAACGGAATCAACGATTACAAGCAGCATTGCGTGCGAGGGTCAACCGCAGTTGACAGTCGGGCGCGCCGATGCGCATAAGGATGTTATCTTAACTGCGAGGCATTCTTCGCCAGGAGGCGCCCATTCCTGAAATCAAGATCATAAATCCGGAGACGCTCGGAAAGCCTCTCGGCCAGTACTCACAGATGACGCGCGTTAAGGCGTCGGAGTTCTTGTTCATAGCGGGGCAGCTTGCGAGCGACAAGCAGGGCAACATCATCGGTCAGGAGGACTTCGACGCGCAATGCGTGCAGGTCTTCGCGAACATTGGGGCCGCGCTCAACTCCGCGGGCGCCGGATGGGCGAACGTAGTCCAGTTCACGACCTACCTCGTTCATTCGCAGGACATCCCGAAGTTCATGAAGTTCCGGCTGCGCGAGTTCCCGAAGATGTTTCCGAATGGCATCTATCCGCCCAACACGCTGCTGATGATCGATCGGCTCGTCGGCGAGCCGTTCTTGATCGAGGTTCAGACGGTCGCGGCGCTGTGAGGCTTTCATGGGCGTCGCCGAACGTGAATTTGAATTCGAGGGCGCCCGCGTCCGCTATCTGGAAGGCGGACGAGGCTTCCCGGTCCTGATGCTGCACGGCTCGGGGCCGGGCGCATCGACGCTCGGCAACTGGCGGATGGTCCTGGAGCCGCTCGCCGAGCATGAGGTCAAATTGCTCGATGAATAGCGGTTCGATGAGTCCCATCGGCTGCGCACGGCCGGCGACAGCTCCAAGATCGTCTCAAAGCGCGTCGATCTGACGAACTGCGATCAGTTTTTCCTGTCGCTGACCCGGCCATTCTGACCGGGAGCTAGGTCAGAAACGGAACGTAAGTGTAGTCGCCGCGCACGACGCATTCGCCGACCAGCTTCGCCTTGTAATCGACGGGATCGTGCACCGTAATGGTTCTGACATCGCGGAGGAAACGGTCCGTGTTTTCATCGCGAAGCGCCGCTCGCGCGCCGCAGACCTTGAAGACGTCGGTGGTCACGCTCAAAGCGGTATCAGTGGTCACGATCTTCGCCTGCGCGACTTTGGACATCGCCTCGACCCGCATCTTCATCAATTCTTCGCGCGGCAGCTTGTCGCGCAGCTCAACCACGTGATCGATGTAGCGCGCGGCTTCGCGCACCAGCAACTCGCATCCGGAGAGATAGGAGCGCATCCGGCCGAGTTCACGCAGTATATATGGATCCTCGGTGGCGGCTTTCACGTTCGCAGCCGGGAAGGGCCGGGTCTTGGTCTTGACGTAGTTGACGGCGTGATTGAACGCCGAGATCGCCGCGCCTAATGGAATCGCGGTGAAAGCTGTCTGGAACATCGGGCCGAAAAGCTGATCGGGCTCCAGCGTGCGCGGATCGGTGGTCGCCGGCACGACGCGTTCGATCGGCACGCGCACGTCTTTGAAGACCACTGAGCCGCTCCACGTCGCCTGCATGCCCATCGCATCCCAGTCGTCGAGCACCGACAGGCCGGGCGTCCGCGTCGGAACGAAGGCGCTCGCGGCCCCGCCGTCCATCACGCCGGGCACCCACAGAAAATCACTGGCGATCGCACCGGTCGCAAAAAACTTGCGCCCATTGATCAGCACCGCCCTGCCATTTTCAACCGGGGTCAGCGTGGTTTCGTATGCGAGCACGTCCTTTGAATTGCGCTCCGAACCTGCAGCCGTAATATAGGCGTGCTGACTCAGGATCTCCTTGTACAGCGATTCTCTAAGTTCCTTCTTCGGCACGCGCGATACGATGTCCTTGGTGATGATCGCATGCTCGGCATACATGTGTGCGATCGAAGGATTGCCCTGCGCCAGGGTGAGGACAGTCTCGATCAAGTCGCTGAACGAAAAATCGACGCCTCCGAATGCCGCCGGCACTGCCGAGACGAGGAGCCCGCTCGCTTTCAACGTCGCCATCTCGTGATGCGGAAACGTGCGCTGGAGATCGTGCATCGAATGCGTGCGGGCGAACTCCGCCGAGAGCTCCTTGGCCTTGGCCAACAGTTGTTCCTTGCTGTAATCGGCGCGCGCGCCTTTTTTGGCCTCCACGAACACTCCTCCTCGAGTCGGGTGATCTGCTTATCTATCCGTTTGTCCCGGCATATCAAAGGCTCGGACGGGCGCGCGGCCCCGGTCAGGCGCTGCCCCAGACCCGCTGGGCGATCGAGACCACCAGTTCGAGCTTGCGTTTCTGATCGTCGATCGTGATCGGGTTGCCGAGATAGTTGCTCGAGAAGCCGCATTGCGGTGACAGGCAGAGCTGATCGATCGGAATGAATTTCGAGGCCGCCTCGATCCGCTTGATGATCTGATCCGGCGTTTCAAGCGCCGGGGTCTTGGTTGAAATCAGCCCCAGGACAACAACTTTGCCGCGCGGTACGAAGCGCAGCGGCTCGAAACCTCCCGCCCGCTCAGAATCATACTCGAGAAAGAACGCATCGACGCCGATTTCGTTGAAGACGTACTCGGCGATCGGATCGTAGCCGCCCTCGGCGAGAAAATGGCCCTGGAGGTTTCCGCGACAGGTGTGCATCGCGACTTTCATCGCCGGCGGCCGTCCTTCGATCAGGTGGTTGATCGTTCGGCCGTACGTGCGCAGCAGCGTCTCCGGATCGTCACCGCGCGCCCGCCATTTAGCGCGCTGGCGCTCATCGCACAGGCACGACGTCATGACCTCATCGAGCTGCACATAGGTGCATCCAACCTCGCCCAGCGCGGCAAGTTCGGCGCGATATGCGATCGCGAGGTCGTTCCATAGTTCGGCGCGATCGGGGTAGACACCGCGATCGATGCTGTCCGGCGTGGTCGAAAAGTAGAGCGATTGCGGGGCCGGGATCGTGACCTTGGGCGTACCCTTGCAAATCGCCTTGATGAATTTGAACGGCTCGACGTTGACGCTTCGATGCCATCGAATTTTGCCGGTCACGTCGATGCGCGGCGCCGGCATCGCATGGCCGGTCCGATCGCGGAAATCGGTCGTCGGCCCGCGATAGTTCCCGGTTACGCCTTCCAATGACAGCAAGAACTCGCTCCACCAGATGCGGCGGCGGAACTCGCCATCGGTAATCGATCGCAGACCCGCGCTCTCTTGCATCGCAACAGCCTCGCGGATGAAGTCATCCTCGATCGCCCGAAGCTCGGCGTTGTTGTGCGGTCCGAAGTTATGATCGAGATCGTGCGGTCCGAGGATTCGCTCGCGCGCTTCACGGAGCGCCTCGGGACGCATCAGGCTGCCCACATGATCCGCGTGAAATGGCGGCTGGTCGCGCCCTGCCATCGCTCGCTCTCCATGGCGCGAATTGGCCTGATTGCCGGCGCGCCTGAGCGGAGCGTAACCCAGTCGCCACTTCATGCGCCAGCCGCAACCTTGACACCGTCGTCTGGGCCGACTGGCGGCGGATTCTCCGAGCAGCTATCATACCGATGCTTAAGCGAGGTCGAAGCCGCTGCAATCGCTGCTATTAGAGCCAACGCCATGACTGACGGCTCCGATCCTGATCATCCCCCGCTCGAGGGACTTTCGCGTCCGGCCACCGCAAGCGCACCCGCAAACGGTGCGGAAGGCCTTCATAATGGCGCCATTGGGCTCGAGTCGAACGGCGAGCTCGCCAACTTAGGCGCACCGCCCCTGCACTTCGATGCGGACCTGTACCGTCCCGAACTCTTCCTGAATCGCGAGCTGACCTGGCTTGCTTTCAACCGGCGGGTGCTGGCCGAAGCCGAAGATGAGCGTAATCCGTTGCTGGAGCGTTTCAAGTTCCTGGCCATCACCGCGTCGAATCTCGATGAATTCTTCATGAAGCGTATCGGCGGCCTCAAGCAGCAGGCTGTCGCCAACGTGCAGCAGCTCACGCCCGACGGCCGAACGCCGCGCCAGCAGATCGCCGAGTGCTATGCCGAGATTCGGCTCCAGGAGCAGCGGCAGCGCGAGGTGATGCAGGAACTGTTTGTTGCCTTAAAGCAGCATGGCATCGAGGTGGCGTCGTACGCCGAACTCGACGGCGGCGAGCAGCGGATGCTCCGCGATTACTACCTCGCCAACATCTTTCCGCTCGTCACGCCGCTCGCGATCGATCCCGCCCATCCCTTTCCTCACGTCTCGAATCTGTCGCTCAATCTGCTGGTGACGGTGCGCGGCGCGGGCGACAGCGACATCTCGCTGGCGCGCGTCAAGGTCCCGCTCGGTTCGGGGGTAAATCGCTTCATCCGGGTCGGTTCGAGCCTGCGCTTCGTCGCGCTAGAGGACGTGATGGCGCACAACCTCGACCTGCTCTTCCCGGGCATCGAGGTCTCCTCCTGCGAGTTGTTCCGTGTCACACGCAACGCCAACACCGAACGCGACGAAGAAGAAGCGGACGATCTGCTCGCGATGATCGAAACCGAGCTGCGTGATCGCCGGTTCGCGCCGATCGTGCGCCTCGAAGTCGGTCCGGATATTGATCCGGTGCGGCGCGGGATGCTCGCGGCGGAACTCGGGCTCGACGAACGCGCCGATGTCTTCGAAACCGAGGGGATGTTCCAAAAACGCGACCTGATGGAGATCGCGAACCTCGACGTGCCGGAACTCCACGATCCGCCCCACCATCCAACCGACCATCCGCGGTTGCTCGACACACAGCGCAACATCTTCCACATCATCCGCGATGCCGGCTCGATTCTGCTCGCTCACCCCTACGAATCGTTCTCGACGTCGGTCGAACGATTTCTTCGCGAGGCGAGCGTTGATCCCAAGGTGCGGGCGATCAAGATGACGCTTTATCGCACCTCGGCGAGCGGACGAATCATCGGCTACCTGTGCGACGCCGCGAGCAACGGCAAGCAGGTTACGGTGGTGGTCGAGATCAAGGCGCGCTTCGACGAGGAAGCCAACATCCGGTTTGCCGCGCGCCTCGAGGAGTTTGGCATCCACGTGATCTACGGCGTCATCGGACTGAAGACGCATTGCAAGACCATCCTCGTCGTCCGTCAGGACTACAACGGACTGCGGCGCTACGCGCATATCGGCACCGGCAACTATCACCCGGATAATGCGCGGCTCTACGCCGACCTGGGGCTGCTCACTGCCGATGACACCATCGGCCGTGATCTCACCGAGCTGTTCAATTTCTTGACCACCGGCTATCGGCCGCGCCGCCGGTACGACCGAATCCTGCCTGCGCCGGTCCTGCTGAAGCAGGCGTTGCTCGATCGCATCGCGCGCGAGGTCGGGCTGCAAGCGCGCGATCCCTCCTACAAAGGACTCATCCAGATGAAGATGAACGCGCTCGAGGATGTTGACATCACGCGCGCGCTTTATCAGGCCGCGCGGGCCGGTGTGAAAATCGATCTGATCGTCCGCGACACCTGCCGCCTGCGGCCGGGCATACCCGGGCTCTCGGAACGAGTGCGCGTGGTGAGTATCATCGGACGCTTCCTCGAGCACGCGCGTATCTACTACTTCCGCAACGGCGGCGCAGAGGAATATTTCATCGCCTCGGCCGACTGCATGACGCGCAATCTCGAAAGCCGCGTCGAGGTGATGCTGCCGATCGACGACCCTGCCGAGCGCAAGGAGTTGCGCACCGTGCTCGATGCGCAGTTGAAGCCGAACCGGCTGCTATGGCAGATGCAGTCCGACGGCAGTTACATCCGCAGCAGCGGATCGGAATCCTGTCAGCAGTATCTGATCGATCTCGCAGAGCAGGGCCGCCTGCAACGCCGTCGCCGCCGCCGCGGCTATGCTCATCTCGCCGGCCGGTTGACGAACGGCAAATGACTTTCGCCTCCCCGATCATCCTGAATTAGCGCTATAGTCCGGACGAACGTGATACGACGCGGCGCGGTCCGCCGCTCGGATCGGAAGGGAGACTTCGATGCGAATCAAAGGCGTTGATTTCGGGCAGGCTCCGCCGGCCGTCCAGGAGATCTATCAGCGCGCCGAAAAAGCCCTCGGCCGCGTGCCGTCACCAACGACGGTGACCGCGCACGTGCCCGACCTGCTCGCGGTGACGACGAACCTCGGAGCCGTGATCAGCGGCTCGAAAATCGTCGAGCCGCGACTCAAGACCCTTGCGTCGCTCCGCGCGGCGCAGATGGCCGGATGCCCGTTCTGAGTGGATATCCATTCTGCCGTTGGCAGAGACCAGGGCATCCGCGATGATCAGCTCGAAACCGTCGCCGAGTTCGAAAGCAGTCCGGCATTCGACGCGAAGGAAAAGGCGGTGCTGCGCCTGACCGAAGCGATGACCGCGACGCCGGCCACGATTCCCGATCCGTTGTTTGCCGAGCTACAGAAGTTTTTCGACGTTCCGCAGTTGGTCGAGCTCGCGGCCGCCGTCGCGCTCGAAAATTTCCGCGCGCGCTTCAACCGTGTGTTTGAGGTCGGGAGCGATGATTTTTGCACGCTGCCGCCCGACCATCCGGTGCGCAAGGCCGGACGCCACTGAGCGATTCCGGGGGATAGGCGATTAGCTTTGGAGGGTTACTAATGAAATTCGCCGTGATGATGTGGATTCGCAATCCGCCGCGATGGGCTCGGCCGCTCGCCGACATCTACCGCGAATCGATCGAGATCGGCGTGCTCGCCGAGAAGCTGGGTTTCGATACGGTTTGGACCAGCGAGCATCATTTCAGCGAAGACCAATGGAGTCCCTCGCAGCTCATGGTGCTCTCCGCGATCGCCGCCCGCACCGAGCGCATCCGGCTCGGCTCGGCGGTACTGCTGCTGCCGTTTCATCATCCGATCCGCGCCGCGGAAGACCTCGCAACGCTCGATCTCATCTCCAACGGACGCCTCAACGCGGGCATCGGGCCAGGCTCGCATCCGGGCGAGTTTAAAACCTTCGGCATTCCGATTAAGCAACGCCGCCCGCGGATGTACGAGGGGCTGGAAATCATCAAGCGATGCTTCACCGAGGAGTGCTTCGACTGGAAAGGGAGGTACTGGGAATTCAACCAGGTGCGGATGACGACCAAGCCGGTGCAGCGGCCGGTTCCGTTCTTTGTCGGCGCGGTCGGCGAGAAGGCGCTGTTCGAGGCTGGCGCTCACGGCTACAACCTGGTCGGCCCGGGCACTCCCGAACGCCGCGCGACATACGAAGCGGGCCTGCGCAGCGCCGGATTCGATCCGCGCAATTTTCAGCGCGCCCTGATGGAAAATTTTCATACCGCACCGACCCACGATCAGGCGTGGGACGAAGCCGAGGCCCATCTGCACTGGGCGATGTCGTGGCATTACGCGATGTTTTTGAGCGAAGAGGGGATGCGGAATACGCACAAGGACATCGAGTTCAACATTCCACCCGTCGGCGAGCTGCGCAAAACCGGCCGCAGTTACTTCGGGCAGGCAATGGTCGGTTCGCCTGACGAGGTGGCGAAGATCCTTGACCATCGGATCAAGGAGATGGAACCGACAGAAGTGGTTTTATCGGTCGGCCCGGCCGGAATGGATCCGCGCCACACGCGCAGCGCGATCGAGCTGTTCGCAAAGGAAGTGATGCCGCACTTCCGAAATCGCTGAGCCGTTCGAGGTTAACGCGATTACAGAATCGATCGGCTCTGGGCGCCATCAACGACGAGACTGGCGCCGTTAATCCAACTCGCACGCGGCGATGCGAGCATCGCGACCGCGTACGCGACCTCCTCGGGACGGCCGAGCCGGCCCGCCGGCAGTTCGTGACTGACGAAATCGCGCTCGAACTCCGGGCTCTCCTTGAAGCGCCGCTCCCAGGCGCCGCCCGGATAGAGAATCGAGCCGGGCGCAATCGAATTGACTCGGATCGATTTCGGCGCCAGCTCGCGCGCGAGCATCTTGGTGAATGCTATCAGCGCCGCCTTCGATGCGACATAAGCCGGCTGGCCGCCCGCCTCGCGGCCCCAGATCGAAGCGACGTTGATGATCGCGCCGCCGCCGCGCCGTTCCATGTCGGCGGCGCAGAGGCGCGCAAGCCGCGCCTCGGCAAAAAAGTTCAGCTCGAAGATCGCGCGCCAGTCCTCGTCGGTAAGGTTGAAGATTCCGCCCTGCCGCGATGCGCCCGCGTTGTTAATCAGAATATCGATGCCGCCGAAATGCGCGACCGTCGCTTTGAACCATCGCTCGACGGCCGCCGGGTCGGTCTGATCGGCGGAATGTGCGATAACGTCCGCCCCCGCCGCGCGCAACTCGGCGGCCGCTTTCTCAAGGTCCTCGCTCCCGCGCGCGCAGATGCTCAGGCGGACGCCCTCCGCGGCGAGCGTGGCTGCGATCGCGCGGCCGATGCCGCGGCTCGCCCCGGTTATCATCGCGGCCTTGCCCTTCAATCCCAAATCCATTGGCCTCGCTCCTCAAATGGCGATAGTCTGAATGCCGATGTTGACACTGTTGGGCGCCGGACTTAAGCTCGGCTGCTTAATTACGATCAATGGAGCTTTATGGAAATAAGGGTTGAAGGCTCACTCGACCAGGCGATGCGCGTGCTCAAGCGCAAGCTGGCCAAAGAGGGCGTTTTCAAAGAGATGAAGAAGCGGGCCTTCTATGAGAAGCCGAGCGTGCGCCGCAAGCGCAAGCGTTCGGAGGCTCAGCGCCGCCGCCGCAAGGAACAACGCCGCCGTCGCGCCTCCGCAATGTAGGCGCCCCGTCAATCCATCGCGTTTCCGACTGATCCGCCGACGATGAACGGCGTCGCGCTCGTACGGCCAATCGATCAGTGATCGAGCGCCGGTCCTGCCGGCGGCCGCCACGTGAAGACCATCCGGCCCTTCGAGACGTAGCAATCAAGGTCGTAATGCGGGAGGCCTTCGGCTTCCCGCGCGGTGCGAAACTTCTCGACCGCGCGCCGCGCGCGCTCTGGCGCGCTTAAGCGGGCCGACGACGCTTCGAGCGGCGCAATGATACACGCGGGCTCGCGATGGAGTTGAAGTTCCGTCGGCGGCGCGAGCACGGCACACTTCAGGCAGATAAACGAGGAGCTCTCGCCGCGCGCTCCGATCGCGGTCGCAAGCTCGAGTTCGCGGATCGACACGGCGCATTCGACCCAATGTTCGCGCGCGCGCGTCGCGGCAAAACTCCGCACCGCACGGGCAAATTCGCGCAAGGTCGCATCGCTCGGGCCGCGCCGTGCGATCCGATTTATGGTGCGCTCGTCGGTGCGCGTCGAAGGAAACATGCCGTGGTTCAGGATCGAACGAAGGTTGAGGGGAAGGTAGTCGGCGATAGATTGGCCCGCCTCGCCGCAGGCTGACAATTCACTCGCGTTAGCCAACCGCGCCGCCATCATCACCGGCGGCGGAGCGGGAATCAGCGGTCTGACGACGCCTCGCCAGGCCGTATGCCTGGTATCGAGCGAGGGACGCGATGCGTATGCCTTTCTGTAACCCAGATGTCCGCTGCGCAAAGCTGACTCTCCCAACGGGTGAAATTGACGGTCGATTGCCGCGACACCGGCCGCAGACCGGCATCCTGAGCGTCAGCGGACACAACGCATCGTCCGCCGCGACCACCGTCAGTAGTTGAATTGACTGAGATCGAAAGATGTTTGACTGAAGACGCGTGCTTTCGCCGCGTGATCAGTGAGGGACCGGTAAAATTATTGGAGCGTCCCGGGAGCCCGAATGGGTCCCCGTCTCCCCGAAAAGTCAAAATCCCCGGACGAGCCTGTGGCATGTAGCTCGGCTCTTCTCACCCTAATCCACCAGCCGGTCTGGCATCCGCCCATCACCGCTTCCCCCGCCCCCGCTTGCGGCTCGATGGTCCAAGCGCACCCTTGTCACGGAGGCAACTGCACGCCCCCTTGCTCCCGTGTCAGCCGTGCGACGTTAGCAGCCGTCCCAAACGGCGCGAACGGTTAAGTTTTACCCCGTGCGTCAAGTACGAGCAACAAGTCATGGATTGCGGGCGCCATCCTCGGCGCTTGACAATTGCGATGGCGCGTGGATTTCCCGCAAAGGGAATGCGGTTGCGGTCATATATCCCGCCTTGCGAATCGGGCGATGAAAGGCCCGTGGCCTGATGAAAATCCGCGTTACATTCCCGGCCCATTGCGAGGTCGCATACAAGCGGGCGGAAGTCCATACCATCATCCCGAGTGCAGCAAGTTAGCCGCTGCGACCATCCTGAGCCGCAGGCGAAGGACTGCTGGACGAGCGGAGTCGAGGGATCGGAGTTTTACCCTGAGCGAAGTCGAAGGGCGAAGCAATTTGCTTTCTCCACTGCGCCTCGCTCCTGTGTCGCTCGGCTCCGGTCGAGATGACGGAGAGGAGCGCTTGTGCCGCCGTGCGTTCCCTTACTCGCGCGAAAAATTCGCGAACCCAAACTGATGCGCTGCTACTGTGCGGCGAGCATCTGCGCGGTGCTGGAGAGGGTCAGCGTGCGCGAGGACATGAAGGGTATCGACAGCGTGTACGGATAGCTGATCTGAATTTCCACATCCTTGCGCGACGGAAGATTCGGGTCGTTCACCCACGACACATTGATATTGCCGGTCGCGAGGCTCAGTCCCGGCGCCGCATCGATCGCGGCCTGCTGGATTTGCGCGGTGGTGGCCGGGTTGGGACTGTTCGGCCCGCGAACCATCGCATAACGCGCCGCTTCGCGCGCCGCCGAGCATACGATGTTGTAGTTGTAGACGGCCAGCGCGAGCTTCATCGTCACGAAGGTGAGCAGCAGGAAAACCGTCATCACAGCGGCAAATTCGACCGTGCTCTGGCCGGCCCGAGTGCGCCGAAGGTTCGCCCGTCCGATCATCGCTGCACCGGCATGATTGCCTTGCCCGAAAGTGTCATAGAAAAAGGCAGGCCGGGATAAGTGACAACCGTGTGAAACGGGGCCTGCGCTGTGACCGTCACGTAAGTGCCCTGAGGGTTGTCGGCACAATAGTTCGGCGGGCAGGCCGGAACCGACGAAGGGCTCATACACGTGCATTGGATGGCCGTGACACTAAGGCTCGGTAGATTGGCGCCGTCATTCCTGGCCGCCGCGATCATACCGTCGGAATCGGCGGCGGTGATCACACTCTGAGATCCATACTCCGCACCCGCGCGCGCCGCACTGTTAACCCCGATACTCAGGTAGAAGACGCGGGCCAAATCGGTGCCGATCAGGAGAAGCAGAATCAGCACGGGCAGGGTCAGCGCCAGCTCGGCAGCGCCCTGGCCGGGGGCGAGAAACCATCTGCGGTTCCGGCGCAAGGAGTCGCGATTATCGATGGACGGCGGCATTTCGGAGCCTACTCGTAGAGCGCGGTAGATTTGATCGGCGAACCGTCGGTAAGCGACGAGTAGTCGTTGCCGATCTGGAGCGACGCGTTGCCGACGACCGAAATCGTGTCGGCAACCAGAATTGTGTATCCGCTCCCGCTTGAGTTTCCGACGTAACGAATCGCGGTGGTGGGGAAATAGATCACGCCGTCGAAGGTCGACTGCGCGTTGCCGACGATCGAGCTGGCGGGTGAACCGGCGCCGATCGAGCGATCCTGGAAGAACAGGATGCCTTCCATCGCGCCCGAGGTCGGCGCACTCAGATTCGCCCGCTCGTTGCCGGCGAGATCGATCCCTTTGTAACCGCCCGGACCGGTGGTGTCATAAAAGGTCACCCCGGACCCGGTCAGAATCGAGTTGCCGGTGACCGAAAGTCCGCCGCCGGCCAGAATGTAGGTGCCGGGATTGAATTTCACGGTCGCGTTGCCGGTGATGCTGATGCCGCCGGAGTAAACTCCGGGACTCAAGGTCACGTTGTTATTACCGGTGATCGATACCGGACCGCAAAATGCGTAGGCGCCGGCGGTGAAGGTGGTGGTCGCATTGCCGGCGATCGAAATTGCGTTGCCGCTGCCGCCGCTCTGATATTGGCCCGGATTGAACGTTACGCTGCCGTTGTTACCATTCAATGCGATTCCGTTGCCATACGTCCCGCCGCTGAAAGTAACCGTGCTGTTGTTACCGCCGATATTCATCCCGCCGGAATAGACCGCAGGCGGCACTGTGACCACCGGATTGTTACCGCTCACTACATAGCTGCCGCTGTTAGTGGTGGATTGCTGCGAGCAAGCCGAAAAGCTCGGCGGCTGAAGCCCTGAAAGCGGATCCGGCGCCGGCGCGACATTAATGTGCGGCTGGGGAGTCAGGGACACGTTGCCATTGGCAGAGTAGTTCCCGACCACGCCGATCGAGGTTGCCGTCAAGCTGCCGTTGCCGGTCGCCTTGAGCGCCGAGGAACTGTTCGAGTCGGCCAGCACGCCGCATGATGCGGTCAAACTGAAATTGCCATTGAGAGAGATGGCGCCGGGAGCCGAGGGATCGAGCGCGTAGACGCAAGCCGGCCCGTTAACCTTGCCGGCTACGGCGAGCGCCCCGACCGTCACTGAAGAAAATCCCAGGATGTTGAAAAAGAAGGTCGGGACCGGCTGCGAAACCTTCACTTCGACGTAATTCGCAAGACCGGCATAAGTCCCATCGGCAGGCGGAGAAGAGACCGTCACCGCGACCGAATTGATGCCGTCCGTGAAGCCGTTGATCGCGGTGACATCCTTCGCCGCCTGTTGATACCCGCCGCTTTGACCGCTCTCTATCACGTTGGCCGCCGCGATCGCGGCCGCATCGGCGGTGGTCTGCATGTGTCGGCGAACTGTGTAGAGGTAGCCGGCATCGACCGCCAGCCCGACGAGGCCGATAAGGGCGACCAGCGAGATGCTGACCAGTACGACGAACTGGCCCGGCTTTGCCCCCGACATCGGCACCTTTAGCTCCTTAATGCAAAAAAGAGCATTATCCGTGCCATTCGGTGTAAATTTAGCTTTTTAGCGTTATTTTCAGTTCATGGGCGCGAGTATGGAGGTAACCATCCTCGCATAACAACCAACTTTTTGTCATCGACACCGACACAAATCGGCCGGTGCGTTACGGAAGATCGAGCGTCAAATCAACCCACGACGAAACGTTCTGAGCGTTGCCTCGATCGTCGGACGGAAGCCGTCTGAATAGACCTGGTAATGACTCATCCCGGGCAGGATGATCAGTTCCTTGGGTTCGCGCGCTAGTTCGTAGAGCCGCGACGACTCCTCCCACCCGACCAGATAATCCTTGTCGCCGGCAATCAGCAGTAGGGGGCGCGGCGCGATCCGATCGACCACGCGTTCGGGATGGTAGTTGATGATGTCCTCCGCGGTCTCCAACGGCAGGGTGATTCTGAGCGCTGCGAGATCCTGGCCTTTGTACAGCGCCTCTTCGGCAGGCGTCGCCAGCAGGATTTCCGAGAAATCGACGTACTCGCTCGCGCCGGTCGTGACGCGCCGTTGGCGGTCGCGCTCGATCAACTCGCGCAAGCGAAAATATTCCCATAGCCGCCGCGAGTTGCGCATCCAGCGATCGCCGTCGCCGAACGTTACTACGCTCACCACGCATCGCACGCGCTCATCGCGCGCCGCCACGCCAATGGCGGTCGCGCCGCCATAGCTGATGCCGAACAGCCCGACCCGGTTCGCATCGACCTCGGGCTGCATGCCGAGGAACGTGATCGAATTGATGATGTCGTCCTCGCGCTCGCGCGAGATCAGCCGATGGCGCGGTCCCTCGCTTTCACCGAAGCCTCGATAATCGGGGATGAAGGCGGCGTAACCGGCGCGTACGAACTCCTCGGCAAACGGCGGAAGGAAAACCTTGCGGTCAGCGCGAAGTCCATGACAGAGCAGAGCGACCGGCAACGCCTGCGCGGAATCGTCGGGCAGGTAGAGTGTCGCGGCGAGCTTCACACCGCCGCTATAGAAGGTTACGTCGCGTGTTTTCGCCATCGCTGATCTCCCGAACCGAACCGATCAGGCGACGCTAGCCGCTCATCGATGGGGCGTCAAACGCGCTCTGAAGAAACTCCATCCGCGATCCTGTCGCTACCGGAATGACTGGTTGATTACCGCCAAAGCCGACGGGTCGCGAGTTCAGCGCCGGCGGCGAGCGCTTCGAGCTTGGCCCATACCAGATCGGGATGAATCCGGCCGCCCAAGCCGCAGTCGGTGCCCGCGATCACATTCTCGCGTCCGACCGCTTCGGCATAGCGCACGATCCGATCCGCGACCACCTCGGGATGCTCGACAACATTGGTCGCATGGCTGACGACGCCCGGAATCAAAAGCTTGCCCTCGGGGAGATTCACCTCGCGCCAGACTTTCCATTCATGCTCATGACGCACGTTGCCGGCCTCAACTGAAAAGGCCTGCGCGCGCACCTTGAGCATCACGTCGACGATGTCCTTGAGCGGCAGGTCGGTCGAATGCGGCCCGTGCCAGCTTCCCCAGCAGATGTGATAACGAATCCGATCCTCGGGCAGTCCGCGCAGGGCGTGATTGAGCGCCTCGACGCGCACCATCGCAAACTTTCGATACTCCGCGATCGTCGGCTCGGGATTTATGAGGTCCCACGTGTCAGGCAGGCCGGGATCATCCAATTGGAGCACGAAGCCCGCCTCGACGATCGCCCTGTATTCCTCGCGCAGCGCCTCGGCCATCGCAAACAGGTACTCTTCATCGGACTTGTAGAATTCATTCTGCCGTCGGCCGAGGCTCCCCGGCGCAACCGAAGTGACGAAGCCCTCTGCCGCACGGACTTTGCTGAAACCTGCTTTGAAATTCTCCAGGTCGGCGCGAAGCGCAGCGTGTCCGGTGTAGGTGATCGGCGCGGTGACGATCTGCGGACGTCCGCTGATCGGCGTGGTCGAGGTCTGACTGTTCTGGTTCAACTCGCGATAGAAATTCGCGAACTTGATGCGGTCGCGGCGGCCGACCGTCTGCGGCATATCCCGCACCGGCCCGTATTCCCATCCGCCGATTCTGATCCACGCATAGCTCTGCCATGCCCCGTAATCGATCGGACCTCGCGTCGCCTTGCCGAACTCACCGTCGTTGATGATGTCGATCCCGAGCTCGACCTGGCGTCGGCAGATGTCCCCGACCGCCGAGGCGAGATGGTCGGCATACGCCTTTTCATCGTACGGATTACCGCTCAGCCTGGCGACGTTGAGCGCGATTAAATCGTCGGGCCGCGGCAGGCTGCCGGCGTGCGTGGTCAGAATTCGATCTGCGCTGCGCTTCATCCTCTTCCTCCGCGTTCCCGTATCCGAATGATTACGGCTCGATGCGCTCCATCATGCGCGGGAAGGGGATCGCTTCGCGCACATGATGGAGCCCGCAAATCCATGAGACTGCCCTTTCGATGCCCATCCCGAAGCCGGCGTGCGGCACCGAGCCGTAGCGCCGCAGATCGAGATACCAGTTGAATGGTTCGACAGGCAGGCCGTGTTCCACGATGCGGCGCTTGAGCGTTTCGTAATCGTCTTCGCGCTGGCCGCCGCCGATAATCTCACCGTAGCCTTCGGGCGCGAGCATATCGACGCACAGGGCAACCTCGGACCGGGCCGGGTCGCGCTTCATGTAGAACGCCTTGCACTCCGCGGGATAGCGATGAACCATCACTGGGCGATCGAATTCGGATGAAAGGGCGGTCTCCTCGTCGCCGCCCAGATCGTCGCCCCATCGCACCTCGAAGCCCCTCGCTTTGAGCCGCGCGAGCGCCTCGTCATAGGTGATGCGCGGATAGGGCGCGGCGGCGGCTTTCTCAAGCGGAGCGAGATCGCGCTCAAGCACTTTCAACTCCTCGCGACGGCGCTCGAGAACGCGCGCCACGATCGATGAGACGAACTCTTCGGCGAGTTTCATGTCGTCATCGAGATTGAAGAAGGCGACCTCCGGCTCGACCATCCAGAATTCCGTCAGATGGCGGCGTGTCTTCGACTTTTCGGCGCGAAAGGTCGGGCCGAAGCAATAGACCTTGCCGAATGCGAACGCGCCCGCCTCGGCATAGAGCTGTCCGCTCTGCGTCAGGTAGGCTTTGCGCTCGCCAAAGTAATCGATTTCGAACAGATTAGTGGTCCCCTCGCACGAGGTGGGCGTGAGAATGGGAGCATCGAAAAGTACGAAGCCGCGATCGTGGAAAAAATCGCGCGCCGCCGCTTCGATCTCGCTGCGGATGCGCAGGACGGCGTGCTGGCGCGCCGAGCGGACCCACAGATGGCGCAGATCCAGCAGAAAGGCGACACCGTGCTCCTTCGGTGTGATCGGATAATCGCTCGCCGGCGCGACAATCCGGAAGCTTTTGAGGGTGAGTTCGATGCCGCCGGGGGCGCGCTTGTCCTCACGTGCAATACCGGTGATTTCGAGCGAGCTTTCCTGTCCGAGATGGTCAGCGGCGGCGAAGCTTTCGTCGCCGAGGTCGGCCTTCGATGCGACGCATTGGCAAAGCCCGGTCCCATCGCGGATCAGCAGGAAATGCACCTTGCCGCTTGAACGGCGATTGTAGAGCCATCCGCGCAGCGTTACCTGTTCACCAAGGTGATGCTTCAGATCTTCGATATAGACCGCATCCATCGCTCTTATTTAAGACAGATCGGACCGCGCACGCGAGCGCTCGCGCGCTGATATTGCTTTGCGGGCAGCGCCGGTCGTCCGACTATAGCGCCGAGCATCAGAGCCGCCGCAATTACTGTGATGCTTCTGCAGCGCGCGGGATGGAACGTGTCGATAAAGATGCGCGGGCCCAGTCTGCATGCTAGTTTCGGTTCGCATTCGGAGAGTGAGACTTGAACACCGCATCGATGAATGGCCTCGATTACGCGACCATCACAGCGATCGGGCTCGGCGCGATCTACGGCCTGTCGCGCGGCGCGCTCAGGATGATCACCTCGCTGCTGTCGCTGGTGGGGGGACTTTACGCGGCGTCGCTTTACCATGAGGCGGCGGCGCGCGTCGCAGGCCGCGAGCTCGGCAGCGACTCCACTACGGCGCGCATCCTGGGTTACGTCGCGGTCTTCGTGCTGGTGTTTCTGGCAATCGAGATTATCGGAAACGCGGTCATCCGGATCGTCCAACTTGTGCGGATGGGCTGGATCGACCGGCTGATCGGTGGGGCGGCGGGCGCGGCGATCGCCGGAATCGCCCTCGGGTTTGCGATCATGGCGATGATGGTGCTGCTGCCGGCGCGGGCGGAGATCATAAAGGACTCGACGCTCGCACCGGACCTGCTCGCGTGGGACAACGCGCTTATCGATTGCATCCCGCCCGAGCTGAAAACTCAGTACGAGAAGCGGCGCGATGAATTTCTGGCGTTATGGCAGGCCCGGGAAAGAATCGGGCGCGCGCTCTCGCCCGCGCCCACGCCGTCTCCCGGAAAATCGAACTGAAATCAGGCGATGGCGCTGTCGACTGCCTGCACCAGGTTGCGTTTGGGCACCGCGCCGACAATCTGATTCGCCACCTGGCCGCTTTTGATGATCAGCAGGTTCGGGATGCCGCGGACATTGTAACGCTGCGGAGTCTGCGGGTTGTCGTCGACGTTCATCTTGACGACCTTGAGGCGCCCCGCGTAATCATTCGCGAGTTCATCAATCACCGGCGCGATCGCCTTGCACGGCCCGCACCACGGCGCCCAGAAATCCACCAGCACCGGCTTGTCGGACTTCAGCACTTCCTGCTCGAAATTCGCGTCGGTCACGTGCGTAACGTTTGCATTTGCCATTTCGGTTTTGGCGCTCCTAACGATGAACTTAAGGACGCCGATGCGGACAGTCAAGGCGGCGCAGGATCCCGTCGAGCGCACCGACGAATCAAGCGGTTTCCCTGGTTCGTCCAGTATCCTAATCTGACATAACCCGTAGCAAAGGAGTTCAGTTGTGATCAGCCTGAAAGACGACTTTTTGCGCGGTTCCTACACGCCGCTTGTCACGCCCTTCGTAAACGGCGCGGTCGATTACGATACCTACGCCCGGCTTGTCGAGCGGCAGATCGCGCAGGGCTCCCACGGGATCGTCGTGGCCGGGACCACCGGCGAGCCGACCACGCTCTCGGTCGAGGAGCGATGCAAGCTGCTGGAAGTCGCGCTCGAGGCTGCCGGCGAGCGCATTCCCGTGGTAGCGGCCACCGGCTCGCAATCGCATGCCGATACGGTCGAGCTGACCACGCGCGCCGAACGGGCGGGCGCCGCAGCGGTGCTGATCCTTACGCCCTACTTCATCCGGCCCCCTCAGCGCGGAATCGTCGAGTATTACGTCGATCTTGCGCGCCGCGTGAGCCTGCCGGTGATGATTTATCACATTCCCGGCCGGGCCTCGGTCAGCGTGACCTGCGAAACGGTCGCGAAAATCGCCGAGCGCGCGCCCAATCTGGTCGGAATCAAACAGGCGGTGAAGGAGCTGGAGCTGGTAAGCGAGTTGATCGCGACGCTCGGCCCTGACTTTCGGATCTTCGTCGGGCTTGAAGATCTAAGTTTCCCGATGATGGCGATCGGCGCGTGCGGCGTGATGAACGCAGTCGGCAATCTCGCGCCGCGCCGGATCGCTGAGCTGTGCGAGCTGGTCTTTGCCGGCAAAATGGCTGAGGCGCGCGCCGCTCATTTCGCGCTCTTCGAGCTGAACCAATCGGTGTTCTTCGATACCAACCCAATCCCGCTGAAGTACATGATGAAGCGATTGGGGCTCATCCGCGCCAACGAGCATCGATTACCGATGGTGCCAGCAACGCGCGAGCTCGAGGAGCGGCTCGACGGCGTGCTGAAGCGCGCCGGATTGATCTGACGTCGTTCGCTTACACGATTAAGTTCGCCGCGGCGACCAAAAGTTCAGGGAAGATAAAACGAGACCCCGAACACCGCGAGCAAAGGACGCCGTGCAAGTGAGATCGCGTGAGCCGGACGGAATCTGCGGAGCGGCTCAGCATGCTGACGCCCGGTCCATAAGGCTGGGTGCGCAAACGGCGAGTGAGCATTGCCCGCCGTTCATCATAAGTAAGCGATATCGCTCTTTAACGTTTTGTTCGATCTCCGGGCGATTGCTTCAAGGAACGCGGGTTAATTTCCAGACACCGACTTCAACCAATCGCCCGCCCTGGTAGCAGCTATAATCTCCGTTGCCGCTCATCTCGCTGAATCTGCCGTTGAAGAAGCAGCTCGACAAGTCTTCAGGCATCGCGATTCGGAACGAGAACCAGTTGCCCGACACCGAAGATGCGACGAGAGTGCCTTCCTCAGTCAGATTGCGGCAAATCACGTTTCCAGTCGTACATCGATAGGTGCCGGTGACCACGGTATCGTGGTGGTTCAAGGTTAGACGGATAGGATTAACCGCAGCGCATCGAAGCGATGAATAAAGCGTCACCGGCGAACACGAGGTAACTCGCGTGAACCCCTCCCATACGCCTGAAACATCAAGCGCGCGGATCGGGGGTTGACGCGCCGCACAACTGTGCGCGGTAACTATCAGACTCGCAACGCCGCACGCCGCAAGCGCCATCCTGAGGGCCGTTCGGAAGCCCGGCGCGTTCGGCGCTCGAACCCCGCTCGTTGCGTATGTCCTCTGCAAGGACGTCGCCGCACCCGATACGCATCGCTTTATCAACATCCTACTTGATGCGCTCGAACGAGTGGATGGATTGTTGCTCCTGATGCAGACTCAGTCCGACGGTCAAAAACGTCGGAAACCCGGCTGGCAGCGCGTCGTAGCGAGATGGCATAGTGAGAGTTCGCGGAGAGGTGGCCGAGCCCGGTTTAAGGCGCACGCCTGGAGAGCGTGTAGACTCGGAAGGGTCTCGGGGGTTCAAATCCCCCCCTCTCCGCCAGGACGGCTTGTAGTGTTTATCTACAATCTGGACAAATGATTCCGCGCGTAGAGGCGCCGCGTTTGGGCTTGAACTGCACTGGAAAGTGCGGCGCCAGGTCGCGTTGGTTCAACAGGTGGTCCGCGGGACGCTGAGCAACAAAGGCCTGAAAATCGAACGACGAAGGAACGGCGATGGCGAGGATCCCCAAGGTCCTGCACGAGCACATCAATAGGGCTTTTCCGGAAAACGTCTGCCTGGTCGCGACAGTGCTGCCCAACGGCTTCGCGCAGGTGACGCCGCGCGGCAGCACGATGGTTTTCGACGACGAGCACATTGCCTTGTGGGAGCGGGGCCGGGGCTCGACCAATGAGAATCTGCGCACGGGCAGCAAGGTCACGATCTTTTTCCGGAACCCGCAACTGCGGGCTGACGGCACACTACCCGCCGGCGGCATCGCGCGGTTTTACGGCACAGCCGAGATCTACAAGTCGGGCGCAATTTACGACGAGGTCTGGCGGCGACTTATCCAGCCCGAGAAGGACCGCGATCCCGAAAAGAAGGGATTTGCGGTCTTAATCAAAATCGAACGCGCCGAGGACTTGCTCGGCAAACCGCTGACCTTGCAGTAGCTGCCTTTCAGGTCCAGAGACCGAGAGAAAGCTTCAACGCCAGCGCGCCGTGCCTCGTCCGTTAAGAGCTCTTGCCCCAACGGCTTAGCCACCGTGGAATCACCTCGGGATTCCGCACGTAGGCCGGCGGAGTGCCGGTCAGAATCCGCGATATGTTCTCGGCCGCAACGTATGGCACGCGTTCGCGCGCCTCGCGCGAATGGCCGATCATGTGCGAGGTTAGAATCGCGTTATCCAGCTTGCGCAACGCACTATCGAGGGGAAGCGGCTCAACCGCGAACACGTCCATCGCGATTTTGCCGATCCGCCCTTTGCGAGCGGCTTCATACAACGCCTGTTCGTCCACGATTCCGCCGCGCGCGGTATTGATCAGAATAGCGTCGGGCTTCATCAGGCCAATCCGCTCGGCGTTGATCATGCCGCGCGTCTCCTCATTCAGCGGGCAAAGCACGGCGATGATGTCGCTGGTTTTCATCAACTCGTCCAGAGCCACCCGTTCAACTCCGTGCGGAAGAGGGTCCCGGGGCGCGCGCGGAATATAGGTCTGAATCCGCACCTGCCATCCGCGCAGCCGCTCCTCGATCGCCCGCGCAATATGGCCGAAGCCGATCATGCCGATAAGCTTGCCGGCCATCATCCGACCGGTCGGATGAGGCGGGCGGGGCAGGTTGTGCCGCAAAATCGCTTCGCGTGCGTGCAAATCGCACAGGCATACCAGCATCAGCATCACATTGGCTTCAGCCAGGCTCTGGTAATGTTCGGGAAACTGCCCGTTGGCAACAATGATCCCCAATTCGGTCGCCGCTTTCTCGTCGATCCAGTCGGTGCCGATGACCGGCGAGACCACTGCGCGCAGCCGCGGCATCAGCGCCATCACCTCGCGGCCGAAAGAGATGCCGAACGCAAGCACAACCTCGGCATTGGCCAGCGCTGCGCGATCTTCCATGAACGCCTGACGGTTCGGACATCGGGCGACGCGGAAGCCGCGTTTGTTCAGCTCGGCCTCGACGATGTCCCACGGCTCATTAAACCCGGGGTTATTGATGATGAGCGCCTGAGAAGGTTGCGCCATCTGGGAGTTTCCTGTTTAATGCGCCGCTTGGCGCGATCCTGACCGCCTTACGGCGCAGCGTTCAACGCGCTCACACGGTGATCAAGTCCGCGGCTTCCAATATTTTTGCAGGGGCTACCTCTGAGACTTATTACCACAACCGTCCGGTCGTGTGTTCGCTTCAGCTAATGTTACTCGAAAAGAACTTGTGGTAGTTCCCCGCCTGTAACTACGAAGAGTTAGGCGATTACCCTACTGCACTTACGGAACGGCGAGGCGCATGATTGCTCTGATTTTGATGGCACGCAGGTTTGTTCCGCTCTTTGTTTTCAACGCTTGACTTGCGCACGGAAGACGTTAAAATTAATTTTCATTTTCATAGAAAGGTATGATAAGTTTATGAAAGTAATAACGGGCATCTGCAGTCTTGTTGCACTGGTCTTGTTTCCATTTCTGGCTTTCGCAAATCCTACGGCGATTTCTCTCAATATCACGGGAACAGGCACAGCGGCACAACCAGCTGACGTCGGCTCGGAGGGCCAATGCAACGTAGCGGATTGGGTCCAAGCGTGCCCTTCGCAGAAGTGCCAATGTCTGCAAATTGACGTCAGTTCCATATCAGGCACGGGTCTTGGCAAAGGTCACCATCTAAGCGCAAGTAACTTTTTTGTTACGATCGACAACCACTTTACTCCATCTACTGCGCCTTCAACTGATGGCCAATGCAGCCTGTTTTTTGCGGTTGTGACAGTCACCGGCAAGCACGGCAGCGGCACCGTCAATGCCTATGGAACAGGCTGCCAGCAATATCCGAATAACAATTTAACCAAAATCCTCGGCGGATGGGGCATCTCGGATTCTCCCGCGCCCACCAATTTAACTGGCGGCTGGGGAACGCTGATTGGTTCAACGAGTTCAAAGAACACAGTTAAATTCCAACTCACGGGTTGGCTGGAGTAGTAAAGCCCATATCCACTGCGGCTCTTAAAGAAGGGCTGCGCAACGGGTTTCAGCCCCTTCCTCGCTCGCCTTACCCCGCAAACGGAATGCCGGGGAACGCACAGACCCAAGCCTTCGGGCGCCTCCATTTTCCCTTCCTCCCGCAATTCTTTGCGGGGGGAAGGTTGGGATGGAGAGCTGGAATGACCCGATTGGGCTTTTGACTAACCGCGTTTACAGCTCAGTCACGTAAAAGTCGTAAGCGCCTGGTTCCGGGGAGGACCAGTTAGGGCAACAATATAACTTGCCGGGACAATAGGTGGTGTCTGTCAACTGGTGGAAAGAGTCTGGCATCGAAGGTCTGTGGCGAGTTGAGCAGTTGAATTACCAAGTTGCTATTGCGCTGCCTCCGAACCTTGATTGAGGGCGGTGAGGTCGTGCCAGCCGACCAGCCGGCGCAGCTTCACCTGGCCGCTGCGCAGGAGTCCGAACAGCAGGAGCAGAACCGCCTCCTCATTGGGAAGCGAAGCCTGGGTTTTGGTCCGCCCGCGAAACTCCTCGTTGATCAGCTCGAGCGCGTTGGTGCTGCGCAACGCCTTCCATTGCGAGATTGCTTCCTCGAAGCTTTTGGCGACCGCCTGACAGCGTAGCCGCCACTTGTGTGCGAAGGCGACCCGCGCCTGTTGCACTGCCGCGCGGCTCTCTGCGCTACATCAACGCTTCGAATTCACGACTCTGCTCTGCCGGACCCGCGTCGGTTCGCTTGACCATCGGAAGGTCTTCGACTGTATGGGATTGTTGCAGGACGAAGTCATCTTATAGGTTAGGCGCCAAACTTCTTCGTAACGTGATCGCGAAAATGCGTTATTTTTGCATGGGGCTGCGCCATCACCTCAATCGGGTCCTCATTTCTCGCGTGCACTGTATTTGTTGGTCGAACCAATGACTCGGGCATGTCTCTAATTTTTTGTTGGAGATGACGGCGCCTAATCTCCCAATTGCGAATGGCCAGCCGCCGAACGCGTTACAGCAGAAAAATGTTATCCGAACATCACGTCCTGCGGAATGGCACCCCACAGTGCGGCTTCTGGCTTGCACAACTAACGCGAATACGCAGAACTTCTTGCTCCGTTGCTGTTGTCACAGCAGGTATGTAAATACTCGATATCGATTACCTGCGAAGTTTTACTTTTTAGGAATCGGATGCTTCATTTAGAATTCAGTCAAATGCCATATCGTTTTCGAGCACATACTTCAGATATCCGGATGAGGGTTACTGGGAAATCCCTGGAAGAGCTTTTCCGTGATGCACTTCTGGGAATGGTGAGCGCCATGAAGCCGCTGTCGTCGCGCAAACTCAATTTAGTGAAACGATCGATTGCCATCGATGCACCAGACGCGACGTCTCTGCTTGTCGATTTTCTTGGGGAGGCTCTGGTATGGATGCACACCAAGCGTGAAGCATACGTCGCGGTCCGCTTCAGAACGCTGACTGAGTCGGCACTTGACGCTGAACTCGAGGGTTACATCGCCGACTCCTTTGGCGAAGATATAAAAGCTGTGACGTATCACGAAGCCGAGGTCAAAAGGAACGTCGAGGGCACGTGGGCAACCACGATCATTTTCGATGTCTGATTTACAGAGCAGGCACGTGAACGCGGCTTTCCTGACATTAGAGCTACGGACGAAGTCGTCCGCTTAGCGCCTCCGGGAAGAGCGACTGTTATGTTTGACAAATCACATCTTGACAGAATCAGTCCAACGCTTTGGGAGATTCCGAAAGCGTTCCGGGATGATATGCGGGCGCCGGCCCGTGTGTACGCATCTGAATCGATGCTCGAGGAAATCGCGAAAGATCGCTCGCTTGAGCAGCTTGTCAATGTCGCGACTCTCCCGGGGATTGAAAAGTGGGCGCTCGCCATGCCGGATGTGCATGAAGGGTATGGTTTCCCTGTCGGCGGAGTTGCTGCATTCGATCACGAGCGCGGCATTATTTCTCCCGGCGGCATAGGCTACGACATCAATTGCGGGGTACGGCTCCTAGCTGCCGATATGGACATAGAAGAGGCGCGGCCCTTCCTGCATGATCTGGGCCGGACGATCTTTGCTCAGGTTCCGTCCGGCGTCGGGCGGAGCGGAAAGCTGGTCCTCCAAGCGCACGATTTTGACGCTGTGTTGCGAGGCGGAGCTGCTCGTATGGCAGCGCTGGGTTATGCCGATTCAGATGATCTTGCGCGCATCGAGTCAGGCGGAACGCTGCGTGATGCAAATCCTGCGCTCGTCTCTGACCATGCCAAGGCGCGTGGACATGATCAGCTCGGCACGATGGGCGCCGGCAACCATTTCGTCGAGGTGGGGTACGTCGAAACCGTCTTCAATAAAGATTACGCAAAACGCCTGGCACTCTCCGAAAATCAAATTACCGTCCTTATTCATACCGGCTCGCGAGGCTTGGGACATCAAGTCGCAACCGATTATATTCGCCTCATGAACCGTGCGATGCCGAAGTACGGCTTAGTCGTTCCGGACCGCGAGCTCGCCTGTGCGCCGTTCTTGTCGTCGGAAGGCCAGCAGTACTTCGCCGCGATGCAGGCGGCGGCGAACTTCGCATGGGCAAACCGGCAAATGATCGCATTTGAGGTGCGCGAAGCGTTCGCTCGAGTATTCGGGAAAGACGCGCCCACACTCAAGACCATCTACGACGTTGCTCACAATATCGCAAAGGTTGAAGAATACCGGATCGACGGCGCATCACGGAAGATGGTCGTGCACCGGAAGGGCGCCACGCGCGCCTTTCCAAATCAGCCAGTCATCATTCCCGGAAGCATGGGCACTGCGTCATACGTCCTCATGGGACAGGAAGCGGCTCTGAGTGAGAGTTTTGGTTCGAGCTGCCACGGGGCCGGACGCCGCATGTCGCGGACGGCTGCTAGAAAAAAGATGGGCTCAAAAACGCTTCGGGAAGAATTGGGAAGGCAAGGTATTGTTATCAATGCCGGATCGAACAAGGGGCTGACTGAAGAAGCGCCGTTTGCATATAAAAATGTCGATGACGTGGTGAACGTAATACACGATGCCGGCATTGCTGCGAAGGTAGCCCGCTTGCGACCGCTCGCGGTAGTAAAAGGCTAGTGTCCCGTCCCGCTAACATCTATAGAAATGCATGCCGAAGTCTGCCTGAAAGGCGCGAAAATTTGCGAATCAATCGGCTGTCGAGCGTAGGCTTAAAGCTGCGCTTATTTGAGAGACCGCAATACTAGCAGCAATTGTGTTCAGATAACGCGCGCGAGGGGATAAGTATAAACAGTACATAGTAGAGGTGGATGTAGCGAGAGCCGGAGTTTGCAATCGCGTGTTGCGGAGAGGCATGGCATTGAGAATGCCGCACAGCTTGCGTATGCAGGCGGTAAGTTCCGGAATCCGCTCGCCGCGATCGTTACTGCCAACGCGATTCTTCAAAAATTGGAAAACAGTGAGCCGAGAATCCGCCACGTACGAGCGCTCATTGAGCATCAGATTGGACATTTAAGGCGTCTCGCTGACGATCTGTTGGATCATAAACGCATCTGCCAGGGAAAGTTCGATCAGCGTCCGCAACGGGCGCAACTTTCGACGCTTCTTTACTGTGCGACCGAACTGGTACAGGCGAAAATCGACGCGCGGCGTCATAAGCTAACCGTCTCCCTGCCGCCCGAGGAGATATGGCTCTCAGGAGATTCGACCAGGTTTATTCAAGCGATCGCCAATCTACTCTACAACGCGGCCAAATATATTCTTGACGGCGGCACGATTTTTTTTGGCGGCGCACTCGACCGGAGAATATGTCGAGATTCGCGTGCGCGATAACGGTATCGGCATCGCTCCCGAACAGTTGCCTCGCATCTTCGACCTTTACTCCCAGTCCAAGGATGAGAACGAGCGCTCCGGTAGAGATGGACTGGGAATTGGACTGACGCTGGTCAAAGACATCGTTGAAATGCATGGCGGCAGGGTCAAAGCCTTCAGCACAGGCCGCAACCAAGGCAGCGAGTTCCTTGTGCAGCTTCCCTTGAATTCGACTGAATCGGACCGACGCCGGGAGATCTTTTTTCGTCGCCGGAGCGCAGGGATGCCGTGTTGACATCATCTCGCGCACAGGCCTACAGAATCCGAGGGAAGCCCGTGACGGGCGCCGATCCATGGCAGCGGAACTGCGCAATCCTTTGATCCCGAGCGTATCGGATCGACCGGGCGCGCGCGCTCAGGCCGCTGCTGCTCAAAAACGCAGCCGAAGCAGAACGCCAGCGCCGTCTGCCCGACGAAAATATCCGCGCCCTCGAAGACGCCGGACTCTTCCGCTTGATGATTCCGCGGCGATGGGGCGGACATGCGGCCTCGTTCCGCACGCTCATCATGGTAGCGGCGGAACTCGCGCGCGCCTGCCCGTCCACCGGATGGATTCAATCGATCGTCAACAACGCCACCTGGACCGCAACGCTTCTGCCCGATTCGGGACAGGAAGAAGTCTTCGCCAACGCTCCCAACGCGCGCGCCTGCTCGGTCTATGCGCCGACGCCGGATACCCGCCGCGTCGACGGCGGCTACGTGGTCAGCGGACGATGGGACTACGCCTCGGGATGTTGGCATGCGGGCTGGGCAGTGCTCGGGTTTCTCATTTACGGACCCGACGGCAAGCCGGTCGATCACGGCGTCGCGGTCGTCCCGATGCACGAGCTTACGATCGATGACACCTGGTTTGTGGCCGGGATGAAGGGCACGGGTTCGGCCACCGTAGTCGGCAAGGAAATTTTCGTGCCGGACCATCGCGTGCTTTCTTTTCCGCGTCTGCTTGCGGGCGAACGGCCGGCGCAGCGTCATATCGGCGAGATGACGGATTACATGTCGATGATGCCGATACTCGCGGTCAATATCGTCGCGCCGCCGCTCGGGATGGCGCAGGCGGTGCTCGAGATGATCGCCGAGGGGACCAAGCGCCGCGGCATCACGTATACGATCTATGGCCGCCAGAGCGACTCCGCTGTAGTGCATCATCAGATCGGCGAGGCGGCGCTGAAGCTCGACAGCGCCTGGCTGCATATCCTGCGCGCGGCGGACGAGATCGACGCCGCCGCGCGCGCTGCGGCTCCGATCGATTATCTCACGCGGGCGCGGATCCGCGGTGATGCCGGCTATGCCGCGCGGCTGGTGCGCGAAGTGATCGATCAGCTCATCTCGATTGGCAGCTCGGGCGCGTTCGCCGAATCGAACCCGTTACAGCGCTTCTGGCGCGATGCGAACCTCGCGAGCCGCCACGCCGCCCTGACCATCGGACCTTGCCTCGAGCTTTACGGCCGCGCCTATCTCGGCATCTCGCCGAACATCACCGAAATGATCTGACGCCGCCCATCCCGGATGCCTACGCGATCGCGGCGCCGGTATAGCCTAACGCGTCGGTAACGACCGTCGCCCGCGTCGATCATGATTGCAATCGATCGGCCTGCGGATTGAAATCGAGCGATGGACGATGTGACGCATCGATGGGACGTCGGCGCGGTCCGCGTCGCGCGGCTCGTCGATCATGAGGTGACGCTGTTCGGCGGCTTCCTGGTCCCCGAATTCACGCCCGCCAACGTAATCGGCGAGCTCGAATGGCTGGCGCCGCATTTCGCCACGGCCGACGGCCGGATCGGACTCAGCTTCCATTCGATGCTGGTCGAATCGGACGGCCACAAGATCGTCATCGACACCTGTATGGGCAATCTGAAGCCGCGACCTGCGCCGCTATGGGACGCTCAACTCGGCTGGCATCTACGGCGCGGCGACTACCTAGAACGTCTCGCGCGTGCGGGCTTCGCGCGTGAAACCGTCGACCTGGTGGTGCTGACGCATCTGCACGGCGATCACGTCGGATGGAACACGATGCTCGAAGGCGGGCGCTGGGTACCGACCTTTCCTAACGCGCGCTACCTGATCGTGCGCGAGGAATGGGAGTATTGGTCGCGCTCCGATGATCCGCACTTTCGCATTCCGCTCGAAGATTCGGTGCGGCCGGTGGTCGAAGCTGGGATGGTCGAATGGGTCGACACGCGCCACCGGATTGACGCCAATCTCCGCCTCGAGCCCACTCCGGGCCATACGCACGCCCACGTGAGCGTCGTGATTGAGTCGGGCGGCGCGCGTGCGATCACGAGCGGCGATTTGATTCATCATCCGCTGCAATGCGCGCATCCGGAATGGAACTGCCGCTTCGATCTAGATCCCGCGCTGGCCCGAGCCACGCGTTTTGACTTCATCCGGCGCTGCGCAGAGGATCGCGCGCTGGTCTTCGGCACGCATTTTCCCGCGCCGTCGGCGGGCCGCATCGTGGCGCATCGTGACGCATTTCGATTCATCCCCGATTTCGGACTAAGCTGATTCGTGATGACAAACCGCAAGCCATTTTTTGTGGATCGGTCGAACGCCGAGCCACGTCCGATGAACTTCTGGGCGCCGCTGCTCGTGACCGGAGCGGAACTCGACGCCGAAGCCGCGCGGCTTGCGGACTTGAAGGCTCCGCGCGGCGGTCGACGCCGTTCGCTGATCGTGCATCCGAATGCGACCGAGCCGGGGCTCGGCTTCGCGCCCGGCATCGAGGTTTCAATCAACGTGCTGATGCCAGGCGAGAGCACGCTTCGATGCCGCCAGAACTCGAGCCAGGTCGCGATGTGCCTGCGCGGCGAGGGTTCGATTACGGTCGGCGGTCGGACGTTCGGTTTCGAGCAGTTCGACGTCTGGAATGTCCCTTCGATGGACGTCTATCGCTACGAGGGGCGCGGCCGCGAGCCGGCGGTATTTCTCAACTACAGCAACGCGCCGCTCCTCGAGAAACTCGAAGCGCACTACGTCGAGGAGGATCCTGAGGAGCGGGCCGAGCTTGGCGCAGTCGACCGCTCAGGCAAACGCGCGAAGGACTTCGCCGACGATATCGCGATCGGAGGCGACGGCGCGCGCCTGCTCGGCTACGAGCATCTAATCGACATCGACGTGGTCCCCTCGCGCGCACTGCTGTGGCCGTGGCGCGAAGTTGCGCAGTATCTCGGCCGCGTCGAAGGACTGGGCGGCACAGCGGGCAAGGCCTACCGCGGGCGGCATCTGTATTTGCTCTACAATCCAGCGACCGAGCGGCGTAACGGCACCACGCATTCGTTCTTCGCGACGCTCGCGCAGTACCCGCCGAACCGCGTCGATATACCGCATCGTCACAGCTCGGCCGCGATCAACTACATTTTCGGCGGCAGCGGCCGCAGCGTCGTCGGCGGCTATCGTTTCGAATGGCGCGCGGGCGACATCATGCTTTCTGCGCCGGCCTGGGCAGTGCACAACCACGCCGCCGGCCCGGACGGATGCCGCATCCTGACCGTACAGGACCATCCGCTGCACATCGCAATGGAATCGCTCATCTGGCAGGAGACGATGAAGGATCGGGTGGTGAAGCTGGGCAGCGAGACCGGCGCGCAGACCAATCTCGCGCGGCTGGTGGCGCGCGCTTAGCGCGGCGGAGCCCCGCCCGGAACCGGCGTCAGTTGCGAGCTGGCCGGCGGCGGCGTGGGATTTCCCGCCGAGGGCGTGATCGGCGTACCGCCGGCGCCGCCCTTCTGCGAGAATGCGCCGGTCACCGGCGCGCTCGGCAGAATCGCGGTAATCCCTTCCGCGCCGCCCGGCAGATAGGCGGTTGCCGGCGCAGGGGTATAGACCAAAACCGGCGCGACGCCCTCGTATTGAAAGAGCCGCATCGGATTAAAGCCGGTGGGCTTGCTAACGGCGCCGAGATTGATCGCTTGATCGGCGACGAGAATCCGCGGAACGAAGATGGTTCCGCGCTGTCCCCGCAGATCGTAGATTCCGGGTGGCAGGTCAACTGCGAAGGCGCCGTTGCGATCGGTGACGGCCATGTAGATGTCGCGCGTGGCGCGGTTCTCGAAATGGAGCTGATGGCCGGCGTTCCCCGAGAGCGTACCGCCGACCTGGGCAGCGTTCGCGATCAACGTTCCGCGGCCGAATACGAGCATCAATCCGAAGGCGGCGATTGCAAGCGTACGTGGCATGATAAGCTTCCGAACCAACCTTATTAGCGCAGCGGCGAGTCAAAATCTAATCCGCGGCGCGTCCGGAGGAAACCATGGAGCGCATCATCATTTACCATAACCCAGGCTGAGGGCAGTCGCGCGGCGCTCATCAGATTCTGAGCGAGCGCGGCGTCGAGTTCGACGCCATCGAGTATCTCAAGCATCCTCTCGATCGCGAGACGCTGGAGCGAATCCTCGCGATGCTCAAATCGCCGCCGGCCGAACTGGTGCGCAAGGACAAACGCTTTTCGGAGCTCGGGCTCAGGGCCGAGGATTATGTCGATCGCGAGCCGGTGATCGCGCTGCTGCTGAAGCATCCGGAGCTGATGCAGCGGCCGATCGTGATCCGCGGCAAGCGCGCGATCATCGCGCGGCCGGGCGAGAAGGTGCTGGAACTCCTATAACTGGGGCGCTAGCGAATGCTGATCGGGATGCGCAGGTCGAACTCGGAGCTCACGGCGACTCCGTTGCGCATCGCGGGGAAAAACCGCCACTGCTTGAGCGTATCCATCAGGATGCTGTTCAGCTCAGGATTGTTGGTGGGCTGGATCAGCGCCACCTCGATCGTGCCGTCCGGCGCCACCTTGAAGTGCGCGACGGCGACGGCCTCGAACGGCTGCTCGCGCAAATCGTCGGGAATCGCCGGCGTAGGCGCGAAGATCGCACGCGCGCCCGCGCTGTCGCTGCCCAGTCCCGCGCCGGATCCGTTTCCCGTACCGCCGCTGACGCCCGCTGGTCCGGTATTCTTCGCGTGGGCAGGCGCGGCGGACGGCGTTTCTTCCTGCTTCGCGGTCCCATTCGGAGCCGGCGGCGCCAGCGGAGCGATTGGCTTCGGAAGCGCGCGATGATGAGGTACGACCGGATGCGATCGCGGATGGGACCGAGCAATCGGATGCGGTTTCGCGATCGGCGCCGGTTTGGCAGGCGCCGCCGCGCCGCCTGAGAGACCGGCCGGCGGCAGTTCGACAATTCGCGCCTGCACGGGCGCAAGCTCGGGCGGCGGTGGTGCGGTTCGCTCCAGGAGCCGCGAGAAGATCACCAGCACGCCGAACCATAGCGCAATCGCGAGCGGCACCGTCCAGACCAAACGGCGGCTCGGATCGTCGAAATCGAAGGGCGCGCCCGGCGTGATGCCCGCGTTCATGGACGCCTTACCGCAATCAGAAAATGTTCGACGCCGGCGCGCCGCGCCTCAAGCATCGCTTGCACCACCGTTCCTTCCGGCGCCCCGCTGTCGGCATTCACGACGATCCCCGGATCCTGCGCGCTGAGCATCGATTTCAGCGTCGCCGCCATCGTGGCAAGCGTCACCGGGGTCTTATCGAGAAACAGATGGCTGTCGCGGGTGACCGTGAGCGTGACCGGCTCCTTGTGATTGAGGTTGGGTGCGTCGCCCTGGGGCAGGTTGACGCGGAGCGAGTTCAGGCTCTGCATCGAGAGCGATGCCAGCATGAAGGTGACGAGCAGGAAGAACATCACGTCGATCATCGGGATGATCTCGATGCGTCCGCGGCGATAGGTTCGCGCCCTGCGAAGTTTCATGTCTACGCCCTCCCGCGCGTCGGCAGCGGCTCGACCGGCGCGATCCGCGCGGGCTCGCCGCCTTCCTGGTCGAGCCGGATGTGATCGACCAGACGCGAGCCGAGCCGTTCCATCCGGTCGAGCGCTTGCGATTGCACGCGGGCGAAGAAGTTGAAGCCGAACAGCGCGAACACCGCGATCAGCAGACCGAGCGCGGTCGCGATCAGCGCCTCAGCCACGCCGGCGGTTACCTCAGTCGGCGCGACCAGGCCCGAGCCGCCAATCACCTTGAAGGCCTGCATCATGCCGGTGATCGTGCCGAGCAGGCCGAGCAGCGGCGCGGCCGTTACGACCGTCTCAAGAATCCAGAGCCCGCGGCTGAGCGTCCGTTCGATGCTCCCCGCCTCGTCGCCGGCGCGCGATTCCACCCACCAGGCGGGCTGATGGCGGTTTTGCGCAATGACGCCCAGAAAGCGGCGATAGGCGTTGTGTTCCGGCAGCGTCTCGAGCCTCCGCTCGAGCTCGCTCCACGCAAAGCCGTAGGTCTCGACCAAAGCTGCGATCTCAGCCGGCAGCCGGAGACATCGCCGATAGGCGACGACGCGATCGACGATAATGATAAACGCGAGCACGCCGAGCACCAGCAGCGGATAGACCAGCGGCCCGCCGTAGCTCAGCGCCTGCCATCCGGCGACTATGCTCGACATTTGATTCGCTCTCCGTGAAAGTTCATTTGCTTTGTAACAGTCATGGGTTTGCCTGATTACTAATTCCGATTACCGGTTGGCGACTGTGTACTTCGCATTCAATCTACTGATGACCTGATGCCGCGCTGGTCCACGGCAAATACCATTTGAGGCCGCCGTACAGCGTGCGGCGCGGACCATATTGCGGGGCGAAAACGCCGATCCCGGAGCCACTCCGAAGCTGGTAAATCCAGTCGCCCAGGTTGACCACTGCGACGCGCGCATCGAACTGGCCGGCGGGTGGGATAGTCAGATGCTTCACGATCCCGGCGTCGAACTGAACATAGAACGGCTGGTTGCCGGTGTTCGCAAAACCGGTGCGCAATCCGCTCGCGTAGATCCCGTCGAGCGTGAACAGAAAGCCTTTGAAGTTGTAAGCGGCGCCCCACGAAGCGGTAAAGGTCTGGTCGTGATCGAGGAATACATAGTGGGTTTTGATATACGCAAGCTCCGCGGGACTGAACAAAAACTGATCGGAAACGATATCGATGCCTTGTGCGACTGAGTAGGCAAAATTGAAATAAGTGGTCAGATTTTCGCGGTTCATCGAGGTCGCGAACTCGACTCCATACTGCCGGCCCTTATTATAGTTGAACGGCGTGAAGATGACGGTCGGGCCGAACTGGCCTTCGTCAAGGAGATCGCTCGATTTCTTGTAATAGCTGTCGAGGTCAGTCTTGATGCCAAATGGAAAATTTTGCGTCGCCCCGACATCAAAGTAGTGGGCGCGCTCGGGCGAGATGGTTGAATCTCTCAGCACCGAAGGCTGATTCGTGGTGTGAAGGAACTTTGCGATGTCCTCGCCGGAGACCGACTCGAGCGGCGGCGGCGTGAAATAACGCGCATAAGCGGCGTGCAGCGCCGTTTTCTCGAAAAGCTGATAGATTGCGGCCACGCGCGGGCTCGCCTGGTCGGAGCGCGTTAGACCGTCATACAGATCGAAGCGGACTCCGTAGTTGAGCGTCAGCTTCGGTATCGGATGCCATTCGTCCTGCAGGTAGACGCCGTAGAGCCACGCGGTCCTGGCGCCGTCGTCAACCACCTGGATCGGAAACTCGCTGGTCTGAAAGCCGGGTCCGCCCGGGAAGACCAGCGCATGGTTATCGATCTCGGCGCGCTCGCCGCTGAAATAGTAGCCGGCGCGCACGATATGATGAGTCCATCCGCGCCACGCGAAATCCGCTTGCGAGCCGCTCGCCCAGTCGCCGCGGAAGATCTTCGAAGCGATGCCGTTGTAGATCAGATCGCCCTGATTGTCGGGATGGAATGAAAGCGTTGAGTAGCGGCTGAAACCGGCGATCTGGTAGTCGAGATGCCGCCCGATCACGCCCTGCAGCGCGATCACGCCATAGTAATTCTGCTCGAACTGCGCCTCCTGGATATCGACCGAAGGAAAGGCCGGGACGCCATGCAGGATGAACGCCGGCGTCTGACCGGGATTCGATGGGATCTGGAAGTGCGACAGGTTGAAACCGCCGAACGCGGCAAGCCGCGTGGTCGGATTCAGAAAATATGACAGATAACCGAAGCCGTTGCCCTGATCGGTGAAGTCATGCTCCGCCTCCGGCCCGGGCGTCGGCGGCTCCAAGCCGCGCGTATTCTGCAGATAGAAGCCGGTCGCATAGTAGCTCAGATTGCCCTTGGCACCGCCCAGCTCGAAATTCGGCTGCGCCGTGCTTCGCTGCCCGCCGTACATCTCGATGTCGCCGCCGTTCAAACTCTCGCCGCTCTTGGTCTGAATCTGGACCACGCCCGCGGTATGGTAGCCATATTGGGCCGGCAGCGCGCCTTCGAGCAGCGAGATGCTCTGCGCGAAGCGCGGGCTCAGGGTCTGCGCGAAGCCGGAGGTGACGCCCTCGGGCAGCTCGATACCGTTGATCCGGTACTGGATCTCGGCGTGCTCGCCGCGGATATGCAGGGCGCCGAAGGAATCCTGAACCACCCCCGGCGCCTGCAGCAACACACTGTTCATCGGGGTATTGGAGCCTTGCGGCAACTCCTGAATCGCCTTTTCGCTGAACCGATAGACGCTGCTACCGGTCTCGGGACTGAGTTCGTTGCGCGCACGCTCCAGCCGCCTGGCCGCAAGCTGAAGGCTGAGAGCTTGCTGGGCGGCAAGCGCAATCGTGAGCGGCTTTGCCCCGTTGCGGCCCATCGTGACGATCGATACCGCGCGCCCGAAGCCGCTGCGGTCGACGTCAAGCTCGTAGACGCCGGGCGCGATGCCTTTGAGCGCGAATCGTCCCTGCGCGTCGGTGACGGCGCGCGCTACGATGCTACCGGCAGCGTTCTTAAGTGTCACCGTGGCGCCCTTAATCGGCTGCCCGATAGCATCCTGGACCGCGCCGCTCACTGGTTTCGCAGCGGCTCCGGCGTCGGCCGCGGCTGCGATCCGACCCGCGTTGATGATCAGGGTCATCGCGCCGAGCAGCCCCACAACCATAATTCGCATGACAGTTCCCGTCCGTCCGAAGCGGCGTCGCGATCGCGGCAACGGCATCGGCCGTGCCGATCGCGCACCGCGGTTGATAATGAGCCGAAAACGCTTAGGACAGAACGGGAGGAGCGCGGCCGAAGCGGCTGCTTCGCGGAGACGCAAGCAGCCGGCTCGCTACCGGAGCGGCATGTGCAGCTTCCAACAGCATCGGCGCGATGATCGCGGGCGAACTGGCGCCGACCGGACAATTGAAATGCAACAAACAGAGCGCGCAGAGCCCGTCGCCAATCGCCGCCGTCTGCGTTTGCTGCTGGAAGTTGTAGCCCGGAACCAGCGGATGAAAATGCGAAACGGCAAGCGCCTGAGCGGCAATCAACAATGCAGCGAGCGCGATTGCGCGCACGCGTGAAGAGTATCGGGAATCGCTCGCGGCGGGACGCTTCATGATCAGGACGCCGGAATTACGGCGCCGCGATCACCCTAATCAAAAGCGCGGCTCGGGTGCAATATAGATTTCGCTTGCTCCTTGCAGACCATGCGGCTGCGATCCGGGCTAATGCATTCTACCGTGCTTTGCGTCGAAGCGCGCCCGCGCCATCTCGACCGCCGACTCGAAGGTCTCCGCGTAAGCAATCGCGGTCGCCGCTGCAAGCTCACTCCGGGCATAGACCGCGAAGCCGCGATGGGACGGAAGGATCAGGACCTGGAGGTCATGCTCATCGATAAACTCGATTGCCTCGTGGTAGGTCATCGTCGCGCACCATGACCGCTACGGCAGAGTTGAGCATCAACGATGCCAACTGTGAGAGCCGCCAAATCGGTAGGTTTTTTGCCACCCAACCTCGCCAAGGTGCGCGAAATTACATCCTGACGCGGTGCAGAAACACCCCTTTAAAATGTGCTCGGCGTGGCGACTATTAGGGCTCCATGCGCCAGCGAGATCGGTAGGAGGACAGGCGCTGTTACTGATCAGTTCCGGTGAAAGTAAGAGTCTGCGTGGCGTTGAAATTGGACAGGTTTAGCGAGCCGGTGACCTTGCCGAAGCCCGCGTGGATGCCGCTCAGATCGGTGAGCCCCCAGGTGCCGGCGAGCGGCGCGCGCTGCGGCTTGACGCTCGGGTCGAGGAGCATGCACATAGAGCCGGTGAAGTCGAGCTCCTCGATATCGCGATTTCCGTGAATATGGGCGCTCCCGTAGATCGGCGCGCATTGCGCCTTCCCGGTCCATCCGACCTGTTGGCCCTGAGCCCCCGCATCGTACGTGATGTTAATCGCGACCGGGTTGCTCTTGCTGGTGCGGCCGATAACGTTGCCGGTTGCGCGCCCCTGGAGCGTGATACAGTCGCACACGCCGCTGAGAGGGCATTGGCTGCTGAAATCCGACGTGTTGCAGAAACCGGCGGTTTCGAGATCGACCACCGTACCTGTGAAGCTCGCAGAATATTGGCCGGCCCGCGCTTGCGGCGAGTCGCCGAGCGCAAGTATCAACCCCGCTGCGAGCATGAATACACTGAACCGTCGCATCGTGAGCGTCCCCCAACCTCAAAACTACCGATGCGCCGCGCGCCAGACCAGTACGCCCAATCGTATGGTTTGACATCCCCATCGCGGTTTGACTCTGATAACATCGGACAAGGACGGCGTCCCTCTACGATCAATCCAGGGAGAACGACCATGCGAGAGCAGCCCAGGCGCACACCCGAACGCGAGGCCTACTATGCCCGCATCAAGGAAAAGAACCTTGCCCCGCTCTGGGAGGTCTTAAAGGGCATCCAGACCGATGAGCCCAAGCCGCACGAGGTGCCGACGCTCTGGAAGTACGATCGCGATGTAAAGCCGGCGCTGCTCGAATCCGGCGGCGTGATCTCGGCGCGCGAGGCCGACCGGCGCGTGCTGATCCTGGAGAACCCGGGCCTTCGCGATTATTTCTTCCCCTGTATCACACACTCGCTTTTCGCCGGCCTCCAGATGATCATGCCGGGCGAGGTCGCCCCGAGTCATCGGCATACGCAGAGCGCGCTGCGCTTCATCATCGAGGGCGAGGGGGCGTACACGGCCGTCGATGGCGAGAAGACCACGATGCGACCGGGCGACTTCGTCATCACACCGAGTTGGACCTGGCACGACCATGGGAACGAAACCGATCAACCAATGGTTTGGCTGGACGGACTCGATATTCCGATCGTCGATGTCTTGAACTGCAGCTTCTTCGAGCCTTATCCCGAGGACCAGTTCCCGATCGATCGCCCCGAGGGCGACTCCGTGGCGCGCTGGGGAACCGGCATGGTCCCCGACGGCCATCGCCATCGCGCGCCCACGAGCCCAATCCTGAACTACAGCTATGCGCGCACGCGCGAAGCGCTCGATCGGATGGCCGCGCGCGGCGATTACGACGATTGCCACGGGCTCAAGATGAACTACATCAACCCGGTGACGGGCGACTGGGCGATGCCCACGATCGGCACCTCGATGCGCCTTCTGCCAAAGGGCTTTTCGGGCACGCCGTTCCGCTCCACTGAGGGCACGGTCTACGTGGTGGTCGAGGGCAAGGGACGCACAGTCGTCAACGGCACCAGCTTCGAATGGGGCCCGCGCGACATCTTCGTGGTTCCGAGCTGGTGCTGGCATTACCATGAGACCAACGGCAGCGAGGCGGTCATGTTCAACTACTCCGATCGCCCGGTGCAGGAGAAACTCGGACTCTATCGCGAGCAGCGCGGGAAGCGGGCGTGAGCGAGACGGCCGCGAAGCCGCTGGTCAACCGCAGGACCATCCGCGTGCAGTGGGGGGAATGCGATTCGGCGCGCATCGTCTTCTATCCGAACTATTTCATCTGGTTTGACGAGGCGACTGCGGCGCTGTTCGAAAAGGCCGGAATGTGGCGCCGTATGGTGGTCGAAGCGGCCGGCGTGGGGACGCCGATTGTCGACGCGCGCGCGAGCTTTATGATTCCGGCAACTTACGGCGATGAGCTTGAGATGGAGAGCTTCGTGGAGCGATGGGGGGTAAAAAGCTTCACTGTGCGCCATCGGCTGTACAAGGACGGCCAGCTCGCCGCCGACGGCTACGAAACCCGCGTCTGGGCGATGCGCGATCCGGCCGACGAACGCCGGCTCAAGGCGACGCCCATCCCTGAAGAGATAAAGGCGCGCTTTCGCGTCCCGTGAGAATTTTCCGAGCTCGATCCCGAGATCCGATCCCGACTTCGAGGCGTCAGGCGCTCTTGATGACCCGCCCGCTCCGGATGCATCGCGTGCAGACCAGGATCCGCCGCACGCCCCCGCCGATCGCGGCGCGGACCTCCTGCAAATTCGGATTCCAGCGCCGCTTGGTCTTGTTGTTAGCGTGACTCACGTTATGGCCGACCGACGGCCGCTTCTGGCAGATCGCGCAATGTCTCATCGATGAAACCGGCCTTCCAAGGCTGAGCAGCCAGAATAGCGTTATCCGTCGTACGATCAAAGAGCCGCCGGCGCATAGAAATTCTGTGGGTCAACCGCCAACCCAGCGCTTGAGTAGCTCGCCCGAAAGCTCCATTGTGGTAACGATAACGATGGCCTCTGAGCGGCTGATCCATATCCTGCCCGAGCAGGTCGCCAGCCAAATCGCGGCCGGCGAGGTCGTCGAGCGGCCTGCCTCCGCCGTCAAGGAGCTCGTCGAAAACTCGCTCGATGCCGGGGCGCGAGCGATAAGCGTCGAGGTCGAAGCGGGCGGCCGCGCGTTAATCGCGGTTACGGACGACGGCGTCGGGATGAGCCGCGAGGACGCCGTCCTGTCGCTCCGCAGACACGCGACCTCGAAGATCCGCGACGCCGCCGACCTGAGCGCGATCCGCACGCTCGGCTTTCGCGGCGAGGCGCTCGCTTCGATCGCGAGCGTGTCGCATCTGATGCTCCGCACCCGCCCTGCCGCTCATCCGCACGGCATCGAGATCGCCGCCGAAGGCGGCGGGATCGAGACGGCGCGCGAATGCGCGCTCGCGCCCGGCACGCAGATCGAGGTGCGAGAGCTGTTTTTCAACACGCCGGCGCGCCTCAAGTTTCTCAAGACCGTCGCCACCGAGCAGGCGGCGATCGCGGAGACCATCCAGCGCCTCGCGCTCGCCAATCATTCGGTCGCATTCCGACTCGCCGCCGACGGTCGTATCGTGTACGACCTGCCGCGCGCCGGCTCGCTCCTCGAGCGTTTCCGCCAGTTGTTCGGCGAACGCATGGCCTCCGCGATGATCCCCTTCGAGGGCATCCGCGAAGGGGCGCGGGTCCACGGCCTGGCGGCGCTCAGCCAGCAATCGTTCCCGACCGCCCGCATGATGCTCTGCTTCGTCAACCAGCGCGTGGTGCGCGATCGGATGCTGCTGCGTGCGATCGGGCAGGCCTACCAGACGCTCGTTCCGCGCGGACGCTATCCGGCGGTCGCGCTGTTCGTCGAGCTCCGGGCCGAGATGGTCGACGTCAATGTCCATCCGATGAAGACCGAAGTGCGGTTTCGCAACTCCGGGGCGGTCTTCGAGCTCTGCTACGCGACACTCCGCCGGCGGCTTGCCGATCAGCGTACCGATACCGCCGGCGATGGCTCCGCCGCGCACTCAAGCGTGAGTATTTCCGCGGTCGGCGCGCAACCCGATCTCCGACCGGCCCCGGCGCTGTCGATCGCGCAATCGGATGCAACGACGGTTGCGCCGATGACTGAGGCGAACGGACATCGCGAGCCGCCGATGCTCCGTCTGGTCCCGGACTCCCGCCAAACGCCGCGTCCGCAGCAGAAGCCGCTCGGTCTCGGCTTCGTGCCGGCTCACGTCAGTCCTGCTGAGCGCACCGGGGGAATCCTGGACTATTCGAAGCTCAAGATCGTGGGGCAGTTGTTCGCCGGCTATATCGTGCTCGAAGGCCCCGACGGTCTGATTCTGGTCGATCAGCATGCCGCACATGAGCGCGTCACCTTCGAGCGCCTGCGCTCGGAGCTCAGCGCGGGCGGCGTGAAGGTGCAGGCGATGCTCGCACCGGCAACGCTCGAAGTCAGTCCGGCGCGGGCGGCGCTGGTCGAGGCGTCGCTCGCCGAACTCGGCGCACTCGGTTTCGATCTCGAAACTTTCGGGCCGGCGACGCTGCTTTTGAAAGGCGCGCCCGCGGTGTTCGGCGCCGAGAGCGGGCTCAAGCTCCTCGCCGACATGGTCGACAGTCTGGGCGAACCGGAGCTTCGCACGCGCGGCGATACGGCCTTCGAGGATTGGCTTAAGCAGCTCGCCTGCCACGGCTCGATTCGCGTCGGGCGTCATCTGGATTTCACCGAGATGAACGCGCTGCTCGTCGAACTCGATCGCACTGAGTTCAAGACCAACTGCCCGCACGGCCGGCCGGTCCATATCCAATTCGGCCGCGGACAGGTCGAGCGGATGTTCCGCCGCTAACCCGATGACCGCAGTACGCCAGGACCATCGCGCGCGGGTCGGCTTTATCGTCGGGCCGACCGGGGCCGGCAAGTCGGCGCTCGCGATCGAAATTGCGGAGCGGCTCGGCGCCGAGATTGTCAATGCCGACTCGCGGCTTTTCTATCGGGGCCTCGATATCGGCACCGCCAAGCCGAGCCGGCTCGAACGCGCTCGCGTGAGGCATCATCTGATAGATATCTGCGCCCCCGACGAAACCCTCGATGCCGCCCGCTTCGCCGCGCTCGCGAGCGAGGCGATCGATGAAATCGTGCGGCGCGGACGGCCTCCGATCGTAGTCGGCGGGAGCGGACTCTACCTCCGCGCGCTTCAGCATGGACTCTGCGCCGGGCCGGGCGCGTCGCACGAGACGCGGGCGCGGCTTCATCGGCTCGCCGCGGAGCATGGGGTCCCCGAGCTGCATCGCAAGCTGGCGGAGATCGATCCCGAAGCGGCCCGGCGGATCGGAACGCGCGATCTGCCACGAATCGTGCGGGCGCTTGAAGTGTTCGCGCTGACCGGCGAGCCGCTCAGCGCCCGGCAGCAGCGTCATCGGTTTGCCGGGTGCCGCTACAATTCGATCACGCTCGGTCTCTGTCCGGAGCGTGCGGAACTTTATGCGCGAATCGACGAGCGGTTCGGCGCGATGCTCGCCGCGGGTTTGATCGACGAGGTGCGCGCGCTGCTCGCCACCGGCTACGCCCCCGACCGTCCGCCGCTCAGCACGATCGGTTATCGTGAGATCGCGGCTTATCTCCGCGGCGATTTGACGCTCGATGAAGCGGCGGAGCGCGCGCGGCGCGAAACCCGCCGTCTGGCCAAGCGACAGCTCACCTGGTTTCGCCGCGATCCCGAGATCATCTGGCTCGACGATTCCAGCGACGGTGCGCGGGCGCTTGAGATTTTCACCAGGTTCTTCGACGCGCCGAACGGCGCCGCGGGCATCACGGCATGATGCCGGAGCACGATTTCGGAGCGCATATGGAATTTCCACAGCCTGATATCGAAGCGCAGCTCGAAGCACTCGACGACCGGATGACGCACGCGCGTTCGGCGCGCGAGAAATCGGCGCTGCGCGCTGAGCGCCGAAGGCTGGAGCGTAAATGGGCCGCGAGCCTGAGTGCGATCGAGCGCGTCCGGATGGCGCGCAATCCGGCTCGGCCGCAGACGCTCGACTACATCGCGGCGCTGTTCAAGGGCTTTATCGAGATTCATGGCGACCGTCGCTTCGCCGACGATGGCGCGATTGTCGCGGGGCTCGGCTATTTCAATCGCCGCCCGGTCGCGATCGTCGGCCATCAACGCGGCCGCTCCACGCGCGAGCGTTTGGAGCGCAACTTCGGCAAACCCCGCCCCGAGGGCTATCGCAAGGCAGCGCGCGTCTACGAGCTCGCCGAGCGCTTCGCCCTCCCGCTTGTCACTTTCGTCGACACGCAGGGCGCCGATCCGGGAGTCGGGGCCGAGGAGCGCGGGCAGGCGGAGGCGATTGCGCGGAATCTTGAGTTGATGGGCCGCCTGACCGTGCCGGTGATCAGTTGCGTGATCGGGGAAGGCGGCTCGGGTGGCGCGCTCGCGCTTGGCGTCGCAAACATCATCGTGATGCAGGAATATGCGTCCTACTCGGTCATCACGCCCGAAGGATGTGCCGCAATCCTGTGGCGTGCCGACGGGCCGGAGAAGGTCGCGGTCGCGGCGGCGGCGCTCAAGCTCTCGGCGCCCGACCTGATGGCGGCGGGGATTATCGATCAGATCGTGGCGGAGCCGCCCGGCGGAGCGCATCGCGATCCCGCCGCCGCGGCGAAAAATCTCGGCGCGGCGATCAAGACTCATCTGGCGCGCTTGTCGAAGCTCGGCCCCGCAGAGCTTCGCTGGCATCGCGAGCGCAAGTTCGCCGCCATCGGCGCGGCTTTCATCGAGCGGCGCTCGATTGCCTCCCGCGCCGATATCGAATAGACCGAATGGGCTCCTGATGCGCACTGCGGATGTAAAAAAGAACGCCGCGCCGGCGACGATTGAAGATCTGCGCGCGGAGATTGATCGAATCAACCGCGAGTTGGTGCGTCTGATCTCCGAGCGGGCCGAGGTGGCGCGCGCGATCGGACGGCTCAAACCGCCGGCCCCCGGCGCAATCTACCAGCCGGCGCGCGAGCGCCAGGTGCTCGACGAAGTGACGGCGCTCAATCCGGGTCCGCTTAGCGCCGATCAACTCCGGCGCATCTTTGTCGAGATTATTTCGGCCTGCCGCGCCCTGGAGCATCCGATTCGCGTTGCCTTCCTCGGCCCCGAGCATACCTATTCGCACGAGGCGGCGCGCGAGCATTTCGGCTCGAGTATCGAGTTCGAGCCGGAACCTTCGATCGCGGCGGTGTTCAATGCGCTCGAAAGCGGGCGCGCCGACTTCGGCGTGGTGCCGGTCGAAAATTCGACCGACGGTTCGGTCACGCTTACGCTCGATCTGCTGATCGACACGCCGGCGGTGATTATCGGCGAAATCCTGATTCCCATCCGACACGCCCTGATGTCGCGCACGGGCGAGCGCGCGGCGATCCGCAAAATCGTCGCTCATCAGCAGTCGCTCGGGCAATGCCGCAGTTATCTCGCGGCAAACTTTCCGAATTGCGAGCTCGAGGCGATGGTCTCCAATGCCGCTGCCGCGCGGCGCGCCGCCGACGAGCCGGAGCTGGCCGCGATCGCATCGCGGGCCGCGGGCGAGGCCTACGGGCTCAAACTGATCGCCGAGAACATCCAGGATCAGCCGCACAACACCACGCGGTTTCTCGTGATGGGCAAGCAGGCGGCCGCGCCGACCGGCGCCGATAAAACCACCGTGCTCTTTGCGGTGCGCGACAAGGTCGGTGCGCTGCACGAAGTCCTGAGCCTGTTTGCGCGCGCCCGCATCAACATCACGAAAATCGAGTCGCGCCCGATGCGCTCGCGGCCCTGGGAGTATTTGTTTTTCATCGACCTCGGCGGCCATCGCGAAGAGCCGCGCGTGCGCCGCGCGCTCAAGGCCCTGGCCGAGGTCGCCCTTTTTTCCAAGGTGCTGGGATCGTATCCTGAAGGCAGGCTCGGCGGCGGCTAGGCCGCTTAAAACTTATCTTGGTCAAAGTCGAAGATCTTGTCCTGCCCGGCGTCGCCGCGCTTCATCCTTACGAGCCCGGCAAGCCGATCGAAGAGGTCGAGCGCGAGCTTGGAATCCACGCGGCGGTCAAGCTCGCCTCGAATGAGAATCCGCTCGGTCCGTCGCCCAAGGCTCTCGAAGCTGTCACGCGGGCGTTGCCGGAGTTGAATCGTTATCCGGACGGCGGCGCGTGGGCGTTGCGCCACAAGATCGCCGCGCATCATCGGGTAGGTCCCGACCAGGTCTTCGTCGCATCCGGTTCGGTCGAGGTTCTGAACCTGCTCGCGTTCCTTTTTTTGCGCCCCGGCTTGAATGCGGTCTTTCCGGAGCATTGCTTCGCGATCTATCCGCTGGCGACGGCGGCGGCGGGCGGCGAGGGACGCGCGGTTGCGGTGCGCGACGGCTTCTACTTCGATCTCGACCGCGTCGCCGAGGCGATCGACGCCAACACGCGCATCGTCTTTCTCGATAATCCGAACAATCCGACCGGCACGATCTTCCGGCGCGCCGAATGGGAGCGTTTTCTGGCGCGCGTGCCAGAGCACGTGGTGGTGGTCGCCGACGAAGCCTACTTCGAGTTCGTGCGCGACCCCGATTACCCGGACTCGCTCCGCTATCACGACGGGCGGCGGCTGATCGTCACGATGCGCACCTTCTCGAAAATCTTCGGCCTGGCCGGGTTACGGGTGGGCTACGCAATCTCGAGCGCCGCGATTGTTACGCTGCTCAACAAGGTGCGCCAGCCGTTCAACGTCACCTCGCTCGGACAGATCGCTGCGATCGCCGGGATGGACGACGCCGAGCATGTGCGCCGCACGCTCGAGGTCAACGCGCGCGGAATCGATTATCTGGAGGCCGAGTTCCGCCGCCTGGGACTCGCCTTCGTCCCCACGCACGCGAATTTCATCCTGGTCGACGTCGGCGATGGGCAGGCGATGTTCGAGAAGCTGATGCGCGCCGGGGTGGTCGTGCGGCCGATGGGCGGGTACAATTTCCCGCGCCATGTGCGGATCAGCGTCGGCACCGAGAGCGAGAACCGGCGGCTGATCGAGGCGCTCGAAAAACTGATCTAGATGACTAACCGTCAACCGCCCGCGCCTCCCGCACCAGCCTGACGATGCCGCCGCTGTTCACACGGATGGCCATCTGCGGCGTCGGACTGATCGGAGGATCGCTCGCGATGGCCGCGCGGCGCGCGCGGCTGGTCGACGCGATCGTTGGCCTCGGGCGGAGCGAAGCGAACCTCAGGACTGCCGTTGAGCGGGGGATAATCGATTTCGCCACCTACGATCCGGCCGCGGCAGCGCACGATGCGGATTTGGTCGTGATGGCGACGCCGATCCGCGCGATGCCCGCGACGCTGCGCGCGATGCGCCCCGCGCTGCCACCCGACGCGATCGTGACCGACGTCGGAAGCGTGAAGCAGTGGGTGATTGAAAACCTCGAGCCGGAACTTGGCCCGGCGATGGCGCTGGTCGCGGCGCATCCGATCGCCGGCAAGGAGACTACCGGCGCGGGCGCCGCCGATCCGTCGCTGTTTCAGGACCATCGCGTGCTCATCACGCCCTCGGCACGCAGCACGCCTGAGGCAATCGAGAAAATCGAAACGCTCTGGAAAGCCACCGGCGCGCGAGTGTCACAAATGTCTTCTGCGGCGCACGATCGGATCATGGCGCGCGCGAGTCATCTGCCGCAGATCGTGGCGAGCGCACTTGCGGCGGCTCTGCACGATGCGCAAATTGAAGGAGTGCGCCCGACCGAATTCGGAGCCGGCGGATTGCGCGACACAACCAGGATCGCGGCTTCGTCCCCCGAGATGTGGATCGATATCTGCCTCACGAATCGCGCCGCGATTATCGAGGCGCTCGCCGGATTTCGGACGCTGGTCGAAGAATTCGCCGGCGCGCTCGAACAGAGCGACGCCGCAGCGCTCAAAAACATTTTTGAGCGTGGACGCGCGATGCGCCGGGGGCTCAAATGACGGCGGCATCGGGACGCAGCCGGCCGATAGTCGCGATCGACGGACCGGTCGGCGCCGGCAAATCGACCGTAGCGCGCAGACTCGCGCAGGCGCTCGGCTTCGCTTACATCAATACCGGCGCGATGTATCGCGCGGTGGCGATCGCGGCGCGCAACGCGGGAATCACGCCTGATGATCCAGGGCTCGAAGCGAAACTCGCGCGGCTGCTCGCGTCAATCGTAATCTCGTTTGCCGGCGATCGCGTTCTGCTCGATGGGCGCGATGTGACCGGCGAGCTCGGCGCGCCCGCGATTGGCGATCTGGCCTCGCGGCTTTCGACCCTTGCCGTGGTGCGCGCCGCGATGCGCGAGTTGCAGCGCAAGGCCGGTGCGGCCGGCGGCGTGGTGATGGAAGGGCGGGATATCGGCACGGCGATTTTTCCCGATGCCGAGTTCAAGTTTTTCCTCGATGCCGACGTCGCCGTGCGCGCGCGCCGGCGCTACGAGGAGCTGGCGGCGAAGGGCGCCGCGATCGGGTATGATGAGGTGCTCGCGCAGCTTCGCGAGCGCGATCGGCGCGATCGGGGACGCGAACTCGCGCCGCTTAAGCAGGCGCCCGACGCGGTGCTGGTCGATTCGAGCCATCTCACGATCGATCAGGTTGTCAAGCTGATGCAGGATCGAATTGCGCGATGAGCGCGCACAATCGGGCCTTGCAACCCAACTGGACTGGTTGTAAGCATTCGTCATAGCCTTGAAGTTTCTCGCGGAAGGTCCCACTAAATGGAGAAAGCTTTGCCTGACAAGATAAACGGAGGAGCAAATGATTTTGAGTCGTTGATGGAACAGAGTCTGCGCGCTCCCCGCACCGGCGACGTGCTGACCGGAACCGTACTGCTGGTGACGCGCGACAGCGTCATCATCGACATCAACTACAAGTGCGAAGGGCAGGCGCCCCTCGCCGAGTTCCTTGACTCTGAGGGCAACCCCACGGTCAAGGAAGGCGACGAGGTCGACGTCTACTTTGAGGGCACCGAGACCGAGAACGGCACCGTGATGCTCTCACACGCCAAGGCCGAGAAGTTCAAGGTCTGGCGCGAGCTTGAACGCGCTTTCCAGAACGAAACCCCGGTCGAGGGTGCGATCCTCGGCAAGGTCAAGGGCGGACTCAAAGTCGATATTGGAGTGGCCGCGTTTCTGCCCGGATCGCATGTCGATATCCGGCCCGCGCGCAATCTGGATCGCTATGTCGGTCAGCGCGGCCGTTTCCAGATCCTGAAGTTCAACCGCGCGCGCGCCAACGTCGTGGTCTCGCGCCGTACCGTGCTCGAGCGCGAACGCGCCTCGCTCAAGGAACAGACGCTTAAGGTGCTCGAAGAGGGCGTGATCCTCGAAGGCACCGTCAAGAACATCACCGACTACGGCGCGTTTATCGATCTCGGCGGACTCGACGGCCTGCTGCATATCACCGACATGTCATGGGGCCGGCTGCAGCATCCTTCGGAAGTGCTCAGCGTCGGCGACAAAGTCAAAGTCGTGGTGCTCAAGTACGATCCCGAACGCGAGCGCGTCTCGCTCGGGATGAAACAGATTATGCCCGACCCGTGGACCAAGGCGGCTGAGAACTACCCGCCGGGGATGCGGACCAAGGGCAAGGTCGTCAGCGTCACTGATTACGGCGCGTTCGTCGAGCTCGAAAAGGGCATCGAGGGGCTGGTGCACGTTTCCGAAATGAGTTGGAGCAAGCGCGCGGTGCATCCGTCGAAAGTGGTCAACGTCGGCGACCTGGTCGAAGTGCAGGTGCTGGGGGTCGATGAAGCCAATCGGCGCATCTCGCTCGGCCTCAAGCAGACCGAGCCGAATCCCTGGCAGGAACTGGCGCGGCGTCATCCGGTCGGCAGCAAGGTGCATGGCAAGGTCAAGTCGATTACCGACTTCGGAGTATTCGTCGAGATTGAGCCCGGGATCGACGGTCTGGTGCACATCTCCGACCTTTCGTGGACGCGCAAAGTGCGTCATCCCTCGGAACTGGTCAAGAAGGGCGACGAAGTGGATGCGGTCGTGCTGGGCATCGAGGTCGAGCACGAACGCGTGAGTCTCGGGATGAAGCAGACGGTCGGCGATCCGTGGCAGACCGTCGCCGAGCGCTATCCGCTCAACACACGCGTGAAGGGCAAGGTCAGCTCGGTCGCCGACTTCGGCGTGTTCGTCGAACTCGAGGAAGGTATCGAGGGCCTGATCCATATTTCGCAGCTCAGCTCGGAACGCGTCGACAAGCCGCAGAGCCTGTTCAAGGTCGGTGACGAACTCGAGGCGCTGGTGGTGCAAGTCGACACCAAGGAACGGCGGATCGGACTCTCGATCAAGGCGCTCAAGCAGCACGAAGAGCGCGAAGAAATGCAGGCCTACCTCAAGCGCGATCACGAGGCGGCGCGTTTCTCGCTCGAAGACATTCTGAACGAAGAGCTGCGGCTCGATCGCGAAGATGCGGAGGGCCGGGCCGCCCGCGGACGCGGACGCGACCGCTGATCGCCGGCCGCGACGGGGACAGGAATGACCAAGCGCGAGCTGATCGAGGAGCTGCTCGCCCGCCGCGCGCAGATCTCGCGTCACGACTCGGAGACCACCGTCAACGCGCTGTTCGAGGCAATGGCCACGGTGCTGGCGCGCGGCGATCGGATCGAGTTGCGCGGCTTCGGCAGTTTCGGCGTGAAGCAGCGGCGCGCCCGCCAGGGGCGAAATCCGAAGACCGGCGCAACGGTCGCGGTCGAGGCCAAGCGGGTTCCGTTCTTCCGCGCCGGCAAGGAGCTGCGAATCGAGCTCAATGGCAAGGCGCGGGACCGGTCCTCGCAATCGGGCTGAGGCGGCTTCCGAACCGCATCGGCTGTGGGCGCCGTGGCGGCGAGCCTACGTCCAAGGCGCCGTCCCTCGCCCTTCCGGATGCATCTTTTGTTTCGGCCGCATCGATGCTGCCGAGCGCCGCGATCGCCTGGTGCTCAGCGCCGATCGTCTGGTGCTGGTGATGCTCAACCGCTATCCGTACAACAACGGCCATCTGATGATCGCGCCGCGCCGCCATGTCGCCTCGCCTGAGCTGCTGACCGCGCGCGAGGGCGCCGCGCTAGCCGCGATGATCGCGGCCGCGGTCGCGCGGCTTCGCCGCGCCTATCATCCTGACGGCTTGAACATCGGCGCGAATCTCGGCCGCGCCGCCGGCGCAGGCATTGCGGCGCACATGCATTGGCATCTGGTGCCGCGATGGGACGGCGATACCAACTTCATGCCGGTTGCGGCCGGCACGCGCGTGATTTCCGAGCTGCTCGACGAGACGTATGCGCGGCTCGCCCCGCTTTTCAAGACTGGCCGACAACCCGTATCCTAGAACTCAAGACTTTCTCGTTAGGATCGATAATGAACCAGGACCTGCTCGCGATTACCACGCTGGGCGCGCTCAAGAGCGCGGGCTACCGAACCGCGCCGGTGCGAATCGAACTCCGCAACAACCTGCTCGCGCGTCTCAAGACCGGCGAGCGCACGCTGCCGGGAATCGTTGGTTACGATCAGACGGTGGTGCCAGAAATCGAGAACGCAATCCTCGCGGGCCATCATATGATTCTGCTCGGCGAACGCGGCCAGGCGAAATCGCGGATCATCCGCTCGCTCGCCAGCCTGCTCGATGAATTCGTGCCGGCCGTGAAGGGCTGCGAGATCAATGATGATCCGTTCGCGCCGATCTGCAAGTTCTGCCGCCGCCAGCTTGCCGAGCGGGGCGACGCGCTCGAGATCGCATGGCTCACGCGCGAGCAGCGCTATGCCGAGAAGCTTGCCACGCCCGACGTCTCGGTCGCCGACCTGATCGGCGAGATCGATCCAATCAAGGTCGCCGAAGGACGCTACCTCGCCGACGAGGAGACGATCCATTACGGACTGATCCCGCGGACCAATCGCGGCATCTTTGCGATCAATGAACTCCCCGACCTGACCGAGAAGGTGCAGGTCGGCCTGTTCAACCTGATGGAGGAAAAGGACGTCCAGATCAAGGGCTACAAGATTCGCCTGCCGGTCGACGTGTTGTTCGTGGCGAGCGCGAACCCGGAAGACTACACCTCGCGCGGCCGGATCATCACGCCGCTCAAGGATCGCTTCGACGTCCAGATTCGCACGCATTACCCGAAAACCATCGAGGACGAGATCGCGATCATGGAGCAGGAGTGCAGCTATCCGCTGCGCTCCGATTTGCCGCTGCGGGTGGCTCCCTTCATGCGCGAGATCCTGGCGAACATCACGTTCGAGGCGCGCGCCTCGAACGAGATCAACCAGGCCTCGGGCGTTTCGGTGCGGGTGACGATCAACAACTTTGAGTCGGTGATTTCCAACGCCGAGCGGCGCGCGGTGATCGTGGGCGAGAACGAGATTGTCCCGCGGATTACTGATCTGCCGTCGTTGTTCGCCTCGACCGCCGGCAAAATCGAGCTGGAGTACGTGGGTGAGGACAAGAAGGAAGAAGACCTGGTTGAGCGCCTGATCAATCACGCGGTGCTCAAGGTCTTCGATCGCTACCTGAAAATCGACGATCTCAAATCGATCGTCGCCTACTTCGGCCAGGGCTGGGGCGTCGAGGTCTCGGACCGCGCTCCCTCCGCTGAGTATCTGGAGCCGCTGCGCGAGGTGCCGGGACTGCGCGAGGCGGTCGAACGGCTCGGACCGTTCGAGACCCCGGGCCTGATGGCGGTCGCGAGCGAACTCATCTTTGAGGGCCTCCATCTCCATCAGAAACTCAACAAGGAGCGCCAGGGTGGCGGGCGGATGAGCTATCACGCCTGAACCTCGCGCCGATGAACATCCATCGCTATACGCTGTGGGACGGAAGCCAGCGCGTCCGGCTCACCGCCGATCAGCTCTTCGAGAAGCTCGCCGAATATCTCTCGTACACCGACGATGTGCGTCAGGCGATGGACTGGATCATGCGCCAGGGCATCGACCTCGATGGCGTGAAGATGATGGGTCTAGAGGAGCTGATCGAGCAGTTGCGCCAGGAGATGCGCAAGCGCTACCGCGAGTTCAATCTCAAGCACGCGCTCTCCGAGATCGAACGCAAACTCGAAAGCATCCTCGAGCGCGAGCGGCATACGCTGGGCACGCTTCGCGATCGCAAGCCGGGGATCGAAGATAAGGAACGCGAGCTTGCGCATCTGCCGCGCAAGCTCTCCGAGGCGCTGAGGCGGCTCGAGAACTACGACTTCGAGGACGGCGAGGCGAAGGCCGACTTCGACGAATTGCTCAAGGAATACGAGAACATCCGCGACCTCGAAAACTTTCGCGATCGACACGGCCAGGCGTTTCGCGGGCCCAAGAGCCTCGGCTATCGCGAAGCGGTCGACATGATGCGCGAGATGGAACGGATGCGGAATCTCGAGCAGGCGCTGATGGCGGGCGATTTGAACGAGGTCTCGGGCGACGAGCTGAATGCGATGCTCGGCGGACAGGCCTCTGAAGATTTCGAAAACCTGAAGCAGGCGATGCTGCTGCTGGATGAATCCGGCTATCTCCTCACCCGCGGCGAGCATCTGGCGCTCTCGCCCAAGGGCGTGCGGCGGATCGGACAGCTCGCGCTGCGCGATATCTTCCAGGGGCTGCTCCGCGATCGCAGCGGCGGCCATGCGATGGATCATCGCGGCGCAACCGAGATCCGGCCCGAGGTGACCAAGCCGTACGTTTACGGCGATCCGCTGAATCTCAACCTGGTCGAGACGCTCAAGCATGCGCTGACGCGCAAGCCCGGCGTCCCGTTGACGCTCGGCCCCGACGATTTCGAGGTGTTCGAGAGCGACTACGCCACCACTTCGTCGACGGTGTTGTGCCTCGACATGTCGTGGTCGATGAGCTGGGAGGGGCGGTTCGCGGCGGCCAAGAAGGTCGCGATGGCGATGGAGACGCTGATTCGCTCCAAGTACCCGCGCGACTTTTTCGCGATCGTCGGCTTCTTTACCCGCGCCGTCCAACTGAAGCTGAAAGACCTGCCCGAAGCCTCGTGGAACATGGGCGACCCGTTCACGAACCTGCAGGACGGACTGCGGCTCGCGGCCGAGCTCCTCGGGCGTCATCCGTCGCGCAACCAGCAGATCATCGTGATCACCGACGGTCAGCCCACCGCCTACTTCCAGAATGGCCGCGTCTTTTGCGAATGGCCGTTGTCCTTCGGCGGCATCAGCATGCGCGCCGCCCAGGAGACGCTCAAGGAAGTGGAACGGGTGACGCGCAAAGGAATTCGGATCAATACCTTTATGCTGGATGATTCGCCGAGCCTGCGCGCGTTCGTCGAGAAGATGACGCTCATCAACCGGGGCCGCGCGCTCTTCACCCGCCCCGACCATCTGGGCGAGTACCTGCTGGTTGATTATTTATCGCACAAGCGCAAGAAGATCTGACGAGTCTGCGGATTAATCGCGAAAATTTTGGCCTGATCGCGGCAAAATCGCCCTTTCGGCCGGTCGCCTTTACACCATCGCCGGCCTCTGTTAGCCTCTTTTCCCAAGAAAAAATCAAAGGAATAAGCAAGACTCCTGATGCCCCTCGCGTCCGCTCGTAAGCGGGAAATAGTCCAATCGCACGCACGAAGTCCCAAGGACAGCGGTTCTTCCGAGGTCCAGGTGGCGCTCTTTTCTGCCCGAATCGAGCAGTTAAGTGAGCATCTCCGGACCCACGCGAAAGACCATCATTCGCGCCGCGGTTTGCTCAAACTCGTGAGCAAACGCCGCCGGCTGCTGGACTATCTGCATTCGCGCGATGTCTCCCGTTATCGAGAGCTGATTGAAAAACTGGGCATCCGGAGGTAGGCCCGGAGGGGGTCGCCGGTGCAAGCCGTGTCGACCGCTCAGCCACGTCGATGCCGACATCGTTGGAGTCATCGCTCCGCCGGTTCGCTGCATCGAGCCTGCATCCTGCCTTCCTGACAAGGTAAGGAAATGTATCGAAAACTAGAGATAGAATTTTCAGGGCGTCCGCTCTCGCTCGAGACCGGACGCCTGGCGCGCCAGGCACACGGCGCGGTACTCGCCCAGTACGGCGAGACTGTAGTGCTTGCGACCGTGGTTTCCGCCTACGAGGCGCGAACCAAGACCGACTTCATCCCGCTCACCGTCGATTATCAGGAAAAAACTTTCGCCGCCGGCAAGATTCCGGGCGGCTTCTTCAAGCGCGAGGGGCGTCCGTCCGAGAAGGAGATCCTGACCTCACGTCTGATCGATCGCGCGATGCGTCCACTGTTTCCCAAGGGCTACGATCGCGAGACGCAGATTATCGTTTCGGTGCTTTCGGCCGACCGCGACAATGATCCCGATGTGCTGGCGCTGATTGCCGCGTCGACCGCGCTCGAAGTCTCCGACATCCCGCATCTCGGTCCAGTAGCCGCGGTGCGGATGGGTCGCATCAAGGGCCAGCTCGTGGTCAATCCACTGCTCGATCAACTTGAACAGAGCGACGTCTCGATGGTCGTGGCGGCGAAGCCGGACTCAATCGTGATGCTCGAAGGCGGCGCCAAGATCGTAGACGAGGAAGCGATCCTCGAGGCGCTCTTCTCGGCGCACGAAGCGATGCATCCGATCTTCGAAATCCAGCAGGAGCTCCGCCGGCTCGCCGGCAAGCCCAAGCGCGAATTCACGCCGAAGCAGATCGATCCGGCGCTCAAGGAGCGGGTCCGCGCGCGCGTCGGAAGTGAACTTGAGGCGGCGCTCGCGATTAAGAGCAAGAAAGATCGTTCGGCGGCAGTTTACGGGTTGTCGGACAAGGTGGCCGCGGAGATCGGCGGCGAAGACCCTGAGATGAAGGCCAAGGTCGCCGAGGCGTACGACGCGATCGTGCGCGAGCGGGTGCGCCGCGTGATCCTCGAGGACGACAAGCGTATCGACGATCGCAGCTCGACCGAAATCCGCCCGCTGAGCGCGCAGGTGCAGGTGTTGCCGCGCACCCACGGCTCGGCGATCTTCACGCGTGGCGAGACCCAAGTGTTGGCGACGGTTACCCTCGGCACTTCTTCTGACGAGCAAAAAATCGATGCTCTCCTGGGCGAGCGCTACAAGAAATTTCTTCTGCACTACAATTTCCCGCCCTTTTCGACTGGTGAGGTCAAGTTCCTGCGCGGCCCCGGACGCCGTGAGATCGGTCATGGCGCGCTCGCTGAGCGGGCGCTCGCCGCGGTCCTGCCGAGCGAAGAGGAATTCCCTTACACGATTCGCGTGGTTTCGGAGGTGCTCGAATCGAACGGCAGTTCCTCGATGGCCACCGTATGCGGCGGGAGTCTGGCTCTGATGGACGCGGGCGTGCCGGTCAAGTCGGCCGTCGCCGGCATCGCGATGGGCCTCGTGAAGGAGGGCGAGCAGGTTCGCGTACTGACCGATATTCTCGGCGACGAGGACCATCTGGGTGACATGGACTTCAAGGTGGCCGGCACGGCGCAGGGCGTCACGGCGATCCAGATGGACAACAAGGTCGGCGGCGTGACCCGCGAGGTGATGCGTCAGGCGCTGCACCAGGCGCGCGATGCGCGGCTCTTCGTGCTCGGCGTGATGGAGAAGGCGATTCAGTCGCCGCGCGAGGAAGTCTCGGCGCTCGCTCCGCGAATCCACACGATGCGCATCAAGCCGGACAAGATTCGCGACGTGATCGGTCCGGGCGGCAAGGTGATCCGCGCACTAACCGAGGAGACCGGCTGCAAGATCGACATCGAGGACGACGGAACGGTGCGAATCGCCTCCAGCGACAGCACGGCGTTGCAGCGCGCGATTGACGCGATCCAGGCGATCACCGCCGAGCCTGAGGTCGGGCGCATCTACCACGGCAAGGTCCGCAAAATCGTCGACTTCGGCGCATTCGTCGAAATCCTGCCCGGCACTGACGGCCTCCTGCACATCTCTCAAATCTCAACCGAGCGGATTCGGCGCGTCGAGGACGTGCTGCACGAAGGCGACGAGATCAATGTCAAGGTGCTTGACGTCGATCGCTCCGGCAAAATCCGGCTGTCGATGCGCGAGGCGCAGGAAGAATCCGAGCAACGCGGCAAGTAGTTCCCCGACTTGGCGAGCATCCTGACATGATTTCCAAGACCGTCCTGCCCAACGGTGTCCGGGTAATCACTGAGGCGATGCCCCAGGTGGTGTCGTGCTCGATCGGAATCTGGGTCGAGAACGGCTCGCGTTACGAAGCCCCGGAGGAGAATGGCGTCTCGCATTTCATCGAGCATCTGCTGTTCAAGGGCACTCGGCGGCGCACAGCGGCGCAGATCGCCGAGGAGATCGATGCGGTGGGTGGCGTGCTCAACGCCTTCACCGGCAAGGAGTACACCTGCTACTACGCCAAGGTGCTGGGCAACGATCTGCCGCTGGCGATCGACGTTCTGGCCGACATTTTTCTCGATTCGGTGTTTGATCCCGCTGAGATCGATCGCGAGCGCCAGGTTGTGATCCAGGAGATCTCGCAGGCCGAGGACACCCCCGACGATTACATCCACGATCTTTTCAATCTGCGCTTCTGGGAAGGGCATCCGTTGTCGCTGCCGATCTTCGGCTCGGAGCGGACGGTCAACGCGATGAACCGCGAGTTGCTGACTTCGTTCATGGCCGACCGCTATCGCGCCGAGAAAATCCTGGTCGGCGCAGCCGGGATGGTCGATCACCAGCGGCTCGTCGCCGAGTGCGCGCGGCTGTTCGGCGCGATTCCCGGCAACGGCCGGCCGCATCCGATCACGCCGCCCACCGAGCGTCCGATCGTGCAGCAGTACGAAAAGGAACTCGAACAGGTCCATCTCTGTATCGGCGGTCCCGGCCTTAGTCAGACCGATCCGCTGCGTTACGCGAGCTACGTGCTCAACACGGCGCTGGGCGGCGGGATGTCGTCACGGCTGTTCCAGGAGGTCCGCGAGCGCCGTGGCCGCGTCTACAGCATCTATTCGTTCAACTCCTCGTTTATTGATTGCGGCTACATGGCGATTTACGCCGGAACCAACCGTGAGTGGCTCGATGAGGTGATCGAGGTGACCCTCCGCGAGATCGGCAGGATCGCGCGCGACGGGCTCACGCCGGCCGAGCTCGCGCGCGCCAAGAGCCAGCTCAAGGGCAACATGTTGCTCGGCATGGAATCGACCGACAGCCGGATGAATCGGCTCGCGCGCAACGAGATCTATTTTCGGCGCGAGATTACGATTCAAGAGCTGGCCGACGCGATCGACCGGGTCACCAACGCGCAAATCGTCGAGCTTGCCAGCCGTTGCTTCAAGTCCGATCGGATGGCGATGGTCGTGCTGGGCGATCTGAAGGGGCGCAAGCTGGGCGCGGATCTCTGGTCGGCGATGAGTTGAGCGATTGTCGCCGGTTTCAGCTTCACTTTCCTGACAAGGGCACGTGCTGCGGGCTGCCGCGCGCGGAATCCTCGATTTTAAGTCGCGCGAAATGGAGCCCCCGCTTGACCGGCGCATAGGTCACAGTGAGGGGACATTGCGCCAGCGGTCCGAGCGTTTGCGGGCATCCTGACGTAACGCCGAAAGCGGCGCTCCCCAGGATCGAAACCTTGTCGATCTGAACCGGCGCTTCGCTAAGATTGATCACCTCGACGGTTTGTGGCGCGCTCTGTTGATTCAGCGACGCCGTCGAGAAGGTGAGCGCCTTCGGATGGAATTTGATTCTCGGGCGCACGCCGAATCCGCTGAGCCTGACGCGTTGGGGAGCGTTACGTGCATTGTCAAGGATCTTTAGCGTGCCGGTCCGGAAACCAATCCCGGTCGGCGTAAAGCATACGTCGATTTCGCAGCTCTTTCCGGGCAGCAGGCTATCAGTGCAGTCGCTGGATGCGATCGTGAATTCATCGCTGGTACTCTCGGGCGTACCAAGTATGATGGGATCCTTTCGCGGGTTGTTCGGAGTGCGCAACGCAAGCTTTCGCACACAACGGCTGCTCGGACTGATGCCTACGGTCGCCCTCGGAAACGCAAGCCGCGCTGGCGAGTAGCTGAGTGCGATTGGCACGGTCGTGGGAGTCGAGGTGGGGGTCGGGGTGAGAGTCGCGGTTGCGGTCGCTGTCGGCGTTGAGGTGACAGTCGGCGTTGTCGTCACGGTCGCGGTGGCGCTCGCGGTCACTGTCGAGGTCGGCGCGGGCGTCGGCTCGAGCGCAAAGACGCCTTGCAGATGCGCCGGGGCGAAACCGGGATGCGCGCTCTCAGCATCGTAGGCGAGCGACCAGGCGCCGGCTGAAGGATCGAATTCGAGCACTTCCTGCGCTGTGAAGTTCTCTCCGCCGACCGTGCCGGTGCCGTCGAAGACCAGCAGCAGATGACCGTTGCTCGCAAGGTAATCCGCGCCGACCAGGTTGATTCCGGCCGGGACGCCTGCCTTGCGTCCATCGAAAAAGATCGTGAAAGGCGAACTGGTACCAGTCAGCCGCACGAGATCGCAGGGATAGGCGGTGATCGCCGGACCGCCCGGGCCGGGGAGCTCGGCGGGAATATCGAAAGAGAGTGCAAGGTCGGTCCCCGCGATCATCGTGATCGCATCGATCGCCGCGCCCGACGGCACGCCGTTCGCGCCGCCGCTGAAATAGAGTGCATAGTTCTTGCCGTCGAAGCTCGCAACGTCACGCGGCGTGATTGTGATCGTGCCGCTCCCCGACGGCAGCGTAACCGGATTGTCGAAGGTCAGGAGCTGATGATTATCCGGCGTCTGGTAGTAGCCGGTGACGTGAACGTTGACCGGCACGGACGGAAAGGAAAGGCGGCTGACGGTGGAGAAATTGTCGCTCGCCACCTGATTCGGCGCGACAGTTTGATTGCCGAGAGTCGCGGTAATGTCGGGCGTGAAGAAGATCTCCAGCAGCGGAGTTGCGGCGCGGATCGGGAGCGTCGTGCCGAGCACTATCGCCAATCCCAGCGCGGTAATCAGGGCGATCACCGCGAGCCATCCGGACCGCTTCATCGTCCCCCTCCGGAGGCGACTCGAAGTCGCTTCCCTGCGATCCTATTTATCCGAGCGTGGACAAACGGTCAGCTACCCGCCCGGCGCGCGCGCTCAGAGCTCGGGGCTGGCCGGAAGAAAACTCTCGCCCATCAGGTATGTATCGACGGCGCGGGCGGCCTCGCGCCCCTCCCATATCGCCCACACCACCAGCGATTGACCGCGGCGCGCATCGCCGGCGGCGAACACGCCGGGCACGCTGGTGGCATAATTTTCAGACGCAATGTTGCCGCGCTGGTCGAGCTTCAGCCCGAGCTCAGCGACGATCGTGTCGGTTTCCGGACCGAGGAAGCCGAGCGCCAGCAGCACCAGATCGCATTCGAGCTCGAACTCGCTGCCCGGTATCTCTTCCATCACCATCCGGCCGTTGTCGTGTTTCCAATGGAGCCGTGCGCCGAGCAACCGGCTGACGCGGCCGTTTTCGCCTTTGAATGCCTTGGTGTTGATGCTCCAGTCGCGGCGCACACCTTCTTCGTGTGAGGTCGAGGTGCGCAGGATCATCGGCCATTCCGGCCATGGCATCTCCGGCGTGCGCCGAGCCGGCGGCATCGGCAGCAGCTCGAACTGGAAAACTTCGATCGCGCCCTGTCGGTTCGACGTGCCGAGGCAATCCGAGCCGGTGTCGCCGCCGCCCAGGATGACGACGCGCTTGCCGTGCGCGGTGATCTCACTTTTCGGATCAAGCCGATCGCCGAAATTGCGCCGGTTCTGCTGCGGCAGAAACTCCATTGCGAAATGTACGCCGTCGAGCTCGCGGCCCGGGACGTTCAGGTCGCGCGGCCGCGTCGATCCCACCGTGAGACAGATCGCGTCATGGCGCGCGCGCAGTTCGTCGGCATGCAGATCGCGCCCCACATGGCAGTTGGTGACGATCTCGACGCCTTCCGCACGCATCTGCTCGACGCGCCGTTGGACGATCCATTTTTCGAGCTTGAAATCCGGGATGCCGTAAGTCAGCAAGCCGCCGACGCGATCTGAACGCTCGTACAGGGTGACCGAATGACCCGCGCGCGCGAGCTGCTGCGCGCAGGCAAGGCCCGCCGGCCCCGAGCCCACGACCGCGACGCGCTTGCCCGTCCGGCGCGCCGGCGGCTGCGGCGCGACCCAGCCTTCGGCGAAAGCATGATCGATGATGCTCTTCTCGATCAGCTTGATCGTGACCGGGTCGTCATTGATGTTGAGGACACACGCCTCTTCGCACGGCGCCGGACAGATGCGTCCGGTGAATTCCGGAAAATTGTTGGTCGAGTGCAGGCGCTCGATCGCTTCGCGCCAGCGGCCGCGATACACCAAATCGTTCCAGTCGGGAATGATGTTCCCGAGCGGGCAGCCCTTGTGGCAGAACGGGATGCCGCAGTCCATGCATCGCGCGCCCTGCTTGCGCAACTCCGCCTCGGGCATCTTGAGCTCGAACTCGCGCCAGTCCTTGAGCCGTTCGGCAATTGGGCGCTTGTGCGGCGTTTCGCGTTCAAATTCAAGAAAGCCTGTGATCTTGCCCATCCGGTTCTGCCTGTTCAGATTGCCGCGACCGCGTCACACCGCCGCAAGCCGGGCGAGGTCGGAGTTGACGTTGAGATGTTGGGCTTCGAGCACCTTGCGATACTCGGTCGGCATCACCTTGACGAACTTCATTGCATAAGCGTCCCAGTCCTCCAGGATCCTTTCGGCGACCGCGCTCGCAGTGTATTGATGATGCCTGACGATGAGTGCGTGAAGTTGCTTGAGCTCCGCGTCGTCCTCGAGGCCGATAAGCTCGACCATGCTGGTGTTGCAGCGCGCGGCGAAGCTCCGGTCTTCATCGAGCACGTAGGCGATTCCGCCGCTCATCCCGGCTGCGAAGTTGCGTCCGGTCCTGCCCAGCACGACGACCAGACCGCGCGTCATGTACTCGCATCCATGATCGCCGACGCCTTCGACCACCGCCGTCGCGCCGCTGTTGCGGACCGCGAAACGCTCGCCCGCGACGCCGCGGAAAAACGCCTCGCCGCCGGTCGCGCCGTAGAGCGCGACGTTGCCGATCAGAATGTTCTCTTCGGCGCGGAACGTCGCCTCGCGCGGCGGCCGCACCGCCATGAAACCACCCGAGAGTCCCTTGCCGCAGTAGTCATTGGCGTCGCCCTCCAGATAGAGCGCAACGCCCGGTGCGAGGAACGCGCCGAAGCTCTGACCCGCCGAGCCGCGCAGATGAATTTGGATTGTGTAGGGCGGCAGTCCGTCGCCGCCCCATCGTCGCGAAACCTCCGCCGAGAGCATCGTGCCGACCGTGCGATTCACGTTGCGGATCGGCAGATGCAGCTCGATCGGCTTTTTGTGTTCAATTGCTTCGCGGCACTGCTCGATAAGCTTGCGGTCGAGTGCGCGCTCCAAACCATGGTCCTGTTGCTCGACGCAATGGAGCGGCTCGTCAGGCGCGCTGTCGACGCGTTGCAAGATCGGCCTCAGATCGATATGGCGCGCCTTCCAGTGCTCAATCGCTTCGTTGGCGTCGAGACATTCGACGTGACCGACCATCTCATCGAGCGTGCGGAAGCCGAGTTGCGCCATGTACTCCCGGAGCTCCTCCGCGATGAACATCATGAAGTTGACGACATGCTCAGGGCGTCCCTCGAAGCGCTTGCGCAGCTCCGGGTCCTGGGTCGCGATTCCGACCGGGCAGGTGTTGAGATGGCACACGCGCATCATGATGCAGCCCGAGGCGACCAGCGCTGCGCTCGCGAAGCCGAATTCCTCAGCTCCGAGCAGCGCCGCGATCGCGACGTCGCGCCCGGTCTTGAGTTGGCCGTCGGTTTCGACGCGAATCCGGCCGCGCAGTCCGTTCAGCACCAGCACCTGCTGGGTCTCAGCCAGGCCGAGTTCCCATGGACCGCCGGCGTGCTTGATCGAGGTGAGCGGCGAAGCGCCTGTGCCGCCGTCGTGGCCGCTGATCAGCACCACGTCGGCCTTGGCCTTTGCCACGCCGGCGGCGACCGTGCCGACGCCGACTTCGGCCACCAGCTTGACGCTCACGCGCGCGCGGTCGTTGGCGTTCTTCAAATCGTGGATTAGCTGCGCGAGATCCTCGATCGAATAGATGTCGTGATGGGGCGGCGGCGAGATCAAACCGACGCCCGGCGTCGAGTAGCGGATCTTCGCGATATATTCATCGACCTTGTGGCCGGGGAGCTGACCACCCTCGCCCGGCTTGGCTCCCTGGGCCATCTTGATCTGCAGCTCGTCGGCGTTGACCAGATAATTGCTGGTCACGCCGAAGCGCGCCGAGGCGACCTGCTTGATCGCGCTGCGCCGCCAGTCGCCGTTCGCATCGCGCTCGAACCGTTCGGGATCTTCGCCCCCTTCGCCGGTGTTGCTCTTGCCGCCGATGCGGTTCATCGCGATCGCGAGGTTCTCATGCGCTTCCTTGCTGATCGACCCGAACGACATCGCGCCGGTCTTGAAACGCTTGACGATCTCGGCCGCCGGCTCGACCTCCGCGATCGGAATCGGCTCGCGTTGCGGCTTGAACTTGAGCAGGCTCCGCAAAGTCGCCAGATGACGGCTTTGATCGTCGACCAGCCGCGTGTACTCCTTGAAGAGGCGATAGTTGCCGGTGCGCACCGAATGCTGGAGCTTGGCGATGGTGTTCGGGTTGTACATGTGAAACTCGCCCCGCCGCCGCCATTGATAATTGCCGCCGACGTCGAGTTCCGTCGCCAGGTTGGGCTCGGCCGCGAACGCGCTCCGATGGCGAATCGCGCTCTCGCGCGCGATCGCGTCGAGGCCGATGCCGCCGACGCGCGACGAGGTCCAGGTGAAGTAGCGATCGACGGTCTCCTGGTCGAGGCCAATCGCCTCGAATATCTGCGCGCCGCGATAGCTCTGCAGCGTCGAGATGCCCATCTTGGAGGCGACTTTGATGAGCCCCTTGGTGATCGCCTTGATGAAATGCTCGACCGCCTCTTCCTCGCTCACGCCCGACAGGATGCCTTCGCGGATCATCCCGGCCATCGTGGCAAACGCGAGATACGGATTGATTGCGCCCGCGCCGTAGCCCATCAACAGGCAGAAATGCATCACCTCGCGCGGCTCGCCCGACTCGACCACCAGGCCAACGCGGGTGCGCGTGCCTTCCCGAATCAGATGATGATGCACGGCGGACGTCGCAAGCAGGCTCGGGATCGGCGCCAACTCCCGATTTACGCCGCGATCCGAGAGTACGATGATCGTGTAGCCGGCCGCGACTGCTTCCGAAGCAGCAGCGCACAGGGCGTCCAGCGCGCGGCGCAGGCCGGCGCCTCCTTCATTCGCGTTAAAGCGCGTGTCGAGCGTGATCGCGCGCAGGCCCGGCTCGTTGAGCTGCTTGATTTTCGCCAGCTCGCGGTTGTCGATCACCGGGCGCGTCAGGCGCAACTGCCGGCAATGAAGCGGCCCCTCTTCGAACAGGTTCTGCTCGGAGCCGATCGTGGTTTCCGGCGAAGTCACAAGCTCTTCGCGGATCGGATCGATCGGCGGGTTGGTGACCTGCGCGAACAGTTGCTTGAAGTAATTGAAGAGCAACGGCGCGCGGTCCGAAAGCACCGCCAGCGGCGTGTCAGTGCCCATCGAGCCGACCGCCTCCTGCCCGTTCACCGCCATCGGCGTGAGCAGCATCTTGAGCTCTTCGATCGTGTAACCGAAGGCCTGCTGCTGCTTGAGCAAATCGATCGGCTCAAAGCCGGCGATCGAAGGCGCGCTGCGCGGCTCGGGCAGCTTCGCGAGCGCAGACAGATTCTGATCGAGCCAGGCGCGATACGGCTTGCGCGCCGCCATCGATTCCTTGATCTCCTCGTCGTTCACGATCCGCTGCTCGACCGTATCGACCAAAAACATCCGGCCCGGCTGCAGCCGCCCCTTGAGCGCGACGTTCTCGGGCGCGATATCGAGCACGCCGGTCTCCGACGCCATCACGACCAGTCCGTCCTTTGTAACGAGATAGCGCGACGGACGCAGGCCGTTGCGATCCAGCACCGCACCGATCTGACGGCCGTCCGTGAACGCGATGGAGGCGGGGCCGTCCCACGGCTCCATCAGGCACGAATGATATTCGTAGAAGGCGCGCTTCGAAGGGCTCATCGCCGCGTCGTTCTGCCAGGCCTCCGGGATCATCATCATCACCGCATGGGGCAGTGAGCGACCCGTGCGAACCAGCAGTTCGAGACAGTTGTCGAACATCGCGGAGTCGCTGCCGGTCGGTTCGATGATCGGCAGGAGCTTGCGGATGTCGTCGCCGAACAGCGGCGAGGTGAAGAGCTGCTGCCGCGCATGCATCCAGTTGATGTTGCCGCGCAAGGTGTTGATTTCGCCGTTGTGACAGATGAAGCGGTACGGATGGGCCCGCTCCCAGCTCGGGAAGGTGTTGGTCGAGAACCGCTGATGGACCAGGGCGAGCGCGGTCTTCACCTCGGGATCGACCAGGTCGGGGAAAAAGCGCGGGATCTGCGTCGAGATGAGCTGGCCCTTGTAGACGATCGTCAAAGCCGAAAGGCTGCAGACATAGAAGTAGTCGTTGTCGGCGCGCTGATGACGCGCGATCTCGTTGGTGACGCGCTTGCGGATTACATAGAGCTTGCGCTCGAACGCTTCGACATCGGCAAGCCCCTCGCTGCGGCCTATGAAAATCTGCCGAATCGCGGGTAATGCGCGCCGCGCGATGGTCCCGCACGCGCTCTCCACGATCGGCACCGTGCGCCAGCCGAGAAATCGCTGTCCCTCCTCGCCGACGATGCGCTCGAAAATTCTCTCGAATTCTTCGCGCCGGGCGCCGTCGCGCGGAAGAAAGACCTGTCCGACCGCATACTCGCCTGCTGCAGGCAACCCAAAGCTGGCGCGCTCGGCCTCGCGGCGGAAGAAGCCATCCGGAATCTGCATCAGCAGGCCCGAACCGTCGCCGGTCTCGGGATCGCATCCGCAGGCGCCACGATGCTCAAGATTTTCGAGAATCTGTATCCCCTTCGCGACGATATCGTGCGAGCGCTCGCCGCGGATGTTGACGACGAAGCCGACGCCGCACGCGTCGTGCTCATGGGCTGGATCGTAGAGGCCGGTCGGGCCGGGAATGCCCGGGAAGTTATGCATGGCTGTCCCCCTTCGGAGCTGGAGGTTCGGTCTTGCGGGCGGCGTGGCGATGAGTTCGGCCATTGCCAGCCGGCTCGTGATTGGTCACCGCGATCTGATTGCGTTCGGTATGCGTCGACAACACGACCATCGTCTCGGTGCGCGCCACGCCTTCGATCAGGCGAATCGTGCGGATCAATTTCTCAAGCGAGGCGGTGTTTGTGGTTTTCACCTTAAGCAGCACTGTGTGCTCGCCAGTCACGTGGTGACATTCCAGTACGTCATCGAGCAAGTCGACGGTTTCTTCGAACAGCGCGATGGTCTTGGGATGCGAAATCGAAACGCCGATGAAGGCGGTTACATCGCGGCCGAGCCGCTTGGCGTCGACGGTCGCGTGATAGCCGGTGATAATGCCGCTGTCCTCAAGCTTCTTGACCCGTTCGATAACAGACGGCGCAGATAACCCGACCTGCTCCCCGAGCTTGACGTGCGGGATGCGTCCGTGCTCCTGCAAAATAGAGATTATCTGCAGATCGATCGAATCGAGTTCGGGCGTTTCGTTTCCTAATTTCATAAGGCAATTCTGACGGTGGACCGTCGAACTTAGCGAAAATGAGCCATTTGGATCAAGAATTTAGGATGACAACCCGAAAAAATTTATTTGCAATGGCCGCGGTTGTCAAACGGAAAGGAAGTATCGGATTGAAATCCCCGATGCCTAAAAAATCGGCGCTTGCCGATGCTTTGAGCTTTACGAAAATCGCTCTTTGGCTGGATTATCTCGCTCCTTCCTGAGCTCTCACCCAACTCTGTAACTAATTTGAAACATAAACTTAACTGATGAATCGGGCAGCCGTTGGCACCCCGATAGCGACCATCAGAACAGGGCTTTTGTTCTCGCAACTCGATCCGAAAAAGCTCGACGTGTCATCGTCGTAAAAAGTCAGGCCCGTCGCCCCACGGCCGAGCGCGAACGACGCCAGCCATGCCCGCCCACCGAGGATCCCGGCTTCAAGATGAACGTCGCGATAGCCGCGATTCCCAAGCTCCGCGAGCGTGCGGCCGAAATTCGCCATGTAGCAGACTAGCACGCTGCAATCGGAGCCGATCGGCTGCTCCAGACATAAATATCCGGCATCGCCCCGAAAGTCGCCGCGTTTGATCAGTTCGAGCGCGCCGGATGCGCGATCGTAACGATACGCGCCCGCTTCCACACCTTCCACCGCGTTCACGATCAGGTAGATTTCGCATTGCGCCGGGAAATCAGCCGGCGGGGGCCCGCTCGATGCAGCCAATATGTCCTGCAGATCATCGGCAGGAATGGGATCATGACTGAAGGCGCGGGTCGCGCCGCGCCGCAAAATTGTTTCGCCCAAACCGAGTCCGCGCTTCGCCACCGGCTCGCGCTGCATCAGCGTCGGGCGGCGGGAAATGTCCGCAATTTCATCCAGCGAGGTCAGCCGCGACTCGCGGTGGATCCGGATCAGGTCCGGATATGTCACCTGGCTGTTCGAAAGCGGCAACGACTCGAATTGGATCGCGCTCGATGCGTCCGCCGCCTCGAGCGCCGGAGCAGTCCGGCCGAGCGCCACCGCGCAAGCGATTCCTTCGCTCTCGCCGTCGACGCCGACCAGCGTCTCGAGCTCGGTATCGAGGAATGCGGTCACGATGTCGACACTACGGCGCTCGGCGCGCGCGGCAGCGATCAGGTTCGCGAGCATCGTGCCGACATCCCAGAAGCAATAGCGATAGGCGCGGGCGCGGTACTTCCAGGTACTGCGCCAGAAAATCGTGCTGACGATCAGAATCGCGCGGGCTTCCGCCAGCGAGGTACGCCCATTCGCCGCCCGCGCGATGTTCAGCCGAAAATCGCCGGGGCGAAGCGCCCGCAGTTTCAGGTCGGCGGGCGAGAAATGATAGAGACCCGGCGCAAGGCCTTCGATCTCGCCGGCCGCGACATACAACTCGACCGGATAGAGCGCACCAGCCGAGGGCGCGGCGCGGAAGTGATAGTCTTCGCCATCGACCCGCCGATGGCGCGTGAGGCCGTCGGCTGAAAATAGAATTCGGGTTAAAACTTCGAGGTCGAGTGGCGTATCGGAGTCATTGTCGCCTGATGAAATCGCCTCCAGCGCCGCCATCGACGCCAGATTGAGGTCGCGCGGCAGCATCACCGCAGGGGCATCGGGATAGATCTTGTACGGCAGCGGCCGGTTGTCCCAATCGAGCCGATGGGGCGTGCTGCGCACGCTGGTATAGGAATGTTTGGTTACTTCGTGGAAAAAACGGGCCGCTTCGAGGTCGCGGTTGGCCAAGGCTCAGCTCGCATATTCCTGACGCAGATGGCGCGCGATGATCAGGCGCTGGATTTCGGAAGCGCCTTCGTAAATCCGAAGCGCGCGCACCTGCCGATAAAGCCGTTCTACGCGCATCCCGCGGCGCACGCCGTTGCCGCCATGAATCTGCACGGCCTCGTCGATCGCGCGCCAGGCCGCCTCGGTCGCGAACAACTTCGCCATCGAGGCCTCCTTGCTGACGCGCGCCGCGCCGCTGTCTTTCAGCTTCGCGGCGCGATAGACAAGCATCCGCGCCGCATCGAGCGAGGTCGCCATGTCCGCCAGCTTGAACTGGATCGCCTGGTTGTCGATCAAGGGATGGCCGAACTGGACGCGGCCGCTGCTGTAGCGAATCGATTCCTCGAGCGCCGCCTGCGCCATCCCGATGGCTGCGGCCCCAACCGACGGCCGGTATACATCGAAGGTCTGCATCGCGATTTTAAAACCGCTCCCCGGATCACCGACGAGCTGGTCGGCCGACACCGTGCAATTCTTGAACGCGAGTTCGCCGATACAATGCGGCGCCGAAAGATCGAACTGCTGCACGACCTCGAAGCCCGGCGCTTCCTTCTCGACGATGAAGCACGAGAGCCCGCGCGCGCCGGCCGCCGGATCGGTCTTGACGAAAACCGTGTACGTGCCTGCCGCCCCCGCATTCGAGATGAAGATCTTGCCGCCGTTCAGCACATAGGTGTCGCCGCGGCGCTCGGCTGACGTCTCGATCATCGAAAGGTCGGAACCCGCCGAAGGCTCGGTGAGCGCGTAGCCCGCAAGCCGCTCGGCCCGCGCGATCGGCGGGAGAAATCGGCGCTTCTGCGCTTCGCTGCCGGCGGCAACGATCGGATAGCTGCCCAGCCCCTGCATCGTGAACAGGACATCGATGTTCGCCGAGCCGCGCGCAAGCTCTTCGCGCACGATGCAAATCTCGGTCGCTTTCACGCCCGGTCCGATGCCGCCGTAGTCCTCCGGGATTACAAGGCCGAGGATGCGCTCGCGCACGAGCATCGCGGCTACATCCCACGCCACGTCCGTGGTGTCGTCTAGCTCAGCGGTGCGCGGGATGATGTTCTTATCGACCAGAGCGCGTACCCGCGCGCGCAGCCGCTTCTCATCCTCGCTCAGTAAGAGGTCCATCGACTCGCTCAGCTTCGCTTCGGTTCCGGCACGGTCGGCGCAATCTTGATCGGCAACTGGAAGCGGATGATCTGCGGCCCCTCGCATTCAGTGTCGCTGCATTGCTGCAGATCGATCGTGCCGGCGAGCGTGTAATCGGCCGGCTGGAGCGGAAATTTGAGGAGCACGCGCCCGACCGCTTTGAAATTTCCGTAATGGACCGCAATGGTCTCGCCGAGCGCCTCGAACCGCTTCACCTGCGGCGACGGAAACTTGAACGAGTAACCAGCCACATGATGCGTCTCGAAGCGGACGGCCGTGGAGGTGTAACCGGCTGGCGCCGGCGCGCCGTATATGTGCCACCCGGGCGCAATCGAAAACTCCGCGATCAGGCCGAGTTCCTGTCCGGCGAACGCCTCACGTGACGAAAGCCCAATCACGATCTCGACATGGCCGCTCTTGAGATGGATCGCGTTGGCGCCCGCCGTCCCCTGCGCGCGCATCGCGACTTCCGATCCGGCAACGCGATGCTGGTAATTCGGCACGAAGAACTTTTCGCGCACCGTTCCGTCGGGAGCCAGCAGGTATTCCACCGGATGCGGCACGCCATAGGCTCGCATGTCGGGCAGCAGGTTTTCATTGAAAATTCCGAAGCGGCGGATAACCGTGCTGCCCTGGTCCGAGAGCAACGGATAGCCGATACGGTTGAGCTCGGCGAATTTTTTGAGGATCTCCGCGGAATCGTAACTGATTGCCGCGATCTTGATTCCTGCCTGCTCCAGGAGCGCACGCGACTGTTCCAACTCGACGAGCTGGTTGCGGCAAAAAGGTCACCAATCGGCACTCCGATAAAACACCAGCAGCAGACCATCAGGTCCCGTCAGATCCCGCAGCGAGCGTCGCCGGCCATCCTGATCGGGCAGCGTGAACTCGGGCACCCGCGTGCCGATATCGGGACCCGTGGTGAAGCCTTCGTTGGTGACCGCGACGAAGCGCGAGTAGACCTCGGGCGGAACCGGCTGGCCGGCCGCACGCAGCCGATAGAATTCGCGCATGATGCGAGTTTTGGTTTCGGAATCGGTCGCAGCCATTAATCGGGATCCTCCGCAGGATTGATAGCGGCCAGCTCTGCGCGCCGATCTTGACATGCGCCAAGCGACGCTCGCAAGGCGAACCTGAATTACAGCATGCTCAGCGGGTCGAGATCGATCGCGAGCCGCACCGCTGCGCTCGACGCTTCTTGCGCGAGCGAGGCGCGCATCGCGGCTAGCACAGAGCGCATCTCCTTATGCGCGCCTGACTTGACCATCACCTGGAATCGATAACGTCCGCGCAGCCGTTCGATCGGCGCCGGTGCCGGCCCAAGGATCCGAATTGTTCCTTCGCGCTTCGATGCCGCGGCCTGCTTCAGTGCGGTGGCGGCGTGCTCGGCGATGCGCGATGCCGACGCGGCGTCTTCGCCCTCGATCCTGACCAGTGCAAGCCGCGTGAACGGCGGATACCCCAGCTCGCGCCGCAGCGTCAGCTCGCGCCGGATGAAGCGCTCGTAATCCTGATCACGCGCCGCGCGGATGCTGTAGTGGCCCGGCGCGTAGGTCTGAATCAACACTCGGCCGGGACGCTCGCCGCGGCCGGCGCGGCCCGCCACCTGCGTGAGCAGTTGAAACGTGCGTTCGGCGGAGCGAAAGTCGGGCAGGTTCAGCGCCACATCGGCGAGGATCACGCCGACCAGCGTCACGCGTGGAAAGTCGAAACCCTTGGTGACCATCTGGGTGCCGACCAGGATGTCGATCTCGCCGCGTCGGAGCGCGGTGAGTATCCGCGCGCGCTCCCCGCGCCGTCCGCTGGTATCGGAATCCATCCGCTCGATACGGCCCGATGGCACAATTTTCTGAAGCGTCGCGACCAGGCGCTCGGTGCCGAAACCAAGCCCTTCGAGTCCGATCGCGCGGCATTCGGGACAATTCTCCGGAGCGATGCGCCGCTCGCCGCAGTAATGGCATCGGAGCGATCGATCGCGCAGATGAAAGGTCAGGCTCACGCTGCAGTTCGGGCAGGTGATCACCGCGCCGCACTCATGACATTGGAGAAAATTGTGGTAACCGCGGCGATTAAGAAACAGAATGGTCTGCCCGCGCGCGTCGAGGTTGGCGCGGATCGCGGCGATGAGCCGCTCAGACAGCGGCACCGGCTGGGCGGCGTCGCCGGTCTGGTCGCGAACCGCAGCCTGCCGGGCCGGCTGCGGCGATGCGCTGCGCCGCAGATCAATCACTTCGACTTCGGCGAACGGCCGCTCCATTACGCGGCGCGCGAGCCGGAGCATCCGGTAGCGCCCGCTGCGCGCGTTGCTCCACGATTCTGCCGACGGCGTGGCCGAGCCCAGCACCACCGGGCAGCGCGCAAAGCGTCCGAGCGCGACCGCCAGATCACGTGCGTTGTATCGGATCCCCTCCTCGTTCTTGAACGCGGCATCGTGCTCCTCGTCAACCACGATCAGGCCGGGGTCGTGGAGCGGCGCGAAAATCGCCGAGCGCGGTCCGATCATGATGCGCGCGCGGCCCGAGAGCGCCGCCCGCCAGTTGGTCCATCGCTCGGCCACGTTCTGCGCGCTATGCGCGATCGCGACCAGCGCGCCGAAGCGGTTGCGAAATGCGTTCACGAGCTGATCGGTAAGCGCGATTTCCGGCACCAGCACTGTCACGTTGCGGCCGGCCTCAAGCGCGCGCGCCGCCAGGTTCAGGTAAATCTCAGTCTTGCCGCTCGCAGTCACCCCCCAGAGCAGGAAGGTCTCGCCGCGCCGCGCTTCGATCGCCGGCGCGATCGCTTCGAACGCGGCCCGCTGCTCGTCGTTCATAACGAGCGCAGCCTCGGCGGCGCCGTCCGGCGGTGAATCGCCCTCCGACGGCGCCATCGGTTCAAATGCGATCCATCCGCGCGTCTTCATCAGCTTGAGAATCGGCCCGACTTCGCCGAGCTGTCGGATGAGTTCGCTCATCGGAATTCCATCACCAGCGCCCGCGAGGAACTGCATGATCTCGCGCTGGCGGGCGCCGCGAAGCTTGAGCTGATTCGGATCGATCCGCGCGGAGACGCGAAGCTCAACCGATTCGCGATGACCTCCGAGCGTCGCGGTCTCCTCTGCGGCTATCCGCTCCGCCACCAGTCTTCTGATCGCGGCCTGGACCGCCTTTTGGTCGCCGAAACTGCGAAGCTGGCGCTTGGTCAGCGGACGGCGTTCGAGAGCGGTCAGGATTTTTCGCTCAAGCGGCGTGAGCGAAGCCAGCGTCAACGCCGCAGGCATCGTTTCAAGCCGAAAGCGCCGCTGTGATTCGATGCGCACCAACCCCGGCACGACGCTTCGATAGGCCTCGGCGATCGGCGCCATGTAGTAGCTCGCCATGAAGTTGAGCAGCTTGAGATGCGGCGCATCGTAGAGCGGCTGCGGCTCAAGAATCGCGGCGATCGGCTTTAGCGGCCTGCCCCCTGAGTCAAGGTTCTCACCGATCTCGATGACCACGCCGGTCATCCGGCGCGGGCCGAGTGGGACGATCACGCGATGGCCTGCGCGGAGCGTCGCGGCGTGCTCGGGCGCGATCTCGTACGTGAGCGGCGCGAGATCGCCCGCCGAACCCAGCACTACCACCTTGGCCTGCATCCGAAGCTCCGCTGCCGGCGGATGCCGGCCGACGGATTCTAGCCTGTGCCGCGGCAGTACGCGCGGGACGGTGGAGGTTTGCAGGTCGAAACTATTTGCAGGATCAAGAGGCCTTGTCGGGTTTGGCTTCGGCCGGCGGCAGATCGCTCTTGGCGAGCGGTTCAGCCGTCTTCGCCGCCTCGGGCTCGTTCATCGCGCGTTTGAAATCGCGAATTGCCTTGCCGAGCGCGCCGCCGACGTCACCGAGCTTGCTGGGGCCAAAAATGATCAGAATGATCAGCAGCAGTATCAGCAGATGCGAGGGCGCGAAAATATCCATAAAGCGTCTCCGGCCGCGCAATTCGCGGCCATCTTAAAGTCTATAGCCCGCTCGTGTCGATTACCACCCGCCGACGATTAGCGTCCATGGCCCATCGCGCTCTGCGGTGCCGCCTCACCGACCGCGCTGGTCATCGCCTCGAGGCGGTAGCGCTGGACCTTGCGATAGAGCGTTGAAAGATGGACGCCCAGGGCCTTCGCTGCCTTGACCTTGTCGCCCTTCACCTTGACCAGCACCCGCTTGATGTGCTCGCGCTCCAGCTCTTCGAGTGTCAGCCCCGAGCCTTCGAGCTCGCTCAATCCACCGGCCGGCGTGTGGCGAACCTTCTCCGGCAGGTCATGCGAATGAATCACGTTGGTCTCGGCCAGGATGACCGCGCGCTCGACGGCGTTCTCGAGCTCGCGGACGTTGCCCGGCCACGGATAGGTCATCATCGCGCGCATCGCGCCGCGCGAAAACCGCATCGGAGCGCGATTCACCGCCTTTTCGTACTTGTGGATGAAATAATCGGCGAGCAGCGGGAGGTCATCGCGCCGCTCGCGAAGCGCCGGCAGGCTGATCGTGATGACGTTGATGCGATAGAGCAATTCCTCGCGGAAGCGGCCGGCCTTGACCTCGCGCTCGAGGTCACGATTGGTCGCGCAGATCACGCGCACATCGAAGCGCACCGGCTCATTCGAACCGAGTGGATAGGCCTCGCGCTCCTGGAGCGCGCGCAACAGCTTGACCTGGAGCGTCAGTGGCATCTCGCCGATTTCATCGAAAAAGACCGTGCCTCCATCGGCCGCCTTGAGCAAACCGGGCTTGTCTTGCGACGCGCCGGTGAAGGCCCCGCGCTTGTACCCGAAAAGTTCGCTCTCGAGCAGATTCTCGGGTAAGGCGCCGCAATTGATCGGCAGGAAGCGGGCGTTGGCGCGTTCGGAACTGAAATGGATGGCGCGAGCGACCAGTTCCTTGCCGGTGCCCGACTCGCCCGTGACCAGCACGCTCGAATCGGTGCGCGCGACCTTTTCCATTACGCGATAGACCTGCTCCATCGCGTCGCTCTTCCCGATGATGTTCTCGAAGCGGTATTTCTCGCGCAGCTCGCGCCGCAGAAAACGATTTTCCCGGAACAGCGCCTTCTCCTTGAGCGCATTACGCACCACCGCCTTAAGATGGTCGTTGGCGAAGGGCTTCGTGATGTAGTCATAAGCCCCGGTATGCAGCGCCTCGATTGCCGACTCGACGCTCGCGTAGGCGGTTACGATAATGCCCATAAGCTCGGGATCGAGCGCGCGGATCCGGCCGAGCAGCTCAAGGCCGCTTGAGCCACCGCCGAGATTGAGATCGATAATCGCGGCGTCAATCCCTTCGCGCGCGTAGCGATCGCTGTCGAAAATCTCCAGCGCTAGCGCCGGCGAATGAGCCTCGATTACCTCATAGCCCTCGCCGCGCAGGAGCTGCACGATGATCGAGCGCATCAACTGCTCGTCCTCGACCACAAGAATGCGGCAGGGACCGCCATGGGGGGCGCTCAGCTTCTGTTCGGTTTCCATCACGCGCTTGCTCCGCGGCGCTCGGCTTCGGTGTTGGCCGCACGGGCCGGCAGGCAAATCGTGACGGCGGTGCCCTGGCCGACTTCGCTTTCGACTTTGATCGTACCGCGATTGCCGAGCACGATGCGCTGGCAGAGCGAAAGACCGAGTCCTGTGCCGGCGCCGGCTGGCTTCGTGGTGAAAAACGGATCGAAGACGCGCGCCAGATGCTCCGGCGGGATGCCGATGCCGTTGTCGATCACCTTCATCTTGACCTTGCGCGCCTGCGTGCGCGGGTCGGGCGTGAAATTTTCGGTGACGATCCGGATAACCGCGCCTTCGTTCGGCGCGGCGTCAGCGGCATTGAACAACAGGTTCAGCAGCACCTGCTGAATTTCGTTTTTATCGACGTGCGCGGCGGAGAGGTCGGCGGCGAGTTCGGGACTCAGATTGATGCCGTTGAAGCGCTTGTTGTAACTGACCAGCCGCAGCGTCTCCAGGATGAGCGCATTTAGATCCACCGCTTCGCGATGAGCGGTCGAAGGACGCGCGAAATTTACCAGGTCCTTGAGCGTGCCCGAAATCCTGGTGATCTGCGCAAGAATCGTATGCAGCGTCGAGCGCCGTGCGGGGTCGCCCTCCCCGCCCAAGAGCGACTGCACGAGCGATGAAATCGAAGCCAGCGGGTTGTTCACCTCGTGCGCGACGCCGGCCGCGAAGGTGCCGACCGCGGCGAGCCGTTCGGCCTTCAGCAGCTCGTCCAGCATCTCACGGCGCTGCGACACGTCGTGAAGGATCAACTGGATAAACTGATGCTCACCGAACGGAATCAGCGCGGAATTTACGTCGAAGTACCGGCCGCCGATCTCGAGATCGCGAATCTGATCGGCGCCGGTCTCGACCACGGTCTGCAGATGGCGCCGCAGACTAGGCAAGCGATCCGTCGGGACCAGTTCGGCGATGGTGCGGCCGGCTAGCGGCCGGTGATCGTCGGCGGGCATCCGATAGTGCAGCCGCTCGGCAGCCGAATTGGCGCTGGTCACAATCCAGGATTCGGGATCGATCTCGTACATCGGGTCGGGCGCGTGATCGATCGAATTGCGATACTTCTCCTCTGAGAGCCGGAGCGCCTTCTCGCGCGATTCGATATAGAACTGCGAGACCATCAGGCGCCGCTCGTCAATTGCGGCAACCACCGTGTTGCGCAGCAGCTCGCGACGACTTCCGTAACGCTCGACCGTAATGCGATTGAGAATGATCTGTTTGAGGGCGATATGGACGCCATTGAACTGCGAGGGTTGCGCCCGTGACAGCATCCCCACCTGGCAATGGCTGCGCAGATGAATGTAGGTCTGGATGTCGTCGGGGTCTCGGAGATGATCGCTGAAGCGGATGAGCGCGTTGGCGAGATCGCTGCCGAGGTCTGCCGCCGGCCGGCGTGTCGGGGAGGAGCCCATGAAGATCGAGCCGATCGCTTGACGCCATTCCTGCACGATGGCGTCGAAGTCATCCTCGATCAGGTCGGCGATAGCGGCGCGCGCGGCAAGGCTCTCCGGCTTGCGGCTGTACGCGTTATCGAACAGCGGCACCAGAAACTTCTCGATCGCACCGAGTGACTGACGGATCGACGCGATCTCATCCGGACCAGCCTGGATCGCCATGTCCGTAGGACGGCGGAGGGTCTTCGCTTTATACGCGCGGCATCGATGCGGAGCGGAATTTTTCATCGGAGGTCGGCTCATCGCGGGTCATTTAGCATCAATTTCGCATTTTGATAAGACGCGCGCAACAACTCCATTTGCACATCGCGAATCAAAATCGAAGTCGATTTATCCCCATATCGTCGAGGTCTCCATCCCAATTGGTTGGAGATTTAGCCAAGCAGGCCATCTTAAATCCGCGATTCTTCAGTCTTTTTGTGATGGCATAAGAATGGCTGATGCGTCTTGCGGCGTGACTTCGTCTTTGACCTCAATTCCCGTGGTTGTTCCGCGCGGCAAATTTCTTCTGCGCGGGGGCCAGAATTTTTTTCTGAACGCGATGCGCCTCGACGGGCCGATCATCGTCTCCGACTTCGATCGTAAACTCCGCGTTCTCGCGCGGCTCGAAGAATTCCGCCGCGATCATGCGACCGCGTTGGTATTGACCGAGGAACAGGCCGAGGCCGCGCTCGATCTCGCCGCGCTCGGCGGTCTCTACGTGCTGGTCGAGCTGGCTGTCGATTCCGCACAGCTATGGACGCGTCGCGGTCTACGTGGCGCGGAGATCTGGATCGAATCAGCGGTGCGATCGCTCGGCGGGCGCGCCGGATTGATCGGTTTCGTTCTCGATTGCCCGATCGGCGACGATGACCTGCGCGCGCATGGCGTCAGGTCGGTGCGCGAGTCGATGCGCCGGCTGGTGCGCACCGTTCGTACCGCCGGTTTCGCCGCCGCGATCCATCACCGGCTCGAAACCCGCGCGCTTGCGCTCGAAGACGAGGATTTCATCTACAGCGATGCCGGCGGCCTCTCGCCGTCCAGGCTGCAAGACCATCTGGCCGCGATACAGATGGTCGCGGACGGGCGCCCGATGATAGTCGAACTCAGCGCGCGCGAAGCCGACCGGGACGAAATGATGGCAACGGCGATCAAGCTGGGCCTCGCTGGTGTCGTCATTCCGAATTTCACTCCGCTGACGCCGGTCAACGCGCTTTCGTTCAGCTTTCCCGGGTCGAACACCGGGATTGAAGCGCGCATGAGCGTCAGCGACCGCGCGATACGCTAATCGCCATACTGGCAACGCACCGAGCGTATCTGCTTGAATCGACGCCCATGCTCAGGCGGATAATCCTGATCGCGCTGGCCGGAGCCGCCGGTACGTTGGCGCGCTATTGGCTGTCGGGCTTCGTCCAACGCTCGAGCCTCTACTTTCCCTGGGGCACGCTCGCCGTCAACGGCAGCGGGTGCTTTCTATTCGGGCTGGTGTGGACGCTCGCGGAAGAACGGATGCTCATCAGCGGCGAGACCCGCATCATTCTGCTGGTCGGCTTCATGGGCGCGTTCACCACTTTTTCGACTTATGTGTTCGAGACCCGGCAGATGATCGCCGCTTCCGAGTGGATGCTGGGCGCGACGAACTTCGCGGTTGAAAACGTCACCGGCTTCGTCCTGCTGATCCTGGGCGCGGCGCTCGGACGGTTTATCTGAACGGAAGCGGAGGTTGCGTATGCATCTTCCTTCTGAGGGCGAACTGCTCAGAATCTTTATCGGCTCGAGCGACCAGTATCATCATCGGCCCCTGCACGAGGTGATCGTCGAGGAGGCGCGCAAGCGCGGGCTGGCCGGCGCGACCGTGCTCCGCGGCACGCTGGGCTTCGGAGCCCATAGCCGCATGCACACCGCCAAAATCCTCCGGCTCTCGGAAGACCTGCCGATGGTCATCGAGATCGTGGACAGCGCGGAGAAGATTGAGGCGTTCCTGCCGCATCTCGATACCTGGATCGACGACGGGATGGTGACGGTCGAGAAGGTCCGCGTAATCGCGTACCGGCACAGCGAAACCAAGGCGCGCAACGGGAAGTGATCCGGCCCGGAACGCCAGCGGTGGTTTTATTCGAGACGATTGCGGAGCTGAACCAGCTCCCGGTGCACTTCGGCCAATGTGCGGCGCAACGCCGTTTCGGTCCGGTCGTTTGTGGGTTCTTGATGATTCCCAGCTTCCGATGATTGCCGGGCCGCGCGCCGCAACGGCTCCTCGCCTTTGACGATCGCCTCAAGCCCGTTTTCGCGGATATACTTCTTCGCACCCTCGATCGTGAATCGCTCCTTGTGCAGCAGGCGTTTTACGGCCTTGAGCGTCTCGATGTCCCGTTCGAGGTAGTAGCGATGGCCGGATGGCGTGTGCCGCGGCTTGAGGAACGCGAATTGGGTCTCCCAGAAACGGAGCACGAAGGGCGCAACGCCGACTATCCTGGCCGCTTCGCCAATTTTCAGGTTCCGGCCGCTTTCAGACACCGGTGCAGGCTTGGGTTTTCCCGTGCCTCGCGGGCCTGACTTGCGTGTCTTACTCATGACCGCGTCTTGTCGCCGCTGGCGACCATCTCCTTCAACACCTGGCTCGGCTTGAAGGATAGCACGCGGCGGTCATCGATGATGATGGGGTCGCCGGTCTGCGGGTTGCGTCCGCGCCGGGCGCGCTTGCGATTGACCGCAAATGTCCCGAAGCCGGAGATTTTAACCTTCTCGCCCCGGCAGAGGCTCTCGCGGATGATAGCGAGGATCGCCTCGAACACCTCGGCCGCTTCCTTTTTCGAGGAACCGGTGCGCTCGTAGATCAGATCCACGAGATCTACTTTGGTCATCCCCTGAGGCGTACCGTCCCCCGAACCGTGGCCTAGAGTCTATTGTCTCAGCTCGGCCCCCAAGCGCGCCCGCGCCCGCTCTATCAAATCCGCATGCGCGCGGTTTACCTCTCCGTCGGTGAGCGTCCGATCCCGCGCTCGGTAAAGACATGCGATTCCGACGCTCTTCTTGTCCGGCGGAATGGAACCACCCTCGTATACGTCAAACAGCCTAACACTCTCAAGCAGATTCAACTTCATTTCGCTTATTGCCCGCAGCACATCGTCGGCGGCAAGACCGCGATCAACCACCAGCGCGAGGTCTCGCCGCACCGCCGGGAAGCGCGGCGGGAGCTCAATCGCGCGCCGTTCCGACGATCCGAACGCGAGCAACATCGTCAGGTCGAATTCGAAAACTCCGCACGGACCGCCAAGCCCCAGATGCATCGCCTCACCCGGATGCAACTCGCCGACGTAGCCCAGGCGCCGCCCATCGATACGAATATGCGCCGATTTTCCCGGATGCAAAAACGCAAGCTCGCCGGCAGCAGGCGGGACAAAATCGGCGCGCGGCGCACCAGGAAGCGATCGGAGATACGTCTCGGCGATTCCCTTGATCGTGAAAAAGTCAGCGGTTACGCCCGGACGTCCGATCGCTGCCAGCGCATATTCGCCATAGCTGATCCCGGCGATCCGCTCACTTTCGGGCGCGCTTCCATCGCCGTTGGTCATAAAGACCCGGCCGATCTCGAACGCATGAAACGCCGCTGCCTCGCGATTCAGATTGAAGCGCATCGCGGCGATGAGTCCGGGCACGAGACTCCGCCGCATCTCACTGAGCTCCGCTGAAAGCGGATTGGTGACGCAGATCGTTTGACCTGTTCCGATTCCCGGGTAGGCCTGGTTGTCGGCCGGCGCAATGAACGCGATCGACTTGATCTCGGTGAGCCCGCACCCCAGCATCACCTCGCGCGAAACGCGCGCGAAAACCCGCGACGAGTCCTCAACCGCCGGACCGGCGGACGGCCGCTCCGGGACCGCGGCGGGAATTTCGTCGAGTCCTTTTAGACGCGCGACCTCTTCGGCAAGATCGGCGGGCTCGGTGAGATCCGGGCGAAACGGCGGCGCGGTGACGATCAGGCGTTGCCGTTCGGAGCGAACCCCGGCGCCCAGCGATTTCAGCCGGCGGCTGATCTCGGCGCGGGGGATCCTGACGCCAAGGATTTTTGTGATTGCATCGGGCTCTAACGTGATCTCCCGAAGCTCGGGAGGACGCGCCTCGACATCGATGATCGGTCCCGCGGCGCGCCCGCCGCTGATTCGCGTGATAATCGAGGCGACGCGATGGAGCGCGCGCACCTGCCCGGTCGGATCGATCCCGCGCTCGAACCGATAGCTCGCCTCGCTGCGCAAGCCGAGCCGCCGCGCGGTCCGCGCCACGGTCATCGGTTCGAAGTAAGCGCTTTCCAGCAAAATCGTGCCGGTCTCGCCGCCGACTTCCGAGTTGCCGCCGCCCATCACGCCCGCGAGCGCCACCGGCTTGTCCGCATCCGCGATCACAAGGTCGTCGGCAATGAGCGCGCGCTCGAGGCCATCGAGCGTCGTCATCGCGCGATCGTTCCCGGCGCGCCGTACGACGATCCGGCCGCCGGCGAGCTTCGTAAAATCGAACGCATGGAGCGGCTGGCCGAGTTCGAGCATTACGTAATTGGTCGCATCGACGACGTTGCTGACCGCGCGCATTCCGGCCAGCTCGAGGCGGCGGCGAAGCCAGATCGGCGAAGGCCCGATCTTCACGCCCTCCATCGGCAGCGCCGCATAGCGCGGGCAGAGGTCGGGCGCCTCGATTTCAACCGCGACCGCAACCGCTTCGCCGCGATGATTGTCGGTAACCAAGGGAGTGATCGGTGGCGGCTTCAGTTTGACGCCGAACAGCGCCGCGATTTCACGCGCCAACCCGAGCACTGAAAGGCAGTCGCCGCGGTTCGGCGTGATCGCGATGTCGAGCACGACATCATCAAGATGGAGCGCTGTCGCGAGATCAGAGCCGGGCTCCCCCGCATCGAGTTCGAGTATTCCCTGGTGTTCGTCGGATAGGCCGAGCTCGCGCTCCGAGCAGAGCATCCCGTCTGACTTGACGCCGCGGATGACGGCGGCCTGAAGGGGAGGCGCTTGTTCGACGGTCGCCGCGCCGCCCGCGCCATGAACGCCCGCCCGAAGCCGGGCACCGACCCGCGCGTACGCCGCGGTCATTCCGGAACGGACGTTCGGCGCGCCGCATACGACGCTGAAACGGCCGAGCGGCCCGGCGTCGACTTCGCAAAGGCTCAGGCGATCGGCGTTTGGATGCCGCTGGACATCGAGCACGCGCGCAATGACCACGTCCGAGAAGCCGGCGTTCACGCGCTCGAGATTCTCGACCTCGACCCCCGCTGCGGTCAGTCGGCGCGCGATCGCGTCGACGTCGGCATCGACCGTCACGAATTCCCGAAGCCAGCCAAGCGGAAGTTTCATGCTAAGCGTTCAACAGTGGCCTGAAACTGGTTCAGAAAGCGCAGGTCATTTTCGAAGAACAGCCGCATGTCCTCGACGCCGAGCTTGAGCAGCGCAGTGCGCTCGACGCCTAGCCCGAAGGCGAAGCCCTGGAATTCAGCAGGATCGTAGCCGACAGCGCGAAACACGTTCGGATGGATCATCCCGGAGCCTAGAATCTCGGTCCATCCGCTCTGCTTGCAGACGCGGCATCCTTTGCCTGCGCAGAGCAGGCACGAAATATCGACCTCGGCGCTGGGCTCGGTGAATGGAAAAAAGCTCGCGCGGAAGCGGACCGCGGTTCCGGCGCCAAAGAAGGCGCGCAAAAACTCCGTCAGCACGCCTTTCAGGTGCGCCATCGTGATTTTACCCGCGCGATCGACCATGAAGCCCTCGATCTGGCTGAACATCGGCGAGGCGCGGACGCTGAGCTCATCGCGGCGATAGCAATTGCCGGGGCACACCACGGCGAGCGGAGGCCGGCGCGCCTCCATCACACGAATCTGACCGTTGGAGGTATGGGTGCGCAGCAACAGGCCGCCGCCGATAAAAAAAGTATCCTGCATCTCACGCGCCGGGTGATCTGGCGGAAAGTTGAGCGCGGCGAAATTATGGAAATCGTCCTCAACGTCGCGCGTCGCCGCAATCTCGAAGCCCATCGCGCGAAAGATGTGCAGCATCTCCTCGATCGTCTGGGTCACCGGATGGAGCCGGCCGCGCGGGAGGTGCGCGCCAGGCAGGGTCACATCGAGACGCGCGGCGGCAAGCTCGCGTTCGAGCGCGGCCTCGCGAAGCCGGCCTTGGAGCACCTCGATCCGCGCTTCGAGCTCAGCCTTGATTTGGTTTACGAGCTGGCCGATCGCGGGGCGCTCCTCGGGCGGCACCTCGCGCATCCGGCGCATGATCTCAGTGAGCTCGCCTGAGCGGCCGAGCACGCGCACGCGAACGTTCTCGATCGCGGCTTCGGCGGCATCGTCGGCGAGCTCGGCGAGCGCGCGGCTACGGATTTGTTCGAGCTGGTCCTTCATCGGCTGACAAGTCCCGCATGGCCTGAGCGGCAGCCGCGGGGGCCCTGAAATCGATCAAACAAAAGACCGTGCGGCGTGCCACATGGCCCAAGGCGTCGGGCAACGGATGCGGCTGATTCAGGCCGCGGCTTGGCTGAGCGCGTTCTTCGCCGTGCGCACCAATTCCATAAACAGGCCGTCGCGCTCCTTGGCGAGCAGGGCGAGCTGCTTGCGATCGAGCTCGACGCCGGCTTTCTTGAGCCCGCTGATAAAGCGGCTGTAGCTGAGCCCGTGCTCGCGCGTGAGCGCGTTGATACGGGCGATCCAGAGCGCGCGAAAATCGCGTTTCTTGGCCTTGCGATCGCGATAGGCGTAAGTAAGGCCCTTCTCGAGCGTGCTGCGGGCCTGGCGATAAAGCTTGCGTCCGCCGACGAAGCCGGAGGCCAGCTTGAGCTGGCGCTTGTGACGGCGGCGGGTTTTGAAGCCGCCCTTGGCGCGGGGCATCGGAGATGTACGTCCTTCCTTGAGATTGCGTGGGTCCCTCAGGACCGCCTAAACCCGTGCATCCTACCTGATCGCGCGTACGGAATCAGCCGGATCGACGAAAAACGCGGCGTCACTTGTACGGGATAAGCGCCTTGATCTTGCGCGTATCGGTGGCGTTCAGCAAGGCCGGAGCGCGCAGATGCCGCTTGCGGCCACGGCTTTTGCTGGACAGCAGATGGCGCAGATAGGCGCGCTTGTGTTTGACCTTGCCACCTTGGGTCACCTTGAACCGCTTGGCCGCGCTGCGATTGGTCTTGATCTTCGGCATACCCGTTCCCTACAACTGAATTCGTTCAGCGGCTAGCGCGGCGTCAGCAACACCGACATATTGCGCCCTTCCATGCGGGCCGAGCCCTCCGGCTGCGCAATATCCTTGACCTGCTCGAGGATCGACTGAATCAGCGTCCGTCCGAGCTCGGGATGAGTAATCTCCCGGCCGCGAAACCAGATGGAGAGCTTAACACGCTGACCTTCACCGACAAAGCGCCGGATGTGCTTGACCTTGAAATCGACGTCATGCTTTTCGGTCCGCGCGCCCATCTTCACTTCCTTGATCAGGCTGGCGCTCGAACCGCGGCGCGAGTCGTGCGCCTTTTTCTTCTGCGCGTAACGATATTTGTCGAAATCGGTGATCCGGCAGACCGGCGGTTGCGCGCCGGCTGCGACCTCGACCAGGTCGAGTCCGCGGCTTTCTGCAAGCTTAATCGCGTCGCGCAGCGGCATGATGCCCGCCTGATGACCGTCCACATCGATGACCCGCACTTCGGGCGCGCGAATCAGCGCGTTGGTCCGGATCGCCGGTTCCCGCGAGGGTGGCGTTCTGAAATCCCTACGAATATTACACCTCCTGTGTTAGCGACATCGGGCCGCGCGCCCGATGCTCCGTAATTGCAATCGCAGTCTTCCTCATGACGGCAGCGGCTCGCTCTTGAGCATCTCGATCAAAGCATCGAGCGACATCGCCTGGTTCTTCGCTCCGCGCAGCATCCTCAGCGATACCGATCGCGCCTCGGCCTCGCGCTCGCCGACCACCGCCATGTACGGGACCTTGGCGAGTTCCGCCTCGCGCACCTTGAAGCCGAGCTTTTCGTTGCGGAGATCGGCGCTGGCGCGAAACCCCTTGTCCTTGATGAGCGCGGCGATCTCGCGCGCGTAGCCCTCGACTTTCTCGCTGAGCGAAAGCACCCGCACCTGCTCAGGCGCGAGCCAGAACGGCAGCACGCCGCCGGTATGCTCGAGCAGCACGCCGATGAATCTTTCGAGGGAGCCGAGTATCGCTCGATGAATCATCACCGGGCGCGCCGGGGTTCCCGCGCTGGTCGTGTAAGTCAGATCGAAACGCTCCGGCATGTTGAAATCGAGCTGGATGGTCGCAAGCTGCCAGCGGCGCTTGAGCGCATCGGGCACGTCGATTTCGATCTTCGGGCCGTAAAACGCGCCCTCGCCGGGGTTCAGCTCGTAGGCAAGCCCGTTGCGATCGAGCGCGCGGCCGAGCGTCGCCTCGTGCTCGCGCCACATCGCTTCGTCGCCCATATGCTTCTCGGGCATCGTGGCGACTTTCGCCTCCATCCGCTCGAAGCCGAGCGCTCCGTAAACATCGCGGACCATCCTGAGGTTGAGATCGATTTCCTCCTCAACCTGCCCGGCCGTACAGAAAATATGCGCATCATCCTGCGACATTGCACGGACCCGCGTGAGGCCGTGCAGCGTGCCCGATCGCTCGGCGCGATGGAGCCGGCCGAAATCAGCGATCCGGAGCGGCAGGTCGCGGTAGGAGCGCTTTTCCGCGGCATAGATGTACGTATGTCCCGGGCAGTTCATCGGCTTGAAGGCGTAATCAAGCTCGCCGCCGCGATTCTCGCCGTCGGTGGTGAGGAACATGTTCTCGCGAAAATTCTCCCAGTGACCCGATGTATGCCAAAGCGCGTTCTTGTAGAGCTGGGGCGTCACCACTTCCTCGAAACCGTAACGGCCATAGAGCCGCCGCACGTACTCGATTAGTTGGTTGTAGATGATTGCGCCCCGGGGCAGAAAAAACGGGGAGCCGGGCGCCACCGGATCGAAGATGAACAGGCCCATCTCGCGGCCGAGCTTGCGATGGTCGCGCGAGCGAGCGAGCTCCATCAGTTTCAGATGCTCCTCGAGCTCCTCCCTGGTCGCGAACGCGGTGCCGTAAATCCTCGAGAGCATCGGATTGTGCTCGTCGCCGCGCCAGTAGGCGCCTGCGACGCCGGTCAGCTTGAAGGCGCGCAGATAGCCGGTTGACGGCACGTGCGGTCCGCGGCAGAGATCGATCCAGTCGCCTTGCCGATAGAGCGAAACCACGGTTTCGGGAATGTGCTCGATGATCTCGACCTTGTAATTTTCGCCCATTCTGCGGAAGCGCTCGATCGCCGCTTCGCGCGGCTCCTCGAGCCGTTCGACAGGCAGGTTCGCCTTCGCCAGCTCGCGCATCCGGGCCTCGATCTTCGGCAGATCATCGACGGTGAACGGCCGCGGCGGTGCGAAGTCGTAATAGAACCCGTCCTCGATCACCGGGCCAATCGTCACCTGCGTGCCGGGAAACAGGCTCTGCACCGCCTGCGCCATCAGATGCGCCGTCGAGTGCCGGATTACTTCGAGACCTTCGGGACTGTTCGCGGAGATCAGCTCGATCGTGGCATCAGCGGTGACCGCGCGGCCCAAATCGACTATCTGCCCATCGAGGCGCGCCGCAACCGTATCGCGACGCCGCTCGCCGTCGATCAGCTCGGCAATACGGGTGCCGCTCGGAGCCGTACGTCGCTCCCCTCCGATAGTCACGACGACTTCGGTGCTCATCTAGAGGGGCTGGCAGCAGGCACGAGTATCAACGAATCAGGCAAGTGTATTTGGTAGGCACGGGCGGGGTTGAACCGCCGACCCCTTCCGTGTCAGGGAAGTGCTCTCCCGCTGAGCTACGTGCCTTTGGATTCAGGTTCTTCACTGACACCATCGGACTGTGGAAGCGGTAACAAAAATCGCGCTTTCGGGCAACTGGCGATGATCTGTCCAGCTCCGGTCCACGCCTTCAGGCCCTCGCCCGGCCGCTACCGCCGCTTTATTGATCTGCTAAGCTCGTGCCGGCGCTAGCGTCGCCAGCGATGGACCACGAGCGCATCGTACATCTGTTCTTTTTCGCCCTGCTGGCGCTGATCATTTACGAGCTTTTCCAGGTGCTCGGGCCGTTCCTGGTGCCGATCGCGTGGGCCTGCCTGCTCGCCTTCATGGTCCATCCGCTGTTCGAATGGCTCACGCGGCGCGTGCATAGCCGCTCGCTCGCCGCCGTGATCCTGACCGTCGGAGTCACGCTGCTAATCATCATACCGGCGCTGTGGCTGCTCGACCATCTCGCCTCCGAAGCGCAGAGGCTGTATGGCGAGCTTTCCGTCATCGTCAACCAGGGCGGCGCCGGGAAGGCGCGCGCGAGCAACTGGATTTTGCAGACGCGCCCTGGGATGGCGCTCAGGCGGATGCTCGAAGCGCGCGGCATCCGGCTCGAAGATAAGATCTCGAAGTTAGCGTACGAGGCGGCGCGGCTCATCAGCGACTACATCGTGCTGCATGCGAGTTACGTGGCGCGCAACGTGGTCGCGGCGCTGGTCGATTTCGGCATCGTGCTGATCACCTTTTTCTACCTGCTGCGCGACGGCAACTACTATTATGAACAACTGCGCGCACTCACGCCGCTGCATGTCGAGGACAAGCGCGCGATTTTTGAGACGCTGCGTGCGACGCTCTCTTCAGTGATGCGCGGTCTGATGCTGGCGGCGTTCGCGCAGGGCCTCTCGATCGGCATCGGCTATCTGGTCTGCGGCGCTCCTTACTGGGCCTTCCTGGCCTTGCTGACGGCTGCGGCCGGCCTGTTCCCATTCGGCGGCACGGCACTGATTTGGGTTCCGACCGCGATCTATGTCGGCTACACATCGGGATGGCCGTGGGGGTTGGGACTCGCAGTCTGGGCGACGGTTGCGATCACTATCATCGATAATTTTCTCAAGCCGCTCGCCATGCGCCACGGAACCGGGTTGCCCACCCTGATGGTCTTTTTCGGCGTCGCCGGCGGACTCGCCGCCTACGGTCCGCTCGGCCTGTTCGCCGGCCCGGCGGTTATTTCCGTATTCGTTGCGATGCTGCGTGTGTTCCGGCGCACCTATGGCGAAGAGGAATCGCTCCGAGCAGCCTAGTTCGTCCCGTAATGGCGGACGGTATGGCGAAGCGACGTGCGCGCCGCGTAGACTGATTTCCGGGGCTCCCTCGATGTCCGCCAAGGAGGAAAAAGCGCTCGCCATCATCCGCCGGCTCCATCAGGCCGGCTTCAAGGCCTACCTGGCAGGCGGATGCGTGCGCGACCGCGTCCTAGGCGTCGAGCCAAAAGACTACGATATCGTGACCGATGCGCGTCCCGAGGTCGTCCAGCAGATGTTCGAGCGGACGGTCGCGGTGGGCGCGCGCTTCGGCGTGATCGTGGTGATCGTCGACGGCGACAGTTTCGAGGTCGCAACCTTCCGCGCCGATGCGCCCTATCTCGACGGCCGGCGTCCGTCGGCGGTGCGCTTCGGCACTATCGAGGAAGACGCGATGCGCCGGGATTTCACGATCGGCGGAATGTACCTCGATCTCGAAAGCGGGCGCGTGATCGATCTGGTCGGCGGAATGCGCGACCTGCGCGCCGGACTCATCCGCGCAATCGGCAACGTCTACGAACGCTTCGAGGAAGATCGACTGCGCATCCTGCGCGCGGTCCGCTTCGCCGCGCGGCTCAACTTCGCGATCGATCCCGCCACCTGGACCGCGATCAAACGCGCCGCGCCGACCGTCGCGACCGTCTCCGCCGAGCGCATCGGCGAAGAGCTGGTCATGATTATGACCGAAGGCGGCGCAGCGCGCGGGCTCGACCTCATGATGGAAGGCGGACTCGTGGAAACGCTGCTCCCCGAGGTGATGCCGCTGGTCGGATGCGAACAGCCGCTGAACTTCCATCCCGAGGGCGATGTGTACGTGCATACGCGGCTGATGCTCTCGATGCTGCCGCCGGGATGCGCCGAGACGCTCGCTTTCGGCGTATTGCTGCATGACATCGCGAAGCCGCAGACCCGCGCCGAGATTGACGGCAAGATCACCTACTACGGCCATACCGAGCAGGGCGCGCTGGTCGCGGCGGGCGTGATGAATCGGCTCCGGCGCTCGCGCTTCATCCAGGAGCGGGTCGCGTACCTGGTGCGCTATCATCTGCGGCTCACGATGGCGCCGCGGATGCGCCCGGCGACGCTCAAGCGGATGCTTGCCGAGGACGGGTTCGAAGAGCTGCTCGAGCTCGCCCGCATCGACGCGCTCGCCTCCAGCTCCTATCTCGGCTTCTATCATTTCTGCCGCCACGCGATGGCGCGGATGAGCGAACACGAGATTCGGCCGCCCCGCCTGGTCAGCGGCAACGATCTTATCCGACTCGGTTTCACCCCTGGCCCCGAATTCAGGATCATCCTCAAGGACGTTGAGGATCAGCAGCTCGACGGCGCGATCTCCACTCGCGAGGCGGCGCTGGCCTACGTCACGAGCCATTATCGTCCGCCGCAGCCGCATAACGCCGCCTGATTGCTTCGGGCGCGTTCCATAACCAGGCGCTTCGGCGCAACCATCGCCCTCGACGCGGTCGACTTCGAAGTCGCGCCGGGTGAGATTCACGCGCTGCTTGGCGAGAACGGCGCCGGCAAGACCACGCTGATGCGCGTGCTGGTGGGCGCGACGCGTCCCGATGCGGGCTCGGTCACGCTGGACGACATCGCGCTGCGGCCCGGATCGCCGCGCGATGCGCTTGACGCCGGCATCGCCGCGGTGCATCAGAGCCCGATGCTGTTCGAGCGGTTCACCTGGGAGGAGAATCTCGCGCTCGGCGGCAGGTCGAGCACGGCCGACGCGGCGCGCGAGCGGGCCGCGCGGCTCGGCTTCGAATTGCCCGCGCCGGGTACGCTGGTCGAACAGTGCGCGCTCGCCGAGCGCGTGCGGCTCGAGCTGATGATGGCGCTTGGCTTCGAGCCGCGCGTGCTGATCCTCGATGAGCCGACCGGCGTGCTCGCGCCCTCCGAAGTGGCCGCTTTCCTCGCCTTGCTGCGCGCGCTTCGCGACGAAGGCCGGAGCGTGATTCTCGTCACGCACAAGCTCGACGAGGCGCTCGCGGTCGCCGATCGCGTGACCGTGCTCCGCCGCGGCCGCGTGATGGCGTCGATGGCGGCATCGGAGACCGGCGCGGCCGAGCTGGCGCGGCTGATGATTGGCGAACTGTCGCCGACGCACGAAATGCCGTCGCATCTCGGCCACGCCGGCAGCGCGCAGCTCGAGCTGGTCGATGTCACGCTCAATGAACACGGCCGGTGCATCCTCGACCACGTCGCCCTCGCCGTCGCGCCGGGCGAGATCGTCGGCATCGCAGGCGTCGAGGGCAACGGACAGGCCGAGCTGGTCGAGATCATCGCTGGCGTGCGGCGGCCCACAGCCGGCGCGGTTCGTACCCGGCGGCTGGCGATTATCTCGCAGGATCGCGACCTCGACGGGCTCGTTCTGCCGCTCGCGATCTGGGAGAACCTGATGCTCTCGCGGCCGCTGGTGAAGCGCTTCAGCCGCGCGGGGTGGATCAGGCGCGCCGGCGCGATGCGCTTCGCCGGCGTGCTCCTCGAGCGCTTTTCGATACGTCCGTCCGACCCGAATCTACCGGCTTCTGCGCTCTCCGGCGGTAATCGGCAACGACTGGCGGTCGCCCGCGCGCTTGCCTCTGAGCCGCACGCGATCGTGGCCCATAATCCATGCCGCGGTCTCGACCTCGCCGCCACCGCCGAAGTCTGCAGGGCGCTGACCGGCTTTGCCGCGCAAGGCGGCGCGGTGCTTTTAATTTCCAGCGATCTTGACGAATTGCTCGCCCTTTCGACCCGTATTTATGTGATGAACGCAGGACGAATCCGCGCGCTCGGCGCAGACGAACGCGAACCCGAACGGCTCGGCATCCTGATGGCGGGAAAGTGGCGCTGATCGCGGCGCATCGCCGGGCCGGATTCGCGATGGCGGCGCTGGTCAAATCGCTCGCGGCGCTGGCGTGCGCTTTCGCGCTGATCGCGATCATTCTGCTCGCACTCGGCGCGTCGTCGGTCGCGGTGCTCGGGGCCTTGATTGAAGGCGCGTTCGGCAACCGGCTCGCGTTCACCGAAACCATCGTCAAGGCCACGCCGCTGGTCTTCACCGGGCTTGCGATCTCGATCGCGTTCGAGGGCGCACTCTGGAACATCGGCGCGGAGGGCCAGTTGATCGTGGGCGCGTTGGCCGCCGGCGCTCTCGGCCCGAGGCTGGGAAGCTGGCCTCATCCGATCGCGATTCTCGCGATGTTGGCGGGCGGCTTCATGGGCGGAGCACTGTGGGGCGGGCTCGCCGGATGGCTCAAGAGCGCGCGCCATGTCAACGAGATCATCAGCACGATCATGATGAACTTCATCGCCCTGCAGATTCTAAGCTGGGCGGTGCACGGACCGCTGATCGAACCCGGCGGCGCGTATCCGAAGAGTGCGCCGATCGCCGCGGCCGCCGAGCTTCATCTCTATTTCGCGCCGAGTCGGCTGAACCTCGGGATGCTGCTCGCTGTCATCCTTGCCATCGCAAGCTTCGTGCTCCTTTATCGCACGACGATCGGACTCAGGCTCCGCGCGCTCGGGCGCAATCCGCGCGCGTCGCGCTTCTTCGGCATCGGGATCGGTACGTTGACGGTCGGCACGATGGCGCTCTCGGGGGCGCTCGCCGGCCTCGGCGGCGCGGTGCAGGTCGCCGCGATCACTCATCGACTGTACGAGACACTCTCGCCGGGATGGGGCTTCGAGGCGATCGCGGTCGCGCTGCTGGCGCGGCTCAATCCGCTCGGTGTCGTTCCGTGCGCACTCCTGTTCGGCGCGCTCGACAACGGATCGCAGGCGATGCAGCGCGCAGCCGGTGTCTCGCCGGAGCTGGTGCAGGTTATTCAGGCGCTCGTGATCCTGATCCTGCTCGCTTTCGATGCCGGGCTCTTCGTCGCGCATCGCGGGGAATCGGGATTCGGATGCACGCTGCCGCCCGCCGGCTTCGAGGAGGCGCGCGATGCTTGAGGCGCTCCTGTTTTCGACCGTCAGCATGGCGACGCCGATCCTGCTCGCTGCGCTCGGCGAACTGATCGTCGAGCGCAGCGGCGTGCTGAATATCGGAATCGAGGGCGCGATGCTCACCGGGGCCTTTTTCGCTCTCGCCGCGGCCTTTTTTATGCACAGTCTTTTTTTGGGATTGCTATGCGGAGTCATGGCCGGCGTTGCGATCAACGCGCTGCTCGCCGTGATGGTCGTGAACCTCGCTGTCAACCAGGTGGTCGCCGGCACCGCGCTCGATATTCTCGCGCTCGGCGTAACCGGAGTTTTCTACCGGCGCTTGTTCGGCGTCACGGGGCGCGCGTTCACGATCGTGCCGCTGCCGCGAATCGGTTTGGGGCCGCTTGCGCGAATTCCGATCGTCGGACCGGCGCTGTTCAATCGCGACGCGCTGGTTTATCTCGCGATGATCCTGGTGCCGATCGTCGGATGGTTTATCAGGCGCACACGCATGGGTCTCAAGCTTCGCGCGGCAGGCGAGCGTCCCGAGGCGGCCGACGCATTGGGCTTGAACGTCTTCGCCTTGCGATGGGGCGCGCTGCTCGCCTCGGGCGTGCTGAGCGGCCTTGCCGGCGCGTATCTGACGCTCAGCTACGCTGACACTTTCGTCGAGGGCATCTCGGCCGGGCGCGGCTTCGTCGCGCTCGCGGTGGTGATTCTCGGGCGATGGAATGCGTGGGGATTGCTGGCGGCATCGCTCCTGTTCGGCGCGGCGATGTCGCTGCAGTTCGCCTTGCAGGCGCTCGGCACCGCCATTCCCTATCAGCTTTTTCTCGCGCTCCCTTACGCGCTCACCGTGATGGTGCTGGCGGGAGTCGGCGGCGACGCGCGCCCGCCGAGCGCGCTGGGCGAGCCTTACTCGCGGAACTGAAGTCGATTATCGATAGTGACTCGATCGTCTGCCGTGCAGAACGGCGGGCACTGAGATGATCGATAAGTATTTCAGCTCGGCGGTGGGCGGATATCAGCGCATTGCGCAGCGCCGGGTCATCGGAATGCCGCAACGCGCTGGTTTCGAAGTCGCCGAGCTCGCGGATGCGATTCTCGATCGCGCGGCGCGCTGCGCTCGCGTCGGGCGGCTTGTTCGCCTGGAGCTTGCGGGGCCCCTCGTGGCCGCCTTCGGAGAAATACCAATCTTTGAATTCACCGATGAAGCCCGCCGCCAGCATCCGCGCGCCGAGCGACGTCGCTGCGGGCGGAATTCCGTGCTGAAGCTCCGCCATGGTCATTTCCTGTCCGGCGCTCTCGTAATCGATCATCAGGTGGCCGCCGGGCGGGATGACCTCACCCATGATCGCGATCAGTTCATCCTCGATCCCGTCGTCGCGCGTCCTCATCGTCCCGCCGTTGATCTCGATCGTCGGATGGAAGCGCGCTTCAATCCACGGCTTCACGCCGCGTCCTCCCGAACTCACGATCGCGGTCATCGCCGGTCCGCCATGATGCCGCGCTTTTCCCGTGGTGATTCCGATGCTGATGAAGAACCATCCTACGCGGTCGCGCAGCGGCCGGACTTCATCCAACGACAAACGCCAACGTTGGTTTGCGCGGCGCTTGAGTCTCGTGGCGATAGCGCGGATGAATGGATTAGCAGAGTTCATGGTCGAACAATTGCCTCGGTTAGAATAAGTGATATAAACATCAGTGTCTTTCGATATGCGTGAGTCATCGGCCGAGTCGTCCAGCTTTCCGCTGGCTTCGTGCGTGAATTGTGGCGAGACGGTGCTGACCTATGTGGTGTTCGACCCCGCGGGGCAGGAGCAGCGGGCCTGCGTGCATTGCGATCACGTGGTCGAGGGGGTGCGCTGGGCGCCGGTTAATGAACTCGAGACGCTGGGTTATGAGTTCGGCGCGCCGCCGAGCCGTGGATGCTCGGGAGGATGCAACGGCTGCTCGATGAGCCGACATTAGCGCGCTCGGGGGCTGTCGCGCGAAAGCGCGCCGGCATCAATTTTGAAAGAGCTATCGGGACCCCTCGGAGGTAGATTTCCATGAAAACCACACTTTCGGTAATCAAGGCGGATGTCGGTTCGATCGGCGGCCATATCAAACCCAGCGCGCGGCTCAAGACGACGGTCGAAAATCACGTGCGCGAGAACGGCAAGAAGCTGTTGATCGATTGCTATGTCAGCACGACCGGCGACGACATCGCGATCCTCATGTCGCACGAGCGCGGCGTCAACGATCCGAAAATCCACGAGCTTGCCTGGGACTCCTTCATGGCCGGGACCAAAGTCGCCAAGGAGCAGGGGCTTTACGGCGCGGGTCAGGACCTTTTGAAGGACGCCTTTTCGGGGAATGTGCGCGGCCTTGGGCCGGCTTCGTGCGAGATGGAATTCGAAGAGCGGCCGAACGAGCCGTTCCTGTTCTTCGCCGCCGACAAGACCGATCCCGGCGCCTACAACCTGCCGCTCTATCTTGGGTTTCTCGATCCGATGCACTGCGCGGGATTGCTGCTGTCGCCCAAGATGTCGCAGGGCTTCACGTTCACGATCATGGACGTGAATCACACCGAGGGCGATCGCGTTATCGAGCTCAACGCGCCCGAGGAGCTCTACGATATCGCCTGCCTGCTGCGCGACAACGAGCGTTTCGTAGTCGAATCAGTGCGCTCGCGCGCCAACAACGATATCGCGGCGGTGGTCTCGACTTCGCGCCTGCATAACATCGCGGGCACCTACACGGGCAAGGATGATCCGGTCGCGCTGGTGCGGACGCAAGGCAACTTCCCGGCGACCGGCGAGGTGCTGTCGCCTTATCGCATCGCACACTATGTCGCCGGCACGATGCGCGGGAGTCATCATGGGCCGCTGATGCCGGTTAAGCTCAACTCGACGATTTCGTTCTTCGATGGTCCGCCGATCGTGAGCTGCGCCGCTTTCAGTGTCAGCCATGGGCGCTTCACGGAACCGGTCGATGCGTTCGACCATCCGTTTTGGGACTGGGTGCGCAACAACGCTGCGCAGAAGGCGGCTGAGATCCGCAACCAGGGCTTCTCGGGTCCGGCGATGCTTCCGTACAGCGAGCTCGAGTACGGCGGTGTGGTCGAAAAGATGAACAAGCTCGACAAGCGGTTCATCGTGCGCAAGGACAAGGAGGCGGCCGGCAACGGGCGCAAGCGGAAGGCCGCCTGATTCAGGTCAGCGGAGCGCGCCCATCTGGCGGAGCGCTTCGTAGACTACAATCGATACCGCGTTGGCGAGATTCAGGCTGCGCACGCCGGGCTCGAAGATCGGGATGCGATAGGCGGCATCCGCGTGCGCAGCCAGAAACTCGCGGCCGAGCCCGCGGGTCTCGCTGCCGAAGACGATGAAATCGCCACGCCGGTAATCAGCTTCGAGATACGAGCGGCGCGCGTGGACCGAATAGAAGCAGCATCGCGCTTCGCCGTGCTCGGCCACGAACGCATCCCATCCCGGATAAGTTCTCAAATCGACCAGCGGCCAGTAATCGAGGCCGGCGCGCTTGAGATAGCGATCGTCAAGCGAATATCCGAGCGGACCTACGAGATGGAGCCGCGTGCGCGTCGCGGCCGCCAAGCGTGCGATCGAGCCGGTGTTCTGCGGGATCTCGGGACGCACCAGAACGATGTTCACCAGCGGCGCGCCGCTCGTTTCAGGAAGATCGTTCAACTTGGGAATCGCCTGGGAGCGCGCTGCGCAAAGGATAACGGCGGTCTGCCATCCGGAGGAAAAAACGATCGCCGTCCGCCTCGAAATAACGGCTCAGATGATAGTAGGCCGGGCGCAGAAATCGCGCGCGAAAGCGTCCCTGCTTGACCCGGCAATAGAGAACATTGTCGGCGCCGATCTCGAGGGTCGACGGGTCGAGCGGTTCGCCTTCGCCATCGTTCAGAATCAAGCATAAACAGCCGTCAGCAACTGGTTCGATCGTGCGCACCACGTAGGGCGTGTCCTCAATCGTGACCGGCGCACGCTCCTCGGCGACCTGCAGATACCATCGACCGTCAGGGTCCTGACGGATGCTCCGGCTGAAAAGCAGCGCGATGCGCGGGTTGTCGATCCGTTCCTCGTCGCTGTACCAATTGCCGTCGCGGCGGAACGAAATCTTTCCGGATTCGATCGCGTAAAAGCCTGCACGAGCCATCAGCGCGCCCTGCTGTCGAGGATGATCGTCACGGGGCCGTGATTTACGAGTTCGACCTCCATCGTCGCGCCGAACTCGCCTTCCTCAACTTTAACACCGGCGGCGCGGACGAGCGAGATGAAATGTGCGTACAAGCGACGGGCGTCGTCGGGCGCGGCGGCCTCGATGAACGATGGGCGGCGGCCGTGTGATGTGTCCGCGAGCAAGGTGAAGTTCGACACGACCAGCATCGCGCCGCCGACCGCGCCGAGCGCGAGGTTCATCTTGCCGTCAGCATCGGCAAAAATGCGCATGCCGATGATCCGATCGGCGATCGTCGCTGCGTCCGCCTCACGGTCGCCGCGCGCCACGCCGAGCAGGACAGCGAGGCCGGCGCCGATTTGCGCGATACTTCTGCCGTCGATGCGGACTTCGGCGCGGCTTACGCGTTGAACAATCGCGCGCACGCATCCGTCCATATATGGAGAGTGGCGCGCCCGCAAGCCAGGCGTCGACGATTGGCATGCATCTCCGGTGCTACGTATGATTAGACAGGCTTAGTCGATGATTCCGATCCTCCTGCACCTCGGTCCGATAACTATCTACAGTTACGGTCTGATGATGGCGCTCGGCTTTCTGGCCGCCGATTTCGTGATCGCGATCGAATGCCGCCGGCGCGGCATCACCACCGAATTCTCATCAGCGGTGGTGGTCTGGGCGGCGATCGCGGGACTCGCCGGCGCGCGCCTGCTCGACATCTTTAATAATCTTCAGGCGTATCTTGCCGATCCGAAAGCCATCATTTTTTCCGGTTCCGGCTTCGTGTGGTACGGGGGCCTGATCGGCGGGATCGGCGCGGCGTACCTGGTCTCGCGTTATTTCAAGATTCGCTTCGCGGTCACGGCCGACATGTGCGCACCGGCGCTGGCGATCGGACAGGCGATCGGGCGTATCGGATGCCAGCTTTCGGGCGACGGTGATTGGGGCGCGATCTCGAAGCTGCCATGGGCAATGGCCTACCCGCATGCGATCGTCGGCTGGATCGGGCGCAACGTCGCGGCGATCGGCCCGCATAATCAGCTCATCTACCCGTTTCCTCCCGACGCCCCGGTGCCGGCGGGCGTGCGCGTGCATCCCGCGCCGGTCTATGAAACTATCCTGTACTTGATCGTGTTCGCGATCCTGTGGTCGATGCGCCGGCGGACTAAGATCGATGGGCGGCTTTTTTACCTCTACCTGATGCTCGCAGGAGCGAGCCGATTCGCGGTCGAGTTCGTGCGGATCAATCCGCGCGTGGCGTTGGGATTGAGCGAGGCGCAATTCATCGCGATCGTGATGATGGTGGTCGGCGCTGGAGCATGGTTTGCAAGCGGTACGCGCACCGCAAGTCGGACGCCGGGCGACGGACGTGAACCGGCTCGAAGAGAACAAGCTGTCGGGGCATAAGATTAAATGGCAGGAAGGCAAAAGCTGCTCGCTGGAATCGGCGTCGCGATCGTCGTGACCGCCATAGCGGTGATGGTTCTGTACCAGGTGATGAAACCATCGAATCCGACCGACGAGATGGGCGGCGAAGGCAATGGCATCGCGGCCGGAAAGGTTGCTGCACCGTTTGCACTCGAGGATCTCAACGGGCGGCTGGTGACGCTGGCGGATCTGCGCGGCAAGGTGGTCTTCCTCAACGTATGGGCGACCTGGTGCGGTCCCTGCCGCGAGGAAATGCCCTCAATCGAGACGCTCTACGACGAATTCAAAAACAACAAGGATTTCGTGATCCTGGCCGTCAGCCAGGATACGCGCGGACGCGAAGCGGTCGAGCCGTACGTCGAACAGAACGGCTATCATTTCGAGGTCCTGCTCGATCCCGAGAACAAGGTCGGCGAGGCCTACGACGTAGGCGGCGTGCCCGAAACGTTCATCATCGACCGCGACGGGCGCATCGTGGCCCATCACATGGGCGCGTTCGACTGGTCGAGCGCTGAATTTAGGGCTGCCCTGCAAAACCTCTTGAATGATAAGGAAAAAATCACCAGCTAGCGCGTGTGCGTCGGCTTCTGCTAGCTTCAGTAGGCTGACGTTAATTTTGCAAACCGATGGGGCGTTGTTCGATGGCCGAACGTAAACGGAGACGATGGTTTTTCACGATCGCGGCATCGCTGTTTCTGATCACAATGGTGATCGCCGAGGTCGCGGTGCGCCGTGCACAGGCCCTACCCAACGACACCTACAAAGAGCTCGAGACCTTCGCCAACGTCCTCGCGATTGTGCAGAAGAACTACGTCGAACCGGTTTCGACCAAAGATCTGATCAATGGCGCAATCACCGGGATGCTCGCTTCGCTCGATCCGCACAGCGCGTACCTCACGCCGGACCTCTACCGCGATCTCCAGGTCGAAACCCGTGGCAGCTTCGGCGGCCTCGGGATCGAGATCACGATCCGCAACGGCGTGCTAACCGTAGTTTCACCGATCGAAGACACCCCCGCCTACAAGGCCGGCATCAAACCCGGCGATCAGATCGTCAAGATCGACAATGAATTCACCAAGGATATGACGCTGACTGACGCAGTGAAGCTGATGCGCGGGCCCAGCGGCAGCAAGGTGACGCTGACTATTCATCGTGAAGGTTTGCCTGAGTTGTTGACGGTCTCGCTCACCCGGGAAGTGATCAAGATCGCGTCGGTAAAATCGAAGACGCTGAAAAACGGCTACGGCTACATCCGCATCAGCACCTTCCAGGAAGGCACCGCCGAGGCGGTGCAGAAGGCGCTCGATGACTTCCAAAGCAAGGACGGCGGGCACATCAAGGGGTTGGTGCTCGATCTCCGAGACGATCCAGGCGGGCTGCTCGACCAGGCGGTGCGCGTGGCCGACGAATTTCTCGACGGCGGCCTGATCGTCTACACGCAGGGACGGAGCGAGAGCCAGGAACAGAAGTATTTCTCTCACAAGAAGAAGGACTTCAATCCATACCCGATGGTGGTGCTGGTGAACGGCGGCAGCGCGAGCGCCAGCGAAATCGTGGCCGGCGCGCTGCAGGACCAGGGGCGCGCGATCGTCGAAGGCACGCAGACCTTCGGCAAAGGCTCCGTGCAAACCATCCTGCCGCTCGATGACCGCTCGGCACTTCGGCTGACGACGGCGCGCTACTTCACTCCGAACGGCCGCTCGATCCAGGCGGTGGGAATCGTGCCCGATGTCAACGTGGAGCCTCCCAAACCGACGCTGGCGATGCTGCTCGGCAAGGGACTCCATCTCGAGGAGAATCCCGAGGTGCGGGAGAGTGAGCTGCTTCATCATTTTAAGAACGGTCAGAATGGCGCATTGAAGGTAAAGCCGTCGAACCAGCAGGATGAAGGTCCAATCGAGAACGAGCCCGGCGACGAAGACCTGGCCGGAATTTCGGGAAAGAAGAACCAGAAGGACATCCAGCTCGACAAGGCAATCGACATTTTGCAGCACTGGAGCTCTTATAAGACCGACCTCGCGCGCAATGAGAGCGGCCAGACGACCGCCAAGGCTCAATAGCCCGTTTTTGTAATCGACGAAGTCACCGAGCGGCCGGACTGCGATGCGATCCGGCCGCTACTTTTTGAAATCTGTCGCTGACAGCCGTATCGCCGCAAGCTCCCGGCCCTGCTAGATTCGCCTTCAATGGACGGGCAGCTCGAGTTCACGCTCAAGGCGCGCCGCCCGGGCGCGCTCAGCGTCACGCAGCTCGTGCGGAGCGTGCGCGAGACCCTCGAATTAAACCTCGATGAATGCTGGGTGGTTGGCGAGGTTTCCAACGCGCGGCCGGCCGCATCGGGGCATTTCTATTTCACGCTCAAGGATGCCCACAGCGCCATCAGCATCGTGATGTTCCGCACGGCGTTCCGTCGCGTGCGCTTCCGCGTCGAAGACGGGATGGCGATTGTCGCGCGCGGACGCGTCAGCCTGTTCGAGGCTCGCGGGACGCTGCAATTTTACGCTGAAGAGATCGAGCCGCGCGGAATTGGCGCACTGCAGCTTGCGTTCGAGCAGTTAAAGGATCGCCTCCAAAAGGAAGGGTTGTTCGATTCGGCGCGCAAGCGGCCGATCCCGTTTCTGCCGCGCGCCATCGGAATCGTCACGGCGCTCCGCGGGGCGGGGCTGCGCGACATGCTGACCATCATCCAGGCGCGCTTTCCGAATGTTCATCTGATCGTCAGGCCGACGCCGGTGCAGGGTGCGGGAGCGGCGGGAGCAATCGAGGCGGCGATCGCCGACCTTAATCGCGACGGCCGCGCCGAGGTGCTTATCGTCGGGCGCGGCGGCGGCTCGCTGGAGGACCTATGGGCTTTCAACGAGGAGCGCGTCGCGCGCGCGATTTATCGTTCGGAAATTCCCGTCATCTCGGCAGTTGGACATGAGATCGACTACACTATCGCGGATTTCGTCGCCGATTGCCGCGCACCGACGCCCACTGCAGCCGCCCAGATGGCCGTGCCGGTCAAGGCTGATCTCGAAGCCAGGCTGAGCGAGATCGGCAATGCCCTGCGCGGCGCGATGAAATCCGCGCTCGCCATCGAGCGTCGCAACCTGAAGCATCTCGCCGCGCGCATGCGGGATCCGCAGGCGTCGGTCCGCCAGGCTGGCAGCCGGCTGGATGAGCTCAGTGGCGAGCTGGAACGTGCTATCGCGACGCGGCTTATCGCCTCGCGCAAGCAGGTGGGCGGACTCGGAGCGCGTCTTCGCGGTCCGGGACCGATGATTCGCGAGTACCGGCGGGTGAGCGCGCGCCTTGCGCTTCATCTCGCGAAGTCCGTGTGCGCTTGGACGGAACGGACCGCGTCCCTGGTTGATCGGCTTGCGAGCCGGCTGCGCGACAATGCCGAGACCGTTCTCGATGCCGAGCGGCGGCGCGTCGCGGAGCTTGCGGGGCGGCTCGATGCGATGTCGCCGCTTCGATGCCTCGAGCGCGGCTACGCCGCCGTTATCAATCGGCGCGACGGCCGCGTTGTCACCGACGCGGCGACGGTCGAGGTTGGCGATGAGCTCCACATCCGGCTGCGACGCGGCCAGCTTCGGGCGCGCACTGTCCACCGCGAGGTCTGAACCATGGCGGGATTGGCGAAGAGCAGGAGATTCGAAGACGAACTCGGCGACCTGGAGCAGATCGTGAGCCAGATCGACTCCGGGGAACTCTCGCTCGAGGAAGCGATCGCAGCGTTCGAACGCGGTGTCGCGTTGGTCCGCTCGCTGAATCACAAGCTCGATGAGATTGAGCGCAAAGTTGAAGTATTAATCAAAACCGCGCAGGGCGAACTTCGGAGCGTACCTTTTGAAGCGAGCGAGCAAGCCAACCCGCCATTGTCCGAAGCGGAACGCGATAGCGGTCAAAACGACGCCGACAAGGATGACGACATTCCGTCCTGAGTGGCGGCCCGCCGCGCGCCGATCTTCCTCCACTGCGCCATAAAGAGCGTCACACATGGCGACCCGGGCACGACTCGATGCCGAGATGGTGGGCCGCGGACTGGCCGGGAGCCGCGAGGGCGCGCAGCGCCTGATTATGGCAGGTCGCGTACGGGTCGACTCGCGTATTGCCTTGAAGGCCGATCTGCGGGTCACGCCGGCAAGTGAGATAATCGTCGTCCCCGGACCGCGCGAGTACGCGAGCCGTGGTGCATACAAGCTGATCGCAGCACTCGATGCCTTCAAGATCGAGGTTGCGGGACGTGACGCGCTCGATGTGGGCGCATCGAACGGCGGCTTCACCGATGTTTTGCTGCGCCGCGGCGTCGCCCGGCTTATCGCGCTCGATGTCGGTTACGGTCAGCTCGATGCGGCGCTCCGCTCCGACCCGCGCGTTACCGTGGTCGATCGCACCAACATCCGGCTGGTCCGCCCTGACGACCTGCCCTATATCCCTGATCTCGTCGTGATCGACGTCAGTTTCATCTCGCTCCGGCTTGTGCTGCCGGTGGTCATCGGAATCTCGGCAACTCCAGCCGACATTATTGCGCTGATTAAGCCGCAATTTGAGGCCGGACGCGGGATGGTCGGCAAAGGCGGCGTAATTCGCAGCGATTCGATTCGCCGGGAGTCGCTCGAGAAAGTGCTGGCGTTTGCATCGGAAATCGGCCTGGATGCGCGTGGGACGATCGAGTCGCCGATCGCGGGCGCGGCCGGTAATCGCGAGTTCCTGGCCTGGTTCCGAAAGAACCGAGACGGGCGCTGACATCTGGCGGCTCCAGCCAACGCGGGTTTACGCGCGATCTCTAGATCCGGCGCGGCCTGCTTCGACATTCCGATTATCGCCGACTATGGCGGCGTGTTCCGTTTTGCTTCGCGCGGTCATTCGATTAACCTATAGGTGGTGCGAACCGCGAAGAACATCCGGGGCAATGTGCAGGCGCTCGGGCTTGGCCGGCTGTTGATGGTTGCGCTGACCGTTGCTTGGGCGAGCTTCGCTATGGCTCAGATCTCGGAGTTCGATGAACCGCCCTCTACGGTGCATCGGGTTCAGCCTGAGCGGCCTGCGCCCGATGAAACCATTCCGGCGCCCGTTGATAATCCGGCAGTCGCAAATCCTCGGTCGGCCCCGTCTGCAGTCCGTTCCGGCGCTGTCGAGTTTCCATACACGGTTCGACCGGGCGATTCACTCGGCTCGATCGCGCAGGCGTTCGGCCTCGATGTCGAGGATCTTGCGCGCGCCAATCATCTAAGCGTCGATTCCGTTTTGATGTCGGGCCGGACCCTCAAGATTCCTAATCCGTTCGCGGCGCAGGTCCGCAGCCTAAGGGCGCAAATCGAGGCACTCCGCGCGGCGGCCGATTCGGCCAATGAAAAGACCGCCGCCGTAAATCTCAAAGCCCGCACCGCCGAAGATAAACTTGAGACGCTGACGGCAGACAACGATGAGCTGCGTCATGAGGTCGCAGCGCTGCCGCGATGGCGCGGGGCTGCGGTGACGCTCGGTATCATCGCCCTGCTGATGTTGGGCGTGTTGATGTTGACGTTGTTCGAATGGTGGTTGTTACGCCGACGCTTTGCCACGCTGGCCGAGATTACGGATTCGCTCACGAATCTCGATCAAAAATACAAAGGCTTGGTGGCGAAGGCCGAGCTCCGCTTTCAGCAGCTCTACGGCCGCCGGCGTATCCCTGGTGTCGAGGGTGCGGAACGCGGAAAGTCCGCCGAAGAAGTCGAAATCGAACGGCTCAATCACGAGTTGAGAGAAACGCTTGAACAGCAACTTCGTCGACTTGGTGTGGCGCGCCTGCGTCCACGCCGCAGCGGCCGCTGGCGCGACTTGTTCAGTGATGTCGAACCGCCGGTCGAAGCGCGTTCCGTACGGCGCTGAGAAGCGTCTTTTCAGGACTTGGGGAGGTCATCATGAAGCGAATTTTGATTGCGAGCCTCGGCGGAGCTGCGATGGTCGCGATGCTCGGAATGACCGGCATGCGCTATTCGACCGCGTTCAGCGACACTCCGGAGTGCTGCCAGAAAAAAGAAAGCTGCTGCCCGGCTTCATCCTGCTGCAAGGGCGGCAGTCATTCGCATATGACACGCTGCCCGATGAAGCACGCTTAAGGTCTGCGTTATAGTGTGCGGGCTTTCTACATTTCGGCGCGAGTAAGCTTGGGCACGGGCTGGCGTTTGACGCTCGGCTGTCGTGACCGGAATTGATCATTGAGAGGAGACAGATAGTGAAGAAGGCGCTTCTTGCATCGGTTGCTTTCGCGTTCTCGTTCTCGAGCGCGGGAATTCTGATGGCCGCCGAGACCTCCACGGTCACCGGTCATTTGCGCGATGGCTTCTGCTACACAATCATGGGTGCGCACGGCGCGAGCCATCGCAGTTGCGCGATGAAGTGCGCCAAGGCAGGAATTCCGGTGATGCTCGTCGAGGACAAGACCGACAAGGGCTATGTCCTGTTGCCGCCCAAGGACGATTCGGGGATGCCGGCCGACGTGATCTCCAACATGGAGAAGCAAGTGACGGTCACGGGTCACGAGTTCACCAAGAACGGCATCAGCTATCTGCAGGTCGAATCGGTTAAGTAGCTTGCTAAGGGCCTGGCTGCCCGGGGCGGATCATCTTCAGAATCTCCACCCCCTGCTTGTTCATTTCCCGATCGCACTGCTGCCTGCCGCAACGCTGGTCTACTTCATCGCGATTCTTGCCGGGCGCGAGACGTGGGCATGGACGGCGCTCTGGATGATGGTGCTCGGCGCTTTGGGAGCGGCCGCCGCAGTGGCCACCGGCCTGTACGCGGCGGAAGGTGTGATGATTGCCATCTCGGTCAAGCAACATTTGCTCTATCCGCATCGCAACCTGATGCTCGGTGTGCTCGCACTTAGCGCGGGTTTGACCGCATGGGCATTAATCGCACGTCCGCTCCCAAGCCGCGGCCGCTACCTGTTCGTCGCGCTGATGATCGTGATGGTGGCGCTGATCGTTAAGGGCGCGGACTACGGCGGTCGCATGGTCTACGACTACAACGCCGGCGGCTACGCATGCGGACAACCGATCGAGTTCTCGAAGTAACCATGCATCCCCAAGACGAACCGCGGCGGCGGATGCCTGCGGGTGCGCGACGGATCGCGCTTGCGATGCTCGCAGGCGCGGCCATTCTTGTCTGGATGCTCAACCTTCCCGCGTGCTCCATGCGTCAGTCGGCTGCTTCGTCGGCGTCGCAATCGACGCTGGCCACATCGCAGTCGACGTTAACCACCGAATCTTCGGAATCGGCAGCGACGCCCACCCCGACGCCGGGCGCGTCGGTCGATATCAGCTACACGCATGGCGGCGATTACCTGGTTTCGTTCGCGGTCGTGAAATATTCCGGCGCGCGGCTCTTGGAGACCCATGACGCCGATTCGAAGCACAACACTTCGATCGTGATCTTCGACGGCGGCGTGCCGATTTGGGAATTCGCCGCCGATCGCGGCCTGTTAGGTCATCTCGGCTTCGTTAAAACCTTTGCCGTCAAGAAGGTGGTCTACGGGGAACTGCCCCAGGGCTTCGTTGAATCCACTCCGCCCTCCGGTCCGCCCGAACCGTTGGAAGTCGGCCACTATTACATCTTTTCGGTCACGCGCAGCTCCGGCATCACCAGCTACGAGGCGATCAAGGTGCTCGATGACGGCAGTCTCGAGGGCTATACGGCTGAGCCGTTGGCCGGCAGCAGTTTCGAGCTTTGCTGCAACCTCAGTTCCGACTTCATCAGTCCCACCGAACCCGCGCAGTAATACCGGTAGGGTCGGCGCGCCCGCGATGCTAGACTACTAGCGGCTGCGGCCCCTACCGATCCCGGTTCAGCGCGCTCCAGGGAGGAAGTTGCCATGGCTCAGGCTCCGATCACGATCCTCACTCCGGCCGAAAGCGTTTTCGATTTCGATTACGAAGTCCGCTTCCCGCAGCTTGATCGTCTCTATGAGAACGCCAAGCGCGATCAATGGAACGTCTCGACCACGATCGACTGGGATCGTCCGATCAGCGGCCCGCCGCTCAACATGAGCCTGATGCCGTTCTGCCAGACCGAGCTCTACCGCTCGCTCGGCGCGGAGCGGCAGGATCTGCTGGGCCGCAAGTTCGCCGCCTGGCGCCTGTCGCAGTTCCTGCACGGCGAGCAGGGTGCGCTGATGGTCGCGGCGCAGCTCGTCGATGCCGTCCCGGACCTCGATGCCAAGCTGTGCGCGGCCGCCCAGGTGATGGACGAGGCGCGCCATGTCGAGGCCTTCCGCAAGTACATCACCAAGCTCGATCGCATCTATCCGATCGATCCCACGCTCGAACGGCTGCTTCGCGCCGTGATGGAGCACGAGCGCTGGGAGCCGAAGTACACCGGGATGCAGATCATCACGGAGGGCTTGGCGATCGCTGCCTTCCGCTTCATGCATGCGCAGACCGGCGATGAACTGTTGAAGGAGCTGCTCGAATACATCATGAAGGACGAGTCGCGCCACGTCGGCTTCGGGATGCTCGCGTTGCGCGATGCGGTGCGCAAGCTCAGCGGCCCGGCGCGAAATTCGCTCGAAGAGTTCGCCTTCGCCGCCTGCGACATGACCATCACCAAGGTTGAAAATGGCGTGCCGCGCGACGGTTTTCTCTCGTACCACATGGTGTTCGACGAGATGGCAATTCCGCTGGACCAGATCCGCCTAGAGATGAATCAGAATCCCTCGTGGAAGGACGCTGAGCGCGAGATGGAAAAACAGTTCAACTCGATGCTCTTTGTCGACACGCTAATCCCATGCCTGCGCCAGCTGAGCCTGCTCAACGATCGCACCGAACCGTGGTACGCAGAGCTCGGCGTACTGTCGTTCGCTGCCTGAACGGATCGCATTCCGTGCGGAAAACCGATGCGCTTCTGGATTGGAGTCGCTTCGCGTGAGCGTGTGATGATCGGGGTGGATGGCGGCTTTTGCCAGCTCGGGAGCCTTAGCTTCACGGCGGGCAGGCGCAACTGAGATCAGCTTCTGCGCTGCGACTGTTCGAGATCAACGAGCCCGGTTTCACGATCATCGCGACGTCGATGGGCGAGAGCTGTAGTTTTTTTCAGCTAATCGATTCGCATCCGAAGCGCGCTCAGGCCGCGCAGGAAGAACGAGCCCTTGTAGCTGAGCGGCGCGTCGGGATCGGCAAGCCGCAGACGCGGAAAGCGCGCCAGCATCGCGTTAATCGCGATCGCGCCTTCAAGCCGCGCCAGCGGCGCACCGAGGCAGAAGTGGATGCCGGTGCCGAAACCCAGGTGTTCGTTCGGATCTCGCGTGATATCGAATTTTTCCGGCGCGGGAAATTTCGCCGGATCGCGGTTCGCCGCCCCGATCAGCAGGAAAATCGGGACTGAGACCGGAAGCTCGGCGCCGCCAAGATTCACCGGCTCGGTCGTGAAGCGCGCCGTTCCCTGCACCGGCCCGTCGTAGCGGATAATCTCCTCGATCGCGCCCCCAATCAGTTCCGGCTCGCGCCGCAGCAGCTCGAGCTGTTCCGGGTTGCGTGCGAGCGCCAGCATCCCGTTGCCGATAAGATTGGTGGTCGTTTCGTTGCCTGCGAGCAGCAACAGGACAACGAAAGCGAGCAGCTCCTCGGAATTCAATGCTTCATCATCGTGCGCCGCGACCAGCGCGCTAATCAGATCAGAGCCGGGAGCGCGCCGGCGTTTTTCGATTTCCTCCGCAAAGTAGCCGCGCAATTTTGCGACTGCCTCGAGAAATTCCGGCGGCGGCTCTTCCCACGGCTGCGTGCGCGCGGCGCCCGCTACGACCGCATCGGACCATAGCTTGAACTCGTCGTAATTGCCGGGCGGTACGCCAAGCAGTTCCGCAATCACGGTGACGGGCAGCGGATTCGCGAGTTCGGAGACCAGATCGAATTCGCCGCCGCGGGCTGCGATCCCGTCGACGAGCCCGGCCGCAATCTGGCGGATGCGCGGCCCGAGATCGTTGATTCGGCGCGGCGTGAAATCGCGGCTTACGAGCCGCCGAAGCCGTGTATGCACGGGCGGATCCGAGGTCAGCATCGTGGCAGCGCCCGCAAATGGACCTCGCCGCGCGATCGGAAGGTCCGGCGGGCGCACTGCGGTAAAGTGCTGATGATCGCTAAGCACGGCGGCGACATCGACGTAGCGCGCCGCGATCGCGATGGTTGCGCCAAAATTCATCAAGCGCGGCGGGGCTTCGACCAGCACCCGATACGCCGGGTACGGATCGGCGCGGAATTGCGGATCCCACGGATTGAAGTAGAATTCGGCCATCGTCAGGCTTGAAGCTTCATGAAAATGTCGCGCGCGGTTTCGGTGGTGAGCTTCTTCACCGACGTTACCCGATCGCTGAACTTTGCCAGTGTCGAAAGCTCGCTCGATCCGACATCCACCAGCACCGAAAAGATCGAAAAGCCGAGCTCTTCCTTGCGTGCGAGCAGGCGGGCGAGAAACTCGGGACTCAGCTGTGATTCTCCGTCGGTGATGATCACGATATCGCCGCGTTTGAGTTTCTTATGCTCGATCAGTTCGAGCGCCCTGCTCAATGGCTGCTCGAAATCAGTGCCACCGCCCGGAAAGTACTCGGCCATCTCGAGCACTTTCTTGAGTTCGGGCTGATACCGCCGCTCGCGATTCAGATCGAGCACCTTCAGGCTTTCATCGCCGGAGGAAAACAGCACCGCGCGGAACAACCGGCGCTGGCGCCGCGCGATGTCCATCAGGGTGAGGCTCACGGCCTTCGCCCACAACTCCTTGTCGCCCTGCATCGAGGAACTCACGTCGACGCACACCACCATCGGACCGCGCCCCTTCTGCTCATCGTCGCGAAGCCGGTATTGCAACAACTCGCCCTCGATCAGCCGCCGGCCGAAGTCGCGTGCGAGCATCGGATGATGCAGCGCAATCAGCTCCGACGGGATTAAGCGTCCCAGATCGGAACCGCGCTCGATGTCGTAGGCCTCGGCGACACCACGCTCGAGCATCCGATGCTTTACGGCGCGCGCCTCGTGCTTGAGCCGTCCGACCAGCCGCGCGAGATCGCCGAGCCGTTTATTCCGTGCGAGCCGCCGGCCGAGCTCGAGCCGCTCACCGGCAGAAAGCCGGCCGCCCTGCCCAAACTCGAAGCTGAAGTCGTGACTGTCCTCGGCGATCCGATCGATCTCGTTGGCCATCTCGCCGCTCTTGAGCGCCATACGCTTCAGCTCGGAGCGGTCGCCATGCTCGATCTGGTTCTGCACCTCGCGCGCTTTCTGATTCATCCGCGCCTCGGCCGCCTGCGCCCCCCGCTCCGCTGCATTTTTGAGCTCGACTTCACGACTATCTTTTTTAGATTTTATGTCTCCAGGACTTTTGTCGGCCGGCGGCGATGCGGTCGATTGGGCTTCCCGCTCCAGTTCGATCGCATTCTTGAGCGCCGCGATCTTCTGCTCGAGGTCGTCCTCCTGATGCTTTAGATCCCATAAGTCGAGCAGTTCGCGCCGGTTCAGCATTTTCTCGGTGCGAATCGTCTCGAGCACCTGCTCCCCGAGCACCATCGCGGCGATCGCCGCCTTGTCCTCCTCAAGCGTGGTCCGGTTCTTCAGCGCTTCGAACGGTGCGGACGGAACGACGGTATCAAGAATCGTGCGATTCAGAACTGCGCTCTTGCGGACCGCATCAGTCGGCTGCCATATGAGATTGACCTTGAACAGCGCGAGGAACAGGTCCTGCAGCAGCGCGCCGAAATGCGGCACCAGCCGGCTTCCGGTCTCGACCAACTCGACTATTGCGGGAGTGTCGGCGACGATTTCGCTCCAGGCGCGCCGATCGTAGGCGTCGTTCTCGATCCACAGCGTACCCGGCGGCAGCACCGGCATGTAAACCCGGCGCGGTTTAATCGATTTGCGGCTGCCGGCCATCAGATATCGAGTCCCAATCTACAGCCTATCAGGGTCAGCCCCCCTGTCGAAGGATCGCTCGCACCCGCTTGAATATCGGCATCGCGACGGACCAGAATCATATCGGACACAGGTTGACGGGCGGCAGCCTGACAGCCGACCCTGCGCGATTAGATGGCAAACGGGCCTGACAAGTCCGAATTATCTCCAAAACGCGAGGCGCTGCTGCTCGCAATTGTCGATGCGTTTATCGCGACGGCCGGGCCGGTTGGGTCGAGCCAGCTTGCGGCACGCCAATCAATCGGGCTGCGGCCCGCGATGGTCCGCAATCTGATGGCCGAGCTTGAGCAGCTAGGCTACCTCTCTCAGCCGCATCCGTCGGCTGGCCGAGTCCCAACCGACAAAGCTTTTCGCCATTACGTCGACCGAATGATGCCGCAGTTGCGGATCGGTTTCGAAGATCGCGCGCAAATCGAGCTTCATTATTCCGGCCAATCGGGCAATACCGATATCGCTGCGATGATGCGCGCGACCTCGCGGCTGCTCGCCGTCCTGAGCGGGCAGGCGGCCTTGGTGATGGCGCCGCGGCTCGAAGCGGTCTCGCTCGAGCGGGTGAGCTTCGTCAGATTGCGGGAGCGCGGCGTGCTCGCGGTCTTCGCAGCAACCGCCGGCGCGGTGCATAACCGAATCGTCGAAACCGACCGTGACTATGGTCAGGACGAGCTCGATCGGATGGCGGCCTATCTCAACGATTCGCTGCAGGGCCGCACGCTGGTCGAGGCGCGCGCCTGGATCGAAGCCGGCTTGAAGCAGGAGCGCGCCCGGTATGACCGCTTCGTGCGCGAGGCCTTGCTGCTGGGCGGCGCGGTGGCGGCCCGTCTCGAAGGCGCCGAGCTCTATGTGGAAGGGAGCGCGCAGGTCCTCGAGCAGCCGGAGTTCACGGATCGTAACAAGCTCCGCGAGTTGCTCCGGGCGCTCGAGGACAAGACCGCGCTGCTCGACCTGCTGGAACGCAGCTTGAAAGAAAACGGCCCGACGGTGTCAATCGGCACCGAGAATTTCGACTCCCATCTCAGCGATTTCAGCGTCGTCGCCTCGCCGTATCAGAGCGGATCGACGCCGCTCGGCAGCCTCGCGGTGGTCGGTCCGGTGCGGATGGATTACCAACGAATGATCCCGTTGGTCGACTACACCGCCCGCGCGCTATCGCGCGCGCTCGATCACTGACGCCCGCCGATCGCGGAATTTGCGCCTTCGGATCGGGCAGCTCGAATCACCCTCAGAAGAAAATCGAGAGATTCTTCGAAAGCAACACGTTCTGGTCGAGCACGATCTTGCGTTTCGCAATCCTGAATCCGCTGCCGACGCGGCGTATCAGATCCCGGCGCATGCCGGCATACAGATCGACCTCGCCTTCCAGCCGATTTCGATAAATGAGGAAGTTCGAGCTGACGTTAAGTTCGAAGCCGGCGGCGTCGATCGTGACGTTGCTCACTAAATGCCGCGTGCGCGATGGCGGATCTTCGGCCCATGCCCGGCCGGTCCGAAGCCGTCGGATGCGCGCGGCAAGGAAGGCTTTGTTGTCGTCGAACAGTGAAAGCTCTCCGCGCCCGGACTCCTCCGCCGCCTCTTCATGACCGGCGCGGTTGAACCGCAACGGCATCCAGTAGTGCAAATCATCCGTGAATAGCTCGAGCCATTCGTCAAAGCGCCGCGAATCGAGCAGGTCGGCTTCGTGATAAAGGAACTGTTCGACCTCCCATTGCAGGAGAATCTGATCGATTGTCGGCTTCGATTGATCGCTCATCTTTGACCCTCCGCCGGATTCGGCCTAGCGCCTCAACGCTTCGCCATGATGATTCGCAACAGTGCGGCGTGGCGGCAGGGTTATGTCTTTCCAGCTTCGCGCGTTCATCATCTCGGCCCATCGTACGTAGAACGCCCGTTGATTCTGTTCGCTGAAGACGCTGCTGACGGCGCCTGGGAATTCCAGAAAGGGCCGCGCGGGCGGAACACCCATCTGGTAGTTGAGTGGGTACTGGCGCGCGATGTATCCACCGTTGCCGCCGACGCAGTAGTTCCAGTTCTCGCCGTCATCCTGTTCCCACGTACCCGACGGGCCGAAATGACGCTGGCAGTTGAGTCGAGCAAACTCCTTCACTTCCGGCGGCATTTTGCATTCGACCAGGCACCAGGCCCAGACCTCGATCGAATCCGGGCCGCGCGGATGCCATACGCGCAGCGTCGGGAAATCCCACAGCCACGAGAAATTCGGAAACATCGTGGCATGCACCCACTGGATGCCATGGACCCGGGCGCGCCCAAGCTTCTGCTCCATCTCGGGTGCAGTTTGCGCATAATACGCGGCAACCTTTTCATAGGCCGCGAAGTTCAGCTCGCGATCGCAAAATGCGCCGACGCCGTGTCCGCCACCGACGCTGATCTCCACACCGTCATGATAATCGCCGATCGATTCGCGATAGCCCTCCGCGATCGCGGCAGAGAGATGGCTGGTCTGGGCATGATACATGTCGCCGGCGAACTGCTCGGCGGCAAGCTTCCAATTCCCGCGCATCCGCCATTTCTGGACGCCGCCAACCACCTCGGTGCCGCCCTCAACACGATCAAGCATCGTGTCCATGTACCAAGCGAGGTCGCCCAGATAATCAAGCAATTCGGGTGCTTCGCGATCCCAGTTCGCGAATATCAGGCCCTTGTAGGTCGCGACCCTCGGGACCTCAACCAAGCCCCACTGTGAATGCTGCAACCGATCGCCGTAACCCTCCTTTTCAAACGGGGTGCCGATCATCTGGCCGGCGAGACTGTAAGTCCAGCCATGATACGTGCAGGTAAACGAGCGGGTGTTGCCAAAATCAGCGCGGCAAACCTTCATACCGCGATGGCGGCACGAGTTCAGAAACGCTTTGAGCGAACCATCGCGCTGGCGGCAGACCAGTACCGGGTCGGCGCCCATGTAAGTGCTGAAGTAGTCGCCGGGATTCCTGAGCTGACTTTCGTGCGCGAGAAAGAGCCACGAGCGCGCGAAGATGCGTTCGAGCTCAAGCTCGTAGATAGCGGGATCGGAGAAGATCGTGCGGTCGACAATACCGCGCTCGGCGTCGATCATTCTCGTAAAGTCTTTGATAGGCATCGGATAACCTCCACCAAGTGCCGATCTTTTCGATCCAGCGATGAAAATTTCACAATAATCGCCGTCCGGACTACTGCCAAGCCCAGAAAATCGTTGATTTTTCTTCCGATTCCGGGTGACAAGCAAGGGTGGGATGCTTATCTTGTTTTCACGGGTTTTCTTCGAGCAATGAGCAATAAGCACGAGCCACATTCAGACGGAAAAGAACACCACGGCCAGGCGCGTTCGGATCGTCACCATGATCATGCGCCGGAGCCGATTAAATTGACGCCGGCGGATGAGACGCATTCGGAGGCGGCGAACGAATCTGCGCCTCCTGAGGAAACCATCGAAACGCTCCGGGCGCAGCTTGCCGACAAAGATCGCGAAATCGCTGAGCTCAAAGACAAGTATCTCCGCGCGCTCGCCGACTTCGAGAACTCGCGCAAACGAATCCGCCAGCAGAGCGAGGAATCCGTCCGCTTGCAACGCGAAAGTCTGCTCCGCGACCTGCTGCCGATCGTTGACAATCTGGAGCGGGCGGTCGAAGCTGCGCGAGGCGGCGGCAACGGCAAGCCGATCGTCGAGGGCGTCCAGATGGTGCTCGCTTCGCTGCTCGACTACCTGCGGGTGCAGGGGGTAACGCCGATCGAAGCCAAGGGCCGGATGTTCGATCCGCGGCTCCACGAGGCAGTCGATCATGTCGAAAGTCCGCATCATGAGCCGAACACCGTGGTCGACGAGATGCACCGCGGATACGCGGCTGGAGATAGGATTCTGAGGCCGGCGCGGGTTTCGGTCTCAAAGGGCCGGAGCGGGGAAGTGGATCCCGAGCGAAAGCAAGGCGAAGAATAGCCTCTTCACGTTGAAAAGCCCGAAGAAATGATTATTTCGATACCTTAGAGGATTCTCACAACATGGCGAAAGTAATTGGGATTGACCTGGGCACGACGAATAGCTGCGTCGCGATTATGGAGGGCGGCGACCCCGTGGTCATCGCTAACTCTGAAGGCTCGCGGACCACACCATCGGTCGTGGCATTCACGGATTCCGGGGAGCGGCTGGTGGGCCAGATTGCGCGCCGCCAGGCTATTACGAATCCGACCAACACGGTCTTCGCGATCAAACGCCTGATGGGCCGCCGGTACGACGATCCTGAGGTCCAGAAGGCGCTTAAGGTACTGCCTTACAAGGTCGTCAAGAACGATGACGGCGCTGCATATGTCGAGATTCGGGGCAAGAAGTACAGTCCCGCCGAGATCTCGGCTTTCATCCTGCAAAAAATGAAACAGACTGCGGAGGACTACCTCGGTGAGAAAGTCAGCGAGGCGGTCATCACCGTACCCGCCTACTTCAATGACAGCCAGCGGCAGGCGACCAAAGATGCCGGCCGAATCGCCGGGCTGAACGTCCTTCGAATCATCAACGAGCCGACCGCCGCTTCATTGGCATATGGGCTGGATAAGAAGAAAGACGAAAAGATCGCGGTCTTCGATTTGGGCGGCGGCACATTCGACATCTCGATTCTTGAGATCGGCGACGGCGTGTTCGAAGTCAAGGCGACGAACGGTGACACCTTTCTCGGCGGCGAGGACTTCGACCAGCGCGTAATCGACTACCTGGCCGACGAGTTCCGCAAGGATCAGGGCATCGACCTGCGCAAGGATCGGATGGCTCTGCAGCGGCTCAAAGAGGCCGCCGAGAAGGCGAAATGCGAGCTTTCGACCGTGATGGAGACCGACGTCAACCTGCCCTTCATCACGGCGGATCAGAGCGGTCCGAAGCACCTCAACATGAAGCTCACGCGCGCGAAACTCGAGGCGCTATGCGCCGATCTGCTCGATCGCATGGAAGCGCCGTGCGTTACGGCGCTCCGCGACGCGGGGCTCAAAGCCAGCGACATCAATGAGGTGGTGCTGGTCGGCGGGATGACCCGGATGCCCGCCGTACAGGAACGCGTGCGACGGCTGTTCGGGAAGGAAGGCCATAAGGGCGTCAATCCTGACGAAGTAGTTGCGGTCGGCGCAGCGATCCAAGCCGGCGTATTGAAGGGCGAAGTCAAGGATGTCCTCCTGCTCGACGTGACGCCGCTCTCGCTTGGAATCGAGACGCTCGGCGGAGTGTTCACGAAGCTGATCGAAAAGAACACCACCATCCCGACGCGCAAGAGCCAAATCTTCTCGACCGCCCAGGATAATCAGACCGCGGTGACGATCCGCGTGTTCCAGGGCGAGCGCGAGATGGCGGCCGATAACAAGCTACTGGGCCAGTTTGATCTGGTCGGCATCCCGCCTGCACCGCGCGGCCTGCCCCAAATCGAGGTGACCTTCGATATCGACGCCAACGGTATCGTCAGCGTCCACGCCAAGGACATGGCGACCAACAAGGAGCAGTCGATCCGGATTACCGCCTCTTCGGGATTGACCGAAGAGGAGATCAAGCGGATGGTGCGCGATGCTGAAGCGCATGCCGCCGAGGACCACAATCGGCGGGCGCAGGCCGAAGCGCGCAACAAGCTCGACAACATGATCTACACCACCGAAAAGACCCTCAAGGATCATGGCGCGCAACTCGATGAAGCGTCGCGCAAGTCAGTCGAGGACGCGCTCGCCGAGGCCAAGACCAAGCTCGAATCAAAGGACACCGAGGAGATGAATCGCGCGGCCGAGGCGCTGGCCCAGGCATCGCACAAGCTGGCCGAAGCGATGTACAGCAAGACCCGCCAGGGTCAAGCTGGAGCGCAAGCATCAGGCGATGGCCGTGCAGGCGCCGATGGACGGACACAGCAGGGCAACGGCGGCGGCGAAAAGAAAGAAGATGTAGTCGATGCCGACTTCAAGGAAGTCAAGGAATAAGGCCGCGCCGGCGGGGCGGAAATCGCAACCTGCCGGCATCACCAGCGATCGGGTTTTCCGGTGCGGATCGCTTACTTCGGCGGTCCGCATCGTCTATCATTTCGACTGATGGCGGCTGTTAGAAAGCGCGACTATTACGAGGTGCTCGGCGTCGCGCGCAATGCCTCGGAAGAAGAGCTCAAAAAGGCCTACCGTCGCCTTGCGATCCAGCTTCATCCTGACCGCAATCCGGGCGACAAGCAGTCCGAGGAAAAATTTAAAGAGGTAAACGAGGCTTACCAGGTTCTTTCCGACCCTGATCGCCGCGCCAAGTATGACCGTCTTGGTCATGCCGCTTTTGAAGGTCATGCCGGCGGCGGGTTCGGCGGCTTCGATTTCACCCAGGGCTTCGAAGAAGTCTTTTCGGACATTTTCGGCGATTTTTTCGGCGCCGGTCGCACGCGTTCGCGTTCGCATGGCCGGCGCGGCGACGACCTGCGCTATGACCTCGAAATCGAATTCGAAGAAGCTGCGCGCGGCGTCGAAAAAACCATCTCGTTCCAGCGCCTGGCGACCTGCGACGCATGCAGCGGGAGCGGCGCTCGCAGCGGCGCGGCCGGCGCCCGCACCTGCCCCAACTGCCGCGGTACCGGACAGGTCCGCACGCAACAGGGCTTCTTTTCGATCGCAACCACGTGCGGACAATGTCGCGGCGAAGGGACGATCATCGCCGACCCATGTCCGAAGTGCCAGGGCCAGGGCCGTATTCGGCGCGCGCAATCGCTCTCGGTGCGCATCCCGCCCGGCGTCGACAGCGGCTCCCGCCTCAAGCTCCGTGGCGAGGGCGAAGCGGGCGCGAGCGGCGGAACAGCGGGCGATCTCTACGTGGTCGTCCACGTTCGCGAGCATGAACTGTTCGCGCGCCAGGGCAACGATGTCGTTGTCGAGGTGCCGGTCAGCTTCCCGCAGGCGGCGCTCGGCGGCGAAATCGATGTGCCCACGCTCGACGGCAAGGTCAAGGTGAAAGTGCAGGCGGGCACACAGTCCGGCAAGGTGCTGCGTCTGAAGGGGCGCGGCTTTCCGGATCTTCACGGCTATGGCCGCGGCGACCAACTCGTCAAGATCGTCGTCGAGACGCCGCGCCGCCTGAGCGCGCGCCAGCGCGAACTGCTTGAGGAGTTTGCGAAGGTCTCGGGCGAGGATGTCAACCATCCAATGTCCAAGGGCTTCGTCGACAAGCTCAAGCAGATGTTCGGCTAGACAGCCGTCGCCCGCAGATTCCTTTCAAGATGACAAATTAATTCCGCTGCGCTTGCCAGCGGCATGGAAAAATTCGTATTGCTGCGATTGCGCGAGATGTCGCGTCGGGGAGTAATCCGATGAAACGCAGCACTGAACGCATCCTCACCACCCATACCGGCAGCCTGCCGCGTCCCGCGGAGCTGCTGCCGATGCTCAAGGCGAAAGAAGCCGGCGAGCTGCGCGATAGCGCCGCGTTCGAACGCAGCGTCAAGGCCGCCGTCACCGATACGATTCAGAAGCAGGTGCGCGCCGGCATTGACATCGTGAATGACGGCGAGATGAGCAAGGTGGGCTACTCGACCTACGTCACCGATCGCCTGACCGGCTTCGAAAGCGCTGAACCGAGCTTTATGCTGCGCGTAGCCGATGTCGCCGATTTTCCGTCATACGAACGGCGGTGGGCGGAGGATCGTTCGGTCACCACGCTTCGCCGTCCGTGCTGTACGGGACAGATTTCGTATCGCGGCGGGGCGGAGGTTGCCGCGGACATCGCGAATCTCAAGGCGGCTCTCGTTGGAGCAAAGTTCGAAGAGGCCTTCATGACGGCGGCGTCGCCGGGCGTGGTCTCGATGTTTCTCGAGAATCGCCACTATCCAACCCATGAAGCATTTATCGGCGCGGTCGCGGATGCGATGAAAACCGAATACGAGGCGATTCATCGCGCGGGGTTCGTGCTCCAGCTCGATTGTCCCGACCTCGCGATGGGCCATCATGTGCGATTTCCCGACAAGAGCGTGGCCGAGTTTCGCAAGATCGCCGAGCTGCACGTCGAGGCGATCAACGCCGCGACCGCAGGCATCCCCGCAGATCGCGTCCGCATCCATCTATGCTGGGCGAACTACCATGGTCCGCATCATCGCGACATCCCGCTGCGCGATATCATCGACGTGATCCTGAAGGCGCGCCCGCAGGCAGTGTCCTACGTCGCGGCCAATCCGCGCCATGAGCATGAATTCGAAGTCTTCCGTGACATCAAGCTGCCGGCCGGCAAGATTCTGATTCCCGGCGTGATCGATTCGACGTCCAACTTCATCGAGCATCCGGAGCTGGTCGCGATGCGTATCGCAAACCTCGCGCGTATCGTCGGACGCGAGAATGTGATCGCCGGTACCGACTGCGGTTTCGGCACTTTCGCCGGCAGCGAGACCGTCGACAGTGAAATCGTGTGGCACAAGCTGGCAGCGATGGCCGAGGGGGCGCGGATTGCGACCAGGCAGCTCTGGTAATCAGCGCCGGCGCGCCACGCGCCCGAGCTGATTCATGAGCGCGCGGCGCATCACCTCGACCGGCGCCGGCCTTCCGTTGAAGAGGCGAAATGCAAGCGCGCCCTGATGCAGCAGCATCGCGGCGCCGTCCGCAACCGGCCGTCCGATGGCGGCGGCCGGCTTGAGAAACGGCGTGGCTTGCGGCGCGTAGATCAGATCATAGAAGAGGCAGTCGCGCGGCGTCGCGCGATAATCGAGCGGCGCGAACCGCGCGGTCTTCAGGCCCATCGGCGTTGCGTTCATCACGATTGCCGCATCGCCCATCAGCTCCCGATCGCAGAGCTGATCGAGCCCCGCGGTTTGAATTTCACTGACGTTTGAAATGTGAGCGAAGCGGCGCGCCAGGCTCGCGGCGCGAGCGCGGGTCCGGTTCAAGATGACGATTCGGCGGGCGCGCAAGCGTTGCGCCGCGACGATCGCGGCGCCCGCCGCCCCGCCGGCGCCAATCACAATCGCCAGTTTGCCGCGCAGCGAGACGTCGAGTTCGCGGAGCGCGAATTCGAGCCCGCGCGCATCCGTGTTGTGGCCGTACAGGACGCCGTTGCGATTCACGATCGAGTTGGCCGCGCCCAGCATCCGTGCCTCCGCGCTCAGCCGCTTGACGATTTTCAGCGCCTTCTGCTTATGGGGGACGGTCAGATTAACGCCGAGGAAGCCAAGCGCGGAAATCGCGCGAAGCGCGGCAGGCAGCCGATCGGGCGTGACGTGGCACGCGACGTAAACGCGATCGAGCTTAAGGGCCGCATACGCCGCGTTGTGCATCGCAGGCGATAGCGAGTGCGCCACCGGATCGCCGAACACCGCCGCGATCCGGGTCGCACCACCGATCATGCAGGTCCTCGATGCTGAATCGCCAAGGCGTCTGATGCTCACGGCGCTCCGCGCGAGACCTGTGCAGCGCGCGCGGCGCGCAACTCCTCTGCGGTGAACAGGTAAACGTACTTGAGCCCGGCCTCGTTGAAAGCCGACGCCGCGCCTTCTCCGCGATCGACCAGCGCCAGCGCAGCGATGACGTTTGCTCCCGCATTGCGCGCCGCCTCGGCAGCCTGCAGGCTGGAGCCGCCGGTCGTGATGGTATCGTCAATAACTGCGGTGCGGACGCCTTTGCGGAACGCGCCTTCGATGATCTGTTGCAGGCCGTGCGGCTTGACTTCCTTGCGCACGAAAAATCCCGTGAGCGGAAAATTTCGGCGCCACGCGGCACCAATGATCGCATCGGTAACCGGCAGCGCGCCGGCAGCCATCCCGCCGATCTGTTCGAGGCCGTTTTCGGCGACCAGATCGAGCATAAGTTCGCCGGCCAGATACGCGCCCTGCGGCAAATACAAGGTACGTTTACAGTCGATGTAATAGTTGGAGGAACGGCCCGAGGCGAGCGTCAGCTTTTCGCGCTCGACGTACGATTCGCGCGCCAACAGTTCCAGCAGTTCGATTCGCCGCGCTGGCTCCATCGTCCAGCGAATCTAGACGCTGCGGGCGTGGCGGACAAGATGGCGGTGGATGCCCGGAGCGCAGATGACGGGGCCGCGTCGGGCTGCTATGATTCGCGCGTGTTTTTCGCCCCCTTCCTCTTCTTCTACGTCCTGATCTTCTTTCTAGTGCTCGCCGCTTTGTTTGCGCTGGTCGAGATTCACATCATCAGTTACGCGTTTCAGGCGATCGGACTACCGCCGGAACTCGCCTTCCTGGCGCTGCTCGCAAGCCTCATTGGCAGCTATGTCAACATTCCGATCGCAAAATTGCAGTGCGATCAGGTGCACGACGCAGATGTGATGTACAAGTTCGGCGTCGCCTATCGCATACCGATACACCTGTTCAGCGATTCGACAACGATCGCCGTCAATGTCGGCGGCGCGGTGGTCCCGATTCTGATTTCGATCTTCATTCTGTTGCAGAAGCCTGAAGCGCTGCCGCCCTCGCTCGCGACCCTGGCAATCGTCGCGTTCGTCACGCATCTGTTCGCACGGCCGGTGAAGGGAGTGGGCATCGCAGTGCCGATGTTCGTACCGCCGATCATGGCGGCGTTTTCAGCTTACGTTCTGGCGCCGAACGAGTTGCGGCCGGTCATCGCCTACGTCGGCGGCGTGCTCGGCACGCTGCTCGGCGCGGACCTGTTCAATTTGGGCAAGGTGAGGAACCTGGGTGCGCCGGTCGCATCGATCGGCGGCGCCGGCACCTTCGACGGAATCTTTCTTACCGGCATCGTGGCGGTGCTGCTCGCCTGATTGCCGGAAAGTCGGGTCAGCTTACGCCGGTTTGAATTTCACCAACGTGCATTCGGGCGTCGCATCCTCGAACGCGACCGTCACCGGCATTCCGATCCGCACCTGCTCGGGCGGCGCGACGATGTTGGTCGTCATGCGCGGCCCCTCCTCCAACTCGACGATCGCAAGCACGAACGGCAGCTCCTTGAAGGCCGGTGTCGGCGAATAGCGCGCGACGGTGTAGCTGTAGACCGTGCCGCGTCCGCTAACCGGCTTCCATTCGAGCCGATCGGAAAAGCAGTGCGGGCATCGCGGCCGCGGATAGTAGATGAACTTGCCACACGCGGCGCATCGCTGCAGCGTCAACTCGTGACGGCGAGCCGCTTCCCAGAAGGGGCGGCTGATTGGACTGGGATGCGGCAGCGGTTTCCCGTACTCGCTGATGAACGCTGCCGGACGATCGTCGCTCCGCCGTGATTCACTCATGATTGACGCTCCAGGATGATGCTGCACTGCTCGCTCATCACGCCGCCATTGCCGTTCACGTAAGCGAGCGACGCGTTTTTGACCTGGCGTCCTTCGCCGCGTCCCATGAGCTGACGGATGCCCTCGGTGACGTGCGACATTCCGCCGGCGAATCCGGCCTGTCCGAACGAGAGTTGCCCGCCGTGCGTATTGCAGGGCAGGTCGCCGGCGTAAGTCAGATCGTGCTCCATCACGAACGGGCCGCCCTGCCCTTTCTTGCAAAAGCCGGCATCTTCGAGCGTCACGAGCACGGTGATCGTGAAGCAGTCGTAGGGCTCAACCATGTCCATGTCGGCCGGTGTGACACCGGCCATCTTGAACGCCGCTTCGGCGGCTGGTTTGACGCACGAGGTCGTCACCGAAGGCGCGTAGCTGATGACCGAATGGTCCGAAGCTTCGCCCGCGCCGAGCAGCCATACCGGCGGATGTTTCGAGCGTCTGGCGATCTCCGGCGAAACCACGACGAACGCGGAGGCGCCGCATTGCGGGCTCACGATGTCGAAGATGTGGAGCGGATCGGCGAGCACGCGCGAGTTCATCACCTCATCGATCGTGAGCGGACGATCGTTGAAACGCGCGAGTGGATTCTGCAGCGCGTTAGTGCGCTGATCGACCGCGATCTTCGCCAGTTGTTCCGAAGTTGTTCCGTACTCATGCATGTGGCGCTGGGCGATCATCGCGTAGCCGAGAGTCGGCGCGATGTACCCGTAGGGCCATTCGAACTCGCGCTCGAGCGAAATCCATGGAAACGGCATGCCGCTCGAACGGTTGAGATCGCCGCCAACGCAGAGCACCGCCCGGCACATCCCGGCATCGATGGCCGCGGCGGCCCGCCAGAACATCCCGGTGCCGATCGCGCCGCCGATGTCGACGATGTCGAGCATGCGCGGCTCGACACCGATCATTTCGCAGAACGAGGCCGGGTAGAATCCGGCCGGATCGGCGAACGGCACCGCGTTGAGGACGCCGTCGATGTCTTTCTTTTCGAGCCCCGCATCCGCGATCGCCTCGGCCGACACTTTGGCCATCAGGCTCAGCGCGGTCTCGTCCCCGGGTTCGCGAAACGGCCTTACCTCGCCGATTCCAATCGCAGCGGCCTTGCGCTTGAGACTCATCGTTGCCTCCGATTTCGATCTGGTTTGCAACGCTTAACACAATCGTTTATCGGGCGAAAAGAGTTGCACCAGATAACAGGTGTGACAGTTCCGGATGACAGTGGCGGCGGCTTAATGGTAGGTTTCGCCCGCGAAGGAGTAAGCAGGCATGGCATTTGTTTTTTGCGATGATCACAACGCAAGCGTCGAGGCCGACGACATCGATCCGGCGGCAGCGCGCCGCCTCTTAATGGGCGAGAGCAGTTCGAATCCGGCTCCGGCTGAGGCCGAACTGATCGAATTCGGCCGCGTTCATCGCGACTGCAATCTCAGGGTCGTGGCCGGCTGATCGACCGAAAACTGATGGGGGAAAGCCATGAAAAAATCATTGGTGATTTTCTCGACCATCGCGATGGCCGTAATCGCGGTCGCCGCGTTTCACGCATCGGCTAAGGCCAACGACACTGTGGAGATCAAGGCGCTCGAGCAGCGGCTCGTCGACGGCATCAAGGCGAAGGACATCAAGCAGGTGATGAGCTGTTATCTACCCGGCGATCGGCTCTTCGTCTTCGACGTTGTGCCGCCGCGTCAGTACGTCGGCAGCGCGGCCTACCAGAAAAGCTGGCAGAACGTTCTCGACATGTTCAAGGGACCGATCAACGCCGAGGTCAGCGACATCGACGTCACCTCCGATGGCCGCATCGCGTATTCGCACAGCATCCAGCGCATCTGGGGAACAACGAAGGAAGGCAAGCCCTTCGATGTGACGCTGCGCTACACCGACGCGTATCGCAAAATCCACGGCAAGTGGCTGATCGTGCAGGAGCACATCTCGGTGCCGGTCAACATGGCGACCAAGGAACCTGACCTGAGCTCGAAGCCCTGATTAGCGACTGCGGTTTCGTCCAGAATTTCGGCTTCGCCATTGACCACCCGCGCGGAGGGCCGGTAGTATTCCCGCGCGGGGTGGAGCAGTCTGGTAGCTCGCCGGGCTCATAACCCGGAGGTCGAAGGTTCAAATCCTTCCCCCGCAACCATCGAATTCGTATTCAATCGACTCGATGATGAAGGCTGGCCGGGATCAAGCCGCGGATCGATTGCAACGGCGACACTACAGCCGTGATTCCGATTAACAGCGATAATCAGGTTCCGAGTCTCGGTTCGGTTGAACGTGGCGGGGCGCTCCCGCGCGCATGCGGCACCCGCGCCGAGCGAGATGATCGCGGCCGCGGCCGCGATTGATCGCGATATCCGACCCATTCCCCTCACAAAGAACCCGTTAGCGCCTTTTCTCGGCACCGAATTCATTCCGACGCTCGACGAGGCACGATCAACCTGGACGTGATGGAGCCGCCGAGCATCTCGCTCGAAAAAGCGGTTGCGAATTCGACCGCGGCGGAAAAAGCGATGCTGGAGCATCTCGTTGAGATCGGTCCCGTACAGATGAAATGGCGACATCGCCCTTCACGCCCGCACAGCCGATCGAATCGCGCAGCGCAAGCTCGATCAGCGCGCGATCATGTCATTGACGCAGATCCGCGAAGTGATTGCCTCGCTGCCGAGCGCTGCCGACCTCAAGGCGAGATCTACACGATCACGCACAACCCGAAGCATCGCTGGTACTACTTCCCGCGGAGCGCAATGAAGTCGTGCTGCTCAAGGGCTACGATTCGATGACCGACGGGCGCGCGCTTCACCGGCCATACTTCGTTCAAGGATCCGACCAGTCCGCCCGACGCGCCACCGCCCGAGAGCATCGAAGTCCGCGCCCTGCTCTTCTTCCCGCCCGAGAAGCAGTAGCGGATGCTACAGCCCCAGATCCTTGACGATCGGCGGCCACTGATCGCGCCACGGCCGGGCCGCCTCGAAACAGGCGCTCGCCCGCAGCACCAGCGGATCGTCCAGATGGCGTCCGACGATCTGCAT
>JAJPIG010000034.1 GCA_021324855.1 Pseudomonadota bacterium | reverse complement strand
CGCTTCCTCCGCCACCAGCATGAGGCCCTCCCGTTCGGAGTACCCCACGCCGGGGTGGGTCAGTTTTCAATCGGCGACCCTGGGTCAGTTTTGCATCGGCACTAACATTGGTTCACAGTTTGAGTCTCTGGATAGAGTTCGCCCATTGTTAGAGTTCCCTCAGCGGTGTGACTCGAGGAGCCAGCCGAATCCGAAAGCGGCGCCGCCGACAAGCAGGAAGCAGAAGAAGAGCGCAGTGAAGGTCGCGTCGGAAGAATTCGAAGCTACGTTGTCGTCCGGTGGCGTATCTGCGGCCGTTGGCGTGTTTGTGGGCCCGGCGCTGGTGCTGTTGGCAGCCGGCTCAACCGACGTGGCCTTCTTTTCACGTGTGCTCGCTTCACTGCGTGGTGTGGGCTGGATATTTGGCGAGGCCTGCGCGGGTTCCGTGCTGGACTGCGTGGGCGTTTTGATTCGCCGTGTTGGCAAAGGAGTGTAACCGACTTTTTCGCAGTCACCTTGCTTGTCCTCGCAGAGCCAGAGATCAAGGTTGCCTGTACGGCTTTTAAAAAAACCGCAGCTTCTCTCTCCCGTTGAGTTTTCTGCCCAGCACGATGCGTATGCCCGACTCGCTGAAACCATCAGATTGATGGTTATCAGCAAAATCGCGACGGCACCGCAGCAGCGCCACCAGCTCAATACGGGCTGCACACGCGGCATGGCCGATATCCCCCCGCACGAGCGGCAGCGGCGGAGCCGAAGGTGACTCGGTTGCGAGCGCTAATCTTGTGGGCCCAAGAGCACGAGGGCCTGTGATAGATGAGACGGATCTGGCTCCCGACTACCGGCGGCCCGGAGCTGGCGGTTTGAGTGGTGCGCTGGGGTGCCGGTTGTCCTTGACTTGGGGCTGTTTGGGTCCGGGATGATGACCAGGTGCCGGCATACGAGGTTGCAGAACCCGGAGAGGTGGAAGTGCTAGAGGACGTTCGCTGGGCGGACGTGCCGCCGCCGGTCCAATGCGGGCTCGCAGTTGCCGCGGCCTGTGCCGTTGCCACCACCTTACTCCTCCGGGCGATAGTGGTTCCTAATCCAGCGCACGCACAAAACCAGACGTAAAGAAGAACTGGAATGGAGGAGCCGTTTGGCGGGCCGCCAAACCCGGCCAACAGCCATTGGAACAGCGGAATCCATATCCAAAAGAGAAGAAGGCCACACGCGCCGTACATAGCCGCGATTTTGGCGCTCTGCGAGAATACCTCCCTAGCTGTGGCGAAGTTCGTTATTTGAGCCGCGCTTTGAGCCGGTGCAGAAGTTGACGGCGATACCGATGGTGTCGCGCTTATCCACCAGGGCCGTTCATCGGCTGGTGTTGCAGGCGTGGCGCTGAGTGGCTTCGGCTGAGCCTGAGATTCGCGAGTTATGGTTTCAACGTGGACTATCTGGTCGTCACGCATCCACGCCGGCAACTTCGACACTTTGGTTTGAACGAGTGCGGACAAGGGGGGTGTCTTGTTGGGGCGTAGGCATGCTTCGGCGAGAATTTGCGCCAGTGAAGAGATCTTCCCGTCGGCGCGGCGAAGCTCCTGAAAGAGGGAAGACCTTCCTGGGTCGCGAAAATCATCTTTTGTAAAGATGAGATTGTCATCGTGGTATCTCTCCCAGAGCTGCGGCAGTTTCGACAGGGCTATCAGCGATAGGTAGATGACCAACGCGGGGAATCGGTCGATCGTGTCGTCGAACTGCGCGGCTGTTCGCCACGGGGGCTGGAAGTGGATGTGGCCAAGTTCCCCAGCTTGGAATCTTCGAAGAGATGGCACAAACATCCCGTCGAGGTCGACCAGACGGAGGCCGGCATCAGTCACGATCACGTTGCCGTGTTGAAGGTCGCCGTGAGCGACCTTTGCGTCTTCCAGTTGCTTGATTAATTCCGCCCAACGTGCCGCAAGCGTGGGGAGAGCTTGGGCGGATTGCTTCGCGTCGATAATTTTTCCGACGTATACGTCGAGCGCGTTTCCCGCAATCCAGTCCATGACCAAAAGCGGGTAGCGTTCGCCGGCCACAAGGATGCCGGTTTGGTCATAATCGAAGTGCGGAAGAGCCGAGAGGTCGTGTTGATCGAGATATGCAGTAATTTCCTTGTATCGGCGTTCGCGGTCTCCCATCTCTTGCCGGAAGCACTTAAGCGCTCTGTGGCTGGAGACGGCGAGCTGGAACTTGAAGACGAAGGCAAAGTTGCCCGCTTGCACTAGGGGCATTCCCAACCTGTCCAACACCGGAGTCCCAGATTTGAGTTCGGAGTCGGCGAAAGCAATTGCAGGATTTTGGATCGCGGCCGAATAATCGCTTCCCGTGGGCCATTGTTTCCTGCCGGATGCTTGGCTCATTGCTCTCTGCTCTGCGGCGACGAAACGGCTTTGATATAAAGCACCGCGACATCGTCGTTACGGAGGTTCCCCAACGCGCGTTCGTTGCGAATAAGGGCCGCCGTTTCGGCGTCGCCGGCGAGCACAGCGGATAGTAAGCGGTTCGGCGAGCTGCCTCTGCCGGCTGTCCCGCTATGGTTGGTCAGGTACCAGCACGCGATCGCGTCTGACATGAGCCAAATATGATCGCCATCCTCTAGCTGCCCGGAGCACGTTTTCAGCTCGCCAACGGCGGCATCGATTGCCTGAGGCAAAGAGGGAATAAGGGCGGGGCGCGAATTGAAGCACTCCGGTGCTGTAAGCGGGAACGCGACTATCAGCTCGTTCCCGCGTTCCTGGAACATACAGCAGTCGCCGACTGCTAATGCCTTCCACTCTCCATTCGGAGTGACTTCGATCCCAACAAAGGCAGCGAACGACCCACTCGCTGCTTTCTCTGCCGCATACCAAGGGAACGTTTTCTGATCTATTCGCCTAGTGAAGCGCTCGCCGATTAGCTTCGCAGTTTGTACGAAAACCTCCGGCGACCAGTGGACACGCTGGGTGGTGACCCAAGTTGTGACCAAGTATCTCGCCCATCGGCGCGAATCGAAGGCCTCGGTCGCACCGTCGCTCACCGCGAAGCGCATTGCCCGGCAATTTCGGGCAATGGCATCTTCGCACTCTGCCGCGGAACAACCCTCCTTCGGCAAAAGAAACGATCGAATACGGAGCTGGATCACGCTACCGAAGGTTTGCCGGCCGGGTGCCGATATCGAAGAACTGAACGAGGGCCGCGGGGTCGGCGTTAAACACGAAACCTCGTGCGCCTTGCGCGAGACTCATCCCGCTTTGTGCAGCGGATCGGAGAAATGCGTCGGGTATGACGCTGGACATCGCAAACAACGTCTTCGCAAAATCGTTCGGCAGCGTTTCTGGACTAGTTGGGTACTCGATCGCGGCGACTCGTTGGGACGATAGGTGGCAGTTGAAGACGAGGACGTTGCCATCGCTCGACTTAAGCTGTGCGATGGATTGTCCGGTGGCGGTGGGATCGCCATCACCAGACTCGCCGTCTGTGATGTGCAGAACAACGGGCGGGAATGAATGCGCATGTTCGGCTAGCCAGGAGCCGACGATGTTCTTCGCCTCTGTCAGCGCCGCGCACATCGGCGTGCCGTCGCCCGCTTGAGGTTCGATCCAAATTGGAAACCGTACAGTCTGCTCCACCAGTCCGCCGGCGCCGTCCGGAACTTTTTTGGTCCGGTTCTCAAGTCGCAAGGGGTGCTCGGCTATATCGCTGATCTTTTTTATGACCTCTCCGGCGCCAAGGGCGGAGCCTACGGGCAGCTCGGTGGACCCGCCATATCCGAGAATCGCGATATCGTAGTAGTTGCGAATCTCCTCGGACTTTGTACAGCGAATTACGAGGTCATGGAGCGTGCGATTCACAACGTCCGCGAGGGTGTCTGCCTTTCTCAGCCGAGCGTCGCCCGCGCCGAATACGTCACTCATAGAACCCGACTGGTCAAGTAGGAATACGAAAAGGGTGGGATTGTTCCTGCTGATCTCTGCGGAATAGGCCATTTGAGCCTCCTTTGATTCAGATTCCTACTCTTTCAACTTCATCGAGCGTCACTTCATCTGAGCGGCGGTCGTAGAGCTGGGTGGTGCGGGTGCTGGAGTGGTTAGCCATGGCGGCGGCCTTCTCCAGCGTGCCGCCGTTCTTCAGATAGGCCGTGATGCCGGTGGCGCGGAAGGAATGGTTGCAGACCTTGGTTGCAAGGCCGGCCTGGCGCGCGCGCCGGCGCACCATCGCCCAGGCGTTGGCCTGGGGCAGGGGAGTGCGCGTCAGCCGCTTGGTCCGCCGCCCGATGGTGCGGAAGAGCGGCCCCTTGGGATCGCCGCCGATGCCGGTCCCCTCGATATAGGCGAGCAGGTACTGCTCGAGGTTGTGGTGGCAGGGCATCTCGTGGCGCTTGCCGCCCTTCTCGTGGAGACGAACCCAGAGCCGCCGCCGCTCGCTGTAAACGTCCTCGACTTTCATCGAAAGCGCCGCGCCGATGCGCGCGAAGGTGTAGACCATCAGCCCGATGAGCGCGCGGTCGCGCAGCCCGGCGTCGCCGTCGGTCTCGATCGCGTCGAGCAGCTTGCGCGCCTCGCCCGGTTCCAGCACCGGGGTCTTGCCCTTCTTGACCGAGTGCCTGGGGCCGCGCACGGAGCTGGCCGGATTGACCGCTACGATCTGGCCGGTGACGAGCCAGTCGAACAGGTGGCGGACCGCCGCGAGTTGCTGCTTGACGGTCGGCGCTGAGTAGCGACGCGTCTGCCGCTCGATCCAAGCGGCGACGTGCAGCGGCCGGACCTCATCCAGCGCTTTAACTCCGCGCCGGTCGCACCACGCGAGAAACTCGCCGATGGTGCGGGCGTAGGCCCGGCGCGTGTGCGGGTTGCGGATGTTCGACGCGAAGAACTCGACGAAGCGGGTCCGCGCGCGCTCGTCGCCGGCGGTGACCAGGGCGGGCAACATCGATCCGGAAGTGACCGGTGCCAGACTAGAATTCGAGTTTGACACCGGTATGCTCCTCGATTTTTTTCGTGACGAACCCTTTGGCGAGCGCTTTCACTAAGTCGAACGTGAAGGAACCGGCGTACTCCAGGCCCTTTTTGGTCTCCTTCCATACCTGGGGATCGCGAATGGCGTCGACGAAATCATGCCCAGCCCAAGTGAGATCGAGATCCGCCCATAAGGAGGTTTCCATGCCAAGTCCACTTAGCTCTTGTCCCTTAAGGAGACCGGCCTCCTCCAACAACCCGACGTGGTAAAGAATCTTTGCGGCTTCTTCAGCGGTCTTGCCTTCGACCAAGACGCCATGGTCCGGTTTCCCCGGTACATCGGAGATTTTGCAGAGGATCTCCCTGACGATGTCCATGTCTCGCTTCAACTGTCGGGCCTCCCCTCTCGCATAGGATAAAGGAGGTTATCAGATATTCATGGGGAGGCGCGGGCGGGCCCGACCTGACCGTCGCGGGGATTAGCCGGGACGGCCACGCGAACGTTCCAGAGCGGCCGCGGCTTCGGCATCGTAAACCTCCGGTGCGCTTTGGTCCTTCTTCATTCGGTCTTTCAGTTTTTGGACCGTCCCAGAATCGCCGCTAACCTCCGCGCAGGCCCATCCGGACTCGCGGCATCCTTCCTTGAGAAGCTTCGCAAGCTCGACCATCATATCGGCTACGTCGTCGAGAGTTGGATCATTGTCCTTCAGCTCTGTCGCGGTAATTGCTTCGCCGTCGTATTCGATGATCGGCGGCCCCAGAGTCGAAGCGGCTGAGCCACCCTGGCCGCCGCCGGATGTGGTGCCGGGAGGTTTCGTGAGCTGGCGCTTTATTCGAAGCTTCCCGTCCTCCCAGTCCGCCCACCACCAGCCCCTGCAAAAGCTGCTGGCAATGCGGTCTCTGGCGGGTTGGGTGATTTGCTCCCAGCATCGCTTGGCGAGATCGCGTAGCGGAGGTGCCGGTTTAAGAACAGGGGAAGCGGTGTGCATGCTTGTATGTCTTGCTCTTCATCTTAGGCCGCGCGTTCCCGTGGCTGAACCTCGCGCTCGATACGCTCCTCGAACTCCGCTTGGGCCTTTTCCAGATCGTAGTCGCTCTGCAGACCGAGCCAGAATTCCGCGCTTGTTCCCAGATAGCGGGCGAGACGCAGAGCGGTCTCGGGCGTAATCGCGCGCTCGCAATTCACGATCTCGTACATCCGGCTCACCGGCACCCGTAGAGCCAGCGCCAGAGCATTTACCGTTGCGCCGGCCGGAATCAAATAGTCTTCGCGCAGCACCTCGCCGGGATGGACTGGCGGGAGCTTCTTCTTCTTTGCCATTGTTGCTGTCCTCGATTTCCGAGCTCAGTGGTAATCGACAATCTCGACCTCGCGGGCGTCGCCTTTGTCCCACACAAAACAGACCCGGTACTGGTCGTTGATCCTGATGCTGTGCTGTCCGCTGCGGTCGGCCTTGAGCGCCTCGAGGCGGTTGCCGGGCAGCGAAAGGTCGCGCAGGCTGCGCGCCTGATGAATCGACCTGAGCTTGCGCCGCGCCACCGTGGCAATGCTTTGAAACTTGAGCACCGGCTCGCCATTGAAGATGGCCTCCGTGTCATTGTCCCGGAAGCTCTTTATCATTGGTCAGCCTACTCTGCTGTTCGGTTACTGGCAAGCGGTAAGCGTGCGCCGGTCAGCCACCTTACACGAACGAGCGCCGATCAGGAAGCATGAGCTTAACGCTCCAGCCCCGCCGAATTTCCCGACCGACCGCCGGTCGTGCTCTCCGGCATCGCCGAAGACGATCCAGCGTCAAATCCGACGCGCCGCACGGACACGCTTTAGAAGCGCCACGGTGACTGGCGCGCTTTTCCCCGTCAAACGACAAATTGTTGACTAAAAGTCAGTTTTAAGCTAACACAAGCAATCGTTCTTAGGGGGAATTTATGCGATGGTTCTCCCGGGAAACCGACCACGCACGTGTGGCGGCAATTTTCGTACCTGCGCTGTGGCTGTTGGCTTCATGGCCTTGTTTTGCTCAAACACTTCAGCCAATGGCAATACCGGTCGCCGCCCCTCAGATCGCCAGCCAGCCGCCAGCGCAATCGACCGATTTTCACGTCCTTCCGAGCATCGAAACATTCGCAAGATGCCGTCTCACTCAGCAGGAGCAAACGCTACAGCTCATCTTCATATGCATCGATCCATCAAACCCAACGGTTTATCAGCCGAACTGCACGATTAATCTCGATCCCGAGGCGCAGGCTGGTAGCGGCGGTCACAATCACACCAACTCTGGCCGCCCAAATGGGACGTTCAATCCTTCCTCGGGAAATACAGGTTCGGACGGACTGCAATTTCTCACGACCTACACGGCGCCCGAGATTTCCGGGATCATAAATATCAATGAGTCCGGCGTCGACCAATTCGGAAATGCTCTTATACCCAATACACAAACGATGGGTGTTGAGATCGATGGATTCAGCGCCTTGCCGACGTCCGGCCCTTCAGGACAATGGGCAGTTATTCAATCCACCTACCATGACTTCAACAACGCATACGCGCTGCCAGCCGTGGTTTCGAATCTTGAAGCGGTGCCCGTCAGTTTTGCAAATTACCTCTCGAAGGCCGGCGTCGCCCAACCCCCGATTATCAACTACACGAGCTTGAATCTGATCTATGGCGGATTGTTCGATATCGATGCCACCTGGACGCCGCCGCATTGCGGCCATCGGTTGGGTAACGAAACTGACCTTGGATTGAGCAATATCCCTCTTCAAGATCGCAACGCGCTAAAGTCGGCCGTGGAGGATAATAATTTTTATTTTCCCTACAGGTCGGAGTCTCCCAGCAACCCAGGCGCCAACCATTGGCATCTGAAGGCGCAGTGATGACGGTTGAGGTATCCACAATGGCGCGCAGCATAAAGGCGGGAGTTGCGCTAAACAGTCGTATCGCGGCGATATTGATGGCGCTTGCGTTGATCATTCATGGCGCTTCAGCCCATGCACAAAGCACGAACTGTCCCCCACCGCCGACGATGTTTAATGCTACGGTGAATGCGAATGTGGCACTCGATCCGACTACCAACCTGTACACCTATACATACACCGTTTCGAACGCTGCGAGCAGCCAGCAAGCGATTGAAGATTTCCTGGTGGATTTTGCGCCATCGATTTCGAACATCGTGGACCCTACCGGATGGGGTGACGGAATTGTATCGGGTCGCTCGACCGTACATTGGGACGCGGTTGTTGCAGGGCCGCTGCCAGCGGGTGAACCGGACGTTGGGCAAGTTCCGCCCGGTCTGAATCAAATCTCGCCGGGATCGTCGCTGAGCGGCTTCTCGTTTCAAAGTTCCAATCCGCCCGGCCCGGTTAACTACTATATGCATGGTTATGTCGATTACGTTGCCTTCTTCGGCGCGAACTCGGGAGCGGACACCTACGAAGACGTTGAAATCCAGCAGGAGAACCTGCTGTCAGATTGCCCGCAAAGCTACGGCGGCCTATTCGATCTGGCGGTGCAGGGAACGACTCAGGGCCCGGTTACGTTCATCCCGGTGCAGATTGAGATAAAACCTGACAACACGACGGCCCCGATAAATGTAACGTCGCAAGGAGAAATTCCCGTGGCGGTCCTAAGCAGTTCCAGTTTCGACGCCACCACGATAAATCCCACCAGCGCGCGCTTCGGGCCGGGAATGGCCACACCACTCAATAACACCGCTCACCAGGAGGATGTCAACGGAGACGGGCTGACGGATCTGGTTTTTCAATTCGACTCGCCAGCGGCGGCGATCCCATGCGGCGCGACTTCCGCGACGCTTACGGCATCGACTTCCAGCGGAACCACCGTCAAGGGCTCGGGCTCGGTCGTTACGGTTCCCTGCAAAAGCAACTAGTGCTTCGACCCATGCGTAACGCTTCGTTTGTAACCGAATACCCGGCGCGCATCAGCAGTAGTGAAACGCCAATCGATGCTTTGACGGGAGCGATTGACGCGGGAGTTCCAGACACGGGTGCGGCAGCTCCAGTCAGTCGCAATCCCGGAAACCTCTGCCGCCTCCGCCTCTTCCGCTCCACCCCATCTCTTTGATCAAATCCCGCGACCTTGCGCAAGATGTCTCTTGACCCTTACGCTTGAGTCGAAGCACTAGTCCGATCCGGCGACTCCCGCGCGTATATTGCTTGGTAGACGATGGCTGCTGCCAGTTAGCCGCTTCATCGCCGCCCCTCTGGCACTGTTGTAGGACCTGATAGCTTCGTGAAGCGCCTTTGATCGCTCGGTGCCGCTGCGGATGCCGGTGTTAAGCCGGCGTGCGCTCATAACTTGCTCACTCCTGAAGCTCAGATTGCGATCTTCAGCGCGATTTCCTCAAACGGCACACGCGGCACTTTTACTTTGCGCCCGCCGCGCGGGCGCTTGGCGATTAGCACCAGGCCGTGCCGCTCCAGAATCCGAATATCCTCCTGAACGTTTTTGAAGTCGCGGCCTACCATCTTGGCAAGCTCGTATAGCGACTCGGGGTGACGGGTCCGAATCGCGCGCAGCAAGGCCAGCCGCTCGCGGGTCAGAAAATTGCGGGCCGCCTCGAGGCTGGTGAAACCCACCTCCTCGCGCGGTCCTTTCGGAATCCGCTGGCCGGTACGAACCGCCTCGAAGGTCCTAGCGAAGTCGCCCATTACATCGCTGAACGGTCTGATGGAAAAGCTAACCGTCTTCATTTTCGTTCCCCTTCAAGCCTGTGCGCCTCGGTCGTGAAGTCCGCAACAAGTTGTTCTACGGTTGTGAAAAAATACGCTTCCTCACGGGTTCCAACGTGTCGATGGTGTCCCTTCGGATGATGGTTGTCGTACAAGAGCGCCGGCGTTTCTTCTCCTGCGCGGATGAATGCGAGCCGGTACCGGACACCCTCAGGGTGCCTGGCGCTCCGCTCAACTTGCCAAAGGACGAGCTCATAAAGGTTGCCGCGGTCGTCGGTCCACTTCCGATGCCTCAGTAATGTAGCCCGCCCCACAGCTGCCGCTCCTCTACATGGCATAGTGTACCACGTAAGCGCCGTTTTCCCAAGCGGCCGGCTCTATCGGATGGCTGGTGTTTGCGTAAATTCGTTCTCACCGCTCCAGCCCCTCGTCGCGGTCGAGGTCCTTGCCCTTGTCGCGCCCGCGTTCTCGCTCGGCCTGGCGGACGAAGTTTCTGACCTGCGGCGCGATGCCTTCGCGCTCGGCGGCGCGCATGCGCGCCGGGTCTTTTGCGATCTCCTCGGACGCCCGCTTCATTTCCTCGCGCAGCTCGGCTGTGCGCGCCTTGGCCTTCGGATCGAAGTCGGCCGTGCCGGCGACTTGGATGAATTCCTTTTGCGCCTGCTTGAAGCGGGCGACGGGATCGCGCAGCCCTGCTTCCGCGTTCCGCTCCTTGCCCTGGGCCTTCGCCTCTCGCTCGTGCCGCTGCGTCCGCTCCTGCTGGCGCGTCGGCCGTTTTTCCTCTGCGGCGCGCTCGCGCACGGCCTCCATGCCACGCCGCTGCGCATAGTCGAGAGTTGAGTCCTTGGGCCGCGCGCGGGAGAGCCGTTCTTTCAGTTCGTCGTACCCCTTGAAATCATCGCGCCCCGCGTAAAGCTCGGCGCCTTCGCGGTGGCGGGTCATCGCGACGTAGGCCAGATGCCGATCCATTCCCGGCGTCGCCAGCATGAAGGTCTTATCGACCGTCGCCCCTTGCGCCTTGTGCACGGTGGCGGCGTAACCGTAGTCGAGCGCCGCGTAGTCGCGGAGATTGAAGCTGACCTCGCGCCGCTCCGGCCCGTCCAGCGCGACGCGCATCGCATCGCGGTTGACCTCGGCGACTGTTCCCAAGGTGCCGTTCTTCACGCCCAGCTCCCGGTCGTTCTTCAGGAACATCACCCGGTCGCCCTGGGCGAACAGCCGCTCGCCGCGTTCGATGGTAATGGATCCGTCGTCGGTCGCCAGCTCGCGCGCGACCTCCACCCTGACGTCCTCTCCCAGCGCTCCGCGCTCCCTCAGAATCGCCCGCGCGCTCAGATTCAGCTCGCGCACGTCGGCGCGAGTGTGGGCGAGAATGAGCGAAGCTTTTTCCGGCTCCGCCGCGCGGTATTTCGCCCACGCGCCGATCAGCTCTTCCTTGGCTTTGCTCCGGTTCTCGGCGAAGTGAATCGCGCCGTGCTGCCGGTAGCGGTCGAACGCGCGCCCCGGCTCGCCGCGCGCGAAGTCGCTGGAGGCCTCACGCTGCCACGCTTCGTGCTGCCGGCGGATGCCGGATAGCTCTTGCCACCCTACCCGCTCCGCGATGGCTCTGAACGCCGCGCCCGCCTCGATCGGCTGGAGCTGCTCGGCGTCGCCCACCAGCACCAGCTTGGCGCCGCGCCTGGAGGCCTCCGCGACGATGCGCTCAAGCTGGCGGCTGCCGACCATGCCGGCCTCGTCGATGACCAGCACGTCGCGCGTTGAGAGCCGCTCCCTGCCCTCGCGCCACGCCTTCTCCCATGACGCAAGCGTCCGGCTCTGAACTCCCGACGTGAGCTCGAGGTTCTCGGCCGCGATCCCCGAGAGGGCGCCGCCCAGGACGCGGTAGCCTTCCGCCTGCCAGGCCTCGCGCGCCGCGGCGATCGCCGCCGACTTGCCCGCGCCGGCGAAGCCCGTCAGCGCGTCGATTTGGCGCTCGCCGGTGATGAACCTCACCGCCTCGCGCTGCTCGGCGCTGAGATAGCCGTGGCGATTAAGCGCCGCCTTGAGGTTGTCCTCCCCTACCCTATGCGTCTTGCTGTCGGCCAGCTCCTGCGCCTGTTCGGCCATCCGTGACTCGACCGCTAACATCTCGCGGGTCGTGTAGCGCTCGGGCTCGACCACGTTGCCGCGTTCGTCCTTGACCGCCGCCGTCAGTCTGACCAGTTCGGGCGACCCTTCGAGCCGCGCCATCAGGTTTCTGAAGCGCTCGCCCTCGTCGATGTAACGGAAGACCTCGCGCGCGATGTCGCGCCGGGTGAAGGTCGATTGCCGGCGCGTCAGGTTGTCGAAGATAATCTCGGGCCGCTGTTCAATTCCGCCGCGCGTTGCGCTCGCGCACCGCCTCATGCTCGCGCGCCCGCTCCGCATACTCGCCGCGCCCGCGCATCTGGTCGACGGCCTTGCCGAGATGCCGGGTCGGCTCCAGCTCGATGTCCTGGTCCTTGAAGCTGCGGTGGTCGATGCGGACCGCGAGACGCTGTGGAACGCGGCCGAGGCGGCCGAGCGCTACGAGGATTATTTCAAACACGCCGCCCGCGGGCTCCTCGGCTGTCTTCTAGCTGATATCGTCTTCGACCCGGCGATCCCGCCCGCGCGCAAGACGCTTGGGCTTTTGCGCGAGCGCGTCTCGCGTCCGATCCCCGAGCTCAAGGAATTGCTCGAGGCGATCTACGCCAAGGGTTCAAGCTACGGCTTTGGCTTCCCGGCGCAGCTCGCCGGCAACCTGAAGGACATCGCCGAAAAGCAGTTCTCGGGTTTCTACGGCGAAGCCGGCAACGCCACTTCGTGGCTCGCCATCCCTTCCCTCGCCCGCCTGGTCTGCGGCCAAGGATTTCGGACGCGGAACCTGCTTTCTGGCAGGCTCGACGTGTTCATCAACCTGCCGCTCAAGGTTCTGCAAACCAGTCCGCAGGCCGCGCGCGTCATCCTCGGCGCTCTGCTCAATTCGGTCTACGAGGCGCGCGGGCGCGCCGCCGGCCGAATGCTCTTCCTGCTCGATGAGGTCGCGCGGCTCGGCTACATGGGCATCCTCGAGACCGCGCGCGATACCGGGCGCAAGTACGACATCAACCTCTGCCTGCTCTACCAGTCGCTCGGCCAGCTAACCCAGAGTTGGGGCCGGCAGGGCCGGCAGGCCTGGTTCGATTCGGCCTACCTGAAAGCTCTTCTCCCATATCCAGGATTACGAGGCGGCCGATTTCCTCTCGCGCGCCTGCGGCGAATTCACCGCGCTCGGCGACTCGGTGACCGAAGGCTCCGGCTCGTCTTCGAGTTGGGAGCACAGTTCCCGCTCGACCCACTCCTCGACCAGCCGGCAGCAGGTCGCCAGGCGGCTGATCAAGCCCGAAGAAATCATGCAGGGACTGCGTTACGACGAACAGATCGTGCTCGTCCAGAACGCCCCGCCGCTGCGCTGCGGGCGGGCGATCTATTTCCGCCGGCCGGATATGATGGCCCGAGTTAAGGGCGGCACCGCTGATACGGGAAGCCGGCCATAAGAGCCAATGGCCAGACGCAAAGGTTGGCATCCTCCAAAAGCACCACGGATCCCAAAGATACCGAAGCCGAAGTTTCCTCGGACGCCACGGCTTCCAAGGATGCCGAAGGTAAAGCTGGCAAAGCCGTTTAAGGTTCCGAGATTTCCACGGAGGTTTCGATCGTCACCCGTTCGCATTTCCCGGCCGCGTCGCGCCGGAGGGTTCTCGTTCCCGCGCGTAAGGTTTTCGAGCGCGGCGTACCGCGGTCGAAGCCTCAAATTCAGGAACCCAATGGAGGCCGTAATCGCTGTCGCGTTTTTCGCTGCGCTGGCAGTTATTCCACATGCCATCAGCTTCGGGCAGCAACATCCGCTGGAATTGGGGTTGCTCTCGGCGATTCCGATCGGTGGTGGGGTTTTATTTGTTTATCTCAAGCTGCGTCGGTGGCGGCGGCGACAACAAGCGCTCAGAGCCATTCAACTTGCGGACGTGGATAATATGCCGGGGAGGCACTTCGAGCGATATTTGGCCGCGCTGTTCCGCCACCACGGTTATCACGTGACAGAAACTGGTCGTTCGGGAGATCAAGGATGCGATCTACTCCTCTCGAAGGACGGAGAGAAAATCGTGTGCCAGGCCAAGCGGTATCACAGCCGTGTGTCGAATGACGCCGTACAGGAGGCAGTAGCTGCTATCGCTCTCTACCACTGCCATCGGGCAATGGTCGTCACCAATAGCAGATTTACGGATGGGGCTCGGAAGCTGGCCAGCGCTAACAACTGCGAATTGGTTGACAGGGAGCAGCTGGGCGGGCTTATAGCGAGCTTTCGAGCGAACAGTGGCTGGAGCTAGGCTCGGGCGGGGTCCGGCTTCGGGCCGAACCATGCTGTTGGAGTCAGATCGCGTTTGCAGGGCGGAAATGTCGATCCGGCTGTCAGGGCGATCGTATCGCCACACAGTTTGCACGAATACGCCCCATCTGCCTCCACTCGCTCGTTTGTTTGCCACCACTTAGGTTCCATTACAAATCCCTCCAAATAAAACTCTGCCGCGCCCGTCTCGGACGGAAGGGTCGGCGCCTCACACATTATCCCGTCTTTCCGATATCGCGGCAACCTGCAATCAACCCGAGATGGACGCTAAGCAGGTGACCAATTTATCGTCCTTTGCTGGCGTAATAACATGAAGTCCCTTGTGGCCGTTGGAGTCTCTGCGTTTCTGGACATCGACACCAAAAACGACTAAAAATGAACTGGAGGTAAAATGATGGATCGACCTGCCAGCCAGTTCAGCTCACTGTTCCATAGGGACCGCGCGGCCCGCGCCTTTGGTCGTGAGGTTTTCCAAAAAGCAAGATTCCGCTTGCAGTGGCGATGGCGCACGCTGTTCGGAAAATTGCGTGCGAGGGATCCTGAGTTGACCGAAGGTGAGCTGCGCGATCTCTTTAGGAACGTGCTGCCGAAGATTCAGGTTGATGGTGGTCCCCTATGTCATTTTCCAGCGCGTGGACGGACCATCACGTTCCATGGCAAGACGCACGGCCTAATACGCAGGGCCATGCGGCCGGGGCGTCCTTCTGCTTCCTGAGGGCCGCCCCTTCTCGTGCGGTTATTCGGTGATTTGTTTTGCGCCTAGCACGTAATCGCACGCGCGTTGCGCCTGCGCGGCGGCGTGGACGATAAGCTTGCGGTCGCCGCGCAGGCGGGACAACCAGCCCTGAATGTAGGCGGCGGAGTTGTCGAGCGTGCGGCTCGCGATGCCGGCGATCCCGCACAGATAGGCCGCCGCCATCTCCGCCACGCATTCCTCGATGCTGTAGGTTGCCGAGCCGAACGGCGCGGCTTCCTTGATCGAGTCGCGGTTGAGCCGCTTCGGATGGCCGGTCGCGTGGCCGCCGCATTCGTG
>JAJPIG010000016.1 GCA_021324855.1 Pseudomonadota bacterium | reverse complement strand
CCAGCGCAACTCGGTGCTCAAGTTGCGGGTCGCCACCAACTGTCCGGACTGGGACACGCGCATCGCGATTATCAAGGCGTGCTCGCAAGAATTGATCGCGGACAATGAATTCGCCGACGGCCGCCCGCATTGGCTGCTGCTCGAAGATCTCGGTGTCAGGATCGGGCTCGATCGCGAAAGCATCCGGCGCGCCGAGCCGTTGCCGTCGACGCGGATGGCGTGGCTGGCGTGGGACTCGCTGATGTCGAACCGGCACTGGCTCGAGGGCCTGGTCGCGAACACCTGTGCCGAGCGCATCAATGTGCCCGGTTACGGCGAAGGATTGTTCCGGGAGCTCGGATGGTTCGGATTTGAGCGCACGCGCTGGGCGAAGCTGTTCGGCCTCAAGGACGAGGAGCTGATCTTTTTCGGCGTCCACGAAAAGGCCGACCTCGAACATTCTGATCTGGGCTGGAACGCGGTCGGCCGTTTCGCCGAAGAATTGCGGATGGGCGAGCGCGTGGTCGAGGCGTGCCGCGTCAACCTGATGGTCTGGGAGCACTACCTCAACGGCATCGCCGAGGCCGGCGACGCCATCGATCGCACCGAGGCCTGAGCCTGCTCCGCTGCGCGCGCGACATGAATCAGCTTCAGCTCACGCTCGCACTAAGCGACTACGATCACACGCGTGACCTGACGCGCGGGAGAATCGCGGCGGATGGCATCCGGCTGGTCGGACTCGAACTCCAGATCGAAGAGATCTTCCATCGCTTCACACGCTACCGCGAATGGGACGTTTCGGAGATGTCGTTCGGGAAGTATTCGTCGATGCGCTCGCAGGGAGATGATTCGATCACGGCGCTGCCGGTCTTCCCGTCGCGCGTCTTCCGGCTTTCATCGATCTATGTGCGGCGCGGCTCGGACTTGCGAAGACTCGAGCAGTTGCGCGGCAAGAGGATCGGCGTTCCCGAATGGGCGCAGACCGCGGCGATCTACTCGCGCGGCTATCTCGCGCGTCACGCGGGACTCAAACTCGACGAGATTCGATGGTTCCAGGCGGGCGTGAACCAGCCAGGACGCGCTGAGAAGGTTGCATTGCGATTACCGCCGGGCGTGGCGCTCACACCGGTTCGCGACCAATCGCTGAATGCGATGCTGCTCGCGGGCGAGCTCGATGCCGTGATGTCGGCGCATCCGCCGCAGGCTTTCGAGGACGGCAGCGGCGACATCGTCCGGCTGCTGCCGGATTTCATGCAGCGCGAAGAGGAATATTGGCGCGTAACCGGCATCTTTCCAATCATGCACGTAATCGCGATCAAGGCCGAGATCGTGCGCGCGCATCCGTGGGTCGCGTCGAGCCTTTACGCAGCATTCGAGCGCGCCAAACAGGCGAGCATCGAACGTTTGAAGGTAAACGATTCGTCGCCAATCCCCGCGCTCTATATTTCAGATGCGATCGACGTTTCCAGCCGGATGTTCGGACGTGATTACTGGCCGTATGGAATCGATCCGAATCGCAGCACGCTGGAAGCGTTCCTCCGTTACGCGTATGAGCAGGGTACCTGCCATCGGATGCTGACGCCGGAAGAGATCTTCATCGATCCGGGGAAATAGCCGGGGAACGGCGGCGCTCGCCGCCGTTCCGACAGCCGGTTGATCCAAACTCACTTCATATTGTGCAGCTTCTGGCTCGCCGGTCGCGACAGGCATTTCTGCAGCCATGCGCTCGCGGTCGGCGCCGCCGGAAAATCGAGCTTCACCATCATCGCGAGGCTCAGAATCGACGCGACATTGAGATCCGCGATGGTGAAGTCATTGCCGAGTATGAAACTGCTGTGCTTCAGATGATCGTCGAGCACTTTGAGCGGAGCCTTGAGCGCCTCGACTGCTGCCTGATCCGCCTTGGCATCGCGCTGCTCGGGCGGCAGGAACACGCGGTTGCGCAAAATCGTTACCAGATGTGGCTCGACCTCGAGCATCCCCCAGAAACTCCACTGGTAAACGTGCGCATGCTGCTCCGGCGTAGCCGGCCAGAACGGAGCCTTGCCGTATTTCTCGGCGAGATAGAGATTGACGGCCATCGATTCCCAGACCACCACTCCGTTGTCGTCGAGCGTCGGGATGTGTCCATTGGGATTCAGCTTCAGCATCTCCGGGCTTTTTGCCTTTGCCACTTCGACCGGGATGTGCTCGTACTTGAGGCCGAGCTCTTCAAGCGCCCACAGCGAGCGCGCCGATCGCGACATTGCGGTTCCGTACAACTTGATCACGGGTGATTACCTCCATCGGTTGTCCAGTGTGATGCCTATATAGCCCGAACCGCCGGCCATCGCTATCGTTACACAAGAGTCCATTGTGAAACTGTCGATCATCGATCAATCGCCAGTTCCGGCGGGTTCCACGCCGGCGGATGCGCTCCACAACACCATCGAGCTCGCCCGTCTCGCTGATCGGCTGGGCTACGAGCGCTACTGGATCGCGGAGCATCATGCGATCGAGGCGCTGGCGAGTCCGGCGCCCGAGATTCTGATCGCGCGCGTAGCGGCCGAGACCAGCGGCATCCGGGTCGGCTCGGGCGGCGTGCTGCTGCCGCATTACAGCCCGCTCAAGGTTGCGGAAATCTTCCGGATGCTGCACGCGCTCTACCCGGGCCGCATCGATCTCGGCGTCGGACGCGCTCCCGGCGGAACGCCCCTCGATGCGTTCGCGCTGCGGAGCGAGCGCGAGCATGAACCGCCGAGAGATGATTTTCCGCAGCGCCTGCTCGAGCTGTTCGCGTTCCTCGATCGTACGTTTCCGCCCGACCATCCCTTCAGCCGCATCAAGGTTTCGCCGGTGATGCCGGGCGGCCCCGAAATCTGGCTTCTGGGATCCAGTCTGTGGAGCGCGTCGGCGGCAGCCCAGCTTGGATTGCCGTACGCGTTCGCGCACTTCATCGATCCCGAGCCGACGCGCGCCGCCCTGGAATACTATCGATTGCATTTTGTGCCGGGACGCGTGCCCGCGCCGCGCACGATTCTCGCGATGGGCGTGATATGTGCCGATGACGATGCGGAAGCCGAGCGGCATTTCGCGAGCACGCGGCTCTTCCGGCGGCGCATCCGGCGCGGCGATCTGCGTCCGATTCCGCCGCCCGATGAAGCGTTGAGCGAACTCGGTTCGGCGCGCGAACCTCTCGTCCCGAGCGAATTCCCACGCTACGTGGTCGGCGCGCCGGACAAGGTCGTGCCGCAGCTTACCGCGATCGCCGAACAATTGCGGATCGACGAGCTGATGGTCATAACCGTGGTGCATGACCATGGGGCGCGGATGCGATCGTACGAGCTTCTCGCGCGATGCTTCGATCTCGCTTCGCGCGCGGCGCGCTGAGACGCTTGCGGCGTGTTTGCGCCTGATATATCGGCTGTATAGCCTATCCCTGTTATCCTGACCTGACGATTTTCGAGGAGCGCACGATGGAACAACGGATTCCCGAGAGCAAGTTCATTCAGGCCGGCGAGGTCAAGCTGCATTACCAGGAAGGCGGCAGCGGCTACCCGCTCATCTGCCTGCACGGCGGCGGCCCCGGCGCGTCCGGATGGAGCAACTTCAAGGGCAACTTCGACGAGCTGTGCAAACATTATCGGACGATTCTGGTCGACATGCCCGACTACGGCCGCTCCGACAAGCCGCGCGTGCAGAGCAACTGGCTGGCGTTCGTCGCGCGGAGCCTGAAAGAGTTCATGGACAAGCTGGATATCAAACGCGCGCATTTCATCGGCAATTCGATGGGCGGGCAGGCGACGATCAAGCTCGCAATTGATCATCCGGATAAAGTCGACCGCTTCGTGATCATAGGCAGCACGCCGATAAAGTGCACGGTGTTTCAGCCGATGCCGCTCGAGGCGATCCGCAACATCATCGAGTACTACCAGGGTTCGGGTCCCTCGCCGGAGAAGATGCGCACCCTCATCAAGAGCCTTACCTACGATCACGGGTTCATCACGGATGAGCTGGTTAAGGAACGCTACGAGGCGAGCGCTCAACCCGACAGCGTCGCGCTCTTCCGCGATTACTTCCCGCCGCTCGAAGATCTCTATTTCGAAATACCCAGGGTAAAGTCCAAGGCGCTGATTATCTGGGGCCAGGACGATCGCGCGGGCGCTCTCGACGTGGGCTTGATTATGCTGCGGCAGTTCCAGGATGCGCGGATGTATATTTTCTCAAAATGCGGGCACTGGGCGCAGGTTGAGCATCGCGATGAGTTCAACCGCGTGGTACTGCAGTTTTTCGAGAAATAGTCAGTCGGTTCCTGTACTGAGGCGGTAGGCCAGCAAAAAGGAGATTACCACCATGGCTGCTCCGAAAGTGCGCAACCGTCCACCGACTCCCGCGAAACATCCGTTTCAATTGCCTCCCAAAGGCGTGCTGCCGACCTACATGGCGCGTGCCCAAGAGATGCTCGCCAACCCGTTTGTCGGCATCACGACAGACGGTAAGCCGGCGCCGGGTCTCTTTTCGCTGCGCAAGACCGGCATCTCGGTACAGCCGATCATCGATGCGACCGAGCGTTTCCTCGCAACTCTGAATTCCGAGCAGCGCAAGGCGGCCACCTTCGGCATCGATGACAAGGCGTGGCAGCTATGGTGCAACGTCCATCCGTACCTGGTGCGGCACGGCGTCTGCCTTGACGACATGAATGACGACCAGAAAAGCGCTGCGCTCGGGATGGTTCGCGCGAGCCTGAGTGCCGCCGGTTACGAGACCGCGCGCGGCGTGATGAAGCTCAACGAGACCATCCGGGAGATCACCGGCCGCGACGAAGAGTATGGCGAATGGATGTACTGGATGAGCGTGTTCGGAACTCCCTCGGGTGAAAAGCCGTGGGGCTGGCAGATTGACGGCCATCATCTGATTATCAATTGTTTCGTGCTCGGCGATCAGATCGTGATGACGCCGAATTTCATGGGCTCCGAGCCGGTCTACGCCGAGAGCGGAAAGTACGCCGGCACGCGCGTCTTTCACAACGAGGAAGCCGGCGGCTTTGCGCTGATGAAAAGTCTCACCCCCGGGCAGCAGGCCAGGGCGATCATCGGCAACGAGCTTCCGTTCGACGTGTTCACCACCGCCTTCCGTGACAACTTGCAACTGAAGTACGAAGGCATCCGATACGACGAACTCGCTGATGATCAGCGCGCGCTTCTGATGCGGCTGATTGAAGTCTACGTCGGCCGCATCCGTCCGGGCCATGCCGAAATCAGGCTCGAGGAAGTGAAGGCGCATCTCGACCAGACCTATTTCGCCTGGATCGGCCCGGTCAACGATGTGAGCCCTTTTTATTATCGAATCCACAGCCCCGTTATCCTGATCGAGTTCGATCATCAGACCGGAATCGCGTTCGACAACGACGAGCATACACGCAATCACATTCATACATTGGTGCGAACCCCGAACGGCAATGACTATGGCAAGGATCTGCTGCGGCAGCATTACGAGCAGTTCGATCATTCGCATCCGCACACTCCCCATCGACTGGGGAAAATCTAGTGCCAATAGTCAGTCATCAAAAGGAGCCGCGCGTTGTCAAAGGAACTGACCAGAGAATACATGGAAGGCCACATTCGCGGTTATTTCGACGCTTGTAACTCCGGCGATCCGGAACGCATCGCGAAGTACTTCGAGCCTGACGCGGTCCACTATTTTCCGCCCGGTATGTATAATGGTCCGTTCCGGGGCGCGCGCACTATCGCCGAGCGCTGGGAGCATTTCGTAAAGACCATCGGCTCGTACTGGACTGTCGATCGGGTCCTGTGCGATCCGTCATCGCGTCAGGCAGTCATAGAATGGACCCATTTCAAGCGCAAGGATGGCAAGGTTCTGCGCGGCGATGAATGGTACGTCTTCAGCGAACGCGGCCTGATTGCGGAAATTCGCGCCTACTATGCCTCGCCGCAGGACGCGAAACTCGACCGCATGGAACTGGGCGGCTTCGACTATGTGAAGCTCGGCTATCCGATGAAGGCGCCTGAGTAGCTACTCAGTTCAGCGTTTGGAACGGAAGTAGGGTATTACCTGCTGCGCAAACAGATTCGCGACATCGGTAGGAAGTTCGTATGACTTGAAGCCGAGCAGATAGAAGTGAGTAATCCCGCGGTCGAGTACTAATTCAAGCTTCTGGACGATCTCGCGCGCGGTACCCATCAAAGTATATTTCGCGCAGAACAGGTCCAGCACGTCATCGGGCACCCAGTCCGTAGCCGCGACCGCGCGATCCCAGTCCTCGCAATGGTTCACGTCGGGATACAGATCAGGCATCGGGCGCGGCTCAGGCACCGGAATGCCGACCGCTTTCAACACCTCGGGCCAATGCATCGAAAATAGCGCCGCGTAAGGACGGGCGAGCTTGCGCGCATCGCGCCAGTCCGCGCCGACATAACAATAGGCGCCGAGCATGATGTCGAGGTCGCTCAGCTTGCGGCCCGCGCGTTCGGCGCCGGTGCGGACGTTGTTAATGGCGTAATCCACGTTGTCGCGGTCGATGCCCGCGAGGAGAATCGCCCCGTCGGCAAGTTCGCCTGCCACCTGCAGCATCTTCGGCCCGGAAGCCGACAGATAGATCGGCGGCGCGGTGGTGCGGCCTTCTGCGCTCTTCAGCCGGCGCTGGCGGCCGGCGTAATCGATCCATTGGCCGGCGCTGAGCGTGCGGATCAGCCGGATCGTGTCGCGCATCTCGGCGAGCCGGCTCGGCCGCACTCCGATGAGACGCACGGAACTGTCGCCCTGGCCGATACCGAGGAGCGCGCGGCCGTTCGCAAGCTCGTTGAGCGAGGTAATCGCACACGCGGTGACCGTCGGATGCCGGGTGATCGGCGTGGTCACCCCGATGCCGATTTTGATTCGTGTGGTCGCGAGCGCGACCGCCGACAGCGTGACCCACGCGTCGCGCCACAGCAACTGCGAGTCGGGAACCCATACCGAATCGAAGCCGGCGGCCTCGACGCGCGCCGCCGCATCGGCGATCGTGCGCACCGGCTCGCAAGGCGGCAGTCGTATTCCGAACTGGATGCTCATCGGGCGCTCGCGCCCACTTGCTCAACTCCGGCATTTTCCGCAGCTGCGCCGATCCTGGGCGCCGCAACCGCGAGGCTAACGAACGCGCCGATCAATGCGAGCAGCGCGCAGAGTCCGAATGCATCGCGATACCTGTGAGTCACATCGACGATCCATCCGCCGACAAATGGCGCGAATGACAATCCGAAGAACAGCACGAACTGGCCGGCGCCTGAGAAAAAGCTGAACGATTTGAGGCCAAGCGTCTGTGCGAGCAGCATCGCGAGCAACCCGGTCGGGGATGCCACGGAAAATCCGAACAGGATTACGAACAGTACTCGGAGCGCCGGCGAGCTTGCGCCCAGCAACGCCCAGAAGCTCACCGCCATCATCACGAAGCAAAGCGACAGCACGAACTTGCCGCCGATCCGATCGCCGAACAGGCCCATGATGAGGCTCGCGACGGTGCCGACGGCTTCGTACCATACAATCAGCATCGCGCCTTCATGCGGCGTCAGCCCGATGCTGATGAAGAACGGAATTACGTGCGCGACCGGCAGTCCGACTGCGAATCCATAGCAGGCGTAGGCGGCCATGATGAGCCAGAAGGCGGCGCTGCGGAAGCCTTCGCCGATTTCAAGCCCGGGCACTTCACCCGCCGCGTGACCCTGCACAGCGCCTTCGGGCGGGCGTGTACGGATGACGAACAGAATCAGCGGAATCACGACCGCGACGACGGGAACAATCGAGGCGATGTATGCGCCGCGCCATCCCCAGCGTCGCAGTGTCGCATCCGCCAACAGCACCATCGCGAAGCCGCCGAAGGCGGTCCCGGCCGCGGCGATCCCGAAGGCGGTGCCGCGCAGGCGCTCCTCGAACCAGTTGGCGACGATGACTTGGGCGGGTACCAGTGTGGACATCGCGAGAGCGATGCCCATGATGATGAACGCGGCGAGCATCAGTCCGTAGCCGGCGGCCTTGCTCGCGATGAAATACGAGACGCTCGCCAGGATCGCGCCGATGAGCATCGAGGTTTGCGCCTCGACCCGCTCGAGCATCAGGCCGACCAACGGGCTCGCGACCGTCAGCGACAGCACGAGCGCGGTAAGCAGCAGCGAGGTCTGCGCATGGCTCCAGTTAAACGCGCTGCGCAGCGGCTCGAAGAAGACGCCGAAGTTCAGAAAGCCGCCGAAAAGAATCACGATGGTCACGAAGAGGCCACCGACGATTATCCATCTGCGCTGAGCTGTTCCCGTCATTCCTGGTCTCCGGACTTTCGTTGTTCGCCGCGCTATGAGCCGTATATGAACATCACTGCGGTAACGCCCGCCCCGCTTAATGTCAAACGCCCGCGCTTGCCGCTCGGATCGAGGCGGCTATACTGATCGCAGGACGATGGACGCGACGGCCAACAACGGCGGGGGCCAACTCTCGCGGATGCGCGATCGTTTCCCCGAGCTGGGCAGCGGCGTGCTGCCGGTCGAGCCCTACATTTCGCCCGCATACTTCGAACTCGAAAAGCGCCATATCTTCAAACGCGTATGGCAGCACGTCGGGCGCGAGTCCGAGATCCCGAACCCGGGCGATTTCTTCGTCGTCGATTTGCCGGCTTCCGACGCCTCGCTGATCGTGGTGCGCGGACACGACGGTGTCATCCGGGCGCTGCACAATGTCTGCTCGCATCGGCTGAACAAGGTGGTTTACGAATCGCGCGGCTCGGTCCGCCGCCTCAACTGCAAGTTCCACGGATGGTCCTACGATTTGACCGGGCGGTTGGTCGGCGTTCCCGACGAGAAGTATTTCAGCGGCCTCGACCGTGAGCAGTGCGGAATGACGCCGGCGAGCGCGGACCTGTGGCAAGGTTTCATCTTCGTCAACGTCGACCCGCATCCCGCGATGTCGCTGAACGACTTCCTGCGGCCGGTCTATGCCGACCTCGAAGGCTATCCGTTCGAGAAGATGACCAACTGCTATCGATGGCGCACGGTCGTGAACTGCAACTGGAAGCTTGCGCTGGACGCGTTCCAGGAGACTTATCACGTGCGCTACGTCCATGGCCGATCGATAGCGGATGCGCTACGCAGCGACGAAGAGGGCAGCATGCTCCCGATCGATTGCCTGTGCGGTGATGTTCATCGGCGGCTTTCGATGGCGGGAAATCCAAAGACCGTCTACGGCAATCCGAAGGCCGCCACGACGGTCGATAAATCGACCGCCCAGGCCGGCACGCAGCGCGTTGGCAAAATCGCGAGCGCGGCGCTTCGGGCGGGACGCGGCGCGACAAAGCTTTCGTTCAATCCGGCCGACCTGCCGCCGGGCATCAACTGGCGAAAGGATCCCGACTGGGTTTTCGACATCAACGTCTTCTTCCCGGATTTTTACGTTTCGACGCGTCCGAATTATTACCAGGCGTACAACTTCAGGCCCATCGCGCATAACCGGACGCTGTTCGATGCGCGCGTTTATTATCCCGAGATGAAAAACGCCGGCGGCCGCTTCTATCAGGAATATATGAAGTGTGTGCTGCGCGATGTGCTGCTCGAAGACCTCGGCACGCTCGAGCAGATTCAGGCCGGATGCGAGACCGGACCGAAGACCCACATGATCCTGCACGACTACGAAGTGATGGTGCGTCACAACGCCCACGTCGTCGAGCGGCTGATCCGAGAGGGCGAGGCCCGGGCGCAGGTGGGATTATCGTGACATCGGGAATCCTTCCGTCTGAATTCGCCGCGCTCGAACCGTTCGCGCATTGGGCGCTGTCAACCGAGACCGCGCGCAATCATCATCGGTATGAAAGCACCGTTGCGGACATCGAAGCGTTCGTCGATGCGATGTTGGCGCGGTTCGATGAGATCGTGGCGAGACTGAACGAATTTCCGCTCGATGCGATGCCCCCCCAATGGCAGCGTCTCTACTGGATGCTGTTGTCGGTGGCGGAAGTCGCGCCGGCGGTTGAGTTTTATCATCGGCCCGATGTGCCCGACGGCTACGATACCCATCGCTTCGTCGCCGACGAGGATTTTCCGTTGCGCCCGCGCATGTAGGACTACGGTCGATGGCGCGCTGCAGAATCTTCACGATCGATGAAGGGCTGCTTCCGGTCGTCGAGGGCGGGCTCTATACTAAAAATTTTTCAACCCTGCGCATCAGCGTTTCGGTCGTGAAGTTCGTGGCGCCGGGAGGCGCATCGCTCAAAGCGCGCGCGCACAGCCATGGCGAGGAGGCCTCGCTCCAGCTAACCGGCGGATGTTCGGTGTTTCAGCCCGACGACAATCCCGAGGCCGAGTTCCGAATGGAGGCCGGCGACGCATTGCTGATCCCAGCGGGCAGCTCGCATTACGGCAACAATCGTTTCGATGAGAGCGGCGTCTCCATGCGGCTCAATGTGGTGTCGCCGCCGCGCGCGGAATTTGTCGCGAAGGACGCCGCGCCGTTCTATCCGCTCGCCGACGTGCCTGCAAAACCGAATCCATGAATAGCTGCAAGCTGCTCAACGCCGCTGCCGTGATCGCGCGCGCCGGTACTGACGGCGAATCGCGTCTACTCATCGAGACCGGCAACACGCTGGTCGCCGCCATCGCGGTTTGCGCTCGCGATGAACGCATCGCGGCGCCGATCACGCCCGCGGGTTGGACCGAGGAGGTCGGCGCGATCGTGAAGGGGCGCTTCGAGCTTATCTTTGATGACGAAACCCGCACGCTCGACGCCGGTCAGGCCGCCGCAATCGATCAAGATCAGCCGCACGTCTGGCGATGCGTCAGCGACGATGGCGTGCTGTACCGCGTCGCGTTGAAGGCGCTCGACAATCCGCAGTGAGCCGCATTCTCCGCGCCGCCGCTCCAGATGGGGCGGATTGATGGCTCCATCAGGCACCAGCCTCTCGCGTCCCAAAGTCGCGCTGGTCAGCACGGGTGGGACGATCGCGATGGTCGGTCGCCATCCTTACGACTGGGTCGATTACGCCGAATCGGGAATCGTTCGCGATGCCGCCGAGGTGCTGCACGAGCTCGCTGACCTGCTTCCCGATGTCGCCATCGAGGCGGTTCCGTTCCGGCGTATCGGCAGCACTGCGATCATCGTCAACGACTGGCTCGCGCTGGCAAAGCTTGTCGCGCGGCTCGCGAAGCGGCGTGACCTCGCCGGCATCGTCATCACGCACGGCACCGCGACGCTCGAAGAGACCGCATGGATGCTCGCGCTCACCGTCATCACCCCGAAGCCAATCGTCATCACCGGCGCGCAGCGGCCGCCGAATACCGCCGGTAGCGATGCTGGCCCGAATCTCCGTGCTGCTATTCTCGCCGCGGCAAGCCCGGCGCTTTCGGGCTGCGGCGTGACGGTCGTGATGAACAACCAGATTCATGAGGCGCGCTCGGTGACCAAGCTCGCGAACCATGATCTCGATGCGTTTCAGAGTCCTGAGTATGGTCCGCTGGGTCGTGTCGCCGCCGATGGCGCGGTCGTCATCCGCCGCCGGCCCGTGCCTCTGCCGCCGCGGCGTCCATGGCGCCTGGAGCGGCTGCGTTCGCTGCCGCGGGTCGATATCGTCTACTCGTATGCGGGCGCCGATGGCGCCGCAGTCAAAGCGATGGTCGCCGCGGGCGCGCGCGGAATCGTCTCGGCTGGCCTGCCGCCGGGACGTCCCGCCAATCGCGAGCGCGCGGAGTTGGTGAACGCGGCGCGCCGCGGCATCGCCGTGGTGCTCGCGAGCCGCGCGATCAAAGGGATCGTCGAGCCTGCGGCAGACGCGGCCCGCGACGGGTTTCTCAACGCCCGCGACCTGAGTCCGCCTAAAGCGCGCATTTTGCTCATGTTGGCGCTCGCTTCCGTGCGGCATCGTGACGGAATTCAGGCTATTCTCAACCAGTTTTGATCGTCGCCAGGCGGCGAAATTTCATGAATCCGATTCGCGTGCAAACCTGGCCAAACCGGCTGATTCTCGGCGCCGGCAGCGTCGCGTCGCTCGCCGAGGTCGCGGGTGAACTCGGAGCGCATCGCGTGCTGGTGCTGTGCGGACGGACGGTCGCATCGGGACCGATCCTGCGCCGCGTGCGCGCTGCGCTCGGCGATCTCTGCTGCGGGATTTTCGATCAGGTCGCGCCGCACACGCCCTTGCCGATGGTCCAGTCGATCATCGGCCTGATCGATCGCAATCATGCCGACGCGATCGTCAGTGTCGGCGGCGGCAGCGCGATCGATGCGGGCAAGGGCGCGGCGCTGCTACGAAAGACCGCGGGCCGTCTTGATCCGTACGTGATTCGCTACCATCCGGACGGCACGATGGAGCGCGATTTGATAGACGGTCCCACGATCACGCATATCGCAATCCCGACCACTGCCGGCTCCTCGAGCGAAGTGCTGCCGACGGCGGGAATCCGCGATGTCGACAAACGCCGCAAGCTGCTATTCTGGGATGACGCGCTCGTGCCGAGCGCCGCGATTCTCGACCCGGAGCTGACAATTCATACCGATGCTCCGCTGACCGCGGCGACCGGAATGACCGCAGTTGCGCGCGCTGTCGAATCGCTCTACTCGGTCAATCGCAATCCGTTTTCCGAGGGCCTCGCCTTGCACGCGCTGCGCCTGCTCTATCGCAACCTGCCGCGAGCCGTTGAAGAACCGGCGAACGTCGAGGTGCGCTACCAGTGCCAGGTCGCTTGCGCGATGTCGGGGGTCGCGGCGATCAACGCGATGGTCTCCGTCGTGCACGCGCTCGGGCACATCGTCGGCGGCCGCTATGCGCTCCAGCATGGCGTTTCGCACGCGATCCTGATCGCCCCGGCGATGCGCCGCTTCATCTCGGTGATGGGCGAGCGCCAAAAACTCGTGCTGCAAGCGATGGGCGCCAGCGACATCAACATCCCGATAGATCGGATGGCGCAGATGGCGGCCGATCTGATGTCTGCGTTAATCGCACGATTGCCGCTGAAAAGCCGGCTTCGCGATCTCGCGATCCCTGCCGACGATCTACCCGAAATCGCGCGCCAGGCTGAGCATGACTACATGATGGCGAACGTGCCGATGCCGACGACAGTCGCCGATATCGAAATGCTGGTGCGGGCCGCATGGTAAGGGCCGGTGCCGACGAACCTCTTGCGATGCGGCTGGCCGGATGGCTCAGCCGTCTCACGTGGCGCACGATTCCGAGCGAGGACCGGGACCTCGCGAGCCTGCGATTACTCGATACACTCGGCCTGATGCTGGGCGCATCGCAGTCCGAAGCGGCGGTTATCGCACGCGCTCGCGCGGTCCGGGGCGGCGCCGGCAGCGCGACCGTGGTCGGGGGCGGGGCGGGCGTGCCCGCCGAGTGGGCGGCCTTTGCCAACGGTATCATCGCGCACTGTCTCGATTACGATGACACTTTTCCGGACTCGGTGGTTCATCCGGGCAGCATCGTAGTCCCGGTTGCGCTGGCGATTGGCGAGGAGCGCGGCGCATCCGGCGTGGAAATCCTGACCGCGATTACCGGCGGCTACGAGATTGCGGCCCGCATCGCGCACGCAGGCGGCCGACGTTTTCACGAGCGCGGCTTTCATGCCTCCGGGATTTTTGCGCCCGTCGTAGCTGCGTTCGTTGCGAGCAAGTTGATGCATCTGAAAATCGAATCGATCGCCGCTGCGGTCGGTCTTGCGGCCAGCATGTCCGGCGGCCTGATGGCTTTTCTCGCCGACGGCTCCTGGTCGAAGTGGCTGCACATCGGTTGGGGTAATTTCGGCGGCATCCTTGCGGCCCAACTCGCCGAGCAGGGATTTCGCGGGCCGGCCGGCGCCCTGGACGGGCGGCATAATCTCTACGACACCTTTCTCGGCCACCCGCCGGCGGACTTTCACGCGATCACCGCCCGGCTCGGCGAGCGATGGCTCGGCGAGAGCGCGCTCTTCAAGCTCTATCCTTGCGCCCACGTGATCCATCCCTATATCGATCTCGCGCTCGCGATGCGTGCCGACCTCGGGCTGGAACCCGACATGGCGCGGCGCGTGACCTGCACGGTTGCGCCCTGGGCAGTGCCGATCGTATGCGAGCCGGCGGCCGAAAAACGGCGGCCCGCGACGACGCTCCAGGCGATCGCAAGCCTGCCGTTTCAGGTTGGAGCCGCGCTGGTCGACGGCCGTGTCGATCTCGATACGCTCTCCGAATCCGCGCGCAGTCGCCCCGAGTTAATCGCGGTTGCCGGCCGCGTCGGCTACATCGTGAGCGGCGATCTCGAGGGCTTCGCAGCGCGGATCGAGATCGAGCTTGTAGACGGGCGGCGAATCCAAAGAGAAGGGCACGCGGCGGAAGCAGACGCCGAGCGGATCGGTCGCAAATTCCGCTCACTCGCCGAACGCGTACTGGCGCCCAATCATGCCGAAGCGCTGGCGTTGGGGGCATCGCAGTTCGCCGAGGCCGAGGACGCTCAAGCGCTCATGGCGATTCTGCGCACCGCCTCTCCTTCAATTAAAGGCTGAGAATTTCAGAACTTATCCTTCTTGTTTCGTTCGGGACGGAAGAGAAGATTACTGAACGGGGAGGGGGAGATGATTAAGCCAGACAGGTCGAAGGCGGATCGCAGTCGCGGTCTGATTGCCGTTACCATCGCGATGCTCGCGATGATGCTGCTCAGCGTGCAACTCGTACATGCCGATCAGACGCAATCGGCGAAGCAGGCCAGGCAGGAGAGTCAGGACAAGAAAGCACAGCCTCGTACCATCCCGGTGTCGCTAAACAAGGGCGAGACCTATGTGATCAGCGGCTTTCGCGGCATGGCCAAAATTAAAGTGGTCGAAAACGCCAACACACTCGCCGTGCAAAGCAGCGCACCCGGCAAGATCGTGCTGGTCGGCAGCGACAACGGCAGTTGGAAGGTGGATGTGACGCTCAACAGCGGCGAAAAGGTAATCTACGTGATAAGCGTACGAGCCGCCGGTACGCCGCAGGGATCGCTCGAGCCGGGCGTTGCGCCGACCGTGGTCCCGTGACCGCGTAAACCCATATACGATCTCAGAGCAACCATCCGCGGTTGTTCGGGGACAATACGACCGCGCCCGTTTGACCCAGCAGAGAAGGAGAGAACAACGATGCGCACGTTCATCCGATGCCTGCTGACGATTGGTGTTATGGCGACGATGTCCGGAGCCGCAGCGGCTCAATCGGTCACCACGTACCACGGAGGGCCGAACCGCAGCGGCCACTACGTCTTTCCCGGACTTACCTTCGCGACCGCCGCCGGGATGCATCTCGATCCCAACTTCGCCGGCCAGGTGGACGGGAACATCTACGCGCAGCCGCTTTACTGGAACCAGGATGGCAAGAACCTGATCATCGTCGCGACCGAGAACAACAACGTTTACGCACTCGATGCGACGAGCGGCAAGGTCATCTGGCAGAAGCTGCTCGGGCAACCGGTCGGTTCCGGCATCTTGCCGTGCGGCAACATCCTGCCGCTCGGAATCACCGGGACGCCCGCGATCGACAGCGCGGATCAGGCCATTTACCTGGACGCGATGATCAACGACAGCACGGGTCCGCAGCATTACCTCTTCGGCCTGTCAATTAACGACGGTTCGCTCCTGAGCGGCTTTCCGATCAACGTCGCCGACGCGCTCAAGTCGACCGGCCAGACCTTCGATCCCAAGGTTCAGAACCAGCGCAGCGCGCTACTGATTGTTAACGGGAATCTTTTCGTTCCCTACGGCGGGCATTTCGGAGATTGCGGCAACTATCACGGTTGGGTCGTCGGTTTGAACCTCAAAAATCCCGCAACTCTCTGGAGCTGGCATACGCGCGCGCAAGGTGGCGGCATCTGGGCGCCCGGCGGGATGAGTTACGACGGCATTTCGATGTTCGCGACGACCGGGAATACGTTCGGTGCGAGTTCGTGGTCCGATGGCGAAGCAGTGTTCAGGCTCGGCGCGAATCTTAACCACGATAACAATTCACGCGATTTCTTCGCGCCTGCGAACTGGCAATTCCTAGATCATGCCGATCTCGATCTCGGCGGTACCGGCCCGGTGCCGATCGACGTGACGGATGCGAAAGGAACAGCTCAATTCATCCTGGCGCTGGGCAAGGATGGTAAAGCGTATCTGCTGAGACGCAAGCATCTGGGAGGCATCGGCGGCGCGCTCGTGGTCGAATCGGTCGCGCACAATCAGATCCGCACCGCTCCCGCATTCTGGAGCGACAAGAGCGGCACGATGGTCGCATTCCCGGCTTATCCCGTTGCGTGCCCGCAAGCGGATTCCAATGCAGGATTGATGGTGCTCCGCGTGAAGGCTCATCCGCCGCGCCTCGCAACCGCATGGTGCGCGGCGCTTGCCGGGTCAGGCGCACCGATCGTGACCACGCTTGCCGACGGGTCGAACCCGGTCGTCTGGATTACCGGCGCCGAGGGCGACAACCTGCTGCACGGATTCCGCGGCGACACCGGCGCTGTGGTGTTCAACGGCGGCGGCGCGGAACTCAACGGGCTGCGCCATTTTGGAACGATCGTCGCGGCCAACCGGCGGCTCTACGTCGCCGGCGACGGCCGCATCTATTCGTTCATTCCCTGACTTCGATGGCTGGTTCGGTCACCGCAAGGCGGCGTTGACCGCGGGCATCACCGCTTCGGCGAACAGATCGATCGACGCGAAAGTATCGGCGCGCGAAATCCCGCCGAGGTCGAAATAGCAGATGAATTTGTCGAAGCCGCCCATGTCTTCGTGCGCCTTCAGAATTTTGTCGGTAACCTCGGCCGGGTCGCCGCAGAAATCGCCCTCGCGTTCGCCCATCAAGTCGGGCAGCGTGGCGTACAGTTCGTTCAGGCCGCGCGTCAGTCCGCGCACGCGCGTGAGTGCGCGGGCGAACGCGCGATAATTGTCGCGATACGGATGCCAGAATTTGCGGGCGTGCCGCCCGTCGCGGTGGACATAGACGTAGGCGATGCCGGAGACCACCATCCCGGCGGGGTCGTGTCCCGCCGCCCGGTACGCTTCGCGATAGGCGGCGGCGAGCGGCTTCGCATCCGCGAAACTTCGCACCACGGTCATCAGCATCAGGCGATGGCCCGCGCGGCCTGCTTCGCGTGCGATGTCGATCGAAGCCGCGGTCGCGCGGCTGATCGGAATCGCACGGCCGGAAAATGTCCGCGGCTCGATCACCAGTCCGCGGATCGGCGCACGAAACTTGCCCTCCCAATGAATTTCGTGCTCGTTCCAGAGCTTCTGGATTAGCGCCAGATTCTCAGCCGAGATCTCGTCGCTCTGGTTGATGTCCTGCCCGAAAAGCTGAAACGTATGCGCAGTGAAGCCGGCGCCGAAGCCGATCTCCGCGCGTCCCATGCTCAGCAGATCGAGCGTCGCGAAATCCTCGGCGAGACGCACGGGATCATTGTTGGGCAGAATCGAGACCGCGGTGCCGAGCCGCACGCGCCTGGTGCGCATTGCGAGAGCCGCGAGCAGCATCTGCGGCGACGACACGATGTAATCGCTGCAATGATGCTCGCCGACCCAGACCGCATCGAAGCCTGCCTCTTCGGCCAGCACGCCCATATCGATCCACATCTGATGCCGTTCGGCCTGGCTTTCGTGGTAGCGATGCGTGTGAGGATCGGGCAGATGATCGCCCAACGTAATCAGATCGAATTTCACGATAATCGATGGTCCCGGGTTTCAGCGAAATATCCGCAAATTGTATCGCGGCCGCTCTCGATCTATAAGAGCGGCAGGGTCCACGACAACCCCTTGCGGACGGCGAGCCGATGCCGTCGAGGTGCCAGCCATGACGAACGATTTCACGATCTGCATGGGAACGGTCGGCGCGGGAATCTGGCTCAGTTCCGACTGCGGCGAACATTGGAGCAAGGCGCGCGTCGAGTTGCCGCACTTTTGGGAGCTCGGCGATATCCGGGTCTACGCGATGGCGGTGTCGCCCCACGAGGCGCATCGCGTGCTCGCAGGCTCAGAACTCGGCCTTCACGTGAGCGAAGACAACGGCCGCACATGGAAGTCCATGCCGTTTCCGATCGAAGGCCGGCAGATCTGGTCGATCGCGTTCGATCCCATGGATCGCGACATCATCTTCGTCGGCGCCAAACCGGCCGCCGTGTTCCGATCGGTTGATGGGGGCCGAACCTGGGAACGGCTGCGGGTCGCATTCCCGGAGCGCTGCCCGATTCCGATCGGTCCGCCGCGCGTGACCGCGCTGATGGTCGATCCGGTCGATCATCGAAGTGTCTGGGCGGGCGCCGAAGTCGGAGGCGTGTTCCATAGCGTTGACGGCGGCGATAGCTGGCAGGCGATCCCGCCGTTCGGCGGAAGCGAAAGTTCGCTCGATATCCATGGCTCGGCAATCAGCGTCGGCCGTCAAAAGAAAATCATGATCACGACGCCGGACGGGATCTGGAGCAGCGTGGACGAGGGGCGCAACTGGTCGATGCACGGGTTCAAATTTCCGAACCAGGAGCAGAGCGCGTACACCCGCGCCGTCGCCGTGAAGCCCGGCGATCCAGAGACGATTTTCGTCGGCAATGGGAATGTCGTCTTCGGCGATAGCGGATTGGTGCAGCGCTCGCGCGATGGCGGCCAAACCTGGCAGAACATCCCGTTGCCGGTGCCGCCTAACTCGGCCGTTTACGGCTTCGCAACGAATCCCGCGAATCCGAATGTCGTGGTGGCGAACACCTTCTACGGCTACATCTACTTGAGCGAGGACGGCGGCGATTCATGGCGCAAGCTGCCGCGCGAGCTCACGGAGATTCGTTCGCAAGCCCTGCTGCCGAACTAGCCTTTAGCCGCGCCTTGCGGGCGATGGCGTTTGACGGCCTCGGGGTTGGTCGAATCCGCGCCCATGTAGACGCCGCGCTCCCATTTGCGCTTGAGCGGATCGCAGACTTTGAGCGACATCCGCCCAATTCGCTGGATCTCAATCTCGACCGTCTCGCCATCCTGGAGCGCGCCGAGTCCCTCGTGATTCGTGCCGCACGCGATCAGGTCGCCCGAGCGCAGCGTCATCACGGTGCTGGCGAATTCGACCAGCTCGGGCACGCGATGCTCCATGTCGTCGGTGTTGTAGTTGTGGCGCAGCTCGCCGTTGTTCCAGAAACGGACGTGCAGATCGTTAGGCTCGGGAATTTCGTCGGCGGTCGCGATGCATGGACCGATCGGCGCGAAGGTGTCGAATGATTTGCCGAGCCAGCTTCCTTTTTTCCACGTCATCCGGCCCTCGCCGCGCGCTGAGACGTCGATCAGGCAGGTGTAGCCGAACACGGCGCTTCGCCAGTTGTCGCGGCTCACCCGCTTCGCCGGGCCCTTGATGACGATCGCAAGCTCGGCCTCGTGCATGAATATCCAGGGCTCGGTGAACTCGGGCAGCACAATGGTGTCGCCGGGACCGACCACGGCGTCGGGGTTTTTCATGAACATGTTGAGCGGGCGCGGCTCGCGCTGCGCATGCTCCCAGTAATTTCCGATGCAGCCGAGAATCTTGCCCGGCCGCGGCAGCGGCGGCATCAAGCGGACTGACTCAAGCGGCACAGCCTCGCCTCGCGCAGCAGCCTCTTCGAGCGCCGGGCGAATCCGTTCGAAGTCGTCGATGATGCCCTCCATCGTGAGCTCCGGCGTGTAGCCCGTCTTTACGGTCCGCGCAATGTTCACCACGCCGCGCTCGGTCATCAGGCCGGGAAGAATCTCGTTGCTCGAACCGGGGCGGAACAGCACCAGCTTCATGTCATGACGTCTCCTTAGATTCCGAGGCTCGTGCTAGTTCTACGACGACGGCGCTGCGATGCAAAACGATTTCGGCCGCGGCGTCCGAGGAGAAATCGATCGTGCTCTATTCGTGCCATCCCGCTTCCGCCGTTCGCTCGGGCGCGTCGCGCCGATCGCGCGCACCCCGAAAGCATTTCACCGTCGATATTCACTGCCATGTCTTTACGCCCGAGGCCGAGGAACTGGTGAGGCCGCACTATCAGCCGGAGAACGACACGATGGCGCGCTTTGCGAGCGCAGCGACGCGTGAAGTGAATCGGCGCCAGATGGAGGCGATCGCCGGCAAGCTGACCTCGGTTGAGACCAGACTTAAAGACATGGACCGGATGGGCGTTGACGTGCAGGCGATTTCGCCGGCGCCGCCGCAATATCACTACTGGACCGAGCCGGAGCTGGGACGCGAGGCGGCGCGGCTAATTAACGATCGCATCGCAGCGATCGTTGCTGAGCGTCCGGACCGATTTGTGGCCCTCGGCACGGTTCCGCTGCAGGCTCCGGAGCTGGCGCTCGAAGAACTCGATCGAATCGTGAAGCGGCTCGACTTTCGCGGCGTCGAGATCGCGCCGCACGTGGCCGGGATGGAACTTTCCGATGTGCGGCTGCGTCGCTTCTTCGCGCGGGCCGAGGAGCTCGGCGTGCTGATCTTCATCCATCCGCAGGGTTTTTCGGACGGCGCGCGTCTCAGCGAGCATTACTTCATCAACGTGATCGGCAACCCGCTCGATTCGACAGTCGGCGTGAGTCATCTGATCTTCGGCGGCGTGCTAGAAGCCCGTCCGAAACTGAAAATCTGTGTTGCGCACGGCGGCGGTTATCTTGCTGCCTACGCAGGCCGGATGGATCATGCGTGGACGCATCGCGAGGATTGCCGCCAGATCATCAAGCGCCGCCCGACCACCTATCTCCGCCGGCTTTACTTCGATACGATCGTCTACGCGCCGCATCAGCTTCAGTATCTAATCGACGAGTACGGGAGCGATCACATTTTGATGGGCACCGACTACCCGTACGACATGGGGATGACCGACCCGGTCGGCTTCGTCGGAAGTCTTAAGCGGATCGGGCGCGAGGCGCGCGAGGCGATAACGGGCGGCAACGCGGCCCGCCTGCTGCGCCTCACGCGCCGCACGGTCGCGCGTCAGTGAAGCGCGCCGCCGCCGTCGACGTTGAAGGCTTGCCCGGTGATGAAGTCGCTCCCGTCGGAAGCGAGAAAGACGACCATGGGCGCGAGATCGGCGGGCTGTTCGTTGCGCTTGATCGCCTGCAAATTCAGCAGCTCGCGCTTCACGAGCTCGACGCTCTCCTTGTCGCCGAGACTGGTCGCTGCCTCGGTCATCGTGTAGCCCGGCGTCAGGGTATTCACGTTGATGCCGTCGCCGCCAAGCTCGCGTGCGAGCGAGCGCGTCATCGCGAAGACCGCGCCCTTCGACGCCACGTAATGCAGATAGAGCGGCGTACCCATCCAGATGGTTCCGGATGACACGTTGATGATCTTGCCCTTGCCCTGGCGCTTCATCGCCGGCACCACCGCCTTGCAGCAGTTCCAGATGCCCTTGACGTTGATCGCCATCACGCGGTCCCATTCAGCCTCGGTGATCTTGTCGAATGCGACCCAGCGTCCGAGGTCGGCCGCGTTGTTGACCAGCACGTCGATGCGTCCGAAGCGCCGAAGCGCCTCCTCGGCCATCGCGCGCGTCGCCGTTTCGCTCGAAACGTCGGTCTTGATCGCGATCGCCTCACTGCCAGCCTGAGCGACTTTCGCCACGGTCGTATCGCCGGGCAGGATGTCGGCGACCACAATTTTGGCGCCGTTCTTTGCCAACGCGACGCTGTATTCCTGTCCGAGCCCGCGCGCGCCGCCGGTCACGATTGCCACTCGACCATCGAGCATCATGCGTTCCTCCTAAATGACAACGACGTGGAGTCCTACGCGAAAACCTCGGAAAACAATCCGCGCATCGCGGCCCACGAGCGCCGGTCGGCCAACGGATGATACCCGAAGCCTGGGAACGGAATCTGATCGGCGCCGGTGTTGGTGAAGGCATGCTTCGCGCCGCTGTAGGTGATTACCTGCCAGTCAACGCCCGCCTTGGTCATCTCGTCTTCGAATTCGAGCACCTGCGCAGCCGGCACCAGCGGATCCTCCGCGCCCGTGCAGACCAAAATCTTCGGCTTGACCTTGCCGGCCGCCGCGGGATTCTGGGTCTCGAGCAGACCGTGGAAAGTAACAGCCGCGGCGAGATCGACGCCGCTGCGCGCCAGCTCCAACACGCAATAGCCCCCGAAGCAGTAGCCGATCGCGGCGAGCTGGCGTTTCTCGACGTTCGATTGCGCGACGAGCGCTTCGTAGCCGGCGCGCAGCCGACCCAGAAATTTCGGCCGGTCGTTCTTCACCGCGTTCATCAGCTCGAGCGCCTCGGGGCCCATAGTAACCTTGCCGTCGCCGTACATATCGACGCCGAGCGCGACGTAGCCAAGCTCGGCCAGCATCCCAACCCGCTTTTTGGCATGTTCATCGAGTCCCGGCGCTTCGTGAAACACCAGCACGCCCGGCCGTTTGCCGGAGCCGTCGGGGGTGGCGAGAAGTCCCCGGCACGTAACACCATCGTGCTTGTATTCAAGGGTTTGCGTCTTCATGCGAACCTCCGAAGCGTCGCGATTGGAAATCGAGCGCAATACATCACGCTCTTATCGGTTCGGCAAGTGATCGAGCGATGCGATGGCGATCGGCTTTTGCGCAGCTCCTCGGGGGCAACGATTGAAGAACAGCGTGGCTCCGTAGCTACGGCGTAGCAGTCCGCCGCATCCGGGCTCAGTGCTGACGGGCTGGCGCTGACGCGGTCTGCTTTACATAGCCCTCAGGCCCGTTGGTGGTGACGGCAAGATAGGAGAGCCGCCCTTTACCGGTGTTGCGGATGCCGTGGAGCGTCGCACGCGGAATCACGATCCAGTCGCCCCCCTTGATCGGCACCGATTCATTCTCGCGCAAGAACAGACCCTGGCCTTCGAGCACCATCATCGTGTGCGCGTTCGCCGGATGAACATGCGGCGCGTTTTCCTGCCCCGGCTCGAGGTTCCAGACGACCAACGTCTGATCGACATCCTCGTAGGTGACGACCACGTTCGCCTCTTGGTTGGAGAAACTGCGAAACGGCGCGAGGTCGCGCAGCACGCCGGTTCCGAGCGTCGCCGGAGTCATCTTTTTGCTCAAATCTGCTGGCATCGTGATCTCCTCCCGAGCTGAATTTGAAGGCCGGTCGACGGCGGCAATTGTCGAACGGCCATGCACTCATGCATATTGGAAAACCGGTCCGGCGGGCAATCGAAAAAGGTGCGCGGTGAAATTCGGGATTCAAACCAAGGTCACGCTCTCCTCGATGGCTGTGAGCGAGCTTGCCTGCGCGATCGAAGAGCGCGGCCTCGAATCGCTGTTTCTGGCTGAATACACGCATATTCCGAAGCGCCATAAGTCGCCCTTCGGCGGTCCGCTGCCCGAGCCGTTTTTCAACACCTTCGACCCGCTGATCGCGCTGACCGCGGCGGCCGGCGCAACCAGCCGAATCATGCTCGGCACGTGCGTGATGGTCGTGGTGCAGCGCGATCCGATCGTGCTGGCGAAAGAAGTTGCGACGCTCGATCAATTGTCAGGCGGACGGTTCATCCTGGGCGTAGGCGCGGGCGGAATTCCCGAGGCGAATCTGAACCACGGTGTCTCTTCCAAACAGCGATGGGACGTGCTGCGTGAGCATGTGATGGCGCTCAAGGCGATTTGGAACTCCGCCGAGCCCGAATTTCATGGCAGCGTGGTCAATTTCGACCCGATCATCTCGAATCCCAAGCCGAAACGCGCCGGTGGTCCGCCGATCCTGCTCGGCGGCCATACGCCGCGTACGATCGAGCGCGCCGCGCAGTATTGTGACGGATGGTTCCCCGGCTTCGGCTTCGGCAATTTCGATCTGCGCGCCGGCATCGACGCCTTTCGCAGCGCCGCCGCGCGCGCCGGCCGGACGCCCGACTCGCTCGCCGTCAACGTGGTCTCAACGCCGATCGATGCTGCGAAGCTGGCCGCGATTATCGATTTGCCGATTGAACGAATCGTGTTCCAGGTGCCATCGGAAGCGCGCGAAACCATGCTGCCGATACTCGATCGATGCGCCGCGGTTGCGCGCCAACTCTCGCGATGAGGTCCTCGACCATGACTGCACTAACGTTCGCGTGCGGGCTCTACGATCGGATGGTGCCGCTCTATACCGGCGAGGTGAAGCCGGAAGGAATCGATCTCAAGTTCCTCGTGATCGATTCGCCGCGCGAAATCTTCGATCGAATGGCGGGCAAGCTCGAATTCGATGCCTGCGAGATGTCGAGTTCAGAATTGATTGCGCGGACCGTGGCCGGCCAGAGCCCGTTCGTTGCGATCCCGGCCTTTGCGTCGCGCGTCTTCCGCCACAGCTTCATCTTCATCAATCGCAACGCGGGTATCCGCAGTCCAAAGGATCTAGAAGGCAAGCGGGTCGGCGTGCCGCTCTACACGATGAGCGCGGCCATCTGGATTCGCGGCCATCTTCAGCATGACTACGGCGTCGACCTGTCGAAAATTCATTGGGTGCAGGGGGCGACCAACAGCCCGGGCTCGCATGGCAGCCCGACCGTGCTGCCGCTTTTGAAGCCCGTTTCGATTGAAAACAACCGGAGCGACAAGTCGCTCAGCCAGTTACTCGAGAGCGGTGGGATCGATGCGATCGCCGGCGCTGAAATTCCCGCGGCGTTCGGCGTGAACCCGGATGTCCAGCGGCTGTTTCCGAATTTTCGCGAGGTCGAGAAAGAATTCTACCGACGCACGCGGATTTTCCCGATCATGCACCTGGTCGTCATCCGGCGCGATGTCTACGACAAGAACCCATCGATCGCCGCGAGCCTCTACAATGCGCTGGTCCGCTCGAAGGACATCGCGCTCAAAAAGATGCGCTACATCGGGGCGACTCGCTACATGCTGCCATGGCTCGCCGCCGACCTCGATGAACTTCGCGAAGTGTTCGGTGACGATCCGTGGCCGTACGGAATCGAGGCAAGCCGGCCGACGCTCGAAGCACTGGTTACGTACATGTTCGAGCAGGCGATGATTCCGCGCAAGATTCCGATCGAAGAGCTGTTCGCACCGGGAATGCCATAACAGATGCCTCATCGCCCTGCTTTGAATTCAGATGCGCGGCCACGTTGCTCGATCGGGAAGGCCGGTGCGCCGGCAGATCGCCTCGCCGGCCTGCTGCGCTTCAGCGTACAGCCGATCCTCATCGATGGTCGTCAGGCGGTAGTTCTCGACCACGATGCGCCCGTCGACGAAGACCGTATGCACGCTGCGGCCGTCGGCCGAATAGACCAGTTGATTCGCGACGTTCAGCAGCGGGGTCCATTCGGGCCGCCGTCGATCATGCAGCACGAGATCGGCGCGCTTACCCGGCTCGATGGAACCGATCTGATCCTCGGCGAGCAGCGCCCGGGCGCCGCCCAACGTCGCCATCTCGAAGGCTTTCTCAGCCGGAAACATCTTGGTGTCGCGCCGCGCATCCTTGAACAGTCCGGCAACCAAGTAGGTCGCCCGCATCATGTCGGAGTAGTTGGAGGCGTTGTTGCCGTCGGTGCCGATCACGACATTGACACCGCGCTCGACCATCTCGGGCATTTTGCCAATCTGTGTGACGCCATAGGCGACCTTGAGCGCAGTGGTCGGGCAATGGGCGACGTTGGCGCCATGCTCGGCCAGGAGATCTACTTCATGGTCATCGAGATGGACGCAATGCGTGACCACAACGTTCCGATCGAGGATGCCGTTGCGGGCGAGGAATTCCATCGGGCGCATGCCGTATTCCTTGAGGAAGCCGGCGGGATCCATCGCGGCGGGCGACATATGGAAGTTCATCCCGACGCGGCATTCGTCGGCGATTCGCTTGGCGGCGCGCCATAGCTCGGGCGTGCAGGTGGTGTGGCCGACGAGCATCGGCCAGGCCATCAGGCGACCATCGGCATCGTCGCGATGGCGGTTCATCAGGCGCTCAAGGCTCGCGATCGCGTCGGCGGTCGTCCGCCGGTAGACGGCAGGCTCTTCCGGGCGATCCCAGGTCCATTCTCCTATGCGGCCGCGGATGCCGACGGCGGTGAGGCCCTCGACAACCGCATCGACGAACCGGATAGTGCCAGCCTCTAGAAAAGTCGTGGTTCCTGATTTCAGTAGCTCGGCCGCCGCCAGTTGCGCCGAAAGCTGCTCCTCGCGCTCGTTCGCAGAAGCGTAGAGTGGGCAAAGCCATTCGAAGACATTCTCCTTGAAGGTGGTGTCATCCGGCACGTAGCCGCGCGTGATGGGCTCGCCGGTTATGTGGATATGGCAGTTGATGAGGCCGGGGCAGACAACGAATCGCGAGCCATCGAGTTCTTTGCGGCTTTGAAAGCAGGCCTTCAGGTCATCGGTCTTGCCGACTGCGGCAATTTCACGGCCGCGAATCGCGACCGCGCCGTCAGTGATGACCTCGCGGCGCGGGTTCATGGTGACGACGATCGTATGCGAGATAAGGAAGTCGACGGGTTGGTTCGCGCTCATATCGATTCCGTCCAAAGTCGAAGGATTTGGCCCTTCCAGTAGCATCGCGGGCCCGTCTCGGCCAGCGACGGGAAATCTGGAACCGATTTCGCCTGCCGATGATTAATATGTGGGCAGTTCGAGGAACTGGCGAGCTAATAATACAACGCTATTCGATACCTGCGAGGCGCCGTGCGTAAGCCGCATGCTGCGCGAAGTTGTACTCGCGATAGGCCTGAAGTTTCTCGGCTTCGAGTCCGCCCTCGGCATGCACCGCGAGCACCTCCTGGTAGCCACCGAAATCCGACGCCGTGAGATCGCCGATCAGGTTCAGCAGGCGCAGACGCTTTTCGGCATCGAAGCCTTTCGCGCCGCCGAGATAACGGAGCACGTAATCGCACGTTGCCTCACTAGTCAGATCCTCGGCCGCCGGCGCGGTCACCAGCAATCCGCCGGCGAGGTCCTGCACGATCTGCACCGCCTGATGATAGTTGTGCGCGAAGTGATACTTGGCGACGTTCGTGAGCAGCGTATTGGGCACGGCGACGCCCTCTTCGATCGTGCAGGTCATCGCGGCGTGCTCTATCAGTCCGCGCACCGTCGTATGGTACGCCGCAAGCTGCGTCAGCTTATCGCGGACGTGGGCCGCGCGGAGCGTCCCGTTCGCTTCAGAAATCGCGTGCGCCGCGCCCGCCATCAGTTCGAGCAGCGGCAGTTTGTAGGAGACCGCGGTGTAGCGATGGAACCGCACGAAGGTGAGGGCGATCGGTCCGGCGAATTCGGTCTCGCCCTGCAGGAAGATTCGGTCGCGCGGCACGAAGACGTCGTCGAAGACTGTCAGGGTCTCCATCATTTTGTGGCGCGCGCTCAAGGGATGCTCGAACGGATCCTTGGGTGCGGAGCCGTGCGGACTCGCGATCATCTTGAGGCCGGGAGTGTTGGCCGGGACCGCGAATGCGACCGCGTAGGCGCGATCTTCGGGGCGCATCGCACGCGTCGGCAGCACGATAATCTCGTTGGCGTTGGTCGAGACGGAGGTATGCACCTTCGCGCCACGCACCACGATGCCGTCGCGACGCTCCTCGACGATGCGCACGTAGTAGTCCGGATGCTCCTGCGCGGCGGGACCGAGCGCGCGGTCGCCCTTGACGTCGGTCTGGGCGACTGCGACGGCGAGATCATTGTCTCGGCAATGGAGGTAGAAATCGCGGATGCGCTCGCGGTACGGCAGCTTGCCCGCCGCCGACATCCGCTCGCCCATGATGGTTAGCGCCAGCAACGCATCGGTGCCGATCTCCTTGATCAGCACTACCAACGTGCCGCCCTCACGCGTCGCGGCCGCGATCAGGTCCTTGCGCGCGAGCAGATCTTCCGCGCCGCGCGGAATCTGGTAGTAGCGGCTGTAGCGCGCGCCTCCCTCGTGGACCACGGCGAGCTTCTCGTAACGCGGATCCTCGGCCATCCGGTAATCGGTGCCCGCGTGCTCGACTGCGAGCCCGATCACCGGGTGCGCGGTGACGTCTGCCACGCGCGCGCCGCGAAAGAAGACTGCGCGCCCATCGCGCAGCGACTGCTTGTACTCGTCCACTGTTCTGAGTGCCATCGCTCGTTACTCCGGCGGCCTGCCTGCCGCAATCCGTTTACATCACAGATAGGCGCACGCGGGAAAGGTTTAACCGGCGCAGGACATCTTTTATCATCGCGCATTATGTCCCGCGCAAAAACCTTAGCTCGCCGGACGCCGCATCGCGCCGGATCTTTTGCGGGTGTACCCGATCTCAGACCGCTGCGAATCCTGGTCGCCGGCGAACTCGTGCTGGATCGCTATCTGTGGGGTGACGTCTCGCGTATCTCGCCCGAAGCGCCGATCCCGGTGATGCGCGTGACGCGCCGCGAGGAGAAGCTCGGCAATGCGGGTTTCGTGATGGCCAACCTGCGCGCGCTCGGCGCAGAGGTAACCGCGCTCGGCCTGATCGGCGCGGATCGCAACGGCCAGCGCCTGCGCGAGATCCTCGACGGGCTTGGGGTCCGCACACGGTCACTGGTGGTGGACGACGGGCGCCCGACGATCGTGAAGGAGCGGATGCTTGGTTCGGTGCAGACTGCAAATCGCGCGACCCAGCAGCTTCTACGCGTCGACGAAGAACTCACCTATTCGATCGGTCCCGCGCGCGAGGCGGCGCTCAAAGCGCGGGTCGCGCGGGAGCTTAAGGACGCTGACGGCGTGCTGATTTCCGACCTCGACAAGGGTGTGATGACTGCCGGCCTGCTGCGCGAGCTGATCGAGGGCGGGCGCCGCCGGCGCATCCCGGTGATCGTTGATCCGGGCCGTGAGCGCGATTTCGCAATCTACCGCGGCGCAACCGCGATCACGCCGAATCGTTATGAAACCGAAGTCGCGACCGGAATGAAGCTGGTCGACCGCGACGCCTGGCGCTCCGCCGCCGAGGCGCTCGTGAAGCGGCTCGGCCTCGCGGCCTGCCTGATCACGCTCGATCGCGACGGGATGTATCTGTCGGAGCGCGGCGGTGCGGATGAATACATCCCGACCACGCCGCGAGAGGTCTATGACGTGACTGGCGCGGGCGACGTCGTGCTCTCGACATTTGGGCTGTTCGTCGTGGCAGGTCTGAGCTTTACCGCGGCGGCGACGCTCGCCAATCTCGCCGCCGGCATCGAGGTGGGCCGGCTCGGCGCCGAGGTCATCACGCGCGATGATCTCGAGCGTGCGCTCAGTCCCGATGACCGCGGCTATGAACGCAAGCTGGTGTCGGATTCAGAGCTGCAAGCCATCCTGGAGCGAGAACGCCGCGCCGGGCGCCAGATCGTCTTCACCAACGGATGCTTCGACGTGCTGCACGCCGGCCACATCCAGCTTCTAAGCTTCGCGCGGTCGCAGGGCGACCTGCTGGTGGTCGGGCTTAACAGCGATCGAAGCGTACGAGCGCTCAAGGGAGACGGCCGGCCGGTCTATCCGGCCTCTGAGCGCGCCCGCATCCTAGCCGCTCTGGAAGCAGTCGCGTACGTCGTGGTCTTTGATGAGACGCGCGCCGAACGCATCATCCGCAAAGTCCGGCCCGACGTCCTAATCAAAGGCGAGGACTGGCGCGGCAAGGGCATCGATGGTGGTGACTTCGTCGAATCATACGGGGGACGGGTGGTGCTGGCGCCGCTGCTGGCGGGGCGCAGCACGACCGCGACACTCGAAAGGATTCGCACCGCGACACCCTCGAAGAGGTCGCGTGCATCGGCGTGAGCTCAGGAGGGTTTCCGTCGGCGCGCACCGCGCAGCCGGCGCATCATGAAACCGACGAACTGATCCAGCTCGGGCATCCCAGCCCACCATGCGAGGCCGAAGTAGATCGCGCCGTAAACCGGTATCACGCCAAGCGCAACCACCCGCGGTCCGTGACCCGCGAGCGCGAATTTCACTGCCAGCGCGGCGGCGGCCGCGATCAGGGCATGAAGCCAGAGCCGTATGACGTAGGCGCTGTCCAGGCCGGTGCGCCCGATCCGGCGGTTGAGCGAGCGGCGCAGCAGCGTGAACTCGACCCATCCGGCCACGCCGGCCGAAGCCGTGAGCCCTGCGACGCCCCATCGCTGGGCGATCCCGAGCATCGGCGGCAGCGGCAGCGCGCATAGATAGCCGAGCACGAGCGTCAGAAGAAAGCGAATCGCCGCGATCTTGAGCGGCGTGCGCGTATCATACAGCGCATAGAAGGCCGAGTTGTACAGGCGGCCCATCGTGGTGGCGAGCAGGCCGACCGAGGTTCCCGCCAGCACCGCCCACACATAGATCGCGTCGGCGTGAGTGAAATGTCCGGACTGGAAGAGCAGGGCGACGATTACATCGCCGATGAGCAGGAACGCCGCCGCCGACGGCACCACCATAAACGAGATTTGCCTGAGGCCGGCGTCGAGGCGTAGTCGCAAGGTCGCGCCGATGTGATCGAGGTTGCCGGCTACGCGCGACATCGTCGGCAGCTCCGAGGCGGCGACCGAGGACCCGAAGAGGCTCACCGGGAGCATGTAAAGAATCTGCGCGTAGTTGAGCGCCGCGACCGCTCCGGTCGGCAAAAGGCTTGCGAGCAGGTTGTCCACATAGCCGCTGATCTGACCGACGCCGCGTCCGGCCACCACCGGCGCAAGATTGTTGAAAACAATCTTGAGATAAGCCGCCGAGCGCCGAAGATCGATCTTGAAGCGTCGCAGCAACGCGAGCGTGGTCGGAAGCTGCACCGCGATTTGCAACGCCGCGCCGATGACTGCGCCCCACGCCAGCGCGATTACGAGTCCGTCCTGCGTGCTCGTCGGGCCATACCAGACAAGCGCGACGATGAGGGCGAGGTTCCACGCGACCGGCGCGGTGTAGGAGACGAAGAATCGATGATGGCTGTTGAGGACGCCCAGGCACCACGCGGACATCACCAGCATCCCGGCGCCCGGAAACAGCACACGCACCAGCGTAATCGTGAGTTCGCGCGTGTCACCCTGGAAGCCCGGCGCGATGACCTCGATCAGGAATGGCGCGCCGATGACGCCAATCGCGACCATCACTGACATCGCGAGTGACAGAATCGCGCCCACGCCCCACGCCAGCACGTCGGCGGCGTCGCGATCGCCTTCGGCGATTAGCTTGCTGTAGACCGGAATGAACGACGCCGAGAGCACGCCTTCGCCGAACAGGTTCTGCAGCACGTTCGGGATTCGGAAGCCGGCTTTGAAGGCGTCGGCGGCGGCGGAGTTGCCGAGATAGTGCGCGAAGATGCTCTCGCGCACCAGTCCGGCGATCCGGCTGAGCAGGATTCCCGCTGCAACCAGCCAGGCGAGGTTCGGAGCGAGCCCGGGATCAACAGCGACGGTGGATCGCTCGCGGGGCGCAGCATCCGGCGCGAGGGCCGGATCGAAATTACGATCGATTTCTGGCGAAGCGGGACTCCTTGAATGATGGATCGCGAGCAGTATACCGACGCATCGCCGGCAAATGTAGGCGGCGGAGGCCGCCGCCGATCACATGTTTGGTCGATTGACTCCGGGGTCGTAAGATAGATGGAAAGTGGACGCCAAAAGCACACTCCTGGAACGTGCCGATGCGATCGCAACCGTCACGATCAATCGGCCCGAGGCGCGCAATGCGCTCAACAGCCCGACACTTGCAGAGCTGAACGCGATCTTCGCCGAGCTCGCCGCCGATCCTTCCGTCCGAGTGGTCGTGCTGCGCGGCGCGGGCAATGCCGCGTTCTCGGCGGGAGCCGATCTCAAGGAGATCGCGGCGATCGCCGATCTGCCGGCGCGCCGCCGCTATTTCGGCGCGGTCGCCGACCTGCTCGAGACGATCCATCGGATGCCGCAGCCGGTCATCGCGCGCGTCGCTGGCTTTGCGCTGGCGGGCGGGATGGGGCTCGCGGTCGGATGCGATTTCGTGATCGCCGCCGAAAACGCGATTTTCGGTCTGCCCGAAATCACGCTGGGGCTCTTTCCGATGGTTGTTATGGCGCCGATTCTGCGGCTCTGCGGACCGCGCTCAGCGATCGAGCTGGCGCTCACCGGCGACCGAATCGATGCGCGCCGCGCCCGCGAGCTTGGGCTGGTGACGCGCGTCGTCTCGATCGACGATCTCGATGCCGAAGTCGCGCGGCTGGCGAATCAGCTCGCCGCGTACAGTCCGCTCGTGCTCGGGATGGGGAAGCGGGCGATCTATGAATCGGCCGCGATGGACTACGTCGGGGCGCTCACCTACCTGCGCGAGATGGTTGCGATGGTCTCGACGAGCGAGGACTTCGCCGAAGGCGTCCGCGCCTTCCTCGAAAAACGCAAGCCGAGCTTCCGCGGGCGCTGACGATGGGCTTTTCGCTGTACGCGCATATTCCGTATTGTCACGCGAAGTGCCCGTACTGCGACTTCAATTCCTACGCAGCGAGTTCGTGGCCGGAGGATCGCTATGTCGATGCGCTGATCGCCGAGCTTTCAAGCCGCGCCGAATCGGGACCGTGGAAGAACCAGCCGGTCGCGACGATCTTCTTCGGCGGCGGCACGCCCTCGCTCTTTCGTCCCGAATCGATCGGCCGCGTGATCGACGCCGCGGCGCATCGGTTCGGAATCGAGGACGATGCGGAAATCACGCTGGAGGCGAATCCGGGAACGATCGACGATGCGAAGCTTGCGGGCTTGCGCGCGGCCGGCGTCAACCGAATCAGCTTCGGCGCGCAGTCGTTCAATAACGCGACGCTTAAGCTTCTCGGCCGGATTCACAGCGCCGACCAGACGCGGGCGGCGGCCCGCGCCGCGCATCGCGCCGGCTTCGAGCGGCTGAATCTCGATCTGATCTTCGCCGTGCCCGGGCAAAGCCTCGAGGAGGTCAGGTCGGATATCGAAGCGGCGGCCGAACTCGAACCCGACCATATCTCGGCCTACAACCTGACCTTCGAGGAAGGCACCGCGTTTTTTGCCGATCTGAAGGGGGGGAAGATCCGCCAGCTCTCGTCCGACGATCAGGCCGCGATGTATGCGGCGGTGCGCGAGGAGCTTCCGCGCCGGGGCTTTCCGATGTACGAGATTTCGAACTACGCGCCGCCCGGCCATGAAGCGCGCCACAATCTCACCTACTGGCGCGCCGAGAGCTATCTCGGGATCGGCGCCGGGGCGCACAGCTACGCGCGCAATGGGGCCGGCGGCCGGCGATGGTGGAACGAGCGCGCGCCAAGCCGTTACATCGAGCGTGCCCTGAGTCGCGGCGTGGCCGAAGCCGGCGCGGAAACGATCGACGAAAAGACCGCGGCGGGCGAGTTCGTGTTCCTGAATCTGAGATTGCGCGAAGGCTTCGCAAGCGCGGACTTCGAGCGGCGGTTCGGCCGCGACTTCGATTCTGTCTTTGGCGCGCGCGCGGCGCCCCTGCTCGAAAGCGGGCTGCTGATTCGCAGCGCGGATCGAATCCGGCTCAGCGATCGCGGACTCGAGCTTGCCGACGCGGTGTTCGCGGAGTTTGTGTAACTCCGCGCCGCCTGCCGGCCCTGCTTTGAGTCTGTGAATTTTTCGCTCGAGGAACGGAGCGCGCGGCGGCGAAGCGCCGTCCGCTCTTTCATCTCGACCGGAGCCGAAGCGACGCAAGTCCAGCGTCTCGCGCTGCTCGCCAATCCACACCTGCAACTGGCCGTAATCGACCTGGGCCTGCTCGTCCGGCCCGGTCTCGTAGCGCACCGTGGCTGGCTCCGACCATCTGCGCTGCTCGCGGCGGGGCCGCACGAAACGCTGCACCTGCATCAAGCCGCCGGTGAAGCCCAGCGCCTTCAACTCGCGGTGCAGCACGACACCGTTGAAGCCGACTTCCGGTGCGCGCCGCTCGATAAACGCAGCGAAGCGATCCAGTTGGCGAGCTCGTCGCCGCGGTCGCCGCGGTCGCCACCCGCCCAGCCCTGACCGTCTTGCGATCGACGTGAGTTCGCGCGCAATCCGTTTGATGCCCTCGCCGCGTTCCTTCCGCGCCACGATTTCCTGCACCAGCTCTGCCCGCAGTATCCGCTCCTCCGCCGAGCGGCTGCGCGGCCAGAAGCTCGGCGCCGGTCGGCGGCGCCGGCGTCGCCGCCGCTTTCGGCGCGGCCTCGGTTACGATCCGAAGCGGCGGCGGAGCCGGTTGCTGCTGCGCCGCGCACGCCGTCAGCGAAACCGCAATGCCAATCGCGAATGCCGACTTGATTCCCTTCATCGCGCTTCCTCCCCTTCAGCCCTGCTGCCTGGTCCAGCTGATCTGGGTCACGTAGAAGCCGAGCGGATTGCTCACGATCGCGTCGTCGGAGTTGGGCGGGACGATTTCGGTCTTAAGAACCGCTTCCCAGTGCGCCGGCGCGCCCAGTGCCGCGCCGTTCAGATCGCGCTTCGTCTCGGTCCAGCGCACCTGGTAGCTCTCGGCCGAGAGCTTCAGGATCGAATCGATCTGGACCGTGACCGTTTCCCTCTGCGCGCGCTTGAACGGGTTATGGGCGAAGCCGTCCGAGTGGTAGTACTCGTCGAGGAACCTGTCCGCCGCGCCGCGCGCATGCGCGACCAGCGCGTTGAACATCTCCTGCTCGACCTGCGCGTCGCTGCTGACCGCGCGCGTTGCGGATAAAGGCGGCGACCTCGTAGCGTGCGATCCGGTCAGTTACGTCGGGGACCGACGTTGGCGTGAGTGGCTGCGGAACGGTGAGCGCGTAGCCGAGCTTGTCGACCTCGACCACGTACGGGATGTAGCGGCTTCGCGTCGCGAGCCAGACTATGCCGATCGCGAGAATCAGCGCGACCGCGAGCAGCCCGCCCGCCGCGATCTGCCAGTTGCGTTTGCCCAGTCCCAGATCGGCGTAGCGTTCATCTCATTCCCGTCGCGCTTCGAAGTACGGATTCGCGGCCATAGGACAACTCCCGCAACCCGATTTCCTCGGGTCGATTTACTCGCGAGAATTGTCCGAAAACTGTCCGAATAGCCTTCACGAAAAGGCCCAACAAGCCCCAAAAATGAATCGCGGAATTTCTTGATTTTTGTTGGGGATTTTTGGCTTTTGTTGGAGGCTTTGACCGATGAGAATGGCATGCGGCTACGGCACCTCATAGGCACCAAGCGCGCGTTGGTCGAAGGGCTTACATTGGGTTGTCGGTGGCTTTGGATTGTGTGGCTGGCTCGATGCAGGAACTGTTCTGGATTCCGAAGCTCTTTGTCTTAACGACGAACCAAGCTCGCTACTCCCGCTTATTATCGGAAAGTCCGGGCTATCGATAATAACGCCCCGACTATTTTCGTTACAAACAATTGTCGCTAACCAGCCACGGGCGGCGCCCCTTCAAATCAAGGGATCATCTGATGATCCTTTCAGAGCTGCCGCTAGCGTTCCTCGCGACCTTCCCGGATCAAATGCGGCGAATCTTCCGAAAAAGGGTGGCGCTGCTCTGCGCGTATGGCGGCAAGGCGCCCAAGGCGGCGTGATCTATGAAGCCGGTGCTTATGCGAGATGGTGCTTCATCCCTTTGGCAGCTCCGAGGTCTCTTGCTCTCTTTGAGCCTTCCGGGCATTTGCGGCCCCCCGAGCCGAACGATCATACCGCGATCCTCTTCTCGAATCACTGTAAAATCGAGGATCCAGCGTTAAGGTTGCCGAGGTTTTCAAGACCGCGCAAAAATACGCCGCGGATCGCATTTGCGATAGAAGCACAATTGATACAGACGTGAGACGTTGACTCTTCGTTTGGTTCAAGCTGCTTATTTATGATATAAGCGCTCTTGATGGCGTCAGGCGCCCAATCGGGGTTACAGAGAGACGCAGGTCAGCGCATCCGGCGGCTGCGGGGCAAGCTGGGCTTGACCCAGGTCCAGTTTGCGGAATTGATGGGCGTCTCCTTCGCCTCGGTCAACCGTTGGGAAAACGGTCAATCGCGTCCGTCGCCGCTCGCCTGGCAGCGGATTCTTGCAGCCGAGGAACACGGGTTGGATGCGCTGCTGCGCCAGCCGACTGAACCCAGTTCAAGTCGAGCCGATGGCCGCCAATCGCAAACTGACGTAACTCCAAATCTCGACTTTTCCGCCGACCCCGAGGTCGTCCGCGCCGTCGCCGAGGCGGAGCGTCTTTCCTACGGCTATATCTTCAACCCCGCCTTCGCGACCGAAATCTCGCGCATCGATCCGCT
>JAJPIG010000010.1 GCA_021324855.1 Pseudomonadota bacterium | reverse complement strand
TTCACCCGCTGCCGGCCTTCCTGTATGGCTGGACGCTGCTGCTGGTCATACAGACAGGCGGCATGGCGGCGGTCGCCGTGACCTTCGCCCGGTACTTCGCGCAGCTCACGAATCTGGCCGACGGCGACTGGACGAGCGCCGTCATCGCCATCATCGTGCTGGCGACATTGACGGCGATCAACTGCCTCGGCGTGCGCGCCGGCAGCACCGTGCAGAGTGTGCTGATGGTCTTGAAGATCGTCGCCATCGTGGCACTCATCGCCTGCGGCCTGTTCGTCGCCAAACCATCAGCGTTGCCGACAGAGATCGCTTACACGGACGACTGGCGACCGGCAGCCGGTTACTTCGCGCCGGGCGCGGATTGGCGCACGCTCGCGGCGTTTGGCGCGGCGCTGGTGCCTGTGATGTTCGCGTATGGCGGCTGGCAAACATCGTGCTTCATCGCCGGCGAAGTGCGCGAGCCGCGCAAGAATTTGCCGCGCGGCTTGCTGATCGGCGTGCTCGGCGTCATCGCGCTTTATATGCTGGTGAACTATGTTTACGTTCATGTGCTCGGCGTTGATCTGCTGACACAGACCAAGACGCCGGCTTCCGAAGTGATGCGCCTGGCATTCGGTGAACGCGGCAAGGCATTCATCGCCGCAGGCATCGCCATCTCGACGCTCGGCTTTCTCAGTCAGGGAATGTTGACCGCGCCGCGCGTCTACTTCGCAATGGCGGAAGACGGCGTGTTCTTCAGGAGCGTCGCCTGGATTCATCCCCGCACCGCCGCGCCGGTGGTCGCGATCGCGCTGCAAGGCGTCGTCGCGGCGATCATTACGTTATCGGGACGCTATGAGCAGATCCTGAACTACGTCACGTCGGTCGATTTCATTTTGTTCGGCGTGACCGGAATCTCATTACTGGTGTTCCGCGCCCGAACGCCGGAATCGAGCGGATTCCGCGCACCCGGGCATCCGCTCACGACGCTTGCATTCATTGCGTCGTGCTTTCTGGTCGTCGCCAGCACGATTTACAAATATCCGGCGAACAGCGCCATCGGCCTGGCGATTCTCGCGACTGGGGTGCCGGTCTACTTTTTCTGGAGGAAACGTTGAGTTCCATTTACATGCCATGGGCGAAGCTACGCTCTCACGCCACTTACAATCTGGCTACCAGCGGCGTCGCGCACTGGAAGCTGCGCGATCTGCCGATTCGTATCGAGGATCTGGAAATCAGCGGCCCGAGTTTTTACGGCTACGAACCGCTCCAACGCGCGCTCGCACAGCACGCAGGCGTGACCCCGGACCGGATTGTCGCGGCCGCGGGAACGTCGATGGCGAACTATCTGGCCTTCGCGACGCTGCTGAAACCCGGGGACGAAGTTCTGGTCGAACAGCCGACCTACGAATTGCTGCTCGCCGCACTGAACCAAATCGGCGCGACGATCCACCGTTTCCCGCGTGTTCACGAGACGGGTTTCGCGCTGGATCCTGACACCGTCCGGAAAGCAGTCACGCCGAAAACAAAATTAATTGTCGTTGCAAATCTGCACAATCCGTCGAGCGCGCTTGCGGATGAAGCGACCATCCGTGCCGTCGGCGAAATCGGGCCGCGCGTGCTGGTCGACGAAGTGTACCTCGACGCAGCGTTCGAGCAGGCACCCAAATCGGCGGCGCTGCTCGGCGATCGGTTCATCGTCACCTCGAGTTTGACGAAAGTCTATGGCCTCAGCGGGCTGCGCTGCGGCTGGATCGTGGCCGAGCCGAAGCTCGCCGAAGCGATGTGGCGCTTGAACGATCTGTTCGCCAGCATTCCGGCCCATATGGCGGAACTTGCCAGCGTGATCGCCCTCGGCGAGCTGCCGCGGATTCTTGCCAGCGTGCGCGCGCGTCTCGACCGGAATCGTTTCCTGCTGCACCGCTTTCTCGACAGCCGTGCGGACCTCGATGCTCCGCGAACGCCTTTCGGCACGACTTGTTTTCCCAAGCTGCTTCGCGGCAATGTCGACCGGCTCTGCGAGCTGCTGCGTTCCAAATATGACACGACCGTGGTGCCGGGCAGTTACTTCGAGATGCCGGATCACTTCCGGATCGGAATCGGTGGCGATGCGGAGCCGCTCGAAGAGGGGCTTCGCCGGCTCGGGCAAGCCCTGGACGAAAATTGACCCCGCCCTGACGGGCGCGGCTCCGGAGGCGGGTGAAAGCCCCGCGTGGGAACGCGGGGGCTGCCGCTCTTGAAATGGAATATGCCCGTCCTAACAGCCCGCAGTGTGGCGATATCATGTAGAAAATACATGACCCGCTTTCTACTCTTCGCGCTGGCCGCATTGTCGCCGGCCGCGGATCTCGTTCTGCGGAACGGAAAAATCGTCACGCTCGACCCCGCGAACCCTCAGGCCCAGGCGATCGCCATTACGGCCGGAAAAATCGTCGCGGTGGGCTCGAATGCCCAAATCGCGGCGCAGATTCAGCCCTCGACGAAGGTGATCGATCTTCAAGGCAGCCTCGCGATTCCGGGACTGATCGAAGGGCACGGCCATTTCACCGGCGTCGGGCAGATGAAGATGAATCTCAATCTGCGCGACGCGAAGAACTGGAATCAGATCGTCGCGATGGTCGCGGCGGCGGCGAAGGAAGCGAAGCCGGGCGAGTGGATCATCGGCCGCGGCTGGCATCAGGAAAAGTGGGACTCGAAACCGGTCCCCGACGTCAACGGATTCCCCGTTCATGACGCGCTCTCCAAGGCCGCGCCGAACAATCCCGTGATGCTGACTCACGCCAGCGGCCACGGCGCGTTCGTCAACATGGCGGCGATGAAAGCGGCGGGAATCACGAAAGACACTCCGAACCCTCCGGGCGGCGAAATCATGAAGGATGCCTCCGGCAACCCGACCGGAATGATGAACGAGCGGGCCCAGGGTCTGATCCGCGAAGCGATGAACCGCGAACTCGCCCGCCGCAGCGCAGCGGATCGTGAGGCGACGGCGCAGCGCGAAATCGATCTCGCGGCGCAGGAAGCGATTCAGAATGGCATTACGACGTTCCACGATGCGGGTTCGCCGGCCGAAACGATCGAGCGGCTGAAAGCGCGCGCAGCAGCCGGAACCTTGCCGCTGCGGCTTTACGTGATGCTGCGCGAATCGACCGATGCGGTCGCCAAGGACGCCCCGCGGCTGCGCATGATCGGATTCGGCGACAACCATCTGACCGTTCGCGCGATCAAGCGGCAGATCGACGGTGCGCTGGGCACACGCGGCGCGCTGCTGCTGAAGCCCTACTCCGATCTACCGACGACCAGCGGAGCGGCAACGGAAGATCTGGCCGACATCGCCAAAACGGCCGAACTGGCGATGGCCAACGATTATCAGCTCTGCATTCACGCGATCGGCGATCGCGGCAATCGTGAAGTGCTCGATCTTTACGAGCGCGAGTTCAAGGCGCATCCGGAAAAGAAAGATCTGCGCTGGCGCGTCGAGCACGCGCAGCACATCGACCCGGCCGATATTCCGCGGTTCGCGAAACTCGGCGTGATCGCGTCGATGCAAAGCATTCATGCGACCTCCGACGGTCCCATGGTCCTGCCGCGGCTCGGCGAGCAGCGCGCGCGAGAAGGCGCATACGTGTGGCAAAGCCTCATGAAAAGCGGCGCGCACGTCTCCGAAGGCACCGACGCGCCTGTGGAGGAAGTGAATCCGATCGCCAATTTCTACGCGGGCGTCACGCGAAAGATGAAGAACGGCCAGCCTTTCTATGCGGAACAGAAGAAGTCGCGCATGGAAGAGCTGCAATCGTACACGGTCGAAAACGCGTACGCCGCGTTTGAGGAAAATCTCAAAGGGCGCCTGAAAACCGGCATGCTCGGCGATATAACCGTCCTGTCGCAGGACATTCTGACGGTCCCCGAAGATGCCATCCTCAAGACTACGGTGGAGTACACGATCGTCGGCGGAAAAGTGGTTTATCAACACGCCAAATGAAGATCGATCGGGACTTTCTGTTTCAGACGCTGGGTGATCTGGTCCGGATCAACTCCGTCAATCCGACGCTTGCCGCGGGCGGCGGAGGGGAGCGCGAGATCGCGCGTTACGTCTCGCAGGTATTGGAGAAGATCGGGCTCACGGTTCGGGAACTCGAGCCGGAACCGGGCAGGATCAGCGTGCTGGGGACTCTTAAAGGCTCGGGCGGCGGGAAGAGCCTGATGTTGAACGCGCATCACGATACGGTCGGCGTCGAGGGCATGGAGGAGCCGTTTTCAGGCGCGATCCGCGACGGCAAACTGTACGGGCGCGGTGCGTACGACATGAAAGGGTCGCTGGCGGCGCAGATCGCGGCGGTGAAAGCGCTGGCCGACGCGAAGGCTCCATTGCGGGGCGATGTCGTCATCGCGGCCGTGGCGGATGAGGAATACGGCAGCCTCGGGACCATGGACGTGATCAAGCACGTCAGGACCGATGCAGCGATCGTGACGGAACCCACGGCGTTGAGGATCTGCCTGGCGCATAAAGGCTATCTCTGGATCGAGGTGGAGACTACGGGCCGCGCGGCGCACGGCAGCCGGTTCGAGCAGGGCGTCGACGCAAACATGCGCATGGGACGGTTTCTGGCGGAACTCGACCATCTGGAAAAAGATCTGCGCGCGCGAACGCCACATGCGCTGGTCGGTCCGCCGTCGCTGCACGCGGCGATACTGGCCGGCGGCGAGGGGCTGAGCACGTACGCGGCATCCTGCAAACTGCAGATCGAACGGCGGACGATTCCGGGCGAAACCGAAGCTCAGGTCGTTTCCGAACTGCAGGCGATCGTCGACCGGCTTTCGGCGGACCTGAGTTTCAAAGCGACCGTGCGGCCGTATTTCGTGCGCGACCCGTTCGAAGTTTCGCGGAACGCGGCGATCGTGAGATCGCTGGATCGCGCGACCGGCAAGGTGCTGGGCCATGCGCCGGAGTACATCGGCGACACGCCCTGGATGGACGCCGCGTTGTTGTCGGCGGCGGGCATCGAAACCGTCGTGTTCGGCCCTGCGGGCGCCGGGGCGCATGCGGCGGTGGAGTGGGTGGATCTGGAATCGGTGGAAAAAACCGCGCACATTCTGGCGGAGGCGGCGATTGACTACTGCGGATAGCCTCTCGCATCTGATTCCCGAGGCGGCGGCATTTCTTCAGGGGCGCGTTCGGAACACGCCGCTCGAGATTTCGCCGGGCCTGTCGCAATTGATGGGCGTGCCGGTGTGGCTCAAGCTCGAATCGATGCAGCTGACGGGATCTTTCAAGATCCGCGGGGCGCTGTTCCGGATCGCGCAGTTGACCGGCGAAGAGCGACGGCAAGGTGTCGTGACATGCTCGGCGGGGAATCATGGCAAAGCAGTCGCATACGCGGCGCGGCAGGCAGGTGTCCGGGCGACGATCTGCGTCCCACGCACGGTGGATCGGGCGAAGTACGACGGAATGGTGGCGTTTGGGGCCGACGTTCGCGTTTCGGATTTCGACGGGTATGACGAAACGGAAGACTGGGCGCGCAGTCTCGCCGCGGATCAGGCGCGTGTGTTTCTTTCCCCCTTCGACGATTACGCGGTGATGGCGGCCAATGGCGGGACGGTCGCGCTGGAGATCATGGAGGCGGCTCCTTCCGCGCGAACGTTTGTCGTGCCGGTGGGCGGCGGCGGCATTGCCGCCGGACTTGCGTACGCAACGCGTCCCGCCACGATCATCGGCTGCCAGCATGCTCTTTCGCCCGCGCTGCGCATGTCGCTCGATTCCGGCTCGGCCGTGACGAAACTTCCGGCCGTGGAGACGATGGCGGGCGGAGTCGAAGGCGGCATCGGGGCGATGACATTCGGAGTGCTCGCGCCGCTGATCAGCCGCGTGGCGCTGGTGACCGAGGCGGAGATCTTCGAAGCCGTGCGATGGATGCTGGCGCATCATCAGTACCTGATCGAGCCGACGGCCGCGGTCACGATCGCAGCGTGTATCAGCGGAAAAACAGGCGCTGTCCACGAGCCGACGGTGGTGGTCGTCAGCGGGCGCAACGTGAGCACGGAATCCGTGAAGAAGATCCTATGCGGGTGTTGACGCTCGCGGAGATTCGAAGCCGCATCGACGACGGGCGCGTGATCGAAAAGATGCGTGAGGCGCTGATCGCCCATTCGCGCGGCGAGTGCGACACGCCCATGCCGATGCATCTGTATCCGAATGCCGGAGAGGCGCACATGAAGTCCGGCTACCGGCGCGGCGGGAAATATTTCGCGTTGAAGCTCGCAACCACGTTTCACGGCAAAGGCAACGGCATGATGCTACTCGCGTCGGCGGAAACGGGCGAGCCGCTTTACTATTTGGCGGACGAAGGGCATCTGACCGACGTGCGGACGGCGGCGGTGTCGGCGATGGTCGCACAAGCCTTGGGGCGTCGCGATCAGACCATCGGGATTTTAGGCACCGGGATTCAGGCGCGGCTGACGGCGCGGTTTCATGCGCAGATCCTGCCCTTGAAGCGGATCTACCTCTGGGGGCGCAATCCGGAACATGCGCAGGCTTGCGCGGAGGAAATGCGGACATATGTGCCGGATGTGGCGGTCGTGTCGTCTCCTTCAGCCGTCGCGGCGGCGGCGCGGCTCATCGTGACCTGCACAGCGTCGAGGGAGCCGCTGCTGAGAGCGTCGGATATCGAAGAAGGCACCCACATTTCTGCGGTCGGGGCGGATTCGCCGGGCAAGCAGGAGCTCGATCCAGAAATTTTGCGCAGCGCGGACCTGGTACTGGCGGATTCGCTCGTGCAGTGCGAAAAGCTCGGCGAATTGCAGCACGCCGCGGACGTGTTCGGGCGCGCGGTCGAGATCGGGACGTTTTTGCTGAATCATCGAGAGTGCGTGAACTCGGTCGCGGATTTTACGGGTTTGGGCGCGGAAGATTTGTTTATTGCGGAGTGGATTGCGGAGGCGAAATGAGAATCGAAACGTTTGAGATGGAGCGGATGCAGTCGACGTGGGAGAACATCGTCGAATATGATCTGAGTGAAAGCGGAGTCCGGCCGCTCTCCTTGCGGGAGTTGATGGCGATGGGCTTCGACCTGGAGAAATTCCTGGACGTGCCGCTGGGGTATAGCCAGTCGAATGGAACGCTCGAACTGCGCGAGGCGCTGACGCAGATTTATCCCGGCGCGACGGTGGACCATATTGAGGTCACCAATGGGACGTCCGAGGCGAATTACCTGGTGGCGTTGAGCCAGATTCGCGCGGGCGACGGCTTCGCGCTGGAAACTCCCAATTACATGCAGCTCTGGGGCGTTCCGCGAAGCCTCGGCGCGGATACGCGGACGTTTCGCCTGCGGCTCGAACATTGCTGGGAACCGGATTGGGACGACTTCGATCGCGCGGTCACGGAAAAGACGCGCCTGCTGTACGTGTCGAATCCGAATAATCCGACGGGTTCGGTTCTTTCAGATAACGCGATGAAACGGATCGTCGACCGGTGCGAAAAAACGGGCACTTATCTGATCGCCGACGAGGTTTATCAGGGTGCTGAGGTCGCCGGGGATCGCACGAAGAGTTTCTGGGGCATGAGCGATCGCGTGATCGTCACCAGCGGACTGTCAAAGGCCTGGGGGATTCCCGGCGTGCGGATCGGCTGGATCGTGGGACCCAAAGAGCTAATCGCCGAGTGCTGGGCACAGCACGACTACCTGACCATCGGGCCGAACAAGCTTTCCGACCAGATCGCGAAGATCGCGGTGCAGCCCGAAAACCGCCAGAAGTGCTATGCCCGAACGCGCGAGGTGTTGAATCACAACCTGGGGATCGCGCGCGAATGGATCGGCAGCTTCGGCGGATTCCTCGAATGGCGCGAGCCTCAGGCCGGGGCGATCGCGCTGGTAAAGTATCACTCCGACATCCCGTCGGTGGAATTATGCGAACGCATCCGCACTCGGCAGAGCACGCTGATCGTTCCCGGAAAGCAGCTCGGGGTGGAAGGATTCGTGCGCATCTGGCTCGGCGGGCGCGAAGCATACCTGCGCGAAGGATTCCGGCGGATCGGCGAAGAGTTCCGGGCCTTACAGTAAGGTCTAAGGCATTTTCCTCATCTTTTGTTGAGCAAAAACGCCGATATCCCCTCTGACGCCTGGAGGGTCGATGAGCGACGAAACCTTGAATGCGCTTCACACGACGGTGGACTGCTACCTTTCCTCGCTGCTCGCCATGGCGAATTGCGTGGGCGACGCGTGCCCGGAGATTGGCGGCCTCTATCGCCACCGGCTGACGCGGCTGCGGTCGCGGCTGGCGTTCGATTCGGCGCCGGAAGCGCTCGAAGAAGGCACGCGGGCGGTCGAGGCGGAGCTGAAGGAATACGCTGCGAAAGCAAGCGGCTACGTCGCGCGGCACCGGCACGAGTTAAAGACCGCGATTTCGTCGCTCGAAGAGATCGTCCGGTCTTTGGCGCAGCGGCAGGACTTTTACGGCGCGCGGCTCCGGCAGTTCGCCGGACAGATGGAAACGACCGCCTACCCTGCCGAAACCGACGCGCTCAAGGATATCGTGGCTCTACAGGTCGCCGGGCTGATGAGCTGCGTCGAAAGCATGGCGCACGAGACGCAATCGCTGGTCACCCGGATGCAAAACGAACTGAGCGGCGTCGAGCAGAGATTGAAAGAAGCCGAGGTCACCGATCCGGTGACGGGCCTGATGAACCGGCGCGAGATGGAGCGTCA
>JAJPIG010000035.1 GCA_021324855.1 Pseudomonadota bacterium | reverse complement strand
GCGACCTGATTCGCCGCGCGCTGGCAAGCACCGGCGGCAACAAGGTCGCCGCCGCACGCCTGCTCCGCATCTCGCGCAAAAAGCTCTACGCCAAAATCGCCAAGTACGGACTTTGACCTGGGTCAGGGCACCGGCGAAGATTCAGCCGGCGATGATTCCGGAGACGGCCCTGAAGTTTCCGGACCGCCGACCGATGCACCTGATGTTTCGCCAGAGGACGGCTGCTTTTCGTTGGCGGCGCGCAGACGATCGAAAAGGCTGGCGTTTGCGGTCACGAGTTGGCCGAGCGCGCTGATCATCTCGCGCGATGCCTCGCTGACATTGTCGGTCCCGACACGCAGCACGGAATTGTCCTCCAGCATCTCTCCCGGCAGCGATTCCGAGTAAACCGTGAACGCGACCGACACCGCGGACATATGGCCGGTCAGGTGTTCGACGATTCCCTTCCACATGTCGACGCAGGTCAGATGGACGCCGATTCCGAATCCGCCCGTGTTATCGACCAGCTTGTAGGCCGCCGACTCGGCGACTTTCTTTTTGAAATCCGCGCAGAAATTCTGACCGACCGAATCGTTACATCGGCACTCGACATCGATGTTCATGCGCTCCGGATTCGAGGCCGCTGTCGCATCGATAACCATCGCGAGCGAAAAGCCGAGCGCCGTTAGCAGGCAGCAGATCGAAATTGTGCGTCGCAAAACAGGTGCAGGGTATCGACAGACACGGGGCTGGGCAAGAGTTCGCCAAACAATTCCTTCCCGGTTCGGCTGTCATTGTTTCGCGATCGGATGCATGCTGGAAAATACCGGTCCAGTTGTTAAGTGCATGCCCAGCTCGCCGCCACGCTACGAGTTTCGCATCTGGGATGATGATCTCGCGACCGTGAAGGACCGACTCGCCCGGCTTGGCGCACGCAACCGTTCCGTCGAAAGTGCCGAGCTTTACCTGGTTCCCACGAAGACTGAGCGATGCAACGCGAAGATCCGTTCGGGTTTGCTCGATGTCAAACGCCTGCTTCTCGAGACCCGCGGACTCCAGCAATGGACGCCGACTCTGAAGGCGTCGTTCCCCGTTGATGCTCACATGTTCGCTGCTTGTCTCGACTGTCTCGGCGCAGGATCCCTGACTCCGGCCAGGTCCAGCTACTCGGAAGGTGAATGCATCGGCGAGTTGGCGGCCGCCGGGTTAATTGTCCTGGCGGCGATCTTGAAGCAGCGCGAGGTTTTCCAGCTCGACGATTGCATCGCGGAGTTCACCGCAGTGACCGGCACCAGCCTCGGCGATGCCCGGCGCCATACGGTCGCGATCGAGTCAGCCGATGCGGATCGCTTGATCGCGCTCGCCTCGAAGCTCGATATTTTCCGCTATTCGAATCGCAGCTATGTGCAGGAGCTGCGCCGGTTAATGCACCTGGCGGATCTGAAGAACTAGCCGCGCCCAATCAGCGGCATCTTCGTCGCCATCACGGTCATGAACTGCACGTTGGCGTCGAGCGGCAGGCTCGCCATGTAGAGGACGGCGCGCACAACATCAGCGGTGGCCATGCGCGGCTCGATCGCGATGGTGCCGTTCGGTTGCAGGATGCCTTTGGCCATCCGCGCAGTCATCTCGGTGTCGGCATTGCCGATATCGATCTGACCACACGCGATGTCGTACTGCCGGCCGTCGAGCGAGGTCGATTTGGTGAGCCCCGTGATTCCGTGCTTGGTCGAGGTGTAAGGTGCCGAGAACGGCCGCGGACTGTACGCCGAGACCGAGCCGTTATTTATGATCCTGCCGCCCCGCGGAGTCTGGTCCTTCATGATTCTGAAGGCTTCCTGCGTACAGAGGAACGCGCCGGTCAGATTCGTATCGACCACTGTGCGCCATTGCTCGTACGTCAAATCTTCGAGCGGAACTGCCGGCGCGCTGAGTCCGGCGTTATTGAAGAGTAGATCGAGCCGGCCGAAGATCTGGCGGGTCTTCTCGAAGACGTTTTTCACAGCCGCGGGATCGCCGACATCGGCGGGCACGACCAGCGCGCGCGCCGCGCGGTCACCTGCCGCGTGGACCGCGGCCTCGAGCGGCTCCCGCCGCCGTCCGGTGAACGTTACTGCATAGCCTGCTTCAAGCAACGCGAGCGCGACGCCCCTGCCAATTCCGGTGCCTGCGCCCGTGACGATCGCGACTTTCAGATTCTCGCTCATGTTGATTCTTCCTCTGTGTGAGTGGCGGCGCGGACCGGGCGTTACTATCATCGGTTCGCGCCCGAGGCGCCATTAGCCATGCCAAATAAAAAAACGAGAGCCGACCAGCGCGGAAGCTCTTCATCGAACGTGTCGATGCTCACGAAGCTTGCACGCTTTTCGACCGCAACCCTCGTCGAGAGCCTTCGCGACTATAGCGCAGCGTTACCCTCCGCGATCAAACCGATCGATCCGCGGATGAAGCTTTGTGGTCCCGCCGTCCCGGTCAGCTCGCCCGGCGGCGACAATCTAATGCTCCATCGCGCGATTTATGCGGCGCAGCCAGGTGACATCGTCATCGTGGAAGTGGGCGGCGAGTTCGAGTTCGGGTACTGGGGCGACGTGATGACGCAGGCGGCGCGTGCGCGTCGGCTGGGCGGGCTCGTAATCGACGGATGCGTGCGCGATCTGCGCGAGATCGCGGCTGCGCGGTTTCCGGTGTTCGCGCGCGGCGGATGTATACGCGGGACCGGCAAGCGCGGCGGAGGCACGCTCAAACAGCCGATCAGCATCGGAGCAACGCGCATCGCGCCCGGCGATTTAATCGTCGGAGACCGCGACGGCGTGGTTGTTATTCCACCGGATAGACTCACCGATGTGCTCGCGGCTGCGGCTCATCGCGTGAAGCATGAGACCGCAATGAAGCGCGAGCTGCGAGCCGGGAAGAGCACGCTCGCGCTTCACGGATGGTCTGATTCAGACGCTGATGGTTGAGGCTTCCGTCGATGCCGACCGCGTGGTTTCGGCGCGCTCAATCTTCGGCATCCCGATCTGAAACAGCTCGCTCGGCTCGTCGGCCGTGAGCTTCGCGCGCTCGCCGGCCTGGAGATAGATGGTGGTGCGATTGCGCCAACGCGAACCGCTGTCGATTCGGCCGCTACCCTTCATCCCGAAGTAGATGCTGTTCTCCTCGGCATCGAGGGCTGCGCCGGCATCGAGTCGGAACAGTGCGACGCGCGTCTCGGCCTCGGTGAATGTGCCCAGCCGTTTGCAGGCCACACCCGGGCTACCCGGAACCGGCGTCCATCGGAAATGATCCGGATAGATCATTATGGGAGTGTGATAGCGCTCCTCGGGGTACTCCATCGGGCGGCCATTCACGAATTCCCACACCGCCTGGTAGCCGTCCTTGGTCGCGACCTTGCCGTCGGGGCCGACGTGAAAATAAGCGCCGTTGCGGAACTCACCGTGCTCCTTGAGATGATTTACGCCGTACTGGAATTGATCCTCCGACATGTAGCCGTTGCCGCTGGCGCCTCCAAATTGCAGCACCAGCACCAAGGCATCGTCACTCGAAGTTTGCGGTCCGTAGCGGGTGCCTTCGGGAAAGTAGCCGATCATCCCCGGCGTCATCTTGCCGTTGCTGGCGAAATCGACGCTGCCCTCGAGCTGCACGCGAATCTGATCGAAGTTATGCCGATGGCGCGGCGAATCGAAATCCTTGAACGTTCGCGCGATCTGGAGATAGAAATTGTCCGGCCTGCCGGACGGTCCTTCGAGGATGCGCTGGAAGACGAATTTTCCGCCGCGGGCGTTGGTCTTGCGCTCTTCCACCGGGATTTCATCGGCATGCCTGATGATCATCAGAATTCTCCTCGCCGGTTTTCCGCTTCGATCGCTCGTTCCTGATTTCGCCTCTATACGAACTGCGGCACAGTGTCAAAGCGTGATGGCGCCGCCCGCGGCGAGCTGGACGAGCGATAGCGCGGTGCGAACGATTTTGGCCATCGCTGATTCTGGATGCATTGCGCGCGATGGTTTGTTAGGGTGCGTTGTGGGGTTTCTCATGGACATCAACGTCACCCCTCGATCGGGCGTCATGACCGCTCCTGCGATGCGCCCGAACCCCTCCACCGTCAGAGACATTACTCTGGCGGAGCATTATCGAAGCGTGCGCCGCTTTACCGAGAGTCTGTGCGAGCCGCTCGCGCCTGATGATTTCGTCATCCAGTCGATGACCGATGCGAGCCCGATCAAATGGCATCTGGCGCATACGACCTGGTTCTTCGAGACTTTTGTCCTCGCTCGCTCGATCCCCGGCTATCGGCCGTTCCATTCGTTGTTTAATTTTCTTTTCAATTCCTATTACGATGCTGCGGGTCCGCGATGGCCCCGGCCGCAGCGCGGCCTGCTCTCACGTCCGACCGTGACTGAAATATTTCAGTATCGTCACGCGATCGATGAGCGTGTAGACTCGCTCATCGCGGCCCGCGCAGGCGACGACGCCGCAGCCATCCTTCTGCTCGGCCTCCATCACGAACAGCAGCATCAGGAGCTGATGATCACGGACCTCAAGCATGGATGGTCCGCGAATCCGCTCCATCCGGTCTATCGCGACGCGCTCCCCGACACCGGCGCGCCGCCGCCGATGCGCTGGCTCGATTTCCCCGAAGCCCTGGTCTGGATCGGCCACGAGGGCCGCGATTTCGCCTTCGACAATGAAGCGCCGCGCCATCGCGCCTTTGCCGCCCGTTTTTCGATTGCGAGCCGCCTCGCCACCAACGCCGAGTATCTAGCGTTCATTGCCGATGGCGGCTATGCGCGCCCCGAGTTGTGGCTGTCCGATGGATGGGCGGCGCGCAATGCGCGCGGATGGGATGCGCCGCTTTACTGGCATCGCGACGGCTCCAAATGGTCCGTCTTCACGATGGCCGGTCTCAGGCCGCTCAATCCCGCCGAGCCGGTCTGCCACGTCAGCTACTACGAAGCCGACGCGTTCGCGCGATGGGCCGGCGCGCGCCTTCCGACCGAAGTGGAATGGGAGACCGCAGCCGCCGGCAATGCGATTGCCGGGCACTTCATCGAGTCCGGCCGCTTCCATCCCGCAGCGGCCGCCGCGCCCGATGATCGCGGCCCGCTCCATCAACTTTACGGCGACGTGTGGCAATGGACCGCGAGTCCCTACCTCGCCTATCCGGGCTACCGGCCGCCGCCCGGCGCGCTAGGCGAGTACAACGGCAAGTTCATGTGCAACCAGATGGTCCTGCGCGGCGCATCGTGCGCCACGCCGCGCAGTCACGCGCGCCGGACCTATCGCAACTTCTTCCCGCCGGATGCGCGATGGCAGTTCAGCGGCATCCGCCTGGCGCGCGATCCGGATTGACCTGACGCGCCGAAACTTCCCGAGCGATCCATCATGTACGATCTCGCCCCCTCGACCGAGGACTTCCTGAGCGACGTGATCCGCGGACTCTCGATGCCGCGCAAGCAACTGCCCTGCAAATATCTTTATGATGAAGCGGGCTCACGGCTGTTCGATCGCATCTGCGAGCTGCCCGAGTATTATCCGACGCGCACCGAGCTGGCGATTCTCAACCGCCATGTCGCCGAAATGGCGCGATTGCTCGGTCCGCGATGCCTGGTGGTCGAGTACGGCAGCGGCGCGGGGGTCAAAACGCGCGTCCTGCTCGATCATCTGGCCGAGCCGGCTGCCTATGTCCCGGTCGAGATCGCACGCGAGCAGCTCAATGAATCGGCGCGCGCACTGGCGCGCGATTATCCGCGGCTCGAAGTGCGGCCGCTCTGCGCCGATTTCACGCGTCCGCTGCGCTTGCCCGAGCTGGTAAATCCGGGCGCGCGGCGCGTGGTCTATTTCCCCGGCTCGACCATCGGCAACTTCACGCCCGACGAAGCACGCGTGCTGCTCGAACAGAGCGCGAAGCTGGTCGGCGCAGGCGGCGCGATGCTGCTCGGCGCCGACTTGAAGAAAGATCCGCAGGTGCTCGAGGATGCCTACAACGATCGCGAGGGCGTCACCGCGGCGTTCAATCTCAACCTGCTCACCCGGATGAATCGCGAGCTGAGCACGCGCTTCGTACCCGAGAATTTCTGGCATCATGCGCTCTACAATCCGCGCGAGGGCCGGATCGAGATGCACCTGGTGAGCCGCGTCGAGCAGCGCGTCGCGGTCGACGGGCGCGAGGTCACGCTGGCCGAAGGCGAATCGATCTGCACTGAGTATTCGTACAAGTACAGCCTTCGCGAGTTGCGCGAGCTGGCGGAAGCGGCCGGCTTCGCGATCGAGCGGAGCTGGACCGACGATCGCAAATATTTCAGCGTGCACTACCTGGTGGTGCGCGAGCGCGGCGAATGACGCATTAACGAAAGAGGAGCCTCCCATGGCTGACGCGAAGCAATGCGAGCATCTTTCGGGACTGACCGCGAAGGATTTTCCGCCGCCCAGGACGCCGGGCGCATGCGAGGAATGCCTCGCCGAGGGCACCAAGTGGGTCGCGCTCCGCGAATGCCGCTGCGGTCATGTCGGATGCTGCGATTCATCGCCGGGCAGGCATGCGACGCGTCATTTCAAGGAGACGCAGCATCCGGTGATGCGCTCGATCATGCCCGGCCAGAACTGGGATTGGTGCTACGTGCACGAGACGATGGCGACACTGGATTAGTCATCGCGGCGCCGCCAACCCGCCCCCGGCGGAGTAATCCCTTTTCAATGCTGGTGCGGTGACCCGCAATTCAACTTAAACGATTCCAAACAAATCGCTCCGCGTTGATCCTTCGGCGCGGCTCGCATCCGCTCGCCGGCTCAGGAGGACGAACAATATACTTTTCCTGTCATCCCGAGCGCAGCGAGTCCACGACGAAGTCGAGGGATCGCTGCGAAGCGACCTATCGCCTTCGCGGCGGTATGAATATCAGCACTAGCGCTGAAAACTGTGAAACTGAGTGATCAAAGGCTTTCATCAACGGTCTGTCCGCCGGTCTGACGCCCCCATACAGCACTGCGCTTTCTCTATTGAGACTTTCGGGACTTTACGTGCGGTATCGGGTTTTCGCAGCGCCTCTTGCAGCCGGACGGATGATGCTTATCTGAAAATCGAAAAGAGCAGCCGGCGGAATGCGGTTCATCACGTCCCAGTCGCTCACGCCGCGCCGTCGGAGAAAGATTCTCAACTCGCAACAAAAGGAGGTTCTTGGCCTATGGCGCTGTTGAGATTTGATTCCGATCTGGATTCGTTCACCTCCCTACTGAGCCTGCAGGAAGAGCTTGAGCGATTCATGCGAAACCCGGCGTTTGCGATGGGGCCGTCGGGTTTCGGCGCCTACCCGCCGGTCAACATTTTCGATTCTCCGGAAGGCGCTCTGATCGTTGCGGAAGCTCCGGGACTGGACGCAGCGAAGCTCGAGGTCAGTGGAGTAGGGCATACGCTGACAATCAGCGGCGAGCGGGTATTCGAGCCGAACAGCGACGGCTGGGGCTATCATCGTCGCGAACTGAACGAAGGGAAGTTCTCTCGATCGATTCAATTGCCCGAGGACTATGAGCCCGCCAACGCCGAGGCCCGGTACGAGGCCGGGTTGCTGATCGTTCGCGTACCACGAAGCGAGCACGCCAAGCCGCGACAGATCACCGTGCAGACGGCGTGACAGGAGGTGAAAGGCTATGGCAGCGAAAGAGACCCGTGAAATCGCCACCAAGGAAAAGCAGCAGCTGGCCAAACCCCAGGAGCAGACTCGCCCGGGGCGCTACTACGTGCCGGACGTCAACATCTACGAATTCGAGGATTCGCTGAAGCTCTGGGCTGACATGCCGGGCGTCAAGGAGAAGGACGTCAACGTGACGCTCAAGAATGGGGTGCTGACGATCGTCGGTCAGGTAGCTACCGACATGTATGCCGGGCTGCGGCCGCTGTACACCGAGTACAACGTCGGCAATTACTACCGCGAGTTCTCGTTGAACGAGGACATAGACGAATCAAAGATCAGGGCGACACTGCGAAACGGCGTGCTGGAACTTGTATTACCCAAGAAGGAGCATGCCAAGCCGCGGCGAATTGAGGTCCGAAGCGTGTAAGAACAGGAAACAGAAAAATCGCTCGTTGAGGTCATTATGCCCGGGCGAGATTTGTATCGAGTTCTCGGCGTTTCAACTGGGGCGGCGCCTGCCGAAATCAGGCGCGCGTATCGCCGGATCGTTTTCGACGTACACCCCGACGTAGGCGAGCATCCCGATCCGGAGCGTTTTCGCGAGGTCCACGAGGCTTACGAGATTCTGAGCGATCCGGACCGGCGCCGCTCCTACGATGTCGAGATTTCGATTCGCCGCCGGCCCTTGTCGGCGGAGCCGCTGCATGCGAAAGCGCCCGTCACGGTTCCAGGCGACGTCCTGATGGTGCGCCCGCCTGTAGAAGAGCTGCTCGATTACGTCGGGCGCAATTTTTTCGGTTATCGCCAGAAAAGTGGCGGGCGCTTTCGCCGGCTCGTCGTGGAGGCGATGCTGAACGAAGAAGAGGCGCGATTTGGCTGTCGGGTGCCGTTCGAGCTGCCTTCGTACTTCGTTTGCCCGCGCTGCGACGGGACCGGAGGATTGTGGAGAATCTGCCCAAACTGCTACGGCCGTGGATCTGTTGAAGGCAAGCGCGACTTGATGCTCGAGATTCCGCCCGGCACCCGGGACGGCGAGACGTTTGAAGTGGCTCTAAGAGACATCGGGATAGATAATCTGTTGTTGGACGTGACGGTAGCTGTGAGCTGATTCTCCCTCATTGCGCCAGCATGCTGCTGCGCTGACAGCCTGCTATTTCGCGGCTGATTCAATCCTTCAGCAGTGCCTAGACGTTACTGTGAACGGTACGCCTCAATAAGCTCTTTGGCTTCGTCCACCGGAATGGCGAAACCAATACCCTGGGCCTGCGCGTAGATTGCCGTGTTCACGCCGATCACTGTGCCCAGGATGTTGAGCAGAGGGCCGCCTGAGTTGCCGGGATTTATCGCCGCGTCGGTTTGGATCAAATTCGCATAGTCTCCCTGCGACAGCGAACGATGCAGGGCGCTGACGACGCCAACGGTGACGGTGTGGGACAACCCGAATGGATTTCCGATGGCGATCGCAGTCTCACCGATCATCAGGTCTTCCGCAGTGCCCAGTATCGCCGTCGGGAGCGCGCCGTTCGGTTTGATCTTGATCAAGGCCAGGTCAGATTTGGGCGCCAGGGCGACCAGCCGTCCGGAGTAGGTGCGTCCGTCTTCCATCTGCACTTTGATTGTGGACAGCCCCTGGACGACGTGACGGTTGGTGAGCACGAGGCCGTCGGAAGAGACTATAAAGCCGGAGCCAAGGGAGGTCTCTTTTTCCTCGTGCGGGCGGAAAGCGCGCGGATCGACAAACTGCCCGAAGAACTGTTGAAACATCGGATCTTCGAAGATGAACGGGCGCACCATAATCGTTCGCTGGGCGGCGATATTGACCACGGCTGGCGCGGCATTTTGAATTGCCAAAACAACGGGCGAGCGCCGCAGAAACATGCCATCCGCACTTGCAGCGAGCGCGCAGGATCCTGTGGCGAGCGCAAGCGTACTGAAGCCCAGCGCCGCAAGAAATGTGAGCTGCGCAAACCGTAACACGTATCTATTCTCTATGCATCTTTCAGTCTGTCCGCTGGTCAGACGTCGCCCGTTCGGATAGCACTCAGTGCGGAAAGGTTTGCCGGGCTATTTGAGGACTTCGATGCTCACGTTGCCACGGCGTTCGATGATGCTGACCGAAGTGCCCTCCGGTACCCGTCGCAGTATCAATGAAACCTCGCCATCGCCCACCTTCAGACCTTCAATCCTGAGCCAGTCCAACCACTCAGGCATCGTCGGTGAGTCGATGACGAGCTTGCGATCGAAGCCCATCACTTCGATTCCAAGCATAGCCTGCAGGATCATGAAAATGCTGGCCGCCGACCACGCCTGGGGATGGCACGCGACCGGATAGGGGACGGGTCCCAAACGCTCGTCGCGGGGGAAGCCGCAAAATAGTTCCGGCAGGGATCCGGTTTTGAATTGTCCGGCGGCTTGCAGCAGGCCGTCAAGGATCCGAACCGCGTCCTGACGCCGGTTGTAGCGAGCGAGGCCGGCCGCGATAAGAGCGTTATCGTGCGGCCACACCGAGCCGTTGTGGTAACTCATCGGGTTGTAGCGCCGCTCTTTCGAGCTCAGCGTTCTGACTCCCCATCCTGTGAACATATCTCCACGCATCAGCCGCTCGGCGAGTGCGTCGGCCTGTTCCCGATTGAGCAGACCCGTGGTCAGGCAATGCCCCGCGTTGGAAGACATCACGCGGCACGGCCGTTTTTCAGCGTCGAGCGCGAGGGCGACCGTGCCCTCATGGTCGAGCCAGAAATCATGCGAGAATCGCGAGCGGAGTAAGGCGGCGCGCTCATCGAGCCTGGCCGCCAGTTCTTCGCGGCCGAGCCGTCGCGCAACGGGCGCGATGCAGGTGTAGGCCGCGTACACGTAGCCTTGAACTTCGCAAAGGGCGATCGGGGCCTGCGCGAGAGTTCCGTCCGCATGCGAAATCGCGTCGAACGAGTCCTTCCATCCCTGGTTGGCAAGTCCTCGCGGAGTCTCGCGAAAGTACTCAACATATAAGTCTCCGTCGCGGTCACCCCAGCGCTCGATCCAATCAAGCGCGCGCTCGGCGTTGCTCCAAAGTCGTTCGCCGAGTTCGAGGTCGCCGGTCGTCTCTACGTAACGACCCAGCAGCCAGAGAAACAGCGGGGTCGAGTCGACGCTCCCGTAATAGCGCGCGAAGGGCACTTCTCCGATCGCAGCCAGTTCGCCGCCGCGGATTTCATGGACGATCTTCCCCGGCTGCTCGTCGCGCGCTGAGTCACTCTGCGAGCCTTGCAAGCTTGCGAGCGTCTTGAGCGTACCGACCGCCAGCGCCGGATTGAGTGGCAGCGCGAAGAGCGCGGTGAGCATGCTGTCACGGCCGAACAAGGTGGCAAACCAAGGGATGCCGGCCATCAGAAATGTGCCTTCCGGCGCGAACCGCATCATCGAGGTCAAATCCGCGATCGAACGTTGCAACAGGAGGTCGAGCGATTCGTGACTCGCGCTAATCCTGGCCCACCCGGCATCCAAGCGTTCGATCTCCGCGCGCCGCTGCATCAACGCGTCGTCGAACCGTGTGGGAGTTTGGCTGCTGCTCGCCTCTTCGCATCCGCAAAGAATTCGGACTTCAACTTCCTTCTGTTCGTCCGGCTTGAGGCGCACGAGAAAGGAGGCGCGGCCCGCCTCGAGCGTGACGGGCGCCGACTGAAACGCGAGCTGCGTGAACCTCTTCATGCCGTCGAGCCCATGATAGACGAACGTCACGGTGTCGCGCGTCACCAGCGGGGCAAGGCGGCGTCCGTAGCTCGTTCGCCTGAAGCCACGGACCTCGAAGACGTCTGCGAAATCGGCGCCGAAGAGAAAGTCGAGCGGAATTTCGACCGTAAGGCGCGCATAATTTCGCAAGGTTACCTTGTGGAACAGCACAGCTCCTGCAATGACCCAGTTGCGTTCGATTTGAATGGAGTTTCGCGGAAGCGCGATGCTGTCGCCGCTAACGCCGAGATCGGGATTGCTCAGGTTGATCCGGAGCTGCGCGTTCTCGCGGCTCGAGTAAGAATTGAGATAATAAGGAGTCTCTCCGGCAATCTTCAACTCGAAGCGGCTGACGTAACGAGTGTCGCGATGGAAAAAGCCAAGAGTCTCCTTCGGCGCCTCGAGAATGTCGCCCCCGACTTCGAAGACGGCGAAGCTCTCGCCGTTTACCAGGACGCGGGTGGCGCGGCGTGAAGTGAGCGACGAGGCGCGGATATAGAATTCAGAGCCGACCTTGATCATCGCCTCCGACTGCTGCTCGGAGGCACGCCATCTCAAGATCCGGCCGCCAACTTCATGATCCTCCACCTGTCGCCAACGTTTGCACTATTGCGCGAGAAGGGCGGCAATCGCTCCGAACCCGCCTCCGGCTTTCATCGACGAGCCGGTAATACAGCCGCTCGTAGTTTTCCACCATCACTTCGACCGTGAAGCGCGATTCGAATTCAGCCCGGCAGGTCCGCCGCGAGAGGGAAGGAACACGGCGTACCGCATCTACAAGCTCCTCAACGGTGAGGGCCATGAATCCGCTTACGCCATCTCTCAAGACCTCAGGGACGGATCCGCACGGACGGGCTATGACGGGTGTGCCGCAGGCCAGCGCCTCGATCATGACCAGGCCAAACGGCTCGGGCCAGTCGACCGGGAACAAAAGCGCCATCGCATTGCCGAGGAACTCGCTCTTTTCCCGTTCGCTTATCTCTCCAATGAACTCGACGTCTTCGCCCTCGAGAAGTGGCCGGATTTTGCTCTCGAAATACTCTTGATCGACGGCGTCGACCTTGGCGGCGATCTTAAGCGGCATTCCGACACGTTGGGCGACTTCGATGGCAAGGTCGGGACGTTTCTCCGGCGAGATACGGCCGAGGAAGGCCAGATACTTGCCCGGGCCAGGATTGAACCTGAGCAGCTCGCCCGGCAGACCGTGGTGAACCGTGCCCACCCAATTAAGTTCCGGCAGCGGTTCGCGCTGCGCGTCGCTGATCGATACGACAGGCGCCTCGGAATAGTAGCGATAGACGCCAAGAAGCTCAGGTATGTCGAGGCGGCCGTGCAGCGTCGTGATGCTCGGCGTGCTGACCATTCGGGCGAACGGGAAACTCCAGTAGTCCAGGTGACAATGGATCACATCGAAGCGATCCGCATTGTCAAAAACCTCGCTGAGCATCGGCAGGTGGAGGCTGTTTCCCCAAGGAACCAGCCCACGCTGTCTGAGCGCCGCCGGCTGGACCGCTTCGATAGGCGCGGCGGCTGTAGAATCGCCCGATGCGAACAGGGTTACCTCGTGTCCTCGCCTGATCAACTCCTCGGTTAGATAGGCGACGACACGTTCGGTTCCGCCATAGAGAATGGGCGGAACGCTTTCGTAAAGAGGAGCCACCTGCGCGATGCGAAGGCGGCGACGAGCCTTGTTCAGCATTTTCGTAATTCTTATATTTCCTTGAACTGAATTGACCGCCGCTCCTTGCCTCGTGTGACGCGAATCGGGAGGGGCCACGACGCTTGGAATGCGCGGACACGCGTGCTTCCCGCACCCAAAGTTCCCGTCTTGTGTGTCACGACGCCCGGAGGCTCAAATTAACCCAGGCTGCCCCGCCGCCGGCTCAGGCGATTGGTGAGCCCAAGGCCAGCAGAACCGCCGCGTTCACCCGAGCGTCTCCAGAGCCGTTGCAAGGTTTGGCCCATCCGCCGAACGCTGGCGCGCATGCGCATTAGGCCGGGTATCGGCGACCAACCACGAAGTGCATGCATCGCTTCACAATGCTCCTTGCAGTTGAGTTTTCGATTTTATCGATAATCACGGATCAAACTCGTGCAAGGGGCAGGAACACCGCACATCTCGGGCCGGTAGCTCCAGTAGCTGCTTGAACTAATCGACCAAGATGGGCTCTGCATACATGCAGTTCGGCCCCTTTTGCTTGGTCGTCAAAAGACTCTCGCTCTGGCACCCCTTGACAGGACACGACGCCGTGCACATTAAGCATGATCAAAGGAATTGGGTCAGCTATGGCAGCGGCCATGGCAAAGCCAGGGAGAAGCTGCGGCTGCCCAGCCGCAGCTTTTTTTGTTTTCAAGGCCGTAAAGGAGGCTGGACTATGAAACTGAGGCCACTTGGTGATCGGGTATTGGTCAAGAGAATCCAGGAGGAGGAGAAAACCAAAGGCGGCATCATCATCCCGGATACGGCTAAGGAGAAACCACAGGAGGGTCAGATCATGGCCGTGGGTAACGGGAAAACCCTTGACGATGGCAAGGTCTTGCCGCTGGAGGTAAAGGCTGGGGACAAAATTTTGTTTGGGAAGTATTCCGGAAGCGACATCAAGCTTGATGGAGAAGAGCACCTTATCCTGCGCGAGAGTGACATCCTCGGGGTAATCGAAGCGTGACTGTTGATTGGTGAAAGAGAAAGGGAGGCTAAACTAATATGCCGGCGAAAATGGTCAGGTTTGCCGAAGAGGCGCGTGAAAAGGTCTTGCATGGCGTGAACGTGCTGGCGGACGCCGTCACGGTAACGCTCGGACCCAAAGGACGGAACGTTGTTTTGGAGAAGAGCTTCGGCGCGCCAACCGTGACCAAGGACGGTGTCACGGTCGCCAAGGAAATTGAATTGGAAGACAAATTTGAAAACATGGGCGCGCAGATGGTCAAGGAAGTTGCCTCCAAAACCTCGGATGTTGCCGGCGACGGCACCACGACCGCTACGGTCCTCAGCCGCGCAATCTATACCGAGGGTATGAAGATGGTCGCTGCCGGCCACGACCCGATGACGCTCAAACGCGGCATTGACCGCGCCGTCGAAGCGGTCGTCGGCGAGCTCAAGAACCTCTCCAAGCAGACCAAAGACCGCAAGGAAATCGCACAGGTTGGCACGATTTCGGCCAACAACGACTCGACGATCGGTGAAATTATCGCGGAAGCGATGGAGAAGGTCGGCAAGGAAGGCGTCATCACCGTCGAAGAGGCAAAGGGGCTTGAAACCAAGCTGGAGGTGGTCGAGGGAATGCAATTCGATCGTGGCTATCTCTCGCCATACTTTGTGACCGATCCCGAGCGGATGGAAGCCAAGCTCGAAGACGCCTACATCCTTATCCACGAAAAAAAGATCTCGGTGATGAAGGATCTTCTGCCGGTACTCGAGTCGATAGCGAAGACCGGCAAACCGCTTTTGCTGGTCGCGGAGGAGGTTGAGGGCGAAGCATTGGCAACCTTGGTCGTGAACAAGATCCGCGGAACGCTGCAATGCGTCGCCGTCAAAGCTCCGGGCTTCGGCGATCGGCGCAAGGCAATGCTCGAAGACATTGCCATTCTTACCGGGGGCAAATGCATCGCTGAGGAGTTGGGGGTCAAGCTTGAGAACGTGACCCTTCAGGATCTTGGCCGCGCGAAGCGGATCGTCGTCGACAAGGACAACACGACCATCATTGATGGCGCCGGCAAGAAGTCCGAGATCGAGGGTCGGATCAAGCAGATTCGCGCCCAGATCGAGGAAACCACCTCCGACTACGACCGCGAAAAACTCCAGGAGCGGCTCGCGAAGATGGTGGGCGGCGTTGCCGTCATCCGCGTCGGCGCAGCTACGGAAGTCGAGATGAAGGAGAAGAAGGCACGCGTTGAAGACGCGCTGCACGCGACCCGGGCCGCGGTCGAGGAGGGCGTGGTACCCGGGGGCGGTGTCGCCCTAATCCGCGCTGCCTCGGCACTCGAAAATCTGCGCGCGAGCGAAGAGGAGAAGTTCGGCATCAATATCGTGCGTAAGGCTCTCGATGAGCCGGCGCGTTGGATCGCGCAGAATGCCGGCCATGAGGGGTCCGTGGTGATCGACAAGATCAGAAACGGGAAGGGCGCGTACGGGTTCAACGCGGCCAAGGAAGAGTTCGAAGATCTGATGAAGGCCGGAATCATCGACCCGACCAAGGTTGTGCGCAGCGCCCTTCAGAACGCCGCGTCGGTCGCCGGCCTCCTGCTCACCACGGAGTGCATAGTCGCCGAAAAGCCGGAAAAGAAGCCCACCCCGGCAGCGACACCCCCGATGGATTACTAGCCGATGAATGGAGGAGAGGGCGGAGTTCATTTTATGGAACGTAGTTTGAGGTTGGCTTCTAAGGCCAAGTTCAAAGACGCAAAAAAAGGTTAGAAGCCAAATGCGAGGACCTGAAACCGAAAAGGCCACAACTCCAGATAAGCCTCCAAGGAGGAAGCGGCGAGAGCGCGGCCTAAGTTCCTTTAGGCTTGCTTGATCAGTAAGCGCCGCAAGAGTTTATGCGGGTCCGCGCGCTTCCTCCAGCGGGTCGGCGAGACCCGCCGGTTCCCCTTTGCCGGTTGACTGCTGTAGCGAGGGCGCGCGGTCCGCACTAGTTTGATTAAAGGAGGTGAGGAAAGTGTCGGGTTATGACCAGACCAAACGCGGTCCGGGGTAGTAAAACGACTGCTTCAGGTCTTGATCGTCCTTTTCGCTCTGACTCCAGTTCGTTCGGCCACGGCTCAAATCGAGCGTCATTCGGGAGTCGGTCAGGAGATATGCAACGTCAGGGCAGATTACTTCCTCGGAGTTGAAAACTATCCTGAGGCGATCCGCCTACACCGACAGGTTCTTGTGCGTGAACCCCGAAATGCGCTCGCGCACTACCACTTGGGTTTTGCGTACGCGATGGCAGGAAAATACGGCTTCGAGTTGGCTGAGTATCGGCGCGCAATCGAACTCGGTCTGACCGATTGGACCCTCTTTCTGAACCTCGGGCTCGCCTATTTCCAGCGGACGGATTTCCGGCTAGCCGCAGATGCTCTAAAAGTATCGGAACTGCTCGCGCAGGGGCACGTGGAGCCGCATTACAATCTTGCGCTTGTCTATGAGCGCCTAGGTATGCTGAGTCAGGCTGAGCAGGAGGCGCTTACCGCGCTGGAGCTTAATCCGCGAGATCCCGACATCCGTAATACTCTGGCCATTGTGTACGCCGAACGGGGCAACTATGCGCGCGCCCGGGAGGAATGGTCAGCTTTGCTGGCCGAGAATCCGCGATACCTACCCGCAAAGGCCAACCTGGCGATTCTTAACGGCACGGCTGTAGCCGACGCCGCCGAGGCCGGGCGCGACGATGCTCCTTCGGTTTCCCGCGCTGCCGCCGGCGCACAAGCACCACCTCCCTCCGCTAATCCTACCCCCTTGCATCGCGCGGGTCCTGAGTTAGTTTTGGAATTGGGAGGCGTGAGCCAATGGAAGCTCGGCCCAATAAGTGCCAAAGGAGGTGATGATTGATGCTGGGTGAACTTCAGCCTTGGTTCTCAGGATGGCCGTCCATCGATCGCTTCCGCAAAAATATGGACGAACTGTTTGACCGCTTCTTCGGCGAAATCGGCTATCGCGGCCTCACTAATTCGATGATCATGTGGCCAGCGGTTGAGTCGTTTTTCAGGGATGGCAATTGGGTCATGCGGATCGATCTGCCCGGGATCGATCCTAAGGACATTGATATTTCGGTCGCAGGTGACACGCTGACCATTAGGGCATCGCGCGAGCGGCATCGCGACGAGCGCAACCAGGAACTCGAGTCAAGTGAGATCAGTTACGGCAGGTTCGAACGCTCGATGACTTTGCCCAAGGGCGTCCAAGGCGACCGGATTAAAGCCACCTACCGGCACGGCGTGCTCGAACTGACAATGCCTGCGTCACCCGAGCTGGTAGGACGCAAAATTCCAATTGAAGTCCAAGCGGAGGAAAAGAAGCAGATCGAGCAACAAGCCGGATAATGTTCAGACCAGATCGCTAGCATTCGACTAGATGTCGATGTTAGGACGGCGGCTTCGGACCGCCGTCAGTATCCTCACGAGGGGGCTGCGTGTATGCAGTGCAGCTCCCTCTTAGCTTGTGGTGGACGTCGCGTGTCCGCGCCCGTCGTAGCACTCTTTGTAATGCGGCAAGGCGCGACACAGCGGCACTGATAGATGACCATAGAGATGGTTGTAGGGGCGGCCGTCCTTGGTTTTCGCCGCGCCCTGCGATTGCGAAAAAACCAGTTCACCTTCCGCGATCGTCGCGTGCCACGAGGATCGACGCGTTGCAGATCGGCTTGACGAAATAATCCCCAGCGTTCCGAACGTCCTCGGCCTTGCCACTAAATCAAGCAGACCATTGACCGGCAAGGCGCAGGCCACGATACCGAACAAAGCTGCGTTGACATGAGGGCTCGCCCTATTTCATTGTCTCGACAGCCGAAGAGAGAGTCGCTCGTCGCGCGCCCGGGAGGTAAACGTCGATGGCCGTCGACAGCACATATTTTCGTCCACGACGATTGGGTCATGCAAACCTGTGGGTGCAGGATCTCGCGCGATCGGAGCGCTTCTATAATCAGGTCTGCGGGCTGACCGTCGAGTTCACCGAACCCAGCCTGGTCGCATCGTTTCTCGGCACCGGCCATACGCCGCACGACCTCGGAATGATCGAGACCACCGGCGGAAAAGCGCGCTACGGGCGCGACGGATTACTACAGATTCCCGAAGGTATCGGTATCAACCCCGGCCTCAATCACATCGCCTGGGAACTTGAGAACGAAGCGGAGCTGGTAGCTGCGTTCAAGCAAATCAAACACGATCGGATTCCATTCGATCAGACCGTCGATCACCAGGTGGCGCACAGCGTCTACATGGTCGATCCCGACGGCAACTATGTCGAGTTCTACTGCGACACCGTCAAGGATTGGCGCAGGGTGCTGCACGGACCGCTCAATCTGATCAGCGGCGCATGGGATCCTGAGAACGGCGAGCCGTTCACCGATGGCCGCTACGACACCAACCCTGCGATCCGTACCGTCGATAACGCCAGTGTGCATCCGCAACGCGTTACGCATGTCGTCATTGAGACTGCCGCTCTCCCCGTGATGCTGAACTTCTACACGACGGTCGGTGGGATGCGTCCGGTGTGGTCCGCGGTTGATAATTCGATCACCTGTCTGCGCGGCAGCCATCCGGCGTATCGCTTTCACCTGGCGTTGTGTAGCGCCGCGTCGCCGGCCTACCATCACGTTTCCTTCGAGCTTGCCAATGAGGCTGCGCTGCGCGACGCGCTCGGGCGGCTCGATGCGAACGGAATTGCACCGGAAAAGATCGTCGATCATCCGTCAAAGCGGAGCTTCTTCCTGCTCGATCCCGATGGGCTGCGCAGCGAATTTTACGTACGCCGAGACCCGGCCTTCGTCGACCTCTCCCGCGAGCCGGTCGAACTGCGGCCGTATCTCATCTGAGAAATTATCGAGAACGCCGGAAGGAGAGTGCGATGGCCTCGTCAGTTGAAGCGACGCTGGAGAAAATCTGCGAGATTCACGACGACATCTATAATCGAATCCGGAAGATCGGCTAGCAGGAGATCCTCGATGAAGGTGATATTCGAGAAACGCGGGCCGGTCGCTTACGTCACGATCAATCGTCCCGAGCGGCTCAACGCATGCGATTTCGAGACCTATGGACGCCTCGCGCAGATCTGGCGCGAGTTTCGCGACGATGCGAGCCTGCGCGTCGCGATCATGACCGGTGCGGGCGAGCGCGCCTTCTGCGCCGGCAGCGATATCAAGTCGAACTACGTCGAACAGGCGGGGCAGGAAGTGCCCGACTCGCCGATGCCTGTGATGTACGACCTCTACAAGCCGATCATTGCCGCGATCAACGGCCATGCGAACGGCGGCGGCCTCGAACAGGCGCTTGCCTGTGACATCCGGGTCGCGGCCGAGCATGCGCAGTTCGGCCTGGGCGAGGTGCGGCTCGGATGGCTCCCCGGGGGCGGCGGCACGCAGCGTCTGCCGCGGCTGATTCCCCTCGGACGGGCGCTCGAGTTGCTGTTTACAGGGAATCGCATCGATGCGCACGAGGCATTGCGGCTCGGCCTTGTTGATCACGTTGTTCCGATGGGCCGCCTGATGAACAAGTGCGAGGAGATCGCCGCGGAAATCTGCAAGAGCGCGCCGCTCGCCGTTTCGCAGATCAAGCGCGCGGCGCTGCGCGGGCTCGATCTGCCGCTTGCCGACGGAATCAAGCTCGAGCGCGAGCTCTACCGATGGCTCCAGGGTACCGAGGATGCGCGCGAAGGCGCGCTGGCGTTCGCCGAAAAGCGTCCGCCGAGCTGGAAGGGCAAGTAGCGCCGTCAGCTCAACGGCTCATAGGTGGTCTCGCGAATCCCGAGCGCGACGATCCTGAGACGAGCGCCGCGCCCATCAGGTAGAGCGGCGGCGGATGAGATTCAAGCCGTTTGACCTTCATTTAAAATCTTGTATATACAATAATTGTATATGCGAAGAATTGCCCAGCCGGAGCTGGACCAAATCGGCCGCGGTTGTCTCGCGTTCCAGATGCGTTCGCTGAGCCGCGCGATCAGCGCGATCTATGACGCCGCGCTATCCGAAGCGGGATTAAAGACCACGCAGTTCTCAGTGCTCGTTGCAGTCGCCAATCGCGGAGCGGTGAGACCCGGCGAACTCGCGAGATCGCTCCGGATGGACGAATCGACGCTCAGCCGTAATGTCGAGCGGATGTGCGCGCGCAGATGGTTGCGGGTCGAGCCCGGCAGCGATCGCCGGAGCCGTCGGATCGCAATTACGACGAACGGGATCGATCTGATCCGCGCTGCTTACCCCGCCTGGCGTCGCGTTCAGGACCAGGTTGCAAATCGCCTCGGCTCCGACGGCATTGCAGCGCTCAAGTTGCTGGCGCAGAGGCTCCGCCATCCGGTCTCGAACGAATGAATCAAGCACGAAGCCGATGAAAGGAAAATGGCAGTGACCTCGAGAAACGCAACGGTTGCAGTAATCGGGGCTGGGGACTTCATCGGCGCGGCGATCGCGCGGCGCTTTGCGGCCGAAGGCTTGACAGTCTTCGCCGGACGCCGCAATGGAGAGAAACTCGCGCCGCTGGTGGAGCAGATCGAAGCGGCGGGCGGGAGAATCGTCGCGCGCACGCTTGATGCCCGCAAGGAGGCTGAGCTGACTGAATTTTTACGCGACGCCGATCGCGAAGCGCCGCTTGAGGTCTGTGTGTTCAACGTCGGCGCGAACGTCAATTTTCCGCTGCTCGAAACGACCGAGCGCGTCTTCCGGAAGGTCTGGGAAATGGGCTGCTATGCGGGTTTCATCGCGGCGCGCGAAGCCGCCCGTCTGATGATTCCGCACGGCCATGGCTGCATCTTCCTGACCGGCGCGACGGCGAGCATGCGCGGCAGCATCGGCTACGCCGCCTTCGCCAGCGCCAAGTTCGGCCTGCGCGCGGTGGCGCAGAGTGCGGCCCGCGAACTCGGACCGAAGAACATTCACGTCGCCCATTTGGTCATCGATGCCGGCGTGGACACGGCCTGGGTACGCGACCGAATCCGCGAGCGCGAAGGCAACGATGCCCTTAATCGGCTCGAGCCCGATCGTCTGATGCGTCCCGATTCAGTCGCGGAAACGTATTGGCAGCTTTATCGGCAGCCGCGCGACGCGTGGACTTTCGAGCAGGAGATTCGCCCGTATGGCGAAAAATGGTGAGACGATGGTCAAGGTCGAGTTTCATTTTGATTTCGGCAGCCCCAACGCCTACCTGAGTCACCTCGTGATCCCCGAAATCGAGCGGCGAACCGGGGTGAGATTCGAGTACGTGCCGATTCTGCTCGGCGGCATCTTCAAGCTGACCAACAACCGCTCGCCAATGGAGGCTTTTGCCGCCGTCAAGAACAAGCCTGAATATGAGCGGCTCGAGATCGAGCGATTCATCCGGCGTCACGCGATCACGCGCTTCAAATTCAATCCGTTTTTTCCGGTGAACACGGTGGCGCTGATGCGCGGCGCGCTGGCGGCGCAATCGCTCGGAACGTTCAAACGGTACGTCGACGAGGTCTTTGGTTACATGTGGGCCGACCCCAGGAAAATGGACGACCCGGCGGTGTTCCGCGCCGCGCTCGACGAATCGCGACTCCCGGCGGAGCGAATTTTGGATCTGATCAGGACCAGCGACATCAAACAGCAGTTGATCGACAATACACAGCGCTCGGTCGACCGTGGCGCCTTCGGCGCGCCGACGTTTTTCGTCGGCGACGAAATTTTCTTCGGCAAGGATCGGCTCCGCGACGTCGAGGAACTGATCGTCGAGTCATCGCGCTGAAAACGCGTGATTCGATCGCGAAGGTTGTTCGATTCTCTTCGTGCTTCCCCGTCCTTTACGGAAGTTCAAGCTTGCGTCGCCCTGCTTTTTTGAGATAAGCGGGGAGAACGCCGACGACCGGGACGTCGCGAAAGAGAACCAGGATGAAACTCTACAACCTCAACCTTTCCAATTTTGCCGGCAAATGCCGCATCGCGATCTACGAGAAAGGTCTCGATGTCACGATGGAGCCGTTGCCGGGCGGCGATTTCAAATCGCCCGAATTTCTGAAAATCAATCCACTCGGCAAGATTCCCACGTTCGAGACCGATGACGGTCAGACCATCGCGGAATCTGAGGTCATCAACGAGTATCTCGAGGACAAGTTTCCCAAGCCTGCGCTACTGCCGAAGAGTCCCGAAGCGCGGGCCCGCGTTAGGAGTTTCACTCGCTTTCACGATCTTTACCTTGACCCGCCGATGCGCACATTGTTCCGGCAGACGCGCGCGAAAGTGCCGGACGAAAAAAAGGTGAATGAGGCGCTGAGCGAGTTGAACCTTCGGCTCGATCAACTCGATTCGATGGTCTCGGCGGAGGATTTCGCTGCCGGGCCGGAATTCACCATGGCCGATTGCGCACTCGCCCCCACCATGGTTTTGGTCAATGCGATGCTGGAGGCCTACCACGCGAAGCCGCCCTTGGAAGGGCGTCCGCGGCTGGCGGGATGGTGGGCGCGGGTGCAGAATCGCCCGTCTGTCAAAAAGGTGCTGGGCGAAATGCACGAGGCGCTTCAGGCGCTACAAGCGAAAAAATAGCGAATTACGCCTGCCGCCCGGCGGCTCTCGATGAAAAGGGGTGCAGGTCCTCCGTGCTTATGCCGCCAGTGCTGTCGTGTGAGCGAGCGAGGCGGCTGCCGGCGCCAGCAACAGCACCGCTAAAGCGAACAAAGCTGAGAGCACGATCACTGCGGTCAACGCGCGAGTCGTGGTTGTTTGTCTGGCAGCCGAATACTGGGTCTCACCGTTGCAGGCGAAGCCGATCGCGACTTTCCAGAGTCCGAGAATAAAGAAAATCTCGCCGAGACGGAGCATCGATTGTGCAGCGAGACCCAGCGATCGCGCGAGCGCAGTGTAAGCATTCGACTCGCGGGTCAATGCGAGCGCCGCGCAAAACATCAGGCCGCTGACCAGCAGCGGAATTGCAGACCACGCCACGGCCGCGCGCAGCTCGGCCGGCGTTTCCGTCAGGCTCGCCAGCACACCCGCGCTGCGTGGTTGGGTTTCTTTGCAAGAGCTGTCAACGGTTTGGGCGGGTGTCATAATTATCCCCTCCGAACATCGATGAGGTCAGTGGCGCAAATACATCGGCGGGACTGCAGTAATGCCACTGGCCAGTGCGGGCCGCTTATAAGGCATTGCGAAAACCCTCGCTCTTGGCGGACGTTTTATCCGCATGCGCGATCTCATCACGACGCTGACTTTACGAAAGCAAGCGGTATGCCGTAATCAACGCTACGCTGCAGAGCCTCCTCGGACACCGGACGCCGGCCTTGATCGTTCGACTGCACGTTTGACCGTTGCCTCAGATGTGGACTAATCGAGAAATCATCGATGCACGAGGTGGCGCTAGCACGCGGGTTGCTCGAAATTGTCGAGAGAACGCTTACGCCTCGCGATAGGCGAGTCGTGCGTGTGAATGTGAGCATCGGAGCGGCAGCAGGAATCGTTTCGGAATCGTTGACCTTCGCGTTCCTGGCGATTGCCGAGGGCACGCGGGCTCAGGGTGCGGAACTTGTGATCACGACCGTGCCCGCCCGCAGCCGTTGTCGCGCCTGCAAGACCTCGTACGCCTTCGAAGGTCTCATCGGCCGGTGCCCGGGATGTGGCTGTCTCGGCGGGGAGCTGCAGTCGGGCAACGAGATGGTCCTGCAAACCATCGAGGTTGCAGATGTGTGAAACCTGCGGCTGCGGAGTTCCCTCGGTGCACACGATTGCCGTCCACGAGCGGCTGCTCGCATCGAACGAAAGCATCGCCGAGCACAATCGTCTCCATTTAACGACGCGAAAGATTTTTACAATTAACCTGATGGGCGCACCCGGGGCGGGAAAAACCACCTTGCTCGAGGCCATGATTCGCGGGCGATCGCGCTCCGGGCGCTTCGTCGTAATCGAGGGCGATCAGGCGACCGATCGCGACAGCGCGCGCATCCGCTTGGCGGGAGCATCGGCCTACCAGATCGAAACCGGACTCGGGTGCCATCTCGAGGCGACGCAGATCCATCACGCGCTCCATCACCTCGAATTTGCCGGCGGCGAGACCCTGATCCTCGAGAACGTGGGCAATCTCGTGTGTCCGGCGCTGTTCGATTTGGGCGAGCATCTGCGCGTGCTGGTGACCGCTCCCACGGAGGGCGTCGAAAAGCCGCTCAAGTACCCGCCGATCTTTCGCGCGGCCGATATTGTGCTCCTGAACAAGTGCGATTTGATCCCGTATCTCAGTTTTGATTCCGGGGAGTGGACCGAATATGTGCGCGGCGTGAATCCGCGCGCGGCGATATTCGAGCTCTCCGCCGCGACCGGCGACGGTTTGGCTGCATGGCTCGCCGAACTTGAGCGCCGCCGGTTCGGGTTTCTCGGCAGCGACGCGAGTGTTCCGTGAACGAGCCGCTGAAACTGAAGAAAGCGGCGCTTCAGGACCTGATCGACCTGCTCCGGCGCGAGGAGTTCAAGGTCCTCGGCCCGGTGGTTCGAGAGGGCAGCGTTGCGTTTCACGAAGTGCGCGAGGTGTCCGACCTGCCGATCGGGATGCGTGACGCGCAGGAGGCCGGACGTTATCGGCTGACGCCGGGCGTCGACGGCGAAATCTTCGGTGTTGTGAACGGAGCCGGGTCGCTCAAGCCGTTCTTCTTCGCTCCCCATGAAATTTTGCTTGAAGTACGGCGCGAGCATCGCGGCTTCAAAGTCAGGGATGCAACCCCGGCGGCGCCGCGCCTGGCATTGATCGGAGTCCGCGCCTGCGATCTTGCGGCGCTGGCGATCCAGGATCGAATTTTCCTGCACGACAAGTTCCGTGACGCACATTACGAGGCGCGGCGCAAAGATGTCTTTTTCGTCGCAGTCAACTGCACCCGCTCAGCGCCGACCTGCTTTTGCGTTTCCATGAAAACCGGTCCCGAGGCCGCCAGCGGCTTCGATCTCGCGATGACCGAGATGGAGGACGGTTTCGTCGTGCGAACCGGCTCGGCCGCCGGCGAACGCGTCGTATCCAAACTGCAGTTGCCGACGGCTGCATCAGAAGACGTGGCGAAGGCGCGTGCGCGCATCGATGAATGCGCATCGGGAATGCAACGGCAGATGGACACCTCGGACCTGCCGCACTTGCTTTATGATGAGGTCGACAGTCCGCGCTGGAACGATGTAGCCGCGCGGTGCCTTTCATGCACGAACTGCACAATGGTGTGTCCGACCTGCTTTTGCCACAGCGTAATGGATGTGCAGGAACTTGACGGAAACATGAGCCGGCGCGTGCGCCAGTGGGACTCCTGCTTCTCGCTGGAGCACGCGCATATTCACGGCATCAACTTCCGTCCGCGCATTCACGATCGTTACCGGCAATGGCTGACGCACAAGCTCGCTTCGTGGATCGATCAGTTCGGCACGTCCGGATGCGTCGGGTGTGGCCGCTGCATCACGTGGTGCCCGGTCGGCATCGATCTCACCGAAGAAGTCGCCGCGATCCGCGCGCAGCGGGGCAAGCATTGACGCCGTACACGATTCATCCTGCGCGGATCACTGCGCGGCGGACCGAGACCGAGGGAATCTACACCTTCACGATGCGCCTGCTCGATCCCTCGGTGCGGGCCGCGTATCGCTTCCAGGCCGGGCAGTTCAACATGCTGTACGCGTTCGGCATCGGCGAAGTCGCAATTTCGATTGTTTCGGATCCGTCGGAACCGGAAATCCTTGAGCATACCGTGCGCGTCGCGGGGCGCGTTACCGGCGTGATGGCGGACTGGAAGGTCGGCGACGTCGTTGGAGTGCGCGGCCCGTACGGCAACGGATGGCCGGTCGACGCGGCGCGCGGCCGCGACGTGGTGATCGTAACCGGCGGACTGGGATGCGCGCCGGTGGTCGGGCTGATCAACTACATAATCCGCCGCCGTGACGAATACGGCGAGTTGCATATTTTGCACGGCGTGAGGACTCCCAACGATCTGCTGTACCGCGAGAAATTCGACGAATGGCGGCGCGTGCCGCGCACCAGGGTCTATCTCACGACCGACCAGCCGGACAAAAGCTGGCATTATCGAATCGGCGTGGTGACCGAACTGTTCGACGAGCTCAACGTCGCGCCGTCGGCAATCGTGATGATGTGCGGACCGGAAGTGATGATGCGCTTTGCGGCGCACGCGCTGTTGCAGAAGGGTATCGGCGACGATTCGATCCATCTCTCGATGGAGCGCCGGATGGAATGCGCGGTCGGACTTTGCGGCCATTGCCAGTATCGCGAGCATTTTGTCTGCAAGGATGGTCCGGTGTTCACGTATCGCACGGTCAGGCGCTTGTTCGGAGTCTCGGGAATATGAAACCCCGCATCGCAGTATTTAAGTTTGCCTCCTGCGACGGATGCCAGTTGCAGTTTCTGAATGCTGAGGACGAGCTGCTTACGCTCGCGTCGCTCGTCGAATTTGCGTATTTCACTGAGGCGCGAAGCCGGGCGTTGGACGGGCCGTACGACATTGCGTTCGTCGAGGGCAGCATCACGACGCCCGACGATGCGCGCCGCATCATCGAGGTGCGCGAACGGACCAGATACCTGGTGACGATCGGCGCCTGCGCGACCGCCGGCGGTATCCAGGCGCTGCGCAATTGGAGCGAGGTCGAGCAATACAAGCGGGTGGTCTACCCGAGTCCGGAGTTCATCTCGACGCTGTCGACCTCAACGCCGATCTCCGAACACGTCAAGGTTGATTTCGAACTTTGGGGCTGTCCGATCGACAAGCATCAGCTTATTGATGTGGTCCGCTCGCTTCTGTCGCGCGCGAAACCTGCGCTCCCCGGCCACAGCGTCTGCATGGAATGCAAGCGGCGCGGCAATGTTTGCGTGGTCGTCGCGCGGGGCGAACCGTGCCTTGGACCGGTTACCCGCACCGGATGCGGAGCGCTGTGTCCGGCGTACGATCGCGGTTGCTACGGCTGTTTCGGGCCGGCCGACGATGCGAACATGGAAGCGTTCACGCGGCTGATGGCGAGCCAGGGCATCACCGGCATGGATGCAGTCCGGCGCCTGCGATCGATTAACGGTTATGTGCGCCCGTGGCGTGAGACCGCCGATGCCATCGCGAAGAACCAAAACCAGAACGATTAACGTCAGCAATCTCGCGCGTGTCGAAGGCGAGGGCGCCCTGCATATCCGTCTGCGTGGCGGCGAGATCAGCGAGCTGAAGCTCGAGATTTTCGAACCGCCGCGCTTTTTCGAGGCGTTTCTGCGCGGCCGTGATTCGCGCGAAGCTCCGGATCTGAACGCCCGCATCTGCGGCATCTGTCCGGTCGCATACCAGATGAGCACCGTACACGCGTTCGAGCGCCTGTATGGGATCACGATCGATCCCGCGGTCCGCGCGCTGCGCCGGCTTTACTACTGCGGCGAATGGATCGAAAGCCACGCGCTGCATATTCATATGCTGTCCGCGCCCGACTTCATGGGCTGCGACAGCGTCATCACGCTGGCGGAAAAAGATCGCGCTGCAGTCGAGCGCGGGCTTCGAATCAAGCAGCTTGGGAACGCGATCGTGGCGAAACTCGGCGGCCGTTCGGTTCATCCGGTGGGCGCGTGCATCGGCGGCTTCACGCGCGTGCCGCGTCGCGAGGAACTCGCCGAGCTGCGCGAGGCATTGATGCGGGAACGCGACGACGCGCTTGAATGCGTGCGATGGGTCGCGCGGTTTGATTTACCCGCGGTCGAACGCGATATCGAGTTTGTCTCGCTGCGTCATCCGGATGAGTATCCGATGAACGAGGGACGAATCGTCTCGAGCCGCGGCATTGATGCCGCCCAGGATGAATTCGACGCCTGGTTCGAGGAATCTCAGGTTCCTTATTCGAACGCGCTTCATTCGAAAATCAAGGCGCGCGGAGCCTACTTTGTGGGACCGCTCGCACGTATCAACCTGAATTTCGATCGGCTCGGGACGGAAGTTCAATCCGCTGCGCGCCAAACGCAAATCGCATGGCCGAGCTCGAATCCTTACACCAGCATCGTCGCCCGCGCGCTCGAGGTGCTGTATGCAATCGAAGAAGCGCTCAGGATCATCGACACTTACGAACCGCCTTCGGCGCCGGCCGCGAAATTCGAGTTGCGCGCCGGAACCGGATGTGCGATTACCGAGGCGCCGCGCGGCGCTCTCTATCACGCCTACGAAACAGATGAGCGCGGAGTCATTCGATCGGCGCGCATCGTGCCGCCTACCTCGCAGAACCAGGCGCGAATCGAAGCCGACCTGCGCGAACTCATTCCACAGCTTATCGAGAGAAGCCACGTCGAAGCGACGCGCGCGTGCGAGATGGCGATCCGCAATTACGATCCCTGCATCTCGTGCTCGACGCATTTTCTTCGCCTCGAGATCGAACGTTGATTCGGATCATCGGGATAGGCAGTCCGTTCGGCGATGACGCAATCGGCCTCGAAGCCGCCAGAATTCTCGCGCAGAAACCGCCCCCGAATTGCGAGGTCATCGTTGCCGATCGGCCGGGCGTCGATCTGCTCGAACTGCTTCAGGATGTCGAGGCCGCGATCCTCGTCGATGCGGTGCGCTCGGGCGCGCCCGCAGGCACTCTGCACGAGCTAGGCTTCGAGGACGTCGGTCTGAAGGGGCTCGGGTTCAACTCCACTCACGGCATCGGCGTCGCGGCCTCGCTGGAATTGGCGCGCAAGCTGGGACGCAGGCCGCGGCATGGAAAAATTCTTGGTATCGAGATCGCAGCCACGCCGGCCCGTTACCCGCACCCGCTGAGCGACAGCGCGAAACGATCGCTGGAAAGCGCACTGGAGTGCATCAGGCGATGGGCCGCGGAGATGGCGGCGGCATCGCCGGGAGCAGGCGGCCGATCGCGCGAGCGTCTGACGGTTACCGGTACGGTGCAGGGAGTGGGCTTCCGGCCGTTCGCGGTGCGGCTCGCTACATCGCTGAACCTCGGCGGTTTCGTACGCAACCTGCCGTGCGGGGTCGAGATCGAGATCGAAGGGCGGCGTCGCGATCTTGATGAATTTCGCGCCCGTCTTCCTTGCGAGGCTCCCTTGGCAGCGACGATCGAGGGCGTCAAGCTGGAGCGTCTTCCATCCCGCGGCGAACGCGATTTTTGTGCGCTGACCAGCGAACGCGGGCGCGCGGCGACCACGATTCCGCCGGACCTGGCGATCTGTGCCGAATGCCGAAAAGAAATCCTCGATCCGAATGACCGGCGCTACCGTTATCCGTTTACCAACTGCACCTCGTGCGGGCCGCGCTTCACCGTCGTTCAGTCGCTGCCTTACGATCGCGATACCACCACCATGCGTGGGTTCGAGCTCTGCGGCGATTGCGAACGGGAATACTTCGATCCCTCCGATCGCCGCTTCAGAGCGGAGCCGATCGCGTGCTCCGCATGCGGTCCCAGGATGTGGCTCGAATTCCCGTCGGCGCATGCACGAACGCGGCCCGATGTGCTTGATGCCATCGCCGGCGCCGCGGCGATCCTTCGTGAGAGCGGGATCATCGCAGTCCAAGGTATCGGCGGCGTTCATCTGGCGTGCGACGCAACCGATGAGGAAGCGGTGGCCCGGCTTCGGACCGTAAAGCGGCGAGCCCATAAGCCGCTCGCTGTGATGGTCGATTCGCTCGATGCGGCGCACCGCCTGGTGATCCTCTCCGATGACGAAGCGGCCCTGCTTGCTTCCGCTCAAGCTCCGATCGTTATCGCTCGCAAGCGCGATGATGCCGATGTGGCGTATGCGGTCGCGCCCGGTAACGATCATCTTGGTCTGATGCTGGCGTATTCACCGATTCACGTGTTGCTCCTGCATGATGTCGGCCGTCCGCTGGTTATGACCAGCGCCAACATTCCCGGCGAGCCGCTCGCGCTGAATGCGGACGAGGCGCGCGCGCTGTTCGCGGGCGCAGTGGATGCGATGCTGCTGCACGATCGCCCGATTCATCAGCGCTGCGATGACAGCGTATGGCAGGTCGGCGCGCATGGCGCGCAGCCAATCCGAGCGAGCCGCGGTGCGGCGCCGCGAGTGTTGATCGCACCCTGCGAAGCGCCGGTCCCGATCCTTGGGGCCGGCGGCGACATCAAGAACAGCTTCTGCCTTCTGTCGGGTCACCACGCGTTCATGAGCCAATACATCGGGACGCTGGAGAACGCCGCGACGCAGGATCACTTTCGCGACTCGCTCAAGAAGTGGGAAGCGTTGACTGGCATCACTCCGCGCATCGCCGCCCACGATTTGCATCCGCAATCAGCCGCGGCGAAGCTCGCGGCAACTCTCGGGATCGAAATGATGGCCGTCCAGCATCATCATGCGCACGTCGCCGCATGCCTCGCCGAGCATGGCCAACGGGGGCCCGCGATCGGGATCGCGTTCGACGGGACGGGCTACGGAACGGACGGCGCAATCTGGGGCGGCGAAAGCATACTCGCTGATTTGTGCGGCTTTCGGCGGCTCTCGCATTTCGAGTACCTGCCGCTGGCCGGCGGCGATGCCGCGATTCGGCATCCGGCACGAATCGCGGCATCGTTCATGATCGCACTGTTCGGCGGCGTTGCTGACCAGAATCTGGCTGCGCGGCTCGGCGCCGGGCATCTGGAGATCCTGGCGAAGATGGTCGAGCGGCGCCTCAACACGGTCGACACGTCGAGTTGCGGCCGCCTCTTTGATGCCGTAGCGGCGTTACTCGGTCTGCGCAATGAAATCACTTACGAAGCTCAGGCGGCGATCGAACTCGAAGCGCTTGCGCGGGCTTCATCGAGCGGAAAGATCTACCCGTTCGTGCTCGATGACGAGCGCGTGCGTCTCGGCGACTTGTTTGCCGCGCTGCTCGATGATCTAAGGGCCGGCGTTTCGCGCGCCGACATCGCCCGAACATTCCACAACACGATCGTCGCAGTGGCACGGCGGATGGCCGCGGATGCGCGCGCGGAAACCGGCATCAACCGGGTCGCTCTCACCGGCGGATGTTTCCAAAATCGGATTCTGCTCGAATCGTCGGTGGAGGGTCTTAAGCGCGACGGCTTCACGGTCCTGATCCATCGCCGCGTTCCCGCCAACGACGGCGGCCTGGCCCTGGGACAGGCGGCGGTGGCGGCAGCGCGGCTCAATGCGAAACTCGGCGGAGAATCATCATGTGTCTCGCTGTTCCGGGGCGAATAGCCCGAATCGTCGATCAACAAGGCTTGCGCATGGGCGACGTCGATTTCGGCGGCGTGATCCGCAGGGTATGCCTGGCTTACGTTCCGGAAGCCGTCGAAGGCGACTACGCCGTGGTCCACGCCGGCTTCGCGATCAGTATCGTCGACGAGCAGGCCGCGGCCCGCACGATCGAGTTGGTGCGACAGATGGACGGGAAGGAAGAGGAGAGCGACGAATGAAATTCGTCGACGAGTTTCGGAACGTCGGCGCGGCGCGCGCGCTGCTGGACAGGATTCGTGCAACCGTGACGAAGTCGTGGACGATCATGGAAGTATGCGGCGGTCAGACGCATACCATCTTGCGCTATGGAATCGACGAGCTGCTGCCGCCGGCGGTCACGCTGGTGCACGGCCCGGGATGTCCGGTCTGCGTGACGCCGATCGAGATGATCGATCTCGCCATCGGACTCGCGCAGCGCCCGGGCGTCATCCTTTGTTCCTTCGGCGACATGCTGCGCGTGCCGGGTTCGAGATCGGATCTGTTCGACGCGCGCGCGGCCGGCGCTGACGTCAGGGTCGTCTATTCGCCGCTCGATGCCGTCGATCTGGCGCGGCGTGAAACCGCGCGCGAAGTAGTGTTCTTCGCAGTCGGCTTCGAAACCACGGCGCCGACCACCGCGATGGCGATTGCCCACGCATCCGATCTCGGGTTGTCGAATTTCTCTGTGATTGCCGCGCACGTCCGCGTGCCGCCCGCGATCGAAGCGATTCTCGCGGCGCCGGACAATAGGGTCCAAGGCTTCCTCGCCGCCGGGCACGTCTGCACCGTCATGGGGATCGGCGAGTACCGGCCGATTGTCGAGAAATTCGGAGTGCCGATCGTGGTCACCGGATTCGAGCCGATCGATCTGCTGGATGGAATCGCGATGTGCGTCGCGCAACTCGAAGCAGGCCGCGCGGAGCTGGAGAATCAATATGCGCGTTCAGTGCGCCCCGAGGGTAACCGCGCGGCGCAGGCCTTGATGGCCGCGATTTTCACACCCGTCGATCGGCGCTGGCGCGGGCTGGAAGCACTGCCCAAAAGCGCGCTTGCCATCAGCGATCGCTACGCCGCTTACGACGCGATCCGCAAGTTTAACCTGACAAGCGCCCGCGTGGCGGAGCCGCTCGAATGCCGCGCGGGCGAGGTTTTGCGCGGCCTCTTGAAGCCGCCGCAGTGCCCGGCGTTTGGACGGAATTGCACGCCCGATCACCCGCTCGGCGCGCCGATGGTCTCGTCGGAGGGCGCATGCGCCGCGTATTTTCGTGCCGGTAGAGTCGCCGAGGCGACAGAGGCGGAATGAAAGAGAACGACCGAGGGGCATCGTTGAATGCGACCGGGATGCAATGCCCGGCCGATTTACGAAAAGATGAACTCATCGTGCTCGGTCATGGCAGCGGCGGAAAGCTGAGCGCCGAGCTCGTGCGCAAGGTGTTTCTCCCTGCGCTTTCGAATCCGATCCTCGATCGCCTCAACGACGGGGCCGAGCTGAACCTCGACGCGGGGCGCATCGCGTTCACCACCGACTCGTTCGTAGTGAACCCGCTCCGCTTTCCCGGCGGCGACATCGGCTCGCTCGCAGTGAACGGCACCATCAATGATCTCGCGGTGATCGGCGCACAACCGCTCGGTCTGTCGGCGGCGTTCATTCTTGAAGAGGGTTTTCCGATCGCGGAGCTTCGCGACATCGTGGAATCGATCCGCGACGCCTCACGTCAGGCCGCGGTTCCGATCATCGCCGCCGACACCAAGGTCGTCGAGCGCGGCAAAGCCGACGGCATGTTTATTACAACCAGCGGATTCGGAATAATCCCGTCCGGTCTCGAGTTGGGACCCGAACGCGCGATGCCGGGCGATGCCGTGTTGGTTAGCGGTCCGATTGGCGATCACGGGATAGCGGTGATGTCGGCGCGCGAGGGTCTTCGATTCGAAACCACAGTGGTCAGCGACTGTGCGGCTCTGCACGGCCTGGCAGCGACGATGATCGCAACCGGCGGCAAAGTCCGATGCATGCGCGACGCCACGCGCGGCGGCGTCGCCACGGTGATTAACGAGCTGGCGGCGAGCTCCGGCGTCGAAATAATTATCGATGAACCGGCGGTTCCCGCGCGCGATGCGGTGCGCGCCGCCTGCGAAATACTCGGCCTCGACCCGCTCTACGTCGCGTGCGAGGGGCGTTTGGTCGCGATCGTCGATCCGGCCGATGCCGATCGCATCCTCGCCGCAATGCGGCGTCATCCGTTAGGCGAGGGTGCCTGCCGCATCGGCGCCGTGACCCGAAAGCACAATCCGCGCGTGCTGCTCCGAACCGCCTTCGGTCCGACGCGGCTGCTGGACCTGCTGCCCGGCGATCAACTTCCGCGCATCTGTTAAGCCGCAACCAGGAGCAATAAGGCAGGTGCGCCTGCTAGGGTTCGGGCTCCATCAGGATGTAGCCGCTCGGGCACTCGTGCGCGCAGAGTGCGCAGCCTTTGCAGTAGTCGTAATCGAAGACGTAATGATCGCCGGCGGCCGTCTCCTCCAGCGTTTTGAGCACCGCATTATCCGGACATAACGTCCAGCAATTGTCACACGACATGCATTCGCCACACGAGAAGCATCGATGGCTCTCGATGCCGGCGTGGCTTAGCGGCAAGGCCTGTTCGATCTCGCGCTCGGCGTTGCGTTCTCCGACCGGCAGCAGCTCGATTTTCGTGCGTGGCTGCGGCTCGAAATAATTTACATTCAGGTCGTTGAGTCGAACCACAGGACGCTGCGATGCCGGCAGCGCCGAGTTGCGCAAGTAGCTGTCGATGGCGAGCGCGGCCCGCCGTCCGTCGCCAATCGCGTCGCTCACGGTGGCCGCGCCTTCGCGAACATCGCCACCCGCAAAAATCCCCTCGAAACCCTCGAGTCGGCCCCACGAGTCGGGATGCAGGAACGGATGGCCCGCGAGCAGCATCTCGAGGCCTGCGGGGTCGACCTCCTGTCCGACCGCCGGGATGACCTGCTCGACGTGCAGGATGGTCTCCGTGCCCTCGAACTCGACGGTCTCCCTGCGCCCGGCGCTGCGCGTGAGCTTTTTCGTATGCACCATCTCGACCCCCGCGACGCGCTCGCCGCGAATAATGAGACGGCGCACGCCACGATGCTCGTGGATGATGACGCCCTCCTCGATAGCCTGGCGCACCTCGCGCGCCGTTGCACGCATTACGTCTTCCGCGGCGACTCCCGGACCCGGGACAGCCCGGTAACTGATGATATGCACTTCGGGAATTCCGCTGAACTTCAGCACACGAGCGAGATCGACCGCGGTGTTGCCGCCGCCCACGATAGCCACGCTTTTGTAGGCCGGCAGCGAGCCGATCGAGAGCCATTCCTTCAGAATGTCCAGGCCGGGACGTGAGTCACGCGGCACCACTCCGTCCACGCTCCACTGGCGGCCACGCTGGTTCCCGACACCGATAAAGATCGCGCGATGATCGGCTCGGAGATCATCGAGCGTGAAGTCCCGACCGAGGCGCGTTCGCGGCATGAAGGTCATGCCGACCGAAAGCAGGCGCGCGATCTCGTCCCCCAGAACGGACCGCGGCAGTCGATAAGCCGGAATCGCGGAGGCAAGCAGGCCGCCGGCTTCGCTCTCGGCTTCGAAGAGCGAGACCCGATATCCGAGCCTTGTCAGATGATAGGCCGCCGAAAGACCGGCCGGTCCCGCGCCGACAACCGCGACGCGCAGCGCGTCGGACGACAGAGGCCGCACCGGGTAATTCCAGCCGTGCAGGATCGCTTCGTCGCCGAGAGTGCGCTCGATGCCGTGAATCGCCAGCGGCTCATCGTAATCGCCGCGATTGCACGATGACTCGCACGGATGATGGCACACGCGACCGGTAATCGCCGGGAGCGGATTTGCAGCGACCAAGGTTTCCCAGGCGGCCTGTGAATTACCCTCGGCAAGGCGCGCCAGATAGGCTTGCGGATCTTCGCCCGCTGGACACGCCACGTGGCAGGGCGCATTGCGATGAAGATACACCGGCCGTTGGAGGCGCCAATCGCCGGTTTTGAATTGCAGTGACGTTCCCGGCTTCGCAAACGCCCCGCGCGTCAGGGTTGCCATGTCGTCCTCATCAGGCGGTTCGCATTCCGCCGCGCCGCACGGTATCGGCGCCTTCGCTGTCGAATCGATCAGGCTTTTGGGCGCGCAGCCCATAAACCTCGATATTGTGATTCGCGAGCTCCTGTAGATGCTCCAGTTCTTCGCGCGCGCGTGGATCGTCCGCGAACAGATGCTTGAAGCGATCCTGTAGGCGCAAGTAATCGGTGACCGGATGCACTTCCCGGATCGGCATCGCTCCCACCAGCTCACCGCGCTCGAGTTCAATCATCGGGTAGAGGCCGGTCTGCACCGCAAGCCGGGCGACTTCGATGCCAAGCGCATTCTCATGGCCCCATCCAAGCGGACACGGCGAGTGCACCACGATAAAGGCCGCGCCCTCGACCTGGAGTCCGCGCCGGACTTTCTTGCGCAGATCGGACGGATACGCGACGGTGGCGGTTGCCGCGTAAGGAATCCGATGCGCCGCGATAATGGTCACGAGATCCTTCTTGAGATGCCGTTTGCCAGCCCGTTCGCGCCCGGGCGGAGAGGTTGTAGTTTCCGCAGCATGGGGCGTCGAGCTCGATCGCTGCACGCCGGTATTCATGTACGCTTCGTTGTCGAAACAGACGTAGAGCACATTGTGGTTGCGCTCGAGCATCCCGGAGAGCGCCTGTAACCCGATATCGAATGTGCCACCATCGCCCCCGAAGGCGACCACTTTCGTGTTCCGTTTCTGTGCCTTGAGGGCAGCTTCCATCCCCGATGCAACCGCGGCCGTATTCGCGAATACCGAATGGAGCCACGGAACGCGCCACGCGCTTTGCGGCCATGCGGTGGTGAAGACTTCGAGGCATCCGGTTGCGTTCGCGATCAGCACGTCCGGGCCGATCGCCTCCGTGACGAGGCGTGCGGCGAGTGCTTGACCGCATCCCTGGCATGCGCGATGGCCTGCCTCCAGTCCGCGAAAAACCGGCTGAGCACGCCTTAGCTCGGAGCACGATTTCGTTGGTTGCTCGAGCGTCATCAAGAAACTCCTACCGGTCTTCAGCCGGCAGTTTCGCCGGCTGAAGATCGAAAATCGCGAAGCGCGGCGGCGACTCCGATTGGGCGGCGGCGACCAGCTTCGGATAGGCGTTCATCGGCACGTCGCGTCCGCCGAGTCCGATCGCGTAGCTGTGGACGCGTGGCGGGCTGCTCATCTCTGAGAGTGCGGCGCGCACCTCGGCAGCGATGATTCCGCCGCTGCCGAGCGATACTGCCCGCTCCACCACCACGAGTTCGCGGAGTCCTTCACATGCCTGCTTGAGCGCATCGACCGGAAAGGGCCGGAAGGCCCGGAGCTTGATCAGCTTCGCCGGAGCCTGGTCGCGGTACTCCGCCTGCGCGTCAGCCAACGTCCCCAGGATCGAGCCGATGGTCAGGATGGCAGTCTGCGCGTCCGGAGGTCCTTCAATCGATAACAGGCCGCCGGTCGAACGGCCGGTGAGCGCATGCCATTCCCTATCGGCGGCGACTATTTCCTCCTGCGCATCGAGCAGCGCCCTATGATGCGCATGGCGGACTTCCGGATAGAACTCGTGCGACAATACCGTGCCCAACGTAATCGGGTCGGTAGGTTTGAGTGTTCGGGCGAACGCGTAGGGACCGACAAAATTGTCGACCTGCTGCTGCGCCGGGACTTCGAGAGGCTCAAGCGTATGGGTGAGCGTGAAACCATCGACGCAGACCATCACCGGGAGCTCACAACGCTCGGCGATCCGAAAGGCGTGGATCGTAGTGTCGATCGCCTCCTGATTATCGGCGCAGTATAGCTGCACCCATCCGGCGTCGCGCACCGCCATCGAATCCTGATGATCGTTCCCTAACGAGACCGGGGCGCCGACCGTGCGATTGGCGCAAGTCAGGACCAGCGGAACGCGCAATCCCGCGATATTGAACAAAACCTCGGTCATCAACAGCAGCCCCTGCGAACTCGTGGCCGTGTAGGCACGCGATCCGGCCGCGGCCGCGCCGAGGACGACGGATGCAGCCGAGAACTCGCTCTCGACGCTGACCAGCTCGCAGGCGAGCTTCCCATCGGCGATTAACTTCGCGAGATTCTCCACGATGTGCGTCTGCGGCGTGATCGGATAGGCCGCGACCACCTGCGGACGGCATAAAGCCACCGCCTGCGCGATGGCTTGTGAACCCTCAAGCGGCTGCTGCGCCATCGCACAACTCCTTCCATGCGCCTGCTGGAACGAGGCGTGCCGCCTCGCGGACCAGGCGAACATTGCGATCGAGGATTTCGCCGCTGAATTGACGCGCCAGTGCGGTTTCCAGCGCATCGGCACGAATCAGATTCGTGAGTGAAAGAAACGCGGCGACGATCGCGGTGTTCGGCACCGGTCGTCCCAGGATTTCATTGGCGAGCGAGGTTGCCGGGATCGTGACCAGGTTAAAATTTCGGGCTGCCGCGAATTCCGAACCGGCCCGCGACGAATTCACCAGCATCGCGCCATCCGGAACGAGCCCATCCGTGATGTCCGCCGTGTGCAGCAGCCCCTCATCCTGCACGAGCAAAAAGGATGGAGCTGACACCTGGCATCGCCGGCGCACAGGAACCTCCGCGACGCGGGCGAAAGCCGTTACCGGAGCCCCGCGGCGTTCGGCGCCGAAGCTCGGGAAGGCCTGCCCGAACTGTCCATCCTCGAGGGCGGCGGTGGCGATTAGATAAGCTGCGACGACGCTGCCCTGGCCCCCGCGTCCGTGGATGCGGATTTCGATGAGTCGCGATGGGATCATCAAGGCTTACCGAAGCAGCCGCCGTGCCGGAAATAATTGAAAAATCCCAACTTCCCTTAGGTTCCGGGATCGTCTTCCTGTAGCTTTGAGGGGCAGGGATGGTGTCGCCAATGGAGCCACGTCGTTGCCCCGAGATGCCTTCGGCCCTTTGAGCCAGAGGCCCCGCCAGACAAGAGATTTCCGACAGGAATGGCATGATGCTTTGAGATACGCGATCTCGGTCACGGCACGTGGCGTGAATAGTGATCTGCGTTAGAGCTAGGAATTGATGAGCCGCAGCAGGCGCGGGGCCATCGCTTCACGCATAGTTGCGAAATTTTCGCCGGGTTGCGATAAGTCAAGTTATCGAGAGTATACAAAAATTTTCATAAGCAATGTTCTGTGTACACATCGGGGCGACGGGTAAAATACTTCTCGCATCATCGATGTTGGCTTACCCCCCACCTTTGTTTGGCGCAAAAAGTAATACGATCGCAGCACCTCGAGGCGGCCAGCATGGCGGACGAACGCTGCTCATATCCGACGATGGCGATTTCTATCTCGAACGGCGCGGCTCTGGAGCCACTCGACGATTCAAAAAGGATGAGGCACGGTGAGGCGAGACTTTTCAGATTGCATAGGTACGGCAATCCGGACGATTCTGGTTTCGATGCTGATATCTTTGACCTGCGGGGTGGGCGCGGCTGCGCTCGCTCAGCCGAGGTCGAGTGTAGATGCCGTAGTCACAATCGACGCCGCGTCCGAAGCAGCCCGCCACATTCGACTTGCGCCGGCGCGGCTGGCAAAACCCACGGGCAAAATCGCCGCGACCGCGACAGTGGAACCTGATGCGAACGCTGTCGCCCAGCTCACGACCCGGATCCCCGCGCGCGTTGTCAAACTGATCGCGTCGCCCGGCGATGCTGTCAAGCCGGGACAGCCACTCGCCATCCTGAGTAGCGTCGAACTGGGCGATGCCAAGGCTGAATACCTCAAAACCCGATCCCTCGAGTCCATTACCGGTCAGAACTTGAAACGCGAGCAGGACCTCTACGCGAAACAGATCAGCGCGCTTAAGGACGTACTGGCGGCCCGCGCCGCCCATGACACCGCACTCGCGCAGTACGAGGCGGCGCGGGAGAAGTTGATGTTGCTGATTCCGCCGGACCAGGTCGCTCGTGTTAAATGGTCCAACACCACCGGCTCGCTCTCCGAGTTTCCGTTGACCTCGCCGATCGCAGGCACGTTAGTCAGGCGCGACCTGGTGCTGGGCCAAGCGGTTGCGGGCGACTTTCCGCTAATGACGGTAATCAACCTCGACAAGGTCTGGGTGAACACGAATGTCTACGAATCCGATCTGGCCGCGCTCAAAATTGGAGACCGTGCGCTGGTCAGAGTCGTGGCGTACCCTGATCGGAGCTTCGAGGGACGCGTCTCATACGTTTCCGACGAGGTAGATCGCCGCACGCGCACGGTACTCGCCCGAATTGAGGTGCCCAATCAGGATCATCTGCTCAAACCCGGTATGTTCGCTCATACAGTGATCGAGGGCAGCGGCGGTTCCCGCGAGGTGGTGATCGTGCCTGAAACCTCAGTTTTCGATTACCAAGGCGGGAAAGTGGTGTTTATCTCCGCTGGCCCCAATCGCTACCAAGCGCGTTCAGTCGAGATCGGCGGCAGTACGGGAGAGGGAATCGAAATCCTCGCCGGCCTCCAAGCTGGTGAAGAAGTGGTGGCCACCGGCGGCCTGCCGCTCAAGAGTCTGTTAATGAACCAGCGTTCCAAGTAGCTATGTCACAACGAATTTTCGAGGCGGCGCTCGAAAACCGTCTGATGACGGTACTGTTGTTCATCGTGTTCATCGCGATCGGCGTGCGAGCGATGCTGCTGCTGCCGATAGACGCCTCGCCTGATGTCACGCCCAACGTGGTGACGATCGTAACCGATGCGCCGGGGCTTGGCGCGGCCGAGGTCGAGAAGCTGATTACGTTCCCAGTCGAGATCTCTATGCGGGGACTACCCGGCATCAAGGAGATTCGCTCGATTTCGCGGTTTGGTCTGTCTGCCGTCTCGGTCTATTTCGAGGATGGCCTCGACATCTATTTCGTTCGTCGGCTGGTAATGGAGCGGCTGCCACAGGCCGCTGCGCTGATTCCGTCGGGCTATGGACCGCCCGAAATGACCCCCGTGTCGACGACACTTGGCGAGATCTATCAATTCGAAGTCGTGGATCCCCGACGCTCGCTAATGGAACTCCGGTCGATCCTCGACTGGCAAATCGCTCCGCGACTTAAGGAAGTGCCCGGCGTGGTCGAGGTCAACAGTTATGGGGGCGAGCTCAAAACCTATGAAATCGAGCTGCGGCCCGACACGTTGGTGGCCTATGGGATCTCGCTCAGCGAAGTGTTCCGGGCCTTGGAGCGCAATAATGCGAGTGCAGGCGGAGGTTACATCGTCCATAGCGGGGAGCAAGAGGTAATCCGCGGCACCGGACTGATACGGAGCCTGGATGACCTCGGCGACATCGTGGTCGGCAGCCGCAAGGGCGTCCCAATCTATATACGAAACCTCGGCAAGACAGCGTTTGCCCCGATGTTGCGCCAAGGCGCGGTCACCCGCGACGGAAAGGGCGAAACGGTCGCCGGCGTCGTGATGCTGCTGATTGGGCAGAATTCGCGGACGGTCGTCGATCAGGTCAAGCTGAAAATTGCCGAGATAGCGCCGACCCTCCCGCCTGGCGTCAAGATCGTTACCTACTACGATCGCACCGATTTAATCCGGCGCACCATCGATACCGTCGCCCACAATCTTATCGAGGGCGCGGTGCTGGTGACGGTGCTACTGTTCCTGTTCCTCGGCGATATCCGCGCGAGCCTGATCGTGGCCGCCGTCATCCCGCTCTCGATGCTTGCCGCGTTCATCGGAATGAACGCGATGGGTCTGTCGGGCAACCTGATGAGCCTTGGCGCAATCGATTTCGGACTCATCGTCGACGGCTCAGTCGTAATGATGGAGAACATCTTTCGCCGACTCTCCCATGATGAGCATCCGGATCGCGCGATGGCGCGTAAGGTGTTCGACGCAGGACGCGAGGTCTTGCGGCCGATCGTGTTCGCGATCGGCATTATCATCATCGTTTACCTGCCGATTCTGACTTTCCAGGAAGTCGAGGGGAAGATGTTTCGGCCGATGGCGCTGACCGTCGTGTTCGCGTTGAGCGGCTCTCTGATCTGCGCGCTTACGCTGGTGCCGGTGCTGGCCTCGATTTTTCTCTCCCCCAGCGCGCACAAGGAACCCTGGCTCGGACGGATGTGCGACAGCCTGCACGATCGCGCCGCGCGATGGACTGCGCGCTCACCGCGGCTGATCATGATTGGCGCCGCGGTCCTGCTGATTGTGAGCTTCGCTGCTGCGCCTTTTCTCGGCACCGAATTCATTCCGACGCTCGACGAGGGCACGATCAACCTGGACGTGATGGAGCCGCCGAGCATCTCGCTCGAAAAAGCGGTTGCGAATTCGACCGCGGCGGAAAAAGCGATGCTGGAAATACCCGAGGTTACTAGCGTCGTCAGCCGCATCGGTCGTCCAGAGATTGCCACCGACACGATCGGTCCCGATGAAGCAGACGTATACGTCTTCCTAAGGCCGCGCGGCGAGTGGACCGTGCGCAGCAAGGACGAGCTGATCCGTGAGATCCAGGGCAAGCTCAATCAGCGCGTGCCCGAGATGACGTTCGGCTTCTCACAGCCGATCGAATCGCGCGTCAATGACATGATCGCGGGCGTGAAGGGCGATGTCGCCATTCATCTGTACGGGACCGATCTCAACGAGATGCTCAAGATCGGCCAGCAGATCCACGAAGTGATTGCCTCGCTGCCGAGCGCTGCCGACCTTAAGATGATACCGCGCAGCGGCCTGCCGTCGATCAACATCGAGATCGATCGCGCCGCGGTGGCGCGTTATGGGATCAACGCTTCCGACGTGCTCGACGCCGTGCAATCGATCGGCGGCAAGGTCGTCGGTCAGGTGGTCGAAGGCCAGGCGCGCTATGCGTTGCAGGTGCGCTTCGATCGCACGTCGCGGTCAACGCTCGACCAGCTCGAGGACATCAAGGTCGCCGCTCCTGACGGGCCTTTGATTCCGCTCGCGCAACTCGCCCGGTTTGAAGTCAGCGAGGGACCGGTTTCGATCTGGCGTCAAAATTTGACCCGCCGCATCACGGTCGCGGCCAACGTGCGCGGCACGGACCTCGGCAGTTTCGTCGCCGCAGCAAAGGCGGCGATCGCGCGGGAAATCAAGCTGCCGCGCGGCTACTGGATCGAATGGGGCGGCCAGTACGAAAACCTGCAGCGCGCCTCTCAGCGCCTGCTCGTGCTGGTGCCGGCGTCGCTGCTGCTAATCCTCGTGCTGCTTTACAACACCTTCACGTCGATGCGGATGGCGCTGCTAATCTTCGGTAACGTCCTGTTTGCGGCCTCGGGTGGAATACTAGCGCTGATGGCGCGTGAGCTCACCTTTTCGATCACCGCCGGCGTCGGCTTTATCACGCTGTTTGGAGTGTCGGTGCTCAACGGCGTGGTGCTGGTATCTGAAATCAACCGCCTTCGGCTGATCGGACATCCGGTCGGCGAAGCTATCGAGATCGGTTCGCGCGAGCGGCTGCGGCCGATCCTGATGGCGTCGCTGGTCGCGTTGTTCGGGTTCATCCCGATGGCGGTTTCGCACACCGCGGGCGCGGAGGTGCAGCGTCCGCTGGCGACCGTCGTGATCGGCGGCCTTGTGACCTCAACGGTTTTTACACTCTACATTTTGCCGATCATCTATCGCTGGATGATGCGCAGCGAGGGCCCGGCCGGGAATTCCACCGGCGAATCGCAGGCCGCACCCTGAAACGCCGCCGCTCTCAGCGGCGATCGTTAAACGGAGGAGCATACGAGATGCCTTGTGCAGAAAAACCTCTGCGCGGTTTCCCGGTTCCGCTCGGAAACCGCCTCGCCTCGCTCATGGCGATTATCGCGATTCTAATCGCACAGAAATTTCAGACGCCGGTAGCTGCGGCCGAAATTTTGACCGTGCAACAGGCCGTCGCGATAGCGCTGCAGCGCAATCCCGACCTGCTGGCCGCGAGGCAGAGCCTCGAAACCGCGCGCGCCAGAGAGGTCAAAGCGCATTACCTGAATCAGTTCAACCCGCAAGTCGAGGCTGGCGCGTCGCAGGCGCAATTTCAGTTCTCACCATGGGGCAGCGAGGCGCAACCCGCAGCATCAGTTTCCTTGCAGGTGGAAGTCGCCGGGCAACGCTCGAAGCGCATCGAAGAGGCCGACCAGAATCTCTCGAAGGCCAGGGCCGAGGTAGCCGACGCTGAACGGCTGACCAAGGCCCGCGCGGAATACGCATTTTATCAGGCGCTCTACCTCCGGCAGCGCCTGGAGCTGATGCAACGCATCGAGGAATTAAACCTGCGCCTGCGCGACGCATCGATGATGCGATTTCACAGCGGCGAAGCGCCGAAGCTCGAAGCCAACCTGGCGGCGGTGCGTTACGATGAGTCCCGAAAGGCCACGCTCCTGGCGCGCCGCGATTACGAGAACGGTCTGCGCGTCCTGCAGCGAGTACTTGGAGTGCCGCCCAGGGGTCTGATCGAACTCTCGGGCTCGCTTTCGGAGCGGGCGCCTGACGTGGATCTCGAGCGGGCGTTGGAACTTGCGATGACCAGCCGGCCCGATCTGAGAGCGCGGGTGTTTGAAATTAAGCGGGCCGCGGCCGATATCGCTCTGACCCGCCGGCTCATCATACCCAACCCGACAGTGAGTGGCTTTGCTGAACGAGTCGCAGATGCGCCGGGCCAGTTTATTCGGGTGCTCGGCGGATCGGTCAGTATCTCGGTACCGCTCTTCGACCGTAAGCAGGCGGAATTGACAGCCCTGCAGGCCCAGAAGCAACGGGCGTCGTATGAAGAGAAAGCGACACAGCTTACGGTTGAGCAGGAACTGCGCGATGCGATCGCGGCCTACGACGCAGCGCGAGAAACAGTGCAATTGTTTGAGAGCGACGCCGTCGGGCGTATCCAGGAGAGTTTCGGACTGATCGAGGGATCCTATCGTTCTGGCAAGACCGGATTGATTGAACTGATCGTCGCCGAAAACGACCTGGTCTCAAGTCAGTCCTCGTATCTCGATTCCCTGTGGGACTACCAAGTTGCCCGAATCGGGGTCGAAACGGCGGTCGGCGTGGACTTTCGAACCATAGCCGGACAATAGCGGCCATCGGAAACGATCAGCGGGCTGCGTCGGCTCGCGATCACATACGCCTGCCAGCCGGCAGAGCCCGGTCCCCTGCCGGCTGACGATTGAGAATCTGGCTGCGGTTACTGACCCTGAGTGATCGTCCAGGAGCCGCCGTTGCACGGATTGACCGTATACTTATATGCATACTGCGCGGCGCCGTATAGCACCGCCATCAAATCGAACGTGCAATCGTCGGCGCTGCCGACGTTGATCGTCATCGATTGCCCGGGCGCCAGCGACTGCCCCGCAATCAGATTGTTGGTCATATCCCACCCTGTCGCGTCGCTTGCCGAGGCATAGAATTGCGTCATCGTATACTGAGTACCATTGGTCACCTGCACCGTCACATTACTGGCGGCAATTGCATTACCAAAGTTCATGCACACGGTCAGCAATAGAACTGATACAAACTTTATCGGTTTCATTTTCGTTGTCCCCCTCCAGATTTGAGAATCATCGGCATCGTCATTTAGCAATCGCCGGACCGTGACACCCAGAATCACGGCTGGATTGGGGCGAAATTTGCGCACTAAAGCTCAGGGCCTGAAGGGATTCAGGATCGTGAAAGTTTTCAGCGCCAACCAGGCTTGCCAGTTGGCTGGGATCGCAAGACCGCGATTCAAGGGGAACGGGGCGGGGTCATCGCCCGCTGTTTCATCGCGCTTACGGTGAAGTCTTCAGGGAAGGTAAATGAGCTGGCCGACATTCAACTGATTAATGTCGCTCAGTTGCGGATTCGCCTTGATAAGTTCCGAAATCTTCGCTTTGGATCCCAAATAGCGGAGAGCGATTTGCTCTAACGTATCGCCACGTTTCACTATGATTTGGGTCTTGCGAATACCCACTTCATTTGAAACATCGGCGGCGGGAGTTGCCGGAACTGAACTGACTTGCGATGCTGCTGCCGGTTTCGCAATTGCCGCGGGTGCGGACGGGAGCGTCGGTCCTCCGGCGGCAGTAGACGACGACGGCAGTTTCATCGGATGAGGCAACATCGCCGTAGCGCCATTCGAACCGATATCGGAGCCACGCTGTCCCGCGACGCTCGGTGCCACGGTGATTTTGAGTCCGGCGACGTTCTTGATCGGAATCGTCGGTTCGATAGCACCGTCGAACGAAGCGGTGTGATTGAGTGCCCAGCCTGAGCGGAAGTTCGGATACACGAGATTAAATAGCACGAGCGCCGCGATTGCCGCCCCACCTCCGGCCAGCGCTCGCATCGCCAGCCGCCGCGAAGCGAGATCTCGATTAGCTACTCCCACGGACTCCTTAAATTCGGCCGCGATTTTTCTTGCGGTCCTGACGCTGACTCTCCGCTCCCCTGCGGTGAATGCGGCCATCATCGCGCTGTGGCAGAGCACGTTGATTTTTCGAGGCAATCCGTCGCTGCGTCGAAGCAGGTGTCCCAAAGCGCCCCGCTCGAAAACCGTCGAGCATTTGCCGCCCTGAGCGCTCAATTTGCACTCGACATATAGGTTAGCCTGCTCGAAAGTGAGCGCCTTGAGCACCCCCCGAGTGGAGATCCGCTGATTCAAGGCACGGAGTTCGGGCTTCTTCAGCCGTTCCGCGAGCTCAGGCTGTCCCACCAGGATGAGCCGCAGATAGCCGCCTTTGCTCTGACCGCGGTTCCAAAGGAGTCTCAACTCCTCCAGGACCTCGTCGCTCAGAAGCTGGGATTCATCGATAACGATCGCGATGCGTTCCTCTTTGCCGTGAAGCTCGAGCAAATGTTCAAGGGTGTTCAGATAATCAAGTTTCGCCGAACCGGCAGAGTATAGATTCAGTTGCGCGAGAACCAACTGCATCATTTCAGGAAATGAAAGCCTAGGGTCGTCGATATGCGCGATGCGGACCCGTTTGTAATCGCGCTGCAGTAAAGAATATATGAGCGTGGTTTTTCCGGTTCCGGCTTCGCCAGTCAGCAACGTCAAGCCAATCAGATCGCCTGAGAGGCCCGACTCCAGTGTCGCCAGCGCTTGAAGATGTGTCGGACTGAAATAAATAGCGCCCCGAGGCGATGCGGCTTGGAAGGGCGGACCGTTAAGGCGAAAGTACTGGTGGCATTCCATCTCGAGTCAAGGTTATGACCTATGCACCAACTTGAAGCAACTCACAAACTTGAGTTTTCAGCAATAAAGAAGCGTTTAACCTTGGTCACTGATTGGCTGAATTTACCTAAACAGGGATGGATGTAATTTCTCATTGTCCGTGGAGTTGTATTTGGGCTTTATATCTCGGAGCGGCCAACTCCGTCGCCCAAACCTTTTCGCATCGGAGCGCCGCACCTGCTCGGCATTCCAAGTCTGCGTCAGTGGATAACTTCCGCGCACATTATCCCAATTTAGCTCGAATCAATTGACGGATTTCCCTTTCGCGAAAAACGGAAGACGTCGGAAAAAATTGAGGTCGCAGACCGAATCGAGATAGGCCTGCGGCATCGTCCGCAGATCATCGTAAAGCACGGTCAGAACGTTTTCATCGCTGAACAGTTTTCGCCACGCGCGTAAGTTGTGTGCGTAACTGTGTGAAGCACTAAGCGCCGTGCGCTGACTGGCATAGTCGAACGGTCTCTGAATCAGACCAGGCCTTGTATTGCGAGTAGACGCGGGCGACCGGATCACGCAGCGAGCAGATGACTCGGCATTCGGGACTCGAGCCCATCCCGTAGTTCCATCTGAAGAACTGGGTTTCCATGGCGGTGATGGCGGAGTACGGAAAGTCCGGAGAAAAAATATCCTTTGGAGTTTCAGAAGAACAGCCCAAGACCTGAGCCCTATGAATATAATGGATTAGGGCCCAAGTCCCGCGACGATCCCTCACAGCGCAACCCTCGATGCCGCGATTAATCCTTCGTCTACTGAAGTTGCAGCCACCGCGCGCGGCGTAACAGGTCCGCCCGCCGACCCGCTATATCGCGTAAGGCGCCGGAAATCATCGCCTGGATCATCGTGGGTTCGATCGGAGGCTATTTTGGCGAGCCGGGAGGCTACTCATGGGTCCGGGGTATTGCCACCGATGGTGATTCTGCGGATTCTCTGTGAAAATCTCACCGGCACAAGCAAAGGGGATCGCGATAGAGCTGGGAATCCCGACAAAATGACGAATCAGAGTGTCGGATCGTTCAAGTGTCACCCCATTTATACAAAACTCGGATGCGATGAGCCCAAATCTTTAAGGGTCTCCGGGAGATCGGACGCATGTAATACAATCGTAATCAAATTATCGATGAGTCTTCGGAACGCCCCCCGAGTTCGGTCTTGCTTTTTAGGGCTTCCAAAGTTACCACTATCTGGTAACGGTTACGTCCCTGATGATTCTTCGAAGGAAACCCAGCATCCTTGCCGCATTCCTTGCGCTGGCGAGCGTGTTGATCTTCGGACCTCCGCTGAACGTTCCCCACTTGACGCCAAGACTGCGCTCCAGCCAGCAAATAAGCTTGAGCGGACCGCACCGATTCGTCAATGACGGTACAGTCAACGAGGACGCGACTGCGATCGAAACGAGGGCGCAGGCCACTTTCGAACCGGTCGCAGCGACATTCGCATTAGCGACGGCGTGTCTGCTCGATCTCTTACCGCTCGACAGTGCCTTCCCGGAGAGGGAAGTTTTTCGGCCTTTCAGACGGCTTCCTTCGCGCTCGGATAACGACCCAATCGCCTGAACAATTTCCCGGTTGTGAGCTGCACGCTTGCGTCCACCGCGTGAGGCTCGTTGACTCAACTTGGCGATGAAGGGTTTGATTCGTTCGAGATATTCCGGTACGGGGCAATTTCGCAAACCGAGGCCACACCCAGAGTCTACTACTCCAAAACGTGGCGTCGATCAGCCCTGAATTCCATCCATCGGATGCGGATCATTACGATATTCAGCGTACGGTCGATCTATTAGTATCATCCAGCGGGGATAATTTGGGCGGAACGCAGAGCTCAATCGAAAGGAAGCTTGCGCAGTTGAATCTTCCGGCGGACGTCAGCGTCAATTATCGCGGTTCAATAGCTGCGATGCACGGCTCTTTCAGCAGCATGGATTTTGGATTGCTGATCGCCGTGATCCTTGTTTATTTGATCACGGTTGCGCAATTTCGTTCTTTCCTCATGGTCATGTTCGCGGCGCCGATGGGTCTTATAGATGTCGTATGGATGCTGTGGATCACGGACACGACGCTGAACATCGAGTCGTTCATGGGCATCATATAGATGGTCGGGATTGCGGTGTCGAATTCCATCCTCGTGGTTGACTTCGCCAACGAGCGGCTGCGCCAGGGCGATCAACTGCGTGAGGCGGTGGTTCATTCGGCGCGAATCAGGATGCGGCCGATACTCATTACAACCTTGGTGACGGTCGTGGGACTGCTTCCTATCGCACTTACTTCAGAAGCTTCGGCGCCACTGGCGCGAACCGCTATAGAAGGTTTGGCGGTCTCGACAGTTCTCGCATTGATTTTAATACAATGGATGTTCGAGCCGTTCTATTCAGCTACTTTAGAGGAGGAATCGAAGTGAGCATCGCGAAGCAAACTATCGCGATGATAGTTACGGTCTTGATGGTTGTGGCGTGCGGCTGCGGCGGGAAGCCGGATGCACCCGCCGATCCACCCGAACCGACGGTTAGCGTGATTCATCCGCAGGTGGGTGAGATGGTGCGCAGTATCGATCTGCCCGGTGACGTGGTCGGTTTTTATGAAGCGGCTTTGCACGCCAAAGTCACCGGCTATCTGCGGAGCATATTCGTGGACAAAGGCGATTGGGTGAAGGCGGGGCAGCTTCTCGCGCAAATCGAAGTGCCGGAGCTGCATTCCAATCTTGCCCGGGCGCAGGCGAGCCTCGAAATAGCCAAGATCACCTATGACCGGCTGAAGCGGGTGCAAGAGACTGACCCGCGCCTGGTGTCTCAGGAAGACGTCGATATGGCTTACGCCAAGTACCAGGAAACGCAGGCGGCGATGCGTACGCTCGATACCATGGTCCAGTATACGAAAATCGTTGCTCCCTTTGACGGTGTGATAACCGGCAGGTTCGCCGATCCGGGCGCTCTGATCCGCGCCGGCGGCGGCGATTTTGGCGTCGACGAGACTTCCGGTCTGATTTCTCCAGGAGCAACCGAGGGGGCCGGAGGGCATCGAACCGGAGGTGGTCCCATCCTCACCATCGCGCAGATAGACAAGCTGCGGGTTTATGTATATGTGCCGGAAGGGTCCTATCCTTTTATTCATCGTGGGACGCCGGCCATCCTGCGCTTCGACGAATTTCCAAACCGGGTGTTCAAGGGCGAGGTCGCAAGATTCGCCAACTCTTTGGATCTTGCAACGCGAACCATGCTCACTGAGGTGGATCTCGACAATCCGGGCCGAGTGCTTTATCCGAGAGCTTATGCCCACGTGACGCTCGATTTAGTGCGGCATGATAATGCTCTGATTGTGCCGAGTGCGGCGGTTCAAGGCAGCGGCGAATCGGCTCACGTCATGGTCATCAAGCAGGGGCGGCTCGCTGAAATTCCGATCTCGACGGGGATTACCAACGGCAACAGCGTGGAGGTAACTTCCGGACTCAATCCCGAATCGCTGGTCGTGGGAACGTATAGCAACGCGCTTAGTCCCGGCGAGCAGGTGCGCTGCAGCCTGCAACAACCAACCCATGAGGCGAATCGAACGACCGGAGGCGTCGGTTGAAACAAGTGTCGTAAAGACCAAAACACAATTTAATTCCGAAGTTGGAGTAGTAGAACCATGGACTGCCGACGCGTTTCTTTCATTCTTCTCCTGGCTTTCGTTCTCTTCGTTGCGCAAAACCTAGCGTTCGCGGACCAAAGCGGGACTGTGGCGCCGGCTTCAAGTCCCGCGCCAGCCGGCGCCAAAATCTTTCAATTGCCCGCGTCTGCGGGCCTGCCAATGCCAATCAGCGCAAGTGTCCTGCAAATACCGAGGGCGCCAACTGCGATGCCCTTTTCGCCGAATGCCGAACTCACGCTTAAGCAGGCGATTTCCATAGCCATCCGGTATCACCCCCGAATCAGGGAGGTACAGGAGAATGTCAACGCCGCGACCGCCAGAATCGGCGAGGCGCGTTCATATTTGGGTCCACAGGTGTTTGGAGTGGCGCAAGATCTGGGCAGCACCGACAATGGCATCGGAAATACCAGTTATTACGATCCCGAGGCCGCATTCCCACGAATGACCGGGCGCAATCATGATTTGCCCAGTAACGATTTCTCCCAGAGCTCGAATACCAGCAACAATTATATGGGTGGCCTGGCGGTTTCGCAGTTTCTCTTCGACTTCGGGCGCCATCGCAACTATGTCTATCAACGAAACTTCGAAGCACAGTCAGCTTTGGCAGACGAGCAGTTTGCAAAACTCCAGCTAATTTTCGAGGTTTCCCGTCGATATTTTGGCGTTCTCGAAGCGAAGCAATTGATAAGAGTCTACGAAAAAGCCGTGGAGCAGCGCCGGTTTCATCTTCATGAGGCGCAGGTTAAAGCCGCGGCGGGGCTTCGGCCGCAGTTGGACGTGTATGTGACGCAGGCCGAATTGGAACGTGCTCAACTTCATTTACTCGATTCCCGCAATCAATATGCCGACGCGAAAATAGCACTCAGTAACGCTTTGGGCTTGAGCGACCGGGCCCCTGAATACCATTTAGCTGACATTCTCACCTATTTTCCGATTACTACGACGCTTCGGCCCCTATTGGAACGCGCCCTGCGCTCGCGCCCGGATCTTCTTGCTTTGGACAACCAGGCGAAAGCGCTTGGCGCTCAAATTACCGAATACAAAAGTGACTATTATCCTACAGTCAATGCAGTTGGCGGTTACTCGGCGATGGGCACGAGTTTGCCGGCCGCGAACAACTACAATCTCGGCGTCCTGATTACATGGCCGATTTTCAATAGCTTTCTGACGACCGATCAGATCGCCGAGGCCAAGGCCCGGCAAAGGTCGGTGCAGGATGGGATCGAGGATCTGCAGCAGCAAATCATTCTCCAGGTACAAACGGCCTTTCTGAACTGGCAGACTTCCCTGGAGCGCATCGAGCGGGCGGAAAAAGCCTTGGCCGCCTCAGGCGCGCAACTCGAGCTTGCAGAGAAGCGCTACGAAGCGGGACTGACCAACATCGTGGAACTGGAAGACGCCCAACGTTTTTACACCTATGATGATGCCGAGTACGCCAACGCCTTATACGGGTTTTCAGTGGCGAAGGCGGCGGTGGATGAGGCTACCGCGGAATCTTTGTCGGGGCTGTAACGCCCCGGTCGACTCGTTCCCAAGAGCGCTCATCGTAATTTGATCGGTCTTTGGCAGATCAGGGAAAAGAGCAGCGAGCTGATTATGGCAGAATCGGCGAATGACCTACTGGAGCGGCTTTCACGGTTGGAATCACAACAGGCCGGACTGCAGAGCAGCAACAGGCGATTGCGCCTAATAGCGGGTGCGCTGCTGGTGTTCTGCACTGCATTGTTAACCATGGGTCAGTCGAGTTCAGGGATTTCTGATACCTTGCAAGCGCAACAATTTCTGTTGCGCGACAGCGCTGGCAAACTTCGCGGCGCGATAGGTGTGACGCGCGACGGCGCGGTAGGCTTCAACCTTGACGACTCGGATGGTCGCACCCGGCTGACTGTGGATATCAATGCAGACGGTACGCCGGGAATTGATTTGTTCGACCAGGCCGGCAGATTGCGGGCCACGATGGCGCTGGGTAAGGCTGGCGAGCCCGGACTCGGCCTCTATGGTCCGGACGGCCGTCTGCGGACGGCTTTGGACATCCCGAAGTCGCAGACTCCGGGTTTGGCGTTCTACCACGAGAACGGCAAGCCGGCGTGGGGAGCGCCATGACATGCGCTGTCAGGGAAATCAAAGATTGCTGCGATCGATCAAAACTCTCTTTTTGGTTGGTTGCGTCGCAGGTTGTCTGAACGGTTGCTACAGTTACGGCTACCCCGGGTACCCGGCTTACGGTTATGCGCCGTACGCATGGGGTTGGGGCAATAGCTGGGGATATGATCCTGTCTTTGCCGTTCACCATCCTTGGGAAGAACACTACGAGCATGGCCATCATATGGTGTTCTACCACGGCGGCGGTTTCGGGCATGCAGGTGAAGGTTTTCAAGGAATGGGCGGCTTTCGCGGCGGCGGAGGCTTTCGCGGCGGCGGTGGACGTCGATAGAACGAGCCGCAGCGCGCTTCGTTTTCGGAGGGCATTCAGAAAGATTAACTCACACAGGAACGTCATTCAGATGGGGCAGCAAGCCGTTGGGTAAAGTTCCAGTGATGGTATCCGCGACGATGTGGACTTTAGCAACGTTATCTGCCCGCACCTGCTCGAGAAAGGTGGAGTAGGGAATGACAGCGACTTCGGAGGACGATCCGGACCACAGGTTGAAAAAGCTCCGCGCAAGAAGCAAAACCATCGAAAGCAGCCACCACAACCACAATCTTTGAGGAAATTGGGTTTTCGGCTGGGCCTCTTTGTTGATGTTCGTGGATCCTGCATTTGGGTTATTTCCAGTTCTTTGCCCGTCGCTCTGCGTCGCGTTGGAAGATTGGCAAACGCCATTCCTTAAATTGTTACACCGATGGAGCGTATGTGGATAATGCCCACTATCAGCGTCCGTTGCTTCTGGAGCGCGCTCTTAATTTAAGCGGAAAAGCGCCCCGGCGCGTTCGGCACACGGCGGCGCATGCGTTGGCAAAGCCTTGGCGTCTCTGTATCGATGCGACCAACCGCCTCGCTCGATCATCAAATCCTTTTTGAGAACCCCATTGAAATCAGTCGGCACCTCATCCGTACTGCAATGATCTCGGCACTTGCTTCCACACCTCGAGCTTTCTTTTCGGCACGACCACGCCGTATGACTGCCGTATAATATCCTCCAAAGTGGTCAAATATGCGGCGAGAAATCCAACCTGAGAAAAAAGCGTTGCTAGTCGTCGATCTTCAGCTTGATTTTATGCCGGGTGGCGCGCTTCCCGTGCCGAAGGGAGACGAGATTGTTCCCGGGATACTGAATCTGCTCGAGCAAAAGCAGTTCGATCTCGTCGTTGCGACGCAGGATTGGCATCCACGAGGACACCGGTCTTTCGCCAGCAGCCATGCGGGCAAGAAGCCCATGGACAAAATTGAACTTTACGGACACGAGCAAATTCTCTGGCCGGATCACTGTGTTCAAGGGTCAGCCGGCGCGGAATTGTATCCCGGTGTACCCTGGGAGTACGCGATGCTGATCCTTCGAAAGGGTACGGACCCGAAAGTGGACTCGTACAGTGCTTTTCGAGGCAACTGGGATGAACACGGCAATCGACCGCCGACCGGACTGGCGGGATTTCTTCGAGAGTGTGGGGTCGAAAAGATATTCATCTGCGGCCTCGCACGTGACGTCTGCGTCAAGTGGACGGCAGAAGATGCTCAAGCGCTGGGGTTTAATGCTGTGGTGCTTTGGAACTTAACTCGTGCCGTCGATCCATCATCGGACGAAACGGTCGGAAACGAACTAACGGCTCGCGGCGTCTCGATCATCCGGTAATAATTATTAGTTATCGGATATCATAGTGACAATTGCGCCTGACCCCAGAAAGAGTGGACCAGTGGCGGACGCCTACGCATCGGGCGTAGCGCGCAACGCGCCCGATAGCTCAGCTCGCCGAAGTCGCGAGGGACAGCAGTTGGGCAGTTCGTGATGCTTCCAGTAACTCCGGAGGTATTCGATAGGGTTGAACTCCGGAATGTAGACGGACATTGCTCGATCGCGTGCCGGCCGTGCGGTGCGGCGATGAACTGTTTGACCGCACGCCCGCAGTGCGCTTGAAGCCCGTTCCCACATGGCCTTAGCCTTTGGAAGTGTCCCATACCTGGACCGCTCCCCAGTGCCAGGCTGCAGTGCTTGGCGATTGGCAGCATGATCATGCGCCCACCGCTCGCATCTGAGAGCGAGCCGAAAAGCGTTATGGACTCTTTGGTCGAGACTGCGGCGCCGCGCACCCCGGCCGACTTGGCCGGCCAAGCGGTGCGCAGAGCGGTCGAGCTCCTCGTAGTTTGATTCGCGTCGTCTCGGTGGATTGCGCTCGTATTCGATCGGCGAGAGATAACCAAGTGCCGAGTGGCGGGGATGCGGGTTGTAGAAGCCCTCGATGAAATAGAACAGCGCCATGTTTGCCTCGACCTGGGTCTTGAAGTGGCGTCGGTTGAGCAGTTCGCATGGCGTGAATTGTTCATGGGCGAAACGATCGATCGCTCGCTCGTGGAGTGCCGTGCACGCGCCGATTGGCGACCTTGACGCTCCAACGCTCGAGCCAATTGTTGAGGTCATCCCACGAACTGAAGCGCCGGCCCGCCAGCGCGTTGCGCTTTACATACTTGACGGCGTTCTCGACTTTGCCTGTGGTGCGCGCCCGTTAGGGCTGGCGGATGAGGCACCATCTCGCATAAACGTTGGTTTCATCGATCACGCCGCCTTGTCGTGCCTCGCCGCGTTCCAAGCCGAGCAACGGCGTCCTTTCTTGGAAGATTCGGCGAATTTGATCCGGGAAGGTCGCGAGGAACACTATCGGCAGTACTCCCGCATCCATGGAAGGCATCCGCATGGGCCACACGTCCGTCGGCACCAAAGCGATAACGGCGTACGCCCGAACGCAAAGCGGCGGGAGCCATGTCGCGCCCGCCGCTTTGCGTTGCGCCATTTTTTCGATCATCTACTTGATCAAGCCCTCGGCCTTCATCGCGGACTGCACCGCGTCGCGCTTGAAGATACGATCGAAGAACGAGTTGAGCTCCGGCCAGCGGCTGAGATCCATGCCGACGTGCTTCGCCCAGGTAAGAATCACGAACAGGTAGCCGTCGGCAACCGTGAATCCCTCGCCGAGAAGATACTGCTTACCGGCGAGGCTCTTGTTTACGTGATCGAACCGCGCGCCGATCATGGTCTTCGCGGCCTGCTTCTGGTCCTCGGTCGATGCCGGGTTGAACAGCGGCACAAAGGTCTTGTGCAACTCGGAGCAGATATAGTTAAGCCATTCCTGGAGTCGGTAGCGCTCTAGCGTGCCTGCCGCGGGCGCCAGCTTCGCCGCCGGCTTCTGATCGGCGATATACTGCACGATCGCCGGACCTTCGGTGAGCACCTGGCCGTTGTCGAGCTGAAGCGCCGGCACTGCGCCTTTCGGATTGACCTGGCGATAGTCAGCGCCGCTCTTGGTGGTCTTGGTTTTGAGGTCCACCTGCTCGAAGTCAAACGGCAATCCCGCCTCTCTCAGCGCAATATGCGGTGACAGCGAGCAGGCACCCGGGGTCAGAAAAAGCTTCATAATGATCTCCTTTGCCGAATTTGTTGATTAAATGGCGAAGCCCGCCGTCAGCGGACTCGCGAAGCAATGATCGTATCCGTGAACGCGCGCTCAAATGCAAGCCGCAAACGTTACGGCGGCTTTGCCGCCGGCGCGAGCCATTGGTGCGCCAGCTCGTCGATCCATCGATCAACCCGGTGCGCCTCGTTGGGCGGACTCTCGACGATGACGATTTCATCGACACCGGCTTCACGATAGCCCGCCAGATCGGCGGGCATGCAGGGTTTGCTGAACGGGGCGACGACGATCTCGAAGCCGCTCATGTCGCGGCCACGTGCTGCTATAAATCCCCGCAGCCGTCTGATCCGTTCGGACACTTCGGCAATGCCGAGGTTGAATCCGTACCATCCATCGCCGTATTCGGCGGCGCGCCGCAGGGCCGCATCGCTCTCGCCGCCGACGATGATAGGTATGCGCCCGCGCCCCGGTTTGGGGAAGCTCCGCGCCGAATCGAAATTAACGAATTCGCCGTGAAAACTTGCGCTCTCGTCGCTCCACAAGCGGCGCATCGCGGCGACATACTCGCGCGTCCGTTCGGCGCGCCGCGCGAACGGAATTCCGAGCGCCGCGAATTCCTCCGCCATCCAGCCGATTCCGATTCCCAGGCTGAAGCGCCCGCGCGCAACGTGATCGAGTGTGGCGGCGGTCTTGGCGAGAATCACCGGATGATGCTCGGGCAGCAGGCAAATCCCGGTCGCAAGTCCGATCCGATCGGTGACCGCAGCCGCATAGCCGAGCGCGACGAACGGATCGAGCCAATCGACCGGGCCAGCGAGTGGAAAGCGCCCGTCGGGGGAGTACGGATAGCGCGAATCGTGCGAGTCGAACAGCACGACATGCTCGCCGATCCAGAGCCGCGCGAAGCCGGCGTGCTCGGCCGCCCGCGCGGCCGCGCTCATCACTTGTGGCTGCGCACCAGCGCCGATTCCGATTGCGGCGAGGCCGATCTTCATGGCGTCAGAGACCAGCTATCCTACCAGATTGCGCGTCGATAATGGCTTGTGATTGTGTGCGGATAGGAAGCGCTCGCGGGAGGACGCCATGGAATTCGGAATCAGCTTTCCCACCTACATCCGCGCCTGGGAGGACGTGAAGCGCGCCGAGGAGTACGGCTTCAACAACGCGTGGTTCGACGATTCGCACATGTGCTACAGCGAGGTCTTCTCCTCGATGGCGCTGGCGGCGGACCGCACGCGGCGGATCAAGCTCGGCACGTTCGTGCTCATCGCGGGCAACCGGATCGCGCCGATCACGGCCAACGCGATGGCGACGCTGAATGAAATCGCACCCGGGCGGATCATTCTCGGCATCGGCGCCGGCTTCACCGGCCGCAACGTGATGGGCATGGGTCCCCGGTCGCGCCGCGAAATTCGCGAGGATGTTACGATCATCCGCGATCTGCTCGCCGGCCGCGAAGCGATATATCGCGAGGGCGAGGAAGTCCGCGCAATCAAATTCCTGCATCCTGAGATGGGCTTTATCAATATTCGCGATCACATCCCGATCTATCTCGCCGCCAACGCGCCCAGGATGCAGGAGCTGGTGGGCGAAATCGCTGATGGCTGGATTTACGCCGGATGCGACCTGGAGGGCGTGCGCGAAAGTCTTAAACGTATCAATCAGGCTGCCGAGGCGAGCGGGCGGCGCGGGCAGGTTAAGGCGGCGATCGCGCTGGCATCGACTTGCGTGCTGCGGCCGGGCGAGTCGATCACTTCGCCGCGCGTCATCAATCGCGTCGGACCGCATTCGGCCGTTGCGCTTCATCCTTACTGGGAACCGGGCGAGATTCCGGTCGGCCGCTTCGGCACGCCGGCTCTGCGGCCGCTGGCCGAGAAGTATCATCGCGATTATCTGATGAAGATGAAAACGCCGCTCGAGAAGCGCTACCAGGAAATCCATCTTGGACATCTGATCTTTCTCAAGCCCGGCGAAGAGAACTACGTGACCGAGGAGTTGATTCGCGAGATGAGCCTGACTGGTTCGGCCGGCGAGATTATCGAGCGTATCAAGGCCCTCGAGAAGGCCGGCATCACGCAATTCGTGGTACGGGTCAACGGCACGGACGGCCGCGAGTTGATCTCGGAGTTCGGCCGCGAAATTATCGCGAAATACGCCTGAGGCGGGATGACGATGGATTTTGCGTTTTCGCCACGTGTCGAAGAATTGCGCAGGCGCGTAGCCGCGTTTATGGACGAGCACGTCTATCCGAACGAAAGGCTCGCCGAGCAGCAGGTCGCCGCCTCCGACGACGAGCATCGCGAGCCGCCGATCGTCACCGAAATTCGCGCGCGCGCCAAGCGCGAAGGGCTGTGGAACTTTTTCATGCCCGACCGCGAATGGGGCCAGGGACTGAGCAATCACGAGTACGCGCCGCTCTGCGAAATAATGGGACGCAGTCCGATCGGTCCGCGCGCGTTCAACTGCATGGCGCCCGACACCGGCAACATGGAAATTCTCGCTGAGTTCGGCACCCGCGAGCAGCATGAGCGCTGGCTTAAGCCGTGCCTCGAAGGCAAGATGCGCACCTGCTTCTCGATGACCGAGCCGGAAACCGCGGGTTCCGATCCCACCCAGCTTCAGACCCGCGCGGTCCGTGACGGCGACGATTACGTGATCAATGGTCATAAGTGGTTCACGACCGGCGCGATGCACGCCGGATTCGCGATCGTGATGGCGGTCACGGACCCCGCCGCGCCGCCTCATCGGCGTGCCAGCCAGATCATCGTGCCGGCCGGCACGCCCGGCTTTAACATCATCCGGCCCGTACCCGTGATGGGTCACACGGGCGGCGGGGGTCATTGCGAAATTCGTTACGAAGATTGCCGCGTACCGGCGACCAACCTGCTCGGCAAGGAGGGCGACGGCTTCGCGATCGCGCAGGCGCGGCTCGGTCCCGGCCGGATTCATCATTGCATGCGGACGATTGGAGTCGCTGAACGCGCGCTGGAACTGGCGTGCAAGCGCGCCAACACCCGCTTCACTCACGGCAGTCTGCTCGCGGACAAGGCGAACATCCAGGAATGGATTGCGGAGTCGCGCATCGAGATCGATGCGACGCGGCTGATGGTGATGCATGCCGCTTGGAAGATGGACACTGCGGGCAAGCGCGAGGCGCGCAACGAAATCTCGATGATCAAGGTGATGGCGGCGAACATGGTGATGCGCGTGCTTGACCGCGCGATCCAGGTTCACGGCGCGATGGGCGTCAGCGACGACACACCGATCGCGCGCTTCTGGCGCGACAGCCGCGCGCTCCGGATCGTTGACGGCCCCGACGAGGTCCATCGGATGGCTATCGCGCGGCGCGAACTTCGCCGCTGGAAAGACTGAACTTCGGATGAGCGCCAGCTCTGAACCTGCGAGCGAAGCCGAATATTCGGAGGTTCGCGCCGAAGACGAATTCGATCGCCGCCGGCTTGCAGAGTATCTGCGGGATCGCCTCCCAGGCGCCGAGGGACCGCTCGAAGTCCGGCAGTTTCGCGGCGGCCATTCGAATCTGACCTATCTGATCCGCTGCGGCGCAGCCGAGTGGGTGATGCGTCGGCCACCGCATGGCGAGCTGCCAAAATCTGCGCACGACATGGGCCGCGAGTATCGCGTGCTCTCGCGATTGCGGGAGGAGTACGCGCCCGCGCCGCGCGCGATGCTTTACTGTGACGACGCCGCGATCATCGGCGCGCCGTTCTTCATCATGGAGCGCCGGCGCGGAGTCGTGATTCGCAAGCGCGAGCCGCTCCCAGCCGTGCTCGCCAACTCTCCCGAGGCCTGTGCGCGCGCCTCGCTCGCGTTCATCGACGCGCTCGCGGACCTCCATCGCGTCGACTACGAGCGCATCGGGCTTGACGGCCTCGGCCGTCCCGAGGGTTTCCTGGGGCGCCAGGTCAAGGGCTGGATGGAGCGCTGGGAGCGGGCGAAAACGCGCGAAGTGCCGCTAATGAACCGGCTGGGCGCCTGGTTCGTCGAACATCTTCCGTCGGCGATGCCGCCGACGCTGATTCACAACGATTTCTTCCTGCACAACGTGATGCTGGCCGATGATTTAGCGTGCGTGGCCGCGGTGCTCGACTGGGAGATGTCGACGATCGGCGATCCCATGGTCGATCTCGGGATCGCGCTCGCCTACTGGCGCGATCGATCCGATCCGGCCGAGTTGCTGGCGCTCAACCCGGCGGAGAACCATACGCTGCGCGCCGGCTTCATGACGCGCGCCGAGCTGGTCGAGCGCTACGCGCGGCGGAGCGGCCGCGACGTCAGCGGAATCGATTTTCACATCGCGTGGGCATACTGGAAAACCGCGACCGTCGTCGAGCAGCTTTATGCTCGCTACGCTCGCGGCGATACCACCGACGAGCGCTACGCCGTGATGGTCAATGAAGCGCCGGTGCTGGCCCGCGCCGCAGCCGCAAAAGCCGCGCGTTTCGGCTTCCGGGAATGACCCGCGTTCACGGTACATAAACTTCCGCGGTCGGCAGGACGAAGGCAGCCGCTTAGCCGAGCGCGACAGGCTCCGAAGGCTTTTCGTTGGCGGGTCCGCTGGGCTATTCTGATTGGAGATATTGGACCGGATTCGCTCACCGGACATGCTGAGTTTCTTTAGGGAGGCTTAGGCCAACTTGCACGAAATCCATTATGAAGCGCCGACCTCGCTCGAACAGGCGGTCGGTATACTGGCCAAACACGGCGACAGTGCCCGCCCGATCTGCGGCGGCACGGACCTCTTGATCCAGATGCGCGCGGGAGTACGCCGGCCCCATTACGTGGTCGACGTGAAGCATATCGCGGCGCTGACCGGGATCGCGTTCGATCCAAAGTCGGGCCTGCGCCTCGGCGCTGCGGCGCCGTGCATCGAGATTTTTGAAAACGCGACGTTGCGCCGGCATTATCCGGGACTCGTTGAAGCAGCCCATCTGATCGGATCGCTGCAGATACAGAGCCGCGCCTCAGTCGGCGGCAATTTGTGCAACGGCTCGCCAGCGGCCGATACGACTCCGGCGCTGATCGCGCTTGGTGCGGTCGCGCGGCTTGTCGGGCCCAAGGGCGAGCGTCAGGTCAAGGTCGAGGAGTTCGTGGTTTCGCCCGGACGCACTGTGATCCAGCCCGGCGAGCTGCTCGTTGAACTGCTGATACCGCCGCCGCCGCCGCACAGTGCCGATGCGTATATCCGGTTTATCCCGCGCAACGAGATGGACATCGCGGTTGTGGGTATCGGCGCGGCGATCACTCTCGAGGGCGACAGATGCACTGCCGCGCGAATCGGGATGGGTGCGGTGGCGCCGACGCCGCTCTTCGCGGCCAAGGCTTCGCAAGCGCTGGTCGGTAAAAAGTTCGACGCCGTGGCGATCGAGAACGCCGCGCAGCTCGCGATCGAACAGGCCTCGCCGATCGATGATATGCGCGGCACAGCCGAATTCCGCCGTCATCTGGTGGGCGTGTTGACGCGACGCACTCTGGAACGCGCGGCAGAGCGGGCGCGGCGCAACTAAATCATCCGCGACGATCTCCTGGAGAGAACATGGCGAAACGAACTCTGGTTGAAACCGTTATCAATAACGAGCCAGTCGAGCTGTTGTGCGAGCCGCGTCAAAGCCTGCTCGAGGTTTTGCGCGACGAACTGCACATGACCGGTACAAAAGAAGGATGCCTCACGGGCGATTGCGGCGCATGCACGATCCTCGTCGATGGACGCCCGGTCTGCTCGTGCCTGATGCTGGGCGTGGAAGCTCAGGGTCATAAGCTCGAGACTATCGAAGGGCTGGCCACCGGCGCGGAGCTTCATCCGCTGCAGCGCAAGTTCCTGGAGCATGCGAGCCTGCAATGCGGAATCTGCACGCCGGGTTTCCTGATGTCGGCCAAGGCGCTGCTCGACAAGATTCCGCGTCCGACCGAGGCCGAGGTCCGCTACCATCTGGCGGGTAATCTCTGCCGATGCACTGGCTATGACAAGATCGTGCGTGCGGTCCTCGATGCCGCCCGCGAAAGCGGTTAGTCCACAAGCCAGACGGCTTCAAGGGCTGAAACTTCCGCTGATATGGACGGTAAAAAAATGGCAGTGAAGAAAGAAGCTCACCATAAGTACCGCGTAGTCGGAACCCGTCCGATCCGTCCCGATGGGATCGAGAAGGTGACTGGCCGTGCGCTCTACGGCGCTGACTACTATTTCCCCGGGATGTTGTTCGGAAAGATATTGCGCAGCCCCTATGCGCACGCGCGGATCAAGTCGATCAAGTTTGACAAGGCGCTGAAGCTTCCCGGCGTACGCGCCATCGTCACCGCCGACGACCTGCCCGAGGCCGATCGCAAACCGCAGCAGATGGGCGAGCAGCAGGTGAGCCCCTACTATTTGTCGTGCAACGTGCTCGCCCGCGGCAAAGTCCTGTATGACGGCCATCCGGTGGCGGCAGTCGCCGCGACCAGCCCTCATATCGCGGAAGAGGCGCTCAGACTGATCGAGGTTGATTATGAGCCGCTCGAGCCGGTCATGACGGCCGATGAAGCGATGAAGCCTGGCGCGCCGATCCTGATCGATGATCTGCGCAACCAGGAAGAAGGCCCCGACCAGCCGACCAACGTCGCGACCCATCTGCAATTCAAACGCGGCGATTTGGCGGCCGGCTTCGATGCGGCCGACTGCGTGATCGAGCGTGAGTTCCGCACCGCGACTGTTCATCAGGGTTATATCGAGCCGCACGCCTCGGTCGGAATCTGGAACCCCGACGGACATGCGACGGTCTACACCTGCACGCAGGGCAGTTTCACTGTGCGCACCCTCGCGACCAAGGTGCTTGGGATGCCCGAAGGCAATCTGAAGGTCGTGCCGAGCGAGATCGGCGGCGGATTCGGCGGCAAGACCACAATCTATTGCGAGCCGATCGCGCTGCTGCTCGCGAAGAAGACCGGCCATCCGGTGAAGGTCACGATGTCGCGCTCGGAGGTGCTGCGCGCGACGGGTCCGACCTCGGGAATCCACGAGCGGGTGAAGATCGGCGTCACGAAAGAGGGGCGCATCACCGCCGCGCAGGTCTGGATGGCTTATGAGGCAGGCGCTTTTCCAGGCTCGCCGATGGCTCCGGGAGCGATGACCGTCATTACGTCCTATGACATCCCGAATCTCCTGATCGATGGCTACGATGTGGTCGTCAATCGGCCGAAGACCTGCGCCTACCGTGCGCCCGGCGCGACCGCGGCGGCCTTCGGCGTCGAAACCGTCCTCGATGAACTCGCGGAGCAAATCGGAATCGATCCGCTCGACCTGCGCATCATGAACGGCGCGCACGAGGGCACTCAGCAGCCGTTCGGCCCAGTCTTCAAACGCATCGGATTCATCGAGACGTGCGAAGCGCTTAAGGCGAGCGAACATTACAACAGCAAGCTTACCGGCGCGAATCGTGGGCGCGGCGTCGCGGCCGGCTTTTGGTTCAACGCCGGCTTCCAATCGTCGGCGTCGGTCTATGTAAATCAGGACGGCACCGCCAGCGTCGTCACCGGTTCGGTCGATATCGGCGGCAGCCGCGCCTCAATGGCGATGATCGCGGCGGAAGTGCTGGGGCTGCCGATCGACGAAGTCCGGCCGGTAGTCGCCGACACCGATTCGATCGGCTACACCGACGTGACCGCAGGCAGCCGCGTGACTTTCGCCACAGGGATGGCGGTCTACAATGCCGCCCAGGACGTGGTGCGCCAGCTCAAGGAGCGGGCCGCCAAAATGTGGGAATGCACGCCCGACGACGTCGAGTTCGACAACGGCGTCCTGCGGACCCGCGGCGATGTGCTGCAGCCGCAGCAGTTGACCCTGAAAGAACTTGCCGCGCGGTTCATCCGGACCGGCGGGCCGGTCGTCGGCCGCGCTTCGGTGAGCACTGGAGGAGCAGGAGCGGGACCGGCATTTGCCGCGATCTGCGTCGACGTCGAGGTTGATCCTGACACCGGCAAGGTTCAGATCCTGCGGGTGACAATCGCGCAGGACGTCGGCACTGCGATTCATCCGAGCTATGTCGAGGGTCAATTGCAGGGCGGAACAGCGCAGGGCATCGGATGGGCGCTTAATGAGGAATACGTCTACGATTCCAAAGGTGTGCTGCGCAACACCGGCCTGCTCGATTACCGGATGCCGACCTGTCTCGACCTGCCGGCCATCGAAACCATCCTGGTCGAAGTGCCCAACCCGACCCATCCACTGGGCGTGCGCGGCGTGGGCGAAGTCTCGATCGTGCCGCCGCCAGCCGCGATTGCAAACGCAATCTATCGGGCGACAGGCGTCCGGATGCGGGAGTTGCCGATGTCACCGCCGCGCCTGATGAAGGCGCTGCAGGAGCATCGGAACAGCCGCGAAGGCCAGGCCGCCGCGGGCCGCTGATTCAACTCGATCACAGCGCGCTCGGGCCGCTTCAGGATGGCCCGAGCGCCGGAAGCACGCGATGGCTACGGTAATTATTCCCGCCTTGTTGAGACAATTCACCGGCGGCGCGGAACGCGTGATGGCGTCGGGGCGAAACCTGCGCCAGGTGATCGAGAGCCTCGAGCGCAGCTTTCCGGGAATCAGCCGCCACCTGCTCGATGACGGCGAGCTCAAAGGATCGCTCGTCGTTTCGATCGACGGCGAGGTCGAGACCGCGGGAATTCAGGCGAAGGTCGGCGAGAACAGCGAAATCTACTTCCTACCGGCTATCGGTGGCGGGGTGGTTTGAGTGGCGGGTGATTTGACCGATGGTTGCGACTTCATGCCATGCAATGCCTTGGAATAGCAAGCCTCGGAACGGAAAAACGTAGAATTCAATAGATTGAACTATTGCAAGCGACGTTGGGTTGCGTACAATTAGCGCCCGGTGGTCGGGGTTTGCCCCCCTTTTCCCGGCGCACCGGGGGTCGGCGTGGTGAAAGCCATCCGGCCCCTTTTATTTCTGGAAAAAAGCTGACTGCGAGACCGCGGGTGCGCTAATCTCCGAGCGTCTGCCGGATGTGATCGGTGTCGGCGTACTCGCGGAGTTGCGCGATCTTGTCGCCTTCGAAACGCACGTACCAGTGATAACGGTTGGCATACTTGCGTCCATTTGCCGCCGTGGTATCCGAAGTGCCCTGGATCGCCACGTGCTGGCCCTCGCAGATGGCCGTGACAAACTTGAAGTTGAAGCCCTTGGGGAACGCCCCTTCGAGCATCGGGATGAACGCGCTCAAGAACTTGTCCTTGCCGCGCAGTGGTTCGAGCCCGGGCAGATGCCCCATGATCTCGAAGACGAAATCGTCGGTGACATTGTCAGCGAAGACCGTCGGATCGCGGCGGCTGAAATTGTCGATGAACTTGATCGCGAGGGCTTTGCGTTCGTCGGACGTCATCATGGCTCAACTCCCGTCTGACGGATTTCGAAACCACCGCCAGCAGCATCTCAACTCTGGCGGCGCGCTATGCCGGTGAAGCCGCGCGCGTCACAGTGATTCGGCGCGGGGCGCGTTTGCGGCTAACGGTCGCGGTCGCGTCCGCCGCCGCCACTTCGCGCCTGCGCTTCATTGACGCGAATCGCGCGGCCCTTGACGTCCCTGCCGTTGAGCTTCTTGATTGCAGCCTCGGCGGCTTCGTCGTTCGCCATCTCGACAAATCCGAAACCGCGCGAGCGGTTCGTGGCACGATCCATGATCACCTGAGCGCTCTCGACCTTACCAGCCTCAGCGAAAACGTCCTGCAGGTCTTGATCGGTGACGGTCCACGCGAGATTACCGACATACAATCTACGGCCCATTAACGTCTCCTGCGATCTCCAGATCTCGCCCCTGCGGACCTCCGCATCTCGCGGCATGAAGCCGTCGCGTTAGCTCTTACATCCACTATTGCGCTGAGACTTGCGGCGAACATCTGGCTCGAATTATCGGGCCTCTTATATCACTCTTGACAGAGCAAGCCTAGGGTAAATGGTGGCTGACTGACGTGGAAAATTCAGGAATTCTTGGGGTTCCGGATCGCGGGTTTTAGCTGAAAATCACTGGTTCCGAACGAAAATGAGGCAACATCCGATTACATTTAAAATGCAATTAACCGATAGGCAATTGCGTGTTCATCCACTATTGAGGCCGATTTCAGTGTAGTGTAGTTTACCAGCCCGATTGCTGAGGAACAGGTTCGTGCCGGGCAAAAGAAGAGCTGTGCGGGTGACTTCAGAACTTCGTCGCGTTCAGTCGCAGGCTCGTTCGTTGTTGGCTCGCTTGCGAATGGAGATTCGCGGTCACGAAGCCGAACTGAATCGCCTCAGGCAGCAAGAGACCAAGCTTGGCCGATTCACCCGACCCGCCGGCCCATCGGGTCCTGCACTGCAGCCTCGCGGCCGGGCGCGCGGCCGGATCAATTGGAGCAACGTGCTAGTACGATTGCCGAAGGAATTCAGCGCATCCAATGTGCGTGCGGTCCCCGGAATCAAGCGCAAGCGCCCCTCCGAAATTTTCGCTGCGATTACCCGCTGGATCGAGGCTGGTTCAGTAAGACGCAAAGCGCGCGGCGAGTACGAAAAGGTTTGAGACACAGCCAACGTGACATCCGGAGCCGCACCAGGCGAGATCTTCAGTGCCGGTTTGCGCCATCATATTTGATACTCTTGCAGCGATTTCTCGCGATATAATGTGTAGCTTAGTTGTTTAGCGGTGTGTAATCGGCCTTCGACGTAACGTATCCAAATCAGCCTTTCCCGTGTCCGTAAAAACCATCGAATGGCGCGCCGACAGCGTGCGCATGATCGATCAACGGCTGCTGCCCGCTCGGGAAGTAATCCGTGTATGCCGCGATTATCGGGCGGTCGCCGATGCGATCCGCACGATGGTGATTCGCGGCGCGCCGGCGATCGGCGTAGCGGCCGCGATGGGCGTCGCGCTCGGATTGCGCGGCTTCAGCGGCGCGCGCGCCCGCACGCGTTTCGAAGTCGTTGCCCGCACGCTCAAGGCCACTCGTCCAACGGCGGTGAATCTGGCCTGGGCGGTCGATCGAATGGGCCGCGTGTTGGGCGAAAATCTCGCGCTCGATGCTTCCGCGCTCTATCGTCGACTTCGTGATGAAGCGCTTGCAATCTACAATGAGGACCTCGCGGCGAATCGTGCACTTGGCCGCCATGGAGCCGCGCTGCTTCGCGACGACCCGTTGACGGTTCTGACGCATTGCAATGCCGGCGCGCTGGCCACGGCCGGCTACGGCACCGCGCTCGGCGTGGTCAGAGCGGCGCGCGAATCCGGCAGGCAGGTCAGCGTCATCGCGGACGAGACCCGGCCGTTCCTCCAGGGCTCGCGACTGACGGCCTGGGAACTGCGCAAGGACAAGATCCCGGTCACAGTGATCGCGGATAATATGGCGGCGAGCGTGCTGCGCGCAGGAGGTGTGAGCTGCGTGATCGTGGGCACGGATCGAACGGCGGCCAATGGCGACGTGGCCAACAAAATTGGCACCTATCCGTTGGCCGTGATGGCGCGCCGACACGGCGTGCCGTTCTACGTCGCGGCGCCGCTCTCCTCGATCGACCTCGGATGCCGCAGCGGCGATGCTATTCCGATCGAGGAGCGGAGCGGTCTCGAGCTCACGGAATTCGCCGGCCGCCAGGTTGCCCCACGCGGCGTAAAGACCTTCAATCCCGCTTTCGACGTCACCCCGGCCGAGCTGGTGACCGCGATCATCACCGAGCGCGGTGTTGCGCGCCCGCCCTACACGGAATCGCTGGCGGCGCTCAAGCGCGGAGACTCCACAGACTAAGCCGGTCACGATCCGAACATCTGCGCGAGGCCGTCGCCGAGCAGGTTGAAGCCGAGCACGGCGAGGCCGATCGCGACGCCGGGTGCGGTGGTCAGATGAGGGGCCACCAAAATGAACGCGCGGCCGGAATCGAGCATGTTGCCCCAGCTCGGCGCCGGCGGCAGCACTCCCAGCCCGAGAAACGACAGGGCCGCTTCGGCGACGATGATTCCGCCGATACCGAAGCTCGCCTGCACCATCAAAGGCCCGCTCAGCGCGGGCAGCAGATGCCGCACCAGCAGACGGGCAGAACGCGCGCCGAGCGCGCGCGCGGCGACGGTGAAGTCGCGCTCGCGAAGGGCAAGCAGCTCACCGCGCACCAGCCGCGCATAGCTCGTCCAGCCCATCGCAGCGAGTGCGATAACGAGATCGGGCAATCCCGGGCCGAGGATCGCTGCGAGCGCGATCGCGAGCAGAAAGCCGGGAAAGGCGAGCACGATATCGACCGCGCGCATCACGAGTTCGTCGGTTCTGCCGCCCGCGAGGGCAGCAAAACCGCCGATCAGACTGCCGGCGATGACCGAGAGTGCGATGACGACGCTCGAGACGCCGAGCGAAATTCGTGCGCCCCATAGAATCCGCGCCAGCAGATCGCGCCCCAGCGCGTCACATCCGAGCCAATGGCCGGGGCCCGGCGGGGCGAGCGTATGCGCGAGATCGATGGCCTCGGGGTTCACGCGTACGATGAGCGGGCCGGCGATCGCGCATAGAATCAACGTCCCCACCAGCAGAACGCCGACTACCAGCGAGACGCTGAAACGATGGCGCTTCATTCCACGCGGATCCTCGGATCGATGAGTCCGTAAGCGAGGTCGGTGAGGAGGTTGACGATCACATAGGTCAGCGCGAAGGTCAGCACGCAGCCCTCGACCAGCGGGTAATCGCGCGCGCTTATAGCGGTGATCAGGAGCCGGCCGAGACCGGGCCATGAAAAGATCATCTCGGTGACGATCGTGCCGGTGAGCAATCCTCCGAGTTGCAGCCCGAGCAACGTCACCACCGGCGTAATTGCATTGCGCAAGGCATGACGCACCAGCGCGGCGCGCCGGCTGAGCCCTTTCGCCAGCGCGGTGCGAACGTAGTCGGCGGCGCCCGCCGAGGCCAGGCTCTGGCGCAGCATCCGAGCCAGGACCGCGGCGAGCGCGGCGCCGAGCGTCAGTGCGGGCAGGATCAGATGGCTCAGGCCGCCGCGTCCGGTCAATGGCAGCCATCCGAGATTGAGCGAGAAGACGATCATCAGCAGCGGTCCGAGATAGATATGCGGAATCGAAACGCCGACGATCGCGAAGCCCATCGCGCCGATATCGATCGCGCGGCCGGGATTCGCACCGGCGGCGAAACCGAGCGGAAACGCGATCAGGATCGCCATCGCGAGGCCCGCAATCGCGAGTTCGACCGTTGCCGGGAAGCGCTCCGCGATTAGCCGCGCCACCGGCTCGTTGGTGGAAATCGAACGGCCAAGGTCACCGTGCACGATTCCGTAAAGAAAGGCCGCGTACTGATCCCATAGCGGACGATCGAGGCCGAGCCGATGGCGCAGGCTGACGATGTCGGCAGGCGATGCATTGTCGCCGAGCATCGCGATGACCGGATCGCCGGGAATCAGATGAATCAGCGCGAAGGTCAGCGTCACGACGCCAAGCGCGACCGGAATCAAACTGATGAGGCGGCGCGCGAGGTAACTTCTCACGGTCCGCGTTCCGCGAGTGCGCGCGGCCCTATTGTCACCTCGGCGAGCGAGCGCAGGCTGCCGTTCGGATAGGGCCGGAAGCCTCCGAGGCTGCGTTTCATCACGACCACGTTGTCCTGCCACCAGAGCGAGACATACGGGAGATCGTCGGCCGCGAGTTGCTGCACCTTGCGATAGACAGCGCGGCGCGCAGAAGGATCGAGGGTTGAGTCGCCCGCCGTGACCAGCCGATCCATCGCGGGGTTCGCGTAAGCGCCGCGATTCAAACCGCGCGGCGGCGTCATCCGGGAGTCGAAGACCATCCGGTATTGATGCGGGTCCGTGATGCCGACCCATTGCAGGGACATCAGGTCGAAGTTGCCGCGCTGGATGTCGCCGTAGAACGTGCCGAACTCGTTAACGCGGATCCGCAGCCGGATACCGACGCGGCCGAGCATCGCCTGAAAAGCTTCGCCCAACCGCTGCCCCTCGGGCGTGGTCTTGTAAACGAACTCAAGCCGGCGCCATCCATCGAGGCCGCGCGGATAGCCGGCCTGATCGAGCAGCGCGTCAGCGCGGTCGGGATCATATGGATAATTCTTCACATCGCCGAAGTAATAGGCGTTCTCCGGCGAAAGCATCCCGGTCGCAACCCGCGCGGTTCGATAGCGCAGATGGTCGACGATCGCGCGCCGGTCGAGCGCGTAAGCGATCGCTCTTCGCACGCGCAGGTCTTTCAAACGCGGGTCGCGAAAGTTGAACGCCAGGTATTGGTAAGTGGTGCCGGGAAAGCGCTCGATCACGAGCGCCGGCCGCTTTTCGAGATAGCCCAGGAGATTGGGCTCGATATTGTTCTCCGCGAAATCGCAGATGCCCTCGGCCAGTTCCAGAGCGCGCACGGTCGGGTCCGGCACGATTTTGAACACGATGCCGCGCGGAGCGCCGGGGGCGGCAGAGCGATAAGGATTGCGCCGCAGGATGACGCGCTCATCGCGGACGAACGATTCGACCGCGAACGGACCGGAGCCGAGGGACGCGGCTGACGCGCCTCGGTGCCCGATCGGTGTGCCCGCGGGAACCACGCCGACCGTCGCCATCTCAAGCGCGGGGGCATAGGGATGATGCATCCTGAAGACGACGGTTGTATCGTCCGGCGCATCGACGGCGGCCAGTTCGCTGAACATCGCAGCCTTGGGCGAGATTGATCCCGGGGCGAGAATCGAGTCGTAAGTGAATTTTACATCGCGCGCTGTGAGGGAGCGGCCGTCAGAGAAGCGCAGCCCGGGCCGCAGATGAAACACGATCACGGTCGGCATCGGACGTTCGATCGACGCGGCGAGATCGCCGGCGAACTGATCATGCTCATCAACCCGGACGAGCGCATTGAAGACCAACTCTCCAATCCGGCTCGACATCGCGTCGGTACCGAGCCGCGGATCGAGCGCGAGTGGAGAGGTATCGATGTCAACCTGGAGATAACCGGGCGGCGGCGCGCCTCCGGACCGGCATCCGATCAAAACGAGCATGATGGGCAGGAGCATCGACGCGGCGGGCGGCGCGATGCGCCGGGGACGAACGCGAACGGACCTTCGGCTGGCTTCACACATCCGCGACGCTGGCGATAATAACAGAAGCAGCGAGCGCGCACTGTTCACGATGGAGGAGACACCGATGGCCCCGAAGTTTCGCGACATCGTTAGGCTGCGGCAGGGCGACATCACCGAGTCGCGGGTCGATGCGATTGTGAATGCCGCGAACAACGATCTGCAACTCGGGGCAGGCGTGGCGGGCGCGATCCGGCGCAAGGGCGGACCGACGATTCAGGCGGAATGCGATCGCATCGGCCGCATCCCGCTCGGCGAGGCGGCGCTCACCGGCGGCGGAAAGCTCGCTGCGCGCTACGTCATCCATGCTGCCAGCATGAGTCTCGGCGGCCGCACGACCGAGGAGAATCTCCGCGCGTCCACGGAAAACTCGCTGCGCCGCGCCGAGGAAAAGCATCTCGAATCAATTGCCTTCCCGGCCATCGGCACGGGCGTCGCCGGATTTCCGGTGGCACGGTGCGCCGAAGTGATGCTCACCGTGATCCGCGATCACTTGCTCGGGCCGACATCACTCAAACGGGTCGAAATCGTGCTCTTCGATCGCGAGGCGCTGGATGCATTCGAGCGCGTCCTCGCGAAAATGAACGAAAAGGGCTAATGGCCGGCGGGGCCGCCCGCGGCGCGCCGCTTGCCGAGCAGCACGAACCACGGCGCCATCGCGAGCATCGTGAAGGCCAAAATCCGATAGATGTCGTTGAATGAGAGCATCGCGGCCTGTGCCTGGATCGTCGCGTAAACCTCGCCGAGCCCTTGTGTCTGATGCGTGACAATTTGCGGGAGAAAGTGGAATGAGGGGGCGCCCGGCGTCCGCGGCATCCGCTGGCTCATCTTCCAGGCCTCGAAGACGGAGAAATGCTCGACCAGACGCGATTGATGAATTTGCTCGTGGCTGACCAGCACGTCGGTCGCGGCTGAGAGACTGATCGACGCGCCGATATTGCGCACCATGTTGTACATGCTGGCCGCAAAGCCCATCCGCTCGCGCGAGACGCAGGCGAGCGCCGTCGACGACATGATCGGAAAGACGACGCCCATACCGAAACCCTGAATGAGCGTTACCCAGCCGACGCCCCACGCATCGACTTGCAAGTCCCATCCGGTCGCGTAGTAGAAGCCAATCGCGATGATCACGAAGCCGAAGCCGAGAAATGGACGCGTGTCGTAGCTCTTGCGGCCGAGTTGTCCGATGATCAACATCCCGGCGAGCGTACCGAGCGCGCGCGGAACCATCAGCAGACCTGCCTTCCACGCGGTGTAACCCATCAGCTCCTGCAGAAAGAGCGGGTTGACCAGATTCACGATATAAAGCGCGCCGATATTGAAGGTGCCGAGCACCACCATGATGAGGAAGTCGCGAATCGTGAGGATACGAAGATCGATCACCGGCTCGGAGAAGCGCAGCTCGCGCCAAATCATCAGGGTGAGTGCAATTATCGAGGCGGCCGTGAAGTAACGCACCCACAGCGCCGCGAACCATTCCGAGCGCTGCCCGCGATCGACGACGATTTCGAGCAAGCCGATACCGATCATCAGGAGCGCGATTCCGGGCCAGTCGACACGTCCCCGCGTGCGGCGCTGACGCAGATAAGGCGGGTCATGGAGAAATGCGGAAGCCATGATCAGCGCGACGATTCCGACCGGCACGTTGATGTAGAAATTCCAGCGCCAGTTCAGATTGTCGGTGATCCAACCGCCGACGGTCGGCCCCGCGATCGGTGCGAGCTGCAGTCCGATGCCCCATACCGCCATCGCCATCTGCTGTTCGTTCGGCGGAAAGGTCTCCATCAGAATCGCCTGCGACGAGGGGATCATCGCGGCGCCGGCAAAGCCCTGCAGCAATCGAAAGACGACGATTTGGGCGAGCGATTGCGCTGCGCCGCACATGATCGAGGCAATCACGAACCCGGTCATCGAGAACAGGAAGTAGCGCTTGCGTCCGAAGCGCGACGAGATCCAGCCGGTCATCGGAATCATCACGCCGGCGGCAACCAGGTAGCTCGTCAGGACCCAGGCGATTTGATCGACGCTCGCCGAGAACGTGCCTTGCATATGTGGCAAAGAAACGTTGACGATGGAGCTGTCGAGGATCTCGAGCGTCGCACCGAGCATCACGGCGATCGCAACAAGCCATTTGTGCGACGGTTCTATCGCCGGCGTCGGCGGTGATTCACGATGTTGTACGGCGGTCTGGCTATCGGCCATGAGAATCAGCCTGGAAGGCGAGCGAGTGCGGCGCCAGCAGATGCATCGAGCGCGTAATACTCAGAGGTCGTTTCATCAAAACGTTGTTTGCAGAAAATTAGAGAATGTTATCATTCAAGAATAGACCAGCGGCTGGACGGCAACCACCATGCTATGATTACGTGGTCTAAAATTTTCGAGCACCGGGGCGGGGGCTGGTCAGCAGATGGCGATGCCTGACGATGATTTATCTGACAACCGCTCGACATCGTCCGTCGGAAATGGCGGCAGCAACGGACTGAAGGGCGCGCATGCAGCGATCGCGGCTAGTTCCAATCGCCGCAGCCTGCTCGATTCGCCGCATCCGTATCCCGGGCGGCTGATCGCAGTCGAAGGCATCGACGGTTCGGGCAAATCGACCCAATTGCAATTGCTTGCGCGATGGCTTCGGGCGCGCGGCTATCCGGTCTATTTCACAGAATGGAACTCTTCGCGGCTGGTGCGCAATGCGATGCGCCGTGGGAAGCGGAAGAACCTGCTCACCCCGACCACGTTCAGCCTGCTCCACGCGGTCGACTTCGCCGACCGCTTCACCTACCAGATTCTTCCGCCACTCAAGGGCGGGATGATCGTGCTTGCCGACCGCTACGTCTACACGGCGTTCGCCCGCGATGTTGCGCGTGGAGTGCATCCCGGATGGGTCCGATCGGTCTATAACTTTGCGCCGCGTCCCGATCTCACGCTCTACTTTCGCGTGCCGATCGACGTCTCGCTCGAGCGGCTCCTGGCCGGGCGCGCCAAGCTCAAGTATCACGAGGCCGGGATGGATGTTGGGCTCTCGACCGAGCCGATCGAGAGCTTCCGTTTGTTCCAGAGCCGCGTGCTCGAGATTTACGATCAACTCGCGGTCGAGTACGGCTTTCGGACCATCGACGCCGTTGACGAGATTCCCGCACAGCAGCAGCTCTTTCGCAAGATGATGCAGGAAGTGCTTGACGGCTACGGCCGGACGCCGCGCACGCAAGAGAATCATGAACAATCACTCGGGAAATAACGGCAAGCGATGGTACGGACACGGGCTGCCGTATCTCGAAGAGAAGCCGCTGCCCGGTCATCTGATCGTGATCGAAGGCACGGACGGCGTTGGACGCTCGACGCAGATCGAGCTGCTGAGGCCGTGGCTCGAGCTGGAGGGTTTCGCGGTCAGCAACACCGGATGGACGCGCTCGCCGCTGCTCTCGGCGACGATCAACGAGGCCAAGGCGGGCCATCAACTGACCGTGACGACCTTCAGCCTGCTCTACGCGGCGGATTTCGCCGATCGCCTCGAACATGAAATCCTGCCGGCGCTGCAGGCCGGGTTTATCGTGATTGCCGACCGCTACATGTACACCGCCTTCGCCCGCAACACGGTGATGGGCGCCGATCCGGCCTGGTCGCGCGAGCTGTTCCAGATGGCGCTGATACCCGATCGCGTTTTTTACCTCGACATCGATGTCGAAACGCTGGTGCCGCGCGTGGTGCAGGGCAAGGGCATGGACTACTGGGAGTCAGGGATGCATCTCGCGCTCGGCAGCGACATCTTCGAATCGTTCCAGCGCTATCAGCGGCGGATTATCGAGGAGTACAAGCGGCTCGCCAATGAATTCGGATTCATCACGATCGACGCGCGCGGCTCGATCGATGAAATTCAGGCCGACCTCAGGCGGCATATACTGAGCTATCTCGGCACGGCGCGCCATCCGAAAGGCAGCGCAACGATCGACGATCTGTCCGAGTAGTCGAAGCGCGCTGCGCGCAATTCATTCCCACACGCGGCGAATCGCGACCGTCTGACGCTTCGTGAGCTTGTACGGCAAGCCTTCTTCGTTAGGTTCGACGGTGAACCAGACCTGGTCCGCGGTCCAAAGCTTCCCGGGATACATCGTGCCGAGCAGTCCGGTATAGACCAGTTCCTTGCCGCCCGTATCGAGTTTGGGCCCGGTGCATGGATATCGCACCGACTCGCCCTCAATCGCGGCCATCGTTCCGGTCGCCGCCGAGCAGATCGATCCGTCGGCAAGCTCGATCAGCCAGGGCCGCGCCGAGCGATCCGCAAGCGGCAACTGAGCGGGAAGCGGCTCGGTGAGCTTCAGCACGAAGCCACGCTCCCCCTTGGTGGGATCCGCGCCGCATATCACTCTCTGGGGCTCGTGGGCGATCGCGAAGCATGGGTCGAAGATCATGTTCTCGCGCATGCATCGCCAGACCCCGGGCCGATTCACAGCAACCGAATCGGTCCAGCATCGCCCATTGTCCTCGATGACGGGAGGTGGAGAAGGGTTGAAGATGACCACCTCGGTTCTTTGCGGTGCCGCCGGCGCGGCGGGTTTTTCCTCCGATTGGCATCCTGCGCCAATCACCATCAAGCCCCAGACCAAAAAGGCGAGACACGCCGGAAGGGATTTCATTTCGATTGTTGTCCTCGGCCCCGCTGTCGGGTTTCTCTAGCACCGATTATAAACGTCAAGACTCGACGATGCTCTTGACATCGACTTAGTCCCGGCATTAGCCTCTACTAGCATTAGATATATTTCATCAAAATATTAGCGTTCCTTGCCTCGGATGGGGGCTTAGACCGGGCGATCGAGCGCGAAAAGCGAGGGCTGGGACTATGAAGCGGGCTCTTGAAGGTCTGTTTGGGGTCGCGTTCATGCTGGTGCTTGCCACTCCTGCTCTCGCCGCCGAAGCCGGTGGCGGCATCCCGGTCGGCACTGTCATCACGAAGCAGAACTGGCAGCAATACCGGGACTTCATGCCGGACGGGATGGTAGTGCTTTTTGAAGGCAACGCCTTCTTCAAATTTCCACCCGACGTGCGCATTGAGATTGGACCCACCAGTAACTGGCGCGTGAACTCCGCTTACGTTCAGAATACGGAGAAGTATGCCAGTCAGGTCAAAATCGTGGATCTTCCCGACGGCGAGCATACACTCTCCGGGTACGAAGCGGGGCGGCCGTTCCCCGATCCCAGCGGTCCGCGTAAAGGATGGGAAATTCTGGTCGACGAGTGGTACCGCTACGTGCCTTACGAAATCTGCAGCACCAAGGGTATCCCCGCCTACCTGGTCGATCGGTTCGGCCACATGACCAGCGAAGAGGTCAAGGAGAGCTATCGGCGCATGGGCCACATCAGTGAGCCCGGGATGCCCATCTATTTGCCGGCTGGGCAGGGGATCGACTACAGCGAGTGGATCCAGGTGACCTTCCCTGAGGAGACCCGCTACCTGACCAACCTGACGCTCTATTACCTCGATCCGACCAAGCCCGAGGATCTGTTCCTGTTCATCCCAGCCCTGCGCCGATCGCTTCGCCTGTCGAGCGCGGCGCGATGCTCGCCGTTTATCGGCACCGACTACACGCAGGACGATCCACGCACAGGTTTCAACGGCGGTATCACGCGCTTCGATGCGACCTTCCTGCGCGATCAAAAAATCATCACGCTGGTGAATGCCGACGCAAAGGCGCTCGGCACGCTTTCTAATTATTATCCGTCGATTTTCTTTCCCACTCCGAAGATCGGCAAATGGGAGGTCCGTGACACCTGGGTGATCGACATCCGCCGCATCCCGTCGCAAGCCAAAGGATACTGTTACGGCAAACAGATCATGTGGGTCGACAAGGTAAGCGGCAATGCTCTGTGGAAGGACATTTACGATAGCAATCTGAAATTATGGAAGATCATGCCGCTCGAACACATTGCGTCGCCGGTGCCCGGACAGGACCCGCAGTACGAAACCGGCAATTTCTGGCAGGCGATGTACGACCTGCAGAACGATCACATGACAGCGGCCCAGACCTCGAACCCGCAGGGACAATGGGACGTGGCGAACCAGGATTGCCGCAATGCGGGCGGCATCGATTACTACGACAACGTCAAGGAATTCAACACCGTGGACGGCCTCGCGCAGGTCCTGCGCTGATCGCGCCCATCAATAATGCCCAGTCGCGAAGCAACCGATCATCGGCTGCTTCGCCGCGCACGGAGCGTTCGATTATTTACCGCCGCCGCTAGGCGACGGCACGCCCTGTTTGATCGCGATGCGCTGGCTGCGTTCGGCAAGGTCGGCTTCGGTGTCAAGTGCGTTGAAGCTCGGCACCTGCCCCTTCACCATGTGCCGCAGATATTGCGCGCCATCGGGATCCTCGGAGAGCATCGCGCGTTTGAAGCACAGCTCGGGAAAATCATGGATCGCGAGCTGGATGGCTGGTTCAGTCCCGGTGCAGACGTGCGAATGATTGCACCAGGCGGGCGCGCTAACCACATCGCCGCCCTTCCAGTAGATGCGGTGCTCTTCGCGATCGATACCGTCGTCATCGATTACCGTATAACCCTCGCCTTGCACCCAGTAGTAGATAGCGACGTAATTGTGGCGATGGAAATCCTCGCGCTCGCCGGGCAGCAGGGGCTGGAAAGAGATGCTGATGCCGGGCGAGGTGCCGGCCGTGCCGGCGATATCATTGTTGACCAGTGTGATTCCTCGGCGCTGATCGGAATGGCGCCGGTTTTCATAATTGTAGAGTCCGAGGGCGCGTCTGATGTCCTCGCCGGACCATTTTCCGGGCCGTGTATCCGGCTGAATCAGTCGTCCGACGAGCGTGTCGAGGTCAACAATCTCGCACCAGTTGAAGCCGTTCTTGCTGTTCCATTCCATTTTGCTTCTCCTTTTTGCCCGCGCCAAGCGGCTCAGGTGGAGAGTTGGGATGGGATGAAGCCTGGCGGGTCGACGGAAGCGATAGTCACACATGCCCCGCCGTGTTGACAAGGTCTCGCGAAGATTTATGTGGTGAGTGACGCTGAGATTTTTCGTGGAATTATCCGGCTGGCGGCGCAGCGCCTTTCCAAGTGAGCGAGCCTTCGGCGAAAAGCAGCACGAACCCGTTGGAATCGCTGCTTGCAGTTGCTCCGCCACCACCGACTGAAGCGGTGAATTTTCCCGTGCCACCGGTCACTGTAAAGGCGCCGTTGAAATCCGCGGGGGAAAAGCCGTCGAGCGGCCCGCACAGCAACCCCACCTGCGAGAACGTCAATTGCCCCTTCGCCTTGGTCGTGACGGTGCCGGTGCCCGCTGCGAGATAACAAATGTCACCAGCACTAATGATTCCGCCATTTTCGATGTTCCACGTAAATGAGGACGACACGGCGGCGTTGAGACCGATCGCGGCGCCGTTCGCTTTGCCGGTAAACGTCGACGTGCAATTCCCAGCATCATCGCACATCACTGTCGACGGTCCCGCGCCGATGAATGAGAAGAGGAACAGAGTCTGACCCTTGATCGGCGAAGGACCGACCGCCTGCGCATGCGAAATGGCTGAGCCGAGCAGGAAGACGATCGCTGCCGCGAGGATCGTGAGCGAAACTTTTGCGCGAATCATCGGAAGCCGTCGGGCACTCATGGCTGTGGCTTCACTGCCGGGCCTTTCGTAAGCGTGCCGTCGAAACGGACGATCGCTGCCGCGCCGACCACCACGGCGCCGGCTTTCGGATGACCGGTTAAATCGTTGTTCACGTTAAAATTGTTCTGCGTGAAATTCCCGGAGCCAACCGCGGTCGCGAAGCGGCCCGTGCCGCCGGTCACTATATAGGTCGCGTTCAGGCTGCTGGGGATGAAAGTATCGCTGTCTCCGCACAGCAGACCATTGAAGATGAAGTCAATCTGGTCGCCCTTCTTCGCGACAATTGTCCCGTTTCCAGCCGCGGTGTAGCAGGTTTCGCCGGCGCTCGTGATGGCTGAATCGTTGCTCCAAGCCATCGTCTCGTTGAGGCTCGATCCCGCGTTGATGACGTTGCCATTTACTCCCGCGTTCAACGTGCACGTGCCCCAATCAGGCGTGCACGGATTCGTCAACGGCCCCGAGCCGAGCAACCCAAACTCGAACAATTTCTGTCCGTTCGGGGCCTTAATCCCACCAAGGCCGGCGTGCGCCACAGGAGCGATCAAAAGGCAGAACAATCCCAAAGCAAGGACCGATGCGACAAATGCCAGCCTGACGCGAGCTATCATTAACGCGGTACGCTTGCGCGCTCCCTTGCAATAATTGTCTTTGCAGGACTACCGGACTTTATTTCGCCAGCTCGAGTAAGGTCAAGACGCATAAAATCGCAACCCGCAAAAGTTTGGAGGTTCATCTGATCACGGGTAATCGCGCGCCAATCGTAACCAGCGCGCCGTTCGCCACGCCCATCAATGCTTCGCCGGCGACCAGCCCGGCGGCAAAAAGTAATCCGACGTTCCCGCCTTCTCGGTCTTCGCGTGGGTGGAAAAGATTCGCAAGCGAACCAATCATGATCGTTATACCGAGGCCAAACGGCAGATAAAGTCCCAACGCAAGCGGCATCACCGGCAGGCGCAGTCTCCGTCCGCTCGATTCGAGCCATCGATCGATGGCCGCTACGGCGATCGCCAACGCCGCGCCCGTTCCGATCATCGTCCAGGGAAGATTGGAGCCGAACACGCCCCGCGCCACCCCGGCTATCAGGAAAGCTTGCGGGGCGGGGAGCGCGCCGGGTCCGGCGTGCGCAGCTCCAGCGATTCCGTAACCGTCGATCAGCACGTTTAGCACGGGCGCCATCACGAACGACGATGCGATCGCGCCGATCAGCACGCCGATCTCGAGCGCGCGCGGCGTTGCCCCGACGTGATAGCCGGTAGCCAGATCGTGGAGCGAGTCGCCGGCCATCGCGGCTGCCACGCAGATCACCGCCCCGGTCATGATCGCGAGCCGCGCGCCGTCCGCCGAGTCGAGTCCGAGGAGCTTTAGAAGCATCGCTACGCCGAGTAACACGATAACGGTGACGCCTGAGATCGGATTGTTCGATGCCCCCACCAGCCCGGTCAGGTAGCCGGCAATCGCCGAGCCGAAAAAGCTCAGGATCACCAGAACGATCGCAAGGATGACGGCGAGCCAGACGCGCCCCGAAAGCAACCATGCGATCGCAAACAGGGCCGGGACACAAAGCGCCACCGCGCCCAGGACGGTCGACGTCGAGACATCGGTCTCTTCGCGCGGCACGACCACGGGGTGTGACGCGCCGCGAATAATAGCAACGCTCTCGCTAACAGCGCGCCCGATTCGCGTGCGAAGTCGCCAGATGGTCGTAAGGCCGCCGACCAGCATCGCGCCCACGCCGAGATATCTTGTCTGGTTGCTCCAGATTTGATGCGCCGCATCGCCAGCCGTCAGCCGATGCAGCTCCGGATACATCGCGGTTGCGATCGGAATCGCGATCAGATTCGCCAGCGCGCCGCCGGCGAAGACCAGCGCTGCGATACGAAACCCGACGATATAGCCGACGCCAAGCAGCGCACCGGAAAGATTGAAGCTGGCTGCAAATGCGCCGCCCGCGAACCATCGCGCCCCCGCGACCGCACGCGGCGCGAAACCGATCACATCCTGTGCCGCCTTGACGCTAGCCGCGATGATCCCGCCCCACAAGAGCGGCTTCGCGCGACCGGCCGCCTCGCCCGCGCGCAGCACCTCGGCACATGCAACCCCTTCGGGAAACGGCAGATGCTCCTCGACGATGTACGCGCGGCGCATGAAAACGATCAGCCAACTGCCCATCGTACTGCCCACCAGGCACAGGATCGTGATGTGCCAGTACGAGAGCGCGCCGCGATATCCCATGATGACCAGCGCCGGAAAAGTGAAGATCGCGCCGGCCGCGACCGCCTCGCCCGCCGATGCCACTGTTTGCACGAGATTGTTCTCTAGTATCGTCGCGCCGCCAAGCGCGCGCAGGATCGCCATCGAGATGACGGCCGCCGGGATGCTGGCGGAGACCGTCATCCCTGCGAAAAGGCCGAGGTACGCGTTGGCTGCGCCGAGAATCAGCGCGAGCAGGACACCGAGGAGAAGCGCGCGCGGAGTGGTCTCGCGCAAAGTCACACGTGCGGGCGTCTCGCGGCGGGGCTCAACGCTCACACGCAACAGGATCGGGAAGACTCAATCGGCGGATGCCGATTTGTAGGAGGCGAGGGGCACATGCGGCTCGCCTGCGGCGTCCCATCCCACGATGCCGTCTTTCATTTCGAAGAGGTCCGAGTAACCGGCCTTTGCCGCCCGCCGGGCGGCTTCATCGGAAGCCATTCAATGCAGGTTGGTGCAGTAAAAGACCAGCTTCGCATGCTTGTCCGCCGGCAGTTCAGAGAGATCGTATCCGTCGGCTGAACTCAGCAGCCGCGCGCCGGGTATGATCCCGTATTTTGCCCGCACGTCATTCAGATTCGCATCATAGATGACGACGTGCGCCCTGGGATTGTGCATCAGGGCGACGAGTTCGGCGACGTGAATCTTCTTGATGTTGTCAGGTTCGGAACTATTACCGATAAGCGAAGACAGGCTGAGCGCGCGCACCGGCGGGACCGGCATCAACGCGATCCCGATCAGCACCGCGAATCCCGCGACTATTGCCTGCTTCCACTTCATCATCAAGTTCGGATTCGTAAACATCCGGATTAACCGAGTTAATTCCAATCCAGTTCGCTCACGTGCGGCGGCGTACGCGCAGCGTGTCGTTATCGGTCGAGACCTCGTATACATCGGCGTTGACGCCGGGAAAATTAAGGCAACGGCCTGTGTCGAAGCGAAAGATGTATCCATGATGCGGGCATTTGAGCATCTCGCCCATGACCTTGCCGCCCTCAAGGTCGGCTTCCTGGTGCGGGCAGATGCGCTGGATGCCGCAGAGCTTTGCGCCGACGCGGAAAATCAGAATCTCCTCTCCGCCGGCAGCGACGCCCAGCGGGTACTGAGCGGTCGCCGGGTTGACGCCCTCGATCACAATCCAGTCGGATTCAGCCATCGAAACGTTGCGAGTCTCCGGTTCTCAGGCCGCCGCCTGCGCGTGGCCGTTGGCCACCGCAGCCAGGCGCTCCATAATGAACTCGCGCGGCTGGCGCGCGATCACCACGCCCGACTGATAGGTGAACGGCGAATCGAACATGCACGCCATCAGGGCAAGCAGCGCATCCTTGAGCGGAAGCCCAACCGCCCGCTGTGTGGCCTGGAAGCGACGATGCAATTCGATCGCCGTCGGCATGCTGACATAGACAGTGTTGAACTCCTTCGCCTCCCAGCGCACGTCGTCAATCGCGCGGGCCAGCGCGCCGATGAAATCCTTCTGGATCGGGCTCAGTCGCATGGCCGCTTCCGGGATATGGTCGGTCGCGACGTCCATGCACCAGTTGTTATATTCCTGCGCGATCTCCATATCGATCGGATGGCGGCGGCCGTCCTTGAAGACCATCGTCGGCATGAAGCGCTGATTACCTTTGCGCTTGTTGCCCTGCGTGTCGGCAAACTCGAAGTCGCCCTCTTCGATCTTAAGGACCGTGATGTCCGCCGCGCGTCCGACGTGCAGCGTACCATGCCGATCTTCCAAGCCGACTGAGCGAGCCGCGTTGATCGTCACGCGCTCGATGATCTGCTCGGGCGTGAGCCCCAGCTTCAGGAAAATCGACATCACGTTGGCGAGCGAGTAGCACGGCCCCGTGACGTTCACCTGCTGCAAATCGGAGCTGATGATATGCGGGACGATGCCCTGCGGCAGCGCCTTTTCCGCCGTCACGAAGCTGAAGTTGTACGCGCCGTATCCGATATCGAAAAGCACGCCGCGCTTCTCGGCCGCGTAGACCTCGGGACGCACTCGGCCGTCGTCCTCCAGGATGCTCCCGGGGTTCGAATGATAGATGTGCGTCACCATGTCGCCCTTTTCCGCCATGTTGAAGGCGGTCGGCGTCGTGGTGGTCTTGTAGCTCTTCATGAAATCGCCGATGTGGATATAGAGCGGCAGCCCGAGGATGTCCGCCATCCCCTTGCCGAGCTTCACCACACCGGCGCCGTAATTCGAGAACGCTCCAACCTTGAGATAACGGATGTCGTCGCGGTTCGCTTCGACGAGATCGATCCACTCAGCGATCGGAATATCAACCAGCTCGCGGATGTCGCCATCGACGACCTCGATGCCGCTGATGCCCGTCGGGCTGATGTAGGCACCGCAATAGAGGTTGGTGATCAACGCGCCGCGAGTCAGCGCCCGGTACTCGGGATACGATATGACGCCCGGGCCGCCGGGCTCGACGAAGGTCGTGACGCCCTGCGTAATCCCGACCCGGTCCGGCCACGCGAACCCCAGCATGCCGTAAGCGTGGACGTGGATATCGACCAGGCCCGGCGTGACTATCGAGCCCGCGACATTGATAACCTCGGCGCCGCTGGTATCGAGTTCTTTTCCGATCGCGGCGATCCTGCCGTCCTTGATCGCAACGTCGTTGATACCGTTGATCGACTGAGCGGGGTCGATTACACACCCGCCTCGGAGCACAGTGTCGAATCCCTGGGCCATTAGGATACACCTCCTGTGCGGTAAGTTCTTATTTATCCCTGATCCCTGTGCGGTTGGAAGAGGCGGCGGGTTTCGACTCGCCGATCAACCGCTTTCCGCGACGCGTTCGGCCTCGCGCAGGTCACGCTGCGGGATCGTGAGACCCATTGGGCCCATGAACAGGAAAATCGCGCCGATCGCGACCGGCGCGAGCGAAGTCGCGGCGATTCCCGTGCGGTCCCATGCGACGCCGCCCAAAAGCGGCATGATGAACGCCAGACCGTAGCCGATGGTGAACATCCCGGCGGTCATCCGATGGATGTCGTCCGGGCTTTTTGCGAGCAGCGGCGGGAAGACCCAGTTGACCACGAACGCGACCGAGGATGCGAAACCGATCAACGCCGCGCCCGCCATCCGGCACCACGCATACGGTGCGAAGAACATCAGCAGGCCCAACAGCGTACCGATCGCGCCGGCCTGGATCGATCGCGGCTTGCCGACGAACAGCGCCGGAAAAAGGCCGACCACGATCGATGCCGGAATCTGCCCGGCGTTTAACCATCCGAGCGATGGAGCGATCAGATGCGACGCGTGTATCGAATGCAGATAGTCCGGGATGAACGCGTTCGCGCCGAAGTAGGCGATCGAGGTGCCGGCCTGAGTGAGACCGAGCCGCAACGTGGCGGCATCGCGGAAATCGGGGAACCATCCGGGGCGCTCATCCGCTTCGCGCCGCCGTCCGAGGGCCGGCGTGGTCCGCCATAGTATCAGCGCCGAGACGATCGGGATGATTCCCCAGATTGCCAACGCACCCTGCCAGCTTCCGGCGATCGGCACCAACGAGAGAGTCGTAAGCGCGGCGCCGATCACCTCGCCCATCAAAAGACCATTGGTGTAAATCGCGGTAGCAATTCCAATACGCTCCGGGAGCCAATGATAGACCAGCGAAGGGAGGGCCGGCTGCGTGATAGCGATGCCTGCGCCCATCAGGAAGGTCATCGTGAACAGCATCGGGAGCGACGGGCCGACGCCGCGGAGCGCCGACGCCACCCCAATCAGCGCAAGGCCGAAGATGATCGCCCGGCGTGCGTCAAAGCGCGCGATAAGCATCGAGCCCAGCGTCGCTGCGGAGGCCAGCAGCAGCACCGGCAATCCGGTCAGCGCGGCGACACCGGCTTCGCTGAGCCCGAGGTCGCGATGGATCAGCGGTATAATCGGCGGGATCGCAAGCACTGTGATGCGCAGATCGAAGCCCGCCAACCACAGCATCGTGAACCGAAGCAATGGAACGGAAGTGCGATTATGCTCGTCGGCGGAAGGCAAGGCGGCAAGGATAGCGGAAAAGCCCGCCGCGCCGAAATCGCCGGCGATCAGGCGGATGAAAGAAACAATCAACTTTCTCCGAATCTGTAACTTAGCTGCTGTGGATGGCTCAGCGGGCGCGTTGCAAAATTGGCACCTTCAGAAAGTCGAGCGCAATCAGATAGAGCGCGCATGTCAGAAGCACTGAGCCGATCAGCGGACCCGGCAACGGCGACATCAAAATCCCCGCCCGCGACATCAAACCGACGACCGCGACATCTACTATCGAGCTGACCACCATCCATCGGCTTGGCGCGGAATGCCAAAGATGGCGGCGCTCGCGCACCAGGTAGACCATTCCCTGACCGGTGAACACGAGGGTTATGAAGACCAGGGTCTGCAACTGAGGGAGCGGCAGGCGCAGAACAGCGCGCGCATACAAAAATATTCCGAACGACAGAAGCAGGACGAGCGCGCCGAGGCTCATTCCCGCCAGCATCAGGGCCCGGATTTTCCAGCGATCGGGCATTCTGGATGGCAAGACGTGGTCGGTCGCGATTGACATGGTCACGAAGTCGTTGGTGAACAGCAGCAGGACGATCAGCAGCGGCGTGACGATGAAGCTGCGGGTCAGAATCACGCCGACGCTCAGAAACAGTCCGATCTCGACGGTCTTAATGATCTTATTGAGCGTGTAGGTCAGCATCCGCTGGTAGATGCAACGGCTGGTTGCGACGGCCGCGAGCGCGTCGATCAAACCGGGATTGGTGAGCACCAGGCTGGCGGAAGCCTTGGCCACGTCGGTGGCGTTGGCAACCGCGATGCCGACTTCCGCCTGTTTCAAAGCGGGCGCGTCGTTGACCCCGTCGCCTGTCATTCCAACCACATGCCCTGCCTTCTGGAGAACGCGCACCAGATGAAACTTGTCTTCCGGAAAGACGTTCGCGAAGACCGCACAATCGAGCGCCTGCTCGATGTTCCTGCGCAGATCCGCCGAAGTACAAACGCGGCCTGCGATCCCGACCTCGGCGGCGATCGCCCGAGCGGTCGCGATTCCGTCTCCCGTCACCATCGCGACGCGTACGCCCAATTCGTTTAGACCGGCGATTAAACGTTTCGAGTCATCGCGCGGAGGATCGTGAAGCGCGAGGAGCCCCATTATGCGGATGGCGCCCTGGGGACCGCCGGCTACCGCCAGCACCCGGTAACCTCCCGACGCCAGCCGCGCGACATCGGCGTCGATGTCGGCGGGATGGCCTGCGCGCGCGGCGACCGCCTGCGGCGCTCCCTTAAGGACATGCACTTCCTTGCCATCCTGAATGATCACAGCCTCGGCCAGCTTGGTTGCCGGCTCGAATGGAATAAATTTGAACCGCTGGGTCCCGGGCGCGAGCATACCCGCGGCTTTCGCAGCCGCGAGAACCGCGAGATCGATCGGGTCACGGCCTGCTTCGTCGCTCGCATAGGCCCCGAACCGCAAGAGGTCTTGATCGTTGAAGGGCGGGTAGGAGTGGGAGGCCGCCACCGATAACTCGTTCCTGGTTATCGTTCCGGTCTTATCGCTGCACAACATGTCCATCGCGGCCGCTTCTTCGATCGCAGACAGGCGCGTGACCAGCACGCCTTTTCCGGCTAATTCCACGGCGCCGAGGGCCGTCGCCAGCGTGAAAGTGGCGGGCAGCGCAACCGGAACCGAAGCGACCAACAGGATCAGCACGAACGGCAGCGTATCGGTGAGCGGCATCCGCATCGCGGTGGCATAAAGAAACACGACCGCCGCCAGGACGGTGTCCATCGCAACCATGTACTTCACGATGGCGAAGATGATGTTCTCCAAATGACTGCCGGTTTTCGCCGAACGCACCAACTCGGCGGTCCGGCCGAAGAAGGTTCGACTGCCGGTTGCGATGACCTCGCCGTTCGCCCAGCCCCGCTGGACCAGCGAACCGGCGTAAGCGGTCTTGCCCTCGCCGATTTCGCTCGGCACCGACTCCCCGGTAAGCACCGACTGATCGATCAGCACTTCTCCCGCGCGCAGGTTGATGTCAGCCGGCACAACATCTCCCAACTGCAAATGCACGCAATCACCCGGCACCAATTCCTCCGCCGGAACCAGCCGCCATACGCCATCACGCAAAACCCGGGCGGGGACGGCAAGCCGTTTTTTTAACAATTCGAGCGCGCTCCGCGCTCGATTTTCCTGGAGCAGGCTCAGCGACGCATTGAAGATCAGCAACAGCCCGATGACGAAGCCCTCGATGAACTTCCTCAACATCAGTTCGAGAACAATCGTAACTTCAAGCATCCACGGGACCGGCGCCCAGAATTTGCCGAGCAGCGCCAGCAGCAGATGCTGCTTCTCCTCGGCCACGGCGTTCGGCCCATACTCCAGAAGACGCTTGCGCGCCTCCTCGGTGGTCAAGCCCTGGAGCTGCCGCTCGCCGAGAGAAGCCTGGCGGTCAATTGCCATATGCGCCGATGGATATCAGCCTTGCGCCCGTTCGATCAGTTCCCGGGCGGCGCGCCGGAGCTTGTCCGAGATTTGCGCTCCGCCCAGCATCCGCGCGATTTCGTCGGTGCGTTCGCCGGGCTCAAGCGTTGTCACGCGGCTGGTGGTCGATCCGCCGCGCTCCAGCTTCTCGACGACGAAATGATGATCGGCAAAGGCCGCGATTTGCGGCAGATGAGTGACGCACAGCACCTGATGGAATCGCGCGAGCTGTTTGAGCTTGCTCCCGACGACCTGCGCGATCTCGCCGCCGATTCCGGCGTCGACTTCGTCGAAGATCATCGTCGGCAGCCCGCGGCGCTGCGCCTCCAATCGCTTGAGCGCGAGCATCACGCGCGAAAGCTCGCCGCCCGAAGCGACCCTCCCGAGAGGCATCGGCGTCTGGCCGAGGTTCGGCGCAAGCAGGAACTCGACCGCGTCCGCGCCTGACGAGCCCAAAGCGATTCCCTGATGAACGAGGCCGGCCTCGCTTGCGTCGATCGCGGTGACGCGCGCCGCGAACGCCGCGTTGCGCATCCCGAGCGTCTTAAGCTCCGCCGCCATCAGCCGCTCGAGCTCCGCGCCGTCGCGAAGCCGTCGCTTGTGAAGTTCGTCGGCCATCGCCGCCAGCTCGTTAAGTGCCGTTTCGAGCGCGCGTACCGCAGCCGCGCGTTCGCTCTCGACGTTTTCCAATGCCGCGATCTCGTCGCGCGAACGAGCCAGGGTTTCGATCGCGCTCTCGATCGAGCCGCCGTACTTGCGCTTGAGCCGCGTCAGCTCCTGGAGCCGTGCGTCGACCTGCTCGAGGCGGGCGGGATCGGCCGCCTCGCGGTCCAGGTAATCTTCGAGCGCGCGCGCCGCCTCGTCGAGATTGGCGCGCGCCGCCGCGACCATCTCGAGCGCTGCGGCGATCTTCGGATCGATCGCCGCGGCTTCGCTCAATCGCGCGCCGGCGCGCGCGATTGAGCCCGCCTCGTCGCCGGTAAGCATCTGATGCGCCTCCGCCGCCGCGGCCATCAGCCGCGCCGCGTTGGCCAGCATCGCGCGCTCGCGATTTAGCTCCTCGTCCTCGCCCGGTTTCAGGTTCGCGCGTTCCAGTTCCATCACGCGGAAGCGCGCAAGCTCCAGCATCGAGGCGCGCTCGCTCTCGCGCCGCATAAGTTCGTCAAGCCGCGACTGCAATTCGCGCGCGCGATCGTATGCGGCGCGATACTCCGCGAGCATCGCTTCGAGTCCCGCGTGACGATCGAGGATCTGGCGATGGCTCTCGTTGCGGAGCAGCGTCTGTTGCTCGTGCTGGCCGTAGACCTGGACCAGGCTCGCGCCGAGCCGCGCCAGCGTCTGCACCGTCGCCATCTGATCGTTGATCACGACGCGCGAGCGGCCACCCTCCGTGATTGTGCGGCGAATCAGCAGCTCATGGTTGCCATTGTGACCGGCGATCTCGCCGAGTGTCTCGATCGCGGGCGAATCGCCTTCAAGCTCGAACAGCCCCTCGACCGTCGCCTCTTTCGCATCGGCGCGGATCATGTCGGGCGAGGCGCGGATGCCGAGCAGCAGGCCGAGCGCACTCATAATGATGGTCTTGCCGGCGCCGGTCTCGCCCGAGAGCACATTGAGTCCGGGGCCGAACACGAGCTCCGCCTCCTTGATGACGGCGAAGTTGCGGATACGCAGTTCGATCAGCATCCGATCCGCCTCCGCCCCGCGCAGCGCCTCATCCCCAGCGCAGCTTGTTGCGCCAGATTTCGAAGTACGGATGGGCCGAGCGCACCAGCGCGACGGCATGGCTGCCGCGGCGAATCCGGATGAGATCGCTCGGGCCGACGTCGGCCGTCTCCTGGCCGTCGACCGTAACGCGTGCGTCGTGGTCGGTTGGACCCAGTCGAATTTCCAGCTCGAAGTCATCGGGCAGAACGACCGGGCGATTGGTGAGCGTATGCGGGCAGATGGGCGCGAGCAACGTAACGGCGAGCGTCGGGTAAAGAATCGGGCCGCCGGCGCTGAGCGCGTAAGCCGTCGAGCCGGTCGGCGTCGAGATGATAAGTCCATCCGCGCGATAGATGCAAAACAACTCCCCGCGCGCGGTCACGTGCATGTCGAGCATCTTGCCGAGCGCGTGGCGATTCAACACCACGTCGTTGAGCGCGCAAAAATTTCGAATCTGATGGCGATGCGAGCCCTCGCGCGGCTCGATGATCGCTTCGATCGTGATGCGCCGGTCGACGTCGTAGTCGCCGGCGACGATCCGTCCGAGGGTCGGCAACGCTTCATCGACCGTGATTTCGGTGAGGAAGCCGAGGCCGCCGAGATTCACGCCGAGAATCGGCGTCTCGCGTTTTCCAATCAGCCGCGCGACCCCGAGCAACGTGCCGTCGCCGCCGAGCACGACGATCAGATCGGCGCGCGCCGCCAGCGCCCGCGTGTCGTGCGGTTCGGCTTCGAGCTGCCCTGCGAACTGGCTTTCGACGATCGCGATCAGACCCTGCGCTCGAATCCAATGGCAAAGGTGGCGCGCGAGCTTAAGCGCCCGTTCGTCGTCGCGCTTGACCACGAGCCCGACGGATTTTATCGGATGCATCGGCACCTCCGGCAATTATCATGGCACGTCATCGCGCTCAACGCGCCGGTCGCGCATCCACTGAGCAATCGTATAAAATCGCGAGCCTGAGGGGCGGTGCTGAAGACTTCGATGGCTGCCGAAACTTCCGTCAACAAGCCGCTGCTGGGCGCGCACGTGTCGATCGCGGGCGGCGTCGCCGAATCACTCGCCCGCGGCGCGCGGATTGGATGCGACAGCATCCAGATTTTCACCAAGTCGACGCGGCAGTGGGCCTCGAAGCCCTACACAATGGAAGAAGTGGCGGCGTTCAAGCGCAACCGGAAGGAATACGGCATCACGATCGTGATCGCGCACGATTCGTATCTGCTGAACCTCGGCGCGCCGGACGCGATGCTGCGCAAGAAATCGATCGTCAACTTCATCGACGAGCTCGAGCGCTGCGAGATGCTCGGCGTGCCCTACCTGGTCGCGCATCCAGGCTCGCACGTCGGCTCCGGCGAAGCTGCCGGCCTCAAGACGATCGCGGCGTCAATCGACGAGGCGCACGCTTCGTGCGGCGGTTTCCGCACGCGCATCGCACTCGAGATCACCGCCGGCCAGGGCTCGAATCTCGGCTGCACGTTCGAGCAGATGGGCCGCATCTTCGATGCGGTGAAAGAAAATGAGCGGCTCGGGCTTTGTTTCGATACCGAGCACGCTTTCGCTTCGGGTTACGACATCCGCACGGCGGAGGGCTACGAACGCACGCTCGGCGAGCTCGATGAGAAGATCGGTCTCGACCGCATCGTCGCGTTTCATCTGAATGACTCGCTCAAGCCGTTCAACTCGCACGTCGATCGCCATGAGCATATCGGCAAGGGCTACATCGGGATCGAGCCGTTCGAGCGGCTGATCAATGACCCGCGCTTCGCCGGCATCGCGATGTGCCTCGAAACCGAGCATGGCGAAGAGATGAAGGACATTGCCGCCGACCTTAAGACGCTGCGCGGGCTGCTGAAGGCTCTTTGAGACGATGGCGAAGCGAATCCTCACCGGCGACCGGCCGACCGGCCCGCTCCATCTCGGACATTACGTCGGCTCGCTCCAGAATCGCGTGCGGCTGCAGCACGAGTACGACACCTTCGTGCTCATCGCCGACGTGCAGGCGCTGACCGACAACTTCGAGCATCCCGAGCGCCTCGAAGGGAACATTGTACAGGTCGCGCTCGATTACCTCGCGGTCGGGATCGATCCGGAGAAGACCAAAATTGTCATCCAGTCGATGGTCCCCGAGCTGACCGAGCTCACCATCTATTTCATGAACCTGGTGACGGTCGCGACGCTCGAGCGCAACCCGACCGTCAAGGAGGAGATCAAGCAGCGCAATTTCACGCGCGGCGTGCCGGTCGGCTTCTGGTCATATCCGATTTCGCAGGCGGCTGACATCACGATCTTCAAGGCCGACCTGGTTCCGGTTGGCGAAGATCAGCTTCCGATGATCGAGCAGACGCGCGAAATCGTGCGGCGCTTCAACTCGCTGTACGCACCGGTCCTGATCGAGCCCGAAGCGCGGCTCGGCACGGTTGCGCGTCTGCCGGGCACCGACGGCGGCGCCAAGATGTCGAAGTCGCTCAACAACTGTATCTATCTCGGCGATTCATCGGAGCAGGTGCGCCGGCGCGTGATGTCGATGTACACCGACCCGAAGCGCATCCGGCCGACCGATCCGGGCCGCGTCGAAGGCAATCCGGTTTTCACCTATCACGACGTCTTCAACCCGGATAAGGCCGAGGTCGCCGAGCTCAAGGAGCGTTATCGGGATGGCAAGGTCGGCGATGTCGAGGTGAAGGAGAAACTGTTTCGCGCGCTGGAGCTGACGCTCGAGCCGATTCGCGAAGCGCGCGAGCGTTACAGGGCGAAACCCGAGCAAGTCCGCGAAATCCTGATCGAGGGAACGCGGCGCGGCCGCGCGGTCGCCGACGAGACGATGCGCCAGGTGCGCGACGCAATGCACCTCAGCTACAAGTTCGCGCCGCATACGCTCCGCAGCAGCCCAGTGGCCTCATCGAGCCGCGCGCACGATTGGGAGAGTGTGAATGGCGACGGCAACATCATGGTCTGCTCGCGATGCGGCCTCACGCGCTCGGTTCGCGACGGCAATGTCCGCGTCTTTCGGATCAAGAAGGGCGCGTTTCATCAGGTCGATTCATTCGCCGCTCAGGACGCCGCGCAGGTAGACAATCGCATCGCAAAGTCCAACCCCTGCCAGCCGCCGAAAAAATCGATCAACTTCGAGGAGATTAAAGAACTCGCGATCAACCATTCAGCGGATCTGCTTTAGCTCTCTATCAATACGCCTTCGCGAAGAGGGCGCGTTCCGGGGCGGGTTCGCCGCATACGATGCACGCGCCGACCTCGACCTTTTGATCGAGCGGAATAGCGCGGCAGGTCGCGCGGGTCTCCTCGCGAATTTTCGTTTCGCACTCCGCCTTGCCGCACCAATAGATGTCCGCGAAGCCTCCCCCGCCTTCGCCTTCCATTTGCGCGCGCAGCGCGTCATAAGAATCGAACTGCCGCGTGTTCGCCAGCATCGCATCGCGCGCCTGCGTCAGCAGATTCTTCTGGATCTCATTGAGCAGCGCCGGCACGCGCTCGGCGACCGTTGATGATACCAGCTTGCTTTTCGCGGTTGGCCCCGCAAGGTCTCGGCGCGCGGCGACTACTTCGCCCGCGGCGACATCGCGCGGCCCGATCTCGATCCGCAGCGGCACGCCGCGCATCTCCCAGTCATTGAACTTGAATCCCGGCGTGACGCCTTCTCGCTCATCGACGCGCACGCGCACCCCCGCTGTCTTGAGCGCCTGAAACACGTTCGCCGCTGCGTGCAGGACTTTTTCGCGTTCCTCGGGCTTGCGCCAGATCGGCACGATCACGACCTGCGTCGAGGCGACCGCCGGCGGCAGCCGCAGACCCTGGTCGTCGCCGTGGACCATCACCAGCGCGCCGAGCAGGCGCGTCGAAACGCCCCAGCTCGTTTGCCATGCGAACTGCATCTGGTTCTGCTCGTCCAAAAAGCGGATCTCGAACGCCTTGGCGAAATTCTGTCCCAGAAAATGCGAGGTGCCGCACTGCAGCGCGCGTCCGTCGCCCATCAGGCCTTCGACCGTGTATGTCTCTTCGGCGCCGGGGAAGCGCTCCGCCGCGCTCTTGCGCCCGTAGATTAGCGGCACGGCGAGGAACTCCTCGATGAACCCGCGATACGTCTCGAGCATCGTGAGCGTCTCGCGCTCGGCCTCTTCGCGTGTCGCGTGCGCCGTATGCCCCTCCTGCCACAGGAATTCGGCGGTGCGCAGAAAGAGCCGCGTGCGCATCTCCCATCGCACCACGTTGCACCACTGGTTCAGCATCAGCGGCAGGTCGCGATGCGAGTGAATCCATTGCGCGAACATGTGATTGATGATCGTCTCGCTGGTCGGCCGCACGATCAGCGGCTCCTCGAGTTCCTTCCCGCCGCCATGCGTCACCACTGCGACCTCGGGCGCGAAGCCCTGGACATGCTGCGCTTCCTTTTGCAGAAAGCTTTGCGGGATGAAGAGCGGAAAATAGGCGTTGCGCGCGCCGGTCTCCTTGATGCGCCGATCGAGCTCGTCGCGCAGCGCTTCCCAGACCGCGAAGCCGTCGGGCCGGAACACGATACATCCGCGCACCGGCGAATAATCCGCCAGCTCCGCGCGCAGGATGATATCGTTGTACCAGGCCGCAAAGTCCTGGCTGCGCGGGGTTACCTTCTTGTCGTCCTGCTTGTAAGCCATCCAGTTATCCCGTCAACATTGAGCAGCAGCGGGGCGATCCGCTGGTCGATGCAGTTGAATCGTCAGTGTTGAACATCAATAAGGATAGCCTCAAGCCGAGGCAACCGACAGGAGACGAATCGATGAAGCTTTGGATTACAATGGCGACCGCGTCGATCATCCTTTTCGCGGCTGCTCTACCTGCTGCGCGCGCGCAGGGCCCGATGATGCCGGCGCAGCCCCCGTCTGCTCAGCCGTTGCGCACGATCGAAGTGCGCGGCCATGGCGAAGCCCATGCGACGCCTGACCTCGCGTTCCTCAACCTCGCGATCGAGACCCATGCCGTCACCGCGCAGGAGTGCGCGAACCTCAACGCCGATCTTGCGCAAAAGGTCGTGAAGGCGCTCGAGGGCAAGCTCCAGGGCAAAGGCCGCGTCTGGACCGGGGGGTATTCGCTCTACCCCGAGTATTCGAATCAAACCGAGCAGTCGAAGCCGACGATCGTCGGTTATCGCGCCGAAAATTCGATCACGATCCAAACCGGCGCGATCGATCTGCTCGGTGGATTGATCGACACCGCGATCGCGGCCGGCGCGAATCGGATCAACTTTTTGAATTTCGCGCTCCAGGACGACGGTCATGCGCGCAGCGAAGCGATCACGAAGGCTTCCAAGGATGCGCAGACGCAGGCACAGGCGCTCGCCGCCGCGCTGGGGGTCAAGCTCGGACGCATCGCGAGCGCCTCGACGATTTCGGAGCCCCGGCCGATGCCGGTCGAGCCGCGGATGATGGCGATGGCGGCGGCGAGCGCGCCTACGCCGGTCCAGCCCAACGAGATCACGGTGCCTGCGACTGTTTCGCTGGTCTATGAGATTGAGTAGCCTCTTTGAATTGGTCGCTCCCTTGAGTACTTCAGGTGCTTCGGTGAATAGCGATGCTCAAGCCCGGTGATGTTGCGCCGCCCTTCGACCTGCCGTGCGCGAAAGGCGATCGAATCGATCGGCTCGCGCTCCGGCAGATCACGACCGAGATGCTGGTGCTGTTCTTCTACCCGCGCGATTTTTCGTTCATCTGCCCGACCGAGGTGGTTGGATTTCATCATCGGATCGCCGAGTTCCGCGCTGAGAACACCAGCCTGATCGGCGTCAGCGTCGATTCGGCCGAGAGTCACATCCGCTGGATTCGCGAGCTGGGTGGAATCGATTACCCCTTGCTCGCAGACGAACGCGGCGAAGTCGCACGCGCTTACGGAGTTTTCGACGAAACGAAGAAGGTCGCTCTGCGCGCGACCTTCGTAGTCGATCGCAGGCGCGAGATCGCTTTCGCCATGGCATGCCCGCTCAACATCGGACGGAGCGTAAGCGAAACGCTGCGCATCGTGCGGGCCATCCGCACCGGCCGCCTGTGTCCGGCGGAATGGCAGCCGGGCGCCGGCTTCGGTCCCCTCGAAAGCGATCTTTAGCCGGTGGCCGTCGCGCTCGATCCCGCCGAAAAGCGGCGCCTCTTCGAACGCCTCTCGAGCGTGCGTGAGATCGTCTTCGGCGTGCAGGACGGCGTCCTTACCACCGCCGGCGTACTGGCGGGATTGAGCGGCGCGGTTAACGGCCGCACGCAGATCATCATGGCGGCGCTTGCCTCGACCGCGGCAGGAGCGCTCTCGATGGGCGCGGGAGCGTATCTCGGCACGCGCGCCGAGGTCGAAGTGATTCGCGGCGAGTTGGCGCGCACCCGGCAGGAAGCCGCCGCGCAACCTTACGTCCTGCAGGAGGAGCTGCTGGAAAAGCTCGCTGGTGAAGGGCTCACGCGCGAGGCCGCGTATCGCGTGGTTAAGCTGCTCAGCGGCTCGCCGCATGCCTTGCTCACCACCGTCGAAGCCAAACTTTATGGACTCGGCAGCGCCGGCGGCAATGCGCTGCTCGACGGCATCACGATGGGTGCGGCGTTCCTCACGGGCGCGCTGGTGCCGCTACTGCCGTTCATCTTTATCGCCACGGTTCACGCTGGATTGATCGCCGCGATGGCGACGACGGCGCTGACGCTGTTTACGGTCGGCTATTTCCAGGGGTGGCTCGCCAATCGCGAGCGGTGCTGGCTTTCGGGGCTGCGGTTTCTCACGATCGCGATGAGCGCGGCGGCGGCCGGCTATCTGATTGGGCTTGCGATCGCGCCGCTGGGCAGCGTGCCATCGCTGTGAAACCGAATCGCTTCTCTTCGATTTCTGCGCTGCTCGAGTATCATGCGGCGCTGCGCCGAGCGGCGCATCTTTCGGAAGATGAGCGGTCGGCGCTTGCCGAAATCGATCAGCTTCTCGCGCTTCTCACCCCCGACGAGCGCGCGAGCCTCGATGATACGGCGGTCGGCGGCGCCGCCGCCCGACGCGCCGAACGCGCACGCCGCAAGCTCGCGCGCGAACTCGCTGCGCGCGGAATTCTCGCAAGCTAGCCGCCGATGCTCATCTATCTCGCGCGGCGAATCGTGTTCGGCGCCGTTGTGCTGCTCGGCACCTCGCTCATAACGTTCCTCATCGCGTTCGTGATTCCCGCCGACCCCGCCGTCGCGATGGCCGGCGCGAAAGCCGACCCGCAGACACTCGCGACCATTCGCCATGAGCTCGGCCTCGATCAGCCGCTCTACGTTCAGTACGGCCGCTATCTTGATCGCGCGCTGCACGGCGATCTTGGCCGCTCGTACATCCGCCGCCAAAGCGTCACGGCGTTAATCGTCAGCCGCTTCCCGGCGACCGCGATCCTTGCCGTCTCCGCGATGGCGTTGTCGCTGATCCTCGGCGTGCTCATGGGAACGGTGGCCGCGGCCTGGCACGATCGTCCGATCGATCACACGCTCCTCGTGTTCTCGCTCGGCCTGGTCTCGATGCCGGTATTCTGGCTCGGCACGATGCTGCTGATCGCGGGCGGGCTCTATCTTCGCGATTTTCCGCTCGGCGGCTTCGAGGGGCCGCGAAGCCTGGTGCTGCCGACCATCACGCTCGCGCTCGGCTCGGCCGGTTACTACTCGCGCATCCTGCATACCAACCTGGTTGAAGCGCTCGGGCAGGATTACGTCCGCACCGCGCGCGGCAAGGGACTGTCGCCGGCGCGCACGATGTTTAAGCATGCGATGGCGAACGCGCTGTTGCCGCTGGTCACGCTGGCGGGTCTCGATCTCGCAGGGCTGCTCTCGGGCGTGGTGCTGACCGAGACGGTTTTCGACTGGCCGGGAATCGGGCGGCTTGCGTTTGAGGCAATCTTCAACCTCGACATCCCGCTGATCATGGGTACGGTGCTGTTTGCGGCCTTCCTGATCGTGGTCGCGAACCTCGCCGTCGACCTGCTTTACCTCTGGCTCGATCCGCGCATTCGGCTGGAGCAGGCGCCATGACGCGGCGGTCCGTCAACTGGATGGAGCTTGCGGGCGCGCTGATGGTCGCCGGATTGATCATAGTCGCGGTGCTGGCGCCGGTAATCGCGCCGCACGATCCGACGCGCGCCGTCGCGCCAACCTACGGCAATCCCGGTCCGCCGTCCGCCGCGTTTCCGCTCGGCACCGATGAACTCGGACGCGACGTGCTCTCGCGCATCATCTATGGCGCGCGCATCTCGCTGACCGTCGGCATCGCCGCGGTCCTGGTGACGCTCGCGATCGGCGTCACGATCGGGCTCGGCGCGGGGTTCTTCGGTGGCACGGTCGATTTCCTTTTGATGCGCTTCACCGACGTGATGCTGACGTTGCCCGGCCTGCTGCTCGCGATGGCGCTGGTGACGGTGCTTGGTCCGAGCCTGATTACGATTCTGACCGTAATCGGCCTGGTCTCATGGACCCAGATTGCGCGCGTGGTGCGCGCCGAAACGCTGACGCTCAGCCAGCGCGATTTTGTTATCGCCGCGCGCGCGTTGGGGGCGCCGCCGCGCCGGCTGATCGTCCGCCATTTGCTGCCGAACGTGATGCCGATAATCGTCGTGATGGCCGCGCTCGGCACCTCGGGCACGCTGCTGCTCGATGCGGGCCTGAGTTTCCTCGGCCTCGGCGTGCCGCCGCCGACGCCGTCGTGGGGCCGGATGATCGAGGAGGCGACGATTTATTTCCGAACCGCGCCGTGGCTCGCGACCTTTCCCGGCCTTGCGATCTTTTACGCGGTGATGGGATTCAATCTGCTCGGCTATGGCTACCTGCGCCGGCGCGGGCGTTGAGCGATGCGCGCCGCACTGAAAATCCTCGCCGCGCTGGTTTTCGCCGCCGCCTCCGCATGCAATGGCGGCGGCGCACCCGAGTTTGCGCCCGGCACGAGTGTTCTGCGGCTCGCCGAGGTCAACGACGTCCCGACGCTCGATCCGGCCGCCGGCTACGACACGGTCTCGTGGTTGTTCGAGCAGATGCTTTTCTCGACGCTGGTGCGCTACGGCGACGCCGACGTGAAGCTGCATCCCGACGCCGCGCTTTCATGGACCGTCTCGCCCGATGCGACCGTCTTCACGTTTCATCTGCGTCGTGACATCCGCTTTACGAGCGGCCGCGCGGTGACGAGTGCGGATTTTCGCTACGCGATCGAGCGCGTATTGAACCCGAAGACCAACTCGAAGGGGATGGAATATTTCCGCTCGATTCAGGGCGCGCCGGAGTTTATCGCGGGCCGCGCGGCGCATCTGAGCGGCATCGTCACTCCCGATCCCTGGACCATCATCTTTCATCTGCGCGCGCCCGATCCGATCTTCGTGGACAAGCTTGCGATGCCGTTCGCGGCAGCCGTGCCGCACGAGGCCGTCGAGCGTTGGGGCGAGGATTTCTCGCGCCATCCGGTCGGCAGCGGCCCGTTCATGCTCAAGGAATGGATCGGCGGCCAGCGTATCGTGATGGTCAAAAATCCTCATTACTTCATCCGCGATTTGCCGAAGCTCGACGCGGTCGTCGATCTGCTCGGCGTCAGCGCGGAACTTGAGTGGCTCAAATTCGAGGCCGGCGAGATCGACGTCTCCGCGATTCCGACCGCCGAGTTCGTCTATGTGATGAAGACGCCGTCGCTCAAGCGCCTCACCACTCACCAGGTGACCGTCGCCACCCAATACCTCGGGATGAACTCGCAGATGGCGCCGTTCACCGACCTGCGCGTGCGGCAGGCCTTCAATTATGCGATCGACAAGCACAAGCTGATCGCGCTACTCAACGGACGCGGCGTGGTCGCGCACGGCGTGATGCCGCCGACGTTGCCCGGCTTCGATCCGGATTTGAAGGGCTACCCGTACGATCCGGATCGCGCGCGACAACTGCTGGCTGAAGCCGGAATGAAAAGACTCAACGTCAAACTCTGGCTGCTTGCCGATCAGACCGAGCTGATGGTCGGGCAATCGATCCAGCAGGATCTCGCACTGGTCGGCGTCGATCTCACGCTCAAGCCGATCGCGCTTGCGCCGCTGCTCGACGCAGTGCGCCAGCCCAACAACGTGCCGTTCATGGTGTTCGGATGGGAGGCCGATTTCCCGGACCCGTCTAATTTTCTTGACGTGCTGTTTTCGCGCAGCCAATGGGGCGCGAACAACGATACCTTCTATTACAACCCGCGCGTCGAGGCGCTGCTTAAGGAAGCGGCGCCGGTGACGGATTTGAAAAAGCGCTACGCGCTATACGATCAAGCGGAGAAGATCATCGTTGACGATGCGCCGTGGGTGTTTCTCTATAACCCGGTCGCCTACGTGATTCATCAGCCCTGGGTCCACGACTTCGTGCTGAATCCGATGCGCCCGACGCGGCTCGAAAAGGTCTGGGTCTCGCCGCACCATTGAGAGGATCCTCAGCCCAGGATCGCCTGCGCGCCGTCCCAGCAATCCCGCACCACTTCCGCCGCCGGACGCGCCTGCGCCAGCGCCGCCGATTGTCCCGCCCACGCCTGCATCCGCTGCACGTCGCCGGCCCGCGCCGCCGCCGCCCGCATCGCGGCCGTGAGTCCGCGCTGAACCGGGTAGGGCGCCGGCGCAGGCGCTCCCGGAGCAATCGCGGCACGGACGTAGTCGGTTGCGATGCTCCGTCCGGCGCGGCCGCTGAAGACGCGGCTCACGATCGTGCCCTCGGGCGGCGTCTCGCCGAGCGCGCGTGCCCAAGCGGGATTCAGCTTTGCTTCCGGGCAGCGCAGGAAGCCGGTGCCGATCTGCGCGGCGCTCGCCCCGAGCGCCAGCGCCGCCGCGACTCCGCGGGCGTCCGCGATGCCGCCAGTTGCGACCACCGGAACCTTCACCGCATCCGCCACCGCAGGCACCAGCGCGAATAGCCCGACCATTTGCTGCTCGGCCATCGCGGCGTCGAAGCATCCACGATGTCCGCCGGCTTCCATCCCCTGCGCTACGATGACGTCTGCGCCTGCCGCTTCCGCGGCGCGCGCCTCTGCGACCGTCGAGATGTTAGCGAACCACGCGATGCCTTTGCGCTTGAGCCGCGCGACGAACTCCGGCGGATAAAGACCCATCACCGACGAGATGATCGGCGGCGCGGCGGCAAGCAACGCCTCGCATTGCGCCGCGAAATCCGGCGGCGTGGCATCGCCGGCGTCCGCGGCGACCGCGGGTCCCCAGTGTGCAAGGAACTCGCGCACGCGCGCCTCATGCGAAGCGTCGCGAGGGGGCGGCGGATCGGGAATCCAGAGGTTGAGCTGAAAAGGCCCGTTGCTGCCGGCGCGAAATTCTTCGGCCCATCCGGTGATCTCGGCGGGTTTCATCAGCAGCGCGCCGCATGCGCCGAGTCCGCCGGCATTCGCGACCGCGATCGAAAGCGACGGCGCGCTGGCGCCCGCCATCGGCGCAAGCAGGATCGGGAGGCGCAATCCGAAGCGGAGGCAAAATTCATCGGCGCGGGCGAGCGGCTTTATCTTTGACATCGTATCCTCCTTCTGACTGAATCAGTCGTTCGACGTAAGGCATGATCGCAGGATTATCCCTTGCTCCCCGGATTGCGAACCAAGGTCGGCCAGGAGTTCGGCCGAATTGACGGTATGAAGCCGGCCGCGCCGCCATATCTTCGCGCCGCGCTGCGCCATCTGCGCGGCTCCGATCCGATTCTCGCCGATCTTATTCGCCAGGTGGGGCCGTATCGAATGGTGCGGCGGCCCGAACGCTTCCAGGCTCTCGTACGCGCGATCATCTTTCAGCAACTTGCAGGCCGCGCCGCGCAGGCGATCTACGATCGCTTCGTCGCGCTTTTCCCCGGCGTCCGCTTCCCGAGCCCGCGCCAGGTGATTGAGGCCGAGGCCGGGGCGATGCGCAGGGCGGGGCTCTCGCGCCAGAAGCTCCTCTATATCCGCGACCTCGCGCGCCACGTCGCCGACGGTGAGATCAATTTCCATCGCTTCGCGCGCATGGACGATGAAGCGATTATCCAGCACCTGACGCGCGTTCGGGGAATCGGGCGATGGACCGCCGAGATGTTCCTGATGTTCAATCTCGGGCGGCCCGACGTGTTTCCGGTTGATGATCTCGGCGTACGCAATGCGATTCATCGCGCGTACCATTTCGAGCGCCCGCCGACGCCCAGGGAGATGCGCGAAATCGGCGAGCGATGGCGTCCGTTTCGCTCGGTAGCCGTATGGTACCTATGGCAAAGTGTCCGCCTGATACTGCCGGACGCCAGCGGCCGCCCGCCGCAAGCCGCGCGTAAAAAGCCCCGCTAGTGTATCGCCCCGCACAGGTCTTCGATCACGGCCCCATCCTAACCTTTCCCCGCAAAAAAGCGCGTAGCAAGGTTAGGATGGGGGAAAACTCCGGGAACATCAGCCGCCGGCTTACTGCAACGCCTTGTCCGCGACTTGCGCCAGCCCCTCGGCCGCGGTGTCGCGGATTTCGGGCGTCGGGTCCTGGATCGCCTCGAGCAGGACCGGAATCGAAGCCGGACGGCCGATGCGCGCGAGCGACCACGCGATCTGCGCCCGTTCAGTCTGATCGCCGGTCTGACGCAGCGCGTTGCTTAACAACCCGACCTCCGGATCGCCGCCGGAGCGACCGATAATTTCGTAAGCCGTCAGCCGGATCTCCTGCGACCCCGAACGCGTCGCATCGACAATCAGCGATCGGCCGACCGCGAAGTCGAGATGGTCCAGCATCGAGATAATATAGATATCGTTCCGATTCCGCTCGTCGTCGAGCGCCCGCTGTAGCATCGGCAGCCCCTCGGGATTCCCGTAGTGAGTAAGTGCAACCGCGGCAGCAAGCCGCACCTGCGCGGCTGCGCGCTCGCTCGCCATTACCTCTTTCAGCAGATCGACGGCAGCCGGATCGCGCGCGTCGCCGAGCGCCAGCGCCGCCTCGGCGGCAACGTCGGACTCAGCACTGGCGAGCCCAACCTCGAGCGTGTCGATCGGCGTGCGGTCGCCGAGCAGGATCATCGAATGAGCCGCCTCGGTGCGCATCATCGGATCGATCGATTTCGCCAGCAGCCGTTGCAGGTAGGGCAGCGCGTCGCGATCGCCCATGCGGCCGAGCCCGTTGACGGCCCAGAAGGCGCCACTCGAGTTCGGGTCGCGCGTGGCCTGCAGCAGCAGCGGCATCACGGCGGGAGTCCTCACCTGTGCGATCGCCTGGATCGCGATCGTCCGGCTGATTGGACTGCTTAAGCGGTAAAAGTTTTCCAGAATCCGGAGCGCCTCACCGTTGTTGGCCTGCGCCAGACCTTCGAGCGCGGCCTTCTGGATCAGCAGATTCGGCGAGTTCAGCGCCTGCACGATGATCGGGCGTCCACTCCAGTCGTCGTGGGCCGCGAGCGCGGTCGCCGCGTAACATCGCTCGAAGGAATCGGCATCGTTGAGTCCCTGGCGCAACACGAAAAGCGAGAAATCGCGCAGCGCATGCAATCCGCCCGGTGTTTTCAAATCATAGTCGGATTTGAGCAGCCGGACCGCGCCTTCCATCCGGCCTGCGAGTACCATCTGGCGAATCGCGGTCATCCCGGAGGCAATCAGGATGCGCGCGGGCGCGATCGACGCCGTCAGCAGCGTTGCGCCAATTGCCAGACCCGTGATCAGAATCTTTAAGCGGCTCCTCACAAATGAACCCCGTCTTGCTGATTTGGCGTTTCGAGGAGCGGGAGTAACTTGCGCCGACTCCCTATCCTCGGCGATAACTGGGTCGAAGTCGAGAGCAAAAGCCGTTCCGCGCCATCTTTGGGCAGGTCGGTGCGATAGGTTCGCTCTGGATGTTCTGGAACGTCTCAAAGCCCAATCGAGCCTCGCAGGATGCGAAAGCGCTTGCGTTTTGCTATGGCGCGAAAGGCCGTGCTGTTTGCCCGCGATGCATCTGCCGCCCGCCGAAGGGGCGTAGGAGAGATTTCAATTGAGACAATGGCTGAACTGAGCGATCCGCTTGAAGCGCGACTGACTCACGCCGACGACCGCGTGCGGCTCAGTCACTGGCTGCCGCCACAATGGGGCGTGACTCCTCGCGTACGAATCGGCCGCCGCTGGTTCAATTTGCTGTGGTTGATCCCCCTCGGCCTCGCGCTTCTGATTGTTGGAATTCCGGCGGCGCAGGAGCTGCGGCAGATTCCCGTCGTAGCGCATTTCATCGCGCGCTATCCCGGACAAAGTTCCGTGCCGATTCACTATCAGGGCTTTCCGGCGTGGCTGCGATGGCAGCATTTTTTCAATTTGTTCCTGATGTTTTTCATCATTCGCGCCGGCCTGCAAATTCTCGCGGACCATCCGCGGCTCTACTGGAACCGCGATTGCACCCCCGGCTCCGAATGGTTTCGCTTTCAGCATCCGGTGCCGGCCGATCGTATCTGGACCGCCAAAGACGATTCGGTGACGCTTCCCGGATGGCTCGGCATTCCCGGCATTCGCCATTCGATTGGATTGGCGCGCTGGTGGCATTTCTCGTGCGATCTGCTGTGGACGCTCAACGGCGCGATCTTTTACGTGATGCTCTTTTCCACGCACCAATGGGAGCGGATCGTTCCGCGCACTTGGGCCGTCTTTCCCAACGCGCTTTCGACCGCGATTCAATATCTCTCGCTGAATTTTCCCGTTGAAGAGGAATGGGTCAGATACAATGGCTTGCAGCTCTTGTCTTACTTTGTGACGGTATTTATCGCGGCGCCGCTCGCGATCGTCACCGGGCTGATGCAGGCGCCAGCGATTTCAAACAAGACTGGATGGTTCGGCCGGATGCTGCACCGGCAAGCGGCGCGCTCGATACATTTCATCGTCCTCGCGTGGTTTCTGTTTTTCATTTTCATCCATGTGACGATGGTCTTTGTCACCGGTCTCTTGCCGAATCTCAATCATATGTTCGCCGGCAATAACGGCACGGGTCCGGAAGGATTGTTCATTTTCATCGCCGCAATGATTATTGTCGCCATCGCGTGGGCGCTCGCCACGCCGATCACGCTGAATCACGCACGCGCGGTCCAAAAAACCGGAGAATTCCTGATCGGTTGGCTGAAGGGCGTCGCCGAATGGTGGGATCCTTCCAACCAATATTCCGAAAGCGACATCTCTGAGTACTTCTGGCCCAACGGCACGATGCCCGCGTCCGACGAATATAATGCGCTGGTCGCCGGCCAGTTCGCGGACTACAAGCTGCGCGTCGACGGCCTCGTCGAAAAGCCGCGGGATTTTTCCTTCGCCGAACTCAAAGCAATGCCGAAGCAGGAGCAGATTACCTGCCATTTCTGTATCCAGGGATGGTCGGGCGTCGCGAAATGGGGCGGCGTGCCGATGGCAAAAATCATCGAGGAGGTCAGGCCCCTGCCCGCTGCGCGCTACGTGGTTTTTTACTCATTCGCCGAGGGCGGCGAGGGCGGACGTTACTATGACGTCCACAAACTCGAGAACATGCGACACCATCTGACGATTCTCGCGTATGAGATGAACGGCCATCCGGTCACCGTGCTGCACGGCGCGCCGCTCAGATTGCGTTGCGAGAACGAACTTGGATTCAAACAAGTCAAGTGGATTGCGGCGATCGAATTCGTTGCCGATTTCACGCACCTCGGCGCGGGCCAAGGCGGTTATAACGAAGACCACGAGTTTTACGGCTATCGCATGCCAATCTGATCTTTCCGCGCATAGTCCGCCAGGCGTTGGAGGACGCCGCGCAGCGTAAACGAGCGTGACATCGGAAATTGGCTTTTAAAAAGCGCTTCGTCGCGTGCTTGCGTATCGCGTCGCGGCGCGGGAACATCTCGCCCATGTCCCGCACGTTTCGTATCGGTCAGATCGTCCCCAGCTCCAACGTCACGATGGAGACGGAAATCCCCGCGATGCTCCGCGCGCGCGAGGCGATTGCGCCCGAGCGCTTTACTTTCCATTCGAGCCGGATGCGGATGCGCAAGGTGACCAAGGAGGAACTCGCCGCGATGGACGCCGAGTCGGAACGATGCGCCGTCGAGCTTTCCGATGCCCGCGTCGACGTGCTCGGCTACGCCTGCCTGGTCGCGATCATGAGCATGGGCCACGGCTACCATCGGATTTCCGAGCAGCGGCTCCATCAGCGGACGGTCGAGAACGGCGCGCCAGCGCCGGTCGTCACCAGCGCGGGCGCGCTTGTCGGCGGCCTTCAAGCACTCGGTGCGAAACGGGTCGCTATCGTCGCGCCGTACATGAAGCCGCTCACGAAGCTGGTCGTCGAGTACCTCGAGAATGAAGGCATCGGTGTGGCCGATTTCGTCACGCTCGAGATTCCCGACAATCTAGAAGTCGCGGCGCAGGATCCGATGCGTCTGGTCGAGATTTACCGGCGGCTCAAGCTTAACCACGTCGATGCGCTGGTGCTGTCGGCCTGCGTTCAGATGCCGTCGCTGGCCGCGATTCCCGAGGTCGAGGCGGAATGCGGAATCCCGGTGGTATCGGCCGCGGTCTGCACGGCCTGGCAGATGCTGCTGGCGCTCGGCCTCGACACGACGGTTCCCAACGCCGGCACGCTGCTGTCGGGGAAATTTTCGAAGCCTCGGACGGAAACCGCCGCCTGAATCGAATACGTTGACTCACGATCGTTGACCGGGGGAAGGAGGGAACTCTCGACAGCTAAAGAGAGTAAGGCGAAAAAGCTTGCCCCAGTGCCGGAATCAGATAATCTTCCCGCAAGACCTCACCGGGATGCAGGGGTAAGCGCGCACGAACTGGCGATGGCATTGCGGGCGCCGGCGACCCGCATGTACGAGATTCTCAAGGGTGAGCGGGCGATTACGCCGGAGACCGCCCTGCGTTTGGCGCGTTATCTCGCGCTAGAGGAGATCCGTGTGGTGCGTAATATTGCGCCTCGAATCGTCGCGATTGTCTTCATGGGACCAGAATTAGAGGCCAACTGCGAAGCAGCGCAAACGCTGACTACGATCGGCGCGTTCTGGTTGAAGCAGATTCAGCGAAATCGGCGTCGCAGTAGCTATGCCAGCAGGAAATGAATTCGTCGATCGGGTAGTCGAGGCGCAGCGCGCGAAGCAGAGCCTCGCCGTGCTCGGCATCGATCCACAGCTTGATGCGCCTGACGCGCCGGGCGTGCCGCGCGGCTATACGCTCGCGCGCTTCTGTTGCGAAATCGTGGAAGCCTGCGCGCCTCATGTAATTGCCGTCAAGCCGCAGCTCGCGTTCTTCGAGGCCCGCGGACTCGACGGCCTTCGCGCGCTCGCCGAGGTGATCGCGGCGGCGCGCCGATGCGGCCTCGTCACCATCGCCGACGCCAAGCGCGGCGATATCGGCTCGACCTCGGCCGCCTATGCGCAAGCGTTTCTCGGCGGCGGCGAATTCGGATGCGATGCGGCGACCGTCAATCCATATCTCGGCAGCGACGCGATCATGCCGTTTCTGGCGCGGGTGCGCGCCGGGCGCGGATTGTTCGTGCTGGTCAAGACCTCGAACCCTTCATCGGGCGAATTCCAGGACCTGGAAATCGTGGGTGGCGGGAAGCTCTGGGAGCGCGTTGCGGGGCGCGTGAACGGATGGGGCTCGGAGTTTATCGCGGCGGCGGGCTTGAGCCCGATCGGGGCGGTAGTCGGCGCAACCTATCCCGACCATGCGCGGCGCGCTCGCTCGCTGATGCCCCGCGCAATCATCCTGATGCCCGGTTACGGCGCGCAAGGCGCCAGCGCCGACGATGCGGTGGCCGGCGCGCGCGAGGACGGCCTGGGTGTCATCGTGAATGCGAGCCGGAGTCTAATGTACGCCTACACGAAAGAGACCGGTGCATCGCCGGGCGCGGCAGCATCAAAGGCGGCCGCGGCGATGCGCCGCGCGCTCAACGACTCCCTGAGGCGGCGGACGAAACAGTCGGGAGCGGTTGGGACCGGCTGAACGCTCAGGCGTTCAGCCACTCGGCCTCGTCGGCAGCGAGGGTCGCCCATACTTCGCGATCGATCGCGCGATAGCGTTCGAGCGACTCGTCGGCGCGGCGCTCGTTGCCTTCGGCCCGCGCAAGCGCGCGCATCTCGCGTTCGATCCACGACAGATGCCAAGCCTCGTCCTCGGTGACCGCTTTCAGGACCTCGCGCGTCTCCGGATCGACGTTGGGCATGGCAGCATGCGCCTCGTAGCGATTCTGCGCCCGCTCCTCGACCACCACGGTCAGCGCGAGCAGGTCGATGATGCTCTTGGGGACGCCGGTGCGCAGGCCGAGGCGGCGCTGGTAGCCGTCGTCGATGAGCATCGGGGCGCCGCCGAGATCGGCGATGCGTTTGGTCCACAGCCAGGCATGGCGGGTCTCGTCGGCCAGATGGCGCGACATCTTGAGCTGGGCCTCGGCGCTCTTGAGATGGTTGAGCAGATTCATCAGCAGACGCGCGCCGCGCAACTCGGCATCGCGATAGAAGCTGAAAATCAGGATTTGCTTTTCAGCGGCGGATGTTTCATTGAGCTTCATGAGCATACTCCCCCCGCCCGACGCATCCTCAGTTTCGACCATCGCCGGCCTCAGACAACACGGCGCGGCAAAAAGGGGCGATGTGATGGACAATAACCCACGCGGTTCCGTCTTTACTAATTGATTACATCCGGCCGGTCAAGCTAAGGTTGCCAGCCGCCGAAGCCGTTCTCGACAAACGCCGGTAAACGAATGGCAACCCAGGACGCCTATTGGCTGGCATTGCGCCGCGTGCGAGGAATCGGACCACGCATCGCGCGCCTTCTGCTGGAGAAATTCGAATCACCCGAAAAAATTTTCGCGGCGGATGAACGTGAACTGGTCGCCGCCGGATTGCCGCGACCGGTCGCCCGCAGAATCCGCGAATTCAACGACTTCGAGGCGCTTGAGCGCGAGCTCTGCGAATTGCCCCGGATCGGTGCACGTCTAATCCGATGGTCCGACGCGGATTACCCCGTGAATCTGCGCGAGATCGCCGATCCGCCGCCGGCATTGTTCGTCCAGGGCGAGCTAGTGGCCGGCGAGAAGAAGTTCGTCGCGGTGGTCGGAGCGCGGGCGGCGAGCGAGGCGGGCCGTCGAATGGCGCGTCGGCTCGGACTGGAGTTGGCGGCGAAAGGATTCATCGTGGTGAGCGGCCTCGCCCGCGGAATCGATTCCGAGGCGCATCAGGGGGCGCTCGATGCCGGCGGACGCACGATCGCGGTGCTCGGCTGCGGCATCGACGTGGTCTATCCGGCCGAGAATCGCAGCCTGGCTGAGGCGATCGTGAGTGGCGGCGGTGCGCTGATCAGCGAGCTGCCGGTCGGCACGCCGCCCATCGCAGAGAATTTCCCGAGCCGGAATCGCATCCTTTCCGGGTTGAGCTTGGGCGTAGTAGTGGTCGAAGCGGCCGAACGCAGTGGGTCGCTGATCACAGCGCGCACGGCATTGGAGCAGAACCGACAGGTTTTCGCCGTTCCGGGCAGCCCGATGTCGGGGCGGAGCCGGGGCAGTAATCGCCTCTTAAAAGACGGTGCACGGCTGGTCGAATGCGTCGAGGATGTGATCGAGGAGCTGGCGCCCCAACTGGTCGGCTTGGAGCCTTCCACCCATCAATCCGATTCAGTTGGTAATAAACCAAGGAATAACCTTGTTTTTCCAAAACGTGACCCAGCACAAACAGCGCGCGTTGCGACTTTGAGCATTGACGACGAATCAAAAGATGTCAAAAAGCTATTAAACTGCTTCAAAAATGTCGAAAAGCTCCATGTCGACTCGATTATTGAACTCTCCGGGCTAAAGGCACAGACTGTGCTTACGTTATTAATGGACTTGGAACTGCGCGGCCTTATCACGCAACATCCGGGGAAGCTTTTTTCGCTCTCGTAGCTCAGGCAGGATAGCCAGCGGGCTGAGGCGGATGAGCAGGAGGTTCTCAGAAGGGTGAGCAAAAACCTCGTTATTGTTGAATCGCCGGCTAAGGCGAAGACCATCAAGCGTTATCTCGGCTCGGACTTCCAAGTGACGGCGTCGGTTGGTCATGTAGTCGATCTCCCGAAAAGCAAGCTCGGAGTGGATATCGAGCACGATTTCCGCCCCGAATACCACGTGATTAGCGGTAAGGCGAAAGTTCTTGAAGGCATCCGCAAGGATGCCAAGAACAAGGCGGTCATCTATCTCGCGACCGATCCCGACCGTGAAGGCGAGGCGATCGCGTGGCATATCGCCGAGCACCTCGGCAAAACCAAGGCCGAGGTCCATCGCATCCTGCTCCATGAAATCACGCCCGCCGCGGTGCGCGAGGCACTCGCTCATCCGGGCGACCTCGACCGGAAGCTTTTCGATGCACAACAGGCGCGGCGTGTCCTTGATCGCCTGGTGGGCTACCAGATTTCTCCGCTGCTGTGGGACAAGGTGAAGCGCGGGCTTAGCGCCGGCCGCGTTCAGTCGGTCGCGCTCCGAATAATCGTAGAGCGCGAGAAGGAGCGCGAAGCCTTTCGTCCCGAGGAATACTGGACGTTGGACGCGCGTCTCGAAGCGGCGAATCCACCCCCGTTTACGGCCCGGCTTTACAGCCATCGCGGCAACCGCATTGACAACAAAGCCTACAAGCTCCCCGAGGCCGAGGCGAAGGAGATCGTCGCGACTTGCGAGAACGCGACCTTCAAGGTCGCGAGCATCGAAAAGCGCGAGGTCCGGCGCAACCCCGCCCCGCCTTTCATCACATCGCGATTACAGCAGGAGGCGGCGCGCCGGCTCTACTTCTCGCCGTCGCGCACGATGAAGATCGCGCAGCGTCTGTACGAGGGCGTCGATCTCGGCGACCAGGGTGCCGTCGGTCTCATCACCTATATGCGTACCGATTCGCCGCGGGTCTCCGACCAGGCGCTGGCCGCGGTTCGCGAGCATATCGAGAAGCGCTACGGCCGAAACTATCTGCCGGAGCGACCGAACTTCTATCGCTCGGGCAAGCAGGCGCAAGAAGCTCACGAGGCGATTCGTCCTACTGCGCTCGAACGCGATCCCGAATCGCTTGCCCATTATCTCGACAAAGACGCGCTCGCGCTCTACACGCTCATCTATAATCGCTTTGTCTCCAGCCAGATGAACCCGGCGGTCTACGATCGCACCACGGTCGATATCGAAGCTGGCGCAGCGGTCTTCCGCGCAACCGGCCAGGTCACCAAGTTCGACGGCTTCATGCGCGTCTATATCGAAGGACGTGACGATTCCACAGTCGACGACGAGAACGGCGAGGCGACGCTGCCCGCGATCACGGAGGGCGAGATCGTGAAGCTGCTGGGCTTCACGCCGGAGCAGCATTTCACGCAGCCGCCGCCGCGCTTCACCCAGGCGACGCTGATCAAGGAACTCGAGGATAAGGGCATCGGAAGGCCTTCGACCTACGCCGCGATCATGACCAGCATCCTGAACCGCGAATACGTCGAGGAGGACGAGAGCAAGCGTATCCGCCCGACGTCGCTCGGCCGCGTGGTCAGCGATCTCCTGGTGCAGGCTTTCCCGGATATCATCGAAGTGGGCTTTACCGCCTCGATGGAAGAAGAACTCGACCATATCGAGGAGGGGCGCGAAGACTGGGTCAAGGCGCTCAAGCGTTTTTACGGGCCGTTCGAGAAACGGCTCTCCGAGGCGGCGAAGAAGATGCCGGAGGTGAAGCGCAAGGGGCTCAAGACCGATATTCCGTGCGAAATCGACGGCGCCCCGATGGTCATCAAGTGGGGACGCAACGGCGAGTTCCTGGCCTGCTCGCGCTATCCGAAGTGCACCAACACCAAGGAGTTCACGCGCGACGAGCAGGGCAAGGTCGTGATCCGCGAATCAGCCGCGCCCGAGACCACCGACGAGACCTGCGAGAAATGTGGTAAGCCGATGGTGCGTCGGCGTTCGCGCTTCGGTGAGTTCCTCGGATGCTCCGGTTATCCGGACTGCGATGGGATCAAACGTTTGCGGGCCGAGCCGGTCAAAACGGGCGTGCGATGCCCAGATTGCAAGGAAGGCGAGATCCTCGAGCGGCGCAGCCGGCGCGGCAAGATTTTCTACGGATGCGATCGCTATCCAAAGTGCAAATTCGCGTCCTGGGATCGGCCGATCGCGCAAGCGTGTCCAAACTGCGGCTCACCTTACCTGGTCGAGAAGACGACCAAGCGGCTCGGCACGCGATGGCTCTGCCCGAAGAAAGACGAATGCGGCTATGCAACGCACGTCCCGGAACCTCCGGCAGAGCAGCCATCGGAGAGCGCCCCTCCCATGCCGTAAGCGGGAGCCGCGCTCGGAGCACGCCCGGAACTTGCAATCCGTGAATGTAATCCGCGGACGGTCGCCGGAGGGCGCGTTTCGCTCTCAAATCGCCGTGCGCGCCGGTTCTGAAAGCGATTCCTCGGGAATCGCGCCCAGGCCTGCGCCAAGGCGCCCCAAATAATTCGCGAACGCGGCCGCAGCGACGATCGTCACGATCGCGGGATCGTCGAAGCCGACACCGCGCAAACCTTCGACGTCCGCACACGTCATCGTGCCGGGCGCACACGTGAGCTTCTCGCAAAAGCCAACCACCTCGCGCTCGCGCGGATCGAGCGCAGCATCCGCGGGATTATCGATCAGGATACGTAACTCGCGCGGCGTTGCACCGGAATCGAGCAGATGCTGTGCGTGGTGGGCGCCGAGATACGAAAGCCCGGCAGTTGCGGCAACCGTCAGGCCGATGACCGACTTAATACGCGCGCCCAATCCCGAGCCGTCCCGATCGATCAGGCTCGCGAACTCGACGGTTGCCGCGAGCGTGTCAGGTTTGAGGCTTAGGGCGGGCGCGAGATTTCTGAAATCGGCGGGGGCATCCCAGATGGCGCTCTGCTCGGCGGTATCGATCCAGCACGCCCGGCTGTCGTCAGGACGCTGCCGCGAGAAAATGACGCGTGCCCAATCCTTCTTGGCGTCACTTATCGAACGCTCGCGGTCCGAATAGAGCGTGCCGCCGACGGCAGCCTCCGTTACGCCGAAGGCGCTCAACACGGCGGGATCGTAGTAGCCGCCGCCATGCTGTCCCAGCTCGACGCCGAGGCCGTCGGCGACGCGCGTGATGAAATTGCGATACGCAGCCGCGGCGGTAATCGCGACAATCTCGCGGTCGGCGAACCCGGCTGCCCGAAGCGGGATCACGTCGCCCGCGCTCATCGCGCTGGGGATGACAGTCAGCTTCTCGCCGAACTCAAGCATCGCGAAGTCCGCCGGCGACAATTTCGCCCTGCGCCAGTCGGTCGAAATCGCGACGACCGTCGCCTCGTCCGCCCCGCCATGTCGACGCAGAAACTCTGCGTGCTCGATCCCTCAGAAGCGGCAGTTGAGCAGCGCCGAGATACTGGTCGCGATCAATTCCTCGCGGTAGCGGCCGAGACCGGAGCCGCCGAACGTGCAGGAGTTGGAGAGGCGGTTGCGCGCGATCATCAGATCGGGCCGGAGGCTCAGGATCGCGGTTATCTCGGGAATCGCGCCGCCGCCGCGGTCGGCGAACTGCGCGGCGATCCGGTCATACTCGGCGCGGAGCGCGCCGGTCGCTTCCTCGCGGCCAACCATCCTGACCCATGCCATCGTGAATGCCTCCGATGATTTCGACGCTCAACGGCATATCGAATCGGGCGACATTGTCAACCGCGCGCCCGGCGCCGCCGGACGCTCAGTTGACTGTGCTGGCGGGTTTGGGTTAGCTGAAAGCTCTTTCCCGAAGGTGGGGCTGTAGCTCAGTTTGGGAGAGCGCCTGAATGGCATTCAGGAGGTCGGCGGTTCGATCCCGCTCAGCTCCACCAATAAAATCAAGGTTTTTTTGGTTCGCG
>JAJPIG010000012.1 GCA_021324855.1 Pseudomonadota bacterium | reverse complement strand
TCGATGCGCTCAATTCGGATCGTCTGCGCACCGAACTCGCGGCGCTATGCGCCTATGACACCAGTCAGACCGGCCAGGTGATGGCGCGGCCGAGTTGACAGATCGCCTTCGCTATGGACGCGCCGCTCGCGCGCGCGTTACGCTGCTCGAATGAAGTTCGGGGTCTTTCTTCCCAACGGCACCAACGGCTACATCCTGTCCACCCGAAGCCCGCAGTATCCCCCGACCTACGAGCACAATCGCGCGATCACCGTCGAGGCCGAGCGCCAGGGTCTCGATTTCGCGCTCTCGATGATCAAGTTTCGCGGCTTCGGCGGCGAAGGCGGCTATTGGGACGCCTGCCTAGAGTCGTTCACTTTGATGGCCGCGCTGGCACGCGACACTTCGCGCGTCGAACTCTTTCCGAGCGTCGGCATCCTGAGCATGCATCCCGCCGTCGCGGCGCGGATGGTCGCGACCATCGACGACATCAGCGGCGGCCGCTGCGGCTTGAACATCGTGACCGGATGGAACCGGCCCGAGTATCAGCAGATGGGTCTATGGCCCGGCGATCAGTACTACGATCAACGCTATGACTACGCGACCGAGTATCTGCAGATCATGAAAGCGCTATGGCGCGATGGACACGTGTCGCATCGTGGAAAGTTTTTCGATCTGCCGGACTGCCGATGCCTGCCGACGCCGAGGCATGAAGTGCCGATCGTATGCGCCGGAAGCTCGCCGCGCGGAATGCGCTTCACGGCCGAGCTGGGCGATCACAATTTCGTCACCGCGGATGCTGAAAAGCTCAAAACAATCGGCGCGCAGCTCAAAAATCATTCGCGCGAGCGCGGCCGCAAGGTCGGCACTTATGCGCAGTTTGTGCTGATCGCCGCCGACACCGACGCCGCCGCTCGCCGCCAGGCCGACGACATCATCGCTGGCGCCGACATAGGAGCGATTCGCAACGTGCTCGCGAGCGCGTCGCTCGACACCAATCCGGGCGGCACCAGTGAAGCACTCAGGACCGGGATGGAACGGCCGGTCGAGCTTGGCAACCTGGTGTTTATGGGCACGCCTGTGATCCTAGGCTCATACGAGAGCGCGGCGCGCGAGATAGATCGAATTGCGGAGGAATCCGGCGTCGATGGTCTGCTGCTGAGCTTTCCCGATTTCGTCGCCGGCATCCGCGATTTCGGCGAAAAGATCATGCCGCGGCTCCGATGCCGCGCGCGCTGATTACGCGGCGCGGACCAGGCCGCCGTCGACGTAAAGCGTCTGCCCCGTGATGAACGTGCAATCGTCGCTGGTCAAAAACGAAACCGCACCCACCAGATCGGACGGCTCCTCGACGCGCTTGATCGCCTGGAGATTCGCCACCAGCTCGAAGAACTGCTGCGAGGTCATCTCGCCCGGAATCTGGTTGAATGACAGCGTACCGGGCGTGCGCGTCAGGCTCGGACAGATCGCGTTGACCGTGATGCCGTAGGGGCCCATCTCGGTGGCGAGCGCGCGCGTGAATCCAATCACGCCGGCCTTGCTCGCAACGTAATGCACCAGTCCTTCGACAACCATCCCGAAGGTGTTCGAGGCGAGGTTCACGATCCTGCCCCAGCGCCGCTGCTGCATCCCCGGCACGAACGCTTTGGCAAGCAGAAACATCGCATCGAGATTCACCGCCATCACGCGCCGCCAATCGGCGAGCGTGATCTGATCGAAATACTGATTCGGATAGATGCCGGCGTTGTTGACCAGGATGTCGCAGCGGCCGAACCGTTCGTGCACCTGCTTCGCCATCGCGTCGACCTGCTCCGGAACCGTGATGTCGCAGCGCACGTCGAGCGCCTCGCGGCCGGCCGCCTTGGCGTGAGCGAGCGCTTTCTCGGCCGGTTTCAAATCGACCGTAACGACACGCACGCCGTCGTCGACAAGACGCATCGCGAACGCCTCGCCCAGGCCCGAGGCCGCCCCGGTAATCACCGCGACCTTGTCCTGATGTCCTTTGCCCATCTGACTGCTCCCGGTTTTTTGGATGATCGGAAGACTAGCTCAGTCCCTCGATAAACTCCGAGACCCGCGCGACCGCCTGGTTGAGATTTTCGGCCTCCGTGCGGCCGGACGACGCGCGCGGCCTGAAGGAATGATCGCCGTCCTCGATCCAGACGATCCGGATGCTGCGCGAGAGCGGGTAATGCGAAATTTCGTCGGGACGCCCGAAAGAATCCCGCGTGCCCTGGACTATCAGTGCGGGCGTGCGCAGATGCTCCAGGTGCGCGATGCGGGCGCGCGCCGGATTGCCCGGCGGATGGAACGGATAGCCGAGGCATACCAGACCCGCCACGCCGGCCTCGTCCGCGACCATGCTCGCGATGCGTCCGCCGAGCGATTTGCCGCCGATCACGAGCTTCTCCGCATCGCGGACGCTTGCGATCGCGCTGCGCCACGCGTCGATCAGAACCGGTTCGCGATCGGGCGCGCCGCCCCTGCCGCCCTTGCGGCGCGCGGCCATGTACGGAAACTCGAAGCGCAGCACACGGATGCCGCGCCGCGCGACGCCGCGCGCGATGACGTTCATGAACGGCGAGTCCATCGGCGCGCCCGCTCCGTGAGCCAGCATCAACGTGACCCGCGCCGTGCGCGGGCCGTCACGCAGCATCGCCGATGCGTCAGATGTCGCCGTAGCCGTAGTCCTTCCATCGCCGCGCCACCATCGCGCGCGTCCCTTCCGACCACGAATGGAGATAATCGGCGGGCGCGGCGTGGCGGCTTCGGTACTCGGGGGGCCAGTCGTGCGGAATGGTGGCATCCATGATCCACATGCTGGTCTCGCGGCGCGCGCGATCCTCGGGCCGGAGCCACGGATGCAGCGCGTTCATCGGCACCCCGCGTACGACCTCGTAGCTCTCGGGATGCATCCGGGTGGTGATTGCCCACCAGACATCTTCGAGATTGCTCGGATCGACGTCCTCATCGACGAACACGATGCCCGAGGTGATCATGCGCTCGCCGCCGAGCAGCGTCGCGACGATCTGTTTTTTGAGCCCGGGGCGCGCCGCGAGCGAGATGACCGGGATTTCCGGGATGTAGTAGTAGATCGCGCGCACCGGCAGACCGTGCGCCTCGAGCCGATTGCGCGCGACCGCGGCGCTCATCACGGTGACGCAGCACGCGCTGTCATCGTGGAGCTTGCCCATGTTGGCCATCGTGAAGATCGGCTTGCGGCGATGCGTAATGCATTTGACGCGCACCAGCGGCGCGCGTCCCTGCCCCGTCGCATGGCCGGTGTATTCACCAAAGGGCCCCTCGTCGACGCGCTCGCCGGGAATCACTTCACCTTCGATCACAATCTCGGCGCTGGCCGGGACTTCGAGATCGACGGTTTCGCACTTCACCAGCTCGATTCCGCGTCCACGGATTCCGCCCGCGACTTCGCGTTCGCTCATGCCATGATCGAGCGGCGCGCTGGCCGCCAGATGGCAGGCAGGATCCGCGCCGATCACGAGCGCGATCGGCATCGATTCGCCGCGCTGTTCGTACTTGCGCAGGATTGCACCGCCGTGCTGGCCCTGCGGTAAAAGCAGCACCGCGAAGCTGCGTTCGTCCTTGAGCTGGCATCGGTAGATGCCCCAGTTGACCCAGTTGGTGTCGGGATCGCGCGTGACGACGATGTCCCAGCTCCCGATATAACGTCCGCCATCGATCTCCTTGATCCACGGCACCGGGAAGTTGAGCAGATTGATGTCATCGCCGCGCAAAATGATTTCCTTGCAGGGCGCGCTTTCGGCCGGCGCCAGCGAAGGCTTGCGCGGCTGCTGGAAACGCCGGCGAAGTTCTTCGATCACGTCCAGCGTCGGCGTCCGCTTGTCGAGGCCTAGGGTCAGCGCGATGCGCGCGAGCGGCGCCGCGTGCCCCGGACCGAACAGCACCGCCGCGACCGACTGATCGGGATAACCCTTGACGTTCTGGAACCACGGCGCAGGTCCCGCGCGCTCGCAGATCACGCGGCTGACAGCTCCCATCTCGTAACGCCAATCGATCTCAGTGCTGACGCGGCGGAGTTCGCCCTCCCGCTCCAGAAGCTGAAGAAAGTCGCGCAGGTCGCCGGCCGCTTGAGCCGGGGCGGCATTCGGTTCATTCATGAGTTTCTCCTCGGGGTTTCTCCTCGGGCAACGATGGCGTCATCGAGTATAATCGGGTGTTCATTCGAGCGGAAACTGCGCATCGGGCCGATTCGATCGCCGGGTTCATGCGGTCCGTGCGGAACTGAAGCCTGGCGATGCTGCCCAGGGTTGGATTCGTTTCCAGAGGTGTTTCGATGAAGCGAAGAATGGTTGCGCTAATCGGAATCTTGACCGTGAGCGCGCTCCTCGCGGGTGCATGTCGCTCGATCGCGGCCGATTACTACGTCACTCCCGCGGAGGTCGACTGCGCAAAGCTCCTGCAGCCGCCGCCCGCGCCTGACTCAGCCGCGGGCAAAGCCGACCTAAAGGCGGTGCTCGATGCACAGCGCGATCGAACGCCGGGCGAAGCCGCCGCGGCCAGGGCCGATTCGCACCTTTCGGTGTTTCGCTTTGCGAACGTGATGGGTCCCGGGTTCAGGCCGGAGAATCTGCCGTTTGCGACCCAGTTCTTCGCTCGGACGGCGTATGACGACGATCGCGCAATCGAATCCGCCAAGCAGCACTTTCATCGCCCGCGGCCATTCGTCGTCGATCACGAAGTGCATCCCATATTGGGCGGGTCGCCGTATGAGTCGTATCCGAGCGGGCATTCGACCTTCGCCTACGCAACTGCGATTCTGCTGGCGCAGATGGTTCCCGAAAAAGCCGAGGCGATTTTCGAGCGCGCGGGCCAGTTCGCGGAGAATCGCGTGATCGCGGGAGTCCACTATCCGAGCGATCTGGAAGCCGGAAAAATCTGCGGCTCCGTGATCGATAACGTGATGCTGCACGATCCGCGCTTCGAAGCCGACTTCTCGCGCGCCACCGCCGAGGTGCGCCACGCACTCGGTCTCCCCCCGCTGAAGCATCAATAGATATAATTGCGTTGAGTTAAGAGATAACCGATGTCCGCAAAGCTCCGGCAATTTCCGACCAGCGCATGCGGCGCGATGGTGCGCAAGCTGCTGCATTACAAGGGCATCGAGTTCGAGACCGTCGATCTCGATGTGGCCGCATCCGAAGCACAGTTGGCGGTCTCGGGCGTTCCGTTCGTTGCGGAACTGACGCTTCCGAACGGCGAAACGATCGCTGCCGCCGAGCGGATCGCGCTGCGGCTCGAAGAACTTTATCCCGAGCCGACGATCATGCCGCCAGATCAGCGTGGACTCCAGATCGCGCTCGAGCGTTATATCCAGAACGATGTGGCGACAGAGTTGTTGCGCCTCGCCATTCCCGATCTCGTTGCCTATTTTCGACGCCTCAGCGCGGAGCACGAAGCCGCCTTTCGACAAATCGTGGATGAGACTCTTGGCGTCGGATTCTGCACGCAGGCCGAAGGCGAGCGCGATGCGATCACTGAGCGCGCTGCAAATCTGTTGGAACCGTTTGAAGAGGCGCTGGCCGGCAAGGCCTTTCTGATGGGGCGCATCGGACTGGCCGATTTTGCGCTTTACGGTCAGCTTTATACTCTGGCGGTTTCGGGCGAGCTGAAACTGCCGCGCGAGTTCCCGAATCTCCGCGCCTTTCACGGCCGCATCGATCGGATTTCAGCGTCGCTCGACGATCTCCGCATCTGAGAGCCGCCGGCCCTCGATACCGTAATGGAAGAAGTAGCCGAACATCGCGCCGGTGAAATCGATCGCGACATCCCAAGGCGAGCCGGTGCGGCCGGGAACGAAGAGCTGATGCGTTTCATCGGCAGTTGCGAGCATCAGGCAGATCAGCAGCGCCCAATAAGGCCGGCCGCGCAGCGGTCCTATTATCAAGACGAGGAAGAAGATCGCGTAGGCGCCGAAATGGGCCAGCTTGCGAACGATCAGATGAGTAAGCCACTGGGTGGTGTCCGAGACTCCGCCCGGAAACACCAGATGAAGCGCGTCGCCGACGTAGATCCAGGTGCGCGTGAAAGTGAAGATCTGGGTCGACATCAGGGCGAGCACGACGACCCAAATCGCGACCATCCACCAGTGACGGCGCGGCCGCGGGATCGGATGCGTTTCAGGAACGCCGCCGGCCGTCGGCGCCGAGATGCGCCGGCTTGCGGACTTCGGGGCACTCACGACGCCGGCGGCGACGCTTGCGAAGCTGTTTCCGCGGTAAACAGAGTGACAAAATAGGTTGTCATTGGAGCGTTCCCGACCCGATTTATGCCAGACGATCGAGGCCGCGCCAAGCCGGCATCCCGGAGCCCATCTCGATGACGCAGACGCTGACGATCTCAAAAATTCGACCGGCCCCGCCCTGCACGATCGTGATACTCGGCGCATCGGGCGATCTCGCGCGCCGCAAGTTGCTGCCGGCGCTCTACAACCTGCGCGCGTGCGGACAGGGGTTAATGGCCCCCGAAACGACCGTGCTCGGCTTCGCGCGCCGCGCGATGACTCCTGATGAGTTCAGAACTGCGGCGCGCGACGGCGTGAAACGATACTCGCGGCTCAAACTCGACGAGTGCTGCTGGAGCGAGTTCGCGAAGCATCTGGATTATCTCGGCGGGCTCGACGAGCCGGACGGCTTCAAGGTCCTGCGCCGGCGGCTTGAGGAGATCGAGGCGGCGCGCAAGCTTCCGCCCAATCGAATCTTTTACTTCTCGATTCCGCCGCAGGCGCTGCGCGACACGATCGAGCGGCTTTCGGCGGCGGGACTAGTCGGACCGGCCGAGGGGGAAAATTTCAGCCGGCTGGTGATCGAAAAACCAATCGGACACGACCTCAAGAGCGCGCTCGAAATCAACCATACGCTCCATCAGCATTGCGCCGAACAGCAAATCTTCAGGATCGATCACTACCTGGGCAAAGAGACCGTGCAGAACATGATGGTGCTGCGGTTCGCCAACAGCATCTTCGAGCGCGTCTGGGGCACGCGCAACGTCGATCACGTGCAGATCACGGTCGCCGAGGACGAGGGCCTGGGCACGCGCGCCGCCTACTACGATCAGGCCGGCGCGCTGCGCGACATGGTGCAAAATCACATGTTGCAACTGCTGGCGATGATCGCGATGGAGCCGCCGGTGTCGCTGGATGCGACTGCGGTGCGCAACGCCAAACTCGACGCCATCAGATCGCTGCGCCCCATAGCGCACGAGCAGGTGCGCGCAATGGCGGTGCGGGCGCGCTATGCGGGCGGGGTGATCGATGGGCATCCGGTGCGCGGCTACCTCGAGGAGCAGGGCGTGCCGCCCGACTCGCGGACTGAAACCTACGTCGCGCTGAAATGCTTCATCGACAACTGGCGATGGTCCGGGGTGCCGTTCTATCTGCGCACCGGGAAACGGCTCGCCCGTCGCTCGAGCGCGATCTATGTGCAGTTCAAGGATGTGCCCGCAATCCTGTTCAATCGCGATGGGCGCCTGACGCCGGACGTCCTGACGCTGCGCATCCAGCCCGACGAGGGTTTCTCGTTCGACGTGCTCGCCAAGGAACCGGGCCTCGACCTCGCCATCCGGCAGGTGGGAATGAATCTGAGTTACGAGCGTGAATTCTCGGACCCGTCGCCCGATGCGTACGAGCGCCTGCTGCTCGACATGATGATCGGCGACCATACGCTGTTCATCAGCGGCGAGTTCGTGCGTCTCTCGTGGCAATTTCTGCAGCCGATTCTCGATCAATGGCGCGACGATCCGGCGATCCCGATGGAGGTCTACCCCGCCGGCGGATGGGGTCCGGACGGCGGCGAGGCGCTGATCAAAGCCGACGGGCGGAAGTGGCGAAATCCGTAGATTCGAGTGGCCTAGCTGCCGGTGCAGGCGGTGCCGTTGCAAAGATTGTTGAACAACTCGTTGGGCGTACCGTTGCCGTTGAGCTGACCGGTGGGCGAGCCGGGGGTTGAATTACCGCTATTGCCGGTCAGCACGTTTAACGCGATCCCGGTCGTCGTATCCTTCACCTTCAGCCCGTAGCTGGTGTTGTTCATCATCGTGTTCTGGATCACGCTGCCGCCGCTGCCCGTGATCGAGATACCGACGCTTTTATTGCTGCTGGCGGTGTTGTGCTGCACGACGGAGCCGTCGCCGACGACGATGCCGTTGCCGCCGTTACCGATCGCCTGAACGTCCGCGACCGTTGCGTTGTTGCCGAGCGCGATGCCGTTGCCGCCCATCCCGATGACCGAGCCGTTACGCACCGTCACCTGATTGTTCGAACTGCTGATGCCGTTGCCGCTACCACTCTGACCGATGATCGCGAAGCCGTTGAGATCGATCGTCACGTTATCGGCCGTCACATCGATGCCGTCGCTGCCGCTTGGGACGTTGTTGAGATTACCCGTGAGCCGATAGCTGCCGGGGGCGCTGATCGTATAGGGGAATCCACTCTGCGCGACGACCGCGCTGTTGATCTCGATTACGCCGTCGACGGCGAGCGCGGGGGCAATATCAAGCGCCACGACAAAAAGCACTGCGGCCCAAGCGATCAAGCCTGCTTTCATTCTCGGTTACGCTAAATATGGCGCGCATGCGAACGCTATAACGACATTTGGAACGTGTCAACTCATGGTTAATCCGCAAGCGCTGCTTTTCCGAGAGCTTTTCGCGTCGTTCTGGAAAATCGGGCGCAATACCGCATCTGCCTTCCGGGCGGCGCGATCCCGAAGGGCGATGCTCCCCGAAAATCGCATGCTATTGCATGTACGCGAACTCGCGGCGCAACGGCGGCATCACCTCGCTCGCGAACAGCTCCATGTTCTTGATGGTCCGATGATGCGGCATGTCGCCGATGTGCAGCAACGCGAGTACCAGCCCGAAATCCATCTCGCGGGCGTACTGGCTCAACCTTCGCCGCACGGTCTCGGCGCTCCCGACGATGCAATAGCCGCGCCGGTTAAGCTCGTCGAAATCCATCTTGCTCCACTCGTAAGCGTCGCCGAACTCGAGCATCCGCATCATCGAAGGCACCGACATGTATCCCGGCGGCACCAGGAAATTGGGCGCATGGCGCAGGCCCTTGTGATAGAGCCAGAGCACGTGCGACGCGGCCTCATCAACTGCCTGTTGATCGCTTTCCGCAACATAGATCGGCACCAGATGGCCGAGCTTGTAAGGTGACGCCTCGTACCCGTAACCGCGCGCCTTCTCCTTGTAGAACTTGAAAAACTTCTCGAGCACGTCTTCGGGCACGAAGGTCGCCATGTACGCGTACTTGCGATCCGGATGCGCGCACCAGTCGACGGTTTCGACGCTGCCGAAGCCGGGCACCCAGATTTCGGGATGCGGCTTCTGGAGCGGACGCGGCCACAGATTCGCGTAGCGCAGCCGGTAATGCTTGCCCTCGAAGTTGAACGGACCGGTCTCGGTCCACATCCTGATGATCAGGTCATGCGCTTCGCGGAAGCGTTCGAGCGAATGCGTCGGATTGAGACCCATCGAATAGTATTCATCGCCGATGCCGCGGACGAACCCCGAGATGATGCGGCCGCCGCTGATCACGTCGAGCATCGCGACTTCCTCCGCGATACGCTGCGGGTGATCGCGCAGCGGAAGGCCGTTCCCAACCAGCGCGATCTTTATCCGGTTCGTGCGCCGCACCAGAGTCGCCGCGATGATGTTCGGCGCCGGCATCGTGCCGTAGGCGTTCTGATGATGCTCGTTGACGCACACCCCGTCGAAGCCCAACCGCTCGGCATATTCGAGTTCATCGAGATAGCGATTGTAGAGTGTGTGTCCGCGCTCGGGATCGTAGAACTGGTTTGAAAGCGTCACCCACGCCGAAGGGTACTTCTCGCGGTCATCGAAGTCCTCGGGCAGATGCGGCCATGGCATCAGATGGAACATGTAGAACTTCATGTCTCGTCCTCGCTCGGCGCGGCGCGGTCCCCGTGTCCGCATGCGGGTATGAAAACCTATGCTAGGATGCATCACCTCCGATGAATTTGTCGATGCCATCCGCGACCACCCTCAAGGACCCTGCGCGGGTGCTGGTCAGGGAGGTCAACTGGCTCGGCGACCTGGTCATCAGCCTGCCGGCTCTGAGAGCGGTTCGGCGGCGCTTCGCGACTTCGCACCTGGCGGTTCTGGTCCGCGCCGAGCTCGCCGGTTTCTTCGACGGCTGCGAGTGGATCGATGAGGTCATCGCGTTTCGCCGCGGCAGCGGGATCGCAGGTCTCGCCAACCAGCGGCGCATCGTCGGCGAGATTCGCCGGTTCGACCTCGCGATCCTGTTCCCCAACAGCTTTTCCTCGGCGCTATGGACGGCGCTCGCCCGGGTACCGCGGCGAATCGGCTATGCGACCGATGCGCGCGGTCCGCTGCTGACCGACCGGGCGCGGCCCGATGCGGAGGCGCTCGCGGGCCATCAGGCGAACTACTGGCTCAGGATGGTCAAGCAGACCATCGACGCGGACGGCGATCCCGCCGATTGCGCGATTACTGCCGCACCCGAGAATCGGGAGCGAATCGCTCCGATGCTCGCGGCGCGACGCAAAAATCCCGCCGCGAAGCTGGTCGCAATCGCGCCCGCGGCGGCGTACGGACCGGCCAAAGAGTGGCCGGCTGAGCACTACGCGGCATTGATCGATCTGATGGCGGCGCGCGGAATCGAATCCGTAGTCATCGGCGCGCCCGCTGAGCGTGAACGATGCGAACGGATCGCCGCGCGCGCCAACGACACCCCAATCGTCGCGGCCGGCGAAACCGGGGTCGGCGAACTGATTGCGCTGCTCTCGCTGTGCGACGGCTTCATCGGCAACGACTCCGGCGCGATGCATCTGGCGGGCGCGCTGGGCATCCCGACGGTCGCAATCTTCGGCTCGACCAATCCTCTCCGGACAGGACCGATGGGCCCGCGAGTCCACGTCATTCGGCGGGCCCCCGCCTGCAGTCCCTGTCTGCGACGCACCTGCCACTTCGGCCATTATGAATGCCTCACGCGGATCACGCCGCAGGAAGCGCTCGAGACGTTGCTTGCCGCGCTCCCTGCATAATTCGAAAAGCGTATCCGCTATGCTCGTCGATCGACCCCGCAACCGGCGGGAGTTGGGGCGCTATGAAACTCAAAGAGATTGCTGAGCGGCTGGGACTGGAGCTCCGTGGCGACGGCGCAAGCGAGATAAGCGGACCCGCACCGCTGGACGCCGCCGTGCCGGGATCGATCGTCTTCGTTTCAGGGCCGAAGTATGCCGCAGCATTGGAAACGACCCCGGCCGCGTGCGCAATCGTGACCCCCGAGCTTGCCCGGCGCGCCCGCTGCGCTGTGCTCATCAGCGCGGACCCGTCTTATGATTTCGCGCGCCTCCTCGAGCTGTTCCATCCGCCCTACCGGCCCGCGCCCGGAATCGATCCCACGGCGCGCATCGACCCGGATGCGAAGCTTGGCGACAATGCGTCCGTCGGTGCGTTTTGCGCGATTGGCGCCGGCGTGAGGATCGGCCGCAATGCGGTGATTCATCCGCACGTGACGATTTATCCCGGCGCGACCATAGGCGATGACTTCGTATGCCACAGCGGAGCCGCGATCCGCGAGCGGGTGACGATCGGGAATCGCGTGACGATCCTCAACGGCGCGGTGATCGGCGCCGACGGCTTCGGCTTCATCCAACAGGGCGAGCGGCTCGTGAAAGTGCCGCAGGTCGGCTCCGTCATTATCGAAGACGACGTGGAAATTGGTGCGAACACCGCGGTCGATCGCGCAACGATGGGCGCGACGATCATCCGGCGCGGCGTCAAACTCGATAACCTCGTGCATATCGGTCACAATTGCGAAGTCGGCGAATTTTCGCGCTTTGCCGCACAGGCGGGACTCGCGGGTTCGACCCGGATCGGCCGCTGGTGCCAGTTCGGCGGCCAGACCGGATGCGCCGATCACGCGAAAATCGGCGACCGCGTGATGGTGGTGGCGCAGTCAGGGATTCCGCACGACGTACCGGCCGGCTCGGTTGTCGGCGGCACGCCTGCGATGGACATCCGAGCCTGGCGCCGCCTCGCGGCGATCCAACCGCGGCTGCCTGAGATGGTCCGGCGGATTCGCGCGCTCGAAACGCGGCTCGGAATGCGCTCCGCGGAAAAAGAGGGATGAATCAGACCCGATGCGTACTTGGAGAAGAATTGGAGGCGCCCGCGATCTTCGCGTTATCCGGCTCGCGCTCCTGGTGCTGGTCGCGATCGCTCTAAGCGGATGCCCGGCGCTGATGGTGCCGAGCCTCGCCTACCAGGGCTACAAGTCGACTCATGAGAGCAGCAGCACGACGGCGAAATCGTCACATCACAAGAGTTCGGCCCGGCAGCCCTCGGGCGCTGCCAGCGATAACAGCATCGAATGAGGCAAACGTACTCAGTGGGGGCCCGCGACCGTAGCGGGCGTCGCTGGCTGATCCTGGTAGACGATTGCGACCGTATCTAGATAGTAGCCGGTATGCCCGGCCTCGCCCGGTGCGGGCTGGTATTCCTGCTGATGGATGTATTGCCCGTGGCGGACATCCGAGCCGCCGCTGTTAGCGGCCTCGGCGGCATCGTTGGGAGTCGCATCGTAGAGCAGCTTCGAAACCTTTTGGGACTTGCCTGAGACCAGCAACAACGCGTCGGCGCCGGTTTCACAGGCGCTCCGCCGGGCCGCTTCGATGACCTCGGGGCCCTGATCGGTATCGCCCCATCCTTCGACGATTGCGATTTGTTTGTAGCTGCGCGCCGGCTCGCCGACCAGCACTGGCATCGCGCACTCCGCTCCCTTGGCCGCGCTGGTGTACTCCGTGAGCGGCGTGACCATCACCTGCGGCGGTTCATGCTGCTTGGTGGAGCATCCGGCGAGGCTCAAGAGCGTAAGGAACGCCACGGCGAGGGCGAGCCGACAATTCATCGCTCGGAGACCAAAAGCATCCATTGGAACTACTTCCGACCCCGCTCATGACATCAGGATAAACGCCGATGTGCAAGTCGGGCGTTTCGAGGCCGCCAATCCCTAATGTCCGTGATGAAGGAACGCACGGATTGCAAACGCGGCGATCAGCAAAAGACAGAACTCAAGATGAAGCTGCGCTGAGCGCTTGAGGGCAAGATTCAGGCGTCCCCAGTCGCGTTCGCGATTCAGGATTGCGATCTCATCGTAGGCGCGCGGCAGCGTCACCAGCACGATCAGCGCAAGCGGTGTGATTATTCCTGCGATCACACCGAAGCCGATCGACATGTATGCGCCGACATCGAACGCCGCGACCTCGCCCACCGCTCGTTCGCGGCCGAGATAAGTCGCAAGCGTATTCTTCCCGCGCTGCGGGTCGGTTTCGATATCGCGCACGTTGTTGGCGAGCAGGATTCCCGCACCGAGAAAGCCGACCGCGAAAGAGGTCAGGACCGCGCCCCATGTCATCCGCATCGCCATTACATAGTACGCGCCCATTACAATCGCGGGCCCCATGAAGATAAAACCCGTGATGTCGCCGAGCGCGTGGTAGCCGAGCGCCAGCGGCCGCGCGGTATAAAAATAGGCCGCCGCGATGCTAGCGACGCCGATCACCAGAATCGGCCATCCGCAGAGATAAACCAGGATGAGACCGAAAATCGCGCCGATACTGAACGCAACGATGCCGCCCCACCATAGCTGGTCCGGCGTCAGCAGGCCGCGCTGCACAACCAGGCTCGGTCCGAACGGATCCGGATTCGCCGCCTCGCGCGGGTCGACGCCGCTCTGCAGGTCGTAATAGTCATTGATGATGTTCGTGCCGCTCTGGATCGCCGCCGTGCCGATGAACGCGAGAATCAACCGAAACAAGGAAAAGTAGCCGTCAGCGGCGGCGCAAGCCGCGCCGACCACGCACGCCGGCGGCATCACGACCAAAGTCCGGATGCGTATCGCCTGAATCCAGACCGAAAGCGAGAATGGATTGGGACCGGCGTTGCCGGCGGTGACGGTTATCGCGTCTGAGGCCATGTCAAAGCGGATTCCTTCGTCATCGTCGCTGCTGAATCTTATATCCTGCGAGGCGCGGAGTTGAGAGGCTCTACGGCTCCGCACGCATCCGCTCGATCAGCGCGACCAATTCGCCCATCGAGCGCATCACGAAATCCGGCCGCAACTGCTGGTTGCCGCTGAGTTGTTCATAGGTCACCGCTCCGGTCGCAACCGAAACCGCTGCGCCGTAGCCGGCGTTGAGCGCCGCCATCGTATCGCGCGGCTCGTCGCCGACATACATGCACGCTGCCGGCACGACTCCGGCGCGAATCGCCGCATCGCGCAGGCTCGCGGTCTTGTCGAGCGCCTCCAGCGAAATGCTGGTCTGAGTGATGACGAAATCGAGATGCGGCGCGAGGCCGACCATCGCGAGTTTCTTGACCAGCGTCTGCGGATCGCCGGGGCGGCTGGTGATGACCGCGGTGATGTAGTCGCGCCGCTTGAGTTCGGCCAGCGTTTCGGCGACGTGCGGCAGCACCTCCAGCCGCTCGGTTCGATCGATTTCGGCGAGGAAATAAGCGAACGCGAGCTGCATGTAATCGCGCCGCAGATGCCCGGGCACGCCGAGCCACAAATCGCCGCGCGCGAGCGACTCGTGGTAGTGCTCGCGGCTGAGCGACGGCCTCACACCGAGCGAGTCCATCGCGCTGCGCGTCGCGTTGTAGAGCGGCCCGTGGATATCGACCAGCGTGCCGTCAAGATCGAAGAAGATCGCGCGAAATTCTCGCACGCGCCGATTCATGATTCACTCACCCATCGAGTTTAAGCCGGCGCCCGCAGATGATCACGTTTTCGTGACGCCCGCAACCGCGAGCACGCGGGCAGGCGGGCCGCCGCGGCCTGCTCGGGGCTGAGCGTCAGCACGAAATTGCCCTCGGCCGGGCTGCGCAGCTCGATCATCGCGCCGCAACGAATGGTCAAACGGGCGCCAAGCGCCATGATGGCGGCATCGGCGAAATCGAGGGTTGGGGGCGTGCTGGCCTCGATTTCGAGCCGGCGGCTTAGCTGCCGCACGATCCGCTGGCGCATCGCAAGGGCCCGCCGGCCGCCGCTTTTCGCGATGAGTCTGCGCGTCGGCGCCGCCAGACGGAACTGAAGATCGGGAAATGATTCGCAAACTTCGACCCCGACGCTCTCGAGCGCGCGAAAGGCAGCGAAGCCGGCGATCATAAAGCGCGTGAAGAGCATCCCGCCGCGAACCGGCGCATCGGTGCCGGCAGGGCGCTGTTCGCGGCGCTGATGCGCCGCGAACAGCGCCCTGCCCAACGCCCGCAGATGCGGCTTGCAGCGCGCGTCCGCGATGCAAGCGATGAAGTAGGCGAGCGGCGGCGTCGGGTACATCGAGAGCCGCCCGAGCGCCGGCCATGCTGCGCTCAGCACCGCCATCAGCCGGCGCAGGGCGAAATCGATGTCGCGCCCGCGATTCGTAGCGCGAACGCGATCGTCGAGCGCTTGATCGCGGGGCCAGCGCGGCGAATCAACGATCGCCAGCGCGCCGCTTCCAAGCTCGGGCGCCGCAGCCGCAATCCGCTCGCGCATCGCGCCGAGCGGCTCACGATTGATGCCCGCCAGCGCCACCCGCCGATAGACCATCGTTGCGCATCCAGGATCGATTATCGCCAGGTCGAGGTAGTCCTCGCCGACGTCGATGCCGGCGATCGTTTGCGCGCCATCGATGTGTCTGAGCCCGATCGAGACGCGCTCCGGCGGTCGTGAGCCAGATTCCGGGCAACTATGCAGTTCTATATTTTTAAGTGCTTGCATTATCCATAATTGCTTGTTGTGCTATTTATATATCCGATCTTATACTCCCTATTATCGAATAATCGCTGGCATCCCGGCCAGGGAGGAGTTTAGATGAGTTCGCATCAGCAACGGGTATCCCTTTGCATCTTGCTTGCGGCGGCTTTTGCCACGATCGGAATGATCGTTGGCGCGGGATGCGAGCGCGTTACCACACTCGATCTTCAAATCGGTCCGCGATTGCTTCAGCGCATCGATACGGGCTGAGTCGCCGCACGCGGCTGCATGCCGTAGAGCAGCTCGTATTCGCGGAGCCCGCCGATGACTTTCTTCACGTAGTCGCAGGTCTCGCGGTACTGGATGTTTTCGACCCAGGCGTCGTCATCGCCGGGGAACAGCGCGTCCCATTTCGCGACTGCCTGCTCGCCGGCGTTGTAAGCCGCAACCGCGCGAAAGCGATCCCCGCCGTACATCGTTAGTAGCTTCTTCAGCAGCGCTACACCGAGCCTGACGTTGTTCGCCGGGTCGTAGAGATCGCCGGGCGTCCCGCCTTCCGCGGCGGCGAGCCTGGCGGCCGTTGACGGCAACAATTGCATCAGGCCGCGCGCATCGGAGACCGATCGCGCATTTGGATCGAACAGGCTCTCCTGTCGCGTCAGCGCCATCACAAGGTACGGATCGATCCCGGCGTTCGCGGCGGCCGGTATGATCAGGTCCGGATACGCGATCGGGTAACGCACCCGCTCGGCGAGCGCCGGGTCGATCGCGCCATGCTTCTGAAGGCGCGTCGCCGTCGCGATCGCCTCATGCCACGCGCGCGCCGCCATCAATTCCGCAATCACGAATTTGCGCAAGGCCGGATGTTCCAGCGCGTCGGGCTCGAGGGCGCGCAGCTCGGGTGCCTCGAGGTCGCGAAGCCCCAGATCGCGGAGCGCGCTTACACGTTCGAGATGGAACGCTACGCCGGGCGCGTCCGTCTCCGGCAGGCGCGCAACAGGATCGAGACTGACTGCCGCCGCGATCGTCTCGGGACGGATTCCGGTCCTGAGGCTGGCGAGCGCCGGATAGTAATTGCTCGCCGTGCTCGTCGCGAGACGCTGAAAGATCGCGCGCGCTGCCGCCGCGTGACCGCTCTTTTCGAGCGCGCGCGCTTGCCAATACATGAGCATGTCGTGATCCGCCGCGTTGTCGGCATGCGGCGCCATCGCGGCGAAGCTGCTCGCCGCCTCCGCATAGCGGCGCATCATGTAGAGGCTCCACGGGAGGCGCATCCGCGCCCGCTCGGCCGCCTCGCTTCGCGGATAACGCGCGAGCAGCCGGCGATAGATGCTTCGCGCCGAATCGAAGCGATGGTCATCCTCGAACGTGCGGCCCATCGCGAGCATCGACTCGGGCGCATATGAGCTGTCGGGAAACTCCGCCACCACCCGCGCGAACATCGTCCGCGCGCGGTTCGTGTCATCAGCCCGCCAGTAAAGATGACCCAGTCGGTCCAGCGCCGCCGGTGCTTCGCTGCCATCCGGCGCTGCAGCAAGATAACGGAATAACGCTTCGCGCTCGGCCTCGGGGTTGCCGCGCTCCGCGCGCGCCATCATCCAGAGCAGCGCGGCGCGCTGGGCGGGCTCGGATGAAAGTTCAAGTGCCGCTTGAATTTGATCGCGAGCCGCCGCAGCCTGTCCTTCGCGGAGCAGGAGCGCGGCCTCTGCGCGCCGGTAGGCGAGCGATGTGCTGTCGGCCAGGTCCGGATGGGCCGCGAGCAGCCCGTAGGCGGCGCTGCGGGCGCGGCCGTCAAACTCGCCGTTGGGATGCGCTTCGCGCAGCGCCATCCAAGCGTCATACGCGCCGCGATAGTCGCCGATCGCGGCGAGCGATTGCGCCAGCACGACGCGCGCGCGTTGATCGATTTCGGACCGCGCGCCGCGCGCGATTACGCCGCGCGCCAGTCCCGCGGCTGATGCCGCCTGACCGCTCTGCTCGGCAAGCTCGGCGAGCGCGAGCCACGCCGCCGAACCCATCACGCTCTGCGGATAACCGGCAACCAGCCGGTTCAGCGTCGCACTCGCCCCGTTGACGTTCCCCGATTCGCGCTGAGCATCCGCCAGGTAGAAGAGCGCGTAATCCCCGAGCGGCGCGCAGTTCACAGCCGCCGTCAGGGCCCGCTCAGCGTCGGGAAATTGGCGTTGCTGCAGAGCGTGATAGCCAATCGCGAACTGACTGCAAGCGTCGCTGGCCGCCGCGACAGGGGCGGTTGCCAATGCCGAGGCGAGCGCAAAACCAAACCACGCCGCGACCGCGAGCTTCAATTTCATCTGATTCTGGTTATCCGACGCCGTGCGCCGCTTCAATCCTCCCCCTTGCGCGTCTGCGGGGCTTCCGCAAAAGTCGGAGCGATGAAGCAGGCCGCCGACAAGCTGATTCTCGCCTCGGGCTCGCCGCGCCGTCGCACGCTGCTCAGCGCCGCCGGCCTGAATTTCTCGGTCATCGAGAGCCGCCTGCACGAACGTCGGCGGCCGGAGGAGGCCCCGACGGAATTTGCGCTTCGGATGGCGCGGGATAAGGCGGTTGCGGTGTCGCGAAAAATCGCGCATGCAACCGTACTCGGCGCGGACACCATCGTCGCAATCGACGGCCGGATTCTCGGCAAGCCGAAGAACAGGGCGGACGCGCGCGCGATGTTACGGAAGCTCTCCGGGCGCACCCATGTCGTCGTTACCGCATTTGCGATCGCCCGCGACGGCACGGTGCTCGAGAGTGCGCCGGTCACGAGCCGCGTTACCTTTCGCGAGCTCGGCGCTGCGGAGATCGACGCCTACATCGCGAGCGGCGATCCATTCGACAAGGCCGGCGCCTACGGCATCCAGGACCGCGGCGCGCACTTCATCGCTGCAGTCGAGGGCGCGCGCGACAACGTGATGGGCTTGCCGATGCGCGAGGTGCTCGCCGCGCTCGCGCGCCATGGCATCGTCGCGCCCAACCAGGTTCCGGCACGGCCGCTCGATGCTGACCGCTGACGAAATTCGAGCGCGGCTCCGCGCGGTGCGCGATCGAATCGACGCGGCCGCGCGGCGCGCCGGACGCGCTCCCGAATCGATCCGGCTCGTGCTCGCGAGCAAGACCCAGCCGCCCGAAGCAATTCGCGCCGCTTACGACGCAGGCGCGCGCGAGTTCGGCGAAAATTACGTGCAGGAGGCGGTCGCCAAGCGCGACGCGCTCGGCAACCTCGCCGATCTGCGCTGGCATCTGATTGGTCATCTCCAGAGCAACAAGGTCAAGCTCGCTGCTGCGGCCTTCGCGATGATCCAGACGCTCGATTCGGAAACGCTCGCCGCGGCGCTGGCGCGCGCACACAAAGTTCCGCCGCTTCCGGTGCTGATCGAAATCAATCTCGGGGGCGAAGCGAGCAAGCACGGCGTCGCTCCGGAAGCTGCGACGCGGCTGATCGATGCGGCCCGCAGCCTCGTTGATGTGCGCGGCCTGATGGCGATTCCGCCGCCCGGGGAGACCGCCGAGGATTCACGCCGATGGTTTGTAGGGCTGCGCGAGCTGCGCGATCGGCTTGCCCGCGCCTCGGGGCTTGCGCTAAGCGACCTCTCAATGGGCATGACGGACGACTTCGAAGTGGCGATCGAGGAGGGCGCGACGATCGTGCGTGTGGGGCGCGCGGTCTTCGGCGAGCGGCTCAGATGAAGAAACTGGGCTTTATCGGCGGCGGCAACATGGCGGAGGCGATGATCCATGGCCTCATCGTAAAGCGGGTTTTCAAGCCCTCCGACCTAATCGCATCCGATCCCGAACCGGCGCGCCGGCGGAGGCTCGCGCGGCTCTTCAAGATTGCCGTCACCGGGTCGAATCGCGAGGTCATTGCCGACGCCGCCGCGCTGTTGATCGCGGTCAAGCCGCAGATCATCGAAACTGTGATGCGCGAGTTGCGCGCGGCCATCGAAACAACCGCCGGCGCATCAGGCGGAAATCGCAGCGCCCGCCGCCGCTCGCCATCGGCCTCGCGACTATTCATCTCGATCGCGGCGGGCGTCACGCTCGCGCGCCTCGAAGCCGGGTTTGGACCGCACGCGCGAGTGATCCGCGTGATGCCGAACGCGCCGGCAATGGTCGGATATGGGATGACCGCGATGGTGCGCGGGCGATTGGCCACCCGCGCCGACGAATCATTCGCGATGCGGATCTTCGGCGCAGTCGGCGACGCGGTGGCGCTACGCGACGAAGCGATGCTCGATGCGGTGACTGCGCTCTCCGGCAGCGGTCCCGCTTACATCTACCTATTCGCGAAGGCGCTGGCGGAGGCTGCCGCAGCCGAGGGACTTCCGCCCGAGCTCGCGTTCCGGATGACCCTGCAGACCATCCGCGGCGCGGAGGAGAGCATGCGGCGGCTCAAAGTTGCGCCCGTAGAGCTGATTCGACGCGTTGCGTCGCCGGGCGGCACAACCGAGGCGGCGCTCCGGCAGTTCGATGCTGACGGCTTTTCTGATATCGTGGCCCGCGCAGTTCACGCCGCCGCCGAACGTTCGCGCGCGCTCGGACGTGGACAATAAGGAGTCGCTTTCGACGTGTATATCGGCTGGGTTGGGCTGGTCGCCTTCATCTTCTTTCGCATCATCTCGCCGCTGCTCACGCTCTATTTCTGGGTGGTCATCATCTCGGCCCTGCTGACCTGGGTTCAGCCGGACCCCTACAATCCGATCGTGCGAACCATCTACAGTCTGACCGAGCCGGTCTTCGATTGGTTCCGCGAGCGGCTGCCGGTCGTCTTCGGCGGGATCGACTTTTCTCCCCTGCTCGTGCTGCTCGTGATTGAGTTCGTGCAAGCCTGGTTGCTGCCGAATATCTACGTGATGCTGACCAACTTTGCCTGATGGCCGCTGCGCCTCAGCCGGCCTGGCTGCGGATCGGCGCTGATTCGGTAACGCTCGAAGTTCTCGCACGTCCGGGCTCGTCGCGCTGCGCCGTGATCGGCGCCGGGCCGCGCGGATTGATCGTCGCGATTCACGCGCCTCCAGCCGAGGGGCGCGCAAACGCGGAGCTGGTCGAGGTCCTCGCCGACGCGCTCGAGATACCGCGCGCATCGATCGCGATCGAACGCGGCGCGCATGGCCGGAACAAGCTGCTGCGGATCGCGAGCGTCAATCCGGCGGCGCTGGCGTCAAAAATCAGCGCCCTCGCTCAGAGCAAACTCTCGGTTCGATGAACGGTCGGCGCTCCCACGATGGTAATAAACCGGGGTCTGCGCCCGGCCGAAACCATTGATCGTCATCCCGAGTGCAACGAATTGGCCGCTGCGCCCTGCTGAGGTGCAGGGGAAGGATCATTTGGGCGATCACAGTCGAAGGGTCGCTGGGCAGCGATGGATCAGAACTCAGCGTCAGGCAAATCGCTTCGCATTTCGATTCGCCGATCTTCAACGGTCAGAAACCTAGTTACAAACAAGCACACGAGAAGCGCCGTTAGTTTGGCTCATCGAGTTGGCATGCGGGGTGCATAACCAGAATGAACGGTTCGAACATTCTTTCCGGATGTGGGGACATCGTTCGGAGAGTTCTGGAGGTCAGTAGAATGTCTCACCTGGAGAAGTCGATAGTAATAAACGTGCCCGTACGCGTCGCCTACAATCAATGGACACAGTTCGAAGAGTTTCGCTACTTCATGGAGGGCGTGATCGATGTCCAGCAACTCGACGATCGGCATCTGCATTGGCGCACCAATGTGGGCGGCATGGAAAAGGAGTTCGACGCGGAAATAACCGAACAGCTTCCTGACCAACGGATCGCCTGGAAGAGCATCTCCGGTTCGCGGCACTCAGGCGTGGTTACCTTCCATCGTCTGGACGACAACCGATCCAAGTTGACGGTGCAGATGGAAGTGGAACCTGATGGAGTAGTTGAAACGGTCGGAGATTGGATCGGCGTGGTTTCGTCGCAGGTGACGGAAGATCTTGAAAAATTCAAAGAGTTTATCGAAACACGGCAGACTGAGACGGGAGCGTGGCGCGGCGAGGTCCATCAGCAATCATGAGACCGACCTCGCGGCGTCGCATCTCGAACAACTTGCTAGGCGATAACGCCTGAGGACCTGAGTCGCGCGATCTCGCTCTCGCCGTAGCCGGCCCATCGCATCGCGGCATCGGTATGCTCGCCGAACCGCGGCGGCATCTCGCGGATGTCGGCCTTCGCGCCATTGAGATTCAGCGGAATATCGATCAGCCGAAAGCCGGGCACGCGGAAGTTCTCCGTCCGCTTAAGCATCCCGAGCGCCTCCACCTGCGGATCGTCGATTACCTTGTCGAGCGTGTTGATGGGACCGCCGGGGATGCCGGCCTCGCGAATTTTTTCTAGCCAATAGGCCGCAGGAGATCGGACAGTTACACGCTCGATGATTTCGCGTAGCTCTTCGCGGCGCGCGACGCGCGATGCGTTAGTCGCGTACCGCGGGTCGTCAACCAACTGCTCCAGCCCGAGCAGCGCGCAGAGCTTGGCAAACAAGCGATCGTTGCCCGCCGCGATAAACACCTCGCCGTCAGCACACTTGAAGGCCTGGTACGGCGCCAGAATCGGCGATGCCGAGCCGCATCGCTCGGGCAGATTTCCGGTCGCGAGGAAGTTCGCGAGTTGCACCGCGTTCCAGGTGATCCCGACTTCGAGCAGGCTGGTGTCGACCTTGCCGCCGCGTCCGGTCGCATGACGCTCCAATAGTGCAGCGAGGACGCCCATGCAAAGCCACATCCCGGCGCCCATGTCGATGAGCGGGATCGCGATTCGCGACGGTGGGTCGCCCGGGTAACCTGTCGAGGTCATCGCGCCTGAGTACGCCTGCGCCACCGGATCGTAGCCGGGCAGATCGCGAAGCGGTCCCTTCTCGCCGAAGCCGCTGATCGAACAATAGATCAGACGCGGATTTTCGGCGGCGAGCGTTTCATAGCCGAGGCCGAGCTGCTCGGCGCCGCCGGGCTTGAGCGAATGCGCAAAGACGTCGGCGCGCGCGGCGAAGCGCCGCACGATCTCGCGGCCGGCATCCTGACGGATATCGACGCAGACGCTCCGCTTGTTGCGATTGAAGGTGAGAAACGCGGCCGACTCGCCGTGCGCGATCGGCGCGTAACGGCGCACGTCGTCGCCGCCTTCGGGCCGTTCGACCTTGATTACTGTCGCGCCGAAGTCGCCCAGCAATTGCGTGCAATATGGACCCGCGATGTTCTGGGTCAGGTCGATTACCGTCAAGCCATCAAGCGTGCGTGGCATCGAGAACCAGCTCCGTGACTGATGTTTTTCACGATGTATGCCGCGATGGGCGGCTCAAACCCCTCCGATTGGTTGAAGTCGGCCCACATGTTACCGTTCATAAGGGGCGGAGGGGGAAACATGGTGCGCAAAAACGTGGGGATCGTAATAATCGCCAGTTTAATCAGCATCGCATCGATCGCCGCCGCGCAGTCATCGGAGTCGCCGCCGCTCAAGCTTCCCGCACTGACCCAGGATCAATACGCGATCTATCTCGCCTGCCTCGAGGAATCGTCGCTCGCCAACGCCAAGGATGGGAACCCGCTGGCGACGGTCGCCACGCTCAACACGCTGTGGGGCAGTACGGTAAAGAAAACCTCGCTCAAGGGCCTGACGATGCTCCAGTTGGCGCAGGTCACGGATAGTGCGATCCGTGCGCTGTCGCTGCAGCAATTCGGGACCCCGGGCAAGACCGGCAAAGTCTTCAGGGAGTTCGCGACTCAGACTCCCGCCGGATGCCTCACGATCGCCGAGTCGCTGCAACAGTAGCATCGATGTACGCCGCCGTTCAGGCGCGCAAAAATTCGAGATGAAGCCGGTTGAACTCCTCGACCTCTTCCCACTGCGGCCAGTGCGCGCTGTTCTCGAGCACGACCATCCGGTGATTCGGGATAATCTTTGCGCTCTCGCGCGCGATCTCGACCGAGCGGCCGGGGTTGTGACGGCTCCATAGCACCAGCGTCGGACATTTGATCGAGCGCATCTGCTCGGGGTCCCACGCGCCGCTCGGATGCTCCTGGAGTCCGGCGCCGAAGACCACCTCCGAGATGCGCTTCATCGTCGCGCCCATCCCGGGCTGCGAGTAGATCTTGAACCGCGCATCGATCAACTCCTCGGTGACGCTTTTTGCCGGCTCGTACATCAGCCACTCCAGGCGGCGCTTGACGGCCTCTCGGGTGACGCGGTCGGCGGCCGCGCGCGAGCGTTCGAGCGCGTCGCGGATCTCCTCGCGGCCCTTCTCATCGCGCGGGCCGAGCATCCCGGTGTTCAGCACCAGCTTCTGCACGCGTTCCGGAAAGCGCGCCGCGAAGCGTATCGAGACCATTGCGCCGAGCGACTCGCCGGACAGGATCGCGGTGCGCGCTCCGATCGTATCGAGGAAGTCGCGCAGGAAGTTGGCGAAATCATCGAGTTCGTAGGCGATGTCGGGCCGATCGGTAAAGCCATGCCCGATCATATCGATCGCGTAGACGTGAAAATGCTTCGCGTGCTCGACCAGGTTGCGCGAGTAGGCTTCGGCGTGGCCGCCCGCGCCGTGCAGCAGGATGAGCGGCGTGCCGGAGCCGGCTTCGAGCGCGCGCGTACGGACCGAACCGGCGCGGTAGAAAGTCTGCTTCACCTCGCTGCCCATCAATGCGACCCAAATCGATTCCATCGTGTCCTCCCGGGCGCCGTCACGCCCGCTCCTCATTTCGTGCGATAAAACTAGCCGGATACGAAGCCGCTTAACAGCTTCTGCGCTCGCCTGATTTCGATTTAGGCGGCGCGCCGCAAACTCAGTGGCCGGCGATGGAGCGATGCGATCCGTCGAACGCCGGCGCGACCCGTTCCATGAACATCGCCATCTGATCGCAGACCATCGAGTGGGGCTTGCGTCCGAAGCCGAAGCCGATTACCGCCTCGTCCGCGCCTGCGGCTTCGATCGCCTTCAGACCGTCGATCACCTGGTCGGGCGAGCCGATCAGCACCGAGGTCGAGACGAAACTTTCGGCGCGCATGTTCTTTACGGCATCGACGATCTTCAGGAAATAGCGGTAGTTGGGCGGAATCCTTGCCGGGTCGGACGGCAGCGCCGGCAGCAGCGCATCCTGGAAATAGCTCACGATGCGCTCGCGTCCGTAACGATCATCGCCGGGGCGGGTGCATAGGTGGACATAGACGCTGCATACGACGCGGCGGCGTTCGCGGCCATACTTCGCGCATTCATCTTGGTACGCGGCGACTCCGGCGGCAAGGCTGCCATAAGCCATCGCGGCCGAGAACGGCGCATAGACGATATGCCAATCGTGCGCCGCGCCGAGTTCCATGCTGGGCCGCGAGAAGCAGGCGACATACGGGCGCATCGGCTTCTGGAGCGGCTTCGGCACGATATCGACATCCGCGAACTGGTAATGCCTGCCGCGATGCGACCAGCGACCGGTCTCCGTCCAGGCCCGCCAGATGATCTCCAGGCCTTCGGCAAAGATTGCCGCAGAGTCATCGAAGGGCGCGCCGAACGCCGCGTACTCGGCGCGGTCGTAGCCGCGGCCAGCGGCGAAATCGACGCGTCCGCCAGACAACAGATCGAGCGTGGCCCAATCTTCCGCGACGTGCAGCGGATGATGAATCGGCAGCAGCACGACGGCGGGCGCGAGCCGGATACGGGTGGTCGCGCCTGCCAGCATCGCCAGCATCACCTGGGGCGATGAATTCACGCCGAAGTAGTTCAGATGATGCTCGCCGATCCACGCCGAGTGCATCCCGAGCGCTTCCGCGAGCTTTGCCTGTTCGTAGATCTCGATTACCGCCTGCCCGGCCGAGCGCGGGTTGTCCGGATAGCGGTTGTCACTGAGCGTGAAGTAGCCGAGTTCCATCGGCGCCTCCCGCGCTCAGGTAAAGTGGCGCTCGATATAGCCGAGCGCGCCGTCGAGATCGGGCAGGATTTTCGTACAGAAGCGCACCATCCAGGGCGAGCAGTCCTTGAAGCTCAGCGGGCTGAAAGCGATGACGAATTTGCCCAGGTCGTGGCTCGCGTAGAACACTTCCATCGCGGTGCCAAGCGAAGGCTTGCAATAGTTGACCAGCAGCAAATCGGCTTCGCGCACGTCCTGGAGATCGAACTCGACGATTTCGTTGGCGGAGTCGATCTCCTTGTCGCGGAAATTACGCCGCAATGGATCGAGCAGGATGAAACGTCCGGCCAGGCGCTCCTTGGCGCGCGTGCGCCAGTCCTTTGCGGCAGCCGTATCCGCGTCCATGATCGGACCGCAGAGATAGATTTTTCTTATCGACCCCGCCAAAACATGATCGATTCTATACGATCTGCGCCGGGAATGTTCCATCCGGCGCGAAGAATCGGCAAGCTGAAGAGGGGCGCGAAGGCTGTTCGATTTCCGGGGCCGGCGCGCTAATCTGGATAAAACCCGCACTAACCAGTTTCCGGGGATGGCAAAGGTAGCATCGATAAACCGCGAATCCAGCGTCGAGCAGGTCCCCGCCGAGCGCGAGGCGCTGCAGGGCGTCGCGCTGACCAAGGTCTACGGTGGACGCTCGGTGGTCGACGACGTGGCGGTGCGCGTGAATCGCGGCGAGGTGGTCGGCTTTCTCGGACCGAACGGAGCCGGCAAGACCACGACGTTTTACATGCTGGTGGGCCTGGTGAAGCCGGACAAGGGCAGCGTGATGCTGGGCGACGACGACATCACGACGCTACCGCTTTATCAACGGGCGCGACGCGGAATCAGCTACCTGCCGCAGGAGCCGTCGGTCTTTCGCAAGCTCACTGTCGAACAGAACCTGCTCGCCGTGCTTGAGACCCTGCCGTTGACGGCCGAGGAACGACAGGCGCGGCTCCAGACGCTGCTCGACGAACTCGACATCGCGCGGATCGCGCGATCGCGCGCCGGGGTCTTGTCGGGCGGCGAGCGGCGCCGGGTCGAGATCACGCGGGCGTTGGTGCTCGAACCACGCTTCCTGTGTCTCGACGAGCCGTTCGCCGGAATCGATCCGATCACGGTCGTCGAGATTCAGCGGATCATCACCTACCTGAAGGAACGCGGCATCGGCGTGCTGATGTCGGATCATAACGTTCACGAGACGCTGTCGATCATCGATCGCGCTTATGTGATCCACGCCGGCAAGATCCTGTTCGAGGGCGGACCGCGCGAGATCGTCGAGAGCGAGCAGGTGCGCGAGGTCTTCCTCGGCGAGCGCTTCAAGCTGCACTAGAGCGCGCGTATCGTTGGTCTTATCCGCGAGGCTCGATCACCTCGACACCGCCCATATACGGGCGCAGCACCTTCGGAATCACAACGCTGCCATCGGCCTGCTGATAATTTTCGAGCACCGCGATCAGCGTGCGCGGCAGACCGAGGCCCGAGCCGTTGAGCGAATGGACCAGCTCCGGCTTCGCCCCTTTCGCCGGACGAAATCGCACCTGCGCGCGCCGGGTCTGAAAATCGGTGCAGTTCGAGCATGAGCTGACTTCGAGCCACTCGCCGATGCCCGGCGCCCACATCTCGATGTCGTAAGTCGCGGCGCTCGCGAACCCGAGATCGCCGGTGCAAAGCTGCACGACGCGAAATGGAATCTCGAGCGCGCGACAGATCTCGCACGCGTCATCGACCAGCTTGTTGAGTTCCTCATCGGAGGTTTCAGGCTTCACCAGCTTGACCATCTCGACCTTGTCGAACTGATGGCCGCGCTTGATCCCGCGGACGTCGCGCCCGGCCGACATCTTCTCGCGCCGGAAACAGGGCGTATAGGCGGTCAAATAGATCGGCAACCGCTCGGCCTCGAGAATTTCGTTGCGATAGAGATTGGTCAGCGGCACTTCGGCGGTCGGAACGAACCAGTAATCCTCCTCGATATCGCGATACATCGTGTCGCCGAACTTCGGCAGATGACCGGTGCCGATGACGCTGGGCGTGTTGACCATCAACGGCGGATAGACTTCGAGGTAGCCCTGCCCACTCGTCTTTACGTCGAGCATCCACGCGATCAGCGCCCGTTCGAGGCGCGCCCCCACGCCCATCAGCACGTAGAAACGCGTGCCGGCGAGCTTTACGCCGCGATCGAAGTCGATGATCCCGAGCCGCTCGCCGATTTCCCAGTGTGGCAATGCTTTGAACGGCAGCTCGCGGACTTTGCCTTCGCTGCTTATGATTTTGTTGTCGGCTTCGCTTTTGCCGACGGGCACATATGGGCGCGGCAGGTTGCGCAGGTTGAGCATCAAGTCTTCGCAACGCTTCTCGACTTTACTCAGATGCTGTTCGCCGGCGGCGATGCGATCGCCGAGCGCACGCATCCCGGCGCGCTTCGCCTCACGCTCTTCTGCGCTCGCGCGCCCGAGTTCCTTCGAGACACGCGTCCGTTCGGCGCGCATCTCGTCGAGCTCATGCTGCAGGCGGCGCCGCTCGGCGTCCGCCTCGATCACGCGATCGAGCTCCGCGGGCTCGACGCCGCATTTGCCGAGCTCGGCCTTGACGAAGCCGGGTTGTTCGCGAATCAGCCTGATATCGAGCATCAGAAAGCGTCCTTCACCAGTTCGATTTGCGCTGCGCCCTCGTTCATGAGAATCGCTACCACGTCGAAGCGAATCGGCAGATCGCGGGCGCGCTCGCGCGCGACGTAGATTTCAGCGGCGCGGCGGATGCGGCGCTGCTTGCGTTCGTCGACCGCCTCCTGCGGCGTCCCGCTCGCGACGCTGCGGCGCGCCTTCACCTCGATGAACACCAGGCTCCCGCCCTCGGTCGCGATCAGATCGATTTCGGCGCCCGCCGCGCGGAAATTGCGATCAAGTATCCGGTAGCCGCGCCGTTTAAGATAGCGCTCTGCGTCACGCTCGCCTCGGCGGCCGAACTCCTTCCGATCTCCTCCGGCTCCGCCGCCGACACCCGCAATGCGCCGGAGATCGGCCACGATCCGCGCCGTTATCGCGCGAAGCATCTCGGATTTAATATGCCGAAGCGGCGCGAAACTAAATGCCCGTCAGCCATGAATTCTTGCTTCGAGCAAATCGTCAAAACCTGCGAATTACCGGAGGCATTGGTTTTGGCCCGCTCGCGGAACATTTCGTTTCAAGTCTGCCTGAAAGAAAAAACCACTGATACACGAGCAGGTTCAGTTGTTAAACAATAATCCAGAATTGACTGCGGTTCCAAGGAGTCCCAGGGTTCAGCAAGCCGTCTGCTGCCGTGCTTGCCATCTTTGCGCGAGTTGCAACTAGGAAGGTCCAATCGCGAACGAGTAAGGTAGTGGTTGCTGCAACACCGAGCAAAGTGATTCATCCCGAGGCGGACCATGTACTTACGGCGCTGACGTGCATTCATGACCTCGGCTGGAATGGAGTGATTTCGGCGATGCGCGGCGTGTAGTGCACCAAGCTCTTGCGCATCCAAAGGAAAAAGGAGGCGACGGTCATGGATGAGCCTTGCGGTCGAATTGGCGTAGCTTGGATGGCCGCGCCGTTCGCAGCCTTCATGATGTTATCCGGAACCGCGACGATCGTTCACGCAGTGCCGCTTCGGCATTCCGAGGTTGACAAGAGTTTGTGGTTTTCGTGTTCCTCATCGGACGGCGATTGCTCCCACGTGGTAACCAGGGCGATTCGCATGGCTAATCGCACGATCCTGATCGACAGCTCCGCATTGGGGCCGCCTCCTGTTCTACATGCACTCTGCTCGGCCGCGCGGCGCGGCGTCAGGGTTGACGTTGAGGCTGCCCGGCAGCCTGTGTGCCTGCCGCCGGGGACTGCCACCGGTGGAAAAAGCCGCGTCGCGGTGTGCGACCCTAACTTTAAGGTTGATTCCCCGCAGACCATGGTGATCGACGGGAAAGTTGTCATCACGTCGTTTTTCGCGTCAACCGCGAGCGCGGGCGTGCAATACCCGATTAACCATCTGTTGCTGATTAGGAGCCGGGTCTCAGCCCTAGCGTATACCGACTCGTGGGAGCGCCGGCGACGCCCTCTGCAACCCGAGATCTGTGACCGCACGGAACCCGCTACGGCCGGGCCGGAATCAAGCAACTGAGTAATCGAAGATTGCATTCGTCGGAAGCAGTTGAGGAAATCGATGGCTGATTTTGAATATGACCTGCTGGTGATCGGCTCGGGACCCGCCGGCCATCATGCCGCCATCCAAGGCGCGAAGCTTCACAAACGCGTGCTGCTGGCAGAGCGACGGCCGGTCCTGGGCGGGCTTTGCATCAATATCGGGACCATCCCAAGTAAAACGCTGCGCGAGGCGATACTTTATCTTTCGGGTTACCGCGAGCATTCCATCTACGGCGCGGCGTATAAAGTCAAGGAGCGAATCACCTTGCAGGATATGCTGGTGCGCGTCGAACCGGTCGTGCGTCATGAGATCGATGTCGCCCGGCATCAATTGATTCGCAACGGAGTCGAGTTGATCAGTGCTGAGGCATCATTCGCGGACCGGCATCACGTCCGGCTGGTATCGACCGAAGGCCGTGGGGAGTCGGTGGTAAGCGCTGCCAGGATTGTAATCGCGGTCGGAAGCGAACCTTCGATTCCAGCGGGAACTCCACTCGACGGTCACACGATTTTTTCAAGTGACGACATCCTTCAGATCGGATCGCTGCCTCAGACGCTGACCGTGATCGGCGGCGGAGTCATCGGCTGCGAATATGCGAGCATGTTCGCCGCGCTCGATGTACGCGTCACGCTGATCGACATGCGCGACCGAATTCTGCCCTTCGTCGACGACGAAATCGTCGAGGCCCTCTTGTACCGATTGCGTGAGCAGCGCGTAACGATGCGGCTCGGCGAGAAAGTCGAGCGCATCGAGACCATCGGCGGCAACGGCACAAAACGCGTGCGGGTCACGCTGGCCAGCGGCAAGGAGGTGATAAGCGACAAAGTTCTCTGCTGCGCGGGACGCGTCGGCGCAACCAGTCGCCTCAACCTCGAAGCAGTTGGTTTAAGCACCGGGACACGAGGCAAGCTAACGGTCAACCGCTTTTATCAGACTGCTGTCAGCCACATCTACGCAGCCGGCGATGTAATCGGTTTTCCGAATCTGGCATCGACCTCGATGGAGCAGGGAAGGCTCGCTGCATGTCATGCGTTCGACCAGCCGGCGATCTACGAGCCCGAACTGTTCCCTTACGGAATCTACACTATACCGGAAATCTCTTTTGTCGGCCGCACCGAGCGCGAGCTTACCGAGCAGGGCGTGCCTTACGAAATCGGCAAAGCGCTCTATCGCGAAATCGCCCGCGGATACATCGCAGGCGATGATAGCGGGATGCTGAAACTGATCTTTCATCGCAAAAACCGCGAGCTCCTCGGCGTGCACATAATCGGGGAAGGCGCGGTCGAGCTGGTCCATATCGGCCAGGCCGTGCTCGCACACAAAGGCACCGTGGACTATTTTATCGGTAACGTCTTCAACTATCCGACGCTCGCGGAATGCTACAAGACCGCGGCCTTCGACGGCATCAATCGACTCTCGTAAGAAAGCCGGACGTCGCCCTGACTTCGAGCCGGATGCGTGTTAAGATTCGAGTTCCATGTTCCAACAGCGAATCAACCGCGGACAGGTGCTGCATGTCGCCGTCATCGCGCGAAGCGTCTCAGATTTTAATCTGGCGAAGTGGCGCGAAACGAAATGCCTGTCAGCTATGGTTGGACACAACCCAACGGTAGTCGAATCAGCCGGGGCGTTTTGGATGGTTGAGGCGTGAATTTTCGCCCCGGGGAGATCTTCAGGCGCGCATTAAGGGGGAGGCGTTTGTTTTGAGCCGCTCGCGGAACATTTCGTTTCAAGTCTGCCTGGCCTTGATGCTTCTGCTGCCACGCGTTTACCTGCGCCCGGTTTCAACTGTTCATGAGCGCGTGGGCAGACCGCTGACTATCAGCGGCAGGCGGGATCTTGAAGTGTCCTTCGATCAACTGACTGACAAGCGGGCACGAAAGACGGCGCGCGGCGTCCCCCGCGTGGCGCCGATCGAAGGGTCCAGCGCGATAATCCAGACAAAATCTGCGATCTCCCGGTGTCGACAGTCGAGGCGTTCGGCCCTGCCGAATCTGCCCATCAGACGAGTGCCGTCCAACCTCTGGCGACCTCCGCCGAGCGAATCGGACCGAAGCTGAGCTGCAAGCGCCCTCCGGGCGTCCATTCTCAAACAGTTTAGTCTGAAGTCAGCTTGCCGACTGACGGCGAGGTCCGCCGCTGCGCACGAGGTTGAAGTATCGTCATGCCAAGTTTCTCATTGCGAAACCCATTCCTGATCATAGTGGCCGCGTTGCTGATAACGCTGCTTGGAATCACCGCGTTTTTCCGGATGCCGATTGATGTATTCCCGCGTCTACACATTAAAGCTGCCGTGGTCGCGACCTTCTATCCCGGATTTTCGCCGCTTGCGATGGAGCAGGACATCACGAGCCGCTATGAACGCTTCTTCACTTTGGGCAGCGGCATCGAGCATATCGAGTCTCGCTCGCTGCCCGGCGTAAGCCTGGTTACCGTCTATTTCCAGTCCAACGTAAACATGGATGCGGCGGCGGCGAATCTGGCGACCCTGGCGATGGGCGACCTGGGCCTAATGCCACCCGGAACGCTGCCTCCGCTGGTGCTCAAGTACAACGCCTCGTCTTCGGTGCCGGTGATTTTGGTTACGGTATCAGGACCTTACAGTCAGACCGCGCTGCAGAACGACGCTCGTTACAATGTCCGTAATTTCATGGCCACGGTCGCGGGCGCGTCGGTGCCTTATCCGTTCGGCGGCAAGATCCGACAGATCATGGCTTACGTTCACGGCCAGAACCTTCAGGTCTCCGGCTTGACACCGATGTCAGTGGTGCGGGCTATCAACGCCACCAATCAGATTCTGCCTGCCGGAGACGCTAAGATCGGCGACAAGGACTATTACATATACGCCAATTCCGAGGTCCCGGTTCCAAAAAAAATCGACGAGGTGCCGGTGGAGGTCGGTCCCGGCCGCGCACCATTGACATTCGGCCAGCTAGGACACGCCAAACAAGACTCGGAAATCCAGTACAACCTGGTGCTGATTAACGGCAAACCGGCGGTCTACGTTCCGATCTTCAAGCAGACCGGCGCCAATACTCTTCAGGTTATTGAAGGCGTGAAAAAATCGATTCCGGAAGTGACCGGTCTTCGCCCAGACGAAAAAGTCGGTTCACTTTTCAGCCAGGAGAGCACGATTCTCGAGGCGGTGCATGCGCTGGAACACGAGGCCGCCTCCGGCGCGATTCTGGCCTCACTCATGATTCTAATCTTTTTGGGCAACTTCAAATCCACCTTTGCGATCTTCCTGTCGATTCCGCTTTCGATTCTGGCCGGCATCCTCGGCCTGTACTTTTCCAACGCCACCATCAACATCATGACGCTCGGCGGCTTCACACTGGCCATCGGACGCCTGGTCGACGATTCAACCGTGGTGCTGGAAAATATCAATCGCCATCTGGCGGCCGGCGAGCCGCCCGAGGTGGCGGCCCGTCAGGGCGCCGAGGAAGTAACCTACGCGGTGCTGGCTTCGACAGTCAGCACGGTGGTGGTGTTTTTGCCGGTGCTGTTTCTGTTCGGCGTGTCGAAGTATTTGTTCAGCGCGCTGGCGCTGGCCGTGGTCTTCTCGATGTTCGCGTCGTACCTCGTCTCGATGTCCATCATTCCGCTTTACTGTGCGCGCTACCTGACGGCGGAGGATGCCAAGGAGGAACATGAAGGCGGCGGACCTCTGGCGGCTTTCAACCGGAGCTACGAGCGCTTTGCCGATCACTTCGCGGTGCTGCTCGATCGCGTGCTCGACCACAAATTGGCGCTGATCGGTGCAGTGACAATATTGTTTGCGGGATCAATGCTGATATTTCCGCAGCTCGGGGAGCGGCTGTTCCCGCGCACCGATGCCGGCAAGTTCAAAATCGATATCCGGACGCCGACCGGAACGCGTCTGGAATTGACCGCCGCTGCGGCGCGCCGGATCGATCACATTATTCATCAGATCATTCCTCCGAGCGACCTCAAGACCGTGGTGGCGAATCTTGGGGTGGTACCCAACGTGTCGTCGATCTATACGACCAATTCCGGAGAAGACACGGGCGAGATTATGGTCGCGTTGCGTGATGGTCATAAGCGCTCGACGTTCTATTACGAGGAACGCCTGCGCCGTAAGCTGGCGCAAAATATGCCCGAAATTGGAACCTTCTTTGTCTCCGGCAGTATTATCGACGCGATGCTCAACTTCGGCGCATCCGCGCCGATCGACGTGCAATTGAGCGCGCCGATGACCGAGCCGTTCTCCACGATGTTCGACTTTGCGCGCCATCTCCAAACGCGAATCCAGCGCCTGCCGGAAGTCGGCCAGACCGAGATCAAAGAGATCGCTGAATATCCCACGCTGGTAGTCGACGTCGATCGCGCTCGGGCCGCCCGCCTGGGCGTGACCGAGCGGCAGGTGGTGACCAATCTGATCACTGCCATCAACAGCAATCAGATGATCAAACCCTCGATTTGGATCGATCCGGCGTCGGGCGACGACTACTACCTGACCGTCCAGTACTTCGACAAGGAGATCGAATCGCTCGAGGCGCTACGGGACATTCCGGTCGCGCGCCGAGTGGATCCGTCCGCCGTCTACACGAATTTCGGCGCGTCACCTGCCCTCCCGAATGCGGGCCATGAGCAGTCGGTAACATTGCGCGAAGTAGCCCACATCAGGCCCGCCGCTTATCCGGCGGAGGCCGATCATTACAACATCCAGCGCGTCATCGACCTTCTGGTATCGCCCCGCAGCAGCGATCTGGGCGGAACTCTGGACGCAGTTCAGCGGGCGGTGTCGGCACTCAAGCCTCCCGCCAACATCAAAATTTACTATCGCGGCTCGGTCGATATCATGCAGCAGGCGTTTTCCAGTTTCAAAAGCGGCTTCGCGCTGGCCATCATCGTGGTCTACCTGGTGGGGGTGGCGCAGGCGCGCTCATGGCTGGATCCATTCATTTTTCTGTTTTCGGTTCCGATGGGCCTGATTGGTGTGGCATGGATCCTGTGGGCCACCGGCTCCACGATCAACATCGAGTCGCTGATGGGCGTGATCGTCATGATCGGCATCGTCATTTCGAATGCGATCCTGCTGATCGACTTCGCCAACTCGCGCCGCAATCAGGGGATGGGGCTGCGCCAGGCGGCGGTGGAAGCGGCGCGCATCAGAATGCGGCCCATTTTGATGACGGCGCTCGCGACAGTCGCCGGACTATTGCCGGTCGCAATGAAGCTCGAAGCGGGTTCCGAGGCATCGGCACCGCTCGCGCGCTCGGTCATCGGGGGGCTCACGGTTTCAACCGCGATGACATTGTTCCTGGTGCCCGCGCTTTGGGAGCTTTTCTATTCATGGAAGCAAAAATAGCCACTGCGCGGGCACGCTGGACACGGAAAAGGAAAAGAGCTTCACCAAGTAAGTCGCTTGTCAGTTGTTGATCGACATCTTGCTGTCAATCCGGGCAAGCGGCTTACCGTTCATTTCGACCTCGCGATCGATTTCGGCAAGCTTGTCGGGCGTGAGCAGATGCAGTGTGCCGTTGTAAATGAGCTCGTTATGTCCGTCGCCGTTCAAGTAGCAGTAGGCGTAGCTTTTCGCCGCAAGTTCTTTCGAGTTGATTAGCGTAAGCTTCGTTACCTCCTGCTGACGCGCAGGCGGCGTGCAGGTTTTGCAGACGGAGTCGATTCGGAATTCGATGCTCCGCGCATTGATAACCTTCACTCCGGTTTTGACCACAGGCCATTGTGGATCGCCATATACCTGCGTCTTGATGAACACTACTCCGTTTCGTTCTCCGAAATAGTAGCTGACTGGAACCACTGCCATGGTGACATACTTCATCTGGCCCGGCGCTGCATCAACTCGCAAATGGCCGCCCCAGTTTCCGACGAAACCGGTGTCCGCCTTTGGCAGATACATCAGGCTGGTCGTCGGCAGTTCCGCGCCGGCCGCGTGCCAGCTATGAGGACGAACCGAACGAACGGCGACGTCGGCCAAATCCACGCCCGGACTTTGGCTGCCGGGCTTGCCATACTCTAGCCACGCGACCATTGCCGCAACAGCGAGCAGACACGCAAGCACAAGGAGAATGAAAATTGTGCGCGCGGGCCGTTTGCCGGCGTTGGGCAGGGCCGCCGAACTTACACCGCAGCGCGGGCAGCCAGCCGCTCCCGGAGGAAGCTTAGCGCCGCATTTAGTGCAGAACATTGGACTGAGACCGGATCCTTGGTAGTGGTTGCATTTCACTGATGAAGGGGCCGGCTGCATGCCAATTCCAGCCCTGCAATAGAGCGCTTAACAAAACCCCTTCGACGACCTGATGCTTTCCTTATTCTTTTGCCGGGACAGCCGCAACCGTCAGATTGATTGTCCAATCCTGACGAACGCTGGTGCCTTTCCCTCGGTAATTTACTATTCTTCCTCCGGGTTGATATTCACTTCCGTCGACTGGGATTATCTGAACTAAATATTTTCCCGCCGGCAAATCACCCATCTTTACTGCATAATCGGAGTCATTGAGTCCCTCGCTAAACCGGTTCAGAATCTCGGTTGAAGCGACCACCTGTCCCGGTCGGTTTCCATCGAGCTTGCGCACATAAATCGCGATGTTTTTAAAGATGTTGGCCGTACTGCGTTCCTGGGTATGCATCGAACCCCAAATTTCACTGTGATGCAGGTCGGAAACGGCATCGCTTCGCGAGGGCCACAGCATGACAAAAGCAATCAACGCGAACGCCGCTGACACGATAGTGAATCTGAACGCTTGCATGGATGTCATAGTCATATTTTCCTTCTTTGAAGTTGCAGACTGGAAAAACAGTCTACGGACGAACTTGCGCGCCGGGAAAGAGGAGTCGCGCGTTTCCTGAGCATTTCACAAAGACGAACCAGGTCGGAGCGATATTCAACAACCGCTGAATGCCGCTGATTCGCCCGCTGATTTGGGAGCGAAATGAAGGAGTCTGAAAACGGCACGGTCGCGCGTACGGGCAATGAGAGGCGATGGAAGCCTGACTTCGCGCCGGCGGCGTGTTACGATTCGGGTTCCATGTCCCAAAAGCGAATCAGCCGTGAACAGGTGCTGCACGTCGCCGAGCTGGCGCGGATCGAATTGACCGAAGCCGAGCAGCGCCAGCTCGAAACCGACCTGAGCAACATTCTTGGTTACATCGAAAAGCTCAACCAGCTCGATACGTCGGCGGTCGAACCGACCTTTCAGGTCGGCGATCCGGGCACGCCGTGGCGCGATGACGTGGTCACGAATCATCCCGATCCTGACGCGATGCTGCAGAACGCGCCGGCTCGTGAGGGGCGGCTTTTCAAGGTGCCGAAGATCATCGAGTAGATTCGCGGCAGCCGCTCCGAAATCGAGACTTGCCTGCACATGACTTCCGACTTGTATAAGCTGACCATCGCGGAGGCGCACGCGCGCCTGAGCCGAGGCGAAATTTCGTCGCGCGAGCTGACGCGCGCCTGCCTCGATCGCATCGCGGCGGTCGACTCGCGGGTGCATGCTTTCCTGAGCGTCATCGAAGATCAGGCGCTCGCTCAGGCCGACGATGCCGATGCGCGCCTCAGGGCCGGCTCAGCGCCGACGCTGTGCGGAATCCCGCTCGGCATCAAGGACATCTTCTGCACGCGCGGCATCCGCACCACCTGCGCATCGCGAATTCTTGAGAACTTCGTCCCGCCGTTCGACGCCACCGTGATCGAGCGGCTGCGCGCGGCGGGCGCGGTGTTCCTCGGCAAGACCAACATGGATGAGTTCGCGATGGGCTCGTCGACTGAGAACTCGGCCTTCGGTCCGACGCGCAATCCGTTCGATCTCGAGCGTGTGCCGGGCGGATCGTCAGGCGGTTCGGCGGCTGCGGTGGCGGCCGACGAATGTATTGCGGCGCTGGGCACCGATACCGGCGGATCGATTCGGCTGCCCGCTGCGTTCTGCGGCATTGTCGGCATCAAGCCGACTTACAGCCGCGTCAGCCGTTACGGCGTGATCGCATATGCATCGTCGCTCGATCAGGTCGGACCGTTCACCAAGACCGTGCGCGATGCGGCCGTCATGCTGCACGCGCTGGCAGGCGTCGATCCGCGCGATTCGACCTGCTCGGCGCGTTCGGCGCCCGATTACACGAAGGCGTTGACCGGCGAGGTCAAGAACCTGCGCATCGGCGTGCCGCGCGAGTATTTCGTCGAGGGGATGCAGCCCGAGGTCGAACGCGCGATTCGCGCCGCACTCGCGAGCTATCGCGAACTCGGCGCCGAGACGGTCGAAATCTCCCTGCCACATACCGAATATGCGATCGCCGCCTATTACCTGATCGCGACCGCCGAGGCGAGCGCGAATCTCGCGCGCTACGACGGCGTACGCTACGGCCTGCGGGTCGATGCCGCGGACCATATCGAGCTGTACAATCGTAGCCGTGACGCCGGCTTCGGCGCCGAGGTCAAACGGCGCATCATGCTCGGCACCTTCGCGCTCTCGGCAGGCTATTACGATGCCTACTATTTGAAAGCTCAAAAGGTGCGCACGCTTATCCGACGCGATTTCGAACAGGCATTCGAGCATTGCGACCTTATCGCGACGCCGACCACGCCTGCCACCGCTTTCAAGATCGGCGAGCGCACGGCCGATCCGCTCCAGATGTATCTCTCAGACATCTTCACGATCTCGGTTAACCTGGCCGGCCTGCCGGGACTCGCGATGCCGTGCGGCTACGACGATCGCGGGCTGCCGATTGGACTCCAGCTCATCGGTCCGCCGTTCGGCGAGGAGATCATTCTGCGCGCCGGCGACGCTTTCGAGCGCGTCTTCACACCGCGCCGGCCGGAATTGTAACGGGACCATGATGGCTTCAGAAGCATACGAGGCGGTAATCGGGCTGGAAGTCCATGCGCATCTGCAGACCGCGGCGAAGCTGTTCTGCGGATGTGCGACGAAATTCGGCGCTTCGCCCAACGACAACGTCTGCCCGGTCTGCATCGGGATGCCCGGCGTGTTGCCGGTGCTGAATCGGCGCGCGGTCGAACTCGCGATTCGGATGGGACTGGCGGCGCATTGCGAGATCGCGCCGTTCTCGATCTTCGCGCGCAAAAGCTACTTCTATCCTGATCTGCCGAAGGGCTACCAGATAAGCCAGTACGAGCTGCCGCTATGCCGCGGCGGTTACGTCGAATTGCCCGGCAATGGCGGCGCGCCGCGCCGGATACGGCTGGTGCGGATTCACCTCGAAGAGGACGCCGGCAAGAACATCCACGAGCGCGACGCAAGCCTGATCGACTTCAATCGCTCGGGTGTGCCGCTCGCCGAAATCGTCAGCGAACCCGACCTGCGCTCGGCCGAAGAAGCCGTCGAGTACCTGAACGAATTGCGATCGCTTTTGGTCTACGTCGGCGCTTCCGATGGCAAGCTCGAGGAAGGCGCGTTTCGATGCGATTGCAACGTTTCGATTCGACCGCGTGGCTCCTCGGAACTCGGCGTCAAGACCGAGATCAAGAATCTGAATTCATTTCGCTTCGTCGAAAAGGCGATCAACTACGAAATCAAGCGCCAGATCGAGATTCTTGAGGCGGGCGGCCGCATCCCGCAAGAGACCCATCTGTTCGATCCCGAGCGCGAAGTGACGCGCCCGATGCGCTCGAAGGAGTTCGCCAACGACTATCGTTATTTTCCCGAGCCCGACCTGCCGCCGCTTTGTGTGTCGCCCGCGATGATCGAGGAGCTTCGCGCGACGATGCCGGAGTTGCCGGCCGAGCGGCGCGCCCGCTACGCGAGCGAGCTGGGACTCGGCGACTACGAGGTCGGCATCCTCACCCGCGAGCGCGAGGTCGCCGATTACTTCGAGGCGATGATTCCGGCGCTTAAAAATCCCAAGAGCGCCGCGAACTGGGTGATGACCGAGGTGCTGCGAATCGTCAACGAGAGCGGCAAATCGATCGATGAGGCGGCGCCGCCCGCAACCGAAAGCGCCGCGCTGCTCAGGATGGTCGAAGAAACGAAGCTCAGTCTCAATGCCGCCAAGACCGCCTTTGCGGCGATGGTCAAATCGCGCAAGAGCGCTGCCGCCACGATCGAAGAACTGGGGCTAATCCAGATCTCGGACGAATCCGCGATTGCTTCCGCATGCGAGGCCGTGCTGGCCGCCGAGCCCGACAAGGTCGCCGAATATCGCGGCGGACGCGACAAGCTGTTCGGCTTCTTCGTCGGGCAGGTGATGAAAGCGATGGGCGGGAAGGCGAATCCCCGGGTCATCAACGAAGTCCTGCGCAAGAAGCTCGCAGGCTGAGGCCGCTCAACAGCATTAAAACGGGTAATTGACACCTGAGAAAACTGCGAGTCCGTCGTTCGCGTAGCCGAAATCAAGAAAGCCGACGACGTAAGGCAGCGCAATCGCGCGGAAGCCGAGGCCGCCTGCCGGATGGAGCGCATCGATACGCACCGGATTCTCGTTCGCGTAATGATAGACGCGGCCCACATCAAGGAACGGAGCGACCTCCAGCGTGCCGTGCGTGTTGAAGACATCGGCCTCGTAGACCCGCGTGCGCAGCTCCAAGTTGGCCGCCTCCAGATTGTTATCGATGTAGCGGCCGGCGCCGTAGCCGCGCCATGTGACCTGGTCCGAGATCGGGATGCCGAAGTCGCTCACCTGCCCGGAGCCGTCGCCGCCCAGCCAGCTCATCTCCCAAAACGGGGTCTCGTTGCCCGCCGGCACGTAACGCACGTACATGTTGCCCGCCAGCGTCATCCGGCTGTTGAGCGGCATGTAATGGCGCGCATCGAAGCCGTATTCACTGTATGAAACCGAACTGCCGAGCGCGCGATCGGCATCGCCGGCGAAGAAACTTACCATCGTGCCGCGCGTCGGCACCTTGATCGAGTCGCGCGTGTCGTAGGTCGCCATTAGCCGCCCCAACATCACGCTGCCGCCCTGGATCCCTTTCACGTTCGGAAACAGCGTCCCGAGCGATGGCAGGCTGCTGAACGCGCCGTGCTGGATTCGAATCCATCGCGGCCGGAAATACGCGGCGAGCTGGAATTTCTCGTTCAGGTTCCACCCGAACAGCAGGTCGCTCATGATCTGCTCGGTGGTGTAGTTCGTCTGGTTGTTAAAGCTTGAATTGTTTCCGATGCCGAAAAAACGCTCGGTCGGGTCGCGCTCGAAGAGGAAATGGACCTGCGCCGACCACCAATCGCGTTTCGTCAGCCCGGTTCCGTAATCGAACTCGGCATGCGATGCGATCTTCTCCGAGGCGCCGGCGATCGCGAACCACTGAGTGTCCTCCGATGGATAGGCGTAGTAGCGCAGCGTGCTGCCCACGCCCATCGTGGTGTTGACGTTGAAATCGGGAGCAAAAATCGAATCGATCTGATGATTCGAATCGGTCTCAAGGACTGCCGCCAGCAGGCCGACGGTGGTGCCGCTGTTCGGATCCATCGCGATCTCCGGCACCGGGATGAACGGCCAGGTGTCAGGATTGGTGGGATTGAACGTTTGCGAGAGTTGCCAGGTCGAAGGATCGAACAGCGAGAAGGCTCGAGCGGGCGCGGTCATAGTGAGGAGTAGCATCAGAAAGATGAGTCCCCGCATGAACTTCATCATCATCTTATACGGCCCTTTTTTCGCGCCGCCTGGGGCTGGCAAGTGGTCACGATAGTGGCAGAGTCAACCAGTGGTATCAATAACAGCCGGAATGTATGTCGATTTCTGAAAAGCATCGAACGCGGCGAGCGACCGGGCCGTGACTCTGCTTTCCGCAACGGCTCCGAATATGCAAGGATTCTGAGGCAACACGAGAGCGACGAATCGCTGGAGGTTCCCCCATGGCCAAGATAGATGGCGGCGCGCTGGTGGCGCGTGTGATGCGCGAAAACCGGGTCCGCTACTGTTTCACGATCAACGGTGGCCATCTGTTTCCGATCTTGGCCAACCTGCGCAATAACGAAATCAAGATGATCCATATGCGCCACGAGCAGGCGACCGCCTACGCGGCCGATGCCTATGCGCGCATCAGCGGCCAGCCCGGGGTCTGTCTCGTCACCGCCGGATGCGGGCTGACGAACGCGACCACCGGCCTGTGCGTCGCGGGGCTGACGGGCAGCGCTGTGGTTTGCATCTCGGGACAACATCCGAACACCGAAGACCATCTCGGATCGTTCCAGGAAGCCTACGGCTCGGAGGTCGTCCAGAGTTTTTCCAAGTTCACCAAGCGGGTCACCGATTGGAGCACGATCGAGTTCGACGTTCGCTCGGCATTTCGCGAGGCGATCTCGCCGCCGCAAGGGCCGGCGCTGGTCGAAATTCCGCAGAACATCCTCTATGGGGGCGATGAGGAAGGCCGGCAGCGCAAGGGCGCTCGCCCGTTCACTGCCGAAGATGTGCGCTCTGCCGGCGACCCGGCCAAGATCGACAAGGCGCTCGAGATCCTGGCTGCTGCCGAGCGTCCATTGATCGCCGGCGGCGACGGTGTGTTCTGGTCGCAGGCGGCGCCCGATCTGAAGGAATTCGTCGAACTTACGTCGATTCCGGTCTACACGCGGCGCGCCGGCCAGGGCGCAGTTTCCGAGGAGCATCCGCTCGCGATTCGCGGCGCGTTCAAGAAACCGTTCACCGGCCGCGCCGACGCGGTGCTCGCGCTCGGTTTCCGCTTCTGGAGCGGCGAACATTTCGGCCAGCCGCCGACCTGGAGCGACCAGGCGCGCTACATCCAAGTCGATCCGACGCCGACGCGGATCGGATGGCAGGTCAATGCCGACCTCGCGATCGTCGGCGACCCGAAACTGGTCCTGCGCCAGCTCATCGCGCGCGCCAAAGAGTTGAAGCTCGACTTTTCGAAAAATCGCAATTCGCAATGGGTGCGCGAAATCGCCGAAGTGCGCGGCAACTTCACCCGCATGATCCAGGAGACCGAGAAAAAGTTCCACGACCAACGCCCGCTGCATCCGGCGCGCCTCACGCGTGATCTGGTTTCCGTGCTCGACAAGAACGCGACTGTGATCATCGACAGCTTCACGCTTTCCGGATGGATGAGCCAGTGGTTTACCTGCCGCTTCCCCGGCCAGATCGTCGATGCGGGGCCGCTCGCGCCGGTCGGCCATGGAATCGGGATGGCGATCGGCGCGCAGCTTGCGCGGCCGGGCGCACAGATCGTCGCGATCATGGGCGACGGCGGCATCGGCATCGGCGGGTTCGACATGGAGACTGCGGCGCGCTACAAGCTGCCGATCGTCTGCCTGTTGTGGAACAACAGCTCGTGGGGACCAAGCTTCGAGTCGATGCCGATTCTGAAAGATCGGACCGAGCCCTTCGACATGCTGCCGAAGATTCGCTACGACAAAATCTTCGCCGAGATGGGTTGCCATGGCGAGCACGTCGAATCGCCGGACGATCTGATTCCGGCGCTCGAGCGCGCGTTCAAATCCGGCAAGCCGTCGTGCATCAACGTGATTGGCGACAAGACCGTCGGTCATCCGACGCTCGGCGGCAACCTGCTCGGCTCGACCGGACAGAACTGACGCGATTTCGGCCGGCAGCGGCGGCGGCGAGCGCCGCCCGCTGCTGCCGTCATCAGGCGTCCGCGCCGACCGCCGAGAGACTGATCCCGTCGGCGGCGAGCGCCGGCACATAAAAAATCTCCGGCGAACCCCATACCGTTATCGGCGCGATTCGCCTGCCGACCGCGATTGGCGCGCGAAAAACTTCTTCGAGGTTGGCGTTGATCCGCAAGCGATTGGGCCTGAGCGGCGCGGCGATTCTGCCGTCGCGAATGATGTACGAATCGCCGGTAATCGTGCAGGTAAAGTCACCCGCCCGCTGCCCGTTGATCGGATAGGTGTACCAGACTCGCCCGACGTAAATCCCGTCGCCGACCGCCGCGATCAGCTCGCGATCGGCAAGGCCGCCATGCGTGCGCATCACGACGTTGGTCGCGGCCGTCCCCAGCATCGAGTCGAAGCGCCGCCCGCCGCCCTCGCCCAATCGATAGCCGTTAGCCGCGGGAAACTGAATGTCGGCGGATGCGTGCGGACCAAGCTTGTCGGCACGATGCTCATCGGCCGCCAGCCGCTGGGAATCGTAATGGTTCGATAAAAGACCGACCAACCGGCCGTCGCGAATCAGTTCCACTCGCCGCGCCGGCAAACCCTCGCAAGTGAGACGGCGCACGATAGCCCGGGCGCGGCCGGCCGGTTCATCGGCCAGGCTGATGCGTTCATCAATCACGGTTTCGCCGAAGCGGGCGAGATACGCCGAGTTGCCGGCATGGAAGGAGCCGGTCGTAAGCGACGGCACAATCAGATAACAAAGCAGCTCCGCGATCGGCTGCGGGCCGAGTAGCACGCGATGCTTTCCGGGCGAAGGCTGCTCGCCGCCGCCAAGCCTGATCGCGCGGTTCACGGCTTCACGTCCGAGCGGGGGAACGATCTGGGAAAGCTCGGCCATCGATGAGCCGACGGCGCTCGCGGTCGCGCGTGCATCGAGGCGTTCGACCAGCGCGGTGACCGACGAGCTAAAGTAGGCGCCTTGTTCGGCGCGAATTCCGTCGAAGTTCGAGCTCGCGATCGCGAAACAGTCGCGCGTGACCGAGAGGTCGCCTCCCAGCACAAGACCATGGCGCTCGTTGCCGGGCATGCGCGCCTTGAACGCGCGAATCGCGCCATCGACGATCTCCCACGCCGCCGCAACCATCCGCGAGCCCGGAGTACGCGCCAGGTCATTCGGGCCCTCGTTTGCGATTTCTAGCCGCCGCGGGCCGTCGGGCAGGCCCTGAAAATGCGGATCGACAACCGCCGCGTGCCGCGCGCGCGCAATTGCCTCGCGCAGGGCGTCAGCGCTCAGATCGCCGGCGACAAAGCCAGCGCCGATTTCTTGCGGATTGCTCCGCGGGACAATCCGGATTGCGAAGCCGTCGGCGCCGAGCGACTTGCACTCCTCAACGCCTTTGCACGGGATGTCGGAGGTGTAGTTGAGACGCATCACGAGTTGCTCGGCGCTCGAACAGTAGATTTCGAACTGCGCGAGCTCGGGATCGGCCGCAAGGATACGCGCGCCCTCGCGCGCAAACCGCTTCAGTTCGGCAAGCGGGCGCATCTCAGCCGCCGGCCAATCGCGCGCGCGAGCGTAGGGTCGGCCCGCCATTGGACATTCGCTTAGCCTGCATCGGCTGGCCTTTGCCGCAGTTTGGAATCGCGATCAGGCGCAAATCGTTGCCGACCGCGTCGACATTCATGAAAAAGCGCCTTGAATCGCCCAGCACGCTGCCCGATCGATAGAGCCGGCCGAGCCGCCCGTTCTCGATTTCGTAGACACGGCGCGCCGAGATGCGGAAGTTTTCGCGCGATTCGGCGATCGACGGAATCTGATTGCCGCAGACGTAGTAGCCGTGCTCGACGTCGGCGATGATCTTCGCGGGCTCATCCGCGCCCGGCATGAAGAAGGTGTTCGACATCCTGATCAGCGGGACATAGCAAGCGGCAGCGGCGCGCGCGGAGCCGTTGGGCTCGGCGTTGAGGATTGCCGCCGTCGCGCGCGAGTTGAGAAAGCCACGGAAGATGCCGCGCTCGAGATGCATCACGCGGCGGCCGGGTGTGCCCTCGTGATCGTAACGATAATGGCCGTAGCCCTCGAGCGTCGGATCGGAACACGCTGAAAGAATCGGCGCGCCGATCCGGTTGCCGATTTCGTTGACCGTCGGCGAGCGCAGAAGCCAGCTCCGCCCCGCGTACGCTGCCTCCATCTTGAGCGCGCGATCGGCTTCGCTCGGATGGCCGACGATCTCGTGCGCAACGAGCGCATTGAAATGCGGATCGGTGACGACTGTGACTTCATGCGCGGGGGGCTTCAGCACGGGCGCGTTGGCGAGATCCACCGCCTCGCGCGCAATCTCGATCGCGAAGCCGACCAAATCAGGGTTCGGCTGAAGCTCGCTCGCGCAGCCCTCGCTCAGAATCTCGAAGCCGCGCTGCTGGCCAATAGAATCGTAGGTCTCCTGATGGCCCTGCGGCGTTTCGGCGACGACGTAACAGTCGCCCTGCGAGAAGGCAAAGTCCTGCGTGATCGCGGCGCCCGCGGTGCTGACGAACAGCTCTCGGCGCAGCTCGGTAAGCGCGGCCACGACATTGTAAACGATCGCGGAGGAGACGCCGCGCGCGCCGGCCGACGCGTCGCGCGCAAGCCGCTTGAGCGCCTCGGGATCGAGCGTGCGCGGGTCGTCGCGGAAGGTGGCTGGCACATCGTCGCGCTCCGCCGGCATTTGCGGCAGCGCTGCCGCCGGCGCGCCGAACGCTTCGGCGCCGAGGCGGCGCCGAAGCGTTCCGGCTGCGCGCGCGCTCGCCCGAGCGCGCGCGCAGGCCTCCTCCAGTCCGGCGCGCAGCGCGCTCACGAGTCTCTTCCGATCCAGCGCGAGTGCGCCGATTTCCGCCCCATACTGACCCGCTCCGAAGAAGTTTCCGGCTCCATCCGCCCATACGGTCACGCCGAATGACGCGCCTTCGCTCTCAAGGCTCTCGCGCGGCTCGCCGTCGTTCGCGACGCATGAGCGATGGAACACCGTCTCGAAGCGCAGATCGGCGTACGTTACCCCGCGATGAGCTCGCGCGAAACTGCGCAACAGCGCTTCGCCTTCACGGCGGAGAAACTCGACCGCGTCGAACAGGTCCCGCTCTCTCATGATCCAGGCGGCAGGACGGCTAGATTATGCCCTCGCGCTGCAGCTCGGAAAGCTCGTTCGCACCCAGCCCCAGGAACTCGCCATAAATCTGCGCATTATGCTCACCGAGCAGCGGCGCGCATCGGAGTTCCTGCGGCGAATCCTCGAGCTTCACCGGACACGCCGGCATCTTCAGCGCGCCACGCTTCGGATGGGTCAGCTCAACGACCATCTTGCGCGCGACGAGCTGCGGATCGCTCAGCAGCTCCAGGCTGTCGAGTACCGCCCCGGTCGCAACGCCCGCTTCGCCGAGCACCTTCATCACCTCGTGCTTGCTGCGCTGCGAAGTCCATCTCTCGATTAACTCATCAAGCGCCGCCGCATTCTTCACCCGCGCGTCGTTGTTGCGAAAGCGCGGATCATCGGCGAGTTCGGGACGGCCGAGCGCTTCGCAGAGCGCGCGCCACATCTCATTCGTTGAACAGTAAACCACCACGTAATCATTGTCGCCGCCCGGTGCGCATTTGTAGAGATACCGGACGTTCGTCACCGGCACCGTGTTACCGTGGCGCACAACCGGCCGATGATCGATGAACGTCTGCAGCATCGCGACGCGCGTCAGATTCACCACCGCATCCTGCATCGCGACTTCGACCTTCTGGCCGCGTCCGGTGCGCAAGCGTTGGATATACGCGGCGAGGACGCCGCACGCGGCATGGATGCCCGTGCCGGTGTCGCCGACCGTCGGCGCGGGCTTGAGCGGCTCCGAGCCGGGATAACCGGTCATCGAAAATGCCCCGCCGCACGCCTGCGCGATCATGTCGAAGCTCTTGTAGGAGCTGTAGGGTCCGTAGGTGCCGAAGCCCTTGATGGTCAGGTAGATGAGCCGCGGATTGATCTCGCGCAACCGGTCGTAGCCGAGATCGAGGCGTTCGAGCGTGCCGAGCGAAAAATTTTCCGCGAGAATATCGACCTTGCGCACTAGCTCGAGGAACATCGCGCGGCCGCGTTCGTGCTTGAGATCGAGTGTGATGCTGCGCTTGTTGTTGTTGAGCAGCAGGAAGTAATACGAGTCGACGCCGGGCTGATCGACGAACACGCGGCGGCCTTGCTCGCCATGGCGTGGCGGTTCGAGCTTGATCACGTCGGCGCCGAGCCACGCCAGCATCTGCGTGCACGACGTGCCGGCCTCGAACTGGGTCAAATCGAGGACCTTTAAACCCGCCAATGCCTGTTCCATCGCCGACCTCCCGGTGCCGGGGCCCGATCAGGTTCTATCGCCGCGCGGCGTCATTCAGCAAGGCGGATGCGCGGCGCGGCCCGAGCGGCTAAACGGCTCGCAACGTTTCTGGTAAATTCGACGAGTACACCAACCATGTCTCAGGCGAAGGAAAAACTCGCGCGCATTCGCGATGAACTGAACCGGGTCTTCCTCGAACGCGCGGAGCTGATCGACGGCGCGCTCGCCGCGCTGCTCTCTGCAAGCCACGTGCTGATCATTGGACCGCCGGGCACCGCGAAATCGATGCTTGCGGATGAGCTTTGCCGCCGCATTGAGGGCGCAGCCTATTTCCAGTGGCTGCTCACCAAGTTCAGCACGCCCGAAGAGATTTTCGGCGCGGTGAGCCTCAAGGCGCTCGAACAGGACGATTACCGGCGCGTCACCACGCACAAGCTGCCCGAGGCGCACATCGCGTTCCTCGATGAAATCTTCAAGGCCAATTCGTCGATCCTGAACGCGCTGCTGACGATCATCAACGAAAGATATTTCCACAACGGCCGCGAGCGCATCGCGGTCCCGCTCATCAGCCTGTTCGGCGCATCGAACGAGCTGCCCGACGAGGACGAACTGACCGCGCTCTACGATCGCTTCATGCTGCGTTTCATGGTCGATTACCTGAGCGAGGACTTCCGCTTCCTCAAGATGCTCGAAGGCGCGGAGCCTGCGGCGCGCACCACGCTCAGTTTTGCCGAGCTGGAAGAGTTGAGCGCAGCGGCGCGCAGCGTGACCGTGCCAAACGCGATTCTTTCGACCATCGCCACGCTGCGGCACGAGCTCAGACGCCAGGAGATCATCGTTTCGGATCGCCGATGGCGCAACGCCCTGGGTGTGCTCCGCGCGCACGCGCTGCTGCTCGGACGCGACCTCGTGAGCGAGGACGACCTGCTCTTTCTCGAACATCTGCTCTGGAAAGACCCCGAGGAGCGCCCGAAGGTGCGCGACACGCTGCGCCGCCTGATCAAGGGTTATGAAGAAGAGGCGCGCGAGCTGCTGATCCAGAGCGAAGAGCTGCGCGACTACGCCGGACGGGATTGGGACAGCGATGAACTCCGCAGCCGCGCGCTGCTCGAAGCACACACCAAGATTGCCAACATCCTGGCCAAGTTCGACGCCCTGATGCGCGAGGCGGCTGAGAGCGGCCGCACGTTGGCGGGTGTCGAAGCGATGCGCTTGCGGGTGCGCGAGATCCAGCAAGGGATGCTGCGCGAGCTTTAGGAGCGATGGCAGCCGAAGAGCGAACCCCGGCGATCGTGCTTCGCGCGCGCGATTACTCGGAATCGGATCGCATCGTCACGCTGTTGACGCGCGACATGGGGAAGCTCAGCGGAATCGCGCGCGGCGCCAAGGCCTCGAAGCGCCGGTTCGCCGGCAAGCTGGAACCGTTCTCACACGTGATGCTCTACTTCCGTCGCCGCCCGCTCGGGCATCTGGTGTTTATCACGCGCGCCGAACCGGCGGATCTCACGCCCATCAGGCTCGACGACGATCTCGGCAAAATCGCGCTCGGGAGCTACATGGTCGAACTCACCGACGCGCTCGCTTCGGAAGAAAATGAGGCTGCTGACGCGTATCGAATCCTGTCGACCGCGCTGATTCTCCTTGGCGAGGCAGGTCCGACCCCGGCGCTGCGCCAGGCGTTCGAGTTGAAGCTGCTGGGATGGGCGGGATTCGGACTCGAATTCGATCGATGCCGCCTGTGCGCTGCGCCGAGCGAGACCGCCGGCGCGCGCCTCTATTTCGTCGTCGCGCGCGGCGGCGTCGTATGTACGCGATGCCGCAGCGAGGCGCCCGAGGGCGGCTTTCCGATCTCGCCGGCGAGCGCCCTCGCCCTGGCGCGAATCGGCGCCGCCTCGCTTGAAGCGGCGTGTGCCAACAGTCCGGCAGGCGCGGACGGCGGCGTCAGTCTAGCGCGCTTTATTGGTTCGATCGTCGACCGGCGGCTCCGCTCGATCGAGTTTCTGGACTCGGTGATGCCGACGGGGAACGGTCCCTCGCGCTAACCAGGCCCGGCGGATTCCTCCTCGTCCTCGATGATTTCCGGCGCGGACAATTGCGCGCCGTCGTGCTCGACGACCAGCATCCCGCAGTTCGACGGCACCGTCGCGCCCGCGATGACGCCGGTCAGATGAATCCACGCGGTCAGCATCACGGCGCCGTGGCTCACCACCACGAGTTCGCGGTCGCGATTGGCGCGAGCGAGGCGGTCGAGCACCGGCGCGATGCGGTTACGGACATCCTCGAAACTTTCGCCGCCGCCCGGCGGACGCCACGACCATCGCGCGACCGGATCAAACGCGAGCGCCGCCGTCTCGACGTCGTAGGACTCGCCGGCGAGGTCGCCAAAGCGCCGCTCGAACAAATTGGGTTCGAATTCAAGGGGCAGATTAAGAATTTCCGCAATTATCGTCGCGGTTTCGCGTGCCCGCGCGAAGGGACTGGTCACCACCAGCGCGGGGTTGAAACGCCGCGCGATCCGATGCGCTGCGACGCGCGCCTGGTCGCGTCCGCGGGGAGTGAGCGTCACCGCAGGCGTGGTCGTAAAGCGGCGCTCGCGATTACCCTCGCTCTCGCCGTGACGGACGAGAATCAGCCTGCCCATTTTTCGTCGTCCACGTCCTAACTTGTTAGGAGGTAGAGCGGACTAACCTGCTCGTCCAAAATTAAAGTACAAGTTTAGCTCAGCTCTTCTCCGAATGCGGCGCGCCGCCGACGGCCAGCGGCTGCTCCGTCGGGTTCGTGCCGCCCGTCGCCGGCCCGTTGGCCGGTTGCTTGAGACGAAGAAACGGCTCGAGCAGATCGATTGGCACCGGGAAGAGCGTGGTCGAATTGTGCTCGGTCGCGATTTCGCCCAGCGTCTGCAGATAGCGCAACTGGAGCGTGATAGGACTGCGGCCCATGATATCGGCAGCGTCAGCCAGGCGCTGCGCCGCCTGGAACTCGCCCTCGGCCGCGATCACCTTGGCGCGGCGCTCGCGCTCAGCCTCGGCCTGCGCCGCAATCGCGCGTTGCATGTCCTGCGGCAGATCGATGTTTTTGATCTCGACCAGCGTCACCTTGATGCCCCACGGCTCGGTCTGCGAGTCGATGATCTCCTGGATGCGCGCGTTGAGCTTCTCGCGCTGGCTCAGCAGGTCATCGAGATCGCTCTGCCCGCCGACCGAGCGCAGCGTAGTCTGCGAAAGCTGCAGGGTCGCGAACAGGTAGTCGGCAACCTCGGTAACGGCACGCGAAGGATCGACGACGCGGAAGTAGAGCACCGCGCTCACCTTGACCGTAACGTTATCGCGCGTGATCACGTCTTGCGGTGGGATGTCGAGCGTGACAGTGCGCAGATCGATTCTGACCGGCCGTTCGACGATCGGGATAATGAAAATCACGCCCGGCCCGCGATACGGCGTCAGCCGACCGAGCCGAAAAACCACCATCCGCTCGTATTCATTCAAGACGCGAAATCCGCTGAGCAGGATCAGCACCACGATTCCGACCGCCACGCCAATTCCTGCAGTCATGTTCATCCCTCCCGTTGCATGCGTTCGTCGATGGGCCGCACTTCGAGTTCCAGGCCATGCACTGCGGTCACCTGCGCATGCGATCCGGTCTCGAGCGCGCGGTCGCTGTGCGCGCGCCAAATTTCGCCATGCACGAACAGATGCCCGGGAGCGCCGGGACCGATCGGATCGCGAACCTCGCCGACTTCGCCGATCAGGCCTTCGCGTCCGGTCCGCACCGGGCCGCGCCGTTCGCGAATCACAAGGTAGCCGAGTCCCAGCACGGCGATCGTCAGCACCGATGCGGCGCCCGCGATGATCCATCGATTGATCGTGAGGTTGGTCTCGCCGGTATTGATCAGCAGCAGCGAACCGATGACGAACGCGATCACGCCGCCGATACCGAAGACACCGTAGCTCGTGACGAACACCTCGGCCACCAGCAGCCCGATGCCGACCAGCATCAGCAGCAACCCGGAAAAATTGATCGGCAGGACTGAGAACGAGGTCAACGCGAGCACCAGGCAGATCACGCCGGCGACGCCGGGCAGGAAGACACCGGGATGTGCGAACTCAAAATAGAGTCCGAGCAACCCGCCAATCAGCAGCAAGTACATCAGGTTCGGGTCGGCCAGCGTGTTAAGCAGGCTCTGCCCGGTGGACATTTCGCGAGGGACGACCAACGCGCCCGCAAGATGCAGCACCACCGGCTCGCCCTTCACCCTGACCGTCCGTCCGGAGGCTTGAGCGAGCAGGCTCGTGAGGTTCGGAGCGACGATATCGATGACGTGTTTCTGGAGGGCCTCGTTCTCTCCGACCGCTGCGCTCTGGCGCACCGCTGCTTCCATCCATTGCTCGTTGCGCCCGCGCTCGCGAGCGATACTCCGCGCGAAAGTGGCGGTGAAGTTTTCGAGCTTGGTGCCGACGACGCCCTGCAATCCCGAGCCGGTCATCTCGACCGGATGCGCCGCGCCGATACTGGTCCCCGGCGCCATCGCGGCGATGTTCCCCGCTTCGGTAATAAACGTGCCCGCCGAGGCGGCCGCGGCGCCTGCTGGCGCTACATAGACGAGAACCGGCAACGGTGCATTCAGCAGATCGCGCACGATGCGCTGCGTCGAACTCAACAGGCCGCCGGGCGTGTCGAGCTCGATTACAAGCGCCGCGGCGCCGCGTCCGTAGGCGTCGCTGATCGATGATTCGATGTAATCGCCGACGGCGGGATTGATCGTTCCCTCGACCTTGATTAGCTCGACCCAGGGCGTCGCTTCATTCGGGCTAGCCGCAGCGATGGAATGGATCGCGCCGATCAGGAGCGTCGCAATTGCGATCGCAGCAAATCGATACCGTGGATGCACGCGGTTCATCGCGAGGTCCCGCCGCGACGCGGAATTGGCCGGCCGAGGAATTTCATCACTTCTTGAATATCGGCCCAGACCAGCCGCTTGTCGCCGGGATTGCGCAGCAAATACGCCGGATGAAACGTGGGCATCAGCTTGATGCCGCTGAACTCATGCCACGTGCCGCGCAGCTTGCTGATCGGCGTTTTGACGCGGAGCAGCGCCTGCACCGCGAACGTGCCAAGCCCTACGATCACCCGCGGCCTGACCAACTCTATCTGCCGCATCAGGAAGGGTTCACACGCCGCGACCTCGTCGGGCTCCGGATTACGATTGCCGGGCGGACGGCATTTAACCACATTGCAGATGTAGACATCGCTGCGCGCCATCCCCATCCCACGCTCGATAATATCGGTAAGCAACTGCCCCGCGCGGCCGACGAATGGTTCGCCGCGCGCATCTTCGTCAGCGCCCGGTCCCTCACCGACAAACATCAGCTCGGCATTGGGATTGCCGACACCAAAGACAAGATTAGTGCGTCCCGACGCCAGCTTGCATCGCTGACAATCGCCGATGAACTCGCGGAGCGCATCGAGATCGGCGGTCTTTTCGAGACCGGGGTAGATCGGCAGCAGCGCGCCGGACGTAGCGGCGCGCAAGGGCGCGCGGCCGCCCGCGGCGCCGTCGGGACGGTTCGGGATGGCGAAGCCGCCGCTCGGCGGCTTCGCCATCCCGCCCGCCGTGCCGGCCGCGCCCGATACCAGAGCGACCGACGCCGCAGACGGCTTTGGGGATGACGCGCGCCGGCGGCGCGCGTCATCCCCAAAGCCCGGCGCCGCCCCGGAGTACGGCACGCCTTCCATCCCCTCCTCGCGAAGCTGCTCGACATAGTCGCGCAGCGTCGCAAGCAGCATCCTGCGGTCAGGGCCGCGCTCCGGACGACTCATCCCCGGTACAAACCTCGAACGTCGTGGGAGTTTGCTGTCACGATGAGCCGCCATTATACCCGCCCAGCGCATTGATGCGCATCCTCGGGTAAAGGGCGTGAGTCACCGGTTATCCGCAGTCGTGCGAAGGATTCAAATGACGTCAGGCGGAACGGTTTGCGCGCCGGGAAATCGACGCAGCGCGGAGGTGAACGAGCCGATCGAGGATCACGTCGGCCACCTCGTCCTTCGAGAGCTTCGGATGGCGGTCCGGGCGGCCGTCAGCGCCGATAATCGTCACGATGTTGGTATCGGAACCGAAGCCGGCCCCTTCGACGGTCACGTCGTTGGCGATGATCAGATCGAGCTTCTTGCGACGCAGCTTGTCGATCGCATGCTCTTCAAGCTGCTCGGTTTCGGCGGCGAATCCAATCACGATGCGCGCGCCCTTCTTCGCCGTGAGACGCGGTAGCTCGTCCGCGATCGGGCGCATCTCGAGGGTCATCGGCCGCGCATTCTTCTTGATCTTGTTACGCGCCGGAGCGGCGGGTTTGAAGTCGGCGACCGCCGCCGCCATCACGAGCGTCGAGCACCACGGAAAGTTATGGGCGGTGGCAGCCAGCATTTCGGCGGCGCTCACCACGTCGATTCGCTCGATCCCACGCGGCGCTCGGAGCGCGGTTGGGCCAGCGATCAGGCGCACCGACGCGCCCCGACGCCATGCGGCGCGGGCGATCGCGAAGCCCATCTTGCCCGACGAATGATTCGAGACGAACCGCACCGGATCGATCGCCTCGCGCGTCGGCCCCGCTGTCACCAACATCCGCTCGGCGGCGAGATCGTGCCGCGAGAGCATCCGCTCGAGCTCCTCGACGATCGCAGCCGGGTCGGGCAGTCGACCCTTTCCCTCGTATCCGCATGCAAGCTCGCCTTCATCGGGCTCGATGATCGTGATGTTGCGTGCGCGCAGGCGGGCGAGGTTCTCGGCGACTGTAGGATGCTCGTACATATGGACGTTCATTGCCGGCGCGAACGCGATCGGACATCGCGCCGCCAGCAGGACGGTCGTCACGAGATCATCGGCGATTCCGACCGCGGCCCTGGCGATCACGTCTGCCGTCGCGGGCGCGATAACAATCGCGTCCGCGGTATCGGCAAGCCGAATATGACCAATCTCGGATTCCTGGGTGAGGCTGAAGGTGTCGGTGGCGACCGGATTCGCGCTGAGCGTCTGGAGCGTCAGCGGTGTGATGAACTCAGTCGCATTACGCGTCATCATCACGCGCACATGCGCGCCGCGGGCCGCTAACAAACGGACCAACTCGGCGGATTTGTAAGCGGCAATTCCGCCGCTTACGCCGAGCACAATGGTCTTGTCTTTGAGGACGGCCACACCGTACCGATTTTATGGCTCGAACGGCGACGGCGGAAGCACCCCCGCCGATGCTGCGATCAGCGTTCGAGTTCGCCCTTGATGAACTTCTCGACGCGGTCGCGCGCGAGATCGTCGGGCATCTGGCGCGGCGGGTGTTTCATCGTATAGGCGGCGATCGAGTAGAGCGGGCCGCCGACCTTGCGCTCGCGCGCCAGCTTGAGGCATCGGATCGCATCAATCACGACGCCGCCCGAGTTCGGCGAATCCTGCACCGACATCCTGAGTTCCAGCTCGATCGGGATTCCGGCAAAGCCCTCACCCTCGATCCGCAGGAAGCAGACCTTGTTGTCGTTTTGCCAGGCGACGTAGTCGGATGGTCCGATGTGGACGTCGAGTTCGGGCAGCCGTTCGGGCATCACGCTCTGGACCGCCTCGGTCTTGGACTTGCGCTTGGAGCCCAATCGGGTGCGATCGAGCATATTCAGGAAATCCGTGTTGCCGCCAGTATTGAGCTGATAAGTATGGCGCACTCGGATGCCGCGATCGGCAAAGAGCTTCATTATTGCGCGATGGAGGATGGTCGAGCCCAACTGCGACTTGACGTCGTCGCCGATCACCGGGATGCCGCGCTCGCCAAACTGGACCGCCCATTTTTCATCCGAGACGATAAAGACCGGCATGCAGTTGATCAGGCTGACGCCCGTTTCCAGGCAGGCGCGGGCATAGCGCTCGACCGCATTCTGGCTTCCGACTGGCAGATAGCAGAGCAGGATCTCGGCTCCTGAGTCTCGCAAGCGCTGTTCGATATTTACCGGCTTTTCTTTGGCCGCGACGAAGCTGCGTTCCGGCGGATAGGACGCCATGTGGGGCGCAATACCGTCGAGGACCTCACCCATCTCGACTGTGACGCCGTAGCGGGGCAAATCGCGCCAGATTGTGATGGTATTGTTGGGCGGCGCGAAAACTGCGACCTCCAACGGCTGGCCGACCTTGCGCGCGTCGACATCGAAGGCCGCTACGACCTCGACCTCGCCCGGCGTGTAACCGCCGAGGTCATAATGCATCAAACCGACTGGTTTCTGCCGATCAATATCGGAAGCGTGCTTATAGAACTCGATGCCCTGAAGTAGCGACGATGCACAATTTCCGACGCCGGCGATCGCAACCCGGATCTTCCCCATTTGCCTCACCAACTGGCCGCCCGGAGGTAACGCACATCTCCAGCGAACATGCTCGGGCTTGGATTCAGCATGTAGCGGAGCAGATTAGCGGAGGCTGGGCCCAAAGTACACCGGTTGTAGCAATTCTTAAGCACAGGTAACGGGACGCTAAGCAAGTTGTTACAGGCCATCGAGAGTTGAACGGCTCAGGCTTTTCGAAAGCGCGACGGAAACTCAGCGCCGAAGTCCTTTTCCGGATGCAATCGGCGGGCCCGCGCGATCAGCGTCGCCTCGCTCTCCGGAATATTCGGGTCGGGAATGCAGCAATCGACCGGGCATAACACGGCGCACTCTTCCCGCTCGTGAAATCCGACGCACTCAGTGCACTTTTCGGGCACAATGTAGTAGATATCCTCGCGCAGCGGCGCGCCGGTCTTACCGTCGAGGGTCCATTGCTCGCCGCCGGGATAGATCGCGGTGTTAGGGCATTCACGCGCACACGCCCCGCAATTAATGCATTCCTCCGTGATTAGCGTTGCCATCTTGGAAACCCTTTAGTTCGGCATCCCCGCGGCGACGCGGCGGGCAAGCTCGACGAATGCCGCGCTCGCGGGATGTTCCGGATGGGCGAGGGTCAGCGGCTTACCGGCATCGGATGCCTCACGCACCTCGGGAAAGATCGGGATCTCTGCCAGCAGCGGGACGCGCTCGGCTTTCGCCATCCGAAGTCCACCACCGCTGCCGAAAATTTCATCAGGCTCGCCGCAATCCGGACAGATAAAGACGCTCATGTTCTCGACGATCCCGAGAATCGGGCAATGCACCTGCCGGAACATCCGGACCGCCCGCTGCGCATCGGCGGTCGCGACCTCTTGGGGCGTGGTGACGATTACAACGCCGTCGATCGAGACCAGTTGCGCCAGCGTCAACTGCGCATCGCCGGTCCCGGGCGGCAGATCGACGACCAGGAAGTCGAGCACGCCCCATACGGTGTCATTGATGAACTGGCGCACCGCACCCATCACCATCGGACCGCGCCAGATAATCGGGGTTTTGTCGGTCACAAAGAAGCCGATCGAGATGAGCTTTATCCCGTATTTCTCGATGGGATAGAAGCTCTGGCCGCCAGCTCCCTGCGGACGCTCGTTGTCGATCCCGAACATCATCGGCACCGACGGTCCATAGATGTCCGCATCGAGCAAGCCGACCTTGTAGCCGAGCCGGTTGAGAGCGACCGCAAGATTCGCGGCAACTGTCGATTTTCCCACCCCGCCCTTGCCGCTTGCGACCGCGACAATGTGGGCGGCATCCGCCATCCGGACCCGTCCCGTCGCCGCGCCGAGTTCGGCGGCAATCTGATGGACCCGAAACTCGGCCTTGATGCCGAGATCGTGAGTCAGCACGCGATGAATCTCGCCCGCGATCTGACGCATAACTTCTTCGTGCGCCGTCGCCTGCCGAAGTGTCAGCACGACCCCGCCATTGTCGGCCGCAGCCACCTGCTCGACGATCCCGAGGCTCACGATGTCGGTCTGATAGCCGGGATAGTTGATGCGGCTCAGTGCCGCAATCACCCGATCGGTCGAAGCTTCCGTCGCCACTCGCGAAATTATTTCAGATAGACCGCGTATCCGAAAGTTGCGTGCGATCTAGCGCGCAAGCGGCGCGAGACGATTAGCAATCGCGGCGTGCGCCTCGGACTCGATCCGGCGGACGACCTCAGCAGCCGGAAGCAGATCATTGACCAGTCCGGCGGATTGGCCCGCATAAAGCGCCATCCCTTCGACGTCGCCCTCGACGAACCCGGACGGATTATGGACACCGTAACGCACGAGCGGGATTTCGAGGTCGCCGCGGCGGCTGTGGCCGATCACTTCGCCCTCGCCCGGCCGCTTGCCCGATTCGGGCCGCCCGGCCCGCTCCCATTCCTCAATCGTACGGTTGGGAAGCACACGATGCGGCGCGTCGGGCCATCCGATGTCGAACAGCATCGTGTAGACCGTCTGATCCTCGCGCGCCTCGGTCACCCGCCGCTTGTAGATCGGATGGGCCGCCGATTCGCGCGTCGCGATGAACCGCGTGCCGAACATCGCGCCGTCCGCGCCGAGCGCGATCGCGGCGGCGAGCCCGCGCCCATCGGCGATCCCGCCGGCCGCGATCAGCGGTGTATCGCCAATCGCATCGCGCACTGCCGGAATCAGCACGAAGGTGGTTACGGTTCCCCGGACGTGGCCGCCGGCCTCGAGGCCCTGCGCGATGATCACATCGGCGCCGGCCGCTTTCGCCTGAAAAGCTTCGGCCGCGGAGCCAACCTGCACGATAGTCTTGATGCCGGCGGCCTTGCATTGCGGGATGAACGGGGCGGCATCGCCCCAGAAGAAGATGATCGCCGGCACGCGCGCATCTAGCACGGCTTCGAATACGCCTTCGCGCAGCAGCGGAATCAGCAGACCGACCGCGAACGGCTTGCGGGTGAGCCGCTTCGCCTCGGCGATTTCATGCTGCACCCCGGAGACGCCGAAGCCGGCGGAGGAGAGCGACCCGAGGGCGCCGGCCTCGGACACTGCGGCCGCCAGCTCACCCAGCGCCACCCCGCCCATCGCAGCGCAGAAGATCGGAGTTTCGATTCCTAACAGATCGCAGATGCGAGTTTTCAACATTTTTCGATGCTCGGGAAAGTTTAAGGACAAAGATCGTTTCACCGCCCCTGGAATTTTGGCTCGCGCTTTTCAAGGAACGCCTTGACGCCCTCGCGATGGTCCTCGGTGCGGCCGGAGAGCGTTTGCGTTAGCGCCTCGCGATCGAGAATCGTGCGCAGGTCGGAATTGATCGCCAGATTAAGATTGGTCTTCATGTACGCGTACGCGATCCGGGGTCCGCTCGCGATCCGGCGCGCGAGGCTTTCGGTTTCGCCGGCCAGCTCGGCCGCCGGCACCATCCAGTTGATCATGCCGAGCCGCAGCGCCTCCTCGGACGTAATTACGTCGGCCAGCAGGTAGAGTTCGCGCGCCTTGGCCGGTCCGACGAGTTGCGTGAGCGTGAAGGTCCCGCCGAAATCACCGGAAAATCCAACTTTGGCAAATGCGGTCGCGAAGCGCGCCGTGTCCGAGGCGATTCTGAGGTCACATGCAAGCGCAAGTCCCAATCCCGCCCCCGCCGCCGGTCCGTTGATCGAGGCGATCGTCACCTTGGGCATCTCATGCAGCAGTAACGCCGCCTCTTCCATCCGGCGAAGCCGCGCCGCGCGCGATTCGATGGTCGGCGGTGGTCCCTCTGCACCCTCGTTTCGCGAGCGCATCGCACCGATATCGCCGCCGGCGCAGAAGCCGCGGCCGGCGCCGGTCAGCACGATCGCCCCGACCTCGGAATCCGACGCCGCTGCGCTCAGCTCGCCGAGCAACGCCTCACTCATCGGCTCGCTGAGCGCGTTGAGTTTCTCAGGCCGGTTCAGCGTCAGGTAGAGAACGCCGCCGCGCCGCTCGACCAGCAGGTGCTCGGTTGTCATGGAACTCATCGCTTTTCCTTTTGCTCGTTGATTGTGTTCGCTTCCGTCCTGAGCGTTCACGGCTTATGTCGCTGCGGACAGCGGCTCAAGCGCGGCGCGTTCCAAAGTCTCAGGCATCGCGAACAGCAGCATCAGAAACGCGCCCAACGCGATCGCTCCTAACAGGAAGAACCCGGCGTTGTAACCCGAATGCCGAACCACGAAGCCGGTCATCAAGTTGCTCAGCGACGCACCGACGCTGACGCCGGTCATGATCGCGCCCTGGAGCAGGTTGAAACGCCCGGTGCCGCGCGCCAGGTCTGCGACCACTATCACCCAGACCACGCCGAAAATACCAGCGCCGATCCCGTCGAGAATCTGGACGGCGACCAGCAGAAACGGAACGTTGGTGGAGGTGTAAAGCGCCGCTCGCAACGGCAGCACGCCGAATCCGATCAGCAGTGTCCGCTTGCGTCCAACCGTCGCGGCGAGCCGGCCGGCCAAAAGCGCCACGGGCGCCATCACGAGCTGCGCGACGATGATGCAAGCGGACATGTACGCCGACGAGTCGCGCGGCGCGTGGCGCGCAAGCAGCTCGCCGAGCAGCGGCAGCATCGCGGCATTCGCGAAGTGAAACATGATGACGCATCCGGCGAACGTTGCGATGCGATAATCGGCTAGCAGAGCGCGCGCGCTCGCCGGTTGATTTTCGGCGCCATTTGCAGCCGCCTCGCGCGCCATCCGATGGTCGATATCGCGACCGCGGATGCCGAAAGTGGCAATCGCGGTCGCAAGCGCCATCGCGGCGGCAAAGTAGAAAATCGCGCTTTGCGCAAACCACTGGCCGAGCACCCCGGCCATCAACGCGCCGCTCACATTCCCGGCATGGTTAAATGCCTCATTGCGTCCCATGCGCGGAGCAAAATCGTCGTTGCCAACCAGTCCCCGTGTAATCGCGGCTATAGCTACCGGCACCACCACCGCGGTCAATCCGATCAGGACTTGTACGGCGATCACTGGCGCCAAACCGTGCGCGTGCACCATCGCGATTGAGCCGCCTCCGATGATCAGGCTCGCAAGAACGATGAGCGTTCGCTTGAGCGGCGTGCGGTCGATCAGCGCGCCGGCGGGCGTCTGTCCGACGATCGTCGCGATACCCTGGACCGACATCGCAATCCCGATACGGCCGGGATCCCAGTGGCGAGTGGCGAGCAGATAGACCGCGAGAAATGGACCTACGCCAGTCTGAATGTCGGCTTGAAAAAAATTGACGAAATCGAGCGCACGCAGACTGCGGCGCTTATTCGGCGTTCGACAGCCCGCGTTTTCTACATCGATCACCGAGCAACCGGGCGCGCGCGCCATGAAAACCCGCCGGGGCGGGTCGCGCTCAAACCGGCGATCGGGAGCCAGAGCGTGAAGAGGACTCCCAGTGCGATCGAATGCCAGAGCCAGAACAGTCCATAAATAAGGAACAACGCGGTAAGCGCGAAATGGACGAACACGCGCGCGTCGTCGAGCGGATTCTCGAGCCGCGTGAACATCCGCGAGGCGAGCATCCCCTGCCCCAGGCAATGCCACGTGCCGTAAAACCGGCATCGGCGGCAGATCGCGATGGTCTGGTCATACCAAGTCGCGATAAACAGAATCAGGCCCAGCGCGAAATAACCGAGGCCATGCCCCGCCGCAATCCTCAGCGATAGCACCGTGAACAGCGCTAAGCCTCCGAGCCCGACGGCGCGGAAGAACGCCGGCGATTGAATCAGGTAGACAAGCGGCTCGAAAGGTCCCGGATTTGGCCGTGGCATAACCGTTCAAAACGAGATGCCCAATCTACACGCACGTACGCGCGGTTCAAGATGGGACGAGGTTGCCGGCGGGGGCGGCAAGCCCGGTGTTCAACCAAACGGATACCGGGCTTGCCATCGACCAGCCGAAAGAGGATCAGGCGGCTTTCTTTTCTGCGCCACGCTGGCCCTGATCTTCCGCGATCGAGCCGCGCTTCGACAGCACCACCGCGATCGAGAGCATCACGATGGCGAGGATGACCACGCCGAGGCGTCCGGAGGTCAGGTTGCCGACCTCGACGGTGGTGAACGGCGCGGCGAGAATTCCGACCAGGTTCATGACCTTGATCATCGGGTTGAGCGCCGGGCCGGCGGTGTCCTTGAACGGATCGCCGACCGTATCGCCGACCACCGTCGCCTTGTGGACCTCGGTGCCCTTGCCGCCGAGGAAGCCATCTTCGACCTTCTTCTTCGCGTTATCCCAGTTGGCGCCTGCGTTCGCCATGAAGACGGCAAGCAACTGACCGGTCAGGATCGTGCCGGCGAGGAACCCGCCGAGCGCGCCCGCGCCGAGGCCGAAGCCAACCAGCAGGGGAGTGAAGACCGCCAGGATGGCCGGGCTCAGCAGTTCTTTTTGCGCGGTCGCGGTGACGATATCGACGCAGCGGCCGTAGTCGGGTAGTTCCTTGCCTTCCATGATTCCCGGATGCTCGCGGAACTGGCGCCGCACCTCGAAGACCACCTGGTAAGCCGCGCGGCTCACCGCTTTGATCGCAAACGAGCTGAACAGGAACGGCACCGCGCCGCCGATCAGCAGCCCGACGAACACGGTCGGCGCATTCACCTGCACGCCCATCAGGCCGAGATGGGCCTCATCGATGAACGAGCGGAACAGCGAGACCGCCGCGATGACCGCGGTGGCGATCGCGAGGCCCTTGGTCAGTGCCTTGGTCGTGTTGCCGATTGCGTCCATCCACGAGAGCGTGCGCGACGCCTCCTCCTGATGGATTCCGCCCATCTCGAAAATACCGTGGGCGTTGTCGGTGATCGGGCCGTAGGTGTCCATCGCGAGGATGAACCCGGTAGTGGTCAGCAATCCAAGGCCGGTGAGCGCGATGCCGTAGAATTGGAGCGCCAGCGACTCGGAGAAGATAACCATCGCGCCGATGATCACCAGTACGATCACGACCAGCGCCCAGACTGACGATTCGAGACCCTCGCTCATGCCCGAGAGAATCAGCGTCGCCGGGCCGGTGCGAGCCGAGTTGGCAGTTTCGATGACCGGTCCGCGATCAGGATGCGTGAAATAATTGGTGAGCCAGAGCGTCACGACCGCCAGGATGATGCCGAGGCTCGCGGTAACGCCGAAACGCCAGTCCGGGGCGCCGGTGCGCGGGTCGGTCATGTAGAAATAGTTGACGATGAAGAAGCCGATCACGGAGGCGACGGCCGAAGTCAGGTAACCGATGTTGATGGGGCGCATCGGGTCGCGCATCGCGCTGCCCGCCGGCACGCGGACCGCCATGATGCCGAGGATCGAGGAGAAAACGCCGACCCCGCGCAGTATAAGCGCGAAGATGATCAGCTTCATCGCGAATGCGCCGGCTGCCGCGCCGTAGGTCTTCAGGAAAGCGCTGTCGCCTACCGCGTACGCGGCGAGGATGATCGCCGCGACCAGCGTGACTTCGTAAGATTCGAAGACGTCGGCTGCCATCCCGGCGCAATCGCCGACGTTGTCGCCGACGTTGTCGGCGATCGTGGCAGCGTTGCGCGGATCGTCCTCGGGAATACCAGCCTCGACCTTACCGACCAGGTCGCCGCCGACATCGGCCGCCTTGGTATAGATCCCGCCGCCAACGCGCATGAAGAGCGCAGCGAGTGATCCGCCGAAACCGAATCCGACCAGGACCTTCATCGCGTCCTGCTGAAAGTAGAGAAAGATGATCGTCGCGCCGAGCAGGCCGAGACCGACCGTGAACATTCCGGAGACGCCGCCGGCCTTGAACGCGAGTTCCATCGCGTCCTTGAACGAGGTAAGCGCGGCGTTTGCGCTCCGCACGTTGCCCTTGACCGCGAGCCACATCCCGACGAAGCCCGCGCCGTACGAGGCGCTGACGCCCATCACGAAGGCGACCGCGATGCCGATCGGGAGCTCCAATCCACTGTAGACATGGCGATACATGAGAAACAGCGCGATCGCGATGCCGACCACGAACCAGATCATGGTTTTGACCTGACGCCGCAGGTAGGCCATCGCGCCTTCGTAAACCGCGTCGGCCACATCGGTCATCGACTTGGCGCCGGCATCGGCGCGCAGCACGATCCTGACCAGCGCGAGCCCGTAGCCGAGCGCGATCACCGCTGAAATCAGAACAGCCCAGAGAATCCAAAGCTGGACGTTGGTAAGCGCGGGTAGAACGATTTTCGCTTCGCTCATCTAAATTCGATCTCCTGATGGATGAACTCGGTCTCCTGACAGATTTCGGGGTTCACGATCGCCGTCCCAAGCGGCAATCGCACCTACCGGAAAGATCTACCAGCAGTAAACTGATAAAGCCTAGATTTTCAGCACGCGATTGTCCAGCCAACCCCGATCGGTCCCGCGCAACTTAGATCGATGAACGCCTTTGAGCGAGGTTCGAGCATTGATTGTCAGGAACGCGATGTGTTTATTTACTTAATCGGCTGATCATGAACATTAACGTAGAGAATACCTCCGCGCTCCGGCGCAAACTTACTGTCGAACTCGAACCCGTCGAGATTAAGCGCGAACTCGACAAAGCCTATGGTGAACTGCGGCGGACCGTGCAGCTCAAGGGCTTCCGTCCTGGACATGCGCCGCAGAAGCTCCTGGAACGGTTTTTCGGCGATCGGGTGCGCAGCGACGTAATCCAGCGGCTGGTCCGCGAATATACGGAAAAGGCGCTCGAGGAGCAGAACCTGAAGCCGATGGTCGCACCGGAGATCATCACCGAGGAGAGCGATCTATCGAAGGCGCTCCGGTTCAGCGCGGTCTTCGACGTGCGGCCCGAGCTGCAGGTTAAGGACTACGAGGGTCTCAAAGTCCCGCGGGCCGCAGTTGAAATATCAGACTCGGATGTTGAAGCGGCCCTCGAACGGATTCGCGAGCGTCATGCGACCCTAAAGAAGGTGGAAGACCGCAAAACCGTGGAGTCGGGCGATTTCGTGCTCGCCGAGCTTGACGGACAGCTCGATGGCAAATCGCTTCCCGGCCTCAAAGCCGAGGATCGACTGTTCGAGGTTTCATCGAAGACGCTTGCGCACGGTATCGATGAGGTGCTCATCGGCGCCGAAGTCGGCCGGGCTGTGACGCGCACGCGCAACTATCCGGCCGATTACGCGGAAAAGGAGATCGCCGGTAAGAGCGTGGAATGGCACGCGACGGTCAAGGAGATTTTCAGGCGCGATTTACCGACCATCGATGATGAATTCGCCAAAGACCAGGGCTACCAGGACCTCGGCGAGTTGCGCACCAAGGTGAAGAGCCAGCTTGTCGAACAGGCCGAACGCGAGGCCGAGAATCGTGTCCGCCAGGGACTGCTCGACCTGATCATCGAGCGCAACCCCTTCGACGTTCCCGAATCCCTTATCGATCGCGAGCAGCGGGCGCTCGAGGCCGAGCTTGCCGCAACGCTCGAAGCCAGCGGCGTACCGCATGAGCAGGCCCACGCTCGCGCTCATGAGAACGCAGGCGAACTGCGGACGCGTGCCGAGAAGCGCGCCCGCACGATGCTGCTGGTTGACGCGATTGCGAACCAGGAGAATGTCACGGTCAGCGAGGAAGATGTAGCAGAGCGGATCGCGCGGATGGTGCGCGAAGCGGGCCGCGATCGCGAGCGGGTCGCGCAGTTCTATGGCGAAGAGGAGCGGCGCGCAGAATTGCGCGATGCCATGCGTCGCGAGAAGGCGATCGATCTCGTGATGAATCGGGCGCAAATCGAGAATCAGGCGGCAGGCGAAAGCGCCGCGTCCGCATCGAGCGAATAACTCGCGTAGAATCGAGTTGCCCACCTTTTTCTCAGCCGATACAATTCATGTATGAGGTCGCGGTTGGCGGGGTTTTTTTGATCCCGACGCCGGGGAATTATGAGCGGGCTGGTACCGATTGTAATCGAGCAGACCGGCCGGGGCGAGCGGGCTTACGACATCTACTCGCGCCTGCTCAAGGACCGCATCGTAATGCTCGGCACCGAGATCAACGACGATATCGCCAATCTCATTATCGCGCAGCTTCTGTTTCTCGAATCCGAGGATCCGGAGAAGGAAATCAGCCTGTATATCAACAGCCCCGGTGGCGCAGTGACGGCCGGGCTCGCGGTATACGACACCATGCAGTTCATCAAGCCGCCGGTCTCGACGCTATGCCTCGGTCAGGCGGCCAGCATGGCGGCGGTGTTGCTGGCGGCGGGCGCGCCGGGACGGCGTCACGCGCTGCCGCACTCGCGGATCATGATTCATCAGCCGCTCGGCGGCGCGCAGGGGCAGGCGACTGATATCGACATCCAGGCGCGCGAGATTCTGCGCGTGCGTGAGGAGATCAACAACATTATCGCGCGACACAGCGGGCAGAGCCTGCGCAAGATCGAGAAAGATACCGATCGCGACATGTTCATGACGCCCACGCTAGCGGTTGAATACGGTTTGATTGATGAGGTAATCGTTAGCCGGGGGCCCTCCAAGTGAAGCGCAGGAGGCAGTATGGCAAAGCATGACGACCGTTCGGGCAACCTGGTCTGCTCGTTCTGCGGCAAGAGCCAGGACGAAGTCCGCAAGCTTATCGCGGGCCCGACGGTTTACATCTGCGACGAGTGCATCGACCTGTGTAACGACATCATCGCGGAGGAAGCCGACGGCGACGAGGCCTTCAGCCAGACCTCGGCCGTACCAAAACCGGCCGAGATCAAACGCGTCCTCGATCAGTATGTGATCGGTCAGGAACGCGCCAAGAAGATCCTCTCGGTCGCCGTTCACAATCATTACAAGCGCATCGACTCGCAGATGGTAACCGGCGATGTCGAACTGCAGAAATCGAATATCCTGCTGATCGGCCCGACCGGCGTCGGCAAGACGCTGCTCGCGCAGACCCTGGCCCGCTTTCTGCAGGTGCCGTTCACGATTGCCGATGCGACCTCGCTTACGGAGGCCGGCTACGTCGGCGAGGATGTCGAGAACATCATCCTGTCGCTGCTCCAGAACGCCGACTACGACATCGAGCGATGCCAGCGCGGGATCGTCTACATCGACGAAATCGACAAAATCGCGCGCAAGGGCGATAACCCATCGATCACGCGCGACGTTTCGGGCGAAGGCGTCCAGCAGGCGCTGCTTAAGATCATCGAAGGCACGATGGCGAGCGTCCCGCCCAAGGGCGGCCGCAAGCATCCGCAGCAGGAATTCCTGCAGGTTGATACGACCAACATCCTGTTCATCTGCGGCGGAGCGTTCGTCGGTCTCGACGACATCATTAGGCGACGCATCGCGGGCAAGACCATGGGCTTTCGGGCCGACCTGACTCATCGAGATCCCAAGACCGTCTCTGAGCTTCTGAACGAGGTGCAGCCCGAGGACTTGTTGAAGTTCGGTCTGATTCCGGAGTTCGTCGGCCGGCTGCCGGTGATCGCGACCTTGGGCGAGCTCGACGAGGACGCGCTGGTGCGGATCCTGACGGAGCCGAAGAACGCACTGGTGCGGCAGTATCAGAAGCTGTTCGACATGGAGAACGTCCACCTGAAGTTCACGCCGGGCTCGCTCAAGGCGATTGCGCGCGAGGCGCTCAAGCGCAAGTCGGGCGCGCGCGGACTTCGCGCTATAATGGAAAGCATCATGGTGGATCTGATGTACGAAATTCCGTCGCAACCCAACATCAAGGAGGTGCTGATCTCGGAAGAGGTCGTCACGCAGAAGGAGCAGCCGCTGCTCGTCTATCAGAAAACCGCTGAGACCGCTTAGGGGATAAGGTTCGGATCACGCAGATGCTTTTTCGTAACGACAAGAAAGACAATCGCGATGGCGGGGCGGCCGAATTGACGCCGTTGCTGCCGTTGCGCGAACTGATAGTTTTCCCGCACGAAGTCTACCCGATCTTCGTCGGCCGCCAGAAGTCGATCAAGGCGCTGGAAGCGGCGGAAGCCGCCAAGAAGCCGATCCTGCTGGTGGCGCAGAAGGATGCGCGCATCGCGGACCCCTCCCCCTCGGACATCTACTCTATCGGCACGCTCGGCGTCGTGGTGCAGCTCCTGCGCCTGCCTGATGGCACCGTCAAGGCGCTGCTCGAGGGCAAGAAGCGCGCACGTATCCTGAAATACGTCGCCGAGCAGGATTATTTTCAGGTCGAAGCTGAAGAGATCGACGAGGTCTGCGATCGCACGCCCGAGGTCGAAGCGCTGGTCCGCACCGTCAACTCGACCTTCGACAACTACGTGCGGCTCAACAAGAAGATTCCGCCCGAGATAGTGACCTCGATCGCCGCGGTCGACGATCCCGCCTACCTGGCTGACAAGCTGGTTGGCCATCTCGGCATCAAGCTCGAAGACAAGCAGGCGCTGCTCGAGTGCATCAATCCGGCCGAGCGGTTGGAGAAGATCCTCGGCTACATGCGCTCTGAGCTCGAAATCCTGGAGGTCGAGAAACGCATCCGCTCGCGGGTCAAGAAGCAGATGGAGAAGACCCAGAAGGAGTATTACCTCAACGAGCAGATGCGCGCGATCCAGAAGGAACTCGGCGAGAAGGACGAGTTCAAAAACGAGATCCAGGAGCTCGAGGAGAAGCTGCGCCAGAAGAAGATGCCGGCCGAGGCGCGTGAGAAGTGCGAACGCGAGATCAAGAAGCTCAAGATGATGTCGCCGATGTCGGCCGAGGCGACTGTCGTCCGCAACTATCTAGACTGGTTCCTCGCCCTCCCCTGGTTCGAGTACACGGAAGACAAGCTCGACATCAAGGAAGCCGAGCGTGTCCTCGAGGAAGATCATTACGGCCTCGAGAAGGTCAAGCAGCGGATTCTCGAGTACCTGGCTGTGCAAACGCTGGTTGGCCAGCTCAAGGGCCCGATCCTGTGCCTCGTCGGACCTCCGGGCGTCGGCAAAACCTCGCTCGGTAAATCGATCGCGCGGGCGACCGGCCGCAAGTTCGTGCGGGTCTCGCTCGGCGGCGTGCGCGACGAGGCCGAAATCCGCGGCCATCGCCGAACTTACATCGGCGCGCTGCCGGGCAAGGTGATCCAATCGATGCGCCGCGCGGGCTCGGGTAATCCGGTCCTGTTGTTGGACGAAGTCGACAAGATGTCGACCGATTTCCGCGGCGACCCGTCGTCGGCACTGCTCGAGGTGCTCGATCCGGAACAGAACAACACCTTCAACGACCACTATCTCGATTGCGACTATGACCTCTCGAAGGTGATGTTCATCACAACAGCGAACACGCTGGAGCGTATCCCGCGGCCGCTGCAGGATCGGATGGAGATCATCCGTATTCCGGGCTACACCGAGAACGAGAAGCTGAACATTGCGCGCAAGTACCTGGTGCGTAAGCAGCGCGAAGCCAACGGGCTCAAGCCCGAGAACATCGATTTTTCGGATGCCGCCCTGCTCGGCATCATCCGCCGCTATACGCGCGAAGCGGGAGTTCGCAACCTGGAGCGCGAGATCGCCTCGGTTTGCCGCAAAGTCGCGGTCGAGGTCGTCAAGAACGATCGCAACGCAAGCGTGAAGGTTTCCAGTTCGAGCCTTGCGAAATATCTCGGCCCGCCGCGCCATCGCTATGGCCAGGCTGAGGTTGAGCCGCAGGTCGGCGTCGCGACCGGGCTTGCATGGACCGAGCTGGGCGGCGAGCTGCTCACGGTCGAGGTCACGATTTTACCGGGACGCGGCAAGATGACGGTGACCGGCCAGTTGGGCGACGTGATGCAGGAGAGCGCGCAGGCTGCGTTGTCATACGTGCGGTCGCGCGCCACGGCGCTGGGCCTCAAGCCCAATTTCTACCAGAAGATCGACATCCATCTGCACATTCCCGAGGGCTCGATCCCGAAGGACGGCCCGTCGGCGGGCATCACGCTGGCAACCGCGCTGGTCTCGGCGCTATGCCGGGTGTCGGTCCGCAACGACGTCGCGATGACCGGCGAGATTACGCTCCGCGGCCGCGTGCTTCCTATCGGCGGTCTCAAGGAAAAGGTGCTCGCGGCGCATCGTGGCGGCATCCGCACGGTGCTGATTCCGAAGGAGAACGAGAAGGATATCGAGGAGATCGCACCGCAAATCCTGAAGAACGTCACGCTCATCCAGGTCGAGCATATGGACCAGGTGTTGCGCCATGCCTTGGTGCTGTCGGATCCCGATGCGTTCTTCAAGCAGGCGGCGACCGCGGAAGAGGCTTTCACGGAAGAGCTGGAGAAACCGCCGGTCGATGACGATCATGAAGACGATTCGCCCGTTCCGTCAAACCTTTCCTGAACAAAAGGCTGGCGGAACAAGGCGGAAATTGGCCTCCGCCGGCTCTTGACACCGGAGCGGATGTCGCCCTAACTAGCTGGCGGAGATAAATTCAAGATGACGAAGGCCGAATTAATTGAGGGACTGGCCAACAAGCTCCCGGGGGTACTTAACAAGGCCGACGCCGAGAAAGCGATCAACATCCTCCTCGATGACATCATCGCGGCGCTGCAGCAGGGCGAACGTGTAAACATCTCGGGCTTCGGGACCTTCTCGGTTTCGGTCCGCCAGGCCCGTACCGGGCGCAACCCGAAGACCGGCGAGCCAATTGCGATTTCGGCGAGCCGGTCGGCCAAGTTCCGTGCCGGCAAGCAGCTCCGCGACTCGCTCAACGACTCCTCACAGCAGGGTAGTTCCGGGAATCCTCCTTCGGCGGCCTGAGCCGTGGAGCAATCGGTCCGTCTTTTACGCGCCGGTCGCGCGCTCCGAACGGGCGGTTAGCTCAGCGGTAGAGCATCGGCCTTACAAGCCGGGGGTCGCTGGTTCGAAACCAGCACCGCCCACCAATAAAATCAGGGGTTACACGATTCCCGATTTTCCGGTTATCGTCAGGTGCTGGTTTTGGTGCCGGTTGCGAAAGCGCTCCAGAACCAGCCAATGTTGAGGCGGGCGGACTCGCCGGTAGGGCAGTGTCTGAAACAATGTCCCATTTCAGAAAGCTCATCTATTCCGGTGTCTGTCTCTGCGGCCACAGCTACGAAGAGCATCATTTCAGCATCGTTGCGAATTCCGAAGCCTCGGGCACCATGGGCGATTATCTTCCGAAGGAATGCGAATTTTTCGGCTTCGATGAGAACGGGGGGTTGGACGAGGACGGAAACGAGCACTGCAGGCACTACGTAGACGCCGAAGACCCCGATCCAGCCCGGCGTTACCAGTGGCAAGGTACTCGAAGATAGCCGGCCAGAGTGCGTGCTCGCGCAGAGACCAGATGCTTTTCGAATCGCCAGACGCGCGGATTCCGCGCCTCGCGGGATCGCATCGAACTTGCTGGCTCGACTTGCGTAAGGTTGGAAAGCCGCGATGAATCATATGAGCATATCGAGGCGACAGTTTAGACCCGGGAGTTGAAAAGGTGGCACTGCGGGAAATCGGAGAGGATGGCAGCGTCTACGAAGTGTTAAGTCTAAGCCACAAGCGCGACTTCGACCGCGTGTGGCTTTCGATTCCGGTTTCAGAGAGAACCGCAATCGAAGACGAGATTAGGCGACGTCTTGATGCGCTCATCGCGTCGCCGGATCCAAACTGGGGCTCCATCACCAATACGTCGATAGAAGGCGGTCGGACGAACCCTAACACCGGTATAAGGGGCGATTGGAGAGGCACCGTGTTCCAGCCGATCTACGATGCGTGCGGTTGCAATGAGGACCTCGCCGGAATGTTCTTCGGCAACGTGTGGAAGAAGGTTGTCATCGAGCGACAAGACCGCTGGATCGGAATCCGCTCTGATCCGACGTTTCCGCAGCGCGGAATCACGCTGGCCGGCAAGATATATTTTCGCGACACCAATTAAGAGAGCGCGAAGAGACCTCCAGACTTTCGTCAGAGTTTCCCTTCGTTCGCGAGTGCTACAAAAGCCTCAAGCGACAGCACCCTCACTGCCTCTGTGCCGACGAGGTGTTTCTGAATGTTGTCGACGTAATAATCCCGGAGCGTCCAGCCGGGTCCACCGAGCACCACATAGCCGCGTTTGTAGTTCGGAGTCGCCTTTACGGCTTCCGCTAGGCAGATGATCTCGAACGGCACTTTCTGTTCAGCGGTGCCCGAGCTTTGTTGCCATTTCATTGAGATCAGGAACTCATGGCCGGATTTCTCGGCGACCAGATCCACCTTATGGCGTCCTCCGCCTGGACGGGAGCCGACCATCACTTGCTTGCGGCACGAGTAGCCACCACGTTTGAGCGCTGGCAGCACCATGCTCTCAAGCACGGCTCCGGTATTGGTGTTACGCCCCACGGCGTTAATCGAGACCGCGGGTCGCGAGCATTTCTTTCGCCGGCGATCGATCCCCCGTGCAGTTGATCATGCGCGGCGCGTCGATCAGGCGGAGTCTGAAATCGAGCTTCTTGTAAAGGCGGATTATCCGATCGGTAGCCTGGTTTGACACGACCGTCGGCCCTCGGTGTTTTGCCAGCCACTCTGCCAGCCGGACTTGATCGTCCCAACTAAAGCCCTCTTTTGAGTACGACCTAAACTCCACGTCATAAGGCGGATCGGCGTACAGAAAGTCTCCGGATTCGACCGCGACCTGCTGGAAATCACCAATCGAGAATCCCCATTCACTGAAAATGCGACGGTAATCGCTAAAGTCGCGCTTGTAGTTGATTCGCTTGTAACTACCAAACGGAACGTTGAACTGTCCACTCGAATTGAAGCGGCAAAGCCCGTTGTAGCAGGTGCGGTTCAGATAGTAGAAAAGCGCCGCCGCCTCCGCCGACTCGGCACCGCCATTCGAGATGAGTGCGTTGAAGCGCTTTCGATGCTCGTAGTAAAGAGCCTTGCGGTTTGCAAACTCCAGCGCGTCATCTACTTTCAAACCGCGCTTCAACCATGAATAGAAATGAACCGCGTGGGGATTGATGTCGTTCAAAAGTGCGCGCTTTGGGCGCAAGCTGAGGGCGACGGCGAGGCCGCCGCAAAACGGCTCGACTAGGCGCCGACGATCATGCGGTTCCCATAGCTCGGCCAAATGCGGAACGAGCCAGCGTTTGCCTCCCGCCCATTTCAGAGGGGGACGCACTGGAACCACCTGCGCCTGAAGAACCCCAACCGCCGCCATCGCGCCTTAACTTTTACCCGACGTGAGGGCTAGAGGCGAGACCGAGCCGCCGTCTGCGCTTCAAGCCCGCGCTGGTTCGTAACGTCGGTACCGTGCGTCGCTGAGCTGCCTGCGCGGACTTGTGGAGCCGCAGGCGTAGAGTAAACCACCCGCCAAACCTTGCCGGCCCCGAAAATCGAGGTCGCGGCCTGCCGGCGCTACCCTCAGCCGAGCTATTCCTTTCCGGCGAATCGGCGACTGCCGCATTCCTCGCGATCAGTTGCCTGCCTTTTCGAAGTTGGATTCAAAACCGCGGCTGTCGAAGGGAAAGCTGGCGCGCCGTGAGGGATTTGAACCCCCGACCTACAGATCCGTAGTCTGCCGCTCTAATCCGCTGAGCTAACGGCGCGCGCCGGAACCAAAAGACTTTTCATAACGGCGATTCGGTTTCAAGAACGGTCCACCGCTCCCCGTCCGCGCATTAAGCGGCCGGCTGTGATTCGATGGCGGGCAGCCAGACCGTGACCGTCGTGCCCTCGCGCAGCCGGCTCTCGATCCTGAGACGGCCGTGGTGAAGCTGCACGATGTGCTTCACGATCGCGAGACCCAAACCGGTCCCGCCGAGTTCGCGCGAACGCGCGCGGTCTACGCGATAGAAGCGCTCAGTGAGTCGCGGGATATCGGCGGCCGGGATGCCGTCGCCGGTGTCCGCAACGATGAACTCGACGCCGGGCTGCGTCCTGCCATCGAGGGTATCAGTCAACCCGCGCGCTTCGACCGTCACGCTGCCGCCGCGCGGCGTATACTTGATGGCGTTGTCGATCAGGTTGAGCATCACCTGCTGCACGCGATCGCGATCGGCGGAAATCGTGGGCAATCCTTCCGGACACTTCATCGCCAGGGTGACGCCCTGCCGATGCGCCTGCTCCTGCATCACGTCAACTGCCTCAGCGATCGCGCGTCGCGGCTCGAGCGCTTCGAGCTTGAGCGCCGCAAAGCCGCGTTCGAGATCGGACAGCGAGATGAGATCGTCGAGGAGCCGCGAAAGACGCCGCGCCTGGCGTTCGATAATACCAAGGAAGCGCTGTCGCGTTTCGGCATCCTCCACGCCGCCCATCAGAGTCTCCGCATACCCGCAAAGCGCGCTCAGCGGCGTGCGTAATTCATGGGTCAGATTTGCGATGAAATCCGATCGCACCGTCTCGTAGGACTTGAGCTGCGTAATGTCATAAAAGACGAAGACCCAGGCTGCGGCTCCAGGCCGCGCGGGATGCAGCGGAGCGGCGCTCGCGCTCAAGTGCCGCGGAGCGGGGGTCTGGATGGTGATCTCCGCGGCCGGCATCGGCTGTCCGTTTGCCGCTGACGGTCCGCCGCTCGAGCTCATCGCGCGGGCGACGAATTCCTGCAGCCGCGGATCGCGGCATAGTTCGACAAAGTCGCGTCCGCGGTAGTCGGTCCCCTCGCTCAGCGCAAACATCCTGACCGCCGCGCCATTGAGCAGCACCACCGCGCCGTTTGCCGCCGTGACCACCACCGCCTCGCTCATGCCGCGCAGGATCGCGTCGAATTCGTCGGCTTCCTCCGAGAGCCGGGCCAGGTCAGCGATTACCGAATCGGCAGCTTCGAGCAACAGATGCTCCGCGCGGCCGATCGCGTCGCGCGAGTCCGAAGTGAAATGGGCGGGTGGGCGGCGGCCGGCTAGCGCCGACGCGATTGCGCCGATCCGCTGTGCGCTGCGCGTCGCCAGGCCGATGATCGTGCCGGCCGTGAGAATCGCGCCCACGCTCCCCGCCACGAGCGCGATCGTAACCCACGGCCAATAGCCGGGCTGGGTCGCCGCGACTACTATCAGCACGGCGGCCGGCGGAGCGATCGCAAGCAGGATGACGGCGGCGAGGCGTAGCTTTAGCGTTCTAGTCAAGCGCGCTCGGGTCGAAACGATAACCGACGCTCCGGACGGTAAGGATCAGCCGCGGATTGGCGTCGTCGCGTTCGATATGCTGGCGCAAACGCCGCACGTGAACATCGACTGTGCGCGGCTCAACGAAGGTGTCGCGCCCCCAAACCATGTCGAGTAGCTGCTCGCGCGTGTAGACACGCATGGGATGCTGCACGAAGAAACGCAGCAGTTCGAACTCGCGGAGCGCCAGCGCTTTGCGCTCGCCTTCGACCCAGACCTGGTAGGTATCGAAATCGATCCGGAGACGTCCGCGCTCATAAAGTCCGTCGCTGGTTGGTTCGGTCGCGTGCCCCGCGCGGCGCAGCAGCGCACGCACGCGCGCGACGAGTTCGCGCGGCGAGAACGGCTTGACGACGTAGTCATCGGCGCCCATCTCCAGGCCGATGACGCGATCGACCTCCGAACCGCGCGCGGTCACCACCAGGATCGGCAGACTCGCGATTTCCGGATCAGCGCGTACCTGCCGGCACAGCTCGAGCCCGGGCATCCCGGGTAGCATCAGGTCGAGCACGATCAGGTCGGGCGCGCGGCGCCGAATGCGCGCCAGGGCCGCCGCGCCGTCGGCCGCCTCCTCGACGGTGAAGCCCTCGCGTTCGAGGTTGTAGCGGATCAACTGCCGGATTTCCCCTTCGTCCTCAACCACCAGGATCCGATGATTGACCGGGGCCCGCGTCTCCTGCTGCTGCGGTTGATTCATCTGCCGATCCATCACTGTTCGTGTTTGAGGTCCATGTGCTTGATGTTCTTGCCCTCGACCATGAACACCACCATCTCGGCGATATTGGTCGCGTGATCTGCGATCCGTTCCAGATACTTCGAAACGAACAAAACGCAGGTCGCAAGTCCGATTTTGTGCGGGTCCTCGGCCATGAAGCTCAGCAGTTCGCGATAGATCTGGTAGTTGAGTCTGTCGACTTCGTCGTCGCGCGCAATCACCTGCTGCGCGAGCTTGGTGTCGTTGCGCATGAAGGCGTCAAGGCTGTCCTTGACCATAGATTGGGCGATCGACGCCATCCGTGGAATGTCGATATACGGCTTGAGCTGCGGCTCTTCGTTGAGTTCCAGCGCGCGTTCGCAGATGTTAACCGCGTTGTCGCCGATGCGCTCGAGGTCGGTCGTGATCTTGAGGCCGGTCGTGATGAAGCGCAGGTCGCTCGCGGCCGGCTGATGCAGCGCGAGCAGGTTGATGCAGCGGTTGTCGATCTCGATGTCCATCCGATTGACTTCGGCATCACGCGCGATTACGGCGCGGGCGTGGGCCGAATCGCGTTGGACCAGCGCCTCGATCGCTTCGGCTATCTGGCTCTCAACCAGCCCACCCATCTTAATCAGGCCAGCGCGCAGGCCGCGCAGGTCTTCCTCGTACTGCCGGTTCGTATGCTGAGGTTGCGTGATGTTCATACCGCCTCCGGCGCTTCTAACCGAAGCGCCCGGTAATATAATCCTCGGTTTCGGGCCGCGACGGGTTGGTGAAGATTTGCCGGGTGTCGCCGAACTCGACCAGCTCGCCGTTGTACATGAAGGCGGTGTAGTCGGAAGTGCGCGCCGCCTGCTGCATGTTGTGCGTGACGATCACGATCGTATAACTCTCCTTGAGCTCGAGCAGCAGCTCCTCGATGCGCGCGGTCGAGATGGGATCGAGCGCCGAGCACGGTTCGTCCATAAGCAACACTTCCGGTTCGACGGCAAGCGCGCGCGCCACGCACAGCCGCTGCTGCTGCCCTCCCGAAAGGCTGACACCGGGTTCATCGAGGCGATCCTTCACTTCGTCCCACAACGCCGCGTGGCTCAGGCTGCGTTCGACGATCTCATCGAGCTCCGCGCGGCTTAGCCGCGCGCTGTTCAGCCTGAGTCCGGCGGCGACATTCTCGGCGATGGTCATGGTCGGAAACGGCGCCGGCTTCTGAAACACCATCCCGATGCGGCGCCGGATGCGCGCCGGATCGATATCCGGGGCGTAGATGTCTTCGCCATCGAGCAGCACCTGGCCTTCGACAGTCGCGCCCGGGACCTCCTCATGCATCCGATTGAGGCATCGCACCAACGTCGATTTGCCGCATCCCGACGGTCCGATGATTGCGGTGACGAGATTCGCGCCGACCTTCAGATCGACATTGCGCAGTCCCTGGATCTGGCCATAGTTGTAATAGGCGTTCAGATGACGGCAGATGAGTTTGTCGGCCATAAAATTGACTAGCGCGGCACTCGCGCGCTGCCACTCGTCATCCATCTTACGCCGATTTCGAGCGTCAGTACGATACAAGTCAACACCAGGGCGCCGGCCCATGCCTGCCGCTGCCAGTCGGCGAACGGCGAAATCGCGAACGCATAGACCTGGACGGTCAGCGCCGCGATTGGATGGGTCACGGAAATCGACCAGAACTGATTGCCGAAGGCGGTGAACAGCAGCGGCGCGGTCTCGCCCGTGATGCGCGCGATGGCGAGGATCACGCCGGTCGCAATGCCCGCCATCGCGGTGCGCACCACCACCGAAAGGCTGGTGCGCCAGCGCGGCACGCCCAGCGCCAGCGCGGCCTCGCGCAACTCGCGCGGCACCAGCTTGACCATCTCCTCGGTCGTGCGCGTGACCAGCGGAATCATGATGACCGCCAGCGCGAAAGAGCCTGCCAGCGCCGAAAACCCGTGCATCGGCCTGACCACGACCGCATAGGCGAAAATGCCGATCACGATCGACGGCACCCCCATCGTGATGTCGGCGGCAAAGCGGATGGCGCGGCCCAGCGTGCTCAGCGGATGCTCCGCGAGATAGAGCCCGGCGCCAATTCCGATCGGGATGCCGACGAGGCAGGCGATCCCGACCAGCTCGAACGTGCCGACGATCGCATTAGCCATCCCACCGCCCTGCTCCCCGACCGGTTTGGGCGTTCGGATGAAGAAGTCGAGATTCAGGCTGCTCGCACCCTTGCTCACGAGATAACCGAGCACCAGGAAAAGGGGCGCCAGCGCAAGCATCGTCGCGAACGCCGTCATCCCGATCATCAGGTCGCTTTTCAATTTGCGGCGGAACTGCCGGGAGACATCGCTGTTCGAGGGGATCACCTTGCCTCTCCTTCGCCACGTTTTGCGTTGAGCACCAGGACTCGCGCCGCGACGTTCAGCAGCAGGCCGACCGCGAGCAACACCAAGCCAAGCTCCATCAGCGAGGACAGATATAGACTCGAGGTCGCCTCGGCGAATTCATTCGCGATGACGCTGGCGAGCGTCGCTGAAGGGGCGAATAGTGAGGCCGAAATCTCCGGCCGATTGCCGATCACCATCGCCACCGCGATGGTCTCGCCGAGTGCGCGTCCCAAACCCAGGATGATCGCGCCGATTATGCCCGATCGTCCGTACGGCAAAACCGCTATTTGGACCATCTCCCAGCGTGTCGCGCCCAGGGCCAGCGCGGCCTCGCGCTGCGTGCGCGGCACGGCCCTGAATACATCGGTACAGACCGACGCGATGTACGGTAGAACCATGATCGCAAGTAGCACACCTGCGCAGAGCATACTTACGGAGATGCGCGGACCCGTGAACAACGGCAAGAAGCCCAACCCTTCGCCCAGCACGGGTTCGACATAATCGCGCAGCCATGGACCCAGCACGAAGATGCCCCACAGTCCGTAGACGACGCTCGGAATCGCAGCCAGTAGTTCGACCATGAAGCCGACCCGTCGGCTAAGCCATTCGGGGGCCGTCTCGCTCAGGTAAAGTGCCGTCCCAACGCTCAATGGCGCCGCGATAAGCAGCGCAATCAGTGACGAGACCACAGTTCCATAGATGAACGGCAGGGCGCCGTAGACATCATTGGCGGGATCCCAATCGGTGCTGATGATGAACCGCAGCCCGAATTTCTGGATCGACGCCGCTGATCCTAATATCAGCGCCAGCGCGAGTCCGCATAAAATCGAAAGGATCAGCAGTCCGAGTCCGAGCGTCAGGACCCCGAAAAAACGATCGCCAAATCCACGCATCCGGAAGCCGAGCTTCCGGCGCGCCTCGCGTCGCTCCAGCGCCGCCGTTCCCGCCGCCGCTTCGAAAAGATCCGCCAAACGCACCTGTCCTCAATATGCCGTGTTGGTATGCGTTGATCTGGCAGCCTTCATGGTAATGGACGGGCAGCCCCAAATTAAGAAAGTTTTGTTACGGAAATGTTACTAAGCGGCCAAATCAAAATTAAAAACTGGACGATTTTCGAAACTTATCTGATCGCCTCGATCAACCGCGCAGCCTGGAGTATTTTATTGATATGAGTGTTTTGATTCCTTACGTTGTCGAGCAGACGGGTCGCGGCGAGCGTTCGTATGACATCTACTCACGGCTGCTGAAGGACCGGATCATCTTTGTGGGCGGTCCGATCAGCGATGACCTGGCCAACCTGGTAACGGCGCAGTTGCTGTTTCTCGAATCGGAAGATCCCGAAAAAGAGATCAGCATGTACATCAATTCGCCGGGCGGATCGGTCACTGCCGGGCTCGCGATATATGACACGATGCAGTTCATCAAGCCGCCGGTTTCGACGCTTTGCGTCGGGCAGGCGGCGAGCATGGGTGCAGTGCTGCTGACGGCCGGAGCCAAGACGCGCCGCTATGCGCTCCCGCATGCGCGTATGATGATTCATCAGCTTTCCGGCGGCTTCGAGGGCCAGGCTGCGGATATCGACATACAAGCCCGCGAGGCACTCCGGCTCCGCGAAGTCCTGAACGATATCCTCGCGCATCATACCGGCCAGAGCGTAAAGCGCGTCGAGCGCGATACCGATCGCGATACTTTCATGACGCCGGCGCAGGCGGTTGAGTACGGCCTGATCGATGAGGTTATCGTCGGCCGCGTCAACCAAGCCCAAGCCTAGTTACGGTCGCATCGTGCGCTGCCCGCTTGAGTTCGTTTCGTGCTAGTCTCTGCCTCGTAACCGGAGGGGACTGGCGGACAAGATGGCGAAGGTCGACTTTTACTTTGATTTCCTGAGCCCCTACAGCTATCTGGCCACATTCAGGCTGGCGCGCCTGCGCAACGAATTCGGCGCTGAGCTGGCCTTTCACGCCATCGAGCTCGAAGCGGCCAAAGAGGCAATTGGCAATACCCGTCCGGCCCCCCATCTGCTGCCGAAAAAGTTGCGCTACCTGAAGGCTGATCTGGCTCGATGGGCATCGCGATACAATGCCCCGCTAGTCTTCCCGGAGACCATCGCTCATTTCGATCTCAAGGCCGCCGCCCGGCTTAACCGTGGCTTCATCTGCGCCGCGCGGCGCGGCGCAGCCGAACCCTATATGAACGCTGCTTTCTCCTCGCTATGGGCATCAGGACGTGAACCGAACGACGCGGTACTCAAGGAGGTGGCGGCGAAAGCCGGCCTCGATCCCACCGAGTTGGCCGCAGGGGCCGATGCTCCTGATACGATCGCCGAGTACGCCCGCGAGAATCAGGCGGCGCAGGCGCGCGGAGTCTTCGGCGTGCCGACCTTTATCGCCGGGGATCAGCTTTTCTGGGGCAATGACCGGATCGATTTCCTCGAGGAGTATTTGCGCGATCCGAATGCCGCGGTGCACCCGTAAGGCACTGCATCCATAGGACAGAAGGCCGGCGGCGACGGGGACGATCATGACGCAGATCCATTTCTATTTCGATTTCTTCAGCCCGTATTCATACCTCGCCAGCGTTCAGATCGGTCCGCTCGCCGAACGCAATCACTCGAATGTCGTCTATCACGTGGTCGATAACCAGGTGATCAAAGCCAACGCCGGAACCACCGGACGTCCCAATCATGCGCTGCCTCCGAAGTATCGCTATCTCCGCGCCGACCTCGCTCGATGGGCGCGCCGCTATGGCGTACCGCTGGTCTCACCCGAGAGCGTGTCGCACATGGACCATACGATTCCGCCGCGCATCGGCCGCGGCTTCATCGTCGCGCGCCGCCGCGGCAGCGAACTCAAGTACATGGCCGCCGCTTTTCGGAAAATCTGGGGCGAAGGCCTCGAGATGAACGAGGCGATGCTGCGGGAGTTGGCTCCCGAGGCGGGGTTTTCCGCCGACGCCTTCATCAACGCGATCGATTCCGAGGAAGTCCGCAAAGAAGCCGAGCGCGAAATCGCCGAGGCGTCCGAGCGCGGCGTCTTTGGCGTTCCAAGCTTCCTCGTCGACGGCGAACTCTTTTGGGGTAATGACCGACTCGAGATGCTCGAGGAACTTCTGCGCAGTTCTTCGAGTGAAAGCAAAAGCTCTGCCGGTTAATAAAAATTTAAACAGGAGGCGTCTATGCCAACCAAGCGCGAGTTGTTGACGGCCAAAGATATAAACGGGGCGTGGGTGATTTTGCCGACCACGGCCAAGGAGGGCGCCGAAGATTGGCGGATGACCGACACGCTCGATTTGGATGAAACTTCCCGCGCGATTGAGGGACTGATTCGCGCCGGAATCGACGGCCTGCTGTCGATGGGCACGTTCGGCGAGGGCGCGACGCTGACGCTCGACGAGAAGAAGCGCTTCATGGCGACGCTGGTCGAGTCGGTTCGCGGACGCATCCCGTGCTTCGTCGGCACCACCACGCTCAACACCCGCGACACCATCGCGCTGACCCGGTATGCGGCCGATCTCGGCGCGGACGGCACGATGCTCGGCATCCCGATGTGGTGCGCGCCGAGCGTTGCGACCGCGGTGCGCTTCTACAAGGACGTGGCCGAGGCTTGCCCCAACATGGCGATCTGCGTCTACGCGAATCCCGAAGCCTTCAAGTTCGATTTTCCGCACGCCTTCTGGGCGCAGATTGGCGAGATTCCGCAGGTCGTCTCGTGCAAGTACATCGGCGTCGCCGGCCTGCTGCAGAATATCGACCTTTCGAAACGGCGGGTGCGCCTGATGCCGATCGAGCTCGACTACTATGCCGGCGCACGGGTCGACGAATTCGTTACCGCCTTCTGGAGCAGCGGCGCGGTTTGCGGCCCCAAGCCGACCATCGCGCTGCGCGACGAGGTGGCCAAGGCGCGCCAGACCGGCGACTGGAGCCGCGCCAAGAAGATCAACGACGAGATGGGCAAGACCGTACAAACCCTCTTTCCGCATGGCAGCTTCAAGGAATTCTCGATGTACAACATCGGCATCGAGAAGGAGCGGATGCAGGCGGCGGGCTGGATGAAGGTCGGGCCGTGCCGCCCGCCCTATCACGTGATGCCCGAGGACATTCGCGAGGGCGCGCGCATCGCCGGCCAGCGCTGGGCCGAACTCGATAAGCGGATGCCGATTTTCTGATCATCCGGCAAGAAAAATCCGTGTGACGGGCGCCTGTCGAGGGCGCCCGTCGCATGTTGGGCTGCATACCGTTACACCAGGCTCGACTTTCGATGATTGGACTATTTACCGAGGGCTCGCTGACGCCCGGCCGCAATCCGCACTCCTACTATCGCGAGCTTGGCGAACAGATCGTGATTGCCGATCATCTCGGTTTCGACTTCTTTTCAACCACCCAGAGCTACGGCCTCGACCATCCTGATTCGACCTTTTCGGTGATGCCCGATCCGCTCGCGTTGTTCCTGGCCCAGGCGCCGCGCACGGAGCGGATCAAGATCCTGACTGCGATCACAATCGCGCCGTTTCATCATCCTGCGATCGCGCTTTCCGACTTCGCCGCCGCCGACGTGTTGAGCGAGGGACGCGTGATGCTGGGCCTCGGTCGCGGCCATCCATGGCTCTACGAGCGGCTGGGCTTCGAACAGAACGAATCGAAGGAACGCGCATCAGAATTCTGCCGTGTGGTCCGCGCCATCCTCGATCACCCCGCGGGCCGCCATACGATCGAGGGCCGATTCTGGAAAATGCGCGATTTCGAGCTGATGCCGCAATTCATCCAGAAGCCGCCGCCGGTTTTCTTCGCGGTGTCGGTCAGCCCCTCGTCAGTCAGTGAAGCCGTCGCGAGTCGCTTCGGTATATTGATTCCCGCCTATCTCGGCACGCCAATCGAGCTGTGTGAAAGCCTGATGCGCGCCTATCGCGAGGAATACCGCGAGCGATGGAACGCGGAGGGGACCGTCCTGCTCGGCGTGAATTTTTATGGCCTCAAGGATGAACGCGCGGCGATCGCGATGGGCTCAAAGGCGCTGGCGATGCAAATGCGCGTGTTCGCGCGCAACATGCTTCTGTACGCCGAGCGCTGCGGCGCGCAGTACGCCGCCTATCCGGAGATCGGCAAAATGTTCGATGAGATGTCCGATCCGGGCGTCTGCGAGCAGCGGGTGATGTCGGATTTCCCGCGCCATCTGGCCTTCTGGGGCAATCGCCCGGCGCTCGAAGAGAAACTCCGCCACGTGGTCGAACGGCTTCGTCCGGACGGGCTGATTCTCAATATCGATTGCGGCGGCATCGCTCTGGAAGCCGCTGCCGCCTCGATGCGCTTCTTCGCGACCGAGTTGATGCCGACCGTGCGCGGCTGGCTTGAACGTCGGACCTGAACAAAGCACAGCCCCGGCTCGCAGCCGAAGGAGAATCGATCAACTCGTCATCAAACCCGGCAGCGGCGGTGAGTTCGGCCAGAGATGAAGCGGCACGTGGTCGGGCGAAAACCAGAGCGTAAACACCCAGCTCGTCCGATCGAAGGTCTTGCGCGCCCAGGGTTGGCGCGCGAATTCCTCGGCAAAGGTCGGCCGCGTCGCGAGCGCGCGCAGGCTCACCTCGTCGGGAGACTCCAAATCCCGCGCGCCGATGCGGTCGGCCACCGTGATGACCGCCGCCTCGCGGCGTTCGTCCGAAAAGAACAGCCATACGCTTGCCAGTCCGCTCGCCTCTGCCCGCTCGCGAAGTGCGTGCCAGGCCGAATCGAGCGCGCCGCCGCGCTCGCCTTCGAACGCCCAGCGCTCGGCCCGCACCACCGTCTGCGATCGATGCACGTCCTTGAAGTCATGCGCTCCGATCACGTGAAACGGATCGCAGGTCAGATCCCGCGCCCATGGACGCTCGGAGAAGAGCCGGTTGTCGAGACGAAACTCCTGCTCGATCCAGCGGCGAAAATCGACCGCCTGAGCGTAGCTCGCGAACAGATAGCGTCCGCCGGAAAACACGCGTCCGCCCTCCAGACGAAGCGGCAGGAGCTTTCGATAGAAACCGGGACGCGCGACAAAATGCGGCCGATCGCGTTCGATCGCCGACGGCACTTCATTCGGGGCGAGTCCAACCGCCTCGAAATCGTCGAGAAAACCGCCACGCGCCGCGATTGGTCCGAGCGCATCAAAGTTGCTGTTCGACGAAATGGCCATATTGGCGCACCATACCTACAACCGTTGATTCCGTCCATTGCAAGGATGCTTGCGTCAGGGTTTACTTTGGCGGCGATTCGTCCGATAACTGCGGTCATCATCAAGCACGAAGGAGAAACCTCATGGCTGCCTATCTGATAGTCGACTTGGATGTGAAAGATCAGAACGGATTCGAAGAATATCGCCGCGCCGTCGGCCCGACGATTGCGCAGCACGGCGGCAAGGCAATCGTACGCAACGGGCGCTTCGAAGTCCTGGAGGGCAACTGGACGCCGAAAAGCGTGGTGGTGCTGGAGTTTCCTTCGATGGACGCGCTCAAACGCTGGTACAACTCGGCCGAATACAAGCCGCTTATCGCGAAACGTCAGAGCGCGGCGGTCGCCAACCTCGTCGCGGTAGAGGGGCTGTAATGCGTGTTCGTCATTGCCTCTCCTTATCCTAGGAAAGGGCCGGGGAGAGGTTTTCTGGCAATTGACCGCTCCCCAACCCTCACTTTGGAAAACAAGGAACGGAGAATCCGTCGTCAGATGAGGCGCTTATGAAGACCGTCGATTTCTATTTCGATCTGATGAGTCCGTATGCTTATCTCGCTTCGATTCATCTGCCGGAGGTGATCAAGCGCTGCAAGGGCCGGGCGACCTTCGTCTATCATCCGGTGGACCTGGTCGCGGTACGCTTCGCGGCGGGCAACAACGGGCCCTTCAATCGCAACATTCCGGCGAAGTTCAAGGTGCTGATTGCTGATCTGAATCGATGGGCGCGTCGCTATGGCGTACCGTTCACGATGCCCGCCGAGTTGAAGTCGGCGCGCGCCAACCGCGGTTTTCTGTGGGCGCGCTCGCAGGGACGCGAGATGGAGTATCTGCACGCGGCCTACAACGCGGTCTGGGGTCACGGAAAAAATCCTGACCTCGACGAGACGCTCAGTGACATCGCACGCGCCGCCGGCCTCTCGCCGGAGAAATTGCTTCGCGGCATCGACGAGCCCGCGATCGCCAAACAATACGAAAGCGAGACCGAGGCGGCGAAGGCGCGCGGCGTGTTCGGCGTGCCGATTTTCGCCGTCGATGATCAGATGTTCTGGGGTAATGATCGAATCGAGTTCCTCGAGGAGTATCTGAACGAATCCTCGGCCTCGTAGGCGCTAGTAGAAGAACGTGGTCGGCGCGAGGCCGAGCCGCACGCGACCGTACTGCTCGCCGGTCGAATCCCAGGCCAGGGCGCCCGAATGAATAGCCGCTTCCGCATCGCGCGCGAAGCGCTGGAGCGGCGCGCTGCGCTTAATCGAATGGGCGCCGGCAGCCTCGAACAGACGGCGCGCCGCGCGATTACAGAGCATCCCGCCGAAGGTGATGTCGCGCCGGATGCGCAGCCGCTCGCTAACCGGAATCTCTGCGTCCGCATTCGCCCAATCGATCAACTGACGCAGATTGCGGCGCATCAGCACGCGCACTGCATCGACCTCTGCCGATGACTCGGCAAGCCTGAGATGATTCACGGGGCGCTCGGCCGCCCGCGCGCCGCTGATTCCTTCCACTCGTTCCCGCATCAGGTCTTCGAACGCTTCGACTGCGCCCTGCGCCATCCCGATCAGCGGCGCGGCAAGCGAATAAGTGAGCCACATGTAGAGCGGCAGCCGATAGAACGGAGTGCCGTAAAGCTCGCGGCCGGCGCTCTGACCGTTTGCAGCGGCCTCCATGTTCAGGATGCGATAGTCCGGAACGAATGCCCCATCGACGATCAAATCGTTGCTGCCGCTGCCGCACAGCCCCGTCGCGTGCCAGGTGTCAACGACTCGAAAATCCCTACGCGGCACCAACGCCATTCCGACCGGCGGCCCCGGCACAAAGACCATCGCCCACGCGGCATGGTCGATGCCGCTGGAGTAGTCCCAATGGCCTGAGAGCCGGATTCCACCGCTCGCCGGTTCCACCTTGATATTGACCACGTCCCACGCCGTCGACGAAAGAACGTCGGGCGAGTTGGCCCAGTACTCATCCTGCGCCGCTTTCGGCCACATCCCGACCATCCAGTTGTGCAGCGGCCAGAAACTGCCCATCCATGCGCTCGAGCCGCATCCGCGACCGAGTTCCATCGCGACCTCGTAGACCGAATCCATGTCGAGGCCGAGCCCTCCGCGCGCGACGGGCTGCGAGATGCGGATGATCGAGCTGCGGATGAAATCGTCACGGGTCTCGTCCGGGATGCGCCGAATCGCTTCGCAATACTGTGCGCGCTCGCGGAGCGTAGGGACCAGCGCGGTGGCGCGTTCGACCATCTCGGCCGTCGTTATTGTCGGATGTTCTTCCGTCCCAAAAGTCTGCGCCGATGCTGCCATGTTGGGCACTCCTGAATGACTTCTATCGCATCACGGGCGGGCTTGGAAAACGCCCGCGCGGCATCGAGCCTCAAGCGGGACGCTTGATAGCAGCGCAAAATCGTGCGAGAAAGATCGGCATTGGAGGCTCGGTTCATGGCAATCACGGAATTCGGCTACCTCGGCGTCTACATCAGCGATCCCAAAGCATGGAAAGAATATGCGACCGAAGTGGTCGGCATGGAATGGCTGGACGAGGGTGAAGGCGACCGTTTCTACCTCAGGATGGACGAATGGCACCATCGCATCACGCTCCACGCCAACGGCAAGGACGATCTCGCCTATCTTGGCCTGCGCGTGGCCGGCCCCGATGAGCTCGACGAAGTGGAAAAGCAGCTCAAGCGGATGGAAGTGCCGTATCGTGTTGGCTCCGAGGAGGATTGCGCGGAACGTCACGTACTCGGGCTTTTGAAACTCGAGGACCCGGCCGGCAATCCGCTCGAGATTTTCCATGGCCCGCGGATCGACGCACACAAGCCGTTTTATCCGGGCCGCCGGATGTACGGGAAATTCGTCACCGGCACCGGCGGCATCGGCCACACCATCATCCGCGCGGACAACGTCGATGCCTCACAGCAGTTCTACAGCCGCGTGCTCGGGATGCGTGGCACCGTCGAGTACAAGCTCCAAATTCCGAACGGCCCGACGATCAAGCCCTACTTCATGCACTGTAACGATCGCGATCATTCCATTGCTTTTGGCCTCGGACCGATGGAGAAGCGCATCAACCATTTGATGGTCGAGGTGACCGAGATCGATGACGTCGGGATGACCTACGAGATCGTGAAGCAGCGCAACGTGCCAATCGCGATCACGCTCGGAAAGCATTCGAACGATCGCATGCTCTCGTTCTACATGCGTAATCCGTCGGGATGGCTCATCGAGTACGGCGCCGGCGCTCGCCCCTCAACGCATCAGACCGAGTATTACACCAAGGATATGTGGGGGCATGAGTTCATCGAGCCGGCGATGGGCATGGCCCATCGCGGCGCGCTGTAAGAACTGCGAGCCGAAGGAGCGGCTGCCTTAACAGCCGCTCTTGTTGCCGCGCGGCGCCAGCTTGACGCCGGCTTTTCGGCCGGCGTTTTTCATAACCAGCCGTGGCTTGGGAGACGCATTCTTGGGCATCGCTCGATGGTGCAGGCGCGGCGCCGCGCAAATATTACAATCATCATGTGAAACGTACGCTGACCACGCCGATCCGATCGAACGTCGCCCGCACATGATCGCCGGGCTTGGCATCAAAGGCCGAAGTGAGCGAACCGGGCAGAATCAATTCGCCTTTGCGAAGGTACTGATCGAAGGTCGAAAGCTTGTTCGCGAGCCATGCCACCGCGATGGCGGGATTGCCGAGCGCCGCTGCCCCGGCGCCGGTCGCGATCACCTCGCCGTTCTTCTCGAGCACTACCCCGATGAGCCGCAAGTCCATCCCGGTCACCGGATGTGCCGGACCGCCGATTACGACCTTGCCGCATGAGGCGTTATCCGCAATCGTGTCGCCGAGCTTGATCTTCCAATCTGCGATACGGCTGTCGATGATTTCGAGGACCGGCAGGATGTACTTTGTCGCACCGATTACATCGAGCGCGGTCACTCCCGGTCCGCGTAAATCCTGATCGAGCACGAACGCGATCTCAGGCTCCGCTTTCGCCTGAATCACTTCGGAAGATGGAATCGCGGCGCCGCTCTCGACCATCATGCTTGCCAACAGATGGCCGAAGTCAGGCTCGTTGACGCCGAACAATTTCTGGATCGCTTGGCTGGTAAGGCCTGCTTTGCGGCCATAGACGACCTCGCCACGAGATTTCTTGACTTCGAGGACGGCGAGCTGAATCGCATAGGCGTCCTCGACCGCAAGCTCCGGAAACTCAGCGGTAAGCGGCGGAATCGGCGCGCGTTTTTCCTCGGCGTCGAGCAGGCGTTTCGCAATCGTATTGATCTGCGAAGAAGTCAATCGTGATGCCATCGGCGGTCTCCTGTCTCTAGGCGTTGCCGCGCAGGAACTCGAGGTGCAGCTTGTTGAACAGCTCGGGCTCCTCCCACTGCGGCCAGTGCGCGCTTTGCTCCATGATCACCATGCGGGCGTTAGGAATATGCTTCATGCCGGCCTCAGCCACCGGGATCGATTGACCGGGATTATGCCGCGTCCAGATCAGCAACACCGGGCATCGGCATTGCCGCAGCAACTCCGGATCGCAAAGTCCGCGGCCGGCTTCGAGCGCCAGGAGCCCGCTGATGCTCGCCTCGGCGATCTTGCGAATCACCGGCGCGCGTCCGGGCTGCGAGTAGATTTGATATCGAACATCGACCAGTTCCTCAGTCACGCTCTTCGCCGGCTCGTACATCAGCCACTCAAGACGCTTGCGCACCAGCTCGCGCGTCAATCCGCCGGTCGCCGCCCGACTCCGTTCGAGGAGATCAGTCACCTCCTTGCGCCCTGCGTCATCCGGCGGCCACATGATGCCGGTGTTGAGCACGATTTTTTTGGCGCGCTCGGGATGGCGGATCGCGAAGAGCTGCGCCACCATCGCGCCGAGCGACTCGCCCGAAACACAGGCGCTGCGCGCGCCGATCGCGTCCATAAACGCGGCGAGCCATTTCACGTAATCGTCGTAGTTGTACGCGATGTCGGGCATTCCGGAGTAGCCGTGCCCGACCATATCGACCGCGTAGACATGGAAATGGCGCGCGTGCTCGACGAGGTTACGCGCATAGGCTTCGGCGTGCCCGCCCGTACCATGCAGCAAAATGAGCGCGGGGCCGGAGCCGGCTTCTATCGCGCGGGTGCGTACGCCGCCGGCATCGTAAAAGGTCTGTCGGAAGTCATGGCCCATCAGGTCAGTCCAGATAGACATCCAAGTGCTCCCTCTCAAAAAAGGGACGATGGGGCGCCTGATCGCCGGCGCCCATCGACGCTTGTGATTCAGCGGCGCTCAGCGCCGATGTTTGTCAGGCGCGGGCTTCGGCGCGCGCGGGCTTGCTCTTCGCCTGGTTCGCAAGCTCGACTGCGACGTCGATGATCATGTCTTCCTGCCCGCCGACCATCTTGCGTTTGCCAAGCTCCACCAGAATGTCGCGCGCTTCGACGCCGAACTTCTCGGCCGCGCGCTGCGCGAACAACAGGAACGTGGAGTAGACGCCTGCATATCCGATAGTCAGGCTGCCGCGATCGATGCGCGGGACGTGCCGCTGCCGCATGATCGGATAAACCACCTCTTCGGCCACATCCATGATCTTGAACAGGTCGATGCCAGTGTCGATGCCCATCCGATCGAGCACCGCGACCAGCGCCTCGGTCTGCGTATTGCCGGCGCCGGCGCCGAGTCCGCAGGTGCTGCCGTCGATGCGTGTCGCGCCCTCTTCGATCGCGACCAGGCTGTTGCCGACCGCAAGCCCGAGATTGTTATGAGCGTGGAAACCCACCTCGGTCTTTGGCTCGAGCGCATGGCGCAGCGCGCGCACGCGCTGGCGCGCCTGATCGACGAGCTGCGCGCCGGCGGAATCGACCACGTAGATGCAATCCGCGCCGTAGCTCTCCATCAGCTTGGCCTGTCCGGCCAACTCTTCGGGCGAGGTCATGTGCGACATCATCAAAAAAGTATGCACGTCGAGGCCGAGGTCCTTGGCCATCTTGATGTGCTGCTCGGAGATGTCAGCCTCAGTGCAATGCGTCGCGATACGCGCGACCTTTGCGCCGATTTTCGCGGCCCGCTCGAGATCCTTGCGCGTGCCGATTCCCGGGAGCAGTAGAAACGCCATCCGGCCGCGCTTGATTACTTCGGCCGCGGCACGCAGGTACTTCTCCTCCTCCTCGACCGAGAAGCCGTACTGCATCGATGAGCCGCCGAGGCCGTCGCCGTGCGACACCTCGATCACCGGGACGCCGGCGTCATCGAGCGCCTGCGCGATGCGCCGCACCTGCTCGACCTCGTACTTGTGCGACATCGCATGGTCGCCATCGCGCAGCGTGGTATCGGTAATCCAGATTTTCCTGGCACTCATGCCCTGCTCTCCTCTCGCCGCTCGTTACGGCCCTTGCGCGCCTTGAGATGGCTTGCGAAACCCTCGGCGACGCGCACCGCCGCCGAGGTCATGATGTCCAGATTGCCCGAGTACTTGGGCAGGTAATCGCCCGCGCCCTCGACCTCGAGCATGATTATCACGCGATCCTCGTCGAAGATGGGCGGGGACTTGAGATGGTAGCCGGGCACGTAGCGCTGCACCTCGGCGACCATTTCCTCTATCGATCCCCTGATCGCTTCGCGATCGGCGCCCTTCGGCAGGCTCACGTAAACCGTGTTGCGCATGATGATCGGTGGGTCGGCAGGATTCAGGATGATGATCGCCTTGCCCTCCTCCGCACCACCGACCTCGGCAAGCCCGCGCGCCGTCGTTTCGGTGAATTCATCGATATTCTGACGCGTTCCGGGGCCGGCTGAGCGGCTGGCCACAGTCGAAACGATCTCCGCGTACTTGACCGGCACGACCCGCGACACCGCATGGACCATCGGCACGGTCGCCTGACCGCCGCAGGTCACCAGGTTCACATTCTGGTGGTCGAGATACTGGTCGAGATTGACCACCGGGATGACGTACGGGCCGATCGCGGCCGGCGTCAGATCGATTGCGATTTTGCCCCACTGCTTGAGCAGTTCAGCATGACGGTAATGCGCATGGGCGGTGGTCGCATCGAAGGCCATCTCGAAATCCTCGAGATGGTCCTTCAGGTCGTCGATGCCACGATGCGTGGTGCGGTAGCCAAGCTCGCGCGCTCGCCGAAGGCCGTCGGAATCGGGCACGACACCGACCATCCAGGTGAGCTCGAGCACCGAGCTGCGGCGCAGCTTGAACATCAGGTCGGTGCCGATGTTGCCCGAGCCGATAATTGCAACTTTGACTTTCTCTGATGCCATCAACAGGGACTCCTTGCGAGCTATCAGTCTGGGGTACGCGCAGCCAGTTTAGCTGATTTTCACGAACGCCGAACAGTGTCAAGAAAACGAGGCAACTTGCGTCAACGCCTGGCTTGCGGTCATCCGATGTTATGCCGATTCAGTCGAATGACGTGCCGTGCTGTAAATTTCCCCACGTTATCGGCAAACAAAGCTCAAAATAGCCTTGACCGGTTGGACCGCACAACGTAAAAGGTTCGAGCAGATTTATGACTCCGGAGGAGGAATACCGTCCGCATCGTGTAGCGCTGCTTGCGGCCACGGCATTCGCTATCGCGACGCTGTTCGCGTTCACGAATGCCGCCCTCGCACAGACCGCTGGTACCGCCACCACAGTCCAGGGGCAAGTGCAACTTCAGCGCGCTGGCGCAACCAGCAACCTCGCGCAAGGAACTGCGATACAAGTCGGGGATCGGATCGTAACCGGGCCCAACTCGTCCGCGACGATCACGCTGAGCGACCAGAGCCGGCTTGAAATCCACGACTCCAGCACAGTCACGATCGACCAACATCTGATCGGCGCGGGCGGCCGCGTCAGTACGCAAATCGGACTGGTTTCGGGCCTGCTGCGATCATTTGTTCATCTGACCTCCGCTGGCGGAGTGCCGAACTTTTCCGTGCATACGCCGAACGCGATCGCGGCGGCGCGCGGCACCACCTACGACACCGATTACCGGGCCGGCATCCAGCGCCCAGGCTATCCGAACTGTGCTAAATTCACCGATGTCTCCGTGAGCGAGGGCGTGGTCGAGGTCCGCAACACCCTGAATACGAGTGCGCCTGCGGTCGAAGTCCAGGCCGGATATACCACGTCGGTACCATGTGCGTTGGCGCCGCTACAGCCGGCAGCCATCGGAACCACCGGTGGTGGAGGCGTGGGCGGTTTCACCGGAGTCAGCCCCGGCGGCAGTTCTGCGCCACCACCGCCACCTCTGTCCCCCCCGCCACCTCCCCCCCCGCCAAGCGGTGGTGGATTCCCCGGATAACCGGAGTATTCCGTGTCCCGGATGTCAGGCAGGTTGACGTTCGCATGCGTCGCGACACTGGCGCTTGTGATAACTGCGGTTTGGACCGGCTCCGCTCACGCGCAGCTCAGCAGCTACTATCCGAATTTCTTCTCACTTAAGGAGCCGGGAAACTTCCAGCTTGTCCTGTACAGCGGCGGTTACGTCAGCGATCAATCGGGCGTCACGCAGGAAGGCTTTCAGATCGAGCAGAGCGTAACCCGCTATATCGGCATCTTCGGCCGCGCGACCGGCTATCAACTCTATGTCGGGCATGGTTTCTCCAATCCACTCGATCCAACCACCGGCCCCAGTTCGCGCTACAACTTCGGACGCTTCCAGGGCGGCCTCGATTTCGCGATCCTGCCGAGCACTCATTTCTACATCTCGGGCGGGCACGATGCCGGCGACAGCCATAGCTCGCTGGTCGAGGGCGATCTCAACAGTTGGCTCTTCGCGTACAGCCGGTTCCCGCTGAACTTTTCGTTCAGCTCGCTCCATACTTGGGAAAACGGCGTGACTGCGACCGAGATTGATCTGCGTACGGTCGCGATGTCGACCGAGAAGTTCCTGCTGTTGGCTGGAGCCGGCGGAGCGTTCTGGACAGGCGGCATCACCAACGGCAGTGCCGGCCAGGGCGGCCCGGATCTAACCGTACTCTATCGTCCCTGGCAGTTGGGTTTCATGACCCAGTTCGGCTACGGCACTGCGAAGCAGTTCGGAACCATCAGCATGTTCCGCCAGTTTAGCTGGTCGGAATAGCGGTCCGCGATTCTCCCGACCCGGTTGGCATAAGCCCCCCGGTGTTTTAATCTTTGGCCGGTTCCGCCGGCTATGGCCTCAGGCAAACCGACGACGGTCTTTCACAGCGCCGGGTTGCGCACTTTCGTGCTCGGCCTGCTGGTGGTCGTCGCTTTGTTCGCCCTCAACGCCCGCTATCCGCAAGTGGTTGAGATGGCGGAACTCAAGGCGTCCGACCTCCGGATGTATGCGCGGCCGGGACGCAAACCGCTCGGCGTCGTCGCGATTGCCGCCGTCGACGACAAGAGCATCGCCGAGCTTGGCCGCTGGCCGTGGCCGCGGAGCACGATGGGTCGGCTTGTCGATGCGCTCCGCGATTACAGGGTCAAGGTAGTCGGCTTCGATATCTTCTTCAGCGAACGCGACGACGACGACATCCAGCGCGAGCAGATCGCCCAACGGCTCCGTGCCGAGGGTCTGAGTCCCGCCGCCATCGCGAGCACACTCGGCGAGGGCCACGACCTGCGCTTCGCCAAAGCGCTGCGCACCCAGGGCATGACGGTGCTCGGCTTTCCCTTCGCGAGTCATCAGTTCGTCAATGCCGAAGCGGCGCAGCAGAACGCCGGCTACGTCACCGCGCTTCAGACTCCGCCGCCGCTTGCTTACGGAATGGTACTCAAGGCTGCCGGGCGGCCTGCGCCGATCCTGACTGCCGATGCCTATCTACCACCGATTCAACCGCTGCTTCAGGCCGCCAAAGGCACCGCCTACGTGGACATCGACTCCGACGCGGATGGCGTCATGCGTTCGGAGCTTACGGTGGTGCATTTCCACAACCGCTACTGCGTGCCGCTCTTCATGGCGCTGGTCTCCGAGTATCGCGATCAGGCGCCGCTCTCGCTCGGCCTTGGGCCGGCGGGCGTGACGAGCGTCGCGATCGGCGATGAGCGTGTGCCGGTCGATGAGATGGGCCGCATGATGGTCGATTTTCGCGGCGGCGAGTCGGCGTTTCCGCGCTACTCCGTCACGGACATCGTGAACCATCGTTTACCGGCAGATGCGCTCGCGAAAAAGATTGTGCTGGTGGGGGTAACAGGCCATGGACTGGGCGATCGCGTCGTGACGCCGGTCGGCGCCGATTATCCGGCGGTCGAAATTCACGCCAACGCGATCGATAACGTGCTTCAGGAGACCTTCGTGCGCCGCTCCGAGTCGAGCGCCGGCGAGGAACAAGTCGGCGCGCTCGTGCTTGGCCTCGCGATCAGTGCGGCGGCCGCTACGCTCTCCGCGGTCTGGTCATTCCTGATGCTGCTGATACTCGCGGGCGGTTATTTTCTCTACGCGCAGGCGCGTCTGTGGCTCGATGGCTCATTGGTTGGCGTGGTCTTTCCGCTCGCTGCCGTGATGCTAACCTACGTGCTGCTCGCAAGTTTCCGTTACGCGACCGAGGGCCGGGAAAAACGCTTCATCCGCCACGCCTTCGAGCATTATCTCCATCCGCACGTGATCGCCTCGTTGATGGACGATCCGCAGGGGCTCAGGCTCGGCGGCGAGCGTCGCCATTTGAGCATCCTGTTTTCCGACATAATGAACTTCACCTCGCGCGCCGAGCGTTCCGAGGCCGAGGCGCTGGTCGCGCTGCTCAACACGTACACCAACGCGATGGCGCGGCTGATTTTCGAGAGCCGGGGCGTGCTCGACAAGCTGATGGGCGACGGCATCATGGCCTTCTGGGGCGCTCCCGAGGAGATAGAAAACCCGTCGCGCAAAGCGATCGATTGCGCGCTGGCAATGCTCGACGAACTGGGACGCCTGCGCAAGGACGATCCACGCTTCGCCGACCTCGACATCGGCATCGGCATCGCTACCGGCGAAGTGATCGTCGGCAACTTTGGCGGCGACCAGCATTTCGAATACTCGGTCATCGGCGACACCGTGAACCTCGCCTCGCGCCTCGAAGGACTGACGCGCCGCTTCGGATCCCATCTGATCGTCACCAGGCGCACGCTCGATGAAGCCGGCGCCGCGAATTACCTCGTCCGCGAGATAGGGCTGGTCAGGGTCAAGGGCAAGGAGGAGCTGGTGCCGGTGGTGGAGGTTGTGGGTCGCGCGGGCGACGGCGTCGATCCGCGTCGATGCGAACGTTATGCGGAAGCGCTTCGTATCCTGAGGCAGGGCTCCGCCGATTCCGCCCGTCAGGCGTTCAGCGCGTTGCTGGCGGAAAATCCCGATGACAAGCTGATCGGGTTGTACCTCGAGAAGCTCGCTGCCGGCGATCATCACGCGGCCGGCGAAATGGTTTTCGAGTTCGAAACGAAGTAAACCGCAGCGGCGCGCCGCGCCAGCGCGCAACCGGGAGGCAAATATGGACCTTTATCACAACAATATGTCGGTCTGTTCGCAGAAGGTCAGGCTGGTGCTTCACGAGAAGCATCTGAAACCCGTCGAGCATCATCTTAACCTTCGCGCAGGCGATCAAAACGCGCCCGACTACGTGAAGATGAATCCGAAGGCGGTGGTGCCGACGATTGTCGACCGTGGTCAGCCGATCATCGAGTCGACAGTGATTTGCGAATATCTCGACGACGCCTATCCGGACCATCCGGTCCGTCCGAAGGATCCGATCGAACGCGCGCGGATGCGTATATGGACGCAGATTCCCGATACCGGCTTGCATATGGCGTGCGCGACGGTCAGCTTCGCGCTCGCTTTTCGCCATCAGTTCCTCGCGCTGGGCCCTGACGCGATCGAACGCTACGCCGCTGGACGGCCCGATCCCGCGATGCGCGAGGGCTTTCGCCAGCGCCTCAACCAAGGCCCGGAATCCGCTCCCTTCGCCGCCGCAATCAAGGCCTACGACAAGGTGCTGACACAGATGGCGCATCAGCTCGACTCGACGCCGTGGCTCGCCGGCGCTGAGTACAGCCTCGCCGATGTCGCGCTGATCCCGTACGTCGTGCGGCTCGACCATCTGGCGCTTGCCTGGATGTGGGACGGTCCGCGAGCGTCGGTCGGGCGATGGCTCGCACGATGCTCGGCGCGGCCGAACTTCAGCGCGGTCGCCGACTATATCGATCAGAAGTATCTCGATCTTATGGGACCGGCGGGACGCGATGCGCGCTCACGAATCGCGGAAATCCTCGCGCATTAACCATCGACGCCGGCTTCGCTTCTAGCCGAGGCTGAACACCGCGCGCATCTTGTTCATCAGCCAGTTGCGGCGCGCGCGATTGCCGTCGCCGTCGGGCAGCGACGCCAGGACGTCGCGGCGTTCGGTGAGTCGCGTTGCGATCACAGCGCCGATGCGCTCGGTGACATCGGGATGGTTGTGAAACAGGCGCGTGAATGCCTCACGATCCATCTCGAGCACTTCAACGTCGGTGCGCGCGCGCACGGTGGCGTTGCGCTGTTCGCCGGTCATCAGCGCGATCTCTCCGAAAAAGGCCGGCGGGCTCAGGTCGGCGACATGAATGCGCTGGCCGTTGGCCCCGCTCACCGTCACCTCGACCGTGCCGCGCCGGATGATGAAGAACGAATCGCCGGCATCGCCCTGCCGCACCAGCACCTCGCCGGCGCCGAACTCGTGAATCCGCACGGTGCTCGCGAGTAGCTGCAACTCCTCGTCGGTCAGATCGTGCAGGAAATCGACCCGGCGCAACTCCGCGATGAGCCGCCCTTCGAACGCGCGCTCGCTCTCTCGCTCGCGCCGCGTGTGGCGGAACTGGAGTGCACGGATCGGATACGGCACCTCCATCGAGTTGCGCCGCAGCACGTACCAGAGCGTCGTATTCACGCGATCGCGGACGCGGTCACGCAGGCCATAATCTTCGAGCCAGTAGCGAATCCGGTACTTGATCGCGTAGTCACCATATTCCCAGGCGTACACGTCGGGCTCGGGCGAACGCGCCACGTCAGGCACGTCGAGCAATGCGCGCAGAATGACTTCGCGGACGCGATTCGGCGGCTCGAGGTAGCTGATCCCAATCGAGATTTCGTCGGCCACACCGTCCTCGGCCGTAAAGTTGGTGAGCACGTCCCTCGCAATCATCGCGTTGGGAATTTCCATCCGCTCGTTGCTGAGCGTGAGCACAGTAGTCGATCGCCATCCGATGCCCAGCACGCGGCCGACATAGTTCGTGATCCGCACCCAGTCGCCCGGTTCAAACGGCTTTTCCAGTTGCAGCGTGAGCCCGCTGAAGATGTTGCCCAGCGTCTCCTGAAGCGCGAGGCCGAGAACGACGGTGGCGACCGCGCCCGAGGCAATCAGCGGCTCGACATCGACCTTGAATTGCGCGCGCAGGACCACTGCCACCACCAGCGCGCACGTGAAAAGCATCAGCAGGTCTTTGAAGATGGTCGAGAAATGGCGGCGACGGCGGCGAATCGTGGTCTCGGCCAGATCCAGCGACAGCAGGATGATCGCCCACAGCAGCAGCACGAGCCCCACCGCCTCGAGCGTCGACCGCACATCAGGCGACCCGATGACCTCGGCAGCCGCATCGCTGAACATCCCTAGCGCGAGGAACGTAAAGCCGACCGGGCGCACCACGCCGCGCCGCCGGCGCAAGCGCATCGAAAACAATGCCGCGAAAATGCCCGTCAACAGCTCGATCGCGAGACGTATGTCAGACCGCACGAGATGGAGACCGAGCAATGTCTGCGCTGAGGTGGGCGTCATACGTCAGCTTCTACGGATGGCTCGGACCATACGATTCGGCCTCCAATGGGCCGGGGTATAGTCTTGGTCCGAACCGCCCTGCGACGCAATCCCACCCTTTTAGTCAGTGACCGCTCCTACGCTGCTCGACGCGACCTGCCGGGCATATTTGGCCAGAACGCCGCGCGTGTAGCGAGGCGGCGGTGGACGCCATGCAGCGCGCCGGCGCGCGATTTCATCGTCGGGGACATTGAGTTGGAGCCGTCGGTGGGGCGCATCGATGGTGATCGAATCATTCTCATGAACCAGCGCTATAAGCCCGCCCATCTGCGCCTCGGGTGCAACGTGCCCAACCACCAGCCCATATGTACCGCCGGAGAAACGGCCATCGGTGATGAGGCCGACCGAGTCGCCCAGCCCGGCGCCGATGATCGCCGAAGTCGGCGAGAGCATCTCGCGCATCCCGGGTCCGCCGCGGGGACCCTCATATCGGATCACCAGCACGTCGCCACGCTTGATGCGTCCAGCGAGGATCGCGGCGAGGCAATCCTCCTCGCGATCGAAGACCCGCGCCGGTCCGGTAATCTCCGTGTGCTTGATGCCGGTGATTTTCGCGACCGCCCCCTCCGTCGCAAGATTGCCGCGCAGGATCGCCAAATGGCCCTGTGGATAGAGCGGCTCCTCCCACTGGCGAATCACTTTTTGATCGGGGCGCGGACGCTCGGGGACCTTGGCGAGGGTCTCCGCGATCGTCTGTCCGGTGATCGTGAGCGCGTCGCCATGGAGAAGTCCGTGAGCGAGCAGCATCTTCATGACCTGCGGGATGCCGCCGGCGCGATGCAGGTCGGTTGTGACGTAGGCGCCCGAGGGCTTGAGATCGCACAGCACGGGAGTCCGCTCGCGAATTGCTTCGAAATCATCGAGCGTGAGCGGCACCTCGGCGCAGTGCGCCATCGCGATCAGATGGAGCACGGCGTTGGTCGAACCGCCGACTGCCATCACCACTGCGATCGCGTTCTCGAAGGCGTTGCGCGTCATGATTTGCCGCGGCAGGATTTTTCGGCGCACCGCCTCGACCAGCACCCGGCTCGATTCCGCGGCGCTCTCGGCCTTCTCCGCATCGACCGCCGCCATCGTCGATGAATACGGCAGGCTCATGCCGAGCGCTTCGATCGCCGATGACATCGTGTTGGCGGTGTACATCCCCCCGCAGGCGCCGGCCCCGGGACAGGCATGGCGTTCGATGGCGAGCAGTTGCTCGTCGTTGATCTTGTGCGCGCTGTATTCGCCGACAGCTTCAAAAGCGCTGACGATGGTGAGATCGCGGCCATTCAGATGGCCGGGTTTGATCGTGCCGCCGTAAACGAAGATCGCCGGGATGTTGAGGCGCGCGATCGCCATCATCGCACCGGGCATGTTCTTGTCGCAGCCGCCGATCGCAAGCACGCCGTCCATCGCTTCGGCGTTGCACACGGTCTCGATGGAATCCGCAATGACCTCGCGCGAGACCAGCGAGTACTTCATCCCTTCGGTGCCCATTGCGATCCCGTCGCTCACCGTGATCGTGCCGAACACCTGCGGCATCGCGCCGGCCGACCGCAGCGCCGCCGCGGCGCGCTCGGCGAGATCGTTAAGTCCGAGATTGCAGGGCGTAAGATTGCTGTATGCGTTCGCTACCCCGATGATCGGCTTTTTGAAATCGTTATCTCCAAAGCCGACCGCGCGGAGCATCGCGCGATTCGGAGTCCGTTGAACGCCTTGGGTTATGAGCCGGCTACGAAGATTTTCCGCCATTGCATTTCCATAGCAGGCTGCGTGATCGCCGGTCCAGATGGGCCATGCTGAGTCTTGTCTGGCGACAATGCGCGTGTAATCTCTACGGCGAATCACCCGCCGGAAGCGGCGGCGTCATCGGAACGGAGCGGTCATTGGGGCGTCCCCCGGCGCGCGAACGCAAACCTTACAATATCGACAAGCTGGTCGATATCGCCGTCCGCGTCTTTCTCCGGCACGGCTACGACGGCACGTCGCTCGACCAGGTAGCGGCAGCCGCCGGAATCAGCAAATCGAGCCTTTATTACCATGTAACCGGCAAGGAGGAACTGCTGACCCGCGGCGTCGACCGAGCCTTCGATGCGCTGTTCGGCGTGCTCGACGAGCCGGGCGCGACGACCGGCCGCTACCTCGAACGGCTCAAACATGTCGTCAGGCGGCAGGTCGAGATCACGGTCGAGCGGCTCCCGGAGGTCGCGTTGCTGCTTCGCGTCCGCGGCAATACGCGCGCCGAGCGCCACGTGCTCGAACGCCGGCGCGAGTTCGACCGTCGGATCGCCGAGCTGTTCGCGGCGGCCCAGCGCCAGGGCGAGGTCCGCACGGACATCGATCCGCGGCTCGCGACACGGCTCCTGTTCGGGATGCTCAACTCGATCACGGAGTGGTACCGCCCTGACGGCAGTCTCAAGGCCGACGACATCGCGGAGTGCGTCTTCCGGATGGCGTTCCAAGGTCTGGGTTGATCTCGGCCCGCTATTCGATGAAAAAATAGACGGCCGGATAGGCGATGCCGATCCGGCCGTTTTGATTGGAGTTGCGCTCCACTTAGCGCATGATTTCGTTCAGCGCCGAAACCGTCGAGTAGCGGTTGATGTTCGTGTAGTCCTCGCCGTCATAATTTTTGCAATTCTCATTGGTCTTCGTGGCCGGATTCGAACTGTTGTACATTGACAGATGGTCGGCCTGCATGTCGTACATCACGCTGAACAACTGCCAACTGAAGGCCTGGATACCTTCGCCGGGAACTTCGGCCGCGATCGGGCAGACATAAGCGGCCTTCCAGAGCTTCATGTTCTCGTCGTACAGATCCTCCCACAGCGTCGCCAAAGCTTCCTTGTCGATCCACATGATCTTTTTGCCGTAGCAGTAGCCTTTCTGCTGTGAGGGGATTCGCCGCGTATCGAGCACGTAAGTCGGACGCAATTCCCATTTGCCGACCGCCGGCTTTGGAAACAACACCTGTGGATAGTAGTTCTCGATGTTCCCGTAGTCGCTCGCGTTCGATTTGGTCAGCGACAGGATTTGCTGATCGCCCAGGTACTTGGCATCAAAACGCGCCGGCGTGGTGTTGAACAGCGTGGGACGCGCCTCGTCCTGGCTGTAGTCGCTGCCGATGATCGGACTGCAGCGCGCCGCGGACGACAGGCGCAGCGAACGCCGCAGCGACGGGACGAACAGAAAGAGGTCTTCTTCCTTGGTGAAGTCATCGTAGTAGAGTGTTACCTGTGCCGTGTAGCGGGCCTGCTCGGGCTCGGTAATCTGAAGATATTCGACGAATTGAACGCCCTGCGAATGCGGGTCGGTGATCGGATAACCCGCGTCGCCGATATGGTCAAGCTTGCGATAGACCTCGATGAAGGCCTCGCTGGTCGAGTTGTGGTAGCGGTCCTGGAAATAGAGATGCGCGTGCGGCGTGCACACCATCATCGGGTTGTATGCCGGTTCACGACCTTTCTCATAATTCCTCCCTAGCGGCGCCAGTTTCGTCATGGAAACCTTGGAAGGTCCGGGGCGGTTACCGTTGCCCCGCAGCATTCCTTGCTAGCCGTCGACTCCCGCCAGCAGCCGGCTCGCCGTTCGCGCAAGGGCATCGGCAGCCGAATATCGCACCGTCGCGTTTGGGCTCTTCAGCAGCGACAGGAGCGGCCGGACCGTTTCGGGTCCGCCGATTCGCCCCAGCGACCACGCAATCTGCGCAGTCATAAACGCATCCGGTGTCCGATCGAGCGCTGCAGTCAAAATGCCAATCTCGCTTTTCCCGCCCAGCCGCCCGATAGCTTCAGTTGCCGCCAATTGCAACACCACGTTCTCCGAGGCCATCGCGGAGATCAGCAGGGACCGACTGAGATGGAAATTGAGATAAAGGAGCAGCGGCGCGAGCTTGCCATTGAGATATGGATCTTTTGAAACGGTCCCCATCAGCTTCAGTCCGTCTCGATTTCCGTAATGCGTGAGGGCCGCGGCGGCGGCCAGCCTTACCGTTAGATCGAGAGCGGTGTTGTTGAGCGCGCTCCGGAGCTGTGGCACCGCGAACGAATCCTGCGCGTCGCCGAGCTCCAGGGCGGCATTGGACGCGCGATCGGGATTCGGATCATAGAACGTCACCTCGAGCAGTTCGATCGCGCCGAGTGTTCGGTCGCCGAGCTTTAGCAGCGAGTCGGCAATCGCGGCGCTGATCAGCGGATTGGTCTCGCGCGTCGCCATCGAGCGCAGGTAGCCGACCACGTGCGGATCGTGCAGGCGCCCAAGTCCCCAAATTCCCCAGAGCCGCACGCCCTCGTCAGAACTGGTCGAGGCGCTCAGGAGAAGCGGCAGTACCCGATGATCGTCGGTTTCGGCCAGCGCCTCGGCCGTCCAGACGCGTACGCTACGACCACCCCCATCGTAAACCTCGCGAAGCAGATCGAGCGCTCGGGTATCGCGGGAGTCAGCGAGCCCCTCGATGGCTGCCTTCTGCAGGAAGACGTCCTTTGCACTCATCGACGAGTTGATGACTGGCCGCCCTGTCCAATCGCCATAACGCACCAGGCTGGTCGCCGCGAAGCATCGCTCGTAAGGGTCTCGATCGTCGAGCCCTTGGTGCAGGATTAGGGTCGCAAGACGCATGAGCGCACGCCGTTCGTCAGTGGTATCGGAACCGAAATGCTTGACCGTAAAGTCGACCGCGCCCGCGATGTCATGCGCTTCGACCATCCGGTCGAGCGCGCGCAGATTGCGCCATCGCACGGCGGTGCGCACCACGAACCAGGCGAAGACGATGGTCAGGAGGGTTGTGACGACAACGAGACCGGCACGCGACCTTGGAATTGGCCCCATAACAAGCCCCAAGCGACATAAGTCGGCGATTGAACTTCAGCGGCGCGCCGGGCATCCCCCACGGCTACCGGTGCGCCGCTGCCGGATACGCTAGCGCATTATTTCAGAAAGTCCTCTCACGCTCCCATAGCGCCCTGCGTCGGTCAGGTTGACACCGTCGACATTCTCGCAGTCCGAGTTGGCGCGGAACGGTCCGGTCGGACCCGACAGGTGAACCCAACTCAGGTGCTGGTTCTGGACGTCGAAAATCTCGCCCCATCCGCCGTTGGTCCAAAACTTCCCAACTCCGGGGACCACGATCTGTGATTGCGGATCGTAAAAGAACTTCCACAGCTTCATGTTCTCTTCGTACATCTCAGCCCATATTGCGTTGGCAGTCTCCTTGTCGCAGTAGAGAATCCGTTTGCCGTAGCAGTAACCAGCGCAATTCCCCCAACGGAAGTGGTGCGACACGAATCCGGTTCACTTTGCTAGATACAACTGTGCTGCATCGGACATCACGTAACGCTAGGCGCTGAATAACACCGCCTTATTTGGATGTCAACGAATACTAATGTATCCGGAAAGCCGACAAGTTTCTGGGAGAAAACGACCGTTTAGAAGATGATTAGATTGAAGATACGAAGTTATTTGCAGCTCGATCAGGGCTGAAGTCCCTCATCGGCCATCGCGACGACCGAACTTCGAAGGCAACAAGCGCAGCGTAATCGTCAGCGCTGTTGTTTTCTATCGGACGGCAAATCCAACGAGCGAAGGGCGGGAGAACCTGTCGCGACCAACTCGAAACGCGGCGCTGAACGATTCATGCGTCTGGCGCGGACCGCGAGATGACGCAAGACATCCGGCCTTCGCGCGCTATGCTTGGGCGGTTCTGGCTCAGGCTCCTGCTCAATCCGCCGATCAGTTTGCTCGTCCGCGCGCAGTATCGCGATGAACATCGCGTCGGCTAGCGCGAGCTTCAGCAATGCGACCACTGAAATGAGAATCACGAGCGTGATCGCGTCGTCCCAGGAATTGGCGCCGACCAGAACGGCTGCTGCAATCATCGCCAAAGCGACGGCCGTAAACATCACGACCGTCATGCCCGGTGTCAGCGCATGACCTGACGCACGGTTCTCTGACGCTTTCGCGCCGCGCCGCTCAGCGATCGAGATGACGGTTGCCATTCTTCCTTCCGCCGGATCCGTAGACCAACACAGTTCCACTGTCGCGCGTGCGAAATCAAGCGGCGTGAGAGCATCTAAAACGTCCGTCTGTTCCGGCGCCTTGGGCGCAAATATACTGCCTGCTCTGAAGATCGGGCATGCGTCGATTCCGTCTGCCGCTTTTGATGTTGGGGTTCACCTGCGCTGCGCTCTGCGCCGGCCTGGCGTTAAATTACGCGGTGAATCCGTACGGCGTATGGCCGCCGGCGCTAATCGATCCCATCTATCGTGAGATCGCTCATAACCGCGCCGAGATGCCGCATCTGCTGCGCGCGGCGCATCCCACTACCGTGCTGGTCGGCAGCTCCAGAGTTTACGAAGGGATGCCCATCGAGCAGGGCATGCGCGATGACGTCCTCAACGCCGGCTTGGGCGGCGCCAGCATGCGCGAGTTGATCGAGGTCGTCAACGCGGCGCTCCTCAATCACCGGCTCAAGCGCATCCTGTGGGACGTCGATTTCTTCCAGCTCGATGCGGGGTTCGACGCGGAGGAGCCGAACCTCGATGCGCGGCTCGGCGGCAGCCGCCGCCTGCTGATCGAGGATACGCTCCTGAACCTCGGAACAGTCGGCGACAGCCTCGACATGATCAGGCGCGCGCTGCGCGGCCGTCGTCATCTTCGTCCGAGCAAGCTTGCGCCGGTACCATGGCCGGCGGAACTTGTGTGCGCGGAACTCAACCGAGAGCGGTTCGGCCTGACTCGACAAAAGCCGGCGCAAATCGCGATCCAACTGACGCAGAGCTTTCCGAAGCTTTACGTCAACTATCGGTTTTCCGAGGACCTGCTCGCAAAGTTCCGCAACACCGTTAACCGTGCCCGCGCGCGCGGTGTCGAGGTGATCGTGCTGGTCCCGCCGATGAGCCAGTATGAATTGGAACTCATTCGCCAGCGCGGGCTGTGGGATACGTTCAAGCACTTCAAACGCCGGCTCGCGACGGTGGGTCCGTTCCTGGATTTTTCGGGCTACAACGAGATGTCGCATCATGACGAGCTTTTCATCGACGTGCTGCACATGAAGCCTGCGGTAGGTTTCCAGGTGCTGCGAATTGCGCTCGGGATGGAGCCCGCGGCCTGCAGTCCGGACCTCCGGCTGGTCGCCCGCAGCGCGATGCGGCTCGATACTGCCAATGTCGAGACCGAACTCGCGCGCGAAGATCAGATGCGCGAACTCGCGACGGCCGAAAAGACCCGCTACGCGGAGGTAGTCGCCGAAGCGATCGATCCGTCGCGCTAGGTCACCCGCGGCTCATCTTCCGCGTTCGGCAATCGCCGCGCGGATTACGGCGCGCGATCACGCAAAAGGCTGCAGGCCGCGATTGTGCTGGCTCGCGATTTTGCGCCATTCGATAATGCAGCTATCGGCCTTGAACAGATGCTCCTGCTCCCAGGCGTCGTCGTTGCGGTAGAACTCTTCCATCCCTTCGCGCGCCTGGATGTCGTCATCATTGAAGCCGTGGAGCGCCAGCGTTTTCCATCGCGTCTCGAACTCTTCATGAAAGGCAGCGGCTTCGGCCGGGCTCCCAACGCGCTTGCCCAGCACGCGCCAGTACATATGCACGTCGACATCGACCGGCACGTACCATTCGAACTGGATCAACGCCGGGTCCGGCCATGGATCGACTTTCAGCGCGCCCGGCATCCAGATCGAAACCTCGCGTGCGACGATCTTTTGGTTGTTGATCCCCTTGGAGCGCGCCACCGTCTGCCCGTCGATCGCCGCCTCGAACACCGGATGGTAGCTCTCGAACGTATGATCGAGCACGCCTTTCGGCTCGCTCTCGGTATAAGTGCTGAATCCATGTTTATCGTTCGGGTACATCCCGAGCGGCAGCACGATGCTGTTGCCGGTGACCAGCGGCGAGTTGCGATGGATGTAGATATGCGTGGTGTCGAAGCCGTTCTCCGCACCCATCCGCCAGTTGGTTTTGACCTCGTCGCGGATGCCGTCGATTTCTAGGTCAGGGTCAAGAAAGTTCGGCGGCACATCGCCCGCCAATTCGCCGGCCGCGCGCTCGCCGATATAGACGAACACGATGCCCTTGGCTTCGATGGTCGGATAAGTCTTGAGCGCGAGCTTGCCGATCAGGCTCGAGCCGGGCTCGGTCAGAATCTCAACCAGCTTGCCGTCGCTCAGCCGATAGGTGAAGCCGTGATACCAGCAGGTGACGGTGTCGGCGGTGTAGCATTCGGGCTTGCGCGAGAAGCGGACGCCGCGATGGAGGCATCGGTCCTCGACCGCCATCGGCACTCCGCCGACGCGGCGGATCAGGATGTTCTCGCCGAGCAGCCGCACTCCGATCGCGCGGCCATCGGCAAGTTCATGGGCGAAGACCGCCGGATACCAGTAATTGCGGAAGCCGAGCTTCGCTTCGAGATACGCCGCGCGCGAAGCAGCGCGCCTGCGCGGCGTCGTGCTCGCGGCGCGTGAAGCGTTCGCAGCCTTGCTGGCCATCGTTGAATCACCTCCGGGTCGAACTTCAAAATTGTAGGACAATCCCGGAGCGGGCGTCAAACCGCAAGTTCGATCAGCACCGGGCCGATCCGGCGGCAGAACTCGCGCATCAGGCGCGCCGCGCGCGGCGCATCTCCGGCCGCCACCGCCTTCAGGATCGCCTCATGATTTACCGTCCAGCGCGCGCGGTCGGCCGGAATACGCGGATTGTGGTAGGCAAGCCGGAACATGTTGATCTGCAGTTGCGAAATGAGCCGCGCTAGCCGCGGATTGCCGCTTAGTTCCGCCAGCGCTTCATGGAACCGTCCGTTCTCGTCCATGCAGTCGGCGACGGTGAGCCGCGCCGCCGGGCGCCGCTGGAACGCCCGCGTCGCGGCGAGCGCCGCACGCACGCGCCGCTTGACGGCCGGAATATGAGCGCGGCGCGCCGCGAGTTCCGCGCCTGCCACCACCAGCGGTGTAAGCACTTCGAGCAGTTCCTCGACGCCGGCGCGCGAGAGCATCGGCACCTGCGCGCCGCGATTATGCACCAGCTCGAGCATCCCTTCGGCCGCGAGTCGTCGAAATGCCTCCCGCACCGGTCCGCGGCTCACGCCAAGCTCGCTCGTGAGATCAGCCTCGACCAGGCGCTGCCCGGAACGGTAGCGGCCGTGCTGGATACGCCGGCGGATCGTTTCGGCGACGGTCTCGACGGTCGCAACGCGTTCGGCGGCTTCGGTGTCGTTGGACTCCGGTTTATTTCTTGATGTTCGTCGTACCGCCATTTCGTCAGCGCAGCTATAGCGGACCGCGTTCGCCGGCACATCGGCTCATCGTCGCCTCCGCGGCAGCGACTGTCTTACCGACGCGCACGACGTCCAGCGTCTCCCGCTCGATCCTGCGCTGCGATAAAGTCCTTCATGATCGCCGACGATCTTCAGCGACGACAAATTTTTCTGAATTATTAGGTCCCTGAAATTTTATCCTTCGAGGATAAGATTCCTAACTTTCCTATAAATCGACTGCTACGCGGCTCAGGAGGCGAGGCGGGCGGCGTCGAGGCCATAGAGCCGAATCACGTTCGACGAGAGCAGCTTGGTGCGCGTCGCCGGCGTAAGCCCCCCGAGCAGCTCCTCGATGCGCTCGCGTGATTTCGGCCAGGTCGAATTCGGATGCGGATAGTCGTTCGACCACATACAATTGTCGGCGCCCCAGAATGCAAGCTGCCGGCATCCGACCCGATCGTTAAAGAATGTGGCGAAGATGTTGTCGGCGAAATACTCGCTCGGAATGCGATCGATCGGCAGCTCGAGATTGCTGCGGAAGCGCTTGTAGTAGTAATCCCACTGCTGGATCACAAACGGCAGCCATCCGATCTCGTTCTCGACCAGCACCAGCTTGAGCCCCGGAAAGCGGGCGAAGACGCCGGAAAAAACCAGGTCGTAGAGCGCGGTCATAACGGCCTCGAGCTTACGATTCACCGGGCCGCGGAACCACTCAAGGGAGTTGGCGCGCGGATCGTCGAACAGCTTGTTGCTGTAGTCGTGGCCGGTCAAAATGTGCAGGCTGACGGGCGCCTTGAGCTGCTCGGCCGCCGCCCACAGCGGATCGTAGTGCCGCGAAGAGAACGGCAGCTCGGGCGCCGGCGACATCCAGACTTCGAAACCCTTGAGGCCGCGCGCGTGATAGCGCTCGAGATCGGCAACCGCGTTGCGGATGTCATGGCAGGCGATCAGCGATACGCCGATCAGGCGATCGCCCGCGATCGAGCAGTACTCGCACAGCCAGTCGTTGTAAGTTTCGAAGCAGGCGCGCTGCAGCTCCGGATCGTCCACCGCGAACAATGGCAGCGCGACCGTGGGATAGAGCACCTCGGCGCTGACCCCGTCGGCGCGCATCTCGGTGAGCCGCGCATGCGGGTCGGTGCCGCCCGGATGCGCCGCGAAGGATTTCGCGCCAGCCTCAGTAATCGGAAGCTTCGCGTCGCGAAAGCGCGCTGGCAAGCGGGTGCGCCACAGATCGAGCGGCTCGAACACGTGCGAGTCAGCCGAAATCATCAGCTCCATCGCGATTTCCTCAACCGTTTATGAGAAGCGGATCACGATATTGCCGAGTTCATCGAGCGTCGCCTGGTTGCCTTGCGCGACGACCACCGTCGTGGTCGGCGCCTCGACAATCGCCGGGCCTTCAAAGGTGTGGCCCGCGGCGAGCTGCTGATAATCGTAGATCGGCGTTTCCTTCCATCCGACCTGCGGATCCATCAGCACCGGCCGCCGCTCCTTGAGCGCGCTGCTGAGCGGACGTCCGTTGGCTTTCGGCACTTCGGGCAGCACCGGCTTAAGTGGAAGCATGCCGGTGCCGAACACGCGATAAGTAATCGCCTGCAGGCCGGCCTCGCGATAGCCTGTACCCTTGCCGTAAAGGGTCTCGTACTTCTTCTCGAAATCGCTGGCAATCACGCCGACATCCGCTTCGTCAAGCTTGCCGTTCTTCACCGGAGTCGCGACTTCCGCGATCTGCAGCGTGTAGCGGATATCGAGCTCGCGCCGCGTTTCGATCGCGCGGAACTTGACGCCCTGCTCCTTTAGCCGGCCGAGCACATCCTGTTCGAGATTCTCGAAGTTGCGGTTGAGTACCTTGTGATCAACCGGAAAGTTCGCGGGATCGGAAAGCTCCGCCGAGATGATGATGTCGGAAGCCGCGAGACCGTAAGCTGAGAACGCTGCGGCGGTCGGACCGAGCGGCACGACCAGTTCGCGCACGCCGATGTCCTTCGCATATGCCCAGGCATGCACCGGACCGGCGCCGCCGAACGCGTAGACCACGAAATCGCGCGGATCGTAGCCGGCTTCGAGCACCGAGCGGCGCACCAAGTCGGCGGTCTGCGAGTTCTGCACGGCGAATACGGCGACCGCCGCTTCCTCATCGTTGAGCTTGAGCGGCTTGCCGATCTTCTCACGCAGCGCCTGCGTCGCGAGTTCAGGCTTGAGCGGCCATTTGCCGCCCAAAAAGAATTTCGAATTGAGGATTCCCAGGGCGAGGTCAGCATCGGTGACGGTCGGCTCCTCGCCTCCCTGGCCGTAGCAGGCGGGCCCGGGAGCCGCGCCGGCGGAACGCGGCCCGACGCGCAGGTTGCCGCCGGGATCGACCCAGGCGATCGCGCCGCCGCCGCTGCCGATCGATTGCACGCGCATCATCGGCGCGTTGATCGTGTACTGATTGATGAAACTGGTGGTGGTGAAGACCGGGTTGTTGTCGACGATCATTCCGACCAGGAACGTCGTGCCGCCGACATCAGTCGTGATGATGTTGCGATGGCCGAGACGCGCGCCGAGATGAAGTCCGCCGACCACCCCGCCGGTAAGCACCGAGCCGATGGTCGTGATCGCGTGATTCGGCGCATCTTGCGCCGCGACCGTGCCGCCCGAGCCCTGCATCACGAGCAGCGGACCCTTGAGTCCGGCCGAGGTGAGATCGCGCATCAGCGGCTCGAGATATTTCCTCAGCGTCGGACCGACCTGCGTGCTCATGATGGTAGTCGCGGCGCGCGAGTACTCGCGAATTTTAGGGCAGATGTCGGATGACAACCCGACGAACAGGCCCGGTGCAAGCTCATGGATGATCTCGCGCGTGCGCCGCTCGTGCGCCGGGTTGCGGAATGACCAGAGGTACGAAACCGCAATCGCCTCGACGCCGTCGTCAAGGAGTTCCTTGACCGCCGCCCTGACCTCGTTTTCGTTCAGCTTCACGACGACGTCGCCGGCATAATCGACGCGCTCGGTAATCTCTTTGGCGCGGCGCTTGGGGAGCAGCACCGGCGGTTTGTTGGTGCGGACGAAATTCTGAATCTGCTCTGGACCGAGACCGGCGTAGCGGCCCTCGATGTTCATTATGTAGATAGAATCGCGGTGGCCTTTGGTGGTCAGGAACCCGATTTTCGCGGTGTCGCCGGTAACCAGCGCATTCAGCGTCGAGGTGGTGCCGTGGCATACGTAGGAAGTGTCGGCCATCAACTGGTCGAGCGTGAGTCCAAGCGTGCGGGCAAGCTCAGTCAGCGCCCCGACCACCCCGCGGGAGAAATCCGGCGGCGTCGACGGCGATTTTGCGGAAACGACCACGCCGCTGTCGCTGGAGGCAAAGGCGTCGGTAAATGTGCCGCCGACGTCGACACCGATCGCATAACTCATCTCTGAACGTACCTCATCCTGCTCACTCTAGTTTGCCATCCGGCCGAATCACAACGCCGTTCCGCAGAAACAAAATCTGCCGGCAAAGGCGCGAGCGCAGCGCGGGAAATTTGTCGCGCAATTTAGGGCGCGGTCGAAGCCGCCGTCAAGCGCAACGGAGCGATGGCAACCCGCGACTTTCTCTGATAATTCCATTCGGATCGCGACTTTGTAAGGGCGCGGCGCGATAATAGCGGAAGTTAGAGGAAAGCTTGAGGAACCATGCAATTCATTCTCGGCATCGATATCGGCGGAACCTTCACCGACGCTTTTGCGACTGACGATCAGGCGCGTGTGGTCTCGGCCAAGTCGCCGTCGACACCCGACAACTACGCGCGCGGCGTGATCGACGCGATCGACGAGCTGGCGTCGCGGCTCAAGCTCAGCACCGAGGCGCTTTTGCAGAGCACCAGCTACATCTGCCACGGCACCACCGCGTCACTGAATTCACTGGTCACTGGCACCGCCGCGAAGGTTGGATTCATCACCACGTGCGGTCATGGCGATTCAATCGTGATCATGAACGGCGAAGGCCGCTACGCGGGTCTGGGTCCGGAACAGATCCAGGATTTCACCCGCACCAACAAACCGCCGCCGCTCGTGCGCAAGCGCCTCGTCAAGGAGGTCGATGAGCGCGTCGATTACAAGGGCGCCGAGATTCTTCCGCTTAATGAGACTGTTGCGCGCGAAGCGATCAAGGAACTAATCGACGAGGATGTGGCGGCGATCGCGGTCTCGCTTTTATGGTCGTTCCGCAACCCCGCGCATGAAAATCGTATCCGCGAGCTGATTCACGAAGTCGCACCTGAGCTTTACGTCAGCCTGTCAAGCGAGGTCTGTCCGCGCATCCGCGAGTATCCGCGGAGCGTCACCACCATCATGAACGGCCAGGTCGGTCCGGCGCTTCGCGCCTACCTGCGCTCGCTCCAGGACGAACTCGAGCGGCGCAGATTCGGCGGCGTCCTGCTCGTGATGCAGGGCTCGGGCGGCACAATTTCCGCCGACACCGCACCGCGCCAGGCGATCAGCACGATCGGCTCGGTGCTGGTGGGCGGCGTGGTCGGCTCGGTGAATCTCGGCGAGTCGCTCGGCCATAAAAACATCATTTCGACCGACATGGGCGGCACGACCTTCCTAGTCGGCCTGGTCGTCGATGGCAAGCCGGTAACGGCGACCACGACCGTCATCAACCAGTACACGCTGAACCTGCCGATGGTCCGGGTGGCGGCGATCGGCAGCGGCGGCGGCGCGATCGCGTGGATCGATCAGGGCGGCAATCTGAAGGTCGGTCCGCGCAGCGCCGGCGCGGCTCCGGGACCGGCCTGCTATGCGGCGGGCGGCCATGACCCGACCATCACCGACGCCGACGTGGTGCTGGGAATCCTGAACCCGGATTTTTTCCTCGGCGGCCGAAAGCATCTGCGCCGCGACCTTTCCGAGCAGGCGATCCGCGAGAAGATCGCCGAGCCGCTCAAGATGAGCGTCGAGCAGGCCGCGGCGACGATCTACAGCATCGCGAATGCGCAGGCCTCCGACCTGGTGCGCAAATGCGTGGTGAGCGCCGGCTACGATCCGCGTGATTTCGCGCTCTACTCGTTCGGCGGCGCCGGCCCCGTGCATTGCGCGGGTTACGCGGCCGATCTGGGCGTTGGAACCGTCGTGGTGCCGCTCGGCGAAACCGCATCGGCATTTTCGGCCTTTGGTCTGGCGGCATCGAACGTCGGGCTCACCGCCGAAGTTTCGCGCCCGCAAAATTTCCCGGTGCCGGCCGAGGTCGTCAATCACACGTTCGAGGAACTCGAGGCGCGGCTGCGCTCCGACCTCGAAGCGCAGCGCATCCCGTTCTCGCGGGTCACGATGGCGCGCGAGATCGACATCCGCTACACGCTGCAGCTCGCCGAGGTCTCGACACCAGTCAAATCCGGCAAGCTCAGCGAGGACGATATCCACGGCATCAGCGACAGCTTCGAGGAGCTGTACACGAAGCTCTACGGCAAGGGCACCGGCTATCGCGAGGCGGGTCTGCAGTTCATTACATATCGCGTGTTCGCGGTCGGCTATCTGCCGTTCAAGCCGAGTCTGCCGGTATTGCCAAAAGCGCGCGCCGGCGTCGAGTCGGCGATCAAGGGCAGGCGGCGCGCCTTTCTCGATCTGGCGAGCGGATGGATTGAGACCACGGTCTACGATTACGAGAAGCTCGCGTTCGGCCACGAAATCGAAGGTCCGGCGATCGTCGAGGCGCCGACCACGACGGTGGCTGTGACGCCGCGCGCGATGGCCCGCATCGACCAGCTCGGGAACCTCGTGCTGCATTTCAAATGACCGGAGTGTCGTCATGATTCCCACCATCGCGGGCGCCGAGAAATTCGCGTACCGGCCGGGTTCGCGCGCCGACCTCCTGAAGAAAATCCCCGCCGGGCTCAAGCTGCACAGCGTCGGCCGCGCGCAGGTCGCGAAGCTCGATCCGCTGACCTACGAAGTCATCCGCCATCGCTTGTGGGCGATTACCGAGGAGATGGGCGAGGCGATCAAACGGATGTCCGGCTCAGTGGTCGTCACCGATTGCAACGATTTCGATTGTGCCGTGATGGATGAGTTGGGCGACGAGGTCCAGGTCGGGCTTTACAACGCGCAGCTCTGCGCCTCGATGGACATGGCCGTCAAGTGGACGCTCGAGAATCGCGCCGCGAACCCGGGAATCGCGGAAGGCGACATGTTTCTCTGCAACGATCCGTGGGTCGGCGGCGGGTTGCATCAGAACGATGCCTCCCTGTTCGCGCCGTTCTTCTGGGAAGGCGAGTTGCTCGGATGGACCTGCGCAGTGGCGCATCAGGTGGACGTCGGCGGAGTGTCGCCGGGAAGCTGGACGCCGCGCTCGGAGAACGTCTTCTGGGAATCGCTGCCGACGCCGCCGATCAAGCTGGTCGAGAAATTCCAGATTCGCGCCGACATCGAGGATGCCTTTCTGCGGCGCTCGCGGATGCCGAAGCTGCTCGCGCTCGATCTCCGCGCAATGATGGGCGCGAACAACATCGCGCAAGAGCGGCTCACGGTGCTGATCCGCAAGTACGGCGCCGATGTCGTGAAGGCCGTGATGTATCGCGCGATGGATGATGCCGAGGAGCGGCTGCGCGCCAAGCTGCGCGCCCTGCCCGACGGCACCTGGCATGCAGTCTCCTACCAGGATCAGGCCAAAAGCGGCGACCGCGGCCTGCACAAGGTCGTGCTCGCGATGACCAAGCAGCACGACCGCCTGATCTTCGATTTCCGCGGCACCGACCCCCAAGTGATCGGGATGATCAACTGCACGTACGCAGGAATGCGCGCGGGCGTGCTCGCGATCGTGATGATGTGGCTTTGCGGCGACATTCCGTGGGCGCCGGGCGGGATCGAGCGCTGCCTGGAGTTCATTAGCGAGGACGGTACGCTCAACAACTGCACCTTCCCGTCGGGAATTTCGAAGGCCTCGGTCGGCTCGACCTGGGCCACGCATAACGTGGCGATCGAATGCATCGCAGCGATGCTCGACATGCATCCGACCCATCGCGAGAACGCGATGAGCGTCTGCATCGGAACTTGGGATTTGATCCTGCTCTCGGGCGTCGATCAGCACGACAACGGGTTCGTCACGATGCTGTGCGATCCGATGGCGGGCGGACTCGGCGCGCGCGCCGACCAGGACGGCGTCGATACGGGCGGCGGCCCCTGCATCCCGATGGGCCGCGCGGCCGATGTCGAGATGAACGAATTCCAGTTCCCGATTCTTTATCTGTGGCGCCGCGAAGAAATCGATTCGGGCGGCCCCGGCCGCTTCCGCGGCGGACTGGGCGCATCGAGCTGCTTCATGATTCACGACTCATCGACCCGGCAGATGGGCCTCGTGGTGTCGTCATCTGGCAAGGCGGTGCCGCTCGCCTGCGGCACGAGCGGCGGTTACCCGGCAAACACTTCCTACGATGTCGCGGTGCGGAACTCGAACGTCAGGAAGCTTTTGGGCGGGCGGCGATGGCCGCGCGAGCTGAGCGATCTAGGCGGCGAGTTCGAATATCTGCCGCCTGAGTGCGACACGCAGCTCGGCTGGGACGACGTTTATTACACCAATTGGCAGGGCGGCGGCGGCTACGGGGACCCGATTCTGCGCGAGCCCGAGCGCGTCGCTTGGGACGTCGCTGAGCGCAAGGTCTCGCGCGAGGCAGCACGAGCTGTCTACGGCGTCGCGCTCGACGATCGTGGCCAGGTCATCATGAGCGAAACCCAACAGCTCCGGCGCGAACTGCGGATGAGGCGCGCCGGAAGATCCGGCGCCTCGCCGCGCGTGGCTGAAGTCTCGCAATCGGGATGGTCGCGAATCGATGACAACGTCGCGCTCGATGCCGACGGCCGTTCGCGATGCGCCCATTGCGGTACCATCCTTGCAGAAGGCGGCCGCAACTACCTCGACGGCGCGCTCGTCCGGCGGGGTGCACCGAGCGAGGCGGGCCCGCAGATTCGCGGCGAGCCGGATCGCTTCGTCGATCAGCGCGTGACGTTCCGCCAGTTCTGTTGCCCCGGATGCTACGCTGCGCTGCTGACGGAAATCGTGCCCGCGGACGAAACCCAATATCGAACCAAGACTATCGCGCCGCGCGATGCGGCCAGTGTCACGAGAGGTTAGTCGATGATTCAGACCATCGCAGGCTCCGAAAAGTTCGCCTACCGGCCGAGTCCGCGCGCCGAGATTCTGAAACGCGTGCCGAAACATCTCGGCCTGCACACGGTCGCGCCCGAGCAGGTCGCGAAGATCGATCCGCTGACCTACGAAGTGATTCGCCATCGCCTGTGGGCGATAACCGAAGAGATGGGCGAGGCGCTGAAGCGGATGTCCGGCTCGGTGGTCGTAACCGATTGCAACGATTTCGACTGCGCAGTGATGGACGAGCTGGGCGACGAGGTTCAGGTCGGACTCTACAACCTCGAGCTCTGCGCCTCGATGGACATGGCGGTGAAGTGGACGCTCGAGAATCGCTCCGCGAACCCGGGAATCGCGGAAGGCGACATGTTTCTCTGCAACGATCCGTGGGTCGGCGGCGGAATTCATCAAAATGACGTCTCGCTGTTCGCCCCGATGTTCTGGGAGGGAAAGATTTTCGCCTGGACCTGCGCCGTCGCGCACCAGGTGGACGTCGGCGGAGTATCGCCGGGAAGCTGGACGCCGCGCTCGGAAAATATTTTTTGGGAATCGCTGCCGACGCCGCCGATCAAAATTGTCGAGAAATTCGAGCTGCGCTCGGACATCGAGGATGCCTATCTGCGGCGCTCGCGGATGCCCAAGCTGATTGCGCTCGACCTGCGCGCCAAGATGGGCGCCAACAACATCGCTCACGAACGCCTCGCCACGCTCATCCGCAAGTACGGCGCGGACACGGTGAAGGCAGTCATGTACCGCATCATGGATGATGCCGAGGAGCGGCTGCGCACCAAGCTCAAGAGCCTGCCCGACGGCACCTGGCAGGCCGTTGCGCATCAGGATCAGGCCAAGGAGGGCGAGCGCGGGCTTTACAAGATCGTAGTCGCGATGACCAAGCGCGACGATCGTCTCACCTTCGATTTTCGCGGCACCGACCCGCAGGTCGAAGGGATGATCAACTGCACCTACTCGGGAATGCGCGCGGGGGTGATGGGAATCCTTCTGCCCTGGCTCTGCGCCGACATGCCGTGGGCGCCCGGCGGTCTCGAACGATGCGTCGAGCTGATCAGCGACGACGGCACGATCAACAACTGCAACTTTCCGTCCGGCATCTGCAAGGCCTCGGTGGCATCGTGCTGGGCGACGCAGAGCGCGGTGACCGAGTGCATTTCCGCGATGCTTGACACGCATCCGGTGCATCGCCGGAACGCGACCAGCGTCTGCTCCGGGTCGTGGGATCTGATGCTGCTGTCGGGCGTCGATCAGCGCGAGCATGGTTTCGTCACGATGCTCTGCGATCCGATGGTCGGCGGGTTGGGCGCGCGCACCGATTCCGACGGCGTCGACACCGGCGGCGAGGCGACCATCCCGATGGGCCGCGCGGCTGACGCCGAGATGAACGAATTCCAGTTCCCGATCCTTTATCTCTGGCGGCGCGAGGAGGTCGACTCCGGCGGTCCTGGCCGTTTTCGCGGAGGACTCGGCGGCACCAGTTGCTACGTGATTCACGATTCGCCGGCGAAGCGGATGAACATCGTGATCTCATCGGCCGGCAAGGCGATTCCGCAGGCCTCGGGCATCAGCGGCGGCTATCCGGGCAATACGGCCTATGACGTCGCGGTGCGCGATTCGAATTTCCGCCGCACGCTTGCGACGCACGGACGATGGCCGCGCGGGCTGGCCGATCTCGGCGGCACGATAGAAACGATGCAGCCCGAGGGCGGCATCGAACTGGGCTGGGACGACGTCTACTACGCCAACTGGCAGGGCGGCGGCGGCTACGGCGATCCGCTCCTGCGCGATCCCGAGCGGGTTATTTATGACCTTGAAGAACGGAAGATCTCGCCCGCCGCAGCGCGCGACGTCTACGGCATCGTGTTGAGCAAGAACGCTGAACTCGATGCCGAAGCGACGCGCAAGCGCAGGCGCGAGCTTCTGATGCGCCGCGCGGGCAGGCTGGCGCGCGAACCTCTTCCGAAGAAGGAGCCCGACCCGAGCTGGTCGCGGATCGATGACAACATCATGGTTGATCGCGAGGGCCGCTGGCGATGCGCCCATTGCGCGACGACGCTCGCCGAGCGTGGGCAGAACTATCTCAACGCCGCGCTGCTCCATGAGGCGCCGTCATCGGAGGCGGGGCCGCATATTCGCGGCGAGCCGCGCGAATTCGTCGATATGCCGGTGGTGTTCCGTCAGTACTGTTGCCCGGGATGCTACGTGGCGCTGCTCAGCGAGATCGTGCCGGCCGAAGAGGCGCAGTATCGGCTGAAACGTCTCGCTGAGCGGCCTACCGCGCGCGCCTAGTCGGCGGCACCCTTCAGCGCGGCGATCGCGGCGCGCGAATCGGCGATCGTGCCAAATTGCGCGAGCACCTTGTCGGCGAGCAGCCGGTGCAACTCGGCGTCAGGATCACCGCAGCAATCTTCGACGATCACGATCGAGTAGTCGGCGTCGAACGCATAGGCTGCCGTCGAGAGCACCACGCGGCTGGTTGAGATTCCGGCCAGTATCACAGTGTCGATGCCGCGCGAGCGCAGGATCGTGCCGAGGTCGGTATCGAAGAAGGCGCTGACGCGGCGTTTGACCACGATCGGTTCGTTCGGGAGCGGCGTGATCGCGGAGTTGATCTGCGCGTCCACGCCCGATTCCTTGAGCAACCCGGTGTCCGAGAGCCGGCCGATCAGCAGGTTGCGCGGGTTGACCTCCGGATAGCCGTCGCGGAAGCGCACCACGACGTGGATTACCAGGATTCCGGCCTGCCGCGCCGCCTCGATCACTGTGCGCAGCGTCTCCGGCATGTTCGCGCGCGCGGGGTTGTTCTGCTTGAGCGCGCCCACCTGCAGGTTTTGGATGTCCATCGCGATGAGCGCGGTGGTGCTTTTGCGAAGTTTCAAATCGGCCATAATTGCCCCTCTTGGCTTTGATTTCTCTGCAGCGCCGCGATTGGCGGATCGCATGAAATCGCGCTAGTTTGCGACGGCGCCGATGATGCCATAAAGACGATCTCATCGGCCAACCGAAAAATTATCTTCCGACGGAGCATGATGGATGGCGGTTACGATTCCGGGGTCTGAAATCTTCGCTTACAAGGGCAATCCGCCCGAGGTGGTGCGCGCGAAGGCCGCGCCGTACGTGAACTTCCACGAAGTTTCGGCATCCGAGGCGGCGCATGTCGATCCGCTGAGCTTCGAAGTCATCCGGCATCGTTTGTGGATGGCGACCGAGGAGATGGGCGACGCGATCAAGCGGATGTCCGGATCGATCGTTGTCACCGACGCCAACGATTTCAATTTCGCCCTGATGGATGAAGTCGGCGATTTGGTGCAGATCGGGCCCTACAACGCCGGCCTCGCGATCGCGCTCGACCGCGCCGTCAAGTGGACGCTCGAATATCGCGCCGAAAATCCCGGAATCGAAGAAGGTGACATGTTCCTCTGCAACGATCCATGGGTCGGCGGTGGCATGCATCAGAACGACGTTGCGGTCTACGCACCGCTGTTCTGGGAAGGCAGGCTTTTCGGCTGGACCTCGGCGTCATCGCATCAGCTCGACCTGGGCGGCGTCGCGCCGGGCAGTTGGACGCCGCGCGCGACCAGCGTGTTCTGGGAATCGCTGCCGACGCCGCCGGTCAAGATCGTGCGCGGTTATCGGCTGCAGCGCGATGTCGAAGATGTCTACCTGCGCCGCTCGCGCATCCCGCGGCTCGTCGCGCTCGATCTGCGCGCACAGATCGGCGCCAACAATTTCGCCCACGAGCAATTGCGCGGGATGATCCGCAAGTATGGCCCCGACATGGTCAAGGCCGTGATGAAGCGCATGCTCGACGATACCGAGCAGCGGGTGCGCGCCAAACTGCGGGCGATTCCGGATGGTAACTGGCACGCCGTCGCCTACCAGGAGGAAGCGCGCGAGGGCGATCGCGGGCTTTACAAGATCGTCCTCAACCTGATCAAAAAGGGTGAGCATTTGATTTTCGATTTCCGCGGCACCGATCCTCAGGTCGAGGGTCTGATCAACTGCACCCACAGCACGCTTCATGCGGGCGTCCTGTGGAGCACGCTGCCGACGCTCTGCGGCGATGTGCCGTGGGCGGCAGGCGGTCTGCTGCGATGCTGCGAGATCATCAGCGAAGATGGCACGCTCAACAACTGCACCTTCCCAGCCGGCATCTCGAAGGCCTCCGTCGCCTCGGGATGGACGACGGCGAACGCCGTGCAGGAGTGCGTCGCGAAGATGATGATGGCGCATCCCGACCATCGAAAATCCGCGATGTCGGTCTGCACCGGAACCTGGGCGCTCGCGGTGCTCTCCGGAATCGATCAGTACCACAAGCCGTTCGTCAGCATGCTGATGGATCCGATGGCCGGCGGACTCGGCGCGCGCACTGACAGCGACGGCGTCGACACGGGCGGATTGCCGGGCATCGTGATGGGCCGCGCGCCGGATGTCGAAATGGTCGAGTTCATGAATCCGATTCTCTATCTCTGGCGGCGCGAGGAGACTGATTCCGGCGGCCCCGGACGGTTCCGCGGCGGGATGTCGGCGTCGATGTGCTTTGCGCCCTACAAGACCGACGTGCCGATGAGCATGGTGGTTTCCGGCTCCGGCAAGGCGGCGAGCATGAACGTGGGTATCAGCGGCGGCTATCCGGGCAGCACCCAGGTCGATATCACGATTCGCGATAGCAACCTGCGCGACCTTTTGAAGAGAGGCGTCATTCCCGGCGATCTGAAGGAAATCGCGGGCGTAACCGAATACCAGCCGTCGGAGAAGGAGTCGTACCTCAATCCCGGCGACGTGCATTATTTGCACTGGCAGTGCGCCGGCGGCATGGGCGATCCGATCCTGCGCGACCCCGAGATGGTGCGCAGCGACATACTCGAGCTGCGCATCTCGCAGGAGTCAGCGCGCGATATCTACGGCGTCATCCTCGATTCGCACGGCGCCGTTGATGCGAAAAAAACCGAGGAGCGCCGTACACGTATCTGCAATGATCGGAGGACGCGCGCGAAACGCGCCGGCCACGCCGCCGCTGGCGTCGCGCCGGAGCATCAGCATCATAACCATGCGCACGATCTTCATTGGAACGACAACCTGGTGGAGACCGATGTTGGCGGGCGGCGCGTCTTCGAGTGTAATCATTGCGGCCAGATGATCTGTGCGCGCGGCGAGAACTACCTCGAGCATCTGGCGCTCGTCGAAGGCGAGCCGCAGATGGCGGGACCGCAGATTTTTCCCGAACCGTGGCGCTACGTCGATACAAAGGTGGTGTTCCGGCAGTTCTGCTGTCCCGGATGCTATACCGCATTCCTTACCCAGGTGGTTCCGGAAGACCGTCCGACACGCTACGACCTGGACAGCGCCGCCTAGTCGATCGCGATGATACACAAGGAGGTTTACGATGAGCGCAGAGGCACGCGCGGCGGTACTCGAAGCGCCCGACCGCATCAATTTGAAACGCTTCGCGATTCCCGAGATCACCGACGACACCGGGCTGCTCCGCGTCGAGATGGCCGGCATCTGCCACACCGACGTCGGCCTCTACCACGGCACAGTCAAGTACGCGGATTATCCGCTGATCCTCGGGCACGAGATCCTCGGGCGCATCGAGCGGATCGGGCCGCTCGCGGAGCGCCGATGGGGCGTGAAGCGCGGCGACCGCGTCGTCCTCGAGGCGCTGGTGCGATGCGGCTTCTGCCGCCATTGCATCGACGGCAACTACAAGTTCTGCGAGGGCCACGTGGGGTACGGCACCAGCATCTCGGCGAGCGTCCCGCCGCATCTATGGGGCTCGTACGCCGAATACATGTATCTCGCGCCCGGGACGCAGGTTTACAAGATTCCCGATGAACTGCCGACCGAGCGCGCGATTCTGCTCAACGTCGCCACCGCCAACGCGATCCAGTGGACGATACTGAAGGGCGGCTTGAAGCTTGGCGATGTCGCGCTTATCCAGGGTGTCGGTCCGATCGGCCTCGCCTGCATCGCGGTGGCTCGTGAAGCCGGCGCCCGCGCGATCATCGCAACCGGCCGCAGCAGCGATCGCAATCGCCTCGAGCTCGCGAAACGCTTCACGGCTGACGTCGTCGTCGATGTCGATAAGCAGGATCTCGGCAAAATCGTTCGCGAGGTGACCGACGGACGCGGCGTCGATGTGGTCGTCGATGTAACCGGCGCGCCCGCGGCGGTCGCAAAGTCGGTCGAGATGGTCCGTCCGCAGGGAACCGTCGTCAACGCCGGCGTCACCGGCGACACGACCGAAACGCCGCTGCGCCTCGATCAGTTCCTCTACAAGGAGATTAACTTCCGCGGCGTCTTCACCAGCAGCGCGCAGGCCATGCGGATCGCAATCGCCTTCGACCCGCATCGCAAATACCCGTTCGAGGAGATCGTGACCGACCGCTATCCGCTGAGCCGCGCCGAGGAGGCGGTCAAGGCGGCCGGCCGCGAGCTCGGCAATCACGAAACCATCAAGGTAACGATCGCGCCCGATTAAGGAATTCCCATGGCATTGCGCAAAGCATTGGTAACCGGCGGCACCGGCGTCAACGGCGTATGGGTGGTGCGCCAGATGCTCGAGCAGGGGATTGAGCCGATCGTTTTCGATTGGGCGCCGGACTTTACGTTCCTGAAAGATGTAAAGGATGACTTTAGGTTCTATCGCGGCGACACGCGCGACCTCGCCGCCCTCCTGCGTGTGATCAAGGAGACCCGTCCCGACGCGATTCTGCATCTCGCTGCCCTGATGCCCAACGCAGCGCAGGCCGATCCGCGGACCGGGTTCGAGATCAACGCGATGGCGACCGTGACGGTGCTCGAAGCGGCGCGCCTTGGCGACATCGGCAAGGTGGTCTTCACCAGTTCGAAGGGCGCTTACGGAGACGTCACGGGAGAGTACGGCCATCCGACTTTTCGGCCGCTCGACGAGGACTACCCTGCCCGCCCGGTGTTGGTTTACGACGTGACGAAAGTCGCGAGCGAAGGGATGGGCATGAATTACCATCGCAACTACGGCATCGATTTCATCGCGCTGCGCTTCGCCGGCATCTTCGCGCCCGGCAAGCTCGCGCGTCACGGCGTGCTGTCGATTTATGGGCGCATCGTCGAGAACGCGATGCTCGGGAAGCCGACGCGGATCCCGCAGGGTGGCGAGCAGCGCGACGACAACGTCTACGTCAAGGATGTCGCGAACAGCATCGTGCTGGCAGCTCAAGCGTCGGGGACGCGTTCGCGGATTTTTCATATCGGCAGCGGCAAGCTGCACACGCTGCGCGAGCTGGCTGCGGTTCTGAAGGAGATTTATCCGCGCGCCGAGTTCGACATCGGTCCGGGCCTCGACTACTTCGGCCTCGGGCACAACGTCTATTCGCTGCACGACATCACGCGCGCGCGCGAAGAGCTGGGCTACGAGCCGCAGTACGACCTGCTCGGCGCGGTCAAGGACTACATCGCGATGATGGAGAAGTTCGGGGTCGCACCAACCTACACGGGGTGACCATCAGATCGATCTGAGTTGCCGGTCCGCGTTCTTCTTGCGCACGGTGCCGAGGACCCGGCGCGACGGCCTGAGACGGCTCGGCCAGCCGAGAATCCGTGGTGTCTCCAATCGCTTCGCCTGTCGCTCTCGAACCTGCGGCGGCTGCGCGGTCGCGCGCGCGGCCGACTTTAACGCGAAGGCTTCCAGCACCGGACACGGCCCTTCCTCAAAGGAACCAAAGCGGCGGAGACTCTCGATGCCGGTAATCGGCGATCCATCTTCGTCGAGCACAACCACCCGGCCGGCGCCGACCATGAAGCGCCATCGGCATCGGATGCAATAGTAGAGGCGGGCCTTACCGTTGAAGAGCTCTGCATCGCAAAGCGGTCCGATCGCGAACTGATGCCGCAACTGCTGAGACCATGCAGGGCGCAGGCGCTTCCAGAACTTCACGACGATCTGCCAGGGCAAATCGCGGACCGTTCAGAAATCGTCGACGCTGCAAGGCGAATCCGTTCACATGCAGCATTCGGAGCGCGGCATCGCGTCGCAATACAAAATGTAGCATTGCATTATTCAATCCGTATGCGCGATTTTATGGCGACGCGGTTTCTCTACCGTCCAGCGTTAATCAGCCACTCATTTGCTTGACCGGTTCGCTCCGCGCGAAAATCCTGCCGGAAAAAGCACCGGGCCTCCAGCTAAACCGCCGCAGAGCGCTCCACCAACGAACGCAGCCAACAAACGAAAACTACCTGCTTTTTCAGAGCGAAAATTCGACGTAATATCGAGCGAGTGCTTCTCTTACGTAAGAAAAGCATCGCTGGCCAGATGGCCGAAGTAATCAACATCACCGGCGACCTCCGGGCCCGCTTCCAGCGTCTCGAACGCGAGCACGTCGACTTGCGCGGCAAGGTTGAAGGCGACCCGCAGCTTCGAGTTTTTCTCGCGCAGCTTGCGAGCGCAACTCAGGGAACCAAGGAACCAGACTGGAGCAAGGCTCCTAACGCGGGTGATACAATCCAAGATGGAACCATCCCTTGGAAGAACGCTGGCTTTCGACCGCAATGCCTACACCATGGCGGGACAGGCGTTAACTGACTTAATAGTGCGCTCGCTTCGCTCGCGAACTCTACACCTCTTAAAGTCGTGAGAGCGTGCCCGCTTGCGCGGGCTAGAGCACGTTGCTCGCGCCCGTGGCTTTGCCCGGTGGGACCGCGCCGCTGCTCGCGTGGTTTCGCGCCGCGCCGCTAAACTCGTTGAATTTGCGAGAGGAAATATGGAGCGGGCGACCGGGGTCGAACCGGCGACGTCCAGCTTGGGAATTCACCCGGCACCGGGAATGACGAGGAGCCCAAGGGATGAAAACCCTTGTGGCAGAAGCCTTTTCTGCGTTCGGCGCTTCCCGGCCAGG
>JAJPIG010000038.1 GCA_021324855.1 Pseudomonadota bacterium | reverse complement strand
CGGCCAGGTTCTTGCCCCACTTGCCGACGGTCGCTTGCGCCACGGGCTTTACCTCCGGAGATATTCCTAGCATATCCTACCTTGATGATCGAGCGGAGCGGCCGAGGAATCGCCGCGAAGCGATAATTTGCTTCCGGCTCGATATCAGCCGAATCGGCCTGCGGTCAAACGTCCGGCTGCCCAATGACGGTTTGCGCGCGGGCCGCCGGGCGGGTGAAAATCAACCTGATGACCGGATACGAGAGCGGCGGCCCGACCGCGATCCTGCTGATGAAGTGTCCGGACCGCAAGGGTCTGGTGCGCGAACTCGCAGATTTCATCTCGAGACACGGCGGCAACATCCTGCACGCCGACAATCATCTCGATTACGAGACGCGCGAATTTTTCGGCCGTTTCGAATGGGAGCTCGACGGCTTTACGATTGCTCCCGAGCGCATCGCCGACGCCTTCCGGCCGACTGCCGAAAAGTATGCGATGGAGTGGCAGCTCCATTTCTCCAATGAAAAGCCCGCGGTTGCGATTTTTGTTTCCAGGCTCGCGCATTGCGCGCTCGACCTGCTCCATCGATGGGAGATCGGAGAGATGCCCGGGCGGGTCGCCGCGGTCATCAGCAACCACGACGACCTGCGCGCGGCGGTTGAGCGGCGCGGTGTTCCCTATCATTATTTTCCGATCACGCCGCAGAACAAGCGGATGCAGGAGGCGAAGCAGCTCGAGCTATTGAGGTCGCTGAAAGTCGAGCTGCTGATACTCGCGCGCTACATGCAGGTCTTCACCGACGAATTCATCGCGCAGTACCAGAATCGCGCGATCAATATTCATCACTCGTTTCTGCCGGCGTTCGTCGGCGCCAGTCCCTACGCGCGGGCGTACGAGCGCGGCGTCAAGCTGATCGGCGCGACCAGCCATTACGTCACGCCGCATCTCGACGCCGGCCCGATCATCGAGCAGGATGTAGTGCGCGTGACGCATCGCGATACGCTCGCCGACTTCATGCGCAAGGGGCGCGATCTCGAGCGCATCGTGCTGGCGCGCGGTGTGCGGCTTCATCTCGAAGGCCGCGTGCTCTCGTACGCCAACAAGACCGTGGTGTTCGACTGACGGAAATGACGGAAGCGCTCCAGGCCGCGGTCCCCGGCCAGATCCTCGACGGCAACCGCATCGCACGCGCCGTTCGCGAACAGGCGCGCCGCGGCGTCGAGCGGCTGCTGGCCGAGCGCGGCGTGCGCCCCGCGCTGGCGGTGATTCTAGTCGGCGACGATCCTGCGTCGAAGATCTATGTCGAGACCAAGCAGCGCGCGTGCGAGAAGGTCGGGATCGTTTCGAAGGTCTACCGCCTGCCGCCGGAAATTTCCGAAGACGAGCTGGTGCATTTCATCTATCGGCTCAATCGCGATCCCGCTTTACACGGCATCCTGCTGCAATTGCCGCTGCCGGACCGCGCGCTCGAAAAAGCCGCGCTGGCCGAAATCGACCCGGAGAAAGACGTCGATGGCCTCTGCCCGATTAGCCAGGCGCGATTGATCAACGGCGATCCCGGCCTCCGTCCGTGCACACCGCTCGGCGTAATCGAGCTTATCGATCGCACCGGAATCGATCCGGCCGGAAAGCGCGCGGTGATCGTCGGGATGGGGGCGCTGGTAGGCAAGCCGCTCTCGATGCTGCTGCTGGAGCGCAACGCCACAGTCGTCCTGTGTCACGAGTTCACGCGCGATCTGGCCGGGGAGATTGCCCGCGCCGAAATTCTGGTTGCAGCGGCCGGAAAGCCGGGGTTGATTCGCGGCGAATGGATTCGCGAGGGCGCGATCGTGATCGACGCCGGCATCAATCGCACGCCGGCCGGAATCGTCGGCGACGTGGAGTTCGAGACGGCGCGCCGTCGCGCGGGTTTCATCACGCCGGTTCCCGGCGGAGTCGGGCCGATGACGGTCGCGATGCTGGTGCGCAATACGTTGATCGCAGCCGAGCGAATTGTGACGCAGTTGAGATAGACGATGGCACGCAAGCTGACCACACTCTTAAACCCGGTTCCCAGCGACCTCGAGATCGCGCAGGCGGCGGTTCCGGTTCCGATTGAGACCATCGCCGCCGAGGCGGGCGTCAAACCCGACGAACTAGAGCTTTACGGCCATAGCAAGGCCAAGGTGCAGCTCAAGATTCGCGATCGTCTGAAAGACGTGCCGAACGGCAAATACGTGGTGGTGACGGCGATCACGCCGACGCCGCTCGGCGAAGGAAAGACAACGACCACGGTCGGGCTGAGTCAGGCTCTGGGAGCACATCTCGGGAAGAAAGTGTTCACCTGCGTGCGTCAGCCGAGCCAGGGGCCAACCTTCGGCATCAAGGGCGGAGCGGCCGGCGGCGGATACAGCCAGATCATTCCGATGGAGGAATTCAATCTGCACCTGACCGGCGATATCCACGCGATCACGGCCGCGAACAATCTGCTCGCCGCCGCGATCGATGCGCGGATGTTTCACGAGCGGTCGCAGACCGACAAGCAGTTGTTCGATCGCCTCTGTCCGGCCGACGGCTCCGGCAAGCGCCGCTTCACGCCGATCATGATCCGGCGGCTCAGGAAGCTCGGCATCGACAAGACCGATCCCGAGGCGCTCGATGAGACCGAGCGCGCGCGCTTCGCCCGCCTCGATATCGATCCTGATACCATCACCTGGCGGCGTGTAATCGACACCAGCGACCGGATGCTCCGCCGCATCACCATCGGACAGGGCGCGGAAGAAGAGGGCGCCGAGCGCGTCACCGGCTTCGACATCACAGTGGCGAGCGAAATCATGGCGGTGCTCGCGCTTGCCACCGATCTCAACGACATGCGCGAACGCCTGGGACGGATGGTCGTCGGCACGAATCGCGCAGGCACGCCCATTTCGGCCGACGATCTCGGCGTCGCAGGCGCGCTCACGGTCCTGATGAAGGACGCGATCATGCCGAATCTGATGCAGACGCTGGAGGGGACGCCGGCGTTCGTGCACGCGGGCCCCTTCGCGAACATCGCGCATGGCAATTCGTCGATTGTCGCGGATCAGATCGCGCTCAAGCTGGTGGGGCCGCAGGGCTACGTGATCACGGAATCAGGCTTCGGCGCCGACATGGGGATGGAGAAGTTCTGCAACATCAAATGCCGCTACAGCGGCCTCAAGCCGGATTGCGTGGTGATGGTCGCGACGATTCGCGCGCTCAAGATGCACGGAGGCGGCCCGCGCGTGGTCGCGGGACGTCCGCTGGCGGCGGCGTATGCTAATGAAAACCTCGAACTGCTCGCAAAGGGTTGCAGCAACCTGGTCAAGATGATCCAGAATGCGCGCCGCTTCGGACTGCCGGTGGTGGTCGCGATCAATCGCTTCCGTCAGGACACCGATGCCGAGGTCGATTTGGTGCGCCGCGCGGCGATCGAGGCGGGCGCCGAGGATGCCGTCATGTCCGACCATTGGGCGCGCGGCGGCGCGGGCGCGGTGAAGCTCGGTGAGGCGGTGATTGCGGCCTGCGAGAAGCCCGCGGATTTCAAGTTTCTTTACCCGCTCGAGGCGAGCATCAAACAGAAGATCGAGACTATCGTGCGCGAGATGTACGGCGGCGCGGGCGTCGAGTATCTCCCCGAGGCGGAAAAGAAGATCGAGCTTTATACGCGCAACGGCTTCGACAAGCTGCCGATCTGCATGGCGAAGACGCATCTGAGTCTCAGCCACGATCCGAATCTGAAGGGCGCGCCGACGGGTTTCGTCGTGCCGGTGCGCGACATCCGTGCGAGCGTGGGCGCGGGCTTTCTCTATCCGCTGCTCGGCACGATGAGCACGATGCCCGGGTTGCCGACGCGGCCCGGATTTTACGACGTTGACATCGATCCGGTGACCGGACGGATTATCGGGCTATCGTAAATGGCATCGTCGCTCTGGAAGCTGACGCTGGAGCGATTTGCCGAGGAGGTCGCAGCCGGTCCCGTTCCTGCCGGCGTCGCGGTGTCCGCGATTGCTGCGCGGGTTGCGCTCGAACTTTTTGCGATGAGCCTGCAAGTAACGGCGAAGCGCCGCGATTCAGCCGGCAAGCGCGAAAAAATCAGCGAGCTGCTCGAAGCCGCAAAAATCGAAGCCTCGAACATGAAGAAGTACGCGGATGACGATGTCGCCGCGTACAAGCGCTACCTCAAACACCGCAAATCGGCGCGCGCCCAGGCGGCTTTGCGGGTTGCAATCGAAGTGCCGGTCAAAGTTGCGGAATCGGCGCTGCGCGGCCTCGAACTATGCGCCGAAGCGTCGAACCTCGTGAGCGCATCCGTGGCGCCCGATCTGGCTTCGGCGGCTGCGATCCTCGGGGCCGCCGCGCGCGCATCGGTCCGCAGCGCCGAGGCGAACGCCGCGAACTCATCGGAGCGTGAACTTCTTAAGCGCCTCACGACCGAGCGGCGCGGCCTGGAAGCCGACGCATCGAGCCTGATCGACAAGATCTTCGAAACGGCCGCGGCGCGTCTTACGCGGCCCTAGCCACTTCCAGCTTCGTAAGGCAAGCACGGTCGCCGCCGACTGCCTGAACGATCCGGCTGATTTGCAGACTGGATATCGAACGCATTACGCTGGACTTGGACCGGCTGCCCTGACTTCGGTCCCGGGGGAGCGGCTAATGCAAGGACGGCGTGCGCGCGTTCGGCGTGGCGGCCGCGCACCAACCGTATCCACGCGACCGCGGTCGACTCGCCCGCGACGGAAAGGGCTCAGGGGAAGGAGCGCGGCTCTGATGAATGAGACCATCACGGGTAATGGAACTGGAGTCTTCGATCCTGCGACGGCAGTGATCGACGATGTGCGCAACGGGCGGTTCTACGTCGACCGCCGCGTCTTCACGGACGACGCCATCTTCGATCTGGAAATGAAACGCATCTTCGAGAGGACCTGGGTTTTTCTCGCACACGAAAGCCAGATCAAACGGCCCAATGATTATATCACCACCTGGATCGGCAGGGTGCCGGTGATCGTCAATCGCAAGCCGTCGGGCGAAATCGGTTGTCTGATAAATTCATGCGCGCATCGCGGCGCGATGATTACGCGCGCGGCAAAAGGCAACCTGTCGGTCTTTGCCTGCCCGTATCATGGATGGTGTTATGACGCAGATGGCAAAAACGTGAAGGTCAAGGACCGCGAAACAGGCTGCTATCCGGAGCATTTCGAACACGAAAATCACGACTTGGTCACGGCTCCCAAGGTGGCCAGCTATCGCGGGTTCATCTGGGGCAGCCTGAATCCGCAAATCGAAGCTCTCGAGGACTATTTGGGTGCGACGCGGCCGTTTATCGACCTGCTCGCCGATCTGTCGCCCGATGGCCTCGAGGTGCTGCGCGGCACGTCGACCTATACTTCGCGGGCGAACTGGAAGCTGCAGATGGAGAACGGGGTGGACGGCTACCATTTTCCGCTCGTGCACGCGAGCTACATCATGCTCACACAGCGGCGCGCCGAAAGCGGAAAACTTTCGAACATCGACGTCCGCGGTCTGCACCAGATGCTCAACGGATGCTACGACTTCGGCAATGGTCACGCGATGATCTGGGGTGAACTGCCGAATCCGCAGTGGCGTCCCAACTACGGCGATCGCGACGCGCAGATAAAGCAGATCGGCGAGGCACGCTTCGCCTGGATGAAAGAGCGGATGCGGAACCTGCTGATTTTTCCCAACGTCCAGTTGATGGATCAGGCCTCCACGCAAATCCGTGTTTTCCGGCCGCTGTCGCCGCATGCCACCGAGGTGAAAATCTATTGCATCGCGCCAGTCGGCGAGAGCGCGCAGGACCGGGCGCTCCGGCTGCGTCATTATGAAGACTTCTTCAACGCCAGCGGCCTCGGCACGCCCGACGATCTGGCGATCTTTGAGGCGTGCCAGTTAGGTTACAAGGGCGCTTTCGGACGTTACCGGCAGCCGTACGACCGCGGAATCGGCGCGATGACCTGGGGAGCCGACGACCAGGCCGCGAGTCTGGCCAGCCATCCAGTCGCAAGCGGCTCCGACATTACTCACGAGGTCCTTTATCACAGCCCTTACCGGCAATGGCTTAAGCTGATGACGCAAAGCGCGGACGACCGGGAGCAAGTCAGAACGTGAGCGAAGACCTGTTAAGGATCGCCTCCGATCTTCTCTATCAGGAAGCCGATTTCATCGACCATCGGCGATGGGAGCAATGGCTCGCCTTGTTTACCGAGGACGCCGAGTACTGGGTTCCATGCTGGGACGACGACGGCTCCTTGACCGATAACCCGTCGACCGAAGTCTCGCTGATTTACTACAACAGCCGCAAAGGCCTGGAAGATCGGGTGCAGAGGATAACCTCGGGGCTTGCCCCCGCGCTGGTCGAGATGCCAAGAACCTGCCATCAGCTAAGCAATGTGCGGCTGGTTAAGAGCTATGGCGAGGCGATGGAAGTCGCGTCTAACTGGACCGTTCACTCATTCAATCATGGCGAGACGAATTCCTTCTTTGGCTTCTACGACCATCGCTTACGCCGGGTTGATGGTGTTTGGAGGATCTGCCGCAAGAAGATCACGATCCTTAACGACATCATACCGGGCCTGCTGGACATCTTCAGCGTTTAGGCCCGGCTTCTGCACAGGTTGCCAACCCGCACAATCGCCGGGAGCTTAGAGCAATGCTGGGAATGTGCAAAGTTCGACCTATCAAGGGCGGCGTGGAGTTGCGCGACGGGTTGGCGATCGCCGAACCTGCGCCGGACGAAATTAGGATAAAGGTTACGGCCGCGGGAATCTGCGGCACCGATCTGCATATCTATTACTGGGTTCCGTGGGCAGCGCAGCGGATTCCGATTCCACAGACCTTGGGCCATGAAATAGCCGGCATCGTGGAGGCGGTGGGAGAAGCGGCGTCCGGCGTGAGTGTCGGCGATCTGGTCAGCCTCGAAAGCCATATTTTCTGCGGCAAGTGCCATCAATGCCTGACCGGCAAGGCGCATCTCTGTGCCGACCTTCACTATCCCGGCATCGACCGGCCCGGTGGATTCGCCGAATACGTCACGGTGCCCGCGCGGATCGCATGGGTCCATCGCATGCCTGTTCCGATCGAAGTTGCGGCGATGTTCGAGCCGTTCGGAATCGCGATTCAGGCAGCCTTCGAGGGCTGCGGGGTTGCGGGACAGGACGTTCTCATCACGGGTTGCGGGCCGATCGGATTAATGGCGGTTGCGGCGGCGCGCGCCTTGGGTGCGGCCCGCGTGATCGCGACCGACGTCAAGCCGGCGAGGCTGGCGGCAGCATCGAAGTTCGGCGCCGATCGCGTGATTGATGTCCTCAAAGAAGACCCGGTGGCAATCGCGATGGACATGACCGGGCGCAAGGGGGTCGACGTGGCGATGGAGTTCTCAGGTCAGGAGAAGGCGCTGTCCCAGGCGCTCGACGCGTTGACCCGGGGCGGAGACCTGCGGCTAATCGGCGCGCCCGACGCTGCGGTCAATCTCGACTTGAACCGTGTGATCCTCAAAGGCATCAACGTTCAAGGCATCCACGGCCGGAAAATTTTCCATAGCTGGGAGCATGCAAGCCGCCTGGTCTACGGCGGCAAGGTGGACTTGCGGCCGCTGGTAAGCCACGTGTTGCCCTTGCGTGAGGGATTGAAAAGTTTCGAGCTCATCGAAAGCGGCGAAGCGGTGAAAGTTATCATCCGGCCCAATTAATGGATAGTCTCTTCCAGGCGTCGTGAGAGGACTGACGATCGATACGCAGGCGAGCGTCGCGGCGCGTCAATCGGCAAAAACAGCTCTTTCCAAATCCTTGAACGTGCCCTGGCGGCGCAAGCGCTCGCGAACGTAATCGCCGCAGTTGATCGCCGGGTAGCGCGCCGGACGCTCCGGGCTGCTGCAATTCGGCAGACATTCGATGATCGCGTCGTAGTTGGTCTCATGGAAGAACGCGATCGACATCCGCCGGCTCGCCATCGCGCGCTCGCGCGGCGGGTTCAGCACGCGATGAGGCGTCGAGACCCAGCGATCGTTCGTCCATCGCATCATCATGTCGCCCAAATTAACGACGAACGAATCGCGAATTGCGGGGACGTCGACCCAGGCGCCGGCGCGGTTCTGCACCTGCAGGCCGTCGGCGCCGAATTCGGCGTCATGACGAAGCAGGGTCATCGTGGAGTAATCCGTATGCTCGCTGCATCGCAACTGTCCGGGCAATGGCTCTGCCGCGAGGTCGAAATAATGCAGCACGCGCATCACGCTGAAGGACTTGTCGCAGCGCGGCGCGAAATACTCTTCTTCGAGCCCGAGCGCCAGCGCAAACAGACGCATCACAACGCGCGACAGATCTTCCATCGCGCGATAGTAATCGGCATACGCCGAGGCGAGGTTTGCGGGACGAGCGGGCCATAGATTGCGCGCAAAATGATGGCCGGCGGCGGCGCAGTGATAGTAAGGCTCATCGGGAACATCAACCTTGCCGATCGTGAACGATTCCTTGAGATCGGGCGGCGTAATATTGAGCCGGCTATATGCGGAACTCTCGGCGCCGGGCGCGCTGTAGCCGCGTCCGATTTCCGGAGCGGGGCGCACAACGCGTTGTTTCTCCTCAGCCGGCAGATCGAAAAAGGCGCGAGAAGCCGCGAACACCCTGTCGGCAAGAAGCGGGTCGACACCATGGCCGGTGATGACGAAGAAGCCGATCTCTTCGCAGGCGCGATTGATTTCGGCGGCGATGCGGTGCTTCTCCGCGTCCCTGGCGACGAAAGGTGCAATATCGACAACGGGCACGTTCAGCAGCGCCATGCCTCTCAGCTCCCCTTGCGGTCTGAATTGAAAACTACGCCTGCGAAAGTGGCGCGATCAACCCAATGGGTTCTCCGTTTGTATATCGCGTGTCAATCGCGATAACGATCGGCCGCACATCGACCGTGCCATCGAGGGACGGAAGGAGAGCGCACAATGGCAAATCCAAAGGGCAACATTCTGCTGGTCGGGAGCATCCCGCTGAGTTCAACCGAAGAAGTGTTCAAAACCTGCGGGCCGCTGCTGGGCAATGATGTCGCGAGTCTGCCCGACGGCGAAGTCGGCGTACGGATGTGGTGGATCATCTTCGTCGCTTACCAGACCTTTCACGGCCATCCATCGATCATCACGCTGATGCAGCCGAAGCATGGATGGAAGCCGACCGGCATGGACGACATCTTCAGCTTCAAGCTGAAGCCCGGCGTGACGAGCCTGCATTTCGACAAGCTGGGCTACGCCGAAGAGGCGATTAAGTCGTATCAGGCGTTCCGCAAAGCGCGCGACGAAGGATCGATCGCGAAGGGCGTTCGTTTTCAGTTCGCGTTTCCATTCCCGCAGGATGCCACCTTTCTCTTTTTCCGCGATCCCGCCGATCATGCGGCGGTCGAGGCGGCATACGAGGAAGTGCTGGGGCGCGAGATCGATCAGATCGTCAAAGCTGTACCGGCCGAAGACCTCGCGATCCAGTTCGATGTCTGCACCGATCTGCTCGAGGCGACGGGCGAGTACTATGCGTGGTCGCGGCCCGAGACGGTGTGGGAGCGTTACACCGGCCCGCTGCATCGCTTACCGCGCCGCGTCCCCGTGCAGGCGTTGCTTGGATATCACTTCTGTTACGGCACCTTTCCGACGAAACCTGCGCTGCAGCCGAAGGACCTCGCGCTCAGCGTGAAGTTTGCCAACGCGGCGATCGCGGAGTCGGGCCGACGCGTCGATTACGTCCAGCTCACGGTGCCGATCCAGCGCGACGATGATGCCTACTTCAAGCCGCTCGAGAATCTGAAGGCCGGCGATACGCGGGTCTTCCTCGGTGTCGTCAACAGCGACGGCCTGGAAGGCGCGAAGCGGCGCGCAAACGCAGCCAGGAAGTACCTGAAGGATTTCGGGATATCAGCCGAATGCGGTTTCGGACGGGAGCAGCCCGAACGAATTCCCGAGCTGTTGCGGATTCATCGCGAGATCGCGGACGAGCTGCTGAAGTAATGAAACTGCGGGGCGGGCCGGAAATCGAACGCCGGCCTGCCCTCAGGTTTTCTTCGGTGCGGGGACGAAATTGAGCGCAGCGGAGTTAATGCAATAGCGCAACCCGGTCGGCTGCGGACCGTCATCGAAGACGTGACCGAGATGCGCGTCGCATTCGCGGCATAACACCTCGGTGCGCTCCATAAAGTAGGAATGATCGGACTCCGTTCGGATGTTCTCTTGCGCGATCGGCTGCCAAAAGCTCGGCCATCCTGTCCCCGATTCGAACTTGGCGTCGGAACTGAACAGCGCATTCCCGCAGCAGACGCATCGATAGATGCCCTGCTCGTGCCACTCATCGTACTTGTTGGTGAATGGCCGCTCGGTAGCCTTTTCGCGCGTGACCGCGTATTGTTCCGGACTCAGGATTTCCTTCCATTCCGCATCGGTCTTGACCACTTTTGCCATCGTAACCACTCCTTTCCGCCGGCCGGAGTTGGTGAACTCGACCACCGAAACGCGCTCGATGCCGCCCGCATCCGAACGGGCCGAACCCGCATCGGCGACCATCAGCAGAATCGCTGCAGCGAGCGTGCCGGCGATGAAATCCCGGCGCGAAGGTTGCCGATCGTTCGTCAAGCTTGCTGACATCGACGATGCCCTCCGGGATCGAGGCTGATTGATAAACGCGCCCCGGCCGATGCAGGTTCCCGCACGCCGATTTCGCTAAGCCTTCGCGCTCGGCCGCGCCGAGACCGTTTCATGCCATCGCTTGATATATCGCGCGTGCGGCGGCAGCGGGACGCCCGCGGCCTCCTGCCCGAAATCGACCGCGACCTGTGCGGTGATGTCCGCGATCGTGTAGCGATCGCCTGCCACGAATTCGCGCTGCGCGAGCAGCGAATCAAGCCATTCGTAGCGCTTCAGCGCATGCTCGCGCTGCGTAGCGCCGAATTCGGGGAACTGCTTGATGCGATCCTTGAACATCGGATGGCTATGCTGGAACGCGCGCCCGATCGGTCCGAACAACTCGAACTCCATCCGCCGGTTCCACATCTCGACGAACGCCGCATCCTTCGGATTGATGCCCATCAGCGGCGGCTCCGGGTACATCCCTTCGAAGTACCGGCAGATCGCAACCGACTCGGCGAGGTAGGTGCCGTCATCGAAGTCGAGCACCGGCAGTGCGCCGAGCGGGTTCTTCTGCAAAAACTCGGCGTGATAGTTATGACCAGCGAAGAGATCGACTTGTATGTACGTCATCTCGACGCCCTTTTCGGCGATGAAAATCCGCACGCGGCGAGGATTCGGCGCCAGCCTGAAATCGTAAATCTTCATAATGCAACGACGATAGGAGCATGGCCACTCCCGCGTCAACCGCGATTATCACCACCGGCTCGCCAATCCTATAATTGAAATGAGTTGGCCTACTTGACTCGTGCCGAGTTTTTGAAATTGATCGCCGGGGCGTTGATGCTCGCCGGTATCGATCGCGCCGCCGGCGCTGAATCCCGAAGAGGCCGAACCATGGAACGATCGCAACCAAAGATGATGACCCGACCGATTCCGGCGAGCGGCGAAGAACTCCCGGTGATTGGACTCGGCACCTCAAAGGTCTTCGATGTCGGCGAATTATCCGCCGGACCGCGCAACCGGCTGACAGAAGTCTTGCGTCTGTTTTTCGCACGCGGCGCGAAACTGATCGACAGCTCGCCGATGTACGGGCGCGCCGAGAGCGTCGTCGGCGACCTGGTTGCCGCCCTGCACGCGCGCGACAAAGCCTTTCTCGCGACCAAGGTCTGGATCACCGGACGCGAGGCTGGAATCGAGCAGATGAAACGCTCGGCGGAGCTGCTGCGCACGAAAACCATCGATCTGATCCAGATTCACAACCTGGTCGATTGGCGGACGCATCTGGCGACGTTGCGCAAGATGAAGGACGAGGGCGAGATTCGCTATCTCGGCATCACGCACTACACCGCCTCCGCGCATCCGGCGCTCGCCGAGATCATCGAACGCGAGCAGATCGATTTCGTACAGCTCAACTACTCGATCGGTGAGCGCGAAGCCGAGTCGCGCGTCCTGCCGCTGGCCGCGGATCGCCGCGTCGCAGTGATCGCGAATCGGCCGTTCGGCGACGGCGATCTGCTTCGCCGGGTGCGCAAAACGCCGCTTCCGGCGTGGGCCGCGGATTTCGATTGCGCGAGCTGGGCCGAGCTGATGCTCAAGTTCGTGATCTCGCATCCGGCCGTGACCTGCGCGATTCCGGGTACCAGCGATCCGAAGCATATGGCCGATGATCTCGCCGCCGGTTTCGGCCGCATGCCCGATGAATCTGAGCGACAACGCATGATCAAATTGTGGGAGACGCTTTGAGCATCAGAAACGGCCATGCCTTGAGCGCAGGCATCGCCGTTTCGGTCATCCCCACCAGGGCCGATGCGACGCATAGCCTGACTGATAATCGAAAAATCGAAGAAGACCGCTAAAGCCCGGATGGAGGGGGATGCGCCGCACCGGGGGCAAGTCCGGTGCGGCGCAAAGGACAGAAAGCGTCGAATACGTAACGCTCTCCCGCGTGGGAATACGAGTCTCATCGCCGGACGTTACAAGTCTTTTAAGAATGCAGCGACTCGAAACGCGCCGACAGTGAGAGTTGTTTCCAATCCCCGCTCCCTTTCGAAAAACTTTTGACAGAATTACCGGACCGGTCTCGTGGAAATATGTGAAACCGACCAACTCCGTCGGCGTATTAGATTGTCGGCGTTGGTTGCCAACGATTATGCCATCTTGCGTCCATATCGCTTACCCTGCGACTTCAGTATGAAAAAGGACAAGCGCAGGCCGGATCCGGATCGGACGATGCAAATCTGCAATAGCGGCTCGTTCGGCGAAACAGGAGCGACCATCTGGGCGTGACGTTGGATACTTAGGCATTTGGCGCAGGTCCTGCTGTAACGGGCAGGATCGAAAGGGTGGTGTGGCGGATGGGTAACTCACCCCACAAAGCGATTCTGCGGCGAAGGCTGCTCGAGAAATCCCGCGGCCAGGTATTTACCCTCATTGCAATAGGGCTGTTCGTGCTCATCGGTTTCGGCGCGCTTGCCGTCGATGTCGGCACCTTATGGATTGCGAAGCACCGCATGCAGAGTGCGGCCGACGCGGCCGCCTTGGCAGGAACGGACGAACTCAGCATCCAGATGACTTCGCTTATCACGTCGGCGGCGCAAAGCGCGTCCGCACAGAACGGCTTCCCAAACGGCTCCGGTTCTTCCACAAGTTCCTATCCAGTTTCTGTGGCGGTGTACAATCCGCCTCAAGATGGTCCGTTCAGCGGCAACGCGAACGCGGTCCAAGTAAAAATAACGGAGGATCAAGGCACCGGCTTCATGGGTGTGCTCGGCTGGAGCAAGGTGCCGGTGTCGGCGAACGCCGTCGGAATCACGGTTTCGGGGGGTTCCTGCGTTTATGCACTTGACCCAAGCGCCCCTGGCACTGTCACCTTATCTGGTGGCGGCACGCTTAATTCAAGTTGCGGCGTTTACGATAATTCGAATAGCGGTTCGGCGCTAACCGTAAGTGGCGGCGGCACTATCACCGCGCCCTTCGTCGGCGTGGTTGGTGGGACGAACCTGAATGGCGGAGGCAGTTCGCCGCCGGTATCGGGAATAGCCGCATTTGGCGACCCATTGGCATGGGTTCAGGCGCCAAGCACCGGCTCCTGCAGCAGTTACAATCAAAAGAGCATCAACATTACGACCACCCTCAATCCAGGTCTCTACTGCGGGGGAATCAAGATCAACTCGGGCGCCAACGTCACCTTCAATCCGGGCACTTACATCATCGATGGCGGAGGACTTACGGTTCTATCGAGCGCGGTGGTCAACGGGTCGGGCGTCACCTTTTATCTGACAGGCCAAAACAACAAGAACAGCAATCCTTCAAGCTATGCGGGTATCAACATAGCCGGTAGCGCCACGGTCAATCTAAGCGCGCCTTGCGCAGGAGCTTCCGGCGGAATTGAAGGAATGCTGTTCTTCCAGGACCGCTCCATCACCACTGACATGGGGAGCGTGATAAATGGCGGCTCGAATTCGACCTTCGCCGGGGCGGTTTATTTTCCAACCACACCTCTTTCGTACAGTGGTAGTTCCGGGAGTCAGTACACCTTGCTCGTTGCCGATACAATAACGATCAATGGTGCTTCGTCGATTGGTAATAACTATAGCTGTCTGTCCGGCGGCTCTTCGTTGATCAAGAACGCCAGCTTGGTGCAGTAGGATGGTGTGCAAGGAGGGTTTTATGATTCGCAGGCAAAAGTGGCATAGGGGACAAAGCGCTGTCGAGATGGCGATTGCCGCTCCTGTGTTGGTCCTCCTTCTGCTGGCGGTCGCAGATTTCGCTCGCGTCTCGTACGCAGCGATGGAGGTCGCCAGCGCTGCGCGCGCGGGAGTTCAGTACGGGGCGCAGAGTTATGTGACCGCGATCGATCTTGCCGGCATGCAGAGCGCGGCTTTAACTGACGGCAAGGACGTGCAGGGATTAAGCGCGACTGCATCGGATTTTTGCATGTGCAATGGCGCAGTAGTCGCATGTAGTCCACCAGCATGCAGCGAACCGCAAAATTTCGTCCAGGTGACCACCAAGGCCACCTTCAATACGGTGCTAAGCTATCCGGGCATTCCTTCCCCCGTGAACCTCAGCTCGACAGCCGTAATGGAGGTGCAGTAGACGTGAATAACAGGTTCGTTTCAAGCGCCAAAGCGAAAAGCGGCCGGAAGTGGTCCCGCGGCGTGGCGTCCTCTGAATTCGCGATTGTTGCTTTGCCCTTGTTTACGCTTTTGTTCGGAGTGATCGCCGGAAGCCTGGCAACCTACAGTTACAATTTCGTGTGCACCGCGGCCCGCGATGCCGTTCGCTACGCAGTGGTTCATGGAGCGACCAGCAGTTCGCCGGCGACTCAGCAGGACATCACGAATTTGGTGCTCAGCGAGGCATCCGGCCTCGATCCCAACAACATAAGCGTCAGCACGAACTGGCAACCAGACAACAAACCGGGCAGTTCAGTGAGCGTCCAGGTAACCTACAACTTCCATCCCCTCTATCCTGTTGCTGGAACCGTGCTGCCATTATCCAGCACTTCGCAGATGGTCATAAGCTATTAGCCAATTTCGGTCTGCTTAATTGCCAAACACTCCGCGCACGGCGTAGCATCTGTCCGTTCTGAACCGAGAAGTCGCCGCTCGCGGCGATGATTCCGAATCTGATGAATCGCTTCGCGGCGATCTTTTGATTTCGTTCGCCGAGTCGTCGCGCTTGGGATGACATAAGGCAGAGCCGCGGCCTGGCGGAGGTACGGCATCTTACAGTCGCGGTACTGCTCATGATTAAATCGTGAGCGAGCCTTTGAGCGCGGCTCAGCTTACGATGTCCGCCAATCAAGAAACCGCTTTCGCGCTTTTGATCGCTATTTGCATCGCGGGCCTGCTTGCCCTGATGAGCGGCTTTCTGATCATCGCGATGGCGTGGTCGGAGTACGACCAGCAGGACCGCGAGCGCGCCGAATCGGCAGAACCGCGCCCGAGCGGCGGAACGCTGGTGCGGCGAGCGATCGCGCGGCGATGCCCCCGCTGCGGACGCGGCGCGTTATTCCGCGGCTACATGACGATGAATCAAGCGTGCCCCGCATGCGGCGCGGAGTTCTGGCAGAACGCGGGCGAGTGGATGGGTCCGGTGGTGATGGATTACTCGGTCGCGGCCGGCGGGGCGCTGGTCACATGGAGCATCATGGTGCTCTTGAGCGCACCGGAATTTTTTCAGATCATCGTGCCCGCTCTGGTTGCAGCAGCCGGCGGCGCGGCGGTGGTGCCATGGTCGCGAAGTTTCTGGACGCTGTTTCTGTTCGTAAACGGCGAGATGGGACTCGCGAGTAAACCGGCGAAAACCGCGCGGCTCAAGCCGCTTGCAAAAAAAGTCCTTGAATTCGGCCGCCGAGGCGGCGACCGCTCGGGCAACCGGCGCGATTGAGAGATTGACGAGGAAATCATGGCGAACGGTGCGATTGCGATGAACGGCTTTACCGGCCTAGATGGCGGCGTCGGCGGCGTTCTGAACGGACGCTACTCCGAAGAGGCGCTGAACGCGATGGTCGAGCGCGGGCGGGTGCATTCGGCGGTGTACACCGACCCCGTGATCTTCGAGATCGAACTCGAGCGCATTTTCCATCGCACATGGATCTATATCGGCCACGCGAGCGAGGTGGCGAATGCCGGCGACTTCCGCCTGCGCAACATCGGGCGCCAGCCGGTCATTCTGGTGCGCGGCAACGACGGCGTGGTGCGCGTGCTGATGAACCGATGCCGCCATCGGGGGGCCGTGGTATGCGAGGTCGAGGCGGGCCGGGAGAAAGTGTTCCGTTGCTGGTTCCATGGCTGGACCTACGACAACACCGGCAGGCTGCTGAGCGTGACCGCGCCCGAAGGCTACGGCGAGGATTTCAGTGTCGAGGAGCATTCGCTCACGCCGGCCCCGCGGGTCGAGAGCTACCGCGATTTTATTTTCGCGTCGCTCGCTTCTGACGGTCCGTCGCTCAGGGAACATCTGGCGCTCGCCGCGCCGATGATCGATCTGATGATCGACGCCTCGCCGGAGCGGCAGATCGAAGTCGACGCAGGCGCGCATAAGACCATCTACAAGGGCAATTGGAAGCTGGTCGGGATGGACGGGTACCATCCGAACTTCGTGCACGCGTCGGTGGTTGCGATGTGGCAGCGCAAGGCCGACGCCGGGATGGGCGCGACGCATCGCTCCGACCCCTTCGACGGCAAGGCGCCGACCTACACGCGGGATTTGGGCAACGGCCACGCGATGCTCGATCTGCGCGCGCATCGCCTGCTGCATTATCCGCAATACTCGAAATTTCTCGCCGGAGTGCCGGGCGGCAAGGAATACATGGATGCGATGTTCGCGCGTGACAGCGAAGAGCGCGCGCGGCTGCTGCTCGCGATCGCCGGCGACCCGCACACCGGCATCTTCCCGAACATGCAGATCATTCACAACCAGATCCGCATCATCAACCCGCTCGCGGTAGGCGAAACCGAAGTCGTGATGTTCCCGGTTCTGCTGAAGGGCGTGAGTCCACAAATCAACGCGCTTCGACTCAGGCAGCACGAATCGTTCTACGGACCGGCGGCTTCGGGATCGCCGGACGACGCGGAAATTTTCGAACGCGCGCAGCGGGGGATGATGGCGCAGGTCAATCCGTGGATCGACATTTCGCGCGGGCTCGCGCGCGAAACCGTCGACAGCGACGGCGCGATCGTCGGCAACGTCACCGATGAAGTGCCGCAGCGCGCGCAAATGCGCCAGTGGGTCAGATTGATGACCGGCGCCGAGTCGTCGAAATCTGCGGCGGCGCGCGCATCAGGATATTAACTGGAGGAGAGCTTTGTACAATTCTCAACTGCTGCGCGCGGTCGAGGAATTTCTCTTCGACGAAGCCGAGCTGATGGATTCGCATCAGTACGATCGCTGGATGGAGCTGTGGGACGAGGAGGCGCTCTACTGGGTGCCGTGCAACGCCGACGAAACCGATCCGGCGCGCAAGGTTTCGCTGATCTACGAGCATCGCGAGCAGATCGAGGATCGGCTGTTTCGGCTGAAGGGCCGTCATGCCCACGCACAGCGGCCAAGATCGCGCCTGATGCGCGTGATCTCGAACGTGCGCATCCTCGAGAGCGGCTCGGAGCAGGTGAAAACCAGCTCGAATTTCGTGCTCGGCGAAGTGCGGCTCGATCGCCAGACGGTCTGGATCGGCCGCAGCTTTCATACGCTGCTGCTTCGTGGAAACCGCTTCAAAATGCGCGAGAAAAAAGTCGTGCTGCTCAACAACGACAGCCCGATGGGCAACCTTACGTTTCTCATCTAGGCAATCATGGCGACCGACACTCGGAAACGCCCGATTATCGCGACGATGATTGGCGATCCAGCCGGCGTCGGGCCGGAGGTCTCAGCCAAGGCGATCGCGACCGGCGAGCCGCAGCAACTCTCGCGCCCGATTCTGATCGGCGATACGCGTGCGATCGAGGCCGCGATCGCCAAATCAAAGCTCGGGATCGCGATTCAGCCGATTCGATCGATCGACGAGGCGCGTTTCGAGGAGAGGACCGTCGTGGTGCTCGATACGGGCGAACTGCACGCGGGTGACTACCAAACCGGCGAACCGTCCGCGGCGGCCGGGCGCGCGGTGGTGCGATGGATCAGGCTGGCGGACCGGCTTGCCGAAGCGCGCGCGATTGACGGCTGGATCATGGGACCGGTTGATTCGACGTCGCTCAAGCTGGCGGGCGAGATCGAGAGCATCGATGATCTGCAGCCGCCGAACACCTGGATGTTTCGCATCAGCGGGCCGCTGCGCGTGGCGCCGATCACCGAGCACATCCGGATTCGCGACGTGCCGCAGACCGTGACGAAGGAAGCGGTGCTGAACCTCATTCGGCTGGTCGACTCCACGATGCGGCGCTGGGGCATTGCGGCGCCGCGGATTGGCGTCGCCGGCCTGAATCCGCATGCGATGTTCGAAGAGGATAAGGAACGGATCGCGCCGGCGGTGAACGAGGCGAAGCAGGCCGGAATTAACTGCCGCGGCCCGATTTCACCGGACTCGATTTTCCGCATGGGCCTCGACGGCCATTTCGATGCGATTGTCTCGATGTATCACGACCAGGGACAGATCGCGCTCAAGTCCGCCGCCTTCGAGGGCGCGTGCACGATCTATCTCGGACTGCATTTCGTGCGGCTAAGCGTGCCGCACGGCACCGCGATGGATATCGCGGGCCAAGGCCGCGCGCAGCATCTGAGCATGCTGGCGGCAATGAAAACAGCCGCGCTGCTCGCCGCTGGCGGCGGCTTCCTCAAGGAATTCCGGTAGCGGCGCGGGCGCCGCATCCGCGCCCGCGCCGCTCCAATCCGCTAGCCGGCGCTGTTCGCGATTTTCAGATGGTCGTGAACGCCGCGAACGCCGGTCGTGTTCAGCGCGTCTTTTTTCGCTCGTTCTGCGACCTCGCTCGACGGAACCGTCCCGCGCAGCGTGACGATGCCTTCGGTGGTGCTCACATGAATATCTTTGCCCTGCGTAACCTTATCGTCGTGCAGCGCCATCTTGACCTTGGCAGTTACGTCGGAATCCTTAACCGCCGTCTTGGTGCCGTGGTAAGCATTTGAGGCGGCGTGCTCGATGTCTGTCCCGGCCGCCTTCATCGACTCGCTCGCAGACTGAGCGAAACCCGTACCAGCGGCTCCAACCGCCGTCGCAATGACCATTGCAAACGCAAACCCGGTGAGCTTTTTCATTTTGCGTCTCTCCTGCGGCTATCCAGACTGGGTGGTCTCGAGAACAGCCCGATGCAATTGGCCTACTTCCACCGATAAATGGTTTGCGGTTTTCATTCAAGAACTCTGGATCTGCAACTGCGGACATCCCGGATTAGGAATTATCCATGTTGTGCGTGCGTGCATGCATTTGCCGCCGCTGCCGCATCCAACTATGTTTCGAGTTATGCAGGACGCGAACGGCGCGCAACGAATCACGCCTGAAATTCGAGCGGACGGATCGCCTGCGATGAACCGTCCAATCTACATGAACAATGCCTGGTACGCCGTGGCATGGAGCCACGAACTCGCGCGCGAGCCGCTCGGCCGCCGTATCTGCGGGTATCCAATCGTTCTGTATCGAACTGCGGACGGCACGCCGGCGGCGCTCGAGGATCTTTGCTGTCATCGCCTGCTGCCGCTCTCGCTCGGCCGAATTGAAGGCGACCTGCTGGTGTGCGGCTATCACGGACTGACGTTCGATCGCTCGGGACAATGCGTGCGCATACCGAGCCAGGGGACGCCGGGCCGTCATGTGCGCGTGCGCAGCTACCCGGTGGTCGAGCGCCATCGCCTGGTCTGGGTGTGGATCGGCGATCCGGCGCTCGCCGATCCTGCGGTGGTGCCCGATCTGCACTGGCACGACGATCCTGAATGGACGTTCGTCGGCGACCTGCTGCCAATGAACTGCGACTATCGGCTGGTGGCCGACAATCTGCTCGACCTGACGCACGAGACGTGGGTGCATCAGACGAGCATCGGCCATGCGCTGATCCCCGCCTGTCCGATCGAGACCACCTCCGACGGCGGGAGCGTGACGGTCTCGCGCTGGATTCTTGATCACGAGCCGGCGCCGTTCTGGCGCTTCCTGATGAAGCGCGTGCGCGGCTACGAAGGACGCTGCGATCGCTGGCAGATCGTGAAGTTCGTCCCGCCATGCAACGTCGTGCTGCACATCGGGGTCGCCGAGGCGGGGAGCGGCGCGCGCGAGGGCGATATGAGCAAAGGAATTCGCGCGATGCAGCTCAACTCGATCACGCCGGCTACCGCGGATTCATGCTGGTACTTCTGGTCGTTCAACCGCAACTTCCTGCATGAGGACGAGGAACTCTCGTCCACGCTTCTGACCACCTCGCGCCGAATCTTCGGCGAAGACCAGGTCATCATCGAGGCGCAGCAGCGCGCGATGCGCGAGAATCCCGCCGCGGCTACGATCAACATCAATCTCGATGCCGGTTCGGTGCGGATGCGCCAAATGATCGACGCGCGCCGCGCCCACGAACCCGGCACGTCGCGCGCCGACTAATCAAGTTGCGATCATCCCGGACGTAATGTTTAGCTGATAACGTTCCGCCCCGAGCGCCCGGCGCTCATGATGCCATGAAATTCCGGAGGCTCGATGACCACTGATAATTCGATACGCCTGATGGACGCTGACGGCCATATCGTCGAGGATCTCGACGATCTCGCAACCTTCATGGATCCGGCGATCCGATGGGTGGTGAGCAAGGAGCGTCCGTTTGCCTCCTGCGTCGGCGCCTTCCCGATGCTGGACGGCGTGCATAATCTGACGCGCTACGCCGAGGGCGGCATGATCCCGAAAAATCGCCGGCGCGTGCATGCCAGCACGAATCGGCCCGGCTCGCCTGCGGACTGGAAAGCGCTGCTCGACAAGACCGGTCTTGAGCACACCGTGATGGTGACGAGCGACGGCCTCGGCATCGGCCAGCTTCGCAACCGCGATTACCTGCGGCTTATCTGCCGCGCCTACAATGATTACGTCGCCGAGCGGTTCGCGCGCTTCGATCGCCGGCAGCATCCGCTGGCGCTCATCCCGATGCAGTATCCGTCGGACGGCGCACAGGAGTTGCGGCGCGCGGTCAGGGAACTGGGACTGATCGGCGCGATGATTCCGTCGACCGGATTGCAGATGCACGTCGCGCAGGAATACTACTGGCCGGTCTATCGCGAGGCTGCTGACCTCGGCTGCGTGCTGGCTTTTCACGGCGGCTCGAACAAGGGCATCGGACTCGACAGCTTCTCGAGCCTGACGGCGTCGCACGTGCTGCATCACTCGATACCGCTGATGATCGCGTTCGTGTCGCTGGTGTTCGATCGGGTGTTCGATCAGTTCCCGGGACTGCGGCTCGCGTTTCTGGAGGGCGGATGCGGATGGGTGGCGTTCATCCTGGATCGCATCCATCGCGATTCGACGTTCGAGGGACATTACGATACCGCGGGTCATCGGCGGCTGCGACAGATCCTCGAAGAGGGCAACGTGCTGATCGGCTGCGAGGGCAACGACTCGATCATTCCGTTCCTTGCCAAAACCATCGGCGTGAAGACGCTCGCGTTCTCGAGCGATTACCCGCATGAATCGGACCTCAACGATGTGACGCATGAAATCGAGGAGACGATGGAAACCGCGGAGCTGTCGCGCGACCAGAAGGCGGCGATTCTGGGCAGCAACGCGCGCGAGTTTTTCCAACTGTAAGGTTTAGGAGCGAGGCAAGCGTTGAGTATTCCGAAGACCTCACGCGCGGCGGTCCTGACGGCCTACAATCAACCGCACGAAATCCGCGAAATCGCGATTCCGGAACTCATTCCCAATGCGATCCTGGTGCGCGTCGAGACCACCACGGTGTGCGGCACCGACGTGCATCAATGGCGCGGCGACTATGCATCGCTCACGCATCCGCCGATCATCCAGGGGCATGAGATCATCGGGCGTGTAGTCGCGCTTGGCTCGGGCCGCGAGCAGGATACGGTCGGAAATCGGCTCGCCGAAGGCGATCGCATCTCGTGGACCTATGCGTTCTGCAACAATTGTTATTTCTGCCGCGTCGCCCGCGAACCAACGCTCTGCACGCGGCGTCGGATGTACGGATGGCTCTGCTGCGATGACTTTCCGCACCTGATGGGCGGGTACTCGGAGTATGCGTACGTATTGCCCGAGTGCGACGTGGTGAGGGTTCCCGATTCGATTCCCAGCAGTCTCGCGGCGGCGTCAGCCTGCTCGCTGCGGACGGCCGTGCACGGCTTCGAGCGCATCGGCGGAATTGCGACGCAGGATACGGTGGTCGTGCAGGGCGCCGGACCGGTCGGCCTGTGGTCGACTGCGATGGCTGCGGAAGCGGGCGCCGGGCAGGTAATCACAATCGGCGCGCCCTCATCGCGGCTTGAGCTGGCGACGCAATGGGGCGCATCGCGGACCATCGATATTGAAAGCGTGCCGTCGCCGGCCGATCGGCAGGCGCTCGTAATGGATCTGACGCGCGGGCGCGGAGCGGACGTGGTAATCGAAGCGGCCGGTGTTCCGGCTGCGCTGCCCGAGGCGATTGAGCTGGTGCGGCGCGGCGGCCGCGTGCTGGTGATGGGCCTTGCGGCGAACACCACGCCGGTTTCGCTTCCCGCCGGCGTCATCGCGACCAAGCATCTGCGCGTGACCGGGGTCATCTCGGGCTATTTTCCGCATTACTATCGCGCGTTGCAGTTTCTCGAGGCGAACTGCAGCAAGTATCCCTTCGATAAATTGATCTCGAGTACCTACTCACTCGAGCGCGCCACCGATGCGATTCGTTCGATGGCCGCGATGCGCGAGTTGAAGCCGGTGATCGATCCGCAGCTTTGATCGGGGAGGAAGCCGGTGAATCGAGTTCGAGTGACGCTCGCGATCAGCGATTACGATCACGTGCGCGACCTCGCCGACGGCATCGTGCAGCCCGAGGGCATCGAGGTGGTGCGGCTCAACTTCACCGTCGAGGAAATTTTCTGGCGCTTCTCGCGTAATCGCGAGTGGGATGTCTCCGAGATGTCGTTCGCAGATTATGTGGCGCTCACGAGCCGCGGGGACGATACGCTTACCGCCATCCCGGTCTTTCCGTCGCGTGTATTTCGGACCTCGGCGTTCTATCTGCGCGCCGACGGCGGCATCCGCACGCCGCACGATTTGAAGGGCAGGCGAATCGGCGTACCCGAATGGATTGAGACCGCCGGCGTCTACGCGCGCGGCTACCTGGCGCATCATTGCGGCGTGCCGCTGAGCGCGATCGAATGGTTCCAGGGCGGGCTCCGCGAGCCCGGCCGCACTGAGAAGATGAAGTACGAACCGCCGCGCGGCGTCAGGATTACGCATCTCGAGCATCATACGCTCGAAGCGATGCTCGAAGCGGGCGAGCTCGATGCAATCCTCACCGCGACGCAGCCGTCGATCTATCACGCCGGCAATCCCGCGATTGTACGCTTCGCCGGCCATCGCGCGCTCGAGGAGGACTACTTTCGCGCGACCGGCGTCGTGCCCGCGATGCATCTGATCGCGATCAAGCGCGACGTGCTGCGGCACAATCCGTGGATTGCGATGAATCTGTATCAGGCCTTCGAGGAATCGAAGCGCCGCAGCGTCCATCGGATGTTCGAGATCACCGCCTCGCGCGTGCCGATCGTGTGGCACTTCGCAGCGGCCGAGGAGAGCCGCAAATTTTTCCCCGGCGAATACTGGCCGTACGGTATCGAACCGAATCGAAAAACGCTCGAAGCGTTTCTCCTTTATGCCTACGAGCAGGGCGTGGCGGCGCGGCAGCTCAAGCCCGAGGAGCTGTTCGCGTCCGAAGTCCAGACGTTTTTCAAAATCTAAAGCATGGCTGATGCGGGAGATCGATGACGGCAGCGAGCGAAGTAATTCGAAAGCTCGACGAGCAGGTGAACGATTTCAGCCTGCGCACGCGGTTGTTTCGCGAACCGCTGACGCGCGGGCGCGCGTGGATGTTCGCGATGCAGCATCGGCTCAACACGCGCCAGCGCAACTCGGTGCTCAAGTTGCGGGTCGCCACCAACTGTCCGGACTGGGACACGCGCATCGCGATTATCAAGGCGTGCTCGCAAGAATTGATCGCGGACAATG
>JAJPIG010000004.1 GCA_021324855.1 Pseudomonadota bacterium | reverse complement strand
GCATGCGCCCACATCAGGGGCATCGCGCTGCCCGTCGGCTTGCCGTAATGGAGCAGCGCGGACGGCTTATCCGGCAGATCCCAGATCTGCTCCGGCAGCAACCTGGTCGAGTTGGCGAAGCGCTCGAGCGCAAGCAGATAAGGCCGCGGATCACGGCCGGCCGCCAACTCGTAATGTCCGCGCTCACCCGAGAGCAAAGGCCAGGGCCGCCCGACGCCCCATCCGTCGAATCCGCCACCGTCATCGCGCTGGCCGTAGCCATCATGTGTGTAGCGCCGCCAGCAGGGACCAGCGGGAAAATCCACCTTGAGGACCGCGTCGACAACCTTTAGCGAGTCCTCTATCAAAGGGTCGCCTGCCTTGCGAATTCCGTAGCGAACCAGTTCGAGAAACCCGGCATCGACGATCTCCGCGGCAGGGAAAAGCATCTGCTCGCCCGGCTTGCGATTATGGATGAGGACCTGGCCTTCATCGGGACTTTTATCGGGCTGCGGATCGCTCGGATCGACGGGATTGATCCGCACGTAATGACGGTGAATGCCCGGGATGAGGAAGCCGTGATTCGTCACCGTCCAGCGCTCGACGTGAGTCTCGAGGAAATCGGCGTAGTCTTCGAGGAAGCCGGCGGTCGCCTCGTCGTCGCGATCGCGTGCGAAGGCGGCGGCGCAAATCAGCGCGGCGATGTTGCTCGCGAGCGTCGATGGCGAAAAACCGCTGTTCTCTTCCCATCGCTCCTGCGGTGTAACCGGCCCATTCAAAATGAGATATCTCGCCGCCGAACGCACCATCGGATAAGGGTCGAAATCCTTGAGACCGCCGGCCCGCGCGAGACGCCATGCGAGCATAATTGGAAACGCAACTTCATCTAGCTGAATACCGCGCCAGTATGGCTCGCCGTTAATCCAGAAATTCTGCGGAAACCCGCCGTCAGCCTGTTGCGAGCAGGCCAGATAAATGAGGGCGCGCAGCGGAGTGACTACGTCGCCGGAGGCGAGCAGGCCAGTCGCGCTGTTGACCATGTCGCGCGTCCAGACCAGATGGTAGCCGCCGAGATCGTCGTCGCTCTTAATCTCGCCCCATGGGATGCTCAAGGAGGCGATGATTGCGCCGGGGAAATTTTTGTCCTCGTGGGCAAGTAGCAACTCGTTGCTCTTGTGATAGAGGGCGCCTTCATCGCCGGTAAAGCGATGCATCGGCAGGAATTCGCGGCAGGCGCGATGCCATTGCTCCGAAAACCGTTGCTTGTGCTCCGTGTAAGGAACGCCGAGCGATTGAAACAGCGTGGTCACGGCGCGATGCAGGCTGTTGCCGAAGGCAAGCCCTAGCGTGAATTCATAACCACGGCGCAGATCGATTTCGCCGGTCAGCGCGATGTTGCCGTCCGGCGCCGCGGCAAACCGATAATCAAGCTTCAAGTTCGTCGCCAGATCGGTCCAGCCGTCGGTGGCGCCCACATAACCGCAAGAGCGCGTGACGAACGGCGTGGTGCCGCCCAGCGCGAGCCAGGCGCCGTTCTTGTTGGCGGTCAGAAACTCATGGCCCTCAATCGATGCCAGGTTGCCGCTGTTGTGCCATCCGCCGACCTGGAGATGCGGCGCAAGCAGGACATAAAGATGCAAGCGCGGCAGCAGGTCGGGATCACCTTCGAGCCGCGTATGCAGCAGCAGACACGGCTGATGCGGATCGGTGATGGCCTCGATTATGATCTGGTAGCGTCCGTCGCGATCGGCGTTGGTAATCCGCGCGCCGAGCCCGCAAGCATCGCAATATTCCGTATGGGAGTCCATGTGACGATGGACGTCGTGGAAGAAAGTTTCGCCGTCGGTGACGAGGTATTGCAGATCGCGGATTTGCGGCCGATCGATGGTCGGAAAATAGATTTCGCTCAGGACGCCGCCCGAGACCGTGAACCAGATGCGGCTGGAGGTCGAGTAGGCAGTGCCAACCACATCCTTGGCGCTATGAGTACATCGCGGCGGAATACCCGGCCAGCCGAACGCCTGCGGTGACTCCTGGATGATCGCCACGACAACTCCTTCTCGCGCTGGGACTATAAGGAAGCCGACGAACCGAGGCTAGATCACGACGCCTGGATAGGCGGCACATCGACGACGGGCAAAATCCTGAACAGGTACGAGACCCCGATGCTGACGCCGTAGAGCGCGAGCAGCGGGATCGCGAGCAGGAACTGCGAGACCATGTCGGGCGGCGTAAGTGCAGCCGCGACTACGAAAATGATCAGCACCGCGTAGCGGAAATAATGGAGCATCATGCGGTAGTCGATGATTCCGAGCCGTGTCAGGAACAGCGCCAGTATCGGCATCTCGAAGGTCAGACCGAAAGCGAGCAGCAGCTTCGATGCGAACGCCAGGTATTCGCTGATCCGGATGGTCGGCGTCACCTTGATCGATGCGTATTGATTGATGAAGAAAGCGAAGCCGACTTTAAACACCACCGCCCAGCAAAAGTAGCCACCCGCGACGAAGAACAGGGTCGAGAAGATCACGAACGGGCGCGCCAGCCTGCGCTCGCTTTCGTAGAGTCCGGGCGCGACGAATTTCCAGACCTCGTAAAAAACCGCGGGGCTCGCGATGAACAGTCCGGCGATCAACGCGACCTTGATCTTGGTGAAGAACGCCTCGCCGACGCCGGTGCCGATCAGCAGCAGATTACCATGCGCCACTTCGCGCAACGGCCAGGTGAGCGTTGTGAAGATTTGATCGCAGATGACGTACGCGATGATGAACCCGACACCGACCGCGATCAGCGCGCGGATCACGCGGATGCGCAGTTCCTTCAGATGCTCGACGAGCGGCATCCGGCCCTCGGCTTCGGAGGGGATTTCCGACTCGGGCTTGATCGGTTCAGTCGGCAGATCGCTGGCCATCGGGGTGCGCGGCAAGTTATGTTTGAGCGGGCGGCGTTTTAGTCTGGTCGGGACCCGCGGATGCTTCGGCGGCGCTCGAAATTTGCGGAGTCTTGGCGGGCGGCGTGCGCTGGGCGTCGGATGGCCGGTAGGGCCGCATCACTTCCGGCAAATCGTCAACCGTGCTGGTAAGCTCGCGCAGGACGGTGTTGCTCGCGAGGCGCAACTCGCGCATCACGCGCCCGACGGCGACCAACACCTCGGGCATCTTCTCGGGGCCGATCACGACCAGCGCCACGAGTAGAATTATGCCGATTTCCAGGATGCTCAAAGCTGAAGCGACGCTGTCTTCGAAGTCCGGCCCTCGCGCCCCGCTTGACCGCCGCTGCCCGGGGCGAATCAATGATCGTGATTGCATGATGGAGTGTCAACGATGCTCAGGACCGCCCTGGTAACCGACCGCCGCTACCTGAACCATCATCCGGGCCGCGCTCATCCGGAACGCCCGGAGCGGGTCGAGGCGATGATCGAGATGGCCGACGGGCTGGGGCGCGAGGGACTCAAGTTCATCGCGCCCCGCGAAGCGACACTCGAAGAACTCGCGTTATGCCATGACGGCGATTACATCGCGTCCGTGGCGCGCACCGCCGGCCTCGACCATTACGCATTCGATCCGGACACGCGCACCTCGCCGGAATCATATCGGACTGCGTTGCTTGCGGCGGGTGGCGTACTCACGGCCGCCGAGGCCGTACTCGAAGCAGTGGCGGACAACGCCTTCGCAATCGTGCGCCCGCCCGGCCATCATGCGCTGCCGGCGCGCGCGATGGGCTTCTGTCTCTTCAACAACGTCGCGATTGCCGCAGCGTGGCTGATGCAAAAGCGCGGCCTCAAGCGCATCGCGATCATCGATTGGGACGTGCATCACGGCAACGGCACGCAGGATATCTTCTATTACTCGTCCGACGTGCTCTACGTCTCGACCCATCAATTTCCGCATTATCCCGGCACCGGCTCGATCGATGAGATCGGCGAGGGCCCCGGCGAGGGCTTCACCGTCAACGTTCCGATGCCCTCGATGTTCGGCGATGCCGAATACCTTCGCGCCTTCGATGAGCTGATCATCCCGGTATGCCAGGAATTCAAGCCGGAGTTCGTGCTGGTCTCCGCCGGCTTCGACTGTCATTTTCGCGATCCGCTGGCGTCGATGCGCGTGACCGAAAGCGGCTTCCTCGGGATGACCCGCCGGATCAAACGGATGGCCGCGGAATGCTGCGAGGGACGGATGGTCGCCGTGCTCGAAGGCGGCTACGACCTCAAGGCGTTGGCCGACTCGGGTCAGGCGGTGATCGACGAGCTGGGTCGCGACGCGGACGAGCCGGTTTCGCCGGCCGGCGACGGGGATCGCGTGATGCCGATAATCGAGCGGGCGCGCAACGCCCGCGCTCCGATCTGGAAGATGGACTGAACCTTCGGTTGGGTGTATTGCCAACTCTAGCGAGGCAGCCATGAAGATATCGATGTTCCATTTGATGCCGTATCGCGATCTGCCGGACGACTTCGAGCGCCGCTACCATTCGGTGTGGGTCGATCCGCCCTACTTCGAGCTCGCCGACTCGGAAAAGATCGGCCAGTACTACAACTGGACGTTCGATGAGCTGATCCATGCCGCGCGCTGCGGGATGGACGGCATCTGTGTCAACGAACATCACCAGAACGCTTACGGGATGATGCCGAGTCCCGACCTGATGGGCTCGGTGCTGGCACGCGCCACCAACGGAATGAAGACCGCGGTGGTGCAGATGGGCATGACGCTGCCGACGACGGTGCCGCCGATCAGAGTGGCCGAAGAGTACGGCATGATCGATTGCATCAGCGGCGGCCGAATGGTCGCCGGGATGCCGCTCGGCACGCCGATGGACGTGAATCTCTGCTACGGCATCTCGCCCGCCGAGCATCGCGAGCGTTATTACGAAGCGCACGATCTAATCATGAAGGCGTGGTCGGCGCGCGAGACCTTCGCCTGGAACGGCAAGTACTTCAAGCTGCCGATGGTCAATCCGTGGCCGCGTCCCATCCAGCAGCCGCATCCTCCGGTCTGGATTCCGGGCAGCGGCAGCCTCAGCACCTGGGATTTCGCGGCCAAGCACGATCATTGTTATTGCTACCTGTCGTACTGGGGTCATCATTCGGGCAAACAGGTTGTTGATGGCTTCTGGGAATTTGTCTCCAAAAACGGCCTCGATCCGAACCCCTACCGCGTTGGCTTCCTGCAGTTGGTTGCAGTATCTGAAAGTGATGCCCAAGCTGAAAAAGACTACTACAGGCATGTTCGGTATTTTTATGACAAGTGCCTCCATGTGCCGCCCGAATACATCTCCTCCTCCGGCAACCAGGATTACCGCAGCCTCGTCAACTCGATTAAGAACATCAATCCCGAAATCGGCAAACTCACCGAAGAGCTCAAGCACTGGAAGTTCAGCGAGTTCGTCAAGCGCGGATTTGTGATCGCCGGCTCGCCGGCCACCGTGCGCGATCATCTGATGGATGCCGTCAAGGGCTTGCGCGTTGGCAACCTGATGGTCCTGCTGCACATCGGCTCGATGCCCCACGATTTGACCATCAAGAACATCGAGCTCTTCAGCCGCGAAGTGATGCCGCACTTCCGCTCCGTATGGGACGATCAGTGGGAGAATCGATGGTGGCCGAAGCGGCTGCTCGATAAGCCGGCCACCGGGGTCACCCGCAGCGCCAACGGCGAGGCGCGCGCTTCCAAGTAGATCGCGAGACCAACGATGCCTGAAGAACGAACTCTGAATCTATGGCACGGCGCGGTGAAGCCGACCGTCAAGGTCGCCGGCAGTGGCGCGCCGCTGGTTTTCCTGCATAGCGGCTTCGGTCCGCTCTGGGAGGCCTTCCTCGACAACCTCGCGCGCGATTTCACGGTCTATGCGCCGTCGCATCCGGGCACCGGCCCCAACGACGTCGACGGCATCCGCGCGATCGACGATTGGTGGGACCTCGTTCTCTATTACTATGAGCTGCTCGATGCGCTCGGACTCAAGGCGCCGATGCTCGTCGGGCACTCGTTCGGCGGGATGGTCGCGGCGGAGGTCGCGGCGACCGATCCGGCCCGCGTCAGCAAGCTCGCGCTGATCGCGCCGTTCGGGCTGTGGCGCGACGATGCGCCGATCCCGCTAATCTCAACGCTGCCGACCCCCGAGGTTGCCAGACGCATCTTCCATCCGGCGGACCATCCGGCGAGCCGCCTGGTCTTCCCGAATCGCAACGACACCGACGCCGTCATCCGCATCACCTGGGCGCAGAACTGCGCAAACAAATTCATCTGGCCGATTCCCGACAAGGGGCTCAAGAAGCGGATGCATCGAATCAGCGCGCCGACGCTTATCGTATGGGGCGCGAAGGACGGCCTGATCCCGCCCGTCTATGCCGAGGACTTCAAGCGCGGAATCAAAAACGCGCGGGTCGAGATCGTCGACAATGCGTCGCATATGGCGCCGCTGGAGCGGCCCGAAACCGTCGCCGGGATTATCGCCAGGTTCCTGAAGAGCTGATCGCCGCCGCCCGGCATCGAGCCCCGACAAAAACAGAGCGGCCCCGCCGTGACCGGGGGTCGCCGAAGTTTTAAAACGTGACTACTTGACAACCTCGGGTCGTTGAAGTCCCAGGCAGCAGGACCGTAATTGTAAAGCCGGTCCGGAGGGGAACCAATGACAGATCCGTCCTTTGAGGCGGTGCCCTGCCGCGCTCTCCCTAACTTCCCTGCCTTCGCCGCTTCTCGGGCAATTACATTCTCCGCGATTATCTGTGTCTTGATTCTAAACTGGTGTGAATGGGCACACGCCAGCGCAACCATTCAGGACATGGGCTACTACCGGGTAGGGACGACGCTCTATTATGCCAACAGTTTCCCCGGATGCTACGCATTCTCGAGTTGCTGCACCGCACCTAACTGCCTCGTTTTTACGACCGATGGACAATCAATCAATACTAGCGACCTGACTGCTGGTCTCGACGTAATAATCTCGAGCGCATCAGACGGCGAAGCGTTCACGTTCCAAGCAGTCGCGCCGGACGGATCCCTGTGGCTAAATAGTACCTTAACCTATACAGCTGCTACGGGCTGCTGGTCGTGGACGACAGGTGCTACGAAAGGATATGGCCTTTCTTTGTTTGAGGGGCCGCCAAGTCAGGGTGGTAGCGGAAACTGTCCGGGGGCTTCAGTCCAGGTGTGGAGCGGTCCGGAGCTGCCCTGCTTTTACAATCGTACTCCTCTTGCAGGGACGTGGAAGCTTCAGCTCTTCGATAGCGCGAACCCCGGCACACCTGTCCTAAGCCACACATTCATGCTACAGCATGACTCGGGTAGTCAGTTTGGAATTACCTCGCCGGTTTTCAATCCGAACCAGAATAATGCGGTAGTTGATAACGCGCTGATAGACCTCGCTGAGGATCAGAATTTTACAGCTACTGATTCCAGTTGTCCCGCGCCTGTCAACGGACAAGGCAAACCGACGTCGGTGTGCTTTTCTGCCGAAACAAGTAACAACGTTCTAGTAAATTGGCAACTACAGCTCCAGTACGCGACGAGTGGTGGTCTCGCTCAGATTTATGATCCCAACGAAGCTTTTCTAACCTTTACGACATCCAGCAGCTCCTCACAGAATCATATTTACACTAACGAGGGCGGGCAACTTACCGACATCACGGGAAGTACGGTAGCGAGCGACGGCAGTACTGTGCAGGATTGCACGAACGCCTATATTGAAGGGCCAGCCGGAGGTATTACCAACTCCGTTATAACGAGCCAGCTTGAACAATCACCCCAGTCTTATCCTAACAGTTCGAGCTATCCGTCCGGTGGCACGCCAAGTCTGTTGGCGCAAGCTGCGGTCTATGAAAGCGGCTATGCTCAGTTTCTGGAGCCTCCGCAGCCGCCGAAGAACTTTGATCTCTACAATCTATTTGCGAAGAGCAGCGGGGAAATTGCAGCCAAGTGGCCTCTCGAAAGCCGGCTGAGCGACGGGCTGTCTGACGGCGGCAGTCACATAGGGCTGCTTCAGGTGATGACCGACGCAAATCAAAGCACCGATCCAAACGCTTGGAATTGGGTCACCAACGCCACTGATGGGGTCAACCTCTTTAGCGGCGATCCTCCAGCCGAGTACCAAGATAACAATAATAAAATAGATTATGCAACGACTTACGAGAATGAAATCATCCAAGAGGGCTACACGCCACAATTGCCTAATCTGTCGAGTACCCAGCTAGAAAATATGGCGCTTCTGCTTTATGGGCCAGGAGCTTCGGTCGACTTAACTAAGCAATATTACGCACCTAGTTGTTCTGGCAAAATCGTAAAGCAGTTCACCTGTAAGGGCGCGAACTGGGTATGGAAGGAAAACACCAACAATCCGACGGGTACAACCTACGTTGACACAGTAAGGGCCGAAAACGTACCACAGTAGTGACAAGAGGATCGATCATGAAAACAGTCGTTTTGTTGATAGCCTCGATCTCCATTTTCGGGGCCGGCGCCGTGCATAGTGCCGAGAATAGGCCGTTCCCTATACAGCAGCCTCCACGGGCAGCGAAATCGGAGTCCGGTTCTACAGAGCAAGCCAAGAGTGATGCGAAACGCGCCGCAGAAAAGGCTGCTGTCGTCAAGTTCATCAACGCCAACCGGCCTGAGAACATTATGGAAATTCGGCCGGTCGACATCGTCGATTTCGGACATGCGCACGTCGGAGGTACATCCTATCTCATCGTGGTTTTGGACTTCAGTGGACGCGGCTACTCTAACACTCTGTGGGTATACAATCGAGATCGGGAAGGTTTGCTGCGCATTCAAGAAATAGAAGCCTGGAAGATGGGAAGTCTAAAAGAAATAGTTCGAGACCTGGATCACGACGGCAACGATGAGCTGATTCTTCCCCAAGAACTCGGTCAGCGCGGCATCTGGTACCCCTTAACCGCGATGCCGACGTGGCCTGCAGTCTATCGATTTGAAAACGGCAAATATGTGGATGATAGCCGCGACTTTCCTGGATTTTACGACGAAGAGATTCTTCCTAAGCTCAATAGCGAGCTCAGGACATCCAACACCCGGGAGGGGGCGGCAATCGTTACGCTGGAGAAAGATAAAATTCTGCGGGTACTGGGTCGCAACCCAACGGCAGGGCTCAATGAGGCTTACCAATGGATGAACAGCGATGACCCGCAAATTTTGCAGTGCGCCGCCGCGGCGTTCCGAGACATCGGTGGTCACCAGAGGGAGGTGCGCGAAGCTGAGCAGAAGGTGAAGCCGGCATTTGAGCACGAGATTGAGTCTCGTAATGGAGGCTGATCCTCGTCTGGTTCAATTCTTTTGGGATGCCTCTTAGTATCGAAGGGTGCCACGCGAAGTGCAGATCGCTGTCGATCAGTCGCGCCTCCTGGCGCCGCTGGAGCGGCCCGAAACCGTCGCCGGGATTATCGCCAAGTTCCTGAAGAGCTGATCGCCGCCGCCCAGCATCGAGCGTGGAACGAGTTGGTTCATGAGCATCACCTTGTTCCAGTCGATTTCGAAGCCGACGGCATCGAGCTCCCGGCCGAGCTTCTGGTTCCAGCCACGGGCGTCGTCAAGCTCGATGTAGACAACACCATCGAAATCGGACGGGCGCTCGACGTTCCCCCCTAACCAGAGCCGCGACACGCTCCGGACCGACAGTCTTTACAAAAACCAGCCCGATTCGGGGGACGGACCGAAGATCGCGCCGACGAAGCGCTCCAGCCCCAGGTTGAATTTCATGATCACGTGGTCGGAGCCGCGCGTCAGGCCGAAACCGGGTCCGAGATTGTACTCGACGCCGTGCGGCAGCTCGCCCCAGATCACCGGAAAGATATAGTGTTGCTGCTGGTCCAACGGATCGGTGTCGTCTATCAATCCAGCGCCGCCGTAAAATTCGACGCCGGGCGACAGATAACGCATCCAGCGGTAATAGGCGCCGGTGGAGTAGCCAAACTCGAAACCCTCATGGACGCCGACGCCCTTCAGCACCTTCTCGAAAATCGGGTTGGCGATGAAGGAAAAGCGCCCGATGTCCTTCTCCAGGATGGGACGCAGTTCAAGTTCGATATCGGCGTCGTCGAACTGTGGCGTATGGTGCCATTCGAGTTCCGCGTACCAGCCCAAGTCTATCGGCAGCGTCTCCGGGTCGAAAAGCCGCCCGCGCAGACGATACTCCGACCCGGCGTACCAGTAGCCATGGCCGCTCGGCGAAGCCATCAACAGATATGCCGACGCTTCGATCCGATCGGTCAGCCCGTAGGTGAGTTCGTACTGGTTGTACCACATGCCCTGGCTGCGGAAGGTTCCGGCAGCGGTGCCTTCGCCCCCTTTGCTGTGCCCGTTCGCGACGACGGCGTTATCGGTCTCCAACTCGATTGTGCCGCGGCTCTCGGTGGCGTACGGGTAGACCTCGAATTCCCACGGATCGACCTGCGCCATTGCGCGGCCGGGCCGCAAATATGGGATCAGGAGCACGGCTCCAAAGACAATCAGATGCAGGCGTTTTTTCATCGTGTTTCAGTTACTCGCTTGTTTTTCCGGGCGAAGGCGTGGCCAAGCCTGATTCGACCCAGCGCTCCAGCGCGGCCCGGTCGGCGTCGGCAAGCCGCGCGCCGGGATGCATCAGCTCGTAGAGCCGGGGCGGCATCTTTCCTTCGCGCAACGCCCGCCCCATCCATTCGAGCTTTCGCCGGCGCGTGGCCGGGTAGTAGCTTCCCCATTCGGAGAAGTTGATTTCCTTGCGGGCCATCTCCACGTCGCGAACGATGAGCCAGGAAATGGGCGCGACGCGGCTGTACCACGGCCACCGGGTCTCGTTGGAATGGCAGTCGTAGCAAGCGCGTCTGAGAGTCGCCTCAATCCCGGGCGGCGGCGCCAGAGCGCCTTGCGCCGGAGGGTTCGTGCGCTTCGCTGGGACGAACTGAGCCGCGATGAGAGCCGCCGCGACCGCCACAATTGCCGTCCAAGCGCTCCGTGCTAAAGTCACGATCCGCTGCCTGCTCGCGATAACGCTTACTACTTCGCAATGATCGACCCCTCGGGCACGTCCTGATGGAAGTCGTCATAAAAGTCGTAGGTGCCGGGACGGAGCGGGGGAAGGCGAACGGTAATCGTCTCGCCCGGCGTCATCGCGACTTCGCGATTGAGCTTGAAGCTCTCGAACTCAATGGTTTCGTTACTGGAGTTAATGACTTTTACGGCAAGTGGCTCGCCGGCCGTTACTGTTAGCGTCTGGGGTGTGAAGTGATGGTCAGCGAAGCGGATGCTGGCCACGTTCGTCTCCTCCGCAGCCGTTCGACCGGAGAATAGATGAAAAGCGACAAGCAGCGTGGCGGCAGCGAAAAGTGTCGGTATAGCGGACTTCATTGGGCGCCCTCCGAATAATGATAATGATTCTCAATTTCAGCTCTGTCAAGCGCCGCGTGACCTCTATCGGCGTCTCTAGAACGAGCGGAGCTGGCTGCACCCACAATCGGCGCCGCTGGAGCGGTCCGAAACTGTCGCCGGCCTTATCACCAAGTTCCTGAAGAGCTGAGCGCCGCCGCTCGGCATCGAGCGTGCCGTTTCGTAAGCGATTTTTGCCGATGTGATCCCTTGGCCGGAGGTTTTGCGCGGGTGTGGGCGTCGTCGCGCATCACGGCGGCGACCGTTTCGAGGGTTTTGGCGAACGGCTCCATCGGCTAGTTTCCTCCGGCGGCCAGCGCCCGCTCGACCGCTCGCGGGGCGGTGTCGATGACGCGCAGCAGTATCCTGGCGGGGCGGTCGGGAACCGCACGACCCTTCTACCGCTGTTGCACCGTGCGCAGGTTGAAGCCGAACATTCGTGCATACGCTGATCGCGTACTATGTTGAAAGCGTAGCTGGGGTCGGAGCCGCCGTGCCCGGGACACATCGGCATCGCCGGTTTTAAGCGTATAAAAAAGCTTAAACGGGAAAAGCGCGCACCACCTCAAGCCAGCTTCATGGTCAACGCGACGTAGGCGGGCAGGCGATAAGCATTTTGTGCGCCGCCGGCGTGGCTACTGTCAGGCGATAACCGGCTGGAGGCAGGGCACACCGCCGAAAACCAGGCACGATGCTTTACTCACCGCACAGATGCAGCGTGAAACAAGTAAAGCGTGCCACAAATGGCATCGGGCGAATCCTAAAGGCGCCTATTTCCGACACAATAGAGCGATTAAAATGGCGATGAAATAAAAGACGCGCCGGCCGGCGCGCGGATGAAGGTGATTAATGGGAGCCGTCGAAATAATCGCGCTGTGGGCGGCGTTATTCATTGGGAGCCACTTTTTTCTGTCGTTCGGTCCGGTGCGAAGCGCAATCACCGGCGCGATCGGTGAGCAGGCGTTTCGCGTCTTCTATTCGCTAATCGCACTCGGCACCTTCATCCCGTTGGTGGTCGTCTTCGCCCGTAACAAGCACGCCGGACCGATGTTATGGAACCTGCGTGACGTCGCACCTCTACGATGGCTGGTGTGGTTAATGATGCTGGCGGCGACAGTGATCTTTGTTGCATCCTTCATTACGCCCAACCCGGCCACTATCGGCGTGCCAACCGGCGATGGGACCCCACGTGGAATCCTCAAACTTACGCGGCATCCCGCCTTCGTCGCGTTCAGCCTGTTTGGTTTTTCTCACATGATAATGAACGGATGGATTGGCGACATTGCATTTTTTGCCACGTTTCCTTTGCTGGGTCTCGTCGGTGCGTGGCATCAGGATCGCCGAAAGGTGCGACAGCGAGACGAACGTTACGGCCGTTTTTACGAGCAAACTTCTTTCGTGCCCGGCGCGGCCCTCGTCAGCGGGCGCCAAAGCTTCGGCATGGCAGATTTCCCATGGCTGGCAATGGTGATTGGATTCGCAGCCTTCCTCGTACTAATTGCGCTCCACCATCGCCTGTTCGGTGGCTACCCTTTGGGTTAGGCAACAATGCTGGTTTTCAACGCTCCAAACCAGCGCCGCATCAATCCTTGAAAAAACCCGCAATTCGCTGCATCTGACTGTCACTTACAGGCAGTGCTCCAACTTGCGTACCGTTGGCTCTTCGTTATTGCTGCCGTTGCAAAGTTCCGCTCAAAGCCGCCAAATTATTTGGCGAAGCGACCTGTATCAAATCAATCAGGTTTTTGTTCACCACGACAATCGGCTGAGTGATATTGTCGAGACTTTGACAAGTGGCGCTAGGCTTATTAGGAGTGAAATTTAGGGTCAAAGATCCGCTGCCGTTAGAAGAATTTACCGAATAGGTTCCGTCTATGCTTCCGGCACATTCCACATTCGAAAGATCATCGTACGACGTGATGTTCCCGGTAACCGACCCGTCCGTTGAAAGAGTGAAAATCCCGTTTTGGACGATCCAACTTCCTACTACTTGGCTGTTTGGGCCGCTAACTAGAGATTGGCCGCTAGCTGAATAGACATACGTGCCCTTCAGCATCTTTGCATTGAAGGTCGCGGCGACCGCAGTTCCAATTCCCCAGGCGAACCACGCCGCCGCAATTCCGAGACTCAGCATGATCCAACTTTTTTCTTTTCTCAAATTCATCGCATACCCTCCTCTTTTTTCAGTGCAAGTTGGAGCCTGCCTCAGGCGAAAATATTTTGAACAAAAACAATTGTCAAGACAGAACATCACGAAATGAATCGCATCGGATACCAACTGACTATTACAGATGAAGAAGGACTTTTAGGGATGTAGTAGAAACTGAAGTGGTAACAAAATAGTTACTTTAAAGTAGTCAGAGCCGGCGGATTTTTAAAACTCATCAGAAAGACTATTTGCTCGGCCGTGAGCCTGGCTTGCTTGGGCTCGGATGGTGCCGAGCGTCGCGCCACGGTCATCCTCGTAGGGTAAGGCTGAGGTCCTCAGGCTTGGGGAAGTCCTCATAGCCGGCGTACATCAAGTAGCCGATGTAATCGAGATACCGAAACCTCAGCCGGCGCCCGTGGGGCGCGAAATGTCTCGCGAGGCCATGATTTTTTTGCGCGGCTCGTGATAAGACGATCGCCGCTCATCACTTCACCCAGGCGTAAGCCATCCGGGCCGTAGACCTCATCTTCATCAAAGCGCCCGACGTGACGGCCGTCATGGGTCAAGAGATCGTCGCCGTCTTGTCTCGAACGAAAGAATGAAAGCGATTTTCGCCGTCCCGGCTTTCACACTTGTGTAAAGCATCCGACAGCGGCGCGTCGAAACGGGGAATTCCGTTAACTGGAGGAATCTCAATGAGTAATTGAATCAACATTGTGCTCGCAAGTGAAACTTAGAACGGAAAACCCAGAACAAAGGGCGCCGCCTTCCGGCCGATTTTGATGAACGGTCGCGTCTTTCAAGAGACTCAAAACCTGTGCCCAGCTCCAAATCCCGGGGATTAGTAACGACGGCCGGCTTCTGCTTTCATTTCCCGTGATGCGCGAAGCGGTACGCCGCGTCTTTCTGCTGTCACGATTCATAGTTTCTTCCGCAAAATGGGTTCTTGACAATCTGTTCCCATATTGTAAATAAGCTGCGATGGTGGGCGGGCATGCCGCAACAACGCGTCAAACCAAGCGCGGACGCACCTATGCGGGCGAGAGCCTGACGGATCTTTTCCTGGCAATCTTCAAGGTCCACGGTTTGATGCTGACGCGGGGCGATGAACTGGTCCGCCCTTTGAATCTTTCGAGCAACCAATGGCAGGTGCTCAGCAGCATTCGCGACCGGCCCCTGACGATGGCCCAGATTGCGCGCCGGATGGGTCTGACGCGGCAGGGCGTCCGTCAGGTGACGATACGTCTGATCCGCAAAGGCGTGGTCGAATTGACTTCCAATCCGGATCATTTGCGCGCCCATCTGGTCGGACTTACCCCGGCTGGGCGGCAATTGTTGAAGCGCGCCGACTCCCTTCAGGCCAGATGGGTCAATCGGCTTGGCTCCCGGTTGGACCTCGACGGAATGTTGCGGGCTCGTCGCACTCTGAGCGAATTGTGCTCGGTGTTGGAATGGCAGAGCAAAACTCGGCGACCGGCGCGCGCGCCGGCGTCTAATGAAAGAGGAAAAGCGAGTGTCTGAACTAAAACCCGGATCCGCCGTTCCGTCGGCACCCGGCTCTACCGGCGCCGTCGACGCGAAACTGCTCGCCAAGTTGCATGAGTTGCTGCCTGAAATTCGCGCCCGCGCGATACGCGGCGATCAGGAAGGCGGATATCCGCGCGAAGACATGGAACTTCTCGCCCGCCACGGCTTCATGCTTTTGGATGTTCCAGAGGCCTGGGGCGGGACTGAGGCGAAAATCTCAACCGACATTCAGGTGTGCCGCGAGCTCGCGACGGTCAACAGTTCGACGGCGCAGATCTTCTTCGTGCATTCTGTGGGAGTCCGCACTATCACGGAGATCGGCAATCGCGAGCAGCAAACGCGTTATTTCGGCGAGATACGCGACCGCGCGGCAAGAATCGGCGTGGCGGCCAGCGAGCCGGGAACTCACGTCTATGACTGGAAAGCGCGATTCACTCCGGTGTCAGGCGGCTACCGGTTGAACGGCGCCAAGCACTTCTGCACCGGGCATGAATTCGCCGATTACATCCAGGTGTTCGCGGTGGTTGAGGGGAGCGCCTCGCTGCCTGAGGGCGTAATGCTTGCGATGGTTCCGACCAACGCGAAAGGAGTGCATGCGCGCGGCGATTGGAATGCGATGGGCCAGCGGCAGACTTCGAGCGGCTCGATCGATTTCACCGACGTTTTCATTCCCGAGCGGGACGTTCTTGGCCCACCCGGCGCGATTCTAAGCAAATCCCCTTCCCTCTTCGGTCTTTATTATCAAGTTATCTTCTCGGCCATCTACACCGGGATCGCTGAAGGCGCGCTGGCCGAGGCGCTTGAGTATGTGCGCAGGCAAGCCAGGCCATGGCCCACTTCGGGGGTGAATGCGGCGGTCAAGGACCCTTACATTCTCCAGCACGTCGGCGAGATGTCGGCGAGCGTCCAGGCGGCCAAAACCCTGCTCGAGCGCGCCGGACGCATGATCGAGAGCGCGGCGCTCGGCGCGATCAGCCGCGGGCAAGCCTCGGTCGCGGTCGCGGATGCAAAGGTCGTTTCGACCAACGCCGCGCTGCTGGTGACCAACCTCCTGTTTCAGATTTGCGGCGCGCGATCGAGCTACCGAACTTTTGGCTTCGACCGGTTCTGGCGTAACGCGCGCACGCTGACGCTTCACGATCCGCTTGACTACAAGCTGCGCGAGATTGGCGACTACTGCCTGAATGGCGCGGAGCCTCCAGTGGGCTTTTACTCCTGAACAAGAGCGCGGAGCCGCCGTGCATGAGGGATGCAATGCAAACCAGCGAACTGGTCAGGGACAATGCGAGATTTGTGAATCGGAGCGTCTACCGCGACCAGGAGATTTTCGAGCTCGAACAGCGCGCGATCTTCTCCCGGAGCTGGATTTATGTGGCGCACGAGAGCGAGTTGCGGAAACCCGGCGATTTCAGAACCACCACTATCGCCGGCCAGCCGGTCGTCGCGGTGCGCGACAAGGAAGAGCGGGTGCGGGTCTTTTTCAATACCTGCACCCATCGCGGCGCTGTGGTGGCCCGGACTCCGCGCGGCAACTGCCGGGCTTTCCAGTGCATGTATCATGCCTGGACTTACGATCTGTCAGGTAAGCTGATTGGGGTTCCGCGTCCGGAAGGCTACGGTCCCGATTTCAACCGCGGCGATTACGGACTGCGCGAGGTCAAATCGGTCGCCACCTTCTGCGGCTTAATCTTCGCTTCACTGGATCCGCACGCAGAAGCCCTTGAAACCTTTCTCGGTCGGACGCGCGAATATATTCGCGAGGCCTGCGAGGGAAGAGTAATAACGGGCGTCAACAAGACGATCTTCAACGGCAACTGGAAGATTTACCGCGAGAACTTCGCCGACGGCTATCATCCCAATTACCTGCACAAGTTGCTCGCCGCCATCGGCACCTATGCCGAGGGCTCGTCGATCGACCTTGGCGCCGGCCACGGGCTGCTCGAGTGGGCGGAGATCGCTCCCAAGACCGACAAATACAGGGCCGCGACCGATAAAACCGCCGACGCGAATATCTGGATCGCGAGACTGCCGAAGGACAAGGAGAGGGTGCTGACGCTCTTTCCGAACCTGTCGATCCCGTGGATTCTGGACGCCGTTTCGATTCATGTGATCACGCCGCTTTCGCCGGAACGCACGCTGCTTGAGATTTATCTTCTCGGCGGTGAGCGCGACACGCCCGAAATCAAACAATGGCGGCTTGCGCAATCGATGATGTGGGGGCCGGCCGGAGCGGTGGGAGTGGATGACATCGAGGTGCCCAAGGAGTGCCAGCGCGGCTTGCGTGCAACCGAACTCACCTGGGTCAATCTCGCCCGCGGCAACGCGGCGCTGGATCGCGGCGACCTCGAGGACGAACAGGCGGTGCGGGCTTTTTACAAGGAATGGATCCAGCGGCTGGACGCGGTTGGAGGTTGAGGTGGCGGTCGAAGAAAAAGTCAGGTCATTTGGCCCCGTTGCCGGCGCACGCGACGCAATCGTCGAGCTGATCAATCGGTCGTGCCGATTTCTCGATCAGAATCGCTTTGAGAACTGGCTCGAGCTGTTCGCTGATCAGGGCCGCTACCGGGTGCAGACCGCCGAGAACGTTGACGCCGGTTACGATTTCAACCTGATCCTTCTCGAGGGCAAGGCGCAAATGGCCGAGTGGATCGGCGTAATCACCAACTTTCATCAGGCTGAGCCAAGCCGAACTATCCACGTCCTGTCCGGGCAGGACATTGAATTCATCGGCGAGGACGAGGCGCTCTCATGGACCGGGTTTGCGGCCTTCCGCACCGCGACGGATGGCATCAGCCAGCTTTTCTGCGTTGGCGAGTATCACGACAAGCTGGTGAGGGTTGCGGCGAGATGGCTGATCCAGAGCCGCGAAGTTTTGCTTCATACCAGCACCGTAACCGGCATTTTGCAGGTGATATAAAGAATGTCTCAACTGACTTTCGCGACTGGTCGCCGCTACGACACCAAGTTCCTATTGGATGGCCGGGTGAAGGTCGATGGGTTCGACATCGAATACATCGATCCAGGCGCCGCCCCATGGCCGGTGTTCCGGGCGATGGTCACGACTCTGCCGTATGACATCGCCGAGCAGGCGCTGGCTCACTATCTTATTGCGCGCGATTTGGGAATACCGCTGACGGCAATACCGGTTTTCCCAAGCCGGTTCTTTCCACAGATGGGCGCCACGGTTAATCGGCGGGCCGGGATCGTTCATCCGCAAGACCTGGAGGGGAAGCGAGTCGGAACGCTAGGCTTCGGCTATAACCCGGCCGTGTGGCTGCGCGGCATCCTGACGCATCAGTACGACGTTGCCGCGGAGCGCGTGATATGGGTCGAAGAAAGCAGTGACCCATTTCTCGGCGGCGTCGCTTATCCCAGGTCCAGACGCTACTCGATCGAAAAGCGCGATGGATTCATGGGTTCGTTGAGCGGCGCCGCGATTCAGCCGATCGAGATCCTGGAGCGGGGCGGAATCGACGCCTTTATCCCGCCCTCGGGAGGTCCTCCGCTCACGGCGCTCACCGCCAAGCTGTTTTCTGACCCGCTGGCGGAGATTCGCCGGTACGTCGAAAGCACGGGGGTGTTTCCAATCAACACCGTGATAACCATGAAGGCCGATATAGCCGCCAGGCATCCGGAACTTCCCAAACGACTGTTCACGGCTTTCGTGGAAGCGCGACGGCGTTATCACGACGAGATAGCCGAGGGCAAGGAGACGAACCATATGGGCCTTGATGTCGCCGAGCTCGCTCGGATGGGAGTGTTTCCCGATTGTTATGGGCTTCAGCCGAATCGTGCGGCGCTCCGCATGATGATTCATTACTGTTACGAGCAGGGAGTTATACGCAGACTCTACGAACCTGAAGAGCTGTTTGTCGGCGTCTGAGCGGCAGCGGGAACGTTATCGGAAGAAGCAGCTTTTTAGCGAAAAGCCTGAGAGAAAATCGGCATGCGAAAATTCACAGTCTGGTCTTGGAGCGTCATTTTTGCAGTTCTATCCGCCGCCACTTTGGCGCAGGCCGCGGAATCGGCAGGTATTCCGTCTGGAACGGTAATAACCAAACAAAATTGGGAGCAGTACAAGGCTTTCATGCCCGAGGGGATGCAGGTTCTTTTCAAAGGCGGCTCCCATTGGACATTCCCGGCGGATTTTCGGATGGTCGTCGGGCCGACGCACTCTTATCCACTTCCGCAGGCCTATATCAAGAATACCGAGAAATACAGCAATGATGTAAAAATCCGCACGCTTGCCGACGGAGGTTTGACCCTGGACGGCTACGTGGCCGGTGTGCCTTTTCCGAATCCGGAGAATCCTCAGAAAGGATGGAAGATTTTAGCCGACCTCTGGTATTCCTACGTTCCCTACTTGATCTGCGGGTTTCAGGATTTCTGGCTGGTCGACCGCTTCGGCAATGTCAGTTACGAACAAGGCTTGCAGGTTTATCGGCGCTTGTCCCATATCAGCGACATCGGCCAGCCTATCACCGATCCACTGGCTCAGGGCATAGAGTACAGCGAATACCTTGAGCTCGTACTACCCGAGCAGTCCCGATATCTGGCCAATCTGACGCTTTACTACGACGATCCTTCAAAGCCGGAGGATACCTTCCTGTTCATTCCCGCGTTGCGCCGGTCGCTGCGACTGTCAACCTCCGCGCGATGCAGTCCAATCGTAGGCACTGATTACGCGCAGGACGACGCTCGCAACGGTGACTTCAACGGAGGCCTGACCAAATTTCAGGCGCAGTGGCTCAGAGACCAGGGAGTGTTGGTCCTGACCACTCCCGATAGCGAAAATTGGAACTCGCTCACGAATATTTACCGCCCGGTCTTTTTTGCGAGCCCCAAGGTCGGCAAATGGGAAGTGCGCGACCAGTACGTTATCGATGCACGGAGAATTCCCGCGCTGGCGAACGGATATTGTTACGGCAAAAAAATCATGTATGTGGACAAGGAGACCTTTCTGGGAAGCTGGACCGATATTTACGATACCGGGATGAGGTTGTGGAAATCGGGACCGGTTGAGAACCTGGCGCATGAGGTGCCGTTGGAGGGAAAGCAAATGGCCGGCAACAATATAATCATCACGATGTACGACCAGCAAAACGCTCATCTCACATTCTCGATGTTGAAGCCCGGACATAATCAGCAGTGCGGGAACTATCAAGGCGTCGATTACAGCGACGTTCATCGCTACAGCAGCGTTACGGGACTCTCTCAGATAATGCGGTAGGGCCGGGCGACAGAAGCAGCCGGTCCTTCACGTCGGATTTCGTTTCGACCTGCCGCCGTTAGTCATAACTATCACTGGACAGGACTTCCCGCTCCAGCATCGGCTGTTGCGGCGAATCGACTCGAGGCTTGCGCGCATTCGAGATGAGTTCGTAGTATCGGCCGTGGTTTCGATTAATTTATGATTCAATAGTTTTCCGGCGGCCCCTCACGATCCGATTGCGGACGAAAACCGACAGCTAATCGGGGTTGCCGAATTGGCGCGGAGGAGACATCCTGACCATGGCTAAAGGCGACTCCAAGAGCGATACCCGTCCGTTCACCGGAAGCGAGTATCTCGAAAGCCTGCGCGACGGGCGCGAAGTCTGGATTTACGGCGAGCGGGTCAAGGACGTTACCGTCCATCCGGCGTTCCGTAATGCCGCGCGGATGCTCGCGCGGATGTATGACTCGCTGCACGATCCGAAAGAGCAGCCGGTCCTCACCACCAAAACCGACACCGGCAGCGACGGCTTTACGCATCGCTTCTATCGCGTCGATAGGAGCGCCGACGAGCTGGTGAAGACCCGCGACGCGATCGCAGCATGGGCGCGCGTCACCTACGGATGGATGGGCCGCTCGCCGGACTACAAAGCGAGCTTCCTCGGCACGCTGGGCGCGAACGCCACGTTCTACAAGCCGTACGAGAACAACGCGCGCGAATGGTACCGCAAGGCGCAGGAACGGTGCCTGTTCATGAATCACGCGATCGTCAATCCGCCGGTCGATCGCTCGCGCCCGCCCGATGAGGTCGCCGATGTCTACGTACATGTCGAGAAGGAAACCGACCAGGGCGTGATCGTGAGCGGCGCGAAGGTGGTCGCCACCGGCTCCGCGCTCACGCATTACAACTTCATCGGCTACAACGGCGTGACGCCGCTCGGCCGCGCCGACATGGCGCTGTTCGCGCTCATCCCGATGAACAGCCCCGGCGTCAAGCTCATCTGCCGCACTTCGTACGAGATGGCCGCGGAGACCGTGGGCAGTCCGTTCGATTATCCGCTTTCGAGCCGCTTCGACGAGAACGACGCGGTCTTTATCCTCGACAAGGTCCTGATTCCCTGGGAAAACCTGTTCGTCTATCGCGACATCGAGAAGGCGAACCATTTCTTCCCGAACTCCGGATTCATCCCGCGCTTCACGCTGCACGGATGCACGCGGCTCGCCGTCAAGCTCGACTTCCTGATGGGCGTGCTGCTCAAGGCGGCGGAGGCAACCGGGCAGGATTCGGTGCGCGCGTCGCAGGTCTGGCTCGGCGAGATCATGGCGTGGCGGTCGCTGTTCTGGGCGTTGACCGATGCGATGGCGCGCACAGTCGAGCCGTGGGTCGGCGATACGGTGCTGCCGAACACGATGTACGGCAACTGCTATCGGACTATCTCGGCGATCGCCTACCCGCGCATCCGCCAGCTTATCGAGCAGACCTATTCGAGCGCGCTCATCTACTTGAACTCGCACGCGGCCGACTTCAAGAATCCCGAGCTGCGCCCGCTGATCGATCGCTATATTCGCGGCTCAAACGGCTACGACGCCGTGAATCGCGTGAAGGTGCTGAAGCTGCTCTGGGATTCGATCGGCACCGAGTTCGGCTCGCGCCACGAACTGTACGAACTCAACTACGCCGGCAACCACGATACGACGCGCTTCGAAAACCTCGCGCTCGCGATCGAGCTCGGCAAGGCTGCGGAGGTGAAGGCGCTCGCCGAGAAATGCCTGGCCGAGTACGATCTCGACGGATGGGTCGCGAAGGACCTGATAAATTCGACCGATATCAACCAGGTCGTCGGCGCGGTCAGGCGCAAGTAGCGGCTTGGCCGGACGCCGCGGACGGAGCTACGATTGGGTCATCCTGCGGAAGGCGGAGCGAACACTATGGCGACTGCGGTCAAACAACTCGGCTACATCGGTCTCGGCGCCAGCAATCTCGATGCGTGGGAGCGCTACGCGACTGAAATTCTCGGGCTGCAGCTATGCGAGCGCGGTCCCGACGGCACGCTCTATCTGCGCATGGACGATTATCACCATCGGATTTCCGTACATCCCGATCCGTCCGATGACCTGCGGTTGCTCGGCTGGGAAGTCGAGGACCATCGCGCGCTCGAAGAGCTTGCCCGCCAGCTCACCGAATGGGGCGTGAAGGTCGAGCACGGCACGCCGGCCGAAGCCGCGGCGCGCTCGGTTTATCGGTTGATCAAGTTCAAGGATCCGAGCGGGATCGATTCCGAAGCCTACTACGGCCCGCTCAAGTACAACACGCCCTTCAAGTCGCCGCGCGCGATCGGCGGCTTCCTGACCGGCGAAGACTACGGGATGGGCCACGTCGTGATCGCGGTCGATGATCTCGACAAGAGCGCGAGCTTCTATCAGAACGCTCTCGGCATGCGCGTGACCGACATCGCGACGCCGTCCGAGCATCGCGCCAAGCGCATCGGCATCTCCTCCCACATGATCTTCTTCCACTGCAATCTGCGCCATCATTCGATCGCTTTCGGCTCGGGCCGCTACACCAAGCGGCTCAATCATTTTCTGGTGCAGGTTAAGGACATCGACGACGTCGGCGCGACGTTCGATCTGTGCATGGACAGCGAAGTGCCGCTGGTGTCGTCGATCGGGCGGCATGCGAACGACCTGATGATTTCGTTCTACATGAAGACGCCGTCGGGCTTCGGATGCGAGTTCGGCTACGGCGGCCGCGAGGTCGACGATCGCACCTGGAAGGTCGTGATGAACCGCGTCACCAGCCTCTGGGGCCATCGCACGATCAACGCGCTGTAGCTAGCTTTCGGCCCCCATTTGGGATCTCATCCCGATCGATATTTACGGCGTCGGGGCGAGTACAATCGGGTAGCGGTTGATGTCGTCCGGGTTCACGTTGAAGAACGGATCGCGCTTCTCCGGTACGATCGATTCCGGCGGCTCGCTGTCGCGCCATGAGAACGAGCAGCGGCGGCAGTGCAGGATGCTCCAGATGACGCGGCCGTCCTCCTTGCCCTGATACTGCATCTCGACTTCCGTCCCGCGGCATCGCGGGCATACTTCCATTCCCGTGCTCATCGTGCGCCCTCCTCCTGCATCTCGCGGATGCGCCGCATCAGGCGCTCGATATGCTCGCCTGCCGGACGATTCACCAGCTTAACGTCGGGACCGACGTTGTCGGGCGGCAGAAAGCTGGTCGCATCGATGATCAGATGATGACCCTTGCCGGAGACCTCGGCGGCCGGATCGATTGGAATCATCGGCATGTTCGGCAGCACGATGATGTCGCTCGCGCGCGTGCGCACCGACAGCGCCCACATCACTTGGTTCAGATCGAACGGGTCGACGTCGTCATCGACCATGATCAGGTTCTTCAAATACATCAGGCCGTGCGGCGTGCCGAGCGCGCGCAACGCGACCGATTTCGCGAAGCCGCCGTAGCGATTCTTGAGCGAGATGATCCCGGTCATCCCGTGATGATAGAGCGCGTTGACCGCCTGCACCTCGGGAAACTGGTCCTTGAGCACCGAGTAGATCGGCACCGAAGTGCTGAGCCCTATGAGCGTGTCGTGTTCGGTCCATCCCTTGCCGATGTAGATGCTTTCGAAGATCGGGTCGCGCCGATGCGACACTGCAGTCACCTTGAAGACCGGCGCGCGCCGCACGCCGCTGTAGCTGCCCGGAAATTCGCCGAACGGTCCTTCCAGGATGCGCTCGCCGAGCATCAGCTCGGCCTCGATAACGATCTCGGTCTCGGCCAGGATGTCCAGCCCGTTGCCCGACTGCGTGAGCGTCATCGGCTGGCCCATCATCGCGGAGGCGTACGAGTATTCGCTTTCGTCGTAGGCGAGCGGGGTCGCCGCGAACATCGCGATCGCCGGATGATTCCCGAGCATCACGGCGATCCGAAACGGCCGCCGCTCCTTCTCGGCGATCAGAATCTGCCGCCCGATGTCGTGCGCCGGGATGCTCAGCAGCGAAAAGCGATCGGGGGCGTGTAGCTGCAGTCGGTAGATACCGACATTCTGCTTGTTGAAGTCCTCGGGATCGCGCGGGTCGCGGCTTACCACCGCCGCTTTGCCGATATAAAACCCGCCGTCGAATTCATTGATGCGCGTCAGCGGAATGAGGTCGTAAAGATTGATGTCCTGCTCGAGCCGATGCTCGTAGACGGGCGCGTCTTCCGGCTTTATCCAGTCGAGCTGCGGCTTGGCGCCCTTCGCGCCCCATCGCCGCGTCATCTCGAAGAACATCTCCTTGATGGTCGTGCCCTTGGGACGGCCGAGCAGCAGTGCGATGTTGCTCCAGCTCCCATGCACGCCGATCGCGAGACGGCGGCCCGGATAGCCGCGAATCTTGTCGAAAATGATCGCCGGGCCGCCCTGCACGTCGTTGCCGGCGGCGACTGCGGCGTAACGGATATCGGGCTCGGGCATCACCGGATCGGGCCACGTAATGCACTGCCGGTTCTCGGCCAGCAAAGCGAGAAAATCGCGCAACGATCCGATGCGACGCTGGGACTTGACCGGCGCGGCGATCGAGGGCTGCGCGCCATTGGTAACCTTTTCGACTGGGCTGCGGGCGGGAATTTCCTCCACGGAACGCTCCTCCGAGAGCGGCCGATCCAAAGCAGAGGACCGGCGACATTTGGTCCAATTTAGCCCGTGTTCCGCGCCACTGTCGAGCCAAGCCGCCGGCGTTCGCCTTGACGCTTCCGCGTTGCTCTGGTCAAGTATGAAACACTTGATGAGCGGGGAGATCCGATGAGCGCAAGCCTGACCAGAATGGGCAATTATTACTCGGCGTTACTGGAAGACGTCGAGCTGACTCCGAAAATTCGCGAGATTCTTGCCGGCCTCGAGCCCTCGGCACAGGAGCATAAGCAGGCCATCTCACTGCCGCCGGAATGTTACACGTCAGAGGAGTGGTTCGAGTTCGAAAAGCGCGCGGTCTACGATCGCGACTGGGTATGCGTTGGGCATACCGGGCTGATTCCGAACCCCGGCGATTTCCAGACGATCAACATGAACAACGACCCGCTGATCGTGTTGCGCGATCGCGAGGGCGTGGTCAAGGTGATGTCCGCGGTTTGCGCTCACCGCGGACGCGTGCTTTGCGAAGGCATCGGCAACGTCGAGAAACTGGTCTGTCCGCTGCATCACTGGACCTACAATCTCGATGGCGAGCTGATCGGCGCACCCGAGATGAATCCGGTCCTGCCGCTGGCGGAGCTTAAGAAGCAGGCCTTCCTGCCGGTACTGCGCAGCGAAATCTGGAACGGCTTCATCTTCGTCAACATGGACGGCCGCGCCAAGCCGCTTGCGCCGCGTCTCAAGCGGCTCACCAAAGAGATCGAAAATCATCACATGGGCGAGATGCTCGGGACGCCCAACTTCGATTTTCCCGAGTATGACTGGAACTGGAAGTACATGCAGGAGAACGCGATCGAGCCCTACCACACCTGGTATCTCCATCGCGGCATCCACGATTTTGCGCCCTCGCGGCTGGTTTCATTCTATGACTGGGACCCCGAGGACGACGGCGCGGTGTTCCACCCGACCGGTTTTCTGGAGCGTGACGCGAACTTCAACATGAGCTTCAAGTGCCTGTTTCCGGTCATCAAGACCCTGACCGACAAGGAGCGCCGGCGCGTGATGTTCGTCACGGTGCCGCCCAACCTGTTTTTCGGCGCGGTTCCGGACGGCGTCTTCTACTACATCATCCGGCCGCAGTCGGCGAATCGCATCGTGCTGCGGGTCGGCTTTCTCTATCCGCCCGAGACCTTCAAGGACAAGAACTTCGACTACATCTTCAAGATGGCGGTCGATGGGCTCTGCGCCTACAACGACCAGGACGTCGCCTCGAACCGCAGCGTCCATCTGGGGCTCAAATCGCGCTTCGCGCCGCGCACCCGTTACGCGCCCAAAGAGAAGACCCTCTCGCAGATGAACCGATGGCTGGTGCAGCGCTACAAGGCCTACGCGGCTGAGGTCGAAGCTCGCAATCATGCCGCCGCCGCGGGTCGCTAACGGAACGGCAATTCGATGAGTGACGCGATTGGCGAAATCAAGGAGCTGCTGCTCGGGATTCGCCGCGATCTCGACTGCATGCAGGATCTCGAATCGATCAGAAACCTGATCACCTCCTATGCGCGCGGATGCGACCGGGGCAATGACCCCGAGCTGCTTGCGCCGCTGTTTTCCAAGGACGCCACCTGGGAATGCGCCGGCTTCGGGACCTATCACGGGCGCGAGACATTGGCGGCGGCGCTTAAAGGCATCGCCGGCGAGAAAATCTGGTGGTCGCTCCATTACATGATCTCGCCGCAGATCGAGATCGATCCGTCGGGCGCCAGCGCCAAAGCCTTCTGGTATCTGTGGGAATCGGCCACGGTGCCGGATTCCGACACCAACGAAGCCGAGCCGCACTGGATCGGCGGGACCTACGATGCGGAGGTCGTCAAGCAGGACGGCAAGTGGCTTTTCCGCAAGATGGTGCTCAAGCTGAACATCGCAAGCCCCTACGCGGCCGGATGGGTGCGGCAGCGCTTCCCGAAGGGCAACGACCATCAGCCGTACTTTTGCGAGCTCGAGCCCGACAGCTATTTCTGGTGCGCGTGCGGCCGCTCGAAGAACCAGCCGTTTTGCGATGGCTCGCATAAGGGCACCGAGCATCGCCCGGTCGAGCTTGAAATCGATCGGCGCCAACTGGTCGTACTCTGCGGATGCAAGCGGACCGGCACGCGGCCGTTCTGCGATGGCACGCATCTGAATCTCAAGCTCGAGAAGAACGGCGGCTGAATGGTCCCGCGCACCCCGCGCGGTCGAAAACGCGATGGCCACCCGGCTGAATTGTCCCGTTGATCTGCGCGAGTACGTCGGCAGGCTGGAAACCGCTGGCGAACTGCGCCGCATCAGCACCCAGGTCGACTGGCGATATGAAGTCGGCGCGATGAGCCGGCTGGTGTGCGAGCGGCGCGGCCCCGCCCCGCTGTTCGAAAATGTCAAGGATTATCCCGGCCAGAGTATCGCGGGCGTGCTGCTCGGCCCGAGCCGGCCTCATCTGCTGGCGCGCGCCGCGATCGCGATGGGCGTCGATCCCGCGACGCCGCAACTCGAATTGATCGAGATCGCGCGCGAGCGCTTCCGCACGCCGATTGCGCCGGTCCGCGTCGCGCGCGATTCCGCGCCATGCAAGGAAGTCATCTGGGATCGCGAGGAGGCCGATCTGCTGCGGCTGCCGGTGCCGTGGATCAAGGAGATTGACGGCGGCCGCTACGTGGGCACCTGGGACATCGTGGTCACCAAAGATCCTGACAGCGGGTGGGTGAACTGGGGAATCTACCGATGCATGGTGCGCGACGAGCAGCATTTCGCGATCCTGCTGTTGCCCGCCGATCAGCACGGCGGCGGAATTCTCAAGAAGTACCAGGCGCGGAACCAGCCGATGCCGATCGCGCTGGTGATTGGCGCCGATCCGCTGTCCCATACGATTTCTCGCGCGCCTCTGCCGCACGGCGTCAGCGAGGCGGAAATCGCCGGCGGCTTGCGCGGCGAAGGCGTGCCGATCGTCAAATGCGAGACCAGCGATCTCGAAGTGCCGGCCAACGCCGAGATCATCATCGAAGCCGAGGTGGTTCCCGGCGAATCCGCGCCCGAGGGTCCTTTCGGCGAGTACACCGGCCACGCGGCCCATCGCGGACGCGCCCCGCTCGCCCGCGTTAAATGCATCACGCACCGCCGCGCGCCGATCTTCACCTTCGCCAACATGGGCAAGCCGTGGGACGATTCGGCGACCACCGGCGCGCTGGTCGAATCGGCCGCCGCGAAGAACTGGCTCGAAGATCACGGCGTGCGCATCAAATCGATTTACTATTACGTGCCCAACGTGGTGGTGGTCGCGGCGCGGCCCGCGCCCGGACTCGCCAAGCGCATCGTCGGGCTGCTGACCGGCGGCCATCGCCTGCTCGAAAGCGGCATCGTGTTCGTCGATGAAGATGTCGATGTGACCAACATCGAGGACGTCTGGTGGTCGATCTGCTCCCGGATGCATCCGCGGCGCTACGAGGTGATCGACAATATGCCGAACTACCTGCCGCTGTGGGCGTGGCTGACGCCCGAGGAGCGCGCCAAACGCGAAGCGCCGTGCTGGATCATGGATTCGACTTTTCCGCACCAATGGCCGGCCGAGTATCGCGAGGAGCATACGCGCGTCTCGGACTTCGCATCGGCCTGGTCGGAGCCGGTCAAACAAAAAATTCTTGACCGCTGGAAAGAGTACGGCTACGAAGATGTCCGTTGAGATCGGCGTGCAAACTACGGCGCGCCGGAGGATTAAAGATGGTTCACAGGCGTGAACTGCTGAAGACCGGCGCCGGGCTGCTCCTCGCGGCGCCAATCCGGATTCCGCTCCGGTTGCTGACTGGAGTCACGGGCGCAACTACGGAGGCTCCCGATGTTATCGCCGAGACCGGCATCGCGGCCGCATCCGAATTGATTAATGCAGCACAGGCGAACGCGCGCCACGCGCGCGCCATCGACCTCGACAGCACGATCATGATTCGCCGACTTTCAGAGGCATGGGCTGCGAACCCGCGTCCGCTGTTTGGCATGACCCGCAGCGACATCGCGATCCTCGTCGAGGCGCTCGCGCGCGACCGCGGGATGGCGGTCGTCTATCGCGGCTGGCACGACCATCGGGCGAACGGCGACATTCATCACGTTCTGTACGGCAACCCGGATGTGATCGCGGCGATGCAGCGGGAATTCACTTCCGCCCGCGGCGCTTTCGGCAGGGTCCTCGGCCGCCATGTCGCCGAACTGGCGAGCGTCGGACCGCGGCCTGCTTCGATCAACTTCACGGTCGAGACCTCAGGCCGCCCACCGCGGCAGGCGCGCTTCGTGACTTGGGCCGTCGCGCCGATGGGAACTGCAGCCGCCTAGGATGCCGGACGTTGCCGCGCACGATCGGAGAACAAGCGCATGAACTCCATCCTTCCCAAGGGTGTCTCGAAAGAACGCTTCGCAGCCGCGACCGGCGCGATGCGCAAGGTGGTCGGCGATCCGTGGGTAATCCTCGATGAGAACCCGCTGATCGCGGGCTACATGGATACCTACTCGGCGGCGCCCGAGAGCTCGACCGCGGCCTCCGCCGCGGTCTGCCCGGGCAGCGTCGAGGAAGTTCAGGAGATCGTCAGGATCGCACGTCAGTACCGGATTCCGATCTGGTCGATCTCGACCGGCAAGAATTTCGCCTACGGCGGTCCGGCCCCTCGCACTGCCGGCCAGGTGGTGCTCGACCTGCGCCGAATGAACCGCGTGATCGAGGTCAACACCGACCTTGGTTATGCGATCGTCGAGCCGGGCGTCGCCTACGTCGATTTCTACAACTACATGAAGCGGCACAAGCTGCCGTACTGGATCGATTGCGCCGCCAACGGGATGGGCGGCGTGATGGGCAACACGCTCGATCATGGCGTCGGCTACACCGCCTACGGCGATCATCTGCTGATGCAATGCGGGATGGAGGTGGTGTTGTCCGACGGTTCGCTGATGCGCACCGGGATGGGCGCGCTGCCGAACGGCGCCGCCTCGTGGCCGGTCTACAAGTACGGCTACGGCCCGTACATCGACGGCCTCTTCACGCAATCGAACTTCGGCGTGGTGACCAAGATCGGACTGTGGCTGATGCCCGAGCCGCCCGCCTTTCGCCCGTTCATGGTGCAGCTTCAGAACGAAGACGATCTTTACGAGGTCACCGAAAAGCTGCGCCCGCTCAAGATCAACATGATCATCCCGAACGCCGCGATCACCGTCCATCTGCTATGGGAGGCGAGCGTCTACACCACCAAGCACGAATGGAAGACCGGAAGCGGTCCGCTGCCGCAGCGCACGCTTCGGCAGATCGCGGAGAAATTCAACCTCGGGATGTGGAACTTCTACGCCGCGCTGTACGGATTGCCCGAAGTGGTCGAGGCCAACTGGCAGATAGTCGAATCGACCTTCCGATCGATCAAGGGCGCGAAGATCTATCGCGAAGCGGATCGCAAGGACGATCCGAGCTTCAATTATCGCGTGCGCCTGATGCGCGGGGAGCCGAACCTGACCGAGTTCAGCCTGATGAACTGGGTCGGCGGCGGCGGGCACATCAATTTCTCGCCGATCTCGCCGGCGAGCGGCGCCGACGCGATGAAGCAGTTCCACATGATTCGCAAAGCCTGCGAAAAATACGGCTTCGACTACATCGGCGAGTTCGTGATCGGATGGCGCGAGCAGCATCACATCCTGATGTTGATGTTCAATCGCTACGACGCCGACGAAAGCCGCCGTGCGCACGACTGCTTCGCGCAGTTGATCAACGATGCGGCTGCGGAAGGCTATGGCGAGTACCGCACCAACCTGCATTTCATGGATCAGATTGCGGGCACCTACAATGCCAACGACGGCGCGCTGCTCCGGATGCAGCGGCGCATCAAGCACGCGCTCGATCCCGCTGGCATCCTGTCGCCGGGCAAGAACGGAATCTGGCCGCTCGGCGAATCGCCGGAGACAAATTCATGATGCGCCGGGTCGCGATCGTAATGCTTTCGATCCTGCCGCTTGCCGTCGGCGTGTCAGCCGCGCAAGCCGGCGATGCGGCGCGCGGACAGCAGGTGTTCGACACCCGATGCGTCTTCTGTCACGGCGAAGGCCTCGGCCATCCGGCGTGGCAGCTTCTCGCGCTAAAAAAAGGAAAGGACAAGGCGGAAATCGTCGGCCGTTCCGATCTGACGCCGGCCTACATCAAGCAGGTGGTGCGCAACGGGTACATCGAGATGCCGCCGTTTCGCGCGAGTGAGATTTCGAACGCAGACCTCGATGCGCTCGCCGATTACATCACGCATCCCGGCGCAGCCTCCGATGCTAAGCCTTGAGGAGATGAAATCGTGGCACTAGCGAACGCGGCAACGACTCGACCCGGGCTTTCCCCAGCGGCGCTCGACCGGATGCGCGCCGCGTTGGGCGCCGATGCGGTGGTCGTCGGCTCCGCGGCGCTCGCGGGCTACCTCGATCCCGGATCGCTAGCCGGACCCGATGCCGCGCGGCCGGCGGCAGCCGTGATGCCGTCGAGCGTCGAGCAGGTGCGGCATCTGCTCGCGATCGCCCGTGAGCATCGTTTCGCGTTGTGGCCGCTCGTCGGGTCGGGGCGCTTTTTCGCTCCCGCCGATCGCGCGGCTGTCACCGTGATCATCGATCCGAAGCGGATGGCGCGCGTGCTCGAAGTCAACGAGGAGTTTGCCTACGCGCTGGTTGAGCCGGGTGTGACATACGCGCAACTTCACGATCGGCTGCGCAGCGGCAAGCCGCCGCTCTGGCTCGACTGCGCATCGCTCGCCGCGGGTTCGCTGGCCGACGATTTCATTAATCGGTCGTTCGGTTACACGCCGTACAACGATCACGTGATCATGCAGTGCGGCCTAGAGGCCGTAATGCCCGACGGCAGCGTGGTGCGCACCGGGATGGGCGCGATGCCGCGCAGCTCGTCATGGCAACTGTTCAAATACGGCTACGGGCCGTATACGGACGGCAGCTTCACGCAGTCCGCGTTCGGAATTGTGACGAAGGTCGGGGTGTGGCTGATGCCGGCGCCGCCGGCCTGCAAGCCATTCATGGTCGCGGTGCCGCGCGAAGACGATCTGCAGCGGCTGATCGAAACGCTGAAGCCGCTCAAGATCACGATGGCGATTCCGAGCACAGCCGTCGTTGCGCACGTGCTGTGCGACGCATCGCTGGCCGCACCGCGGGCAAAATATTTTTCAGGTCGCGGACCGATGCCGGCCGCGGCCGTGCAGAAGCTCGCCGGCGATTTGAACCGCGGTGTGTGGAATCTCTACGGCGCGCTGTATGGAATGCCGGTTGGAATCGACGCCGCGTGGAAAGTAATTTCAGGCGCGTTCGGAGGCATCCAAGGCGCGCGGGTCTACTCAGCCGACGATCGCAAGGGCGACGCGATCTTCGAGTATCGCGCGCAATTGATGTGCGGTGTCCCGGCGACGAGCCCGTCGGGAGCAGGAAATTGGATGGGCGGCGGACGCGCGGAACTCGCACAGGCCGCGCCGCTCACCGGCGACGATGCCATGCGCGCCGTGCAGATCGTGCAGCGCGTGGCGCAAGCGCACGGCTTCGACTACCCATCGGCTTTTATCGCGACGTGGCGGAGCGCGCTGTTCTCAGGCGCCGTCGCGTTCGACCCCAAATCCAACGATGACCGCAAGCGCGCAAATGATTGCGCGAATGCGATCATCACAGAGATGGCCGCCGCCGGATACGGCACGGTCGGCGCGCCGCCCGAGCTGGCCGAGGCGGCCGCCGCGACCTACAGCGCGCACGGCGGCACGCTCTGGCAAGTGCATCGAAAGCTGAAGGCCGAGCTCGACCCGCACGGCGTAATTGCGTCGCCCCTGCCCCTTGGACACCGCGGGGTCTGAAATGCCTCAGGAAAATCGAAAGCTCGTCCGCCCCATCACCGACGAAGAGCTGCGGCTCTACGATCGCGATGGCGTCGTATGGCTTCGGGGCATAATCGACGACGAATGGGCGCGCCGGCTCGGCGTCGCGATCGAAGAACTGGTTGCCAGCCACGGCGAGAAGCAGACCGACCAGGTGCTCGATCTTACCGGCCTGGCGCTCGCAGCCGAATCATACGCGCCTGCACACGCGACCGCCTCGACCGGTCCTGAGTGGGGATCGCCGCGACAGTTGGCCGGCCGGCTTGCGACCGATTCGCGCGTCGGCCGCCGGTCGAGCCGCGGTCATTTCCTTTCGATCACCAGCGCATGGCAGCTTCATCCGGCGATTCGCGAACTCGCGATCGATTCGCCGCTCCCCGAGATTGCTGCGCAACTTACCCGATCGAGCAGGCTCCATCTTTACGATGACCAGTTGCTGGTGAAGCCGCCCGGCACGATGGAACGGACGGCGTGGCATCAAGATCTGGGCTACGACCACATCGCGGGCGACAAGGTCTGCGCGATTCGCGTACCCGTCGGCCGCGAGACCCCGGAATTGGGACCCATTCAGTATCTGCGCGGTTCGCATCGCTCCGGCAAAATCTTCAAGGTCAACTATTTCATCAGCGATGCGACGGCGCCCGATGACGCCGGCGAGCCGATCCCCGCGATCGAAGGTCATGAAGCGGATTTCGACATTGTAACTTTTGCGCCCGCGCCCGGCGATGTCGTCGTGCATCACCTGCGTACGCTGCACGGCGCCGCCGGCAATTCCTCGCAGACCGAAACGCGGCGGGCAGTAACGTTTCGCTATGCCGGCGACGATGTGCGTTACTTCTTTCGCAAGTACGCGCCGCCGGGCCAGCGGCCGAGCCATCTCAGGGACGGCGATCCGCTCGACCGCGAGCCTGAGCGCCATCCTGTGGTCTGGCCCGGATAAGCGCGAAGAAGGATAGCCATGTATCGCATCGAAGTGATGTATCCGAACAAGCCGGGCTCGACGTTCAATCTCAAGCACTGGTCGGAGGTTCATCTGCCGATGGGCTTGCGGCTGCTGAAGAAGCATTGCGGGGTCAGCCCGGTGCGTGTCGAAGCCTATCCGAATCCATATGCGCCGCCCGGGATGACCGCGCCGTACCATCTGGCGAACTCGCTCTACTTCAACACGCGCGAGGACGCCGACGCGTTCATCAACCTTTTTGGAATCGAAGAAGCGGCGCGCGAGCTCAGGGCGGACTGGCCGAATTATACGCAGTCCGATCCGGACGTGATGATCAGCGAAGTAATCGACTGCGATCCGACCACCGGCCGCGCGCGCTAGGTTATCGGCGGCCGCGGAGGGTCGCACTTGAGAAGCCGGGGCATCGCGCCGCCGTCGCTCGACGCGATCGTCACTATTTTTCTTGCGCTCGCCGGATGGCACGCCAACCTCAACCCGATTTCCGACAACTCGACCTTCTGCCATCTGCGCACGGGTCAGTGGATGCTCGCGCACGGCCTGCCGCGCATCGATATCTTTTCGTTTACCGCGGCCGGAACGCCATGGGTGCCGGAGTCGTGGCTCGCGGACTTCGCATACGGCGCGTTCGATCGCGCGGTCGGACCGGTCGGCCTGATCCTGTTCAACGCCGCTATCGGAGCAACTATCGGCGCACTCTGGTATCGCCTCGCGCGCCGCATCACTCATGATACGTTCCGCGCAACGATGATCTCGGTGGTCTCGCTCGCGGCGACCTATACGCTCTGGTCGCCGCGTCCGCTGATGCTCGGAATCCTGGCGCTTCTCGTACTGGTCTACATCGTCGAGCTTCCCGATTCCGCGGCCGGACGTCGTCCGATGCTTCTGATGCCGCCGCTGTTCTGGCTGTGGGCGAATACGCACGGCAGCTTCGTGCTCGGGTTTGCCTACCTCGCGCTTCACCTGATCGGGCGACGGCTCGAGGGCGCGCCGCTGTCGCGCGGGCGCGAACGCGACCTCCTGATCGCCGGCGCGATTGCGTTGGCCGTCTGTTTCATCAACCCGTACGGATATCGTCTGCTCGCAGCGCCGTTTCATCTGGCGGCGCGCTACCAGGCGTTGAGCGGCGTCGTTGAATGGCGTCACGCGAGCATCGCCAGCGTGCAAGGAATCGCGTACCTGGTCTGGATTGCGGTCTTCAGCGCAGCAATTCTGACCCGGCCGCGCGAGATCGGGATTCGCGGCTTCGTCGTCGCCATTCCCTTCCTCGCTCTCGGTCTGTGGGCGGAGCGCAATATCGCGATCGCGCCAATCGCGATGTTTCCGATTGTCGCACGTGCATGGGCGGCTCCGGCCGAGGCCGCGGCGAATCGGCGCGCGTTCAACTGGGCGATGGCGGTGCTGGCGGCCGTCCTCGCGATCGCTTGGACCGACCCGGTCTTTCGCCGGCCGGGTCTCGATTTCGCCGGCTATCCGGTCGCTGCTATGCGCTCAATCGCCGCCCGCGGTCTGCTCGGATCGCGCCTGCTGAGCACCGATAAGTGGGGCGGCTACATCGTGTTGAACTACGGCCCGCAACAACGTGTTTTCATGGACGATCGCTACGACGTTTATCCGCAGAACCTCACCATCGACATGTCGGAGCTGTTGAACAAGCGCGGCAATTGGCCGCAGACGGTGCGGAAGTACGGCATCGATGTCGTCGTATGGCCGGCGGCCGACCCAAGCGTCGACACGCTCGGCGATATTCCCGGATGGAAAAAAATCTTCCAAGATCGGGATGCGGTCGTCTTCTCGAAGCGATGAGGAAGGTCGACGATTTCGATCGAAGACTGAGTACGCGCTTTACGCCGGCGTAGCCGCGCGTGATAATAATCAGCTACTGATTGCGTTCGGCGGTTGCCGGACCGAGGTTTGGAGCTGAAAGGAGAGCCGATGAACGAGGGAGTTCCGGTCCGCACCATCGCCACACTGATCGTCGTTGCGGCCGTCGTTGCCGGGATCGTGTCATTTCTTCTGATCCGATTCTTCGCGCCACCGGCCTACATCTACAGCGCCGCGCACTCGCAGGCCGCGAACGCGGGCCACGTGTCAATCACTACACTGGAAGAGCGGGCGTAAGCGACTGCCCGGATCTGTTTCGCGCTGACAGTTGACCGCGATCGGGGCCGCTTACGCGGCGCCGGCCGTCTCGCGATCGAACGTCACCTGCCGCGTGAATTTCAATCGCAGGTACTCGCCGCAGGTAACCGGCGGATACTTCGGCGGATTACCGGGACCGCTGCAATTCGGCAGGCATTCGACCACCGTGTCGTAATTGGTTTCGTGGAAAAAGACCAGCGACATTCGGCGGCTGTCGTGCGCGCGATCGCGCGGCGGATTGACCACGCGATGCATCGTGGAGACCCAGCGATCGTTGGTCCAGCGTTGCATCATGTCGCCGAGATTGATCACCAGCGAGTTCGGCACCGCCGGGACGTCGACCCATCCGCCTGCGCGATTCTGAACCTGCAAGCCGCCGGGCCGATGCTCGTCCTCGTGGCGCAGAATCGTCAACGTGCCGTAGTCGGAATGCTCGCCGGCGCGAAGCTGACCCGGCAGCGGCTCCTCGGGCTGATTCGGATAATTGAGCACGCGTAGCACGCCGATGTGCTTGTCGATCTTGTCAGCGAAAAAGTCTTCACGGATACCGAGCGCGAGGGCGAAAATCCTGAGCACGTCCGCTGCGAGCCGCTCCATCACGGTGAAGTATTCGCTGTAAGCCGCGCGCAAGGCCGGCCGCCCCGCGGGCCATCTATTGTCCTGGAAAAAGTTGTACGCCTCGGGCCGATGGAAGTATTCATCGGCGGGAATGTCGAGCCACCCGATCGTGAACGACTCCTTGAGATCGCCCGGAGTGCGATTGAGCCGGCTGTAGGCGACGCTCTCCGCGGCCGGCGCGCTATAGCCGCGCGGCAAATCGTCCGCCCATTGCTTGACTTGAAGCTTTTCTTCCATCGGCGCCTCGAAGAAGGCCGTCGATTCCTCGAATACGCGATTGCAGAGCTTCGGATCGACGCCATGGCCGGTGACGACCAGAAATCCAATCTCCTCGCAGGCGCGATTCACCGCGGCGGCCACGCGCAGCCTGGCCTCGCGATCACCGGAGAGAAACGGCGCGATGTCGATGATCGGCACATTCAGCAAACTCATCTCGGCCCTCCGTTGTCGGGCAAACCTCGAATCACCATGGTGCGATATCCGCGCGGCTCGACTGCATCCTATCAGACAATTCAGACAATCCCGTATTTGCCCGGCGCGATGACGCTGTTTGGATCGAGGACGCGCTTCAGATCGCTGCAAACTTGAGGTATTACTTGAAGTCGCGCCATCGCCTCTTCCTGAAACTCGGTCGGAGCCCGCGACAATGGGTAGCCCGCCTCTGCGTAGGCCGCCATCAGGGCGCGGAAGCATTCGGCGGCGCGCTGGCTTTCGTCGGCATCCTTGCGGTTGAAGATCAGCGGATGCAGCGCGCGGCTCGCCCGTCCGGTGCAGACGTACTCAGTGATAAACTCGAAGCCGTAGTGCGACAGGATGCGCCGCGACATCCGCTGATGCTGGTTGGCGATCGAGCCGATCATCGGCGTGGTCGGCAGGAACCAGATCGAGCCGCCGCCGGGACGCCAGTCGTGCAGCGGCATCTCTTCCTCGGTCGGCGTGCCCGAAAATGTGTCAAGATGGATCCGGAAGATCGGGTTTTCGCGCGCCTGCTCGTGACTGACGTAACGCGCCTTGCCGCTGCTTTCGAAATGGCGCCGCACGCGCTCGATCATCGGACGGACGCTCTCCTCAGAATCGCCATAGAACGCGCCGCTCACGGACCATGATCCGATCCCGTGCTTGCGCTGCAACTCGCGCCGCAGATCGTCGGGAAGCGGCGTGCGTCCGCCGGTCCGAGCATACGGATAAGTCTCAACCGTGCCGAGGCTGTAGACGTCGTTGGTGACCTTGAGCAGGGTGGGCACGAGATTGTTGAGCTTCAGCGGACGGATCAAATCGATAATCGCGCCGAAATCGTCATCATCGGGAAAAGTGAAGATGAAGGCGCGGATCACTGGTGGCCGCGGCATCAGCCACATCCCGGCGCGCGTCACAATTCCGAAATTCGATTGTACAAAAAGGCCATCTAGAAACGGACCAAGCCCATACTTCACCAGATGCCAGGTCTTCGCGCCCGGCGACGCGCCGTCGGCGGTGCGCAGAATGCGGCCGTCGCCAAGCACGACCTCAAGCCCGCAGGTCATCCCGAAGTGATCGAAGTACGGCGTGTAGCCGGCGCCCTTGTCGATCGCGTTGCCGACGATACTGCCGTCGGTCGGCCCCGACGTGCTCGACATCATGAGCTTGTGGCCGCGGCGTCCGAGTTCCTCGTAAAGCTGCTTGAACGTCACGCCCGGGTCGAGGTCGGCAAAGCATAGCGTCTCGTCGATTTCATGGATTTTGTTCATGCGGCGCAGATGCACCACCACCTGTCCTTCGCGCACGGGGCTCTTCTCGCCAATCCCGACGTTGCGGCCGGTGCTGATGGGCCACAGCGTCACGCGATGGCGATTGGCGGCGCGCACGACGGTCTGCACTTCGGCGGTCGAGGCTGGGTAGACGACGCCGCCCGGCAGCCGATCGCCCGAGGGCATCATGTTAGCGCCGTAGTCGGCGACGGCCGCGCTTGAAAAATCGATCGCTTCCGCGCCGAGCTCGCCGCGCAGCTCATCCCAGAACGCTTTCGGAACCGTCGTCATCCGCTGCTCCTTCGTTACATCTCGCTCAATCCCGGGAGATTAGCTCACGTGACGGAAAATGCGATAACCTGAGATTATTGGAGGTCGCCCGATGCCGGTGCCCGACTCATCACGCATCAGCCCTGACGCACTGCGACGGCTGGTGGAACCAAACCGGGTGCATCGCTCGATCTACGTAGATCCCGCGATTTTCGCGCTCGAGATGGAACGTATCTTCGAACGCACCTGGATTTACGTCGCGCACGAAAGCCAGCTTCCAAAGCCGGGCGACTATCTCACAACGCAAATCGGCCGGCAGCCGATGGTGATCGTGCGGCACGACGACGGATCGATTCGGGCGCTTTACAATCGATGCGGCCATCGCGGCGCGCGGCTGGTCGGCGGCGCGGGCAACGTGCGACATTTTCGATGCTGCTATCACGGCTGGACGTTCCGCACCGACGGCTCAGTGCTCTCTGTGCCGCTTCGCCGGGGCTACGACGGCACCGCGTTCGATGTCGCCGATCGCGCTTTCTGGATGCCGTCGGCGCCGCGGGTCGACAGCTACCGGGGATTCGTCTTCGCAAGCCTCGCCGCGGAGGGTCCGGACCTGCGGAGCTTCCTGGACGGGATCGTCACTTCGCTCGACGATATTGCCGATCGGGCGCCGTCCGGACGAATCGAAATTGCCGATCCGCCTTTCCGCGTCCTCCAGCGCAACAACTGGAAGCTGTTTCTCGAGAATCTGAATGACACGATGCATGCATTGAGCGTGCACGAATCGGCGATCGAGTCGGCGCGCACGCAACTCGCAGAAATGAGCGACCCCGAGACGCCAGCCGATTCGTGGGTCGGCGAGACGCTCTCGACCATCGGCAAGAACGGCACGCCGCAATCAATCATGGACCGGATTGGCGTGGCGGGGTTTCCACACGGGCACAGTTTCATGGGCGGGTTCTTCAACCCTGACAGCTACGAGCGTCCGTATGTCGCCGCGCTGGAGCAGGCGCGCGGAACCGAGCGGATGCGTGAGATCCTTTCGGTCAACCGTCACAATTCGATCATCTACCCAAGCATGACGATCCAGGCTGCATATCATCAGTTGCGCGTGATCCGGCCGCTCGCCGTCGATCGCACGCTGGTCGAGGCCTATACGTTCCGTCTGATCGGTGCGGCTCCGGAGAGCTACCGGCGCACGCTCGCCTACGCGATGCTCATGAATTCGCCGTCATCGAACATGATGCCGGACGACCTCGAGGCGTTCGAGCGCGTACAGCACGGACTCGATGTGCGCGCCGGCGAGTGGGTGAGCTTCCATCGCAATGACGGCCGCGACACCGTAGCGGATGGCGCGTTCACCGGGACCGGCACCAGCGAGCTGCCGATGCGCAACCAGGCGCGCGCGTGGCTCGAACTGATGACCGCAGAATGAAATATCGATGCTAGGCCGAGACCGCTTTCGCGATGCGAGCGAGCCATCGCATCACGTTGGCGCGCTTGCGCACCTCCGCGCTCGCCGCGGGCGTTAGCGGCAGGTCGAGGCCATGGATTTCGGCTCCGACTCCGATATCGGCGACGCTCAACTCGTTGCCGCACAGGAATTGCGCATCCGCAAGCGTCGCATCCAGAGCATCGAGCGCTTCGCCGAGTTTCGCGCGATGCTGCTCCACGGTCATCCGGCCGAAGCCCTGACCGTAGAGGCCCTGAACTACGGATTCGCGAAATTGCCGCTGGACTTGCCTGGGCACGCCGGGAAAGAGCTGCGCCGCGTACTCATCGTACTGATCTTCGATCTGCCACCGCTCGTAGACCAGATGCCAGTAAAGTGATTCGTCGCCCCAGTCTTCGAGGATGATCGCGCGGGCGCGCGCCGCCGGATCGGTCGGATAGAGCCGCGGCTCCGGATGACGCTCTTCGATGAAGCGTATGATGTCGGTCGAGTCGGAGATGATGTTGTCGCCGTATTTGAGGGCGGGCAGCTTCGCGCGCGGATTCAGCGCGATAACCGCCGCGCGGTCGGCCATCGTGACCGGATCGAACACCAGGCGCTTGTATGCCAGCGCCCAGTGGATCTTCATGCAGAACGGCGAAGCGGATTCGAGGCCCGTAATCGCGGGCCACTGGTAGAGCGTGATCTTGTCCATGAGCAAACTCCGTCGCTACTTCTTCGACGCCATCTTCGCGGCCGCGGCCTCGATCGACTTGACGATAAACTGATAGCCGGTGCATCGGCAGAGATTTCCCGCGATGCCGCGTCGAATCTCAGCTTCCGCCGGATGCGGATTTTCGTTCAGAAGCTGCAACGCCGACAGAACCATCCCAGGCGTGCAATAGCCGCACTGCAGGCCGTGATTGACCACGAACGCTTCCTGGATCGGATGCAGATGGCGCGGGTCATCGGCCAGACCCTCGATGGTCATGATCTCCTGCCCATCGACATCCGGCGCAAGGATGCAGCACGACTTCACTGTGCGCCCGTTGAGCATCACGGTGCACGCGCCGCAACTGCCGGTGCCGCAGCCGACGTGCGTCCCGGTCAGCCGCAGTTGATCGCGAATCATGTCGGCGAGCACAGTGCGCGTGTCGACCTCGACCCGATGGGCCTTGCCGTTGACGGTGACTTCGATCGGTACTCTCATCGACGCTCTCGAGGGTTGTTCAATTCGCCGGGATCGCGGCGGCGGCGAGCTTGACGGCACGCTTTGCAAAGACGCGCGCCATCGCGCGCCGATATTCGGTATCGCCGTTCAAATCGGACGGCGCGTCTTTGGCCACGGCGTAGGCCGCGTCCGAAATTGCGTCGAGCGCGGCGTCATTAAATCCATTACGCAGATGTTTTTCGATTTCCACGAGCAGCGCCCGATCGCCAATTCCGCCCAGCGCGAGGCGCGCGGAACGAAAGCCTTGCTCGATGACCGCGGCGGCATTGACGATCGGGAAATTGCCCTCGATCCGATGGAGACGCTGGTAGCCGGTGCCGAACCGTCCTGCGAGCTTCGGCGCTTCGATCTCGATCAGCAGGTCGCCGGGGCGGAGATCGGTTTCCATCAGACCTTTGAAATAATCGCGAGCCGCAACCCAGCGCTCGCCTGCCGCGTTCGCAATCTTCATGCGCGCGCCGATAACCAGCATGATCGGCGGATAGTCGGCAGCAGGATCGGCATGCGAGAGGCTGCCGCCGATCGTCCCGCGATGACGGACCTGGACATCGCCGATGTGGCTCGCGGCCTCGGAGAGCAGCGGCAGATAACGCCGGATGAGGGTGTTGGTCTCGAGCGTGCGATGCCGCGTCATCGCGCCGATCCGAATGATCTCGGGCGTCTCGACGATGAAGTCGAGTCCCGCAATATGGTTCAAGCTGACGATCGCTTCCGGCTGCGCGACCCCGAGCGTCATCATCGGCACCAGCGTCATCCCGCCGGAGAGCGGCCGGGCTTTGCCGGCAAAACGATGCAGAATCGCAAGCGCCTCGGCAAGTTCTTTGGGAGCGAAAAATTCGTATTCCTGCGAAATCATGCTTTACCGTTTCCTGCGCGCCGCGCCCGCTCAATCGCGCCCCACACGCGGTTCGGCGTAAGCGGCGTTTCGCGAAGCTGCAGCTTGAGTTCCGGGAGCGCGTTTTCGATAGCGCTGCAGATCGCGCTCAGTGGCGCGCCGATTCCCGACTCGCCGACACCTTTGCATCCGAGCGGATTGAACGGCGAGAGCGTCTCCTGGTGCTCGACCTCGAAGTGCGGCAGATCGACCGCGGTCGGGATCGTGTAATCGTAGAAGGTCGTCGTGCGCAACTGCCCGTTCTCGTCGTACGCCAGATTCTCGTACATCGCGCCGCCGATCCCCTGAGCGAAGCCACCGTGAAGGTTGCCCTCGGCGAGCAGTGGATTCACGATTTTGCCCGAATCATGCACATAACAGTAGCGCAAAATTTTTACCGCGCCGGTTTCCGGATCGACCTCCACCACGCACCCCGCAAGCCCGTAGGGCCATGACGGGTAGGCGCTGAAGCCGCCGAACGGATGAAGCTGCGGCTGATGATAGACGTTGGGCGTTCGATAGTAGCGCGTAACTTCAAGGCCGGGCTCGAAATCGAGCGCGTGCGGACCGTACGATTCGCGATAGATGGCGCGCGTCACGTCGGCGAAGCTGACCGCATGACTGCGGGCGTCCTTGACGAAGATCTGCCCGTCCTCGGCATCGAGATCGGCCGGCATCACCTCGAGCATCTTCGATGCGACCTTGAACATCTTGGCGCGAATGTCGACCGCGGCCTCGCGCGCCGCCGCGCCGCCGATCAGGATGCTGCGCGAGCTGAAATTGCCGAGCCCGAACGGACAGATCTCGGTGTCACCCTGAACGACGAAAATTCGTTTCAGGTCGGCGCCGAGCGTATCGGCGACGATCTGCGCGATTCCGGTTTCGTTGCCGGTGCCCGGCGAGGTGACGCCGGTCAGCACCTTGATGTCGCCCGACGGCGTGACGCGAATCGTGCAGCCGTCGTAGCCGCTGATGAGCGAACTCGGCAGCGTGCAGCCCTCGGGCATCAGCTCGTGTGCGATTCCGATCCCGATGCGCCGTCCCTGCTTTCGAGCGGCCTCGCGTTCGCTCTCGAAGCGATCGTAATCGAGCATCTTGAGCAGCCGCGTCATGGCGGCGGGATAATTGCCGCTGTCGAGAATCGATCCGGAGACCTGGTGGTAGGGAAAATCCTCGGGTTGGATGTAGTTCCTGAGGCGCACCGCCGCGCGATCGATCCCGGTCGCGGCGGCTACCTCGTCCATCAGCCGCTCCATCAGGAAGGTCGCCGCTTCCTTGCCGAAGCCGCGATACGCGGTCCATGGACATTTATTGGTGACGGCGACCTGCAGACGAATTTCGCAGTTTGGAATCTTGTAAACCGTCGGAATGCACGATGCGGTCACATACGCCATCCAACAGCCCTGGAGCGTGCTCTGCGCACCGACGTCGGCGATGATCCGCACGCGGAGACCCGTCACCGAGCCGTCCTTGCGATACGCAGCCTCGTAGTGCAGCCGCTCCTCGCGGGCGTGTCCGCCGGCGAGAAAATTTTCAGCGCGCTCCTCGATCCATTTGATCGGCCGGCCGAGCTTGTACGCCAGATACGCGATCAGCGCTTCATCGGGATAGAAAGGCGTCTTCAATCCGAATGCGCCGCCGACGTCGGCCTGGATCACGCGCACACTTGCCTCGGGAAGGCCGAGCGTATCCGCCAGGCAGGCGCGGAGCTGATGCGGATGCTGCGTCGAGGCCCAGAACGTCAGCCGCCCTTCGAAGCTGTCGTAGTTTACGACGTAGGCGCGCGGCTCGATCGGCGTGCCGAGATAGCGATGCGTGCGCACGGTGCCCTTCACCACGCCGTCGGCCTCGGCGAACGCGCGGTCGGGATCACCGGAACGAAAATCGCGGCTGCCCAGCAGATTGTCGCTCCATTCGGGTTCGATCAGCTCTGCGCCCGGCTCAAGCGCGGCCTCGCAATCAACCACCGCGGGCAAACTCTCATAATCGACTTCGATCAAGTCGGCGGCTTTGCGCGCGGTGTACTTGTCGTGCGCCGCGACGACCGCCACCGGTTCGCCGACGAACCTGACTTTTTTGGGCGGCAGCGCAAAGAGCTGCGCGCGCTTGGCGCCCATCCCCTCCGGTTCGATCGTGTAAAGCAGCGGACCGAGGTCGCGATTGACCTCCTCGGCCGTCAAAACGTGCACGACGCCGGGAATCGCGCGCGCTTCGCTCGTATCGATTTTCCGAATGCGCGCATGAGCATGCGGGCTACGCAGGAAAGCGACGTGCAGCATCCCGTCGAGGTAGATGTCGCCGGCATACTGACCTCTTCCGGCGACCAATTTTCTGCTTTTGACGGCAGTGACTTCAGCGCCGACGTACTTCAAGGCACTCCCCTGGCTTTGCGGCTGGTCATAGCGCCGAACCGGCATCGCTGTCCAGCCGCGCTCAAAATGTAGGCCGAGCTAAAGCGGTGTGACGAGCAGGGTCGGAACCTGGCTGGTATCGACCACGACGATCTTTTCCTTGAAGCGCGGCTTGCCGTCTTCGAACACGATCACATCCTGGTAGACACCGACGCTGAACAATTCGGAACGGCCGTAATCCGATGGATCGAGCATCGTGCGGAAGACGGCATAATTGGCGCGCGTCGAGATCGCGCCGTTCTCGCGCCCGACGATGCGAATATGGCTGACCAGATGCCGATAAAGATGCGGCGCGAAGAAGTTGGCGTTGCGATGCGCCACGATCCGGTCGCGCAGCATCCCACGGCTGTCGCCGTACATCAGCGGTATCGGCATCCCGAGCGTCGCGTTCTCGTACGGGATTACCTTGTAGATGCAGCGCTCGGTGAAGAAGTCGGGCCACTCCTCAAGCCGGTCGCTGTCGAGGCAATCGACGTAGGCGTCGATCAGATCTTCAATTTGCGCGCGCAGTTCCGTTGTGTCCATCCGCCGAGGCGCCCCATCGCAAGCCCATCAATTCCCCGTATCCTTTCCAAAATCCCCGGATCGCGGTCTCGGTCACAAGACTGTCCTGGTTCTCGATGCCGCGTCCGCCGAGTTCGATATACGAAGTCGCGTGGCTGTCATAGCTGACAGCGCGTTGCACCAACTCCACCGCGTAGCCGTCTTCGAGCGCGATCAGGCCCGCCGGCCCGATCAGATTCGATTGCTTGATGCGCATGTTGCGCAGCTCGGGATCGTCGTCTTCATAGCCGAAGTAGGTCACCAGCAGCTCGAACCGATCGACGCCGCGCGGAACGATCTGCCGCGTCGCCAGGGTGTTGCTGATTTGCTGGATGACGAGCGTTGGGAAGATGAACTGAATGGTGGTCGTGAAACGGTCGAACTCGGGGCGTGACGCGAGCAGGCTCGGGTCGGCAAGCTTCAGCGTCTTGGAGAAGCTTTGGACCGATTCCTTCGTATAGACTGAAACTTCCTGCGCTTCCTCAGCCCTGAGCGCGATCATCTTGCTGTTGAAGCCCTCGACCACCATCCCGCCGTCCTGCGACGAGCGATAGCTGCCGAAGGTCGCGTGGAACATATGCAGGAGGCTGCCGTGATAGGGGTCCTTGGTGTTCTCGGCGTAGACCTTCCAGTTGCCCTTAATGAGCTGCCGGCTGAAGCCGAGCACCGTGACCGGTCGGTTGAAGATGGTGTCGAGATGCTCGCACATCCCGGGGCCGAGATACTCCGGCAGCGGCGCGACCGAATCCGAGAAAGTGCCGAAGACCAACCCGCGGTAGGTCGCGACCTTAAGCGGCGTCAGCGAATGTTCCGACAATTTGAAGTCCGCCGCGTAGCCGCCGCGCCCGTTGATCCCGCGGCGGAAAGGCACGCCGCGCAGCGCGCCGTTCAGATCGTAGCTCCATTGATGGTACGGGCAGACCATGGTCTTGCGATTGCCGCGCACTTCGCGGCACACCATCGCTCCCCGATGGGCGCATCGATTCACCAGCGCATGGAGCTCGCCCTTCGCATCGCGGGTGATGAAGACGGGGGTCTCGCCGACGAAGTTGGCGCGGAAATCGCCCGGGTTCCTGAGCTCCGCTTCGAGACAGAGATAATTCCACGTCGGTCCGCGGAACAGAACCTCCTGTTCGCGGGCGTAAAGCTCGGGATCGGTGAAAACGCGATACGGGACGCGGGTCGGATCGACCGTCGGATGCCCGTTGCTCTGCGCGCTCTGTGATTGCGTCAATCCGCTCATGGCGTTACCTTCCCGCGGCAGTTTTCCCAACTCCCGTTGCCTCGTCAAGGCAAGCTTATCACGTCGATCGCTCGTGCGGTAACATCCCCGATAAGCTTGCCAGGGAAAGCATCGCCTCTGCCAGTACACGCGCGCCGGCAGCGAGGTCGGTCGGCGTGGCCGACTCGGTTTCGTTGTGGCTAATCCCGCGCTTGCACGGGATGAAGATCATCGCGGTCGGACACAACTCGGCAATGAACTTGGCATCATGAGTCGCGCCCGAGAGGATCTCCATCCAAGGCAGCTTCTGCCGCTCGGCGGCGCACCGTACTATCGCAACCATCGCAGGATCGAAACCGACGGGCGCCGAATCGAGCGTCTCAATAACGCTTACAGCGCATCCGCCGGCGTGCATGCGGCATAAGGATTCGATTTTCGACCCGAGACTGACCAGCAGCTCGCGATCCGGATGGCGCAGATCGATAGTAAACAACGCACGTCCGGGGATAGTGTTGGGCGAGTTGGGCGAAAGCTCGAAGCGGCCGACGGTGAAGCGCAGGATGTCATCCCGATCGCGAGTCAGTTCGCGTAAAGCCGCGATCATCTCGATTGCGGCCGCGCACGCATCGCGACGCGCCGATCGCGGCGTCGTGCCGGCATGCGCCTCTTCGCCGACGATATCGACGCGCATCCATTTGAGGCCCTGGATGCCGGTGACCACGCCGATTTGCTTGCGCTCCGCTTCGAGTATCGGCCCTTGCTCGATATGCGCTTCGAGGTAGGCGCCGATCGGCGCGCGCAACTCGCGATGCGCCGTAACACCCATCGCGGCGAGGGTCTCGGACAGGGCGTCGCGAAGCATGATGCCGCGCCCATCGACGATCTTCAGCGTTGCGTCGAGCGGCAAACGGCCGGCGTAGACTGCGGAGCCCATCGTACCCGGCTGAAAGCGCGAACCTTCCTCGTTGGTCCAGACCACCGTTTCGATCGGCCGCGTTGTCGCGATGCCGGCCTCTTCCGCCGCTTCGAGCACCTCGAACGCGGCGAGCACTCCGTAGACGCCGTCGAAGTTGCCGCCGGTCGGCTGGGTGTCGAGATGCGATCCGGCGGCGATCGGCGTAGCGAACTGATCGCGCCCCGGTCGCCGGATGAAGAGGTTGCCGATCGCATCGACACTGGTCGCGAATCTGCGCGCATCGGCCCAGGCAAGCAGTTGCTTTCGCGCCGCGATATCCTCAGGCGTCAAAGCCTGGCGATTCACGCCGCCGCGCCCGGTCGCGCCGAATTGCGCAATCGCGCGATGACGCTCCCACAGGCGGCGCTCGTCGATGCGCGCGATTACCGCTTCAATTGCTTCGGCGATCGCCATCGCACCTATCGCTTCCTGGGTCCATTTGGCGAAGGATTATCACGAGTATCGCTTCAAGCATAAGCATCACTCGCCGGGGAGGAGCCTGAAAAAATGAAGTCGCATACCGAGTACCTGACGATGAACGTGCCGGCGCGGATGGATTTCGTGAACATCACGGAGCAGGTCGCCGAGGCGGTTCGCAAGAGCGGGGTGCAGGAAGGGCTATGCCTGGTAAACGCGATGCATATCACGGCGTCGGTCTTCATCAATGATGACGAGCCGGGACTGCACGAGGACTACAAGCGATGGCTCGAAGGGCTGGCGCCGTACGATCCGAGTCCGCAACGCTACCATCATAATCGCACCGGCGAGGACAACGGCGATGCCCATCACAAACGGCAGGTGATGGGCCGCGAGGTGGTGATTGCGATCACCAATGGCAAACTCGATTTCGGCCCATGGGAGCAAATCTTTTATGGTGAATTCGACGGCCGCCGCCCCAAGCGCGTTTTGATCAAAATCATCGGCGAGTGACGGTGCGGCTCGCGATTTGACAACGCGGCCGTGAAATTCAACATTCATCATGGGGTGATGCTGCACCCGGCAAGGAGGATCGATTCGATGAGAAGGTGGATCAGGCTGCCGCTCTCCGAAGGCATCACGACCAGGCAAGCGCACGTGGACCTGCCTGCGGGCACCTACGAGCGCGAACTGGGACGCGAGGGCTTTTTCGGCCCCTCCACCCAGATGCTGCACAAGCATCCGCCGACAAGCTGGACGAACTGGGAAGGACCGCTCAGACCGCGCGCCTTCGATATGAACGCGCTCGGGATGCCGAGCGTATCGCCATGGGATGCGCCGCTGGTGCTCTACAATGACCACCTGCGCATCCGCTACTGGCGGAGCGACGGCAAGATGGATCATCTCGTGCGCAACGGTGACGGCGACGACATGATCTTTATCCATGAGGGCGCCGGCGACCTGTTCTGCGACTACGGCCATCTCACCTTCCGCGATGGCGATTACATCGTGATGCCGCGCGGGACCTGCTGGCGCATCGAACCCAGCGCTCCCGTCTCGGCCCTGATGGTCGAGGCGACCAACGACGCCTACCAGCTTCCCGAAAAAGGCATCCTTGGCAACCAGGCGATTTTCGATCCGAACGTGCTGGACGTGCCGCGAATCGATGAAGCGTTCAAGGCGCAGCAGAGCGAGGACGAATGGCGTGTGCGCATCCAGAAGCGCCATCTCCTGAGCACCGTGACTTTCCCGTTCAATCCGCTGGATGCCGTCGGATGGCATGGCGAGGTCGCGCCGGTGCGGCTCAACTGGCGCGACATCCGGCCGATCGTCAGCGCGCGCTATCACATTCCGCCGTCGGCGCATGCGAATTTCGTCGCCGCCCGGTTCGTGATCGGGACCTTCGCGCCGAGGCCGATCGAGTCCGATCCCGGCGCGCTCAAGGTGCCCTACTTCCATAACAATGACGACTACGACGAGATGATCTTCATCCACCGCGGCCAGATGTTCAGCCGCGACAACTTCGGACCGGGCATGATTGGATTCAACCCGAGCGGTTTTGCTCATGGTCCGCAGCCGAAAGCGTTTGCGATCGGCGCCAGACGCGCACGCGCTGAGACTGACGAGGTGGTGCTGTACGTCGATTCGCGCGATCCGATGCAGATAGCAGAGCTGCCGGAGGGCGTCGAGGTCCCGAACTATATTGAGTCGTGGCGGGGCTATCCGCAGGCCTGATTGAATCCAAACGGCAGGACCAGCGAACGCCGGCGATCGTCATGGTCGCCGGCGTTCGTGCGCAACGGAGATAATCGATTTGGCTGAGCAGAGCGAACCGCGATATCGCGTGATCGTCGAAAAAGACGTGCCGTCGAAGACCCGCGACGGTCTCACGTTGCGCGCCGATGTTTATCGTCCTGATGCTGACGGACGTTTTCCGGTCCTGCTCTCGCGCCTGCCCTACGACAAGAACCTGCGCACACGCCCCGGCGATATCGATTACTTCGTCGAGCGCGGCTATGTGGTCATCATGCAGGACGTACGCGGCCGCTTCGCTTCCGACGGCGATGAGTACTACCCGCTCATCTGGGAGGGGCAGGATGGCTACGACGCGGTCGAATGGGCGGCGGCTCTGCCCTATTCCAACGGCCGGGTCGGCACGATGGGCCAGTCGTACCTCGGCATCACGCAGCATCTGCTCTCCCCGACGCGCCCGCCGCATCTGGTGACCTGCTTCCCGGTCTCATGCCCGGGCGACTTCTACAACAATTTCGCCTATCACACCGGGGGCACGTTCGAGCTTGGATGGCGTCTGCCGAATATCATCTTCATGGCGCGGAACACGGCCGAGCGGATGGGCCGCGTCGATTTGATTGCGGCGATCGAACGTAATCTCGCCGATGTAAAAAATGTGCTCGCGCGCCCGATGACCGATGCCGCATACCGACGGCTCCCGCTGATGGCATGGGCGGACGAACTTCGTCCGATCGCGCGCTATCTGACTGATTATTTGCGCCATCCGGAGGACGGGCCGTTCTGGTGGTCGATGAATGTGACGCGGCAAGCCCACAACATCAATCTGCCGATGTATCACGTCACCTCGTGGTACGATTACGTGCTCGGCGGCACGCTCGCCCAGTACCAGGCGGTGCGCGATCACGCGATGACGCCTGAGGCGCGCGCGAATCAGCGGCTGCTGATCGGGCCGTGGGCGCATATCTTCCCCTATACGACGCCGACCTCGCGCGGCACCGGCGACATCGATTTCGGGCCGGCTGCGAAAATCGAACTGCACGAGATCCAGTTGCGATGGTTCGATCACTGGCTCAAGGGACTCGACACCGGCATCCTCGACGAAGCGCCGGTGAAGATTTTCGTGATGGGCGAAAACCGATGGCGCGACGAACGTGAGTGGCCGCTCGCCCGCACGCGCTACACGCCCTGGTATCTGCATAGCGGCGGCAAAGCGAACAGCGCGGACGGCGACGGCCGCTTGGATCCCGACGCGCCCGCCGGGGAGCCGGTCGATCGCTTCGTCTACGATCCTGACGATCCGGCGCCGACCTGCGGCGGCAATACGCTGATCATCTCGACCGGCGTTCAAGATCAGCGTGAGGTTGAGAGCCGTCGCGATGTTCTGGTTTATACCAGCGCGCCGCTCGGCGCGCCGATCGAGGTGACCGGACCGTTGATCGTGAAGCTGTTCGCGGCTACCGATGCGCCCGACACCGATTTCACCGCCAAGCTGGTTGACGTGCGCCCCGATGGCTACGCGCAGAACATCGCGGACGGAATTATCCGCGGGCGTTACCGCGAATCGACGATGCGCGCGGTTCCGCTACATCCCGGCACGGTCTACGAATTCACGATCGATCTTTGGGCGACAAGCCATGTTTTCTTCGCGGGCCATCGAATTCGCCTCGACATCTCATCGAGCAACTTTCCACGCTTCGATCGGAACTTGAACACCGGCGAAGATCAGGCGACCGGCACGCGAATGCAGAAAGCGCATCAGACGATTCTGCACGACGCGCAGCATCCGTCGCACATCATCCTGCCAATCATTCCGCGCTGAAGCCGTCGTCAGATTGACTATCACGGCTTGCGCGGACGCATGCTCGTCTGCAAGCCGGAGTCATCCGTCACAACTCAAGATGTCTGGTTTAGGCGTATAGACACTTAAGGCACTGAGTCACAAACAAAATACAGGAGAGGAAAACGTAGTCATCATAGTTTTATTCACGTTAAATAACTACATCAATCGTAACATCATTTTTTACATATTCATCTTTTCTTTTTCGTTGACAAATCGAGTTAAAGAGTGCGACGATTCGCGTAAAAGGTTCGCACGGAGGCTACGCCACGTCAGTTCGAGCCACAAGACCGTGCGCTCTTAAAGCAAATGCTTTCGTCTGTCCGGCGCCAAGACGGTAACCATTCCGGATTCGCCCGCGCACGATGGTGATGCGCGGTTACCTCATTTTGGGAGGAAAAATCAATGAGAATCCGAAGAGTCCTTTCGACCGCCGCCGCAACCGCTGCGGCGACGCTGTTCTGCATCGCTACTCAAGCGCAGACCTGTACTCCGACAGGCTTCTACCGCGACGGCATCAACATGACGGCGGCGCTGATCGCAAGCGGAGACGTATCCGGCGAGACGATCGATGCGACCGGCTGCAACATCGGCATCTACTACAAGCCGGGGACCAGCGGCACTGTTGACAGCGTCACGGTGTCGCACGCGAACTACTTCGGCATCCTTGTCGCCGGCGATATCGAGAACGCCGACGGCAGCTTCAGCAATCCCGGCGCAACCTCCGTCGACATCACCAACAGCAACATCTCGAATATCGGCGAGAGCCCGTTCAATGGCGATCAGCACGGCGTGGCGATCTACTACCATGCGTTTGCTGCAGGCTCGAGCGCGACAGGTACGGTATCGGGCAATATGATTTCGCTTTACCAAAAAGGCGGGATCGTCGTGGATGGCCCGGGTTCGGCAGCCTCGGTCAGCGGCAATACGGTAAGCGGCAACGGCCCGGTGGATTATATTGCCCAGAACGGAATCCAGATAGGCTTCGGCGCCAGCGGTCAAGTGATGCGCAACACCGTTACGGGTAATTCTTACACTGGCAACGGGCTCGCCTCTTCCGCCGGCATTCTGATCTTCGGAGGTTGCCAGCAATACTTCGGCAATTTCCCGCTCACCATCGGCGTTCAGGTGGTGAAGAACATCGTAGGCGACTCCACTCCCGCTGACGGCAATGACCTGGGCGTCGCGCTGGCCAACTATGATCCGACCTGCTTGATGGCGCCGACGACAGCCACCAACAACAAGGTGGTCAACAACACCATCACCAACGACGAAACGACCAATACCAGCGGCAACGGAGCCGCGAACGAAGGCTACCAGGCCGGGGTTTACGACAGCGGTGTGAACGACAAGATCATCAACAACGACATCTCGGGAAGCGGTTACGCCGGTCCTTGCACCATGGTCTCCAACGGAACTGAAACCTGTCCCATCGACACCGATTCCAGCACGGCCACCAAGGTGCACGCTAACGCGATTCCTTAAACCTTGTTCGCATCAGATACGGATGCGGGCCGCGTTCTCCGGCGCGGCCCGCATCGGTGATTCCGGCCTGAAACGCGGAATACCTGGTTCTCCTTCCGGCAAAATTCATTAGCCTGCAGCGTTTCCCGGCAGCTATGATCCCTCGGCGGCGTCTAACGCCGAACGAGGTGACCTATGCAATTCGCGATCATGTTCGACACCCACGTCGATAAATGGGATTTGATTCGCTACGCGGAGGAACTCGGTTATGACCGCGCCTACGTGCCCGATTCGCACATGATCTGGTCGGATTGCTACGTCACGCTCGGCCTCGCCGCCGTCAACACCAGGCGCATCAAGATCGGCACCGGCATCGCGGCCCCCGGGACGCGCATCCCGCCGGTCACCGCCCATTCGATCGCCTCGATCAACCAGCTTGCGCCGGGACGCGTCTTTTTGGGCATCGGATCGGGCCATACCTCAATGCGCGTGATGGGGCAGAACCCGGTCTCGATCGCCGAGATGCGCGAGCATGTGCGCGTGGTGCGGGCGCTGCTGCACGGACAGGAAGTCGATTACGAGTACCGCGGGAAGACCCGGCCGATAACTTTCATCCATCGCGACCGCCACTTCGTCAATATCGACGACCCGATTCCGATCTACATCGCGGCCAACGGTCCGCGCGCGATCGAGCTGGCCGGCGAGATCGGCGACGGCTGGATCACCACCACCGCGCAGCCGCGCGACGCGCGCGTCTGGACTGAGCATCTGGTCGCGGGGGCGAAAAAATCCGGCCGCGCGATCCCGATGAACTTCCATCGCAGCTTTGTGACCAGCGCCTGCGTGTTACGCTCCGGAGAGAAGCTCAGCGACGACCGCGTCATCGATGAGACCGGATCGCAGGTCACCTGCGTGCTTCATCTTATTTATGAAGTCTGGAACTATCTCGGCAGGAAGGATGAGATCGTCCCGCCCTACTTCGCCAATGTTTGGGAGGACTACGTGAAGCGCGTCGAAGGATACCCCGCGAAGACCCGCTTCCGGCACATCCACGACGGCCACTGCACGTATCTACAGCCTGAGGAGCGGCGCTTCGTGACGCCCGAGGCGATCGCGGAAATTACGATCAGCGGCGAGCCGGATTACATCGTGAGCCGCATCCGCGCGATGGAAGCAGAAGGCTTCAACGAGGTGACGCTGTTGCCGCCAGCCGATTACCAGCGCAAGGTCTTCCGCGATTTCGCCGAGCAAGTGATGCCGGCGTTTCGATAGCTAGGGCAGGCCCACGCCGGGACTCTGCACGCGCATCATCTCGATTTTGCCGCCGCGAATCTTTTTGGCCTCGTTCGGATCGGGAGTCGGCGCAGTGACGACGAATAGTGTCTTGCGATCCGGACCGCCGAGCATAACCGCGTAGGCCGGCTGACCCGGCTTGAAGCGCTCGAGGACCTCGCCGCCCTCGCGCACGCGGAGCACCTCGCCGGTTTGAGGCGATGCGAACCAGATCGCGCCCGCCGCGTCCATCGATATGCCGTCGGGCGTCGCCTCGCCGACCTGCGCCCAGACGCGGCGGTTCGTCAACGAGCCGTCCGGCAGAATCGTGAATGCGGTCAGCCGGTTCGCGAACGATTCGCCAATAATCAGCGTCATACCGTCGGGCGTGATGACAGTGCCATTGGGAAAAATCAGATCGCGGGCCGCTACGCGCGCGCTGCCGTCGGGCTCGACCAGGATCAGCTCGGCGGCTTTCGGCGCCTCGCCGCCCATCAAATCGAACCCGAAGTTGCCGATGTAAGCGCGGCCACGCTGATCGACCGTCATGTCGTTGCACCAGAACGACGCGAGCGAGCTTAGATCGGCGACGGTCTTGAGCCCGTCGGGATCAAGCCGCATCAACCGCCGATCCTTCATCGAAACCACGAGCAGCCGTCCGTCGGGAGTCCATCCGAGGCCGGACGGCCAGTTCGGCACCTCGCAAACCACCGAGGTCTTGCCCGCGAGATCGACGCGATTGACGGTCTGGGCATGAAAATCCGAGTACCAGAGGTACCCATCGCGCCATCGCGGCCCTTCGCCGAAGCACAATCCCTCGACCAGCGTTTTCAGCGGCTCCATCCGACGTCCTCCACGATGACGATTTTGCAGGCTGCCATAGCTTCTAGCACATCGGCTGGTCATGTCACGGTCCAGTGTGCTACTCGCACGATTGTGGGGGGTGGGCGACGCGCCTGACTCCTCTGCATTCTCACAAGACTGAGGACTGAGATGCTTGAGAGCCCTGAGATTCAACGCGAGTTGCACCTGCTCGGCCGCGCCGCGCGCATCCTGGAGATGGAAGGTCACGGCGATTTGACGCTGGGCCATGTCTCGATGCGCGATCCGGATGGACGCGGTCTCTGGATGAAGCGGGCGACGCTCGGCCTCGGCGAAGTCACCGGGAACGATTTCGTATTGATCGATTTCGACGGCAACGTGATCGGCGGCAACGGACCGCGCCACAACGAGTGGCCGATTCATTCGGAGATCATGCTGGCGCGCCCCGACGTCAACTTCGTCGGTCATACGCACGCGTTTTACGTCGTGCTGATGTCATGTATCGCCGATGATCTCCATCCTTACACTCACGCGGGCATCTGGCTCGAAGGCCCGCCGCCGCGTTACACGGAAACCAGCGAGCTGATCACGACGCGCGAGATGGGGGCGAGCGTTGCGAAAACGCTCGGCAAATCGCGCACGATGCTGATTCGGAATCACGGCTGCGCGTTCGTCGGCAAATCGATTCCGGAGCTGTGTGCGGCCGGAAACTTCCTTAACGAGGCCTGCCGCCTTCATGTCACGCTCGCGCAGATGGGCGTGAAGACCGTATGGCCCGATGAGGCGGAGGCGGCGCGCAAGCTCAAGATGCTGCAGGATCCGGGTTTGCTGGAAGCATACTGGCAGTATTACAGCCGCAAGCTCGCCCGCATTGAGTAGAACAGTCGCGGGCGCCAATTTCGGAGGTTAATCGCGATGGCAGTTAAACCCCCTTCATTAGAAGATCTCGCGCGCCTTTCCGACAGCTTCGGGATGCGCCTCTCGCGCGAGCAGTTGCAGCAGTTCAAGCAGATACTTGACCCGATGGTCGCGACCTATGACCGCCTCGATCAGCTCAAAGAACCGGAACTTGCAGTCAAGTATCCCGATCGCAGGAACTGGAAGCCGACCGACAAGGAAAACCCGCTCGGCGCCTGGTACTGGATGTGCGACATCAAGGGCGCGCCCGACGGCCTGCTCAAGGGCAAGACCGTCGCGATCAAAGACAACGTCTGCGTTGCGGGCGTACCGCTGATGTGCGGCACGCGCCTGCTCGAAGGCTTCGTGCCGAAGGTCGACGCGACGATCGTCACGCGCATCCTTGATGCCGGCGGCAGAATTCTCGGCAAGTCGGTGTGCGAAAGTCTCTGCTTCTCGGGCAACAGCCATACCGCCGAATGCGGCATCGCGCGCAATCCGCACGATCTGTCGCGCTCGCCCGGCGGTTCATCGACCGGCAGTGGCGCATTGGTTGCAGCAGGTTACGTTGATGTCGCGATTGGAGCCGATCAAGCTGGATCGATTCGCATCCCGTGCGCATGGTCGGGAATCTACGGCCTGAAACCGACCTACGGACTCGTGCCATACACCGGAATCGGCCCGATGGAGCTGACGATCGATCACACGGGTCCGATGGCGCGCAGCGCACGCGATACCGCCCTGCTGCTCGAAGCGATCGCGGGCCCTGACGGGCTCGATCCGCGTCAGCGCGCCGGCCTGCCAGGCCAGAAGTACAGCGCGGCGCTCACCGGCGACATCAAGGGACTGCGCCTCGGAATCGTGAAGGAAGGCTTCGGCCGCACCGAGCCGGTGCGCTCCCAGAAGGACGTCGATGACGCGGTGCGCGAAGCGGCGCATGCGCTTGCCAGGCATGGCGCGCAAGTCAAGGAGATCTCCGTTCCGATGCATCCGGATGGATTTCACATCTGGTCGGGTATCGCGGGTGAAATCGTCGGGTTCATGATCGAGAGCGGCGGCGCCGGCAAATTCTGGAAGGGCTACTACCCAACCGAGATGATCGAAACCTTCTCGCGCGCGGTCGCCGCGCATGGCGAGTATCTGTCCGACAGCGCGAAGACCTTCTCGCTGATGGGCCGCTACGTGCGTGAGCAATATCACGGACGCTACTACGCGAAGGCGCAGAACCTTTCGCGCGCCCTGCTCGCCGCTTACAACGAAGCGCTCAAGGAGTGCGACATCCTCGTGATGCCCACGGTGCCGATCAAGGCAGCGAAGATTCCGCCAAAGAATTGCACGCTCGCCGAGTCGGTGAACTGCGCGATCGAAGCAATCCCGAACACCTGCCCGTTCAACGCGGTTGGCCTGCCGGCGCTCAACGTCCCGTGTGCAATGTCCGAGGGGTTGCCGGTCGGGATGATGTTCGTCGGCAGGATGGGTGAGGACGCTACACTGCTCCGCGCCGCCGATGTTTTCCAACGCAAGGTGTTCGACACGCCGACTCCTCAGCACAAAGCGGCGTAAGAGAAAGTTTGAGGAAAGCGCTGATGGCAGTCAGACCGCCAAGCGTCGAGGATCTCACGCGCCTCTCCGACGCCTTCGGTATGAAGCTCTCGGCCGCGCAAGTGCGCCAGTTCAAGGCGATCATCGATCCGATGATGGCGACGTACGATCGCCTCGATCAGCTTTCCGAGCCGGCGCTGCCCGTTAAGTACCCCGATCGCCGAAGTTGGGAGCCGATTGCGGAGGAAAATCCGTACGGCGGATGGTACTGGCGATGCGAGGTAAAAGGCGCGCCGAGCGGTCCGCTGGCGGGAAAGACCGTTGCGCTCAAGGACAACGTCTGCCTGGCGGGCGTGCCGATGATGTGCGGGTCAAATCTGTTGCGCGGCTTCACTCCGGACTTCGATGCGACCGTCGCGACGCGCATCCTCGATGCCGGCGGAACGATTCTCGGCAAAGCAGTTTGCGAGAGCCTCTGCTTCGCCGGTAACAGCCATACAAGCGACAGCGGCATCGTGCGCAACCCATACGATCCGGCGCGCACGCCCGGCGGCTCATCAACGGGATGCGGCGCGCTGGTCGCCTGCGGTGCGGTTGATCTCGCGATCGGCGCCGATCAGGCCGGCTCGGTCCGATGTCCCGCCGCCTACTCCGGAATCGTCGGTCTCAAACCAACGTACGGTCTGGTTCCGTACACCGGGATGGGTCCGATGGAACTGACCTTCGACCACGCCGGACCGATGGCGCGGACGGCGCGCGATACCGCGCTGCTGCTTGAAGTGATCGCCGGGCCCGACGGACTCGATCCGCGTCAGCCGGGAAATCTGGTCGCCGGGAAATACGTGAGCGCGCTGGATGGCGACGTGCGCGGCATGCGCATCGGAATCGTCAAGGAAGGCTTCGGCCTCACCGGCATCCCGACCTCGGAACCCGACGTCGATGACGCGGTGCGCGACGCGGCGCTTGCGCTGACGCGGCTTGGGTGCACGGTCGGCGAAGTCTCGATCCCGTGGCATCGCGACGGCTTCCACGTCTGGTCCGCGATCGCATGCGAGGGCATCCTTGGGTTCATGCTCGAATCGGGCGGCGCAGGCCGCTTTTGGAAAGGCGCCTATCCGACCGCGCTGATCGAGTTTTTCGACCGCGCGATGCACACCAGGGCCGATCAACTTTCGTTGAGCGCCAAAGCGTTTGCGATGTTCGGCCGGTATATAAGCCAAACCACGCACGGTCACTACTATGCCAAAGCGCAGAACCTGCGCCGCCTGACGACCGCGGCGCACGACGAGGCGTTGAAGAACCTCGACGTTCTCGTGATGCCGACCGAGCCGATCAAACCGCCGCTGATTCCTCCGCCGGACCTGCCGATCGCGGACTCGATCATGCGCGCGATCGAGAACATCGTGAACACCTCGCCAACCAACATCAGCGGCCATCCGGCCCTGAGCGTGCCGTGCGCGATGATCGACGGGCTGCCGATCGGGATGATGCTCATCGGGCGGCACGGCGAGGACGCGACGATTCTGCGGCTGGCCGACGCAATCCAGCGCGAAATCTTCGCGCCGCCGATACCCCCGCCAAGAGTGTGAAGAGCCGGCGCTTGCGGAGCCGGGGCCTGCGCTTGCGGCGAGGTTCGGTTGCGATAGAATCGGCGCGCGGAAAGTTTTTTTCATCGCGGCGCGCTTTTCTGGCGTCCGGGATTTGGATTTTTCGACATAACGAGGAGCACAAATCGCATGGCTGCGAACCTTCAAGATTTTCCGATGCTGATCGACGGCGAGATGACCGCGAGCCGTACGGGCGAGTGGATGATCTCGGTCAACCCAGCCAACGAGTCTGAACTCGGACGTACGCCGGCTGCGGGCGCCGAGGATGTGAATCGCGCGGTCGAGGCCGCAGAGGCCGCTCAGCCCGCGTGGGCCGAGTTGACGGTGTTCGAGCGCGGCAACCTGCTGCGCAAGGTGGCCGGGGCGCTCCGTGAGCGGGCCAAGGAGCTGCTCGATGTCGAAGTTGCCGACACCGGCAACACGATCGGATCGCTGAAAGCAGATGTCGAGTTCGCCGCTCAGGGGCTGGAGTTCTATGCGGGCCTCGGGACTGAGATGAAAGGCGAGACCATCCCGGCGAGCTCCGCAAATCTGCACTTCACGCTGCTCGAACCGTACGGCGTAGTTGGGCGGATTATCCCGTTCAATCATCCGATTCTGTTTGCGGCGGGACGGATGGCGGCGCCGTTGATGGCCGGGAACACGATCGTTATCAAGCCCGCCGAGACCAGTCCGCTCTCCGCGTCGATTTTCGGCGACATCTGCCGCCGCATCCTGCCGCGCGGAGTAGTCAATATCGTGACCGGCTTCGGCAATCCCGCCGGCGACGCGCTGGTGCGGCATCCACGCGTCAAACGCATCGCGTTCACCGGCTCGGTCGCGACCGGAATCGCGATTCAGCGCGCTGCGGCGGAGAAGAGCGTCAAAAGCGTCACACTGGAACTCGGCGGCAAGAATCCTTTGATCGTCTTTCCCGATGTCGATCTCGATACGGTGGCGAAGGCTGCCGTCGGCGGGATGAACTTTTCATGGCAGGGGCAGTCGTGCGGATCGACCAGCCGCCTGATGGTCCATGAATCGATCTACTCCCGCGTGCTCGAACGCGTTTCGGATATCACGAAATCGCTCAAAGTCGGCGACCCAAAGGACCCGGCCTCGCAGATGGGTCCGATCAACTCAGCCCGCCAGTACGAGAAGGTCAAGTACTATATCGGGCAGGGCAAGGAGGAAGGCGCGCGGCTCGTGACGGGCGGAGGTCGCCCATCCGGCAAGGATTTCGAGCGTGGCTACTGGATCGAGCCGACGATCTTCGCCGACGTGCAAGGCGACATGCGCATCGCGCGCGAGGAGATCTTCGGCCCGGTGCTCTCCGTGTTCCGCTGGGACAAGGTCGACGATGTGCTCAAGCTCGCAAACTCGACCGACTACGGACTGACCGCGTCGATCTGGACCAACGATCTGAAGACCGCGCTCAATGCCGCGCGGCGCGTGCGCTCCGGTTTCGTCTGGATCAACCAGGTCTCCGCGCATTACATCGGCGTGCCGTTCGGCGGCTACTCGAACAGCGGCACGGGACGCGAGGAAGGCCTGTCAGAGCTGCTGAGCTATCTCGAGCACAAATCAGTGAACGTGGCGCTGCGGTAAGATCGCACCATCCTCGGCGGCGACCGTGGTCAGTTGCCGGCGCCGCCGATCAGCTCGACGCTCTTGAGGAACGCTGACGTCTTGCCGTCGTTCCCGGAAACTGAGGTATCGACTCCGAGTCCAATGCCGGTGATACCGGGAGTCGTATGCTTGCCAAAATAACTCTTGAAGGCGGAATTCAAGTCGAATTCGGAAGTCGTCATTTCACCCGGCTTCGGCTTCCCGAGGCATACGAACCGTCCGCCAGCGTGGAAATAGCGGCCCTTGTAAGGATGATTCACTAGATCGTCCTGGCAAAGGAACAGTCCGATGAAGTAGGGGCTGGCCGGAATAAGTATGTGACCGCTCGAAATCTTCTCGGAGCCGAAGAAGAAATAGACCATCAGCGCCTCATTGTTGATTCTGCGGCTGTACGCGGCATCTTTGGGGTACTGGTTGACGCCCCATTCGATCCTGACGCGGTTCACCGTGGGCACATCGATGGCGTCGTTAAGCAGGAAACCTCGAATCCTGCCGCGCGCTTCAAGCACCAGAGCGCCGTTTTCGATCGACAGACGAAGACGCTTGGGGTCCTTCGCAGCCTCCTCGAACTGAAAGCCCTGTGCCTGCAACCAATGATCGACCGGACCGCCCGAATAGCTTGAGAAATCGAGAACGACGCCCGGCTTCCCGGACGGAGCAACGGTCCTGGCGCCGGCCGCAAGACCGGGCGTCGGGAATGCGGCCGTGGCCACCATAATCGAAAATATGCAAATCAGCGATCGCACGTGGGTCAACTCCGTCCGGATAAACGTCGCGGGTTTTCTTATCGGTTCGCGATCGGCCGCTCAAGCGGCATTTCCTAAGATCCGAGCTGCAGCCCGCTTGACCAGCGCGGATCAAAACGCTTTAACTCTTCCGGATAATCCCGACGCAGCGCGTGGTTCCGCGGCCGCATTGCGCAAGATGGGCCGCTGGCGCACCTCAGCCTGTCCACCGGACCAATCCAGATGGCACAAGCGAACTGGCCGAATTTTCTTATCGTCGGGGCGGCGAGTAGCGGCACTACCTCGCTCTATACCTATCTCAAGCAGCATCCTGAAGTCTTCCTACCCGCGCTTAAGGAGCCTCACTATTTCGCTCAGCTCCGCCCGGCGTGGGAACAGCGCTATCTCTTTACCTATGTCACAGATGAAAGCGAATACCTTTCGCTGTTCAGCAAAGCGGCCGGTTTCAAGGCGATCGGCGAGGCAAGCCCTTCATATCTATGGTGTCCGGAGGCGCCGGCGCGGATCTATCGCGCGATTCCGGAGGCCCGGATCATCATCCTGCTCCGCGATCCAGTCGAACGCGCCTATTCGCACTACTTGATGAACCTCCGCGAGGGACTCCAGCGTCGGCCTTTTTTCGAGGCGCTCGAGGAGGATTTCAATCGGAGCGAGAAAGGCTGGGGCGTTTCGCAGCTTTATGTTGAGCTCGGTCTCTATGCGGCCCAGGTCCGACGCTACCTCGACATTTTCGGCCCGGCGCGGGTGCGAATTGTTATGTTCGAAGAGCTCCGCCGCTCGGCGGAGAGCAAGAAAGAGGCGCTTGCGGGCATATTGAACTTTATCGGCGTGGATCCCGCGTACCTCGATCGAATCGACACCAGCTATGCCGAGAACAGCTTCGGAGTGGCGAGGTGGGCGTGGGCGCGACGGCTGGCGGGCAGCAACTGGGCGCGGCGCGCCGGCCAGATACTGGTGCCCAAAAGCTTTGGCGCGAATCATACGATCAAGCGGCTTATCTTCCAGCGCTTCTTCGTAAAGTCGGCGCCGCGTCCGGAGATCGATCCGACGGCGCGCCAATGGCTCTGCGAGATCTTTGATCCGGACCTGCGCGAGCTGGAGGCGACCCTCGGACGCGAACTGCCGGAGCTGCGTCGCTCCTGGACGAGCCAGGCGGCTCTCGCGCCGCGCCGTAGCGCCGCGGTTTGAGAGCGATCCTGTTAAAAGCACTGGTAGGCGCCACGCTGGCGCTGATCTTTCTGAGCCAGGGGCTCAACGCGCCCTTTCAAAAAGACGAAGAGTCGCGTCCGGCCGGTATCGTCGTCGATATCGTTGCTCACGGCCACTGGCTGATCCCCGAAGATCTCTACGGCGAGGCGACACGGAAACCGCCGCTCTATTACTGGCTCGCGGCGGGAGTCGCGAAGGCACGCGGCGGCATGGTCGATGAACCCGGCGTGCGCACAATCTCGCTCGCGGCCGGAGCGGCGATCGCTGCGATTGTAATCGCGTTTACGTGCGTAAATCTCGGCAGCTCCGCCGGCGGCATTGCCTTACTGTTCCTGCTCGGCATCTATGGTTTCGCTTCGCGCGCCGCCTACCTGCGCACGGACATGCTCTTCACCTGCCTCATGTTCGCCGGGTACTGCGCTATCTATCCGTTGGTCACCGGAGGCTTTTCGACCTCGCGTGCGATCGCAAGCGGCGTCCTGCTGGGACTTGCCGTAATGACCAAGGGACCGCTCGCGATCGTGCTGGTGGCGCTCGCGATTGCGATCTATGCGCTCATCGCGGGAATCAATCCGCTGAAATTTCTCGTTTATCGGTGGCCGTGGATCGTGCTGGTCATCGCGGTGGCAATCGCAGCGCTCTGGTACGTTCCTGCGTTCCTCAGGGATCCACAGCTATTTCGTGTACAGTTCCTCCAGGAGAACCTGGGGCATCTGATGCCGTCGAAGATGGGAGGCACGGGTGAAGCGGCGCGGCCTTTCTATTACACCATCCTCCGCTTCATCGGCGCTTCTCTGCCCCTGATCTTCTATCTGCCTGCCGCTCTCGTCTGTACGCTCCCGGAGCGAAAATCCGGCGGGCCGATTCTCTACCAGCTCGCGATGATGCTTGCTGTGCTGACGATCTTCACGATCGCAAGCAGCAAGCGCGATGACTACATCCTGCCAGCGCTGCCGCCGCTCGCGATCGTGCTGAGCGCGCCGTTCGCCGATCGCGGCCGCACGCCGCGATATTGGACCGCGGTCCTCACCGGCATCGCGAGCGCGGTCGCAGGGATCGCAATCCTGACGCTCGCAGTTGCCGGTCTGGTTTTAATCAGCCGTCCGGAGCTTACCAATCGGCTGGTCGGATCGATGCAATCGAGCGATGCGGCATACATCGGCCTCATCGTCAGCGATTTTGCTCGTCACGATTTGAGGTTCGTCGCGACGATCGGCGCGGCGGCGATTAGCTCGCTTGCCGGCCTGTTCTTTTTGAAGGCAAACCGGGGCTACGCGTCAGCGGTCTGTATCGGGATCGCGAGTCTGGCTACCGTGAGCTTGTGGATCGGGGTGTTGCGCCCGGAATTTTCACGCGAGCGCACGTTAAAAAATTTCGCGATGCGCGCGGAGCCGATCATCGGGCGCAGCCCGCTCCACGTCGTTGGCGCGCCGGAATACGAACTCGCCTACTATCTCCGCCGCAAAATTCCTGGGTGGAGTCGCTCGATGCTGCGGCCAAACGAACCCTGCGCTTCGTACCTGATCGTATGGGGCGATCAGCTAACGCGCGTAGCACCGGGCGGGAAAATCATGGGATGGGAGTTGCTGCTCGTCTCCTCTAATCCACATCCGCGACGCGGGCATCTGTTGCTGCTCAATGTTGGCGGCGCAGGTGAGCCCGGCTCGGCGGCCTGCCCTGATCACTGATGCAGGGCCTGCGAATGCGCTGCAAGTGCATCTTCGAGTTCGGCGTCGTAACCATAGATATCGTCGAAAAAATGCACTTCGTTATCCGGCTCGACGACCGCGGTGCTGTAAAGAATCAGCACGGGAATCGGCTTCGGCAAAATGACCTTCAGATTGTTTTTGCTGGGGTCGTTCATGGTCGCGATGACCTTGTCGCGCGTCCATCCCGGAATATCGCGCAGCACCCACACTGCCAGATCAACTGGATGTTCAACCCGGATGCATCCGTGGCTGAAATCGCGGCGTGCCCTGGCGAAAAGTTGCGGACTCGGCGTGCTGTGCAGGTAGACGTTGTAGGCATTGGGAAAAATGAACTTGATGAGCCCGAGAGCATTCTTCGGTCCCGGCTTCTGACGAATTCGATAGGCGCCGGATCGCAAACCATTCAGCACATCGGCGGATACCGCGCCATCGGTTACGACCCTGCCGCTGGCATCCACCACTTCATAGTTTTCTTTCGCAAGATAACCGGGGTTACGGCGAATTTTCGGCACCAGCTCGGCCTGCTGAATCGACGGCGGCACGTCCCAGTAGGGACGAAAGATGACGTAGCGCATGTTTTGCGCGAAGACCGGCGTCTTATGATGGTATGCCTTGCCTACCACCACCCGCATCGAGAGAAAGCTCGCCGGTTGCCGGCGCATCGTCCGCAGCCGGAACTCCGGGATGTTAACGATGATCGGGGGCTGCGGAAAATTCGGCGGAATCCAGCGGTAACGTTCGAGCGTCAGCTCCAACTGCATCACACGCTTGCTCAGCGGCTGATTGAGCGCCGCGATCGTGCCCCTGCCGAGCACGCCGTCGGGTTCGAGGCCATGCCGCTTCTGAAAATGTTCGACGCCGGCTACCGCGGTGGCATCATAGATTTGGGGCGGGCCGAGACTGGTCGGCGGCGCAGCCATGGCATCCGGAGCGGGCGGAAGATCGCCGAGTTGACACAGCCGCCACATTAGCTGATTCATCCCGGCGTATCGATCGCCGAGCCTGACGGGCCGGGCGGGAATCGGCAACGGAATCCCGTCGCCACGGGCGGCCAATTTCGTATACTCCGCCAACGCGGTTTCCGTGCGCTGATATCCTGCATAAGGCGGTTCGAAACTTTGGATGACCGCATTGACGTCGGCCGCGCCGATCACCTGCTTGCGTAACACCTCGGGTAAATCGTAGGTGTGCGTTCCAACGTTGAGACCGAACTTCAGATTCTGCGGATTGACGCGGCCGATGTGCAGATCCGAGATGTAACGCATCGCGCAGAACGTGAGCGCGAGATCGAAGCTCGCGACATCCGTAGGCGTCGCTGACGGCCCGAGCTTCCGAAGCCGGGCATCCCAATTCGCAGCGTCATAGTCGTTCGGATCGAGGCCCTTGGATGCGGCGTTTTTGAACTGTGCGATCATCGCCGACGCTTGCGCGGTAGGCTGACCGTTTGATGTCCAGACCGGCGCGTACCCGCCTGCGTCATAGAACTTGCGCGCGAGATCCTGGTAGGTGGCAAAGTCCGGCCATCGCAATTCCGGGGCGGCGCCCGCTTCGATCAGCGCGCGAAGCTGCGCCCGGATCGGGTTGGGCGTCTGCGCCGTGAGCGGCGAGACCAGCAACAAAGCGACGAGCGCGAAGCCCCATATCAAAGCCCGCGCACCAAGCCGCATCGATGTGTCGTTCACCCCGCCTCCTCGAAATCGAGATGCGCGGCAGGCTAACAGATTGCGCTATGGCGGGTCACGCAAGCATCCGCTCGACCAGTGCCGCAAGTTCGCGACGCATCCGCTCGGGCAGCATCCGGCCGCTATCGCCATTTTTCCAGGATTGGCCACGGTGCGCCCGCAGTGCGCATTGGCGGGGAAAGCCTACTTGCCGGTCTTAAGCCATCGGTCGGCCGCGTCGTAAAGCTGCTTAAGCAGGTCGGGCCGATCATCGCCGGGTAGTTCCGGGTCGACCTGATAACCGTTCGCTGCAAGCGTGTAGCTCATGAAGCGATATGACGCGCGCAAGCCCTCCAGCTTTGCCGGATCGATCGCGAGGCGCTCGCCCGGGATTGTCGGCGCGATCGCATCGCGATCGTAAATCGCATCGAAGGTCTGCAACCGCCATCCGTCTTTGGTCCGCACCACGCGCGAGAGGAACCGGCAGTACGCGATGAGATCGTAACTCATCCCTTGCAGTTTGCCGCGCAGATGCACCTGGCCGACGCTCTCGGAAAGGGCGCGGTCACCTTCGATTTGCAGGTACGTCGGCAGGATCACGTGCCTGCTGTATCCGCCTCGCTCGTGCATCTTGCGCGAACCCTCGACGAAATCGCGCGCGCTGCCCTTGAACCACGACACGCGCACCATCGACGGCTCGGTGTACGCCGCCAGCAGCCGATCCCACTCGCAGCGATCGCGCCAGAATCGCTCGAGCCGGACGAGATCAAAAATCGCGTCGCGGTCGAGCACCTGGCGCAAGGCCTGTTCATTGGACTGAGCGCTCATGATTCACCTCCCATTATGTGCGGCGTCAAGCGGCGCGCAGGATAATTTTTCCGAAATGCTCGCTGCGCTGCATTATTCGATGCGCCTCGGCGGCTTCCGCGAGCGGCATCGCGCGATAAATCGGCGGGCGAATCCGGCCCGCTTCCAGAGCCCCGCCGAACTGGCGCAGGAAACTCGTGATGATTGACGCTTTCTCCTCCACCGGACGGCTTCTGAGCGTCGATCCGATGATCCGCAGATGGTTGCGCTGTACTTTGGCGAGATCGATTTCGCCGCGCGCCCCTTTCATAAGGCTCACGAGGATGAGCCGCCCTCCGCGCGCCAAAGAGTCGAGATTCTGCTCGAGATAAGGAATTCCGACGATATCGAGGATCACATCGACGCCGCGCCCGCCGCTTGCTTCACGCACCTTGGGAGCAAACGGGCCAGCGTTGTAGTTGATAGCCACATTGGCGCCGAACTTGAGGCACTGCTCGCATTTCTCGTCCGAGCCGGCGGTGACGATCGAGCGCGCGCCCGCCTCGCGCAGCATCTGGATTGCCGCGGTGCCGACGCCGCTGCCTCCGCCATGGACCAATGCGACGCCGCCCTTCGGCAACTCGCCAATCATGAAAAGATTGAGGAACGCGGTCAGGTAGACTTCGGGGATGCCTCCCGCCTCTTCGTCGCTCAGCGTTCGCGGCACGTGGATCGCTGAACCGTAATGGACCACGGCAAGCTCGGCATAGCCGCCGCCCGGTATCAACGCCATCGCGCGGTCACCGACCCGCCAGTCCTTCACGTTCGAGCCGACTTCCACGACTTCGCCTGCGCATTCAAGGCCCAAAATCTCCGATGCGCCCGGCGGCGGTGGATAGCGTCCCTCGCGTTGCATCAGGTCAGCGCGGTTGACGCCGGCGGTTTTCACTCTGATCAACAACTGGTCGGAACCGGGACGCGGGTCCGGCGCGTCGCCAAGTCGCAGTACCGATTCATCGCCGGGCCGGTCGAAGATGATCGCCTTCATATTCCTAATCTTCTTCCATAACCCGCGCGCCAAGAGAAGCGGAACCGGCCTTGCATCCGCTGAAAGCGATCGCGATGATCGCGGCGCATCATGCGCGAACCTCGACGAATATCCGCGATGTTCGACGCGCCCGGCGAGAAGGCCGAGTGGGTCCGCCGGATGTTTGCGCGCATCGTGCCCGCCTATGATCGCGTCAACAGCGTGATGACCTTCGGGATGGATCGCCGATGGCGTCGGGCAACGGCTGCCGCCGTCCGTCCGCGCGGCGAGCTTGTGCTTGATGTGGCGACCGGCACGGCCGAACTGGCGTTCGAGCTGATCCGGCAGGGCGCGCGTTACGTCGTGGGTGTCGATTTTGTAACCGAGATGCTCGCCGTGGCCCACGAGAAGACCGCGGCAAGCGCGAACGCGACGGCGATCCAATTCGCAGCCGGCGACGCACTCTCGCTGCCTTTCGCCGACAATACGTTCGGCGCGCTGGTCAATGGTTTCCTGCTGCGCAATCTGATCGATCTGCCGGGCGCGTTCCGCGAGTTCCATCGCGTGCTGAAGCCGGGCGGCCGCGTCGCCTGCCTCGATGTGACGCATCCGCCGGGCATGCTCCGGCCGCTATCGCTTGCGTACTTCAATCACGTCGTGCCGCTGATCGGCGGCACGCTGAGCGGCGATTTCGCCGCCTACCGATATTTGCCGCGCTCGCTGAACGAGTTGCCTGACGCAGATGGGCTGGCGCAAATCATGTCCGATGCCGGATTTTCGGCGGTCGGCTACAAGCTTTTGAACTTTGGCCTGATCGCAATTCACGTCGGGCAAAAATAGTCGCGGATGCGCGCCGGAACCGGCGATTTTCCCCGCATTTATCGGTACTGATAGTATGGCAACTGGATGAGGTCCGACCGCTTCCTATCTCGCGCCATCCTGCTGGTCGTGCTCGGTTTGGTTGTAACCGCGCTCGTCTACGGATGTCGCGGCGGCGCCGATCAGCAGGCGAGACTCGCCCGGCCGCCGGTCCCGGTCCTTGTCACGCAGGTCGAGCAAAAGAGCGTACCCTACCAAATCCATGCCATCGGCACGGTCGAGGCTTATTCGACGGTCTCAGTAAAGGCGCGCATCGACGGACGGCTTGACGCGGTCCATTTCAAGCAGGGCGACGAGGTCAAGCAGGGTCAGTTGTTGTTCACGATCGACCCGCGGCCGTTTCGGGCGGCGCTCGAGCAGGCCGAGGCACAACTTGCGCGCGACCGCGCCCAGATGATTCAGGCAAATACCGATGAGCGCCGCTACGATTATCTGCTGAAGCAGGGAGTCGGTTCGCGCGAGCAATACGATCAGGCGCATGCCAATGCTGCGGCGCTGCGTGCGACCGTCGCCGCCGACGAAGCGATGGTCGAGACCGCGCGGCTCAATCTTTCATACACTTCGATCTACGCGCCGATCACGGGGCGCACCGGCGATTTGAAACTCCACGCCGGCAATCTCGTCAAAGCCAACGATGCTTCCGGTATCATGGTGATCATCAACCAGGTGCAGCCGATTTACGTCGATTTTTCGCTGCCCGAGAAAGACCTGGCGGAGGTCCGAAGCCACATGACCGAGCATCAGCTTCAGGTCACCGCTGCGCCGCCCAGCCAGGAGCAGGATGCTGCGCGCGGCGTATTGAGCTTCGTCGATAACACGGTCGATCCGAGCACCGGGATGATCGCGCTGAAGGGGCTCTTTTCGAACCAGGATGAACGATTGTGGCCCGGCGAATTCGTCGATGTCTGGCTTACACTCGGTGAGCACCCCGACGCTCTGGTCGTCCCGGCGCAGGCGATCCAAACCGGCCAGATGGGTCCATACGTCTACGTTATTGATGGCGACATGAAGGCGGAAACGCGTCCCGTGGTGCCAGGCGATACCGTCAACGGAGAGGTAATCGTCGAGCGCGGGCTTCGCCGCGGTGAGACCGTCGTGACCGACGGCCAATTGCAGCTCATGCCCGGCGCGAAGGTGCGCATCAAGAGTTCACTGACGGGCCCGCCGCATGCCGCCTCGTGAGCGGCTACTATCAATGAGTATCTCCGACCTCTTCATTCGCCGCCCGGTAATGACCACGCTGGTCTCGATTGCGATCGTCGCATTCGGACTGTTCGCCTATCGCTATCTGCCGGTCAGCGATCTGCCGAACGTCGATTTCCCGGCCATCGTAGTGGATGCGGAGCTTCCCGGCGCAAGCCCGGAGACCATGGCGTCATCTGTGGCGCTGCCGCTTGAGAAGCAGTTTTCCACTATCGCTGGAATCGACTCGATGACCTCGACGAGCATTCAGGGCTCGACCTCGATCTCGCTGCAATTCGATCTCAATCGCAATATCGACGCCGCTGCGCAGGACGTCCAGGCCGCCATCGCGCAGGCCAACGCCGACTTGCCCCAAGGAATGCCGACGCCGCCCACCTATCGCAAGGTCAATCCCGCCGACAAGGCGATTCTCTACCTCGGCCTGTCGTCTTCGACGCTGCCGCTCTCGACGGTCGATTCATACGCTGAGACGCAACTCGCCGAGCGCATCTCGATGATCAACGGCGTCGCGCAGGTTCAGGTCTACGGCGCTCAGAAGTACGCCGTGCGCGTACAACTTGATCCCCGGGCGCTCGCCGCTCACGACATCGGCATCGACGAGGTCGCGCAGGCCGTGCAGAGCGGTAACGTCGATATGCCGACCGGCACGCTGTATGGGATGAACCAGGCGTTCACCGTGCGCGCGAACGGTCAACTTTTCAATGCCGCCGCATATCGGCCGTTGATCGTGACCTATCGCAAAGGCTCGCCGGTGCGGCTTGGCGATCTCGGCCGCGTCATCGACAGCGTCGAGAACGACAAGGTCGCCGGCTGGATCAACAACGATCGCGGAATCGTCCTCGGCATCGAACGCCAGCCGGGCACCAACACCGTCGAGGTGATCAACAACATCCGTCAGATCCTGCCGGCCTTCCGCGCCGATCTGCCGGCCGCAATTACACTCACCACGCTCTACGATCGCTCGCAGACGATCCGCTCGTCGGTCAACGACGTGCAGTTCACGTTGATGCTGACGGTCTTCCTGGTGGTGATGGTGATTTTCGTATTTCTGCGCAATTTGTCGGCAACCATCATTCCCAGCCTTGCGCTGCCGATGTCGCTAATCGGCACGTTCGCCGTGATGTGGCTGCTCGGCTATACGGTCGACAATCTTTCGCTGCTCGCCCTGACCTTGTCGGTCGGCTTCGTCGTCGACGACGCGATCGTGATGCTCGAGAACATCGTGCGCCACATGGAGATGGGCAAGAGCGTTCTGCAGGCCGCCTACGAAGGCTCCCGCGAGATAGGCTTCACGATCCTCTCGATGACGTTCTCGCTGGCCGCCGTCTTCATACCGGTGCTGTTCCTCGGCGGCGTGCTCGGCCGGCTGCTGCACGAGTTCGCGGTCACGATTGCCGCCGCCATCCTGGTCTCGGGTTTCGTCTCACTGACGTTGACGCCGATGCTGTGCAGCCGCTTCCTCCGTCCGCCGGAGAGCGAACATCATGGGCGCCTCTACATGGCGACTGAGCGCGGGTTCGCCGCGATGCTCGAGGCGTACCGGGTAAGCCTGAATGCCGTGATGCGGCATCGGCGCGCCACGATGATCGGACTGCTGCTGCTGGTGGTCGGTACCGGGTACCTTTTTACGGCCGTCGAGAAGGGATTCATTCCCAGCGAAGATACCGGGCAGCTTTTGATTTTTACGAAGGCGGCGCAGGGCATCTCGTTCGATGCGATGGTGCGCCATCAGAAGGCGTTGGCAGCAATCCTCGCCAAGACTCCCGGCATCGAGAATTATTTTTCGAGCTGTGGCAACGAGGGCAGTTTCGGCGCGCCCAACTCGGGAATCCTGTTCGCTCATCTGAAGCCGCGCGCGGAGCGCAATTTCAGCGTCGACCAGATGATTAATAAGCTGCGGCCGGAAATGGCTTCGGTGCCGGGCATCTTCGCTTTCATGCAGAATCCGCCCATCATCCAGATGACCGCGCAGTTCACCAACGCGCTCTACCAGATGACGCTGCAGGGCGCGAACACCGAACAGCTCTATCATTACGCGCCGATCCTCGAGCAGAAGATGCGCGCGATGAGCGACCTCCGCGATGTCGACAGCGACCTCCAGGTCAGCAACCCGCAGGTCAACGTTACGATCGATCGCGACAAGGCGCGCGAGCTCGGAGTCTCAGCGCAGGCGATTGAGGATGCGCTCTACGACGCCTACGGCTCGCGCCAGATTTCGACGATCTACGCATCGAACGAGGAGTACCGCGTGATCCTTGAGGTCGAACCCCGCTTCCAGGACGATCCAGGCACGCTTTCGATGCTTTACGTGCGGTCGAGCAATGGCAGCCTGGTCCCGCTCGCGACGGTCGCGAAGCTTGAGCGCACTCTCGGCCCGCTTGCAATCAATCACACCGGGCAGCTTCCATCGGTCACGATTTCATTCAACGTCGCGGACGGCGTTTCGCTCGGCAACGCACTCGACGAAGTAAAGCTGCTCGCCGCCGACACGCTTCCGGACGGCATCACGGCGAACTTCAAGGGCACCGCCGAGGCCTTTCAGAAATCGATGGGCAATCTCGGGATGTTGCTGGTGCTCGCGATTCTCGTGATCTATCTCGTGCTCGGCATCCTGTATGAAAGCTTCATCCATCCGCTCACGATTCTGTCCGGCCTGCCCGCCGCCGGCTTCGGCGCGCTGCTGACGTTGATGTTGTTCGGCCTCGAGCTCGACCTGTTCTCGTTTGTCGGCGTCATCATGCTTGTCGGCCTGGTCAAAAAGAACGCGATCATGATGATTGACTTCGCCCTCGATGCGCAGCGGACGGAGAACGTCGATGCCGCCACGGCCATTGTCGAAGGCTGCTTGATTCGTTTCCGGCCGATCATGATGACCACGATGGCGGCGTTGCTCGGCGTGCTGCCGATCGCGATCGGCACGGGCGTCGGCGCCGATGCGCGGCGCGGGCTGGGCATGGCGGTCATCGGGGGACTCTTCTTCTCACAGTTCCTGACGCTCTACATCACGCCGGTGGTCTACACCTACATGGATCGGTTTCATCAATGGCTGGCGATGCGGCATCCGGAGCATCGTGAACCTGCGACCACCTCGCTGCGGCCTGAAGAGCGGCGTGTTATCGACGGGCGCCGCCGCGCGGCGTCGTGAGCCGCCGAGAATTGATTCAACGCTTCGTCGCTTCGAAAATCCAGGCGAAGCCGAATAGTTAAAGCAGCGCTTCAACTATGGCCGGATCGAGCGCCGCTTTGTGACGAATATGGCCGAGGCATCGAACGGTCGTGAGCCGCGCGAGCGAACGCGGATTGGTCTCTTTCGCCGGCGAAGTCTCCGGCTCGACATCCGAGAAGGCATATCCCGCGATTCGCATCCCACGCCGCGCGGCGTAATCCAACGTCAGCAGCGCAGCGTTCAGCGCTCCGAGCCGATTCGCGATTACAAGCACCAGCGCGAGATCGAGCATCAACGCGAGGTCGGCGTAGTTCTTTTCCCAGATGATCGGCACCATCAGGCCGCCTGCGCCCTCGACAATCATGACGTCGGCATCGGATTCGATCCGTCGATAACTCTGGACGATTCGATTGAGGTCCGGCAGCGGAGCGCCGTCGGCTTCGGCCGCGGCGGGCGGTGCGAGCGGCGCGCGATAACGATAGGGGCACACCAGCTCCATCGGCCAATTCGCGAACGAACCCGCATTCAGCGCTTCAGCATCGCTGGCGACCAGGACGCCGTCGCGTTCGGCGCATCCGGTCTCGACCGGCTTCATCACGCCGACCTTCAGGCCGCGAACCTGAAAGGCGAAAGCGAGCCCGCTCGCGAGCGTGGTCTTTCCGACACCCGTATCCGTTCCGCTGATCAGAAAGCGACGGCTCATCGCATTTCACACCGACGTGATTTCATCCAGCGACTCGCGCGTGGCGCCGAGCAGCAGATCGAGTTCGTCGAAGGTGATCGATAGCGGCGGCATCAGCACAATCACGTCGCCGAGCGGCCGGATCGCGACGCCGCGTTTCCGTGCTGCGCGCGCGATGCGCGCGCCGGTCAGTAATCGAGACGGATACGGAGTCCGTCGCCCCGCGTCCTCCATGATTTCGATTCCAACCATGAGTCCCACCTGTCGGATGTCCGCGACATGCGGATGGCCCGCGAAACGCCGCTCGAGTCCCGCACGCATTTGCACTATGCGTTCCTGAATTCGTTCGATTACGCGCTCGTCCCGGAAGATGCCGAGATTAGCCAGCGCTACCGACGCCGCGAGCGGATTCCCGGTGTAAGTGTGGCCGTAGTAGAAGGCGCGATACTCGTGCGGCTCGCCGAGAAAGGCGTCGAACATCGCCTCGGTCGCGAGCGTCGCCGCGAGCGGAAGATAGCCGCCCGTGATGCCCTTGCCGAGACACATGAGATCGGGCGCCACACCGGCGTGCTCTGATGCGAACATCCGGCCCGTGCGCCCGAAGCCGACTGCGACCTCGTCGAAGATCACGAGCGTACCGGCTTCACGCGCCAGCTTTGTGATTGCGCGCAGGAAATCCGCCGAGTGATTCCACATCCCGGCGGCCCCCTGCATCATCGGCTCGATAACCAGCCCGGCCAGCTCATCGCGATACACGACGATCAGGTTGCGTGCTGCAGCGATCGCCGCCGCCTCCGCCGCCGTCGGATCGAGTCCGCGCGCGAATCGAAACAGATGCGGCGGGTCGATCTTCAGCACCGGGAACAGGATCGGTTTCAAATAGCGATGGAAAATCTCGCTGTAGCCGAGGCTCGCGGAGCCGGCCGTGTCGCCATGATAGGACTCCGTCAAGGTAAGGAATTTCGTCCGGCGCGTCTCGCCGCGGAGCTGCCAGTACTGCGTCGCGATTCGCAGCGCGACCTCGACCGCCTCCGCCCCTGAGTCGGAGTAGAAGACGCGGGTCAGACCAGACGGCGCGATCGCGATGAGCTCGCGGGCCAACTCGATCGCCGGTACGCTCGACATCCCGAGCATCGTCGAGTGCGCAATTTTTCCGAGCTGCTCGCTTAGCGCGGCATCGAGTGCTGGCTTGCGATGCCCATGGACGTTGCACCACAACGACGACACGCCGTCGAGGTAACGCCTGCCATTAACGTCAATCAGCCAGTTGCCGTCACCGCGCTCGACGATCAGCGGCTCGTCATCGGCCAGCCACGCGCGCATCTGAGTGAACGGATGCCACAAATGGCGATGGTCCGCATCGCGCAGCCGCTTGTAGCGCTCGTTATCCATCGGCGCGTCCTCCTTGCATCGCGTCGATCGCGCCGCGACTATTTGCCCTCCTTAACTTCGTTGAAAACCCGGATCGCCTCGACCGCGAACGGGATGCCGGCGTATTGCGAGAGGTGAACAATCACTTCTTTGATCTCGTCCTCAGTGATGCCGATATGCAGCGCACCCTTCATGTGCCCCTTCAATTGCGTGAAGCGGCCGAGCGCGATCAGCGACGCCATCGTGATCATCGAACGGGTCTTAATCGGCAGCCCGGGCCGCGACCAGACGTCGCCGAAGCAGACGTTGTTGAGAATTTTCGCGAAGCCCTCATCGAACTTCTGGATGAGATCGAGACGTCCGCCGCCTTCGGCACCGAACAATTCCTCGCGCTTCTTTTGTCCTTTCGCCCATGCCTCATCGGCCATCGGAATAACTCCTTCGATTGGATGATACCGAACCCGCTAACATAACCCTCGCCGGTTTCAAAGTTTGTTCCGGTTTCCCATACAAGCGCAGCAAGCCCAATTGCTTTGCCCGGCCTAAGCGGCGCACAATCCTATTTCATCCGCCGATGAACGAAGCACTGCGCACCGCAGAAATGGTCGAGGGAACGCTCGACCAGGTGCTGTTCATCAACGATCAGAACGGCTATGTAGTCGCGACTCTGAAGCGGAGCGCCGAAGCGGGCGGCGATCGTCTGACAGTAGTCGGCAATCTCGGCGCGGTGGAGATCGGCTCGGGTCTGCGCGCTCGCGGCCGTTTCGAGAAGCATCCGCGCTACGGCGAGCAGTTCAAGATCGAAGATTTTGAAATTTTACGCCCGGCGGGGGTCGCTGCGCTCGAACGCTATCTCGCTTCGGAAATCAAAGGCGTCGGACCGGCGCTGGCGCGCCGAATCGCCGAGCATTTCGGCGAAAACCTGCCGGACGTTCTCGACCGCGAGCCGGAGCGTATGCGCGAAGTGCGCGGACTCGGCGCGGTGGTTGCGGCGCGCATCGCCGCGGCATGGCGCGACGCTTCGGGCTTGCGCGAGCTGACGGTGTTTCTTCGCGGACACGGAATTGCCGCAGCGCACGCCCGGCGGATTCATCAACTATACGGCCATGAGTCGCTCGCCGTGGTGCGGCGCGATCCGTATCTGCTGGCGCGGGAGATTCACGGGATTGGATTCCGCACGGCCGATACGATCGCGGAGCGCCTCGGAATCCCGCGTAATTCGATCGAGCGGGCGCGCGGCGCGATTCTCTACCTGCTCGAGCGGATGGCCGAGGAGGGCCATGTCTTCGCGCCGCTCGGCTACATCACGCATCAGTTCACCAGCGGGCTTGAGATGGACTCGGAGCTCGCGCTCGCAGCCGTCGATGAGCTGGCGCAAAGCGGCGCGATCGTGGCCGAAAAGATCGATGACGATCGCGCGATCTATCTGAAGGCGCTGCACGAGGCCGAAACCAACGTCGCGCGCCGTCTGATCGATCTGAGCCGCGGACGGCCGCTCGGCCCGCAAGTGATCGAGCGCGCGATGGTGGCAGCGACCAGAAAGGAGGCCGGGTTCGCGCTTTCAGCGGAGCAGCAGGCAGCGATTCGCTCAGCGCTCAGGAGCCGTCTTACGGTGATAACCGGCGGTCCGGGGACCGGCAAGACAACCATCCTGCGCCGGCTGATTGTGGGACTCGATGCAGTCGGAATTCGGGCGACCCTCGCCGCACCGACCGGCCGGGCGGCGCGCCGGCTCGCAGACGCGTCGGGGCGCGAGGCGAAAACCATCCATCGCTTGCTCGAATACTCGCCCGACACCGGCGAGTTCATTCGCTGCGAATCGTTCCCGCTGCGCACCAATTATCTGATCGTCGATGAGGCCTCGATGATGGACATCGAGCTGGCATCCAGCCTCCTCGACGCGATTCCCCCGCAGAGTTCGCTGCTGCTGGTGGGCGATCGCGATCAACTTCCCTCGGTCGGTCCGGGCAGCGTGCTTAAGGATGTGATCGCTTCGGGTCTGGCGCCGGTGATGGCGCTTGGGCAGGTCTATCGGCAGGCGCGCGCGAGCCGCATCGTCGCTAACGCGCATCGCCTGAATCGCGGGCTCGCGCCAGAGGTCACCAACGGCCCCGATGACGACTTTTTCTTTTTCGAGCGGGCCTCAGCCGAGGACGTGCTGGCGACGATCAAGCAGCTCGTGCAGCAGCGGCTGGTCGGGAAGTTCGGGATAAGCGACCCGCGCGAAATCCAGGTGCTGACACCGATGAATCGCGGACCACTGGGCACGCAGATTCTCAATCGCGAATTGCAAGAACTGCTGAATCCCGGGGGACGGGAGCTGCGGGTGGGAGAGCGACGGTTGCGCGAAGGCGATCGCGTAATTCAGGTCCGCAACAATTACGACAAGCTGGTGTTCAACGGCGCGGTTGGCCGAATCATCTCTATCGATACCACGCGCGGCACCCTCGCGGTCGCTTTCGAGGAAGGAACGGCACGCTACGACGTCTCCGAGCTCGATCAGCTCGCGCTCGGCTACGCGATCTCAATTCACAAAAGCCAAGGCAGCCAGTACCCCGCCGTCGTGATACCGGTGCATCAGAGTCATTACCTGATGCTGCGCCGTAATCTGCTCTATACGGCCATTACCCGCGCGGAACGGGTCTGCGTACTGGTCGGGACGAGAAGCGCCTTGCTTCAAGCAGTGAGGAACGAAGACGAGCGGCGCAGGTTCAGTCGGCTCGCAGACCGAATCAGCCGATGATCAGGCGGCAGCGTCCGCGTCAAACTGTCGGCTGATTCGGCGTGCGGCAGCCTTTGAGGAACGCTTCGATGTCGGTGTGACGAAAGCGTTTGGCTCTGCCGATCGAATGACACGGGAGTTCGCCGCGCCGGACCATGCGATAGATGGTCATCTCGGTGACTTGGAGCATCCTCGCAAGTTGGCTGACAGTGTAAAACTCGGGCTTGTTCGGACTTACCGTTTCTCGTTTCATCCGAGTTATCCCTTTCTTGATTGACCTACAGCGGAGAGCGTCCACTGTTGAATTATGCCTCACCCGCGCGACAGGCATGTGTATTTCAGCCTCAAAATTAACAAATGTCAATAGTATACTGGATTAGCTTCACGATATAGCGCCACATCCAAGGTTTTTAAGGAAAACAGGACATGTAGCTTTTCGGTTTTCCATGTGGGGACAAATTCCGCAACCTTGATGGCTTTCTCTTATTTTGACTCGGATATGCGCCCAATAACATTTGGTCCGATCATTGCAAACTTTAAAAAGGCTCCAAACGCGGGGGGAATCGAGATGGAAGACAGCGGGTGGCATGTGACCTTCGGACACAGATTGTGCAGCACTGCGGCAGAAATATGTCCCGCCTGTTCGCTAATGGAAGTCGTACAGCATCGATTCGGCATCTTCCGCAAAAAGTTCGGGCGCGATCCGCTCCCTGATGAGCCGTTGTTTTTCGATCCCGAAGCTGAATTGCCGGTGCAGGCAAGCCCTATCCAAGTGCACGCCCAGCTTGCGGATGCCTGCCGAAAAACCGGTGTCGGACTTTCCGAACTCACCAGCTTCTGGAATCTCGCCGAAGACACGCTCTAGAGCATACTGCCGTTTTGTTGAGTCTCGACCGTTGTCATCGAGAAGCTCGTTTCGATTTCGCCGGACCACGCAGCTTCGTAAATAGCGATTCATGGTTAACGACCGCGCAGCGTAAGCGCTATCATAGCCTAGACTCACGCTTGCTTGTGGCGTGAGGTAGGAATCGCGGTGAAGATCGGCTCGCGTTTAGCGCTCGTCCTGCTGATGGCATTAACGCCGGTAGTGGCAATCTACACCTATTTCAATTTCGAGCTTTCATCCCACGTCTACCTTGAAAGTCTGAAACGCGAGACCCGGGCGACGACGCGAGGATTGCGAGCGGCGCTGGTCAACGATGTTAATTCGAAAGAGTGGGATCAGGTTAGTTCGGTCCTGAGACAGATACGCGACCAGGGCACCGAAGTCGCGATCTTCAAACCCGATCGCCAGCTATGGCTCGCTCTGCCCGATTTTCCGAAGCATCTTTACCCTAAGATGGATGCTTTCCAGATGGTGGATGAGACCGGCCGCTGGGAGGCCGAGCGCGAAACCGCAACTCGTTTTTGGTTTTGCCGGCTGGTGTCTCTGCGTCCCGAAAATGGGGAACTGATAGGATATCTGCTCGTCGCAGTTGACCTCTCTGAAGTCCGCGAGAGCAATCGCCGCCGGCTCGCCGCCTCGCTGGGAGGCGCGGCGCTGGTGCTGGTGATGGCGGCGGCGTTCATCACGCTGGCAACGCGGCGCTACGTAACGCAACCGCTCGCAGAGTTATCGCTGCGTGTGAGCCGCTTCTCCTCCAATGACGAGGAAGGCGATCGATCGCTGTGGCGGAACGAAGTCGAGTTCCTGACCGAAGAGTTCCGGCGCCTCGACGCGGAGCTCACGGCGTCGCGCGAGCGTCTGCTTCGCGAGCATCGGCGGCAGCTCGAACTCGAGCGCAACCTGCGACATTCCGACAAGCTCGCGACCATCGGCACGCTCGCGTCGGGACTTGCTCACGAAATCGGCAGTCCGATGGCCGTAATTCGCGGCCGCGCCGAATACCTGCTCAACCATATTGAGCCCAACCGCTTGCGCGAGGGACTCGGCATCATCATCGCGCAGATCGATCGAATTTCAGGCATCGTTCACCGCCTGCTCGACTATGCCCGGAGGCGGGAGCCCCAGCGCGTGCGTTGCGATTTGCGGCCGATTGTGATGCGCGCGCTGAGCCTTCTGGAGACCGAGGCCGAACGTCATAACGTCCGGATGGAGCCCGACCTCGGTCCGGTGCCATTGATTCTCGATTGCGACGCCGACCAGTTGCAGCAGGTGTTTGTGAATCTCGGGATGAACGCGCTTGACGCGATGGCTGAGCAAGGGCGCGGCGAGCTGCGCATCAGCACCCAAGTTCGCCACAATGGCGCACGGGACTGGCTAAGCCTGATTTTCGAAGATGACGGCCCCGGCATCCCCGAGGAGCATCGGGCGCAAATTTTCGATCCGTTCTTCACCACCAAACCACCCGGCCGGGGGACTGGGATGGGCCTGGCGGTGAGTCAATCGATCGTGCAGGACCATGAAGGCGAGATCACGATGGAACCGTGTGGCGCTCGCGGCGCGCGCTTCTATGTGACGCTGCCGATGGCCCACGCGGAACAAGAGGAGCAGAGGCAAGTCCAGGCATGACAGTCGAACCCGCAACCATCCTGGTCGTCGATGACGACCGAGAGATGACCAGCATGCTGTCCGATATCCTGCGCGGCGCCGGTTATCGAACTCTGAGCGCCGGCTCCGGGCCGGAAGCCCTGGAGCTGATTCGCAAGCAGGAACCCGATCTGCTCATCACCGACCTGCGAATGACCGGTATGAACGGTCATCAGCTACAGCTCGAGGTAAAGAAAGTCGCGCCGGCCGTGCCGACGGTAATCATCACGGCGTTCGGTTCGATTCAGACCGCGGTCGAATCGATGAAGCTCGGCGCCTTCGATTACATCACCAAGCCGTTCAGCAACCAGGACCTGATGATCATGGTGTCGCGGGCGCTCGAGGATCGAGCGCTCCGGATGGAAGTGCGGCGGCTGCGTGGCGAGCTTGCGCGAACCTACGGCCTCGACAACATCATCGCGGCTAATCCCAGGATGGTCGAGATGCTGGAGCAGATTCCGCGGGTGGCGGAGAACGACGCCAGCGTCTTGATTCGCGGCGAGAGCGGCACTGGCAAGGATTTGATCGCGCGCGCCATCCATTTCATGAGCTCCCATCGCGAAGGAGCTTTCGTGCCGGTGAACTGCGCCGCGATTCCCGAAACGCTGCTCGAAAGCGAATTGTTCGGCTATGTGCGCGGCGCTTTCACCGACGCCCGTCAGGCAAAGACCGGACTGTTCGAATCGGCCCGCGGCGGAACCCTGTTCCTCGATGAAATCGGCGAGATGCCGCCGACGGTGCAGGCCAAGCTGCTGCGCACGATCGAGGACAAGAAGATCCGCCCGCTCGGCGCGACCGCCGAAATCCCGGTGAGCGTCCGGATCATCGCGGCGACCAACGCCGACCTCGAGCGACTCATCGAGCAGGGACGGTTCCGCACCGATTTGTATTACCGCCTCGCTGCGGTCACTCTGACGATCCCGCCGCTGCGCGAACGCCCCGAGGATATCCCGCTGCTCATCAAGCACTTCCTTGCGCGCGCCGCTTCGCAATCCGGGCGCGCCGTGCCGCGCATCGATCCCGAAGCGACCGAGTGCCTGCTTCGCTACTCCTGGCCCGGCAATGCGCGCGAGCTTCAGAACGCAATTCAGCAGGCGATGATTATGAACGGCGGCGATCGGATCCGTCGTCGCGATTTGCCGGCCAAGATCGCCGGCGATCCGGATACGCCCGCTGCGCTGATCGAGCAGGGGGTCGCACGCCGGATGACGATGGAGCAGATCGAGCGCTCCTATGTGAGAGCCGTGCTGGCGTCAGTCGGCGGCAACAAGAGCGAAGCCGCGAACATCCTGGAGATCGATCGCAAGACACTCTACCGCAAGCTCCAGGACGAGGACGAAGCGAGCTGAACCTGAAGCTCCACGAGCCATCGCTTCTCGACCGGGACGCGAATCTCATTGGCGACGGCTCGACTTGAGACAATCGGCCTCTCACACCACTGATGTGCCACCACGCGCGGGTCCGGCGGATCGCCGTCCAGAATCGGCGGATCGCTCGCCGGCATGGAGGTTTGGCGGAATCGTTACAGCGCGACGCTGCTTGCACCCGCGAATTATCTCATGATTTCATTCAGCCCGGCGGGTCCGCAGTATTTTGTAACGTTCAAGTACTCGCTGGGCGCCTCGGAGTTCACATAAGTGTCCCGGCCGTCCGGCGTCGGATCCATAAAATGGGTCGCGTGCTTGCGGATCACGTCCCAAGCCTGGGTGACCTGAGATCCACTCACCATCTGAATACCGGCCCCGGGAACATTGCGCGTGCGGGGCATCAGGCTGACTATCTTCCACAACTGCATGTTTGAGTCGTACAAATCCTCCCACAGCGGCGCCCATGCGACCTTGTCGACGTACATGATCCGCTTGCCGTAGCAATATCCGGCGGTCTGACTTGGTATTCGCCTCACGTCCAGGACATAGACGTCGCGCAATTCCCAGTTTCCCCACAACGGCTTCGGCCATCCAAGCGGCATGTCGTAGTTGGCGGGGAAATTGCCGGAGGCAGTGCTGTATTCCGTCAGCGCGAGGATTTTCTTTTCGCCCAGCACGGCGGCATTGAAACGCGTGATGTTGCCATTAAATCCGAAGCGAAAATCATCGGGGGTCAGATCGCTGCCGAAGGCCGGCGCGCATCGCGATGCGGTGCTGCCGCGCAGCGAACGGCGAAGCTCGGGAATGAACGCGTAGATATCCTCCGGCTGCGTCAGGTCCTGGTAGAAGATCGTCAAACTCGCCTTGTACTTGAGTTCCTCCGGCTGCTCGACCATCGACCACTCTGTGTAGTCTTTGGGTGGCGCACCCGGCACGACCATCGGAATGCCCGGATCGGTGTTATGCTGGAGCTGCCGATAAACGAAAGATTCCTTGGTGCATGAGATATTGTTGTAGCTGTCCTGCACGCAAAGTTGCGTCAGATTAGCAGGCGTCGCCACGATCAGATGCGGCAGGTAGCGGTACCAGACGTTGGCAAGCATCTTCCAACCCCGCTGCGGCTCCTGCGGATTCGGAAACGGGATGCCGGCAACGTAACCGGTCAGGTTATACCCGCCATTCGGAAGCGCCACGACTTTAACCCCCGAGCTGTATTTCTCGGTGGCAGCCAGGTACTCCTTCGGCAGCGGATGGATGACTGTCGGGCCGACCACCATCTCAGCATTGGGCGGCATCTTCCAGAAATATTTGCCCTCGAACAGCGCCTGCATTCCGTCCGGCATGAACTGCCGATACTGCTGCCAGTTCGCCATCGTGATTTTCGTGCCGGGCGTTATGGTCTCAGATGATGTCATTGAGCCCGCATCGGCCGGCGACGACGCGACAACGAGTGCGAGCACGAAGATCAGAAACTGGAATCGTGTCACTCGAGATCCCTGCCCTTTCTTTCAGACTGATGAGGCCGGACCGTAATCGGCAACGATTCGGATGTCAAATAATTGCTTGCCGCACGGATCGTATCGACTATACTGAAGGCGGGCTGCGGATTTGCGCTTTGATGTAGTTGTGAAGGAATCTCGAAAACCCGGTTCGATTATCGGCAAGGGCAGTCTATTGCCGATCACAACGGAGGCCCTCCATGGCTGAATATCGGAAAAAGGAAGCCCGCGAGTGGGCGCGGGAGAAGATGAAGGGCGTTGCCAATGTCATCATCCCGAGCTACTCGCATGATTTGCGGCGACTCAATGAGCGCGGCATTCGACACGACGTACGCCGCGAGATCGAGCTGGGATTCTGGGGCGCGCTGCTGGTTTCAGAGACCGCCATCACCGTCGAGGAGTACGGCGATTTCGTGACGTGGGCGGCGGATGAAGCCAGGGGCCGGCTGCGTTTAATTCATCACGCGGCGTTCAACACCCTTGACGAGAACATCCGCGCCGTCCAGCTTGCTGAGCGCAACGGCTGCGAGCTGATCCTGCTTTCGTATCCGTCAAATTTCTATCCCGAAACCGGCGAAGAGATTTATGACTACACGAAGGCGTTCTGCGAAGCGACCAACCTCGGCGTGATCCTTTTTCCGGTGCCGCTCTGGGGCTTCGAGCGGATTCATCCGGCGGGGATGCCGCCCGCGATCATCCGCAAAATGGTCGATGACATTCCGAACATCGTCTGCATCAAGGCGGAGGGCGGGATGCCGACCATCGGCGGGTTCGTCGAGACTTGGTTGACGCTGTCCGACAAGGTCGTGGTCACCTTCCCGATTGAATCCGAGGCGCTGCCGCTCGCGACGCTGGTTCCGATGCAGTTCATTGGCACGAGTAATTCCGAATACTACGGGCCAACGGTGCCGCGGCTGTTCAACATGATCCGCGACGGCCAGAAAGAGAAGGCGATGGAGCTTTACTGGAATTACCATCCCGCCCGCATGGCCAACGAGCAGCTCTTTGCCTCCACCAAGGGCGCTCATTTCATCCATCGGATGGCATGGAAGTACCAGGCCTGGCTGCAGGGCTTCAATGGCGGTCCGCTGCGGCATCCGACGATGCGCCTGCACGAGCCGCAGATGAAATCGCTGCGCGCCGCTCTGGTCGCGTCGAAACTTGATCCCACGCCGCTGCCCGATCGCGAGTACTGGATCGGCCGCAATCCGGAGTGAGCGGGAAGCCGCGATGACCATCCTCCTCGACGCGAACGACGTCGAGCAGCTCGCGCCGATGCCGCGCCTGGTCGCGGCCGTCGAGCGCGGGGTGCTGGAAGAGGCGCAGGGCACGGTGGTGATGCCACCGCGCATGAATCTTACCATGCGCAACGGCGGCTTCTTCCGCGTGATGCCCGCGCTCATTCACAAGAGCGGCGTGATGGGCTACAAGGTCTTCCACGGCGCTATCGAATGGGGCGTGCGCTACCTGATCGTGAACTACTCGCAGGAAAACGGCGAGTTGCTCGCGATGATGGACGCGCACTACCTCACTGCCGCGCGCACCGGCGCCGCGACCGGCGTCGCAACGAAATACATGGCCCGGACCGACACGCCACATGTTGCGGTAATCGGCTCGGGACTCGAAGCGCGCACCAATCTGCTCGGCGTCGCCGCGGTGCGCAAAATCAAGCGCATCACGGTGTACAGTCCGAATCCGGAGCGGCGCGCAGCGTTCGCAAAGCGGATGGCCGCTGAACTCGACATCGAGGCGAAGGCGACCGACACACCCGAAGCCTGCGTTCGTGGTGCGGACGTTGTGGTGGTCGCGACCAATACCACGGGACGCGCGGCATCGATTGCATATCAGGGCAAATGGTCGGAGCCGGGAATGCACATCAACGCGATCGGCTCGACGATGCTCCGGTTGCGCGAGATCGATCCCGATACATTCGGCAATTCCGGCCGCATCGTAGTCGATTCGCGACACCAGGTGGAAAACGAATCGGGCGATGTCGTCGCCGCCATCAAGGAGAACAAGTTCCCCCCCGACCGGGTCTTCGAGATGAAGGACGTGATCGGCGGCAGCGTTTCCGGCCGCGCCGATGATCGCGAAATCACCCTTTTCAAGTCGGTCGGAACCGCAATCCAGGACGTAATGGCGGGGTTCGTCGTCTATGAAGAAGCGGTACGCACCGGACGGGGCCGCGACGTCGGTGAGTTGCTGAGTCTCAAGCAGTTCGGCTCCTGAGTCTTGTGATGCAGAAAAATTTCGCAGGCAAAGTCGCGTTTGTAACCGGCGCCGGCGCCGGCATCGGGCGTGCGATTGCACTCGAATGGGCACGCCGCGGCGGCATCGTAGTCGCAACCGATATGAATCCGGACGCCGCCCGCTCGGTCGCAGGCGAAATCGAACACCAGGGCGGTCGCGCTTTCAATCTCGGTCTCGATGTGAAGAGCCTCGATGCGATTCGCGCAGCGTTCGCCTCGGCCGCAAGCCGGGCCGGAGGAATCGACGTGCTGTTTAACGTCGCCGGCACCAACTTGATGAAGAACGTCGAGGAGATGGCGGATGAGGAGTGGTACTCGATCATCGATACCAACCTCAGTTCGGTCTATCGCTGTTCGAAGCAGGCCGTACCCGAAATCCGCAAACGGGGCGGCGGCGCGATCGTGAACATCGCGTCGATCGCCGGGATCATGGCCGAGAATCGATGCGCCGCATACAGTGCCAGCAAAGGGGGCGTGGTGCTGCTGACGCGCAACATGGCGATGGATTTCGCCCCTTATAACATCCGTGTCAATGCCATCTGCCCGGGTTCGACGCGCACACCGCGGATCGAGGGTTACATGCGCGCGCGTCCCGGCCACGAGCGCGCAATCGCCGACCTCTGTCCGTTGAAGCGCTTCGCGGAGCCCGAAGAGATCGCGCGCCCCGCAGTTTTCCTCGCCTCCGATGACGCCTCTTACGTGACCGGCGCCGCCCTGGTCGTCGACGGCGGCCTGACCGCGGGCTTTAAGCTCCCGCTATTCGAGGAACTATGAGCGCAATCACCGCCGACATCCTCGCCGCGCTCGATGCTCTGCAGATCCGTTATGTGAGCGCCCTGGACCGTCGCGATTTCGACGCCTGGCTCGCCTGTTTCGACTCCGAAGGTAGTTACATCTGCACGCCGCGTGAGAACGAAGAGCAGGGCTTGCCGCTCGCGCTGATGATGGATGACTGCTACGCGCGCCTGAAGGATCGCGTCAGCTACATCACGCAGGTCTGGGCCGGCACCTTCGAGGATTACTGGACGCGCCACCTGGTCCAGCGGTTGGAATGCACGCCGAACGGGCCGAATCGCTACACGATGCTCACCAACTTCGGTGTGCTCTATACGTCCGCGCTCGGACGATCCGAGGTGCTGGTCGCAGGATACTACCAGGATGACGTTATCATCGGACCGGACGGCGCCCGGTTCAGATCCAAGAAGGCGGTGCTGGATACCAGCATCACGCCGCGCTATCTCGTCTACCCGGTCTGACGGTTACTTCGCCGCTGCCTCCGGTGGGCGCCATTCGTTGTTGGTGCTGCGGTCGCCGCTCACCCAGGCCTTGAAGTCGGCATCGGCATTGGCCGCGCGCTTCGCGCAGATCTTCTCCCAATCCGGATGATCGACGGCGAACTCAAGATTGAGCCCGTTCGGATCGGTCACATAGAGCGACACGCAGTAGCCGTGATCGATGGTGTCGGTCTTATGGCCCGCCGCTTCAAGCCGCCGCTTGATCTCGGCCTGCGTCTCCGCGTCGGCTTTGAATGCGATATGCACGAACGGTGAATGCGGCCCGTACTCCGCGTACTTCTCATTCTTGGCCGGATCGGCGAAACGGAAAAACGCCAGCATCCCCCCGTCGCCGATCTGGAAAAACAGGTGGCAATACTCAAAATCGTCGTTGAAGATGTGATCGTGCTCGCGCCATACCGCCGCCAGCGGCCATCCCAGCGTGCCTTCGTAGAACTTCCGCGTTGCTTCGAGGTCGCGGCACACGTACGCGTTGTGATGCAGCCGCGAGGGGATACTGTTCGCTTTGCTTCCGTTGTTCTCGCCTTGATTGCCGACCATCGTGCCTACCTCCCGCGGCTGAGCGCCGGGCATATGCCGCTGCGAACTCTCGAATATTTCTTAGCACGGCGGACCTGCTTGTAAAGGGGTCATTTGGCGCCGGCTACACGCACTTCCGGTGTGCTTATACAGTCGGCTCCGCGTAATCCGGACCGCGTGAGTGAGCTGAAACCGCTGGTGTGGCGTCCCGTAAATAACTTGCTGGTGAGATTCGCTGATCGGGATGCTTCGCGGAGCCTGCCCTGAAGGGAGCGAAGGGGCAGCCGTCGCTCAGAATGAGCCCATCATTGTTTTTGAGTACTGTCATCGACTTAATTAGCAATGGCCGGCAACTGGCCGGAATCAGGGTTCGCCGTTCTGCTCCATGTAGCGCCGTTCCGCTTTCATGACCGGCGACCCTTCGCCCCCGTTAGTCGGCTGCGCCTTCTCTTCGTCGGGGCCGGGGTGGTACCCCGGCGGCACATGGACGCTCACTCGCTTACCGTCGATCCACACTTCGCTGAAGCCTTTGGGATTATTCACGCCCTCGTCATGCCACTGCTTTGCTAGCCACGCCCCATGTTTTTCAATATCGGGTTGCGCGCTCTGCTGTACGCACTCCAGGCACGGATGCCTTGGGGGGAGAGGGCTCGTTTGAGGATAGGCCGGTTTTGGCTCCTGCGCGAGCAAAAGCAGGGGCATCAGTGAAGCGCAAATCGAAACCAATCCTGTCACAATTAGATTCCGTAAAATCATTTTTTTCGTCCGCGTAATCCGGACGGCGGGAGTGAGCCGAAACTGCTAGTGACGCAACTCCTTTTCGATGCGCGCCATCATCGCGAACACTTCGTGCATGCTGGGCGCCGGCGATTTGCCGCCGGAAAATTCGCGGTAGAGCGCCGCAACATTCGCCGCGATCCGCTCGCCGTCGCTCCACGACGCGTAGTCGGCCATCGAGATGTCGCGCGCCGCCTCGAACATCGGCATGCCGGCGTCGTAACGTTTGCGGGCTTCGCGCGTGATGTATTCGAGATAGCCCTTGACGGCAGCCGCGCCCTCCCTGCTCGTGATCGGTCCGTGGCCGGGTACGACCGTTTCGACGTCGAGTTCCATGATGAGCTGACACGCCTTGATCCAGTTGCCGACCGGGCCGGTCCAGATTAGCGGATGGCCGTTGATGAACAGGATGTCGCCGGTGAAGATCACGCGGTCTTCCGGAACGTGGACCAGGATGTCGCCGCCGGTGTGCGCAGGGCCTACTTCGATGATGCGTACAGTCTTGTTGCCGACCTTGCGCTCCAGCTCACCCTCGAAGGTAAGCGTCGGCATCGCGACATCGATACCGTCGAAATCGAATGGTTTCAGGATGCGCGCGAGAAATTCGCCGGCCTCGCCGAACTCGGCCGGGTTGCGCTTGAGCGAGTTGCGCAGCTCCAACCCGCCGCGGTCGGCGATCAGTTCTGCAGCGCAGGCCTTCGAAGCGATGATCTCGGCGCCGGCGACAAGCTGATTACCGAAGCAATGGTCGCCGTTGGAATGCGTGTTGACCAGCGCGCCGAAACGCGCCGCCGCCTTCGGCTCCGCGCGGCGCATCGCGTCGATCATCGCGCGCGTCAGCTTCAAGTCGAACAGCGTATCGACGAGCATGGACTCGCCGCTGTCAACGATCAGACCCGCGTTGCTCCATCCCCACGATCCGTCGGGCTGCAGCCACGCGTAGCATCCGTTGCCGAGATCGTGCAGACCCTTGGTGTACTGCCAATTGCGTCCCGCCATGTGAGTCGCTCCTATCGCTTAGCGCGCCGGCTTCACGAACCGGGTGCGGAGAACTCCGAGCCCGTCGACGTCGAGTTCGATCAGATCGCCGGGCTTGGGATATTTGCCAAGCTCAAGGCCGCAGCCGGTGCCGACCGTACCCGACCCGATCACATCCCCGGGCATCACGGTCTCGCCCCAGCTCACGTAGCTCACGATCTTGCCGAAATGGTGATGCATTGCACGCGTCGTGCCGCCGCCCCATCGCTCGCCGTTCACACGCGCCTCCATTTTATGGTCATCGCGCGGGTCCCATGAATCCGCGGTCACGATGAACGGACCAAGCAGGTTGCCGCCATCCATGTCCTTGCCCTTGGCGGGACCGAGCAGCGCCGCCATCTCCTTCATCTGGATGTCGCGCGCGGAGACGTCGTTGAAGATCGTGTAGCCGAAGATGTGCTTCCACCCCTCGTCTGGCGTGAGGTTGCGCCCTTCCTTTCCGACCACCGCGGCGAACTCGAGCTCGTAATCGAGCGTCTCGGTATAGGGCGGCCATTGCACTTCGCTGTCCGTGCCCTGCACAGTGTTCGGATTGCCCTTGTAATAGATCGGTACTTCATACCACACGGGAGGGATCGGATGGTCACGGAGCGCGTTCTTGTAATGCTCCTCGAAAGCGAGACAGTCTCGCATCGAACGTGGACGCGGGAGCGGGGCGAGCAATCGTATTTCGTCACGCTTCCAGACCACGCGTCCGCCTTCGATCCCGCGCAGGCCGAGATTCTCCGTCTCGTTGCCCAGATGTGCGAGCGCGCGATCGATCGCTTCGCGAGCGACCGGACCGTTGTCGATGAAGCCGAGCATCTCGGGCGGCACGAGCGCCTCGGCCAGGTGACGGGCGCGCCGGCGGCCGACCCGCTCGGCGAGCGCGAGCTCGCAGGCAGCATTGAGGTCTAGGATCGATCCGCGCGGCGTTTCCATCCCGATGCGGGTAATTGGCCCGAGCGGAGTTGAGACTTCAAAGGTACAAAGCTTCATAGTGTCGCCCCCGAATTAAAGTAACGCTTTAACGATCGCCGGACCAACTTCTCATAGGAATAGATCATGCTGCTCGAGGCCGAGCGCGTGGCGCCCGAACGGAAGCGCGCCGATGTCCCATCGCAATCCGATCTGTGCATTGACCGCGTGCACATCGCGGAACGCGCGCTGGATCGGATTGTCCTCGAACAGTGCATGCGCGCCGCCCAGGTAATGGATCAGATCGACCGCGCGCATGCATTGCTGCGCCGCATAGCAGAGGTCGCGGCGATAGCGCACGCGATTTTCGAGCGGCAGTGCGATTCCGGCACGCGCGAGATCGTTCAGCTCTCGGGCATTGCGCCGCAACAGCGTCTCCGCCGCATCGACCATTACAGCCGCCTCGGAAACCTTGAGCTGATTGGTCTCGACATCGGCGGCTCTGATTCCGAAAGCATTCGGACCCTGTTTGCTGAGTCGTGCGGTGAATGTCTCGATCACGCCGCGCGCGATCCCGAGCGCCGGCGTGCCGATGTTGTACGGGTAAATCGAGAACATCTGCAGGCGGTAGATGTGTTTGCGATTCACCTCGGCGCCCGGTCCCTTGCCCTGAGCAAGCAGGCTGTGAGTCACGATGCGATGGTCGGGGATGAACGCGCCATGCATCGCGATGTCGTTGCTGCCGGTGCCGCGCAAGCCGCCGGCGAACCAGGTATCGATAATCTCGAAATCGCGGCGCGGCACCAGCGTCCACAGCAGTTCGAAACCGCCATCGGAGCGTTTGCCGGGTGCTCCGATCAGCGCCCAGTCTGCATAATCGACGCCGCTCGAAAATTTCCATCGGCCCCATAACTTGATCCCGCCGGCCACGTTTTCGACTCTCGCCTCCTCAGGGAACGTGGCCGTGACTGAAACGGCGTCGGGATTTTCGCCCCACACTTCATCCTGCGAGCGTTCGGGGAACATCCCGATGATCCACGAATGGCACGCGATAACGGTCTGGCACCATGCGGTCGAACCGCATCCGCGTCCGATCTCGCGGGCGATCTCGATCTGCGGCGGACCGTAGTCGAGCTCGTAGCCGCCGTAGCGGCGCGGCTGGAAAATCCTGAAAAAACCCGCCGCCCTTAAATCCTGAAAAGTTTCAGGCGGAAGCCGCCGCAATTCTTCGCATCGCGCCGCCCGCTCGCGCAGCACCGGCACGAAGTCCTGCGCGGCCGCGACGAGCCGCGCAAGAATTGCGGCCTCGGCGGATGCGTCGTTGTTCTGCGCAACGTTCGTCTGGGCTTGATTCGTTGTCATCGAAACGCCCGCTCACTGGCCACCGCGCGATCCGATCGGCGGCGCAAGGGTTTCGGACGCGCACCGTTCGATTCGGTCGCGCGCTCTGCTTCGACCATTTCGGCGATCATGCTGCGTGTGCGGAGCGAATTGGCATCGGCCTTCACGCTGAACTCCGGGCATCGCTCGGGACCAAGCTGGTCGAACATCTGTTGGATCGCCTCCAGCGCGACCTTGTCCTGCCGCAGAACGGTTTCGAGCTCTTGGATCCGATTTGGCCGGCGATCCGGGATGGTCTGCGCCATTGCCGCGAACTGATAGACACTCTTCGGACCGCCGGGTGTGACCGCGATCACCAGGTTGTTCACGCGCTCGCCGGTCTCGGGGTAATCCGGCTCAGTGAAGATGAAACGCACGACGAACATGTTGAGCGAGTAGTTGTCGAGGATGAGCGACCGATCGACCCGATCGCCTTTCAGCGAAAGCATCTCGCGGATCATCGGTGGTACCGGTTCGTTCTTGAACTCGCGGATCATTCGCACCAGCGTGCCTTGTTGCTCCAGCCGCGCCGGCGCCGCCGCGACATTGCCGGTATCGAAATTGCCTTCGTGCAGATACGTGATATGCGTCGCGTCGACGAGATTCTCGAGCGCAAGCAGGTAATTCGCGTCGATTGGCAGGATGAAGTATGGCTCGCTGGTAAGCGATGGATCTTCAAGCCCGAGTTCGCGATGGTCCGGAATCAGCGCGGGGTCGGCGAGCGCCGGATCGCCCATCCAGATCCAGAGCCACTGCCATTTCTCAACCAGCGGATAGCGATGTACGCACATGGTGGCCGGCACCGCATCCTGCGACGGCACCTTGATACAGACGCCTGCCGAGTCGTACTCGAAACCGTGATAGCCGCACTGCACGACGTCGCCCAGCAGCCGGCCCATCGAGAGCGGCATTCCGCGATGCGGGCACCGATCGAACAGCGCGATGGGTTCCCCTTCCGCGGTGCGATACAGCAGCACCGGATCGCCCAGGCAATCGCGACGCATCAGCGCACGTCCCACCTCGCGCGAGAACGCGATCACATACCAATGGTTGCGCGGATACTCGGCCATCCCGGGTATCACGCAGGCTTTTTCCACCTGATCTGTCATCCCCAAAGCTCCCTTGCGCCAAATAATTGAAGTGCCGCCACGCTCGAACAATGAACCCGCAGGCCAAGCGGCGTCAATGGCTGAGTCGCCGCTTCCGAAGTTAAGTTGTATGCTCTACCAGCCGACCAAACGACGGCGGCTGGACGAGGACCAAACGATGGCGGCAGATGTCGAATTCAAACTGGGGACGTTCACAAAAAACGGGGGGCATCCGTATGCCGGGCTGGTACTCGATGACACGGTGCTGGACCTCGATGCGGTTATGCAGCGGATTGGAACGCTCAACTCGCGCAATCCGGTCAGCGTGCGCGCGATGCTCGACGATTGGGACACGAGCTTCGAACGGTTAAGGAGCGCGGCGAACCGGGTTGCGAGCGATAGCCTCGATAAATGGCGCGATGCGGCCGCGAAACTCGACTCGCTCGGAATTCTGCCGCCGGTCTATCCGCCGGGCGCGATTCTGCAATCCGCCGCCAACTATCGCACGCATGTAATCCAGCTCACCGTGGCGCATCGCTTCAAGGGCCTCGGCATCACCGATGGGATGACCGATGAAGAGGTATATGCGAAGGCGGCGGCGATGATGGACGAGCGGGCGCGCACCGGCACGCCATTTATCTTCGCCGGCACGCCGGCCGCGATTTGCGGCGCACGCGACGACGTCATCCTGCCGCGCCGCGGCGCGCAGCACGACTGGGAGCTCGAGCTGGCGGTGATCATCGGGCGTCGCGCCCGCAACGTCTCGCGCGACAAGGCGCTCGATTACGTCGCGGGCTACACCATCTGCAACGATCTCACCACGCGCGACCTGGTCGCGCGCAAGGACAACGTCGAACTCGGCCTCGACTGGATTGGATCGAAGAACGCGCCGACCTTTTTTCCGACCGGTCCATTTTTGGTGCCGCGCGCGTTCGTGCCCGATCCGATGAAGCTGCGGATCACGCTCAAGCTCAACGGGCAGACGATGCAGGACGAATCGACCGGCGACATGATCTTCGATGTACGCCGGCTCATCGAGTACACTTCTTCGATTACCGTGATGCAACCCGGCGACATGCTGTTGACGGGTTCACCCGCCGGCAACGGATCGCATTGGAAGCGTTTCCTTAAGCCGGGCGACGTAATGGAAAGCTCGATCACCGGACTCGGGATGCAGGTAAATCGCTGCGTGGCGGAAGAGGGCTGAAATTCCGCGCCCCGCTGTGGCGCAACCAACGGAGGAATTCTGTGGCACCATCGTCGGCGCTCAAATTCTATTTCATGCATTTCATGCCCTACCCCTCCCTGCCCCACGATTACAACGACCGGCACAAATACCCGTCGTCGTGGGTCGATTTGCCGAACCGCCTGTACAATCCCGCTCGTGGGCATCAGCTTTATCGCCGCTATATCGACGAGATGGTGCTCGCTGACAAGCTCGGCTACGACGGACTGATCATCAACGAGCATCACAATACCGCCTACAGCATGATGGCGACCTGCACCCTGATCGGCGCCGCGATCGTCGAGCGGACGCAGCGCGCGAAGCTCTGCGTCTGGGGCGTGCCGATCAATCTCGAGTACCCGAACCGGCTGGCCGAAGAGTACGCGACGCTCGACGTGATGTCCGGCGGACGCGTCGAAGTCGCGTTTCCGCTCGGCACCGGGATGGAGTATTGGGCCAACGCCATCAACCCGGCGACGGGTCGCGAGCGGATGCGTGAGGCGCTGGAAATCATCCTGCAGGCGTGGACCTCCGACGGCCCGACTTCGTATTACGGCAAGTACTACACATATCGGTATCTGAATCCGTGGCCGCGCCCGATGCAGCAGCCGCATCCGAAGTGCTATCTGGTCGGCTCCGGCAGCCCCGAGATCGTCGAGCTCGCCGCAGAACTCGGCTTCGGCTACACAGTGGTCTTCGTTCCGATCGCCCAGCAGCTCAAGACGTTCAAACTGTTCCGCGAACGCTCAGTTCATTATGGTCATCCGACGACGCCAGCCGATACGCCAATCGGCGTGATGGCATACGTCGCTGAGAGCGATGAGATCGCACGGCGCGAGTTCGAGCCACACGTCCGCTCGTTCTTCGAAACCTTCCTGCGCACCCAACCGCATTATCTGTCGCCTCCGGGCTACATCAGCTTCGAAGAATTCCGCCGCCGGGTCGGCAGCGCGATCGATCTCGCCAAGCTTCACGGCGGAGGCAGCTTCGATTGGGATGCTTTCACCACGCATTCGCGAATCGTGGCCGGGACGCCGGAACGTGTCGCGGAATCGATCGCGCGATGGGTCGAGGAAGCGCAAAGCTCGACGCTCACCTGCCATTTGCATCTTGGCGATATGCCGCATTGGAAGACGATCAAGAACCTGACGCTGTTTGCTGAAGAAGTAATCCCGCGCCTGCGCGGCATCCGGATCGGCGGCGGCGATGAACGTCCCGAGAAGACGGTCAAGGCAGAACAGGTTCTGCAGGCCGTTAAATGACCTCTTAGTTCGCTGTGCCTGCTCTGTTATTCTCATCGAACTCATGGGCCTGCCAACCGCGGGCGAAAAATTCTACTTTGAGGAGAATATTCGAGTGGATTTCCAAGGCAGCGCTCTACGGCGACTTGTCCCGATTTTCGGGCTTGTCGTGGCAGTGGTTTTCCTTCCGTGCCTCGCGCGCGCGGCGGAATCGGAGGCGATGGAGCAGCCGATTCCCGAAGGAACCGTCATCACGCCGCAGAACTGGCAGCAGTACAAGAACTACATGACCGACGGGATGCAGGCGCTGTTCGCCGGCACCTACAATTTCCGCTTCCCATCGAATTTCCAAATGGTCGTAGACCGAACGCACGATTATCATCCGCCGCAAAGCTTCATCGATGCGACCGAGAAGTACAGCCGCCAGGTTCAGATTGTGAACCTGCCCGACGGCCGCCGCACCATCAGCGGCTACGTCGCCGGCCTGCCGTTTCCCGATCCGAAGCCGCCGCTGCAAGGATGGAAACTGCTGATCGACACCTGGTACGCGTACGTGCCGTGGATGTTATGCACGGCCGACGGGCGCTTCGTATTCGAAGATCGCCTGGGCAATATCTCCGGCGACCAATGGTGGCTCGTCAACCGCATCTTCTCGCATCGCAGCGATGCCGGCGTTACGCCGACCGATCCCAAGGGCGAGGGGATGTACAACACGCAGTTCTTCCAGATCCAGAAACCCGAACAGGCGCGCTATACCTCGCTGCTGAGCGTCTACTACGATGACCTGACCCGCACCGAAGACACCTTCCTCTTCATCCCGGCGCTTCGGCGCACGCTCAGGCTGTCGAGCGCCGCGCGATGCAGTCCGGCGCTCGGTTCGGATTTCGCGATCGACGACACGCGTCATTCGACCTTCAATGGCAATCCCACTCGTTTTGACGGCCGGTACGTTGGCGACCGCGGCGTGCTGGAGATGATCAAACCGGATCCCTATCTTTCGTCGCAGGATTCCGCGTTCTACATGCCCATCTTTTATCCCAAGCCCGAAGTCGGCAAATGGGAGGTGCGGAACTCCTTCGTACTCGACGTCACCCGCATCCCGTCGGAGAGCAAGGGCTACTGCTACGGCAAGAAACGCCTCTATATCGACAAGCAGATGTACGATTCGATCTGGGGCGATATCTATGACGAGAACCAAAGGCTCTGGAAAGTCGATTACGATCCAGGTGGCGTGGTCGTGGTTCCAGGCGAGGGTCCCGTCTGGTCGAACAACGGATGGGGTGTGATGATCGACGTGCAGAACTCGCATCTCACTCACGTCGACTTCGGCCATCATGGTTTCTTCGTCAACCAGGATTGTGCGAACGCCGACGACCACGATTTCACCGACATCGGCCGTTATTCGAGCGTCCGCGGCCTCTCTCAGATCATGCAATAGTTCGGCGCGGGAGCGTCCATCGCCCGATGGACGCTCCCGTCAAGTTCCGGGAAACATCAGCGGCGGCTCATTCTCTTTCCGGAAAGCCTGCCGCCGGCAAATCCGGACCCGCCGCATCGAAAAGCTGCTCCGCCATGCTGCGGGGCGCTGATTTCTGAATCTCGCGCTTCGTACTGGTTCCAGGCATATCGCCGCGTTACCGAGGAGCATGAATTCTGAGCTATAAAAATTCCGCCAAGATGAATCTGCTGGGTATCGGAGAGCCAATCATGGATGTGCAATCCTTCTGGCGGGAGTTGGACAAAATTCGCAGCGAATTTGGTTATCATCAATCGCCGATTGTCGAACTGGTTGAAAAAGGCAAAGCGAACAAAGCCCAGCTTGATCGGATCGCAATCTGCAACTACCACATGACGGTGCGCGATGCCGATGTCTTTACCGCCACCGGCTTCGTTAATCTCGCCGCCCTTCAACCTGCCGCTTCAGTCAAGCTCGCGCACGCTTTCGCTGAAGAGGCGCTTGGACTCCACAGCCATACTGCGGGCCATGCCGAGCTGCTGTTCGAATTCTGGGAGCGCGGACTTAATCATCAGCGCTCGGAGCTCGAACGTTCGATGGCGCCGGCCGCAGTGCGCGCCTTCAACGCCGAATATTGGATTGTGATGACGAGAAAGATCCGCTTCTGCGGAATTCCGGGATATCTCGGCGAAGGCATCTTTTCCAACGTGTGCCAAAGACTCTACGATGGCCTGACCCGACACTATGGGATGAAACCCGACGCGCTGCGATTCTTTTCCGTCCACGTCGAAGAAGACCGCGCACATTCCGAAGAAGGCCACGAACTGCTTCTGGAATTGGCTCCAACCGATCGCGACCGCGAAGATTTCGTGCTGGAAGCTCGATGCTGGGCGCAACTGCAGCGCAGCGCCTGGGATGCGATGCTTTAGTTGGATCTCCGAGCGTCGGAAGAACCGAGAAGATCTGATGGGCGCCGGTCTCTTGGCTGGCGATCCGGGACGCGCTTTATGCGCCGCCCCTTCCGTCGTGGGCTTGAAATAGACAATCCAGCACACGTTTCCGCAGCAACGCACGTGAGCGCTAATTCCTGGTCGAGCACCTTCCCCGCTTGTCACATTTCAGACGGGCTCTTACTCTGGAAGATGCACCTTTAATTTGACCGCGAGGGTGAGCTGCCGGATGACTGGTCGAGCCCCGCGGGAATCGCACGGTGGCCTCTAACAAGCGCAACCTGCCTTCCTACTCGCCGACCTTCTGTATCGGCGGCGATTTGATCGTTAACCGGCTGGGGTTCGGCGCGATGCGGGTGACGGGCCCCGGCGTCTGGGGTCCGCCGCGCGATGCGGTTGAGGCCAAGCTGCTATTGCGCCGCGCGGTCTCGCTCGGCGTCAATCTCATTGATACCGCCGACTCTTACGGACCGGATATCTCGGAGCAGTTGATCGCCGAGGCGCTGCATCCCTACCCGTCCGATCTCGTGATTGCAACCAAGGGCGGCTACACACGGCCGGCGCCCGGGCGATGGGTACCCGACGGCCATCCATCTCATCTGAAGCAGGCCTGCGAGGGCAGTATGCGCCGGTTGCGTCTCGATCGGATCGATCTTTACCAATTGCACACCCCGGATGATCGGGTGCCGTTCGATGATTCAGTCGGAGCGCTTGCCGAGCTTCGCGCCGCCGGCAAGATCCGCCATGTCGGCCTCTCGAACGTGAGCCTCGCGCAACTCAAACGAGCTCGTGTGATCGTGCCGATCGTTTCGGTGCAGAACCTCTACAATCTCTCCGATCGTTCCTCGGAAGGAGTGCTTGCGGCCTGCGAGCGCGACGGGCTCGGCTTCATTCCCTGGTGTCCTCTCGGGGCCGGTTCGATCGCGAAACGCCGTGGGATCCTGACGAAGATCGCGTCGCAACACAACGCGACTCCTTCGCAGGTTGCGCTCGCCTGGCTACTGCAGCATTCCCCGGTGATGCTGCCGATCCCGGGCACGTCATCGATCACGCACCTCGAGGAAAACATGGGCGCGCTCGAACTCGAACTCGACGCCGACGCTGTAAGGGCGCTCGACGCGGAATAAATCTTCGCTACCGCCGCCGCGCTGCCTGCTCGTCCCGCTCTATTTAGTTCCGCTGTTCCTGCTCACGTGAATCCGAGTTTGCCTTATCTGGAGCGGCACGGAATGCGGGAACTGTCCGGTGACTCGCTCTGATGTGTTTGTCACGGTCTTTCTCTTGATGATCACGGGGACCCGCGGAGACTTGCGGCACAGCGTTCTCTTCGACAATCGAGCAGCTTGTCGGCCGAGTGGCGGCATTGGTAGTCTGACTTGAAAAGCAATTTCAAGCCTCAATGTGAGAGCGGCCACCGCGCATCAGCAAAGCGCTTCAGACTGGATTTTTGGAGAATCGTTGTAGGTGCAACCCCGCTCCTCGGCTGGCGGTCGACGATCGTTTAGGAGCAGGTCATGGCAAACGAACATATCGAATATCGCGATCCCAAAAGCATCGTGCAAACCGACTGGCTTCAGGCGCATCTCGGCGATCCTAACCTGCGTATATTCGATTGTACGACACACTTGAAGCCTGCCGAACAGGGCAGCGATCTGCCCTATCTCATCGTTAGCGGAAAAGCCGACTATGATGCCGGACATATTCCGGGCGCCGGGTTCCTCGATATACAGGGGGAGCTTTCGGACAACAGTACGAGGCTCCGGTTCATGATGCCGTCGGCAGACCATTTCGCCGCCGCTATGTCGCGTCATGGTGTGGGCGAAACGTCTCGAGTCGTTCTCTACAGTGCGGGAAGCATAATGTGGGCGACGCGAGTGTGGTGGATGCTGCGTGCGTTTGGCTTCGACGATGCGGCGGTTTTGGACGGAGGTTGGGATAAGTGGAAGGCCGAAGGACGCCCAGTTGCGACCGAGCCGTGCAAGTATCCACCGGCCAAATTTATCTCTCGCGCGCGTCCAGGTATGGTCGTGGCCAAGGATCAGGTGCTGGCAGAGCTGAAAAATCCTGCCACCGTTATTGTAAATGCATTGCCTCCGGATTTGCATAGTGGCAAGACCCCCAGTCGCTACGGTCGTCCCGGCCGGGTTCCGGGCAATGTGAACGTACCCGCAGGAACTCTGCTCGATCCCAAAACGAAAGCATTTGTGCCTCCGACTCAAGCACGGGCAAGGTTTGACGCAGCCGGAATCGAAAAATCGAAAGCTGTAATATGTTACTGCGGCGGTGGAATTTCAGCGACGATTGATTTGTTTTTGTTATATCAACTCGGCCACGATCGGCTCACACTTTACGATGGTTCGATGGGCGAGTGGGCGAAAGATGAATCGCTGCCGATCGAAAAGGATTAACCCGCATAACACTAGTTATGAGTCATCCCCAGAAAGACCACAGCGAGCATCGGCATAGCCATCACCACGGAGATCGGCACGGCGCGCGTCAGCCTGAACGCTTCGATCCGGCGCGGGCGGCATTGCTCGACGATCCGGCTCGTCTGGATTACATCCCGCCCGACCGGCTGATCGAGTTGCTTGAGGCGCCGGCAAGCGCGCGGGTAATCGATTTCGGGACCGGCACTGGCACGTTTGCAATCGAGCTCGCGCGCCGCCGACCGGATCTCGAGGTCATCGCTTTGGACGAGCAACCGCAGATGCTTGAGATGCTCAAGGCCAAACCGGCTATCCGTGAACTTCACAACCTCAAGCCGACGCTTACAGGAGAGATGGCGCTTGAGGCGAGCGCGGAGCGCATCCTGGCAATCAACGTGCTCCACGAGCTGGGCGACGAGGCTCTAAAGGATTTGGCCGCGATGCTCAAGCCGGGCGGTTCGGCGTTGGTCGTCGACTGGAACTCCGAAGTCGCCCGGCCTGTGGGACCTCCCCGCGACCATGTCTACAGCCCCACTGAAGGGCGTCGACGGCTAGAAGCGGTAGGACTCCGCGCGAGTGAAAAAACACCGCTCAAATATCATTACGTATTTGTAGCGGCCAAACCCCGAAGCTGAACGCTTCGCGCGAGCGTCGTCCCGCGGCGCCTCAGATGACAGGAAGACGCTGCGGCCGCCAGAAGCGGCGCCGCAACGCGAGCATGCCGTTTCAGGATCACGCTACCTGCCGGACGACGTGCTCCTGGCGTTCTCCGCTCCAGCTACAATCCGCGCTTCAGTGAGTAAAACTCATCGTTCGGCCGAATATCGCTCACGTTGGCCAAGCGATTCGACATGGCAAAAACGTCGCGATCGCGCCGATATCCCAAATGTCATTTTAGATGAACACCTGCAGGTTGTACTCGTGGACGCCGTCGCAGTTGATCAAATCCACACGCTGCATCGCAATGCGAAAGCTCTTGCCCGCCCGGCGCAGGTGATGCGTGTATGTTCCCGCATGATGGCGCAGCACGTCGCGGCGGAATTCGGCAACTGTGAAGTTCGATCGCACGACGATGTCGCCGTTGCCGTTTCCGCTGTCGAGCCGGACGTTGGCGATCAAATGGACGGTCCGCGTCGGCGGCTGTTGCCCCCATGCGTTGGCATCGCGAAGCCGTGCGACCCTTGCCGCCATCAGGGCCTTGTCCTCCAAAAAGATCGACGGGTAGTTCTCGGCATCCTGCTGCTCCGGTTTAAGCGGCATCCAATAGACCCCGTCGTCGGCAAACAGAGCGATCCAGTCGTCCCAGTTTCGGCTATCGAGCAGGTCCGCCTGGCGGAACAGAAATTCCTCGAAAACACGGATCGAGGGGAGTTTCGCCGGGCTCATCGCGCGTCTCCGTCTTCATCAATCATGTAGCGGCGCCACGCTTGGAATTGATTGCGCTGCGACGCTTCGCTCGATCCAACCCGCGTGCGGACCGTGCCGTTCTCGACCACATCGCGGCCCATCTGACGGCTCAGAATGACCCAGTCAGACCCCGGCCCGGCGAGCCCCTGATGCACCCGGTAGTACGATTCGAAGTCGTCGGCGCTCACCATGTTCGACGGTGAGTTGGCGCCGTTCGCGTATGACAGCGCCTTGCGAAAGACGATCTTTGGCGCGCCTTTCAATCGAAACAGCCAGATGTCGATCTGCGTGCGATCAACGGCGATCGGCTTCACGATCCGAAGCTGCTGAAAGGATGGCTGCAGCACCGCGCTCGGATAGATCATCGTGTGATGGAAGTTGCGCGAAAGAATTTGTTCGGCCCGTTCCTCGCCGTGTCGCTCGCGCAGCACCGCCTCATAAGCGAGCCATTCGGCATCTTGGCCGCGCGGGCTCACGAAGCCCGACATATTCGAATGGCCCCACGGGTAATTCTCGATTTCGAGCCGTTGCATAAAGCTTTGATCGAGCGCCAGCAGCCGAAAGGTCTCGAGGCTGATGTGATTCGCGGCGCCCGCGGGGAAGCGCTGCTGCGCCGTTTTCGCGCCGCGCGCCGATGACTGATGCACGATCCGCGGATGGACGTTGTCGAACATGTTTTCGAGAAAGATTTTCCAGTTCGAGTGCTGGATGACCCGGAAACAGTCGCCCGCCACTTCAACGCCGTCTGGCGCGCGATCGATCATGTTGTCGAAGCCCAGCAACGCGCCGCCCGCGAACTGCGTGAATTCAGGACCCTCGGCCGCCAGGCTCGCGAAAACGAAACCCCGGTAATTGTGAACCCGCGCGACGCTCCCGAGACCATTGCGCGGGTTGCGCACATCGAACCCCGTGCCTTCGTAATCTTCGGGAACCGGTACGCCAACCAGGGAGCCGTCGGTGCGAAACGTCCAGCCGTGATACATGCAGGTGAAGACGCTGGCCACGTGGCCGCATCGGTCGCCGGCGATCATCGACCCATGATGAGAGCATCGATTGTGCAACACCCGGATGGCTCCATCGGTGTGCCGGACCATGATCACCGGCTGACGGGCGAGCTGCGTGGTGATGTAATCGCCGGGGTTCGGCACCTGGCTTTCATGGCCGACGTAAAGCCAGGCGCGACCGAAAATTTGATCGAGCTCACGCTCGAAGAGTTCCGGATCGACGTAGAGACTTCGATGCACCCGGTCGGGCTGCACGAGGCTGCCAATGGAAACGCCCTTCATCGACATTAGGAAGCTCCTGACGGGTCGCCGGCGGCGGCGATCATTCAAGCTGTTCCGCCTAATAACATAGCGGCGCGGTCTGGGAAAATCGGTTTGACGAAAAGCTTCACGCGCCGTTACAGTCACGAGCCGACGATCGAACCCGGCGTCGCCAAATCGAAAAATCGCTTGGAGGTGATCAAGCCATGGAACGAGAATTCATCAATCCGCCCGGCCTCTACAAGCATCCCGCCTTCACACGCGTCGTTACTGTTAAAGGACCGTGTAAGTTTCTTTTTATCGCCGGGCAGACGCCGTCGGATGAAAATTACAAACCAGTCGCGCCCGGAAACTATCGCGCGCAGTACCTGAAGGTGATGGAGAATCTCGACATCCAACTCAAGGCCGTCGGCGGTACCTGGAAGGACGTGGTCTATCGCCGGATGTTCGTGCTCGATGTCGACGAGTTCATGAAGGTGCTCGCCGATCCCACCGTGCCGTCATTCTTCGACAAGGATTGGCCGCCGCCCAGCACGCTGATTGGCGTTACGCGGCTCTCGAACCCAGCCTTTCTGGTCGAGATCGATCTGATGGCGGTGGTAAACGAGTAGCGGCGTCGCGTTTCAGCGGAAATCGCTTTCATGGTGATCCTCCTGATGGGCGTGTCAGGCGCCGGCAAGACCACCACCGGCAAGCAGCTCGCTCATCAGCTAGGGTGGCAATTTTTTGACGGCGATGATTTGCATCCCACGGCAAATATCGAGAAGATGCGCCGCGGTATCGCGCTGAGCGACGCGGATCGCCGGCCGTGGCTCGAAGCGGTCCGCACGCTGCTCGAGGATGCGATCAAAAACAAAATCAATGCAGTGGTCGCCTGCTCCGCTCTGAAGCGATCTTATCGCGAGCGGCTGATTGTAAATCCGGCCGCGGTCAAGTTGGTATATCTGAAGGGTGAGCCGCAGCTAATCTCGCGCCGCCTCACCCGCCGACGGCGTCATTTCATGAGCCGGGATCTGCTCACGAGTCAATTCGATACGCTCGAAGAGCCGACTGACGCGATTGTGGTCGATGTTGCTCAGTCCACAGCCGCGATTGTGCATAACATCCAGCAGAAGTTAGGGCTGCAACCTTATTGATGCAGGCAGGCGTTCGCTCAGAAAGCGTGGGGAGGCCTGAGCGAATCGCCCGCCTGTTATAGTCGTTACTCGAGTCCGAAGTATTTGAGCAGCGTCGCCTGATCCGAGCGCGTGGCCGATGCCGCCGCGAGCAATTGCGTGCGCATCACGGCCGACCCGGGCGCCACAGGATGATCCATGCCAGGATCAAAGAACAGCGGCTCGTCCGGGTACGGGTCGCGGCCGAACCGATCACGAAACGCCTGAAAGCGAACGGAGGCGATCTTAAGCAATGCGCTCTCGATGTTGCCTTGACGGCAATTTCCGAGCCGACGACTGCGGTCAGCGCGGCGTAGGTTCCGTCGTTCCTGTGGATACGTTTGCATGACCCCTTTACGACTCCTCGTTTGAAGCGAGGAGCAACGGTCATGCCGAATTATTCGATAAGGCTAAGCGCTTGATTTTACTTATAAATCGAGGGGCCGAGCGATCGCGAGCGACAAAAATCAGACGGCGCCGCTTGGCATCGGTGCCAAGAAAAGTTAGCGGAGCGCGTACTGCTTCATCTTCTCCTGCAACGCCGGTCGCGAAATTCCCAGCGCGCGTGCCGCCTTCGAAACATTACCCTGGTTGCGCGCAAGAACCTCGCTGATGTACTCGGCCTCGAACGCGGCGCGCGCCTCGCGGAGCGGCTTGCCGGCCTCAGTCGTGGACGCACGTTCCGACCCTGCCCGACCGACCGTGCGCGGCGCACTCTTCTGCCCATTCGGGCCGGGAAGATGATCCGGCGCGCCGCGCACGACCGGTGAAAAGTAGTCGGCCGCGATCGCTTCGCCATCGCGCGTCAGCGCCACCGCTCGCTCGATCTCATTGCGAAGCTGCCGGATGTTGCCCGGCCAATCGAATGACACCAGCAAATCGAGCGCGCTCTGATCGATGCCGCTCACGCGTTTGTGATGCCGTTCCGAAGCGATGCTTATAAAGCGGCTGGCGAGCAGCGGTATATCCTCGCGCCGCTCGCGCAGCGGCGGAAGCTTGATGGCGAACGCGCCGAGCCGGTAGTAGAGATCCTCGCGAAACGCTCCGTTTTCCATCTCGGCGCGCAGATCGCGATTGGTCGCCGCCAGCACCCGCACATCCACCTTGGAGGGAAAGCTCTCTCCGACCGGTACGACCTCGCCCTCCTCGAGGACGCGCAACAACTTGGCCTGCATCGGCGTCGGCATATCGGCGATTTCATCGAGGAACACGACCCCGCCATCAGCCGCCCGAAACAGACCCGGGTTATCGCGCACCGCGCCGGTGAAGGACCCGCGCCGATGGCCGAACAGCTCACTCTCCAGCAGCGTCTCTGGAACCGCTGCACAATTCACCGCGACGAAAGGCGCTTCGCTGCGGGCGCTCGCCCGATAGATTCCGCGCGCCACCAGCTCCTTGCCGGTGCCGGTCTCGCCTTCGATCAGCACCGTGATCGCCGAGGCCGCTGCGCTCTCCATCAGGCGGAAGACTTCGGCCATTCGCGGCCCCGTGCCGACGATCTCAGTGAACAGGTCGTTGCGGGCAAGGTCGCGGCGCAAGACGCCCACCTGGGTGCGGAGATTCTGCTCAGAGTCGCGCAGTTTCGCGTAAAGCTGCGCGTTGTCGATCGCGATCGCGATACTGCCGGAAACTGCCTCAAGGAAGTGAAGGTCCTGATCGGTGAACGATGCGCCGCCGCGACGGTTGACCACTTCGACCACGCCGATCTTGCCGCGCCCGGAGGCCAGCGGCACCGCGATGATGCTGTGCGTGGTGATGCCGGTTTCGCGATCGACGCCGGGATAGAAGCGCGGATCGTTCTGCGCATCCTTGACCAGGATCGCACGCCCGCTCTTGAGCGCTGCGCCCGCGATGCCGACGTCGCTCGGGAAACGGAGGTGGCTCAATCGATCTCTGACTCGAGCATCTTCACCCGAGACATATGGGAAGTAGAGTTCGTTGCGTTCCTGATCGAGGAGCATCACGGAAACGCCCTCGGCGTCGAGCGCCTCGCGGCATTTCGCAATTACGAACGGGATGAGTTCAGGAAGATCGATCTTCGCCGAAAAGGCGCAACCGAGATCGTAAAGCAACCTGAAGTGCGCCGCGTCCGAAGGTTCCGTCATTGATTGAAGGATTGTGCTCGGTCGGGGCGTGGACTGCAATCACCCCTCGACACAATTTCGACAATCACGCCGCCGCTGGGCGCGCTAGGCCGCAGGGGAGCGGGCAGGCTTCGCCTGCCTACCGTGAATAGATGGTTGGGCGGTCGCTGATGGGCCGCTGCGCTGATAGGACGAGCCCCCCACTCCGCCGCCAGGTCGCGGGGCGGACGGTTACTCGTTGCTCGCCCGCTTGCGCCGGCCCCGGGCTCCGCGTGATGCGCTGGCTCCTTCCCTGGTGCACCATTGGTCGATCACTTCGACATTGAAGCGCCAGTCACTGCCGATCCTGAAGCCGGGCAGTTGATTTGTCCGGAGCAGACGGTAAACCGTACTGGGGTGAACCCGCAGGTAGTCGGCCAGCTCTCTCACAGTGAGCACGCGGGGTGCCTTTTTCTCGCTTTTCCGCGTTTCTTCCATGACAACCAGCTAAGCAAATTTACGGTGACGAAACCAGTATTTAACAGTTACCCAAGAAAAAAAACAGCAAATTGAAGTCCATCGGCATAGTCAAGCGATAACACGCGCCGCAGGATATCTTGTGCGACTGGCTCTTGCTGAGAGATGCTGCGGACCCTCTATTGAATGCCATACGCTTCCAAGGCCCATTGCGGACCAACGGTGCATAATTGCGTAAGCTGACACTCACCTTCGACAACGGTCCGGAACCGGATGTAACGCCGATGGTTCTGGATGTTCTACGGGAACACAGCGTCCGCGCTTCATTCTTCGTCCTCGGCCACAAACTCGCCGATCCCGCGCGACGTTCACTGACGGAACGAGCGTTTTCCGAGGGTCACTGGATCGGAAATCATACATACAGCCATTCGATACCGCTCGGGATGCGGCACGAACCGGATGCGCCCGAAGAAGAGATCGGCCGCACGCAGAAACTGCTCGGCCGGCTCGCGCATCCAAACCGCTTCTTCCGTCCGATCGGTGGAGGCAGTCTCGACAATCGTCTGCTGAGCCCAGCCGCGCTCGATTACATCGTACGCCATCGATACACTTGCGTGCTATGGAATTGCGTGCCGCGTGACTGGGTCGAGCCCGATCGCTGGCCCGCGACGGCGCTCGCTGAAATCGAACGGCGGCCATGGACGCTGATGGTGTTGCACGATCTCCCGACCCGAGCGATGCGGCATCTCGATAAGTTCATCATTGAAGCCAAAGCGACGGTCGAGATCGTGCAGGAGTTTCCGCCCGAATGCGTACCGATAGCCGAGGGGCGAATCGTACGCCCGATCGACTCCTATGTGAGCAAGGTCCGGTAGCTGATTGCGCCCGCGGAATCGCGGCCCGGCAATTTCCAAAACGAACCGGATCTCAGATGTACCGCTAGGACAGCTTCGCGGCCGTGAATGCGGCCGACGAACCGCGTGCCGCCTCTTTCGGTTCAGCAGCCGAAAGCATCCAACCGTAGACCACCTCGGGCGTGAAGTCCCATTCGCGCGGCTTCCACGCCTCGGTCAGATAGTCGATGTCGGCGTAGTATTCGCTGGCCGATCCACACGGCGTCCTGAAGTACCAGAAATAGTTCGAACCGATGATATGGCGGCCCGGACCGAACTCGCTCTTCCATCCCTTCTTCATCAGCGCGTTGCCGCCCACGATCACCTCGTGAAAGTCGCCGACTTCGAACGCGACATGATGAGCCGCCATGCGCGGGGCGCGTTGCGGATCGCCCTGCAGCATGAAAATTGAATGATGTTGCGGGTTACGCTGGCATCGCATGAAGGCGCCCGCGCCGATGAATGCATCGGAGAGCCGAAAGCCGAGCCGGTTGAGATAGAAATCCCGCGCGGCCCGGTAATCGGGCACGTAAAATACCGCGTGGCCGATATGACGCACGCACACGTAGTCGGGAAACTCAATTCGACGATCGATGCGCAGCGGCTCGGCGCCCGGCAGGTTCACCGGCGGCTCGGCATCGCGGCTGAGCGGTTTCACACGCGTCACGCGAAAGCCGATTCCGAAGCCGGTCGCGTCGTGGCTGTGCAGAGTGCCGTCGGGATCGCGCGTCACCTTGCGGTCTTTTTCGAGTTCCGCGCCGATACGATCGAGAGTCGCCGGGGAAACAACGCCCCATACCACTTCGCGTATGGTGGCGCCGGAAATGGTCGTTGGCGGCAGGCCGGCGTCGGTAACTGAACGCACTTCGACCTCGCCGCCGTCCATCGTAACGAAGCGGCATCCGGCCGCGCCGTGCTCGACTTCCTTCAATCCAACATCGCTCAGGTAGCGGCGCGAATCATCGAGATCGGTAGTGCCGTAGCGGATCGCGTCGATTCCGGTGATGTCCATCCTCTTGCCTCCCTGTCGGCGCCAGCCCCAGCAGCCGAGCTGGTTTGATGATCGAATTTTGCGCCAACGAAGATTCCAAGCGCAAGCGCGACCTCAGTCCTTTCGTGCGCCATAATTATTTCAATCGGCGCGACCTGCGGTCATGCCCGTGTGGTTCGGAGTCGGCGAAGCGACAGAAAGCGCGTGCTCAGGTCACAATGCGGATCTTCGAGTCCGAAATCACGCTATCCCCGGGAATGTAGCTGCGTCGCGGATTTTCGAGCGATCTATCCGGATGCGCAGGTCCTGGGCAAACCAATCGCCGTAGTAATCGGTATATTCGAAGGATCGCCGTTCCAGCACGCTCAGCCAACCTTTTTCAGCGGCCGCCTCGATGGCCGCCGGATACTCTACCAGTCCGCGCGGCGGCCGGTTGGGCGCCCGCCGGCATCGATCGAGTAGTTCCGAAACCCATGTCTCCGCGATATCGGGGCATTCCAGAAGGATCCGACGTATATGCTGCAACTGGTCCGTCATCGGCGCCGGCGCCGGCGAAACCAACTGACGCTCCAGCGCTCTGATTACCTTGATCTGGCGACGATAAATCTCGGCCGGCATCGCGAGCAGCCGAAAAACATACGCCCCCAGACAAAAAACGGCGTACGCCGCCACGATCGCTGCAACGATTTTCGCGAAACTCACAACCCGGCCAAACACGAGCATCCACAACAACCCCGCAATGATTGCGGTCCCCCATAACTGCAGCGCTTTATGTTTGCGCAGCCACGCAGCGCATTCCAGCACCGCATCTCCAGCGACATATCGCCAATAGTCCATTTGAATTCCGCCAATCGAGCTGTTCTGCCGTTTCGCTTCGAATTTTCTCGTCTACTGTATTGCCGGAGCGTTGCTTCTAAAATTGCTGAAATCGAACAAATTCATCAGATCGCCGATCGCCGGGGGATTTCCGGGTTGATACGGATCGCTCGACAAAGTCGGGTTCGGAAGATTATCACGGGTCCGCGCCGACAACGGTCCCAAACCCCAGTTCTTCTCTATAAACTTCGAAACCGAGCTGGCGTCGTAATAGGTATGATCGATAAATCCCTGCTTCGCATACGGTGAAATAACGATCAGCGGGATGCGCGGCCCGTCGCCGAAAAAGTCGATTGGCTGAACATAGCCTGAATCATAATATCCGCCGCTTTCGTCAGTCGTGATCATGACCACGGTGTTTGGCCACAGCGATGAGTTATTGTACACGGCATTTGCCACCTGCATGTCGAAATTCTCAAAGCCGGACAACGTCGAGTATCCCGGATGGCCGGATTCAGCCGAGTCGGGACCGACAATCGATACCACCGGAATGGCATTGTTCGCGATGTCAGTGAGCACCTGATCCGAACTAACGCCGCCGCCAAACTCCTGTCCGTAATACTTCGTGCTCACGCCGATCGCGTTCAAGGCGCCGGTGATGGTCTGCGAACATCCGCTCGGCGTCGTGCCGCCCGTCGGTGTGTTGTTGACGAGATAGTAGGTATTCGCCGCGCAGTTTCCTCCGCGAAACGGCGGGTAAGGCAAGGAATTCAGGTAATTCATTATTGCCGCAACCCCCGGCTGCGTAACGTCCGCACAATTGACATAGGCTCCTCCGAGCGGACCTTCCTGAATGTAAAAGTTATTGGTCCCGGCTTGGGGATTCGGATTTTCGATCAATGAGGCTGACGGAACTGTGGGAGTGCAGTTGGAATTTGCGAATAGCGCGTCGGAACGGAGATACCAGTACATATTTGCGTCGCTGCCGCCGACGATTCCTTGATGAAAGTTGTCGCTGATTGCGTAGTTGTCAGCCATAAACTTGAAATGTGGCTCGTCGCCAGCCGCCATATTGTAATAACCCATCGAAAGCGCGCCTTGAAATGTATTTCCCGGCGTGGGCGTGGGACTCGAGTTAGGTCCCCATCCCACTGTAGTTGCCGACCAGACAAACAGGTCCATCGCACCCTCGTCCATTTGCTGCCACATCTGGAAGAACCGATGGACGGGATCGCCGACGTAGGCATTGGTATAAGGCACGTATTGCGTGATCTGGAACGGCCCGTTGGGAAGATTCGCCGGAAAGCGCGTATCCGGAACGTAAGAAGGCTGCCCGCTCGCACCAGCCGTATTAGGTTGGGGTAGCGTTGAATACGGACCCGTTTGCGATGGATTGATGGAGTAGGTAGTCGTGTCGGTCGCGGTTTGTTGCGCCGCCAACGACGCGTTTGGGCCCAACCCTCCGGTCGTAGTGACGATCCCTTCGGACAGCAGGTTTTCCACCGTCTGTCCCGTGACGGGTTGATAAGTGGCGAACATGTTGTCGAATGAATGATTTTCCCCGATGATCAGGATCAAATGCTTGATCGGCGTGGCGGTGTTTTGAACCGTGACTTGAACCGAAGCGCTGCCCACTAACCCGCTCGAATTGCGGCCATCGGCGCGAATCGTATGACTGCCGTTGCCGACGCTGCTCGAATTCCAACTGAAAGTGTACGGCGGCGAAGACGCGAAGTACTTGCCGTCGATATAAATGTTCTCCCATACTACGGGCGGCGACTGTACCTGTGTGGCTATGCTCACCGTACCGCTTACGATCGCGGCATTGGAGGGCGACATGATCGCCACGGTCACCGGCGTCGGAGTACTGGTTGGGGTCGCCGTCAAGGTCGGTGTCGCAGTCGATGTTAATGTTGCTGTCGGCGTTGGCGTACTGCTTGGGGTGGCGGTCGAGGTCGGAACCGATGTGACCGTAGGTGTCGGCGTCGGCGTGCCGGTGTTTTGAACCGTGACCGTAATCGTCGTGGTAGCTATGACTCCGCTCGAATTCTTGCCGGCCACGGTGATGGTGTGGGCGCCATTTGCAACGCTCGTCGAATTCCAACTGAAGGTGCTTGGCGGAGAAGAGGCCAGATACTTGCCGTCGATGTAAACATTCTCCCACGTCACCGGCGACTGATACTGCGTCACGATGCTGACTATGCCCGAAACCGTAGCGCCATTAACGGGCGATACGATGACCACGTCCGCCGACGGCGTCGCGGAGGCGGTGGGGGTCTGGGTTGCACCAGTCGGCGTTGCAGTAGGCGTTGTCGATGTGGCCGTAGGTGTCGGCGTCGGCGTGCCGTTGGCAACCGTCACCGTTACCGCTGCGGTAGCTACTACGCCCGTCGAATTCTTGCCGGCCACGCTGATGGTATGGGAACCGTTTACAACACTCGTTGAATCCCAACTGAAGGTGCTCGGCGGAGAAGAGGCCAGATACTTGCCGTCGATGTAAACATTCTCCCACGTCACCGGCGACTGATACTGCGTCACGATGCTGACTGTGCCTGAGACGATCTGTCCATTTGTCGGCGAATTGATTACGACCGCGGCGGTTTGCGCTTGAACGGCCATCGGGCGCAGCCAAACAACAGCGATACTGAAAAGGATTGCGCGGAAAATCAGAAAGTGACGGACATTTGAAGGGATCGAGCAAAGGATACTGCCTTTCACGTCGCAGATATTCAAAGCGACCGGCGTTGAACCGCTCTTCCTTCGCCGACGTGATCCCGGAACGAACGGCTTCTCGGACACCTAGCTTGCCGATGACTCGGCTGTTTGGTGACTCACTTCACTGCGAAAGCTTCGCTGCATTGCCGTCGCTCCCATCGCCAGTCCCCGAAGAGGTTTCCGGCGGCTCGCCCAATCCAACGATCGTATAGCCTGGTTGTTTCAGAGGTTTGAGAATCCTGGGCATGAATCGCCGCTGAATAACTTTTGCCGCGCGGAACACGGCCGGAACGATCACTGTGTGTCGCATGACAAATCGTATTGGGCGCAGCACCGGATGCTCGTTGCCGCTCGAACTTACGTCAATTGTCTGCACCTTGTATCCGGTCTGACGCATCGCGAGCGCGAGCGCTTTCGAGTTCCATCGATGAAGCGTACGCGGCGGATATGCAGCAACGCTGTTCGGTCCGACCTGACCATATTCGGCAATCGCAATCGGCGCCGACGGCCATCGCTTGCGGAGCAGTCGAAAAAAATCGATCGGCGCGTCGAGATGATGCAGGACGAATAGCGAAACGATTGCGTCGGGCTTCACGAAGTCCGGTGGAACTGAATCCAGCGTGCCATGCCATATCTTGAAACCGTCCGCGCGAGCCAGATCGACCACCACCTGCGCAACATCGAGACCGACGGGATTAAAGCCCTCTCTTCTGAGCAGATGGAGAAAGAAGCCGAGCCCCGATCCGATTTCGAAAACTGTACCGCCTGGCGGAACCCGCCGATGGAGAAAATCGAGCACTTCCCTGATTGCCGCCGGATTGAAAAACCAGAGATCGGGGTGATTGACCAGGGCGTGACGAATGGAGGCGCGGTACGCAAACTCCTCCATCCCGCAGTCCGACTCCTTGCCGCTATACGCTCGGTTAAAAACCTCGGTCGGCGGTTCTGGAAGACTCGAAGGATCCGCAAACTCAAGCCCGCAGCCTTCGCATCGACACCAGACACCCCAGTTTGGAAGGATCTCGCGGACCGGCGCTGTCGAACCGCAGACGATGCACTTGCGTGAAGCGATCCATGAATTTTGCGGATTTAGCAGCCCGTGAGTCCCAAGGATGGATGTGTCACGGAACTCAGCGTTTCGAAAAGTGTCGAGTATGGACATCCGATAGAATCCTCTTGAAGACCATGGGCGGTGTGAAATCACGGTCGCCCGCCTGAAACCTTGTGAAGTCACGCCACTTTCTTATCTGAGAAGTAACTCTCGATGAGCTTCGGAAATGACCGATCTCGGCTTAACCGAACCTTAACGCCGCGAAAACAAACAGATCGGTGGCTCGCAACTCCGATGCCAGCCGAGTAATTAAAAAATAGAACTCGTATAAAAATGGTATAGGAGGTCCGTGGCGACTGGTCCATGCGAGAGCATGCAGAAGAAAATCGCGCGGTAACAGCTAAAATTACACTGGTAATAATATAAACTTTACATTTTCCTTTCGGACGCGGTCGCGCCGAAAATTAACAAATAGGCAGCCATTTGCGTTCAATCCAGACGCCCTCGTGTCTGCATTGTGCCCCTGCCGCTGCAGGCTCTCGCGGGTCTTATCAATGACTCATTTCGCGTCCTTCGGGACGGTTGCGATGCCGATGCTGTCGAACGGGAACTGGCAACTGCGCCCACCCCGCCCGCTCACAACAGAACCAAGCCGGGCGGCAACGCAGTTAATCTACGGAAGATTTTTGGTGGGCCGTCGGAGACTCGAACTCCGGACCCGCTGATTAAGAGTCAGCTGCTCTACCAACTGAGCTAACGGCCCACCCCGGAAAGCGTCTTAGATAGCGGATATTGTGGGGTGAGTGAAGGGACTCGAACCCTCGACCACCGGGGCCACAACCCGATGCTCTACCAACTGAGCTACACTCACCATCCCCGATCGATTCAAACTTGCCAACTCAAACTCGTTTGATCAATTTCAACCGAGCAGATTTCGTGGCGCGCGCCAGAAGGGATTCGAACCCCTGACCCGCGGCTTAGAAGGCCGCTGCTCTTTCCACCTGAGCTACTGGCGCGAAATCGGGGCGAGCCGATTTGAACGGCCGACCCCCTGCTCCCAAGGCAGGTGCGCTACCAGGCTGCGCCACGCCCCGAACTTTTACCGATTAACACAGCTCTTATCGAGTCTCAACTGCGGCTTCCACGTACCGAACTCGGCCATTTCGTCGTATCCGGAAACCTTCGCATGATGCGAATCGCCTGCAATTTCATGCATTTAACTGCCCAAACCGACGTCATTCGCGGGCTTTTCTCGCATTTCACGAAAAGCGTTGATCCAAAAAACACTTGATTCCCCGACGATCTTTATTAGGCACAAACGTTGCTCTTACGCATGCCTGCGCTGCTTTCCCGTCCCAAGAAGCAGTAGCACCTGTCCCCAAGCAGGCCGGGCTATTGACGTCGGGGCTCCCCCAACCCTCGTCGCAAAAATAGCCCGGCCGCCCTTTTTCCGGCTTAATCAATCGAAAGCGTACGATGCCATGCTCAACACACCGTAGGTGTAGCTCGCATGGATGGACCGGCCGCGCGCGCCCTCGCCCGCCGCTCCCGCCGCCACGATGAGCGGCAAGAAATGCTCCTCGCTCGGATGATTCTCCGCGGCATATGGCGCGACCTGGCGATAATCAACCAGATCGCGCGTGCGGCCTTCCGTGATCGTTGCCGTCAGCCAATCCGAGAACTCGCTGACCCATCGCGGCGCAGGCGTGTTGGATGGTCCGCGAATCTGACCGAGATTGTGGGTTGCGCCGCCGCTGGCGAAGATCAGAACCCCGGCGTCGCGAATCGGCGCGATGGCTGCGCCCAACGCAAGATGATGCGCTGCGCCGCGATGCGGCTGGAGCGCCACCTGGATTACCGGGATTCGCGGCTCCGGGTACATCAGCAGCAGCGGACTCCACGCGCCATGGTCGAGGCCGCGCCGCTGATCGATTGCGCATTTGAATCCGGCCGCGCCAAGCAGCTCCGCTACATTTTCGGCGATCTCAGGCGCGCCGGGCGCCGCGTATCGAATGCGGTAAAGCGCATCGGGAAAGCCGTAGAAGTCATGAATTGTTTCAGGATTGACAGCACCGGTGACCGCAGGTTCGCGGGTCGCCCAATGCGCCGAGATGGCGACGATCGCGCGCGGCGCGCCAAGGTTGCGCCCGAGCCGCATCATGAAGTCGCGCGCCGGACAATCCTCGAGCGCGAGGCTTGGCGATCCGTGGCTCACAAAGATAATTGGCAAACGTTCCATCGCCCGCCCATGCTACACCATGCGCGAGTGCGGATCGCGTTCTGCGGCCCGCCTGCGCGGCGATCGCGGCGCTCTTAAACGGTTCGGCTACTGATGCACGATCGTTGCGTGCTCGACACAACCTTACACCCGGCGGGATTAACAACATCCTTTATCTCACGGGCACGTTCGCGAAGTAGCTTTAACGGGATTCGCATTTGATCGCTGCGCCCGCAGCGCGCGATGATGCGTCCCATGGAATTCACCGGCCTCGGCGTTTTTGCCTTTCTCGATACGATGAGCATCGCAGAAGCCGGCGCGTTCGCGCAGCGCGTCGAGGAACTCGGCTACCAAGCGCTGTGGTTTACAGAAGGCCCGCTGGGCCGGGACGCCCTCGTCCATGCCGCCTCTCTCCTGACACGCACCAAGCGCATGATCATCGGAACCGGCGTCGCCAGCGTCTGGGCCCGCCCGGCGCCAACGATCGCGGCTGGGGCGCGGACCAACGCCGAACTTTCTGGCGATCGCTTCGCGCTCGGAATCGGCGTCAACAATCCGGTCAGCGTCGCGATGCGTGGCGGGACTTACGGCAAGCCGCTCGCATTCATGGCCGAATACGTCGGCGCGCTGAAAGCATTCAAATACACCGCTGCCGGCACGGCCCCCGTTCCGCCGATCGTGATCGGCGCGCAGAACCCCAAAATGCTCGAGCTCGCGGGCCGGCTTGCCGATGGCGCGCTCACCTACTTCGTCACGCCCGCGTATACCGCGCATGCGCGCCGGCTGCTCGGGCCGGGCAAGCGGCTGATCGTCGAGCAGGCGGTGCTCCTCGAATCGGATGCGAACAAGGCACGGACCTGCGTGCGCGACTATATGGCCTTCTATCTCAGCATTCCCGGCTACTCGAAATTTCTAATGAGCCTCGGTTTCGATCAACGCGATCTCGTCGAGGGCGGCAGCGACTTTCTCGTCGATGCGATCGTTGCGTGGGGCGGCAAGGACGCGCTCCGCGCCCGTCTCAACGAGCATCGCAACGCCGGCGCTGACCAGGTTTGTATCCTCGCGCTCGATCCGGCCGGCGGACTGCGCCCCGATCTGCGCACGCTCGAAGTGCTCGCCTCGAAATAGACGCGAGGCTTTGCGATCGGCCAGCGTCATCACTGGACGCTGTGGGCCGCTTTTGACAGAGTTCTCAAGGTCCGGACTTGTCGAACGAGACGAACCGCGCGGCGGATGGAGAAGGATCCGATGAACGTGAACCCAATTGATGCCGATGGCCACATTATCGAAACGGTCGATCAGTTAGCCGAATTCATCGATCCCGCCTACCGCGACTACGGGCCGGCGCGCGGCGCGCGATCGTACTTTTCGAGCGACGGATGGGATCGCTCGCTGCGCGGCACGCTCGGCCGATGGCAGTTCGACGCGCGCGCGGTGCTCGAATTGATGGACGAAGGCGGGCTCAGCCACGCGATTCTCTATCCGACACAGGGGCTCGGCATCGGCTGGGTGCGCGACCCGGATTTTGCAGTTGCGCTATGCCGCGGCTACAACGATTACTTCTTCCATCGCTATCATCAGGTTGACGCGCGGATGACCGGCGTCGCGCTGCTGCCGTTTCAGGATGTCGGCGAGGCGGTGAAGGAGCTGCGGCGCGCGACGCGCGAGCTCGGCGCGACCGGCGCGATGCTCCCCGCGGTCGGCCTGCGCAAGCCGCTCGGCCATCGCGATTACTGGCCCATCTACGAAGAGGCGGAGCGGCTCGGCTGCATGCTGGCCGTGCATGCGACGGTCCGCGGGCCGCATTATTTCGGCGCCGACGGCTTCGACTCGTTCATCGAGGTTCACACGATTTCGCATGCGTTCGCACAGATGATGCAGCTCACCAGCATCATCTTCAGCGGCGTGCCGGAACGGTTTCCGCGGCTGCGCATCGGCTTCATGGAGGCGGGCTGCACCTGGATGCCGTACTGGATCGATCGGATGCACGAGGAATGGGAGAAGCGCGCGAAGGTCGAAGCGCCCGGATGCCGTCACGATCCCGCCGAGTACATCCGTCGCGGCAACCTGTTTTTCTCGATCGAAGCCGGCGAGGGCTCGCTGGCCGAAGTGATACGGCGTTACGGCGATGAAATCCTGGTCTTTGCCTCGGACTTCCCGCATTGGGACGCGGAGTATCCTGAGAACCTGCATTCGATTCGCAAGCGCACCGATCTCACCGCTCAGAACCGGGACAGAATCCTGCGCGACAACGCGATGCGTCTGTATGGGCTCGATTCGGCAGCCGCCGAATCGACCCGCGCCTCGGCTTAGACCGTCGGCGCCTGTCTGCCTGAAAGGAAGAAAGGGGCAGCTTCGGGAGGCTGCCAGCGGACTTCAGGATGATCGTCGGCCCGACCACGTCATCGAACGCGCGATCGTGATGAGCGGGTCGCGCAAGCCGTCTTGGCGTCATTTGCCACGCGAGTTCAGGCACAAGGAACCGCCGCGGGTAATTGCGATTCCTTCGGCACATCGCGGGCAGAAGCGGACCGGCAGTTCGTGTTCGGAACGATCGCTTATACACGAGCCAACAGGGCCTGCGCCGCCTCGCTGCTCGAAGTCTGCCGCCGCAGGCCGTAACAAGTTCCTTGACCGCAATGGGAATGGCACCCCGCGGCGTTGGAATAGAGCGCCTCGGAACGGGCGGAACGAATCCGTGAGTTAAAGCGATGTTTGAGGTCGCGGCATCCGGCGTTATGTCGTTCCCGCTGGGAACTGAGAACCCTTAAGGCGATCCAAGAGCGCCTTGAGCTCGTCCGCCGTGACGGGAAGAACCTTTCGGAGATGATCCCCAAGGAAGACATCGAATTGGGAAGCCGCGATGAGGCGTCTCTTAGTTTGCACGAGGACCGGCGTGGATACATGACAGATCACGCCGATAATCCGAAGGTCGATTTGCGAGCGCACAGCGTTACAGTGCGAATCATAGATGCGCTGCAGATCCTTCGTCAGCGAAGGCTCGATATCACTCTCGCGCTCGACGAAGAGCATTTTGTTGCCGCCAGCGTTGAGCGACCTCGTCGCTATCTCGGTTCGACTTCGGCACGTTCAGCGGATCGCGCCACGCGCGCAGGTGGCAGACAAAAGGGGCCGGATAAGGGATAAGCTGGCGCCCCGTGTAACTCGCCGGCTCGACGACAAAAGGGTATGCTTTCCTGACAATGGCGCTAATCGAAATTGTTGGCTTCGATTTGGATCAGGCGTCACCCGCAGGCGCTGTGTCTGTGAAGCTGTCCTCAGTTCCGCCGGAAGAATGGGTGCGTTTCTTTGGTCAGGCATGGATTCTGGCTGTGGTAGAACGGGCAATCCCGGCCGACTTCGCCCAAGGCGCGTTCGTAAGAGGTGATCGCTTGATCCTACCCGGCGTGTCGCAGGATGCGGCGGCTCGCCAGATGGGAGCGTTGCGCCACGTCGTTGACGAGACCAACAGGATTGTCGCCGGCTACAAGGCTTTGCAGCGGAGGAGCCATGACGCGTCCTGAGCTTCTTGCCAGAATAAGCGAGAAGGAGCCCGGAAGACCGTCGCTGCGTGATAGTGGCGTAGAGGTTCTAAAGATTCTCGAAGGCATCTCCGCCGGTCTCTCGGAGGACGAGATTCTTAGGCGGACTCCCGGTCTCGAAGAGGAGGATCTTCGCGCGTGCGCGGCGTATGCCGCGGAGCTGGCTCCGGGAAGTCGTGCACCGGAACTTGTCCGAATGATCGAGCGGCGCTTCGGAGCTGAGGGACGCCAGGAGCGCATCAGGGCAGGACTGCAGGCGCTCGACAAGTTGCGAAAGAGCCTCAAGCTCGACCGCGAAACGCTCAAATGGATAGCGCAGGATGCGGACGTTGAGGATTATTAGACCGTGCCAGTCAGACCGCTGCCGGCGATCCCGTCCGGCACTCCAATTCTGATCGACGCCAACATCTTCATCTACACCGCGAGCGCTCAATCCGCCGAGTGCGAAACCTTACTGGAACGCTGCGCGAAAGAGGAGGTAATTGGCGTCACGACGTTCGAAGTTTTGAGCGAGGTCTGCCACCGCCGAATGGTAGCCGAGGCGTTCGAAGATGGACTGATTACTCGCGAGTCGGCGTCAGCCTTGCGCCGCAAGCGAGACGCTCTGGCCAGGCTCCGCCGCTACCAGGCGTTTATCGATGAAATCCTGACGATCAGTGTGCTGCCGCTGGAACTGGATGAAGCCAGATTTAAACGGTCAAGCGTCCTGAGAAGCCGCTATGGCCTGCTCACAAACGATTCGCTGATTCTTGCTGCCGCGGATCTATACGGGATCGAAGCGCTCGCCACGCTCGACGAAGATTTCGACGCGGTACCGTGGCTGACAATCTACAAACCCGACGATCTTCGATGACCGAGATTGGCCGGGGAGCGTGGCGCGAGGTCGCCGACCGAGGAACGCGCGTACGGCTCAAGGATTGAAGTTCTTATCGTGGGCAGCGCTCTCTGCCGCGTTAATCTCTGCAACCGGTGCCGCACCACGAGCGAGCCGACCACCGGCCCGGTCGTGGAAGACAGTCGAAGCCACGTTTTCGAATGGCCGGCTTGCCCGTACTACAGTGCCATCTCGCCGAGCAACCGCGTCCCGTTCCCGAGTCCGCAGGCCGCCGAAGCTGCCGGCTACCGCCCGGCCCGCAACTGTCCGTGAAGTGGTGATTTGAAGGATTGGCCCTTGGGGCGGTCAAGCATTGAAGGTCCTATCATAGAGGAGCGGGATACAATGCTCGTTAAAAGGATGCTTACGATTCCCATCTGATTCGGCAGTATCGCTTCGCTCTTCGACTTCGCCCGCCCTGAAGGTTCGCCTGCGGCTCAGGATGGCCGCACCGGTCAACGAGCCTCGCTCCGAACGACCCAAATGCGGACGCAATTAATTAACAAGACACTACACCAGCTAGGTCGCCTGGCGGACGAATTCGCCGATGCGCTCGATCGCGCGCTGGCCCTCGTCAAGAACCGGCGCGCACCAATGCCATACGTGCGGCATGTCGGGCCAGATTTCGAGTTCCGCCTTGACGCCGGCGGCACGGGCGCGCTCGGCGAGCCGGCGCGCATCGTCGAGCAGCACCTCTCCGGAACCGACCTGGATCAGGAGCGGCGGGAGGCCGTGCAAATCGGCGTGAAGCGGTGACGCCAGCGGCATGCGCGGGTTGCGATCGCCAACGTACATCTGCGTGAACATCAGCAACACTTCGCGCGACACGAGCGGGTCGACCTTCGCGTTAATGTCGATCGACGCGCCCGTCGCTTCGAGATCGACCCACGGTGAGATGCAGGCCGCCGCGGCCGGGAGCGGCGCGCCTGAATCGCGCAACGCGACCAGCGTCGCAACCGTGAGTCCGCCGCCCGCCGAATCGCCCGCAATCGCCATCTTGGCGGGCTGGCAGCGCTGGTTGTCGACCAGCCATTTGTAAGCCGCGACAGCATCATCGACCGCCGCCGGAAACGGGTTTTCCGGCGCAAGGCGATAATCGGCGACGAGGCATCGCGCGGATGCCGCTTTCGACAGGCGCGCCGCAATCTCGCGATGCGATGCGATCGAGCCGGCGGCGTAGCCGCCGCCGTGGAGATAAAGAATCACGCGTTCGCGATCGGCATTGGGCGCGGCGATCCATTCCGATTTCACGCCGCCGGCGCTAACCGGCTCGCATTTGACGCTGGAAGCGCTCGGGAACGCGCCGAAATGGCGATCGAGCGCGGCGCGGACTTCGGCGGGGCTCTTCGCGTCGCGGGCCGAGTTCGCGAGCTCGCGATACTGCTCCATCACCTTCTCGAGTTGCGGATTGCGGGTTTCGGGCAGCGTCATGACTGGCCTCCTCAGGCGGCGGCGGTGACCGCCGTGTCTCGCAACGCGGGGAGAACTTCGGCGCCGAACAGCTCCAGCGATCTGATGCGATCCTCGCGCTTGAGCGAGCCGCGCCAGAAATCGAGCAGGAAGCGATCGGTCCCAATCAGTTCCGCCTGCCGCGTGATTTGCTCGATCACCGTACGCGGCGATCCACAGATGATAATCCCCTGTCGATTGAGCAGATCGTAATCATCGGTGGCATAGCGCGAGAGGTCGCCCTCTTCATACCAGTATTCGTAGCCGCGCCGATCCGGAATCACTCCGCCAGGCGCTGCGATTTTAGTGAAGTGATGCCAGAAATCGCGCAGATACGGAGCGCATTTCTCGCGCGCGATGGCGTCAGTCTCGCCGACGAAGCAGTAGCGAAGCGGCGCCACGCCGCCCTCGCGAATCGCCACACCGGCTTCTGAAGCCGCCCGACGATAGTGCTCGGCCTGGCGCCGCGTCTGCTCCATCGGCTCGCCGACCTGCATCGCGACATAATCGTGCCGCGCGCACCATCCGACCGACTCCGGGCTCTGCGCGGCGACCCATACCGGCGGATGCGGCCGCTGGATGAGGCTCGGATAGAGCTCGGCGCCCGCGAAGTCATAAAAGCGGCCGTGGTATTCGAGACGCCCGGTCGTCCACGCGCTGATGACCGCGTCGTGGATTTCATTGAAGCGCTCGCGCGTGGTAGTCGAATCGATGCCGTACGGGATGAACTCGCCGCCGACGATGCCGCGGCCGATGCCCCACATGAAGCGGCCGGCGGTGAGCTGATCGAGCATCGCGCCTTCTTCGGCGAGGCGCACCGGATGGTGCATCGGCAGCACGTTCACCGCGACGCCGAGCCGGATGCGCTCGGTTTCGCGCGCCGCCGCAGCCAGCAGCAGATTCGGCGACGGCGACATGCAGAAATCGCCGTTGAAATGATGCTCCGCGAACCAGAACGCCTCGAAGCCGAGCCGATCCGCGCGCCGCGCGTCGGCGAGCGCATCTTCGTAGACCTGCCGATCCGAGCTGCGGCCGGCGCCCATCGTGATCATGAAGATTGAAAAGCGCATGATGCCCGCCGTGACTATCGCCGGAGCGCGTTGTTGCCGGCTTCCGGAGCGTCCGATAGGAACTCGTGCACGGCGCGCTGGAAGGTCTCGCGTCGATCCTTCATCGGCGCATGTCCCGCGTCGTCGATAATCACCAGGCTCGAAGCGGGGATCGCTTCGGCAAGCAGGCGTCCATCCTCGCACGCAACCACGCCATCCTTTCGTCCCCAGACGATCAGCGTCCTGGCGCGGATGCGCCGCGCGGCGTCGAGCAGTTCGGGATCGTCGAGCCGGTCGCCGAGCCATCGCACCAGGATGTCGCGATTTCTCCAGTAACGCTTGAAGTCCGGCGAGTCCTTGAGTTCCTGAAACTCGCCGCCGAAGTCGGGGTTGAAGGCGTGCGGAACCAGCACCTTCTCGTGGCGCGCGAAGACCGCATGGCTGAACGCTTCCTGGTCCATCGCGCGCATCGTAACGGCCGCATCGCTCGCGGTGCGCAAGCCCAGCGGATCAACCACTACGAGCCGATCAACAACCGTCGGAAACTCAGCGGCGACGCGCAACGCGACCCATCCTCCGATCGAATGCCCGACCAGCGTCACCTGCTTCGCGCCGATCGCGCCGACGAAATCGCGAATGATCGGCGCGTAATCGGAGGGCGTCCGGATCGATTCGGGGATGCGGCCATCCTGCCATCCCGGCAGCAACGGCGCGTAGACCCGATTCGTCACGCCGAACGCGATATGAAAGCTGTCCCACAAGCCCCAACCTTCAAGGCCGTGCAGATAGACCAGCGGATCGCCGTGGCCCCCTTCGAGATAGCGAATCGTCAGCGACCCGACCTGCGCCGCCTTGCGGTTGAAGACCGATGCGTAACCTGCGTATCCGTCGCTCATCTGCGTTTTTTATCCTCATCAGGCCGCGGTTTAAATGAGTTTCCGATCACGCGGTAATGTTCAACCAATTTTTGAAGCATTCGATTTCGAAGAACGAGCCCGGCGCGTCGGGATCGGGTTTGAAACCGCCGGACGGCGCGGTGACCGTGAAACGCACGATGTACTTACTGGGGGCGACGACGCGGCTGCCGATGTTATGCGCCGCCTCGGGTGCGTGCTGATCCTCGATACGCGCGAACGTACCATACTTCTCGCGCATCGCAACCTGGCGATTGCCGCCGGACTGATCGGCGACTTCGACTAGCACCTCGGCATCGGCAGGCGCTTCGCGATCGTCCGAGTCGGTGATTCTCAGACGCACCGCGCTGCCGCGCATCTCGCTCGAGGGTCCGACCAGGATGATCTCGTACGGAAATCCGTCGAGGCCCCAATCCGGAACCTTCATTTCCCAGCCTCCGACCGGACGTCCATTTTGGACTTCGCTGAACGAGCGCACGACCTCCGGCGAGTCGCGCGTCAGGATGTAATTGAAATCCTTGTAGAGCGGAAGCTTGCCATCCGCCGGCGCTGCTGCTCCTCTGACCTCGTATGCGCGCTGCGCCGCCGGTTTCGCCGTCGGCAGTTCATCATTGTTGATGTCCTTCAGCACCGGCATCACGTGCTTCGCGAACAACTGCTTCGATTTTACGACGCGTGCGTGCTCCAGATTGCCGACGTGAAACATGCCAAGAAAATGGCCGTAGCGCGCGCCGCGCATATCCTGCTCCAGCCATCGCGCGACCCAATCCGGATCGCCGCACACGATGAAGCCGTCGCGGCGCATCTGTTCGAATGGCGTGTTCGGCCCGGGCACGTCCTGATCGCGACGCTTGCGATGCAGATACGACTTGTCGCTGGCGTGGCCGGGCAGAGGCGCGGGATTGATAACCGGACGATTCAGCGTGCGGAAGAAGTAGTAAAGCGCATCCTTGACCTCGGCGATCGCCTGTTCATTGGTCTCGGCGACGTGGATCAATCGCGCGCCGACGAACGTGCTGTAGTCCGCATCCCAACCGAATTTCTCCTTTGCGACCTTGCGATAAAGATCGAAATTTTCCTGAAACTGAAGCGTCGGACCGAAGACCTGCGCGCTGCAGATATGATGCTCGGCGGCGAACTCGATGCTTTCGAGCGACCCGGCCGGCATCCAGAACGGCAGCGGACGCTGAATCGGCTTGGGCCAGATCGATGCGTTCGTAACCTTCCAGAACTTGCCCTCGTAATCGAACAGTTCCTCGGTCAGGCACTTCTGGATGATCTCATAGGCCTCACGCTGGCGGGCATGGCTGGTAAACGGATCGACGTTGTAAGAGACGTATTCCTGGGGCACGCCGCGGACGATTCCCGCGATGAACCGGCCCCCCGACAGGCAATCGAGCATCGCAAATTCTTCGGCGGTGCGGATCGGATTCCGTAGCGGCACGACGTTCCCGATCACGCCGACCTTCATCCGCTTGGTGCGCATGATGATCGCGGCGGCCATGATGTTGCACGCGGGCTGGATATTAAGCGCGGTGAAGTGATGCTCGTTGACGAACGCGCCGTCGAAGCCGAGATCCTCGCACATCGCCCATTCATCGAGATGGTCGGCGTAGGTCTGGTTCACCACCGCCGGATCGCAGAAGCGATTGGTGAACTTGATCTCGGGTCCGTACTCGGGAAGCTTGGGATAGGTCAATTCGTCGAAGGTGTAGAACTTCATCGTCCAGGCTCCTTATGCTGCGCTCTGCACCGCCGGCGATGCGGCGCTCCGCGATTTAGCATGGTCCGCCGTCCACAAACCATTGCGATCCGGCGAGCGCGATGCACATCTACCATAAAATACCACGGCATCGTATTCTCGCCGGCTGACCCGGTTAGCATCGGAGGAAAGTGATTGGCATGGCGGCTGTGATCCCAGGATCCGAGGTTTTTGCTTTCCAGCGGACTGACGAGGAGAGCCTGCGACAGGCCGCCACGCCGCACGTCCGGCTGCACGGCGTCGATGCGTCCATGATCGACGCGATCGATCCGATCACGTACGAAGTCATCCGCCATCGGCTGTGGGCGACGACCCAGGAGATGGGTGACGCGTTCCGCCGGATGTCGGGATCGGTGGTGGTAACCGGCGCGAACGACTTCAACTTCGGCATTATGGACGAGCTCGGCAACACGATTCAGCTCGGTCCCTATAACATCGCGCTCGGCGTGCTGTTCGACAGCGCAGTGAAATGGAGTCTGATGCACCGCGCGGAGAACCCCGGCATCACCGACGGCGACATGTTCCTGTGCAACGATCCATGGGTCGGCGGCGGAATTCATCAGAATGACGTTGCGGTGTTCGCCCCAATGTTCTGGGAAGGCGAGTTGTTCGCGTGGACGGCCGCCACCGCGCATCAGCTCGATCTCGGCGGCGTCGCGCCCGGAAGCTGGACGCCGCATTCGCGGAGCGTCTTCTGGGAATCGCTGCCGACGCCGCCAGTGAAGATCGTGCGCGGGGGTCGGCTCCAACGCGATGTCGAAGATGTCTATCTCAGGCGCTCGCGCATTCCGCGGCTGGTCGCGCTCGACCTGCGCGCCCAGATTGGGGCGAACAGCTTTGCTCAGGAACAGATTCGAGCGCTTATCCGGAAATACGGCCCCGACGCGGTCAAAGCCGTGATGAAGCGGCAGATGGCCGATACGGAGCGGCGGCTCCGCGCCAAGCTCTGCGAGCTTCCCGACGGCACCTGGCGTTCGGTTGCATACCAGGAGGAAGCCCGCGAAGGCGATCGCGGCGTCTACAAGGTTGCGCTCACGCTGACCAAACGGCGCGATCATATGACGTTCGATTTTCGCGGCACCGATCGGCAGGTCGAGGGATTGATCAACTGCACCTACAACGGCCTGCAGGGCGGCGTCATCTGGGGCATCATGCCGGTGCTGTGCGGCGACATCCCGTGGTCGCCGGCCGGCGTAATGCGCTGCTTCGACATCATCAGCGAGCCCGGCACGCTCAACAATGCGAACTTCCCCGCCGGCATCTCGCAGGCGTCGGTCGCCTCGGGATGGTCGACGATGAACGCGACCATCGAGTGTCTGTCGCGGATGCTCGACACCAATCCGGAGCGCCGCGAGACCGTCATCGCCGGATGCGAGGGCACGGTTGCAATCACTGTCTTTGCCGGCGTCAACCAGTACAAGTCACCGTTCGTCGTGATGTTGATGGACACCAACGCCGGCGGACTCGGCGCGCGCGTCGATCAGGACGGCGTCGATTCGGGCGGCCAGGTCGCGATCACGATGGCCAGCATACCGGATGTCGAGATGACTGAGCTGATGAATCCGTTGCTCTATCTCTGGCGCCGCGAGGAGACTGACTCGGGCGGCCCCGGTTGCTTCCGCGGCGGTGTCGGCGCATCGATTTGCGTTGTGCCGCATGGAACTGACGAGCGGATGGCGATGGTCATCTCAGGCTCCGGTAAGGCGGTCAACATGAATCCAGGGCTTGCCGGCGGATACCCGGGGAACAGCCAGCTCGATGTCGCGATTCGCGGCTCGAACTTTCGCGACCTGTTCGGCGCCGGAATCATGCCCGGCGATCTGTCGGAGATCCGTGGTGAGGTCGAGTACCTGCCGTCGCACAAGGAATCGATCCTCGATCTGAATGACGTCTATTATCAATTCTGGCAGGCGGGTGGCGGATATCTCGATCCGATTCTGCGCGAGCCGAAACTGGTGTCGCGTGATGTCGTCGAGCAGCGCGTGTCGCGCGATGCGGCCCGATCGATCTATGGCGTGGTTCTGAATCCGGCGCTCGCAGTCGATGAATCAGCAACGGCGCGACGCCGCGATCAGATCCGCGCCGAGCGCCGGAAACGGGCGCGCCCGGTCAAGACGGCGAAAATACAGTCCGCGCGATCGGGACCGGTCAAGCGCTGGGACGACAACCTGGAGCACGTCGGCGAGGGTGGCGCGGCGCAGCTCCGATGCCGCCATTGCGGCGCGACGATCTGCGCGCTCGCCGACAACTACCTCGACTATCTGCCGATGTTTGAAGGCGCTCCGAAGGAAGCGGGCCCGCAAATCTTTCCGCATCCGGAACGGTTCGTCGATGTGACGGTCGTCTTTCGCCAGTATTATTGCCCATCCTGCTTCACCGCTTTTCTCACTCAGGTCGTGCCGACCGATCGAAGCCGCGAACGCGATTTCGCGCTCACCTGATGGCGCGGGACATGCCGAGCTAGTCGATTTTGTAACGCTTACGCTTGCGCCAGAGCGTCGACACGTTGATGCCGAGCGTCTCGGCCGCGTCCTCGAGCGTCGGCGATTCGGCCAGCACACGTACGATGTGCTCGCGCTCCAAATCTTCGAGGCTGGCAGTCGTGGATGGCTCGGCAAAAGCAGCCGCACTCTCGCGGAAGAGCTCGTCGGGCAGATCGTCGGGCACGATTATCTGGCCACGAGCGAGGACCGCCGCCCGCTCGACGGCATTGCGCAGCTCGCGGACGTTCCCCGACCATCGGTAGCGTTTGATCGCGGCGGCAGCATCGGACGAAAAGCTCAGCCCGGGCCGTCGATTGCGGATTGCCGCTGACGACAACAGCCTTTCCGCAAGTGGCAGGATGTCTTCAGGGCGTTCGCGCAGCGCCGGCACCCGCAGCGTGATGACGTTGAGGCGATAATAGAGATCGTCGCGGAAGCGGCGGGCTGCGACTTCGGCCGCGAGGTCGCGATTGGATGCCGCGACGATCCGGATGTCGACCCGAATCGTGCGATCGCCGCCCACGCGCTCGAAGCATTGCTCCTGCACAAAGCGTAGAAATTTGGTTTGTAGAGGCGGGCTCAGGTCAGCGATTTCGTCGAGGAACACCGTGCCGCCATCCGCAGCTTCGAGGCGTCCCGGCTTGTCCTTGACCGCGCCGGTAAACGCGCCCCGCACGTGGCCGAAAAGCTCGCTCTCCAGCAGATGCTCGGAGAGCGTGGTGCAGTTGACAACGACGAATGGCCGCTCGGCGCGCCGGCTCCATTGATGAATCTGGCGCGCAATCACATTCTTGCCCGTCCCGCTCTCACCGGTCAGGAGTACCGTGACATCGCTGGCCGCAGCCTGGCGCGCCGTTTCGAGCAGATGGCGCATCGCGGGACTTTTCGTCTCGAGGAACGGGCGCTCCTCGACCGTGTCGCGCAGCGCGCGGTTCTCGAGCCGCAAACGCTGAAACTCCAACGCGCGTTCGACGACCTGCTCGATCTCATTGAGCGAAAAAGGCTTCGTCAGGTAGTCATACGCCCCGGCTTTCATCGCCGCGACGGCGTTATCGATGGTGGCGAACGCGGTCATCAGGATTACCACCGTGTCCGGCGACTGCTGTTTGATTCGTCGCAGCAGTTCGAGACCGTTCATCTCGGCCATCCGGAAGTCGGTCAACACGAGGTCGAAGCTTTCCGCGTCGATCAGCTTGATAGCCTGCGCGCCAGTCTCAGCGGCCGCAACGCGATGGCCCGAACCTTCGAAGAAGGTGGCCAGGTGAGTGCGGATGTTCTTCTCGTCGTCGACGATCAGGATCCTGCCCATCGCTTCTCCGCCGCCTTCGGCAGCTCTACCGTGAAACAGGTGCCCTGGCCAAGCACGCTGTCAACAAAAATCCGACCGCCGTGCGCTTCGACGATTTCCTTGGCGATCGCGAGGCCCAACCCGGCCGAACCGGGCTCGGAACCGTTGATGTTCCATTGCGCGAACCGTTCGAACAAATGATCGCGCACCTCGGGCGCGACGCCGCGCCCGGTATCGCTCACCTTGAGCCGGACGATATCGCCCGCCGCTTCAGCCGCAAGCTCGATGGCGCCGCCCGCGGGTGTATACCGCAGCGCATTTGCGATCAGGTTGGATACCACCCATGAGAGCTTTACCGGATCGGCCATGATTTGCGGCAGCGGCTGCGCCACGAGTTCGCGAAGCGTTACCTGCTTTTGTTCCGCCTGGAGCTGAAAGGTCTTGACGACGGCCGCGAGCAGCCGATCGAGATCGACGGGAACCGTGCGCATCGAGATCGCGCCGGCCTCGCCGCGCGCCAGATCGAGGAGATCGTTGGCGAGATTACGAATCCGCGCCACGTCCTCGAGAATCGTCGCCAGCAGCTCGCGCTGCTTGGGATCGAATTTCTCCTTGTCCCGCTCAAGCAACTCGGCCGAAAGCGCGAGCGACGTCAACGGGGTCTTGAGCTCATGAGAGAGCGTTGCGACGAGGTTGGTCCGCGCGCGGTCCTTGTCGCGCAGATATGTGATGTCCTGAAGAATTAGAATAGTTCCCAGGGACTTGCCATCGCCCTGCCGCAGCGGCACCGGCTTTAGAACGTAGGTGTGGTCGCGGCCTCGAACGTGAAGGTCGACCTCGACGCGCTGCGAATCGAGTGGCTGATGGGCCGCGGCGTGAAGCGCGTCGCGCACGCGCAGATAATGCGGATGGCTGGTGTTGAGATCATCGAAAGCGCTGCCCAACGCCTCTTCGCGTTCGACGCCGAGGATTATTGCCGCGACCTCGTTGAGATGCGTGATGACGCCCTCGGAATCAATCAGCACGATCCCGTCCTCGATGTTCTCGATAATCGCCTCGGTCTTGTTCTTTTCGTAGACCAGCCGATCGACGTTCAGTTTCTCGAACTGCTCGAGCCGTTCCGCCATCTTGTTGAACTCGGCGGCAACCGCGTCGAGTTCTGCGACCGGCTGCTTGCTGAGCCGCACCGATGGTCCACGCAGGCTGAAGCTGCGCAGGCGATCGGTAAGCTCCGCGAGCGGCCGTGAGATGTTCCAGGCAAGCGTCCAGGCCAGCGCGAAACCGAAAAGCAGCAATACCATCAAGCCCGCGCCCAACTCGTACGTGAGGCGATCGCCGATGCGGACGGCGCGGCTGTCGGCCCGAAACATCGCGTCGCGATTCATCTCGATCAATCGATCGAGTTCCGCGTGAAGCGCCGAGAACTCTGCGTCGTGAGCGCCGGGAGCTCGGCCGCCGTCGCGTGCGATGCCGTCGAAAAGCCGCTCGGAACGCTGGCGAATATCGTGAGCGAGCGGCCCCTCGCCGACCTCCGTAATGTCGCCCTGCTCAACTTCGATCCAACGCATGAACTCGTCGCGGCTGTGCGGCAGTACCTGCAACGCCTTGCCATCGCGCAACGCGAGCTGAAGGTCCCAAAGGGCGGCATGCATATGGCGCGCGGCTTCGATGCTCACGTAATTGCGGTAGAGCGTCTCGCGAATCGAACTGCCCAACTGATGCACTTCCGGCAACGCGAGCGCGCCGAAGACCAGCGCGATTATAAGCATCGCCAGCGCGCCGTTGCGGATTCGATTACGCAATGATGGAGGATGCATCGCTAGGCCTCGTCAGTCTCCTGCGCGGCGACCTCGATATCAAAATCGCGCGCCTGCGCAAGCAACTTCGAAGTCACGGAGCGGCGCAGCAGCCATCGCCACGCGCCGGGCCGAGTGCGCCCGATCACCATCAGGGTGACCCTGCGGTCCTGCGCGAAGTCGAGCAGCGCTTTGACCACATCCTCCCCCTTGAGCCAGACCACCTCGGCGCCCATGTCGGCAGCGAGATTTATGTTATCGAGCAGGGCGCGGAAATCAGCCGTACTGATTTTCTGCATCGATTCGGATGGAGTCTCGACGTGCACCGCGTACCAGTCGGCGTTGCGGTGGACCGCCGCGCGTGCCGCTTTGCGCAGCAGCGCTTTCGTGCCGTGAGGATTGGATGACAGGCAGACCATCACGCGCTCGGTGACCGCGGTACGCCGGCCCCGCTCGCGCTTGAGGGATTCCAGCTCCTCGCGCTGCCGGCTCTGATCGCGCGCCACTTCGCGCAGCGCCAGCTCGCGGAGCGATGCGAGATTGCTGGAGCGAAAAAAATTCTTGAGCGCCTGCTCGATTTGATCGGGCGGATAGATCCTGCCCTCCCGGAGCCGCTGTCGCAGCTCGTCGACCGAGATGTCAACCGTGACGACATGATCGGCCCGGCTGAGAAACGTATCGGGAACGGTCTCGCGAATCTCAACCCCGGTGATGCGCCGCACCATCTGGTTGAGACTTTCGAGGTGCTGAATGTTGAGCGCGGTAATTACATTGATGCCGTTGGCGATCAGATCTTCGACATCCTGGTACCGCTTGTTGTGCTTCGAACCGGGAACGTTAGTATGCGCGAGCTCGTCGACCACCGCGTATTCGGGTTTGCGCGCGAGGATCGCCTCGACGTCCATCTCTTCGAGCACCACGCCCCGATAAGGAATCTTGCGCAACGGGACAATTTCCAGGTCGCCGATCCGGGCAGCCGTCTCTGCGCGATTGTGAGTTTCGACAAGGCCGAGCACCACATCGTGCCCATGCTCGCGTAGCTGGTGCGCTTCTTCCAGCATCCGGTAGGTCTTACCCACGCCCGCAGCGCTGCCGAGGTAGACCTTCAGACGCCCTTTCTGCGCCTGTTGTGTAAGGCCGAGAAATGCTTCCGGATCCTTCCGCTCCTCCTCAGTCATGCGTTGCCTGGCAGGGCCTCCTGGCTTGATCTTGTGTCACAAGCCACCCGCGCGCGATAGCGGGTTCAGGTCAGGACCGTCAGCCCACCAACGATTATCAGCAGACCACCAATTACGGTTCGAACCCCCGGAATCTGAGCGAAGAACGCGTATGCGACGATCTGCGAGACGATGAAGAAGATCGCGATGTAGCAACCCATCAGCCGGCTGAAATCGAGTGCGCCCTGGTTCACCAGGACGCCATAGACGACGAGGCTGGCGGCTCCCATGATCAAATAAATCCACTGGCGCGTGAGCCCATGACGAATCATCGCATCGCCGCCGGTTTCGAGCAGCGCCGCGCCCACCATGATGATAATCGATTGAAGCATCTCGTTGCCTCAGGGAGAGGTTTTCATACCCACACGGAGCGTCGCGCTGAGATCATCGAGCGCTAGGTTGAGTTCGAGAACATTGACGCCCGGTTCACCGAAAACGCCGGCCCATCGACGCCGCGTGTGTGCGCGCACCAAATCGCGGACTTGATCCTCGCTCAGCCCGCGCGCCTTGGCGACGCCCGCAACCTGCAGCTTCGCAGCCGCCGGACTGATTTCGGGATCGAGCCCGCTGCCTGATGCCGTGACCAAATCGACCGGCACCTGCGAAGCCGAGACGCCCGGGTTCTTCTCGAGAAAGTCCTTTAGCCGCTGTCGCACGGATTGGATCAGGGTCTTGTTGGTCGGACCCAGGTTCGATCCGCTCGATGCAGACGCATCGTAGCCTTTGTCGCCCGCGGCTGACGGCCGCCCGTGAAAATAACGCACGGACGAAAAATTCTGTCCGATGAGCGCCGACCCTACCACGCGGCCATCGCGTACAATCAGGCTGCCCTGCGCCTGATACGGAAAAATCAGATTGGCAAGACCGGCCATCGCGAGGGGATAGACAATGCCGGTCAGCACCATCAACACTATGGTCATCCTGATCGCCGTCCACAACGTCATCGATTTTTCCCTCACGCCATGTGTAGCGCTGCCACGATGAGATCGATCGCCTTGATGCCGATAAACGGCACGATCACGCCGCCGAGCCCGTAGAGCAGCAGATTGCGGCTCAGGATCGCGGCCGCGCCGAGCGGCCGATACTGCACGCCGCGCAGCGCAAGCGGGATGAGCGCGATGATAATCAGGGCGTTGAAGATGACTGCCGACAGGATCGCGCTCTGCGGCGTCGCCAGATGCATTACATTGAGCGACTGCAGCTCAGGATATTCAACTACAAACATCGCCGGAATAATGGCGAAGTACTTCGCGACATCGTTCGCGATCGAGAATGTGGTCAACGCCCCGCGCGTGATCAAAAGCTGTTTTCCGATCTCAACCACCTCCATGATCTTGGTCGGATTCGAATCGAGATCGACCATGTTGCCGGCCTCGCGCGCCGCCTGCGTCCCGGCGTTCATCGCGATTCCGACATCAGCCTGCGCCAGCGCCGGCGCGTCGTTGGTGCCGTCGCCGATCATCGCGACCAGCTTGCCTTGCGCCTGCTCCTCGCGAATCAGACGAAGCTTGGTCTCCGGCGTCGCTTCGGCGCGGAAGTCATCGACGCCTGATTCGTGAGCGATCGCGGCGGCGGTGAGCGGATTGTCGCCCGTGATCATCACCGTGCGCATCCCCATCGCGCGCAATCGCGCGAAACGCTCTCTGATGCCCTCCTTGATAATGTCCTTAAGATGAATGACGCCGTAGATTCGCGCCTCATCGGCAACTACCAGCGGAGTCCCGCCGTTCCGCGCGATCCGCTCGACGATCCCCTCGAGCTCCTCCGGAATCGTGGCTCCGTTGTCGCGCGCGAACTTGACGATCTGATCGGCCGCGCCCTTGCGAATCCGGCGCGTTCCGATATCGACGCCGCTCATCCGCGTCTGGGCTGAAAACGGGATAAACCGCGCATCGCGCTCCGCCAGTTCGCGGCCGCGCAGGTTATATTGGTTTTTCGCAAGCACCACGATCGAGCGGCCTTCGGGAGTCTCGTCGGCGAGCGACGCAAGTTGCGCTGCGTCCGCCAGGTCCTCAGCGCGTACATCGAGCACCGGGATGAATTCGGTCGCCATCCGATTTCCAAGCGTGATGGTTCCGGTCTTGTCGAGCAGCAGCGTGTCGACGTCGCCCGCAGCTTCGACCGCCCGCCCTGACATCGCGAGCACGTTGTGCTGCACCAGGCGATCCATCCCGGCTATGCCGATTGCTGACAGCAGACCGCCGATCGTGGTCGGAATGAGGCAGACCAGAAGCGCTACGAGCACCGGCAGCGAGAGCGCTGTGCCGCCGTAAAGCGCGAAAGGATAAAGACTCACGCAGACCAGCATGAAAATGATCGTGAGGCCCGCGAGCAGGATGCTGAGCGCGATCTCATTCGGCGTGCGCTGACGATGCGCTCCTTCGACCAGGCTGATCATCCGATCGAGGAACGTCTCGCCGGGGTTCGCCGTAATGCGCACCTTGATCCAGTCCGAGATGACCGTGGTGCCGCCGGTGACCGCGCTCCTGTCGCCGCCACTCTCCCGGATGACCGGCGCGGATTCGCCGGTAATCGCAGCTTCGTTGACCGCGGCGACCCCTTCGATTACCTCACCGTCGCCCGGAATCACTTCACCGGCTTTAACGAGCACGACATCATCGCGGCGCAGCGATGTAGCCGGCACCATGATCTCCTGATTTTCCTTTAGCTGCCTCGCCTGGGTCTCGGTGCGGGTCCGGCGCAAATTGTCGGCTTGCGCTTTGCCCCGCCCTTCCGCCATCGCCTCCGCGAAATTCGCGAAGCCGACGGTGAACCACAGCCACAGGGCGATCTGCAACTCAAAACCGGCCAGCGTGGAATGCCCCTCGAAGAAATCGTGAACCAGGATGATCGTCACTGCGAGGGCGGCCACCTCAACGACGAACATCACCGGGTTTCTGACCTGAACGCGAGGATCAAACTTGTACAACGCGTCGCTTAGCGCGCCGCGCACGATAGTCGGTTCCCACAGCGCGGTCGCCTTCCGCTCAGCCATCGAAATCCACCCCATTCTCCTAGTAGAGCTTGCCGTGAATCATCACGAGATGTTCGACGATCGGTCCCAATGCGTCAGCCGGAAAGAACGTCAGCGCTGCGACGATCAAGATCACGCCGACTAGCAAGATGACGAAGATTGCGCCGTCGGTCGGAAAGGTCCCGGCGCTCGGCGGCACAGACTTCTTGACCGCCAGCGAGCCGGCGAGCGCCAGCACCGGCACCTTCATCAAGAACCGGCCGAAGAGCATCACGACCGCGAGCGTCGAGTTGTAAAAGAGCGTGTTGGCGTTGAGGCCGGCGAATGCCGAACCGTTGTTCGCCGATGCTTCCGTGTAGGCATAGAGAATCTGCGACAATCCATGCGGACCGGGGTTCGTGATCCCGGCGAGGCCGGCTTTGGTCACCACTGCAATTCCGGCCGGAACCAGAATCACGGCGGGAAAGATCAGGATAAAAAGCATCGCGAGCTTCATCTCGCGCCCCTCGATCTTCTTGCCGAGGTACTCAGGCGTGCGTCCGACCATCAGGCCCGCGATGAACACCGCCAGTATCGCCATCACCAGCATCCCGTAGAGTCCCGAACCGGCGCCGCCAAAGGTGATCTCGCCGATTTGCATGTTGACCAGCGGCACCAGGCCGCCGAGCGGCGTGTAGCTGTCATGCATCGAGTTCACGGCGCCGCACGAGGTATCAGTCGTGACGGTGGCGAAAAGCGCCGAGTCGACGATCCCGAAACGGACCTCCTTGCCTTCCATGTTACCGCCGCTTTGCCCAGCACTTTCACGCTGATCGATGCCCATCGCGGCGAACTGCGGATTGCCGCGCTGCTCGGCCCATATCGCCGACCCGGCCCCGACGAGGAACAGGATCGCCATCGTTGCGAACAGCGCCCATCCCTGGCGTCGATCGCCGGCCATTTCGCCGAACGTATGCGTCAGGCCGGCGCCGATCGCGAAGATTGCGACTAATTCGATCAGGTTCGTAAGCGGCGTAGGATTTTCATATGGATGCGACGAGTTGGCATTGAAAAATCCGCCGCCGTTGGTGCCCAGTTCCTTGATGATCTCCTGCGATGCAACCGGTCCTTGGGCGATGGTTTGTGTCGTCCCTTCGACCGTCTTTACCTGCGTATAAGCGCTGAAATTGTCGGGCACGCCCTGCCATACGAGCACCAATGCGCCGATGACGCTGATCGGAAGCAACACCCAGAGCGTCGCGCGGGTGAGATCGACCCAGAAGTTTCCGATCGTCTGAGCAGCGCGTCTAACAAGGCCGCGAATAACCGCTATCGCGACTGCGATCCCGGAGGCAGCCGAGACGAAATTGTGAAACGCGAGCCCGGCCATTTGTGTGAAATAGCTCATCGTAGACTCGCCGGCGTATGCCTGCCAGTTGGTATTCGTGGTGAAGCTGGCGGCGGTGTTGAATGCCAAATCCGGGGCGACCCCGCCGAATTTCTGCGGGTTGAGCGGCAGAAACCATTGCAGCCGCTCCATTCCATAGAGCAGCAGCATCCCGACCGCACTGAACAACAGCATCGATACTGCGTATTGAACCCAGCTTTGTTCGCTACCGGGATTGACGCCACAGACTCGATAGATCGCGCGCTCCAATGGCCGCAGTATTGGATCGAGAAATGTCCTCCGATCCGTGAATACGCGCGCCATGTAAAGCCCAAGCGGTACGCTCACCGCGGTGACTAAAACGGAAAACAAGCCAACTTGAATAAGCCCGTTGCTCAAGTGCACGCCCCTAGAATTTCTCGGGCCGCAACATCGCATAGACCAAGTAGGCCGTCAGCCCGACGGCCATTACCGAGCCCATAATCAATTGCCAGGTCGTCATAGCCGCGTGCACCCCCAGACGTAGGCCAGGGCAATGCCGAAAAAGATTAACGTTGACACGATAAAAACGGCATCGAACACAGGTGGGAAGAAAGCACCGAATGTGCCCGGCGGAAGATCGGCGAGATGCTAGGTTTTTAGCGGGACGGTACGGCCATCGATGCAAATTGCCGCATCGTGACGATGCAAAATGAAATACTTTGAATAAACTTTACGACCGCCCCAGTTTTGGGAGAGTGCGTTTCACGAACCTATCGATTAACACCAGCCGCACGCAGGAAATCCGTCAGCGCGCGATTGAACTCGTCCGGCCGTTCAAAATATACCGAATGTCCCGCACCCGGAACCTTGACGAATCTCGAATGCGGGATTCGGCGTGCGATTAGTTCCATCAGGTGCGGCGTGGTAAGTGCATCCTGCTCGCCGACCAGCACCATCGTGGGGATTCGGCGCGTCACGACCGGAGCGACGCTGAACCTGAGGTTCATCATCGCGGGCACGAGACCGGGCGGAACATGATGATTGAGAGCTGAGATCTGCCGATAGAGAAACGCTTTGAGCGGTTCGCGATTCGGATAATCCTCGGCGTACACTCGCGTCAACACCTCGGCGAGACCGCCGCGCGGCGCCCCGTGCAGTTTCATCTCTTCAACTACTTCGGGATCGTCAACGCCCGCCATCGTGTCGCACAGCGCGAGCGCCGTCACCCGTTCTGGCCTGATGTTCGCAAAGCCCAGCGAGGTCCATCCGCCCATCGATTGTGCTACCAGCGCAGCGCGCTCGATCTTCAGATGATCGAGCAGTCCCACCAGATCTTCCGCGAATGCCTTTGGTCCCGGACCGTCGGGCAGTTCGCGCGAAAAGCCGAAGCCGCGATGATCGAAGGTAATGCACCGGAAATTCATGGCGAATACCGGCACCTGCTGCCACCAGCTTAGATGATTTCCGCCCGCGCCGTGGGCGAACACCAGAGCATGACCTTCGCCGTACTCTTCGTAGTAAAGTTCGATTCCGTTGACTTTTGCGAACGGCATTCAGCTATCTATCCACTACTTGTACGAGGTTCGTTCGCGAAGAAATGATGATCGGGATCGAGAATTCAGCCTATTTAACCCGCTCGTATACTCCGCGCTCGCGCCGCTTCACCGCGCCGGCATCGATCCAGCGCGTGATCGCTGCAAAAATCTCTGATGAGCGCTTGTCCTTCAGGCCGCGGACGCTACGAACGTGAGAGGCTTTAAACTGCCTAGGCATCCGCTGCAGAACGGTGCCCCAGTTGATGCGTCCGCCTTTGCGAGGGCGGCCGCGTCCGGCCACGGTCGCGCCGTTGCGCGCCGCTTCCCCCGCCAGGCTCATCAGCTTGGCTTCCTCTTTCTTCAGTCGCGCAATCTCACTTTCGGTAGCGCGAATCTGACCGCGCAGGGCGACAAGTAATCCGCGCGCTTGCTTCTGAAGCCGACCGAAAGCCGAAGCAAAATTGTTCTGTGCACTACGGGGCATTTCAACTATTTTTTCCTTTCGAAAGGTCAGTTTCGCCTTCCCATTCAACGAAAACCACCTATATCGAAATAAATATGGAGGGGCAACCCGTCTCGCCCGACTTGGACTATGTAGATAATGCTGCACCGGCAGCCGGGGTCGAAAGCTAAATTCCGACGACGCCGCCGTTAAGATAGTTTGTTTACTGATATCGCGTTGCTCAGACTATTTTGTCGCGATGAAGCTTCGCGATCGCAGCTTGATCAAAACCCAATTCGGAAAGTATTTCATCAGTATGCTCACCGCGCTCAGGCGGCGGCTCGACCAGCGCGCTCGGCGTTCGCGACATCATTATCGGCTGGCCGACCAGCTCGATTCTGCCCAGCGCTCGCGACTCGACCGACTGTGCAATTCCAAGATGGCGGACCTGCGGATCGGCGAAAGTCTGATCAATTGTATAGATCGGACCACACGGCACTCCCGCTTTATTCAGAACTTCGACCCATTCAGCGCTGGTCCTGGTGCGCGTCTTTTCGGAAAGCTCGCGATTGAGTCTATCGCGATTTGCCGAACGCTTCGCGGCGGTTGCATAGTCGGGATTTTCCAGCAGCTCGGGCGCTTCGAGCACCGCGACAAGTTTTTCCCACATCTTCTGTCCGCTCGCGGCGATGTTGATATTGCCGTCCGCCGTGGGATAGACCCCGGTCGGAATGCTGGTCGGATGATTATTTCCGGCCTGGCCCGCAATCTCATGTTCGACTAGCCAGCGAGCAGCTTGAAAATCGAGCATGAAAATTTGCGCCTGCAGGAGTGACGTATGTAGCCACTGACCCTCGCCCGATTGCTCACGTTCGAGCAATGCGACAAGTATTCCGTAAGCACAGAATATTCCCGCCGTGAGATCCGCGATCGGGATGCCGGCGCGCACGGGTCCCTGCCCCGGGATTCCGGTGACCGACATCAGGCCGCCCATCCCCTGCGCCACCTGATCGAAACCCGGACGATCGCGGTACGGTCCGTCCTGTCCGAAACCTGATATACTCGCAAGAATGATCCCGCGATTCACGGCGCGCAAAGCTGGATAGTCGATACCCAGTCGCCGCTTCACATCCGGCCGGAAATTCTCGACTACCACATCGGCCTTCGCAGCCATCTTGAGCAGCAATTCGCGGCCCCGCGGCTCCTTGAGATTGAGCGTCATGCTGCGCTTGTTGCGATGCAAATTCTGAAAATCGGAGCCATGCCGCGGACCGCCCATTCCTTCGCGCTCATCCAACTCCGCCGGCAATTCGATTTTGATTACATTCGCGCCCCAATCCGCCAACTGGCGGACCGCGGTCGGACCCGCACGCACCCGGCTCAGATCGAGCACGGTAAAGCGGCTTAAAGCCTTGGAAGCTGGATGATGCGGCATTGATAGAGCCTCAGGGTTTACGTTGTTCGCAGCGAAATAGTCAGTGACACAAGCAAACTAAAACCTGACATTTTCGTGTGTGCAGGACAACCGCACAAAGCGCCGCTGCGCGAATGAGCGAGGATATTCGACTATTGCTCCGGTGCAGCGGAAACTCCGCCGCCGCTGAGGAGCGTACCGATTTCGCCAAGTTGCCCCCGAACCGCCCGCGCGGCCCGCCAAATCACGATACTCATCCAAACCATGCCGATAATCATCGCACCAATGCCTTCGAGCGGCTCAACGAACGGCTGCACCAGCGCCAGGATAGGCATCACCACAACCAGCAGCAAGGTCGCGCGGATGACGGCGACTATCGCCCTCAAAGTTTCCGTTTTGACCGCGCCGGGAGTCATCGCGCGGCGCGCGATTGAATCAGCCAGCTTGCCGGCCGCGGTATACATCGCGATGGCGAACGGAAGACAGGCCACCAGCGCGCCGACATCGACAAGTAGACCGGCGCGAAAGTAAGAAAGCCCGGTGAAACGCACTACCGAACCGGTCAGGTCCAGCGGATCGGCCTCATTCAGGATCAATATCGCCGCGATCGCGCATCCAGCCGCCCCCAGCATCGTGCTCGCCAGCCCGATTTCGCTGCGCGCCAGACGTACGCTCCGCGCGCGCGTCATCACGCCGTCATACATCGTGCGCAACGGCAGCAGCGATCGCGGCTCGTGGCGGGCGAGAAACTCTGCGAGCGGCTCCGAGGCGCGGATCAGAAACGGCGTGAGAAAGGTGGTGATGGCCGAGACGGCGACCGCCAGCGTGTACAGAAAGTCGCGCGTCGCATGAGAGCCCGTGCCGACGCCGGCGATGATGAACGAAAATTCGCCGATCTGCGCGAGACACAGTCCGGCCTGCACCGCGGTGGAGACCGAAATGCCCGAAAGCATCGCTGCGATCGAGACACCTGCTACCTTGCCCGCGATCACGACGATTGTCAGAACGGCTAGCGAGAACCAGTGCGCAGCGATTTGCGCGGGGTCGATCATCATCCCGACTGAGACAAAAAAAATCGCCGCGAACAGGTCACGCACCGGATCGACGAGTCTGCCTATTATCTCCACCGCGCCCGATTCCGCGACCAGCGAGCCGGCCAGGAATGCGCCGAGGGCAACCGAGTAACCGGTGCGCTCAGCGACGACCGCAAAGGCAAAGCAGATACCGACACTCGCGACCAGCGTCGTCTCCGCCTGATCCAGCGCTACAATCCGGCGCATCAGCCGCGGCACTATCACCATCCCGCCGCCGATCAATGCGATCAGAAACAGCGCGAGCCGCCCGGCCGTCGCGGCCATCATACGCGCCGAAAGGCCGACCCCCGATGCGACCGCGGTCAAGATCGCCAGCAGCATCACGGCTGCGAGGTCCTCGGCCAGCGCCACTCCGAATACCAGTTCCCTCACTTCAGGGCCGACCGGCCGCTCGGCGAGCGCGCGCGCAATTATCGTGGTGCTCGAAATCGATATCACCGCACCCACGAAGATGCTCTCGATCGGCGTCCATCCCATTGCGCGCCCTACGATGAAGCCGAGCCAGATCATCAATCCAACCTGAAGCGCGGTGACGAAACTCGCGGTCGGACCGAGCCGCAGCAATTTGCGCAGACTAAACTCGAGTCCCAGCGCGAACATCAGCAGGATGACGCCAAGCTCGGAGAGCATCTGAATGCGCGCGCTGTCGGCCAGCAGCGGAATCGGCACATGCGGCCCGACGACCATCCCAGCGACCAGATAGCCGACCACCACGGGTTGTCGGATGACCTGAAACACCACGCTGGTCACTGCGGCGACGCACAGCACCAGGCCAAGATCTTCGAGCAGGTTATGCGAAACGAACAGCATCGCGCGGCAGCTCGGCCGCTCATCTTATTCATGTCGAGGACGTCATGACAGACGATCGAGAAGCGACGCCGGTCGAAACCGGGAACATCGAGGTCAAAACGAAAGTCGGGCGGCGAGCGTTAACGCTCGCCGCCCGTGAGGTTCAGTTGAGGCGGTCTCAGGTGCCTTTGCCGGTCATCGTGACCTTCTGCGGACTACCGGCCGCGTCGTCGCTGATCTTGAGCTTAGCGGTGCGCGCCCCTTTCTTCGCTGGCGTAAACGTCACGTTGATCGTACAGGCGCCGCCATTGGCCGGCAAAGTCGTGTTGGCGCAACTGCCATCCGGCGTGAACTCAGTTGGATCGGTCGACGTGATGTCCATGATTGAGAAAGGCACGCCCGTGTTGTTGGTCAGCACCACGGGTTTCGCCGCGCTCGGCGCGCCGACTGTCTGGCCGCCGAAGGCGAGCGTCTTCGGCGCCACCTTGATTATGCCGTGAACTCCAGCGCCGACCAGCTTTAGCTTCTGCGGATTGTTGTGCGCGTTGTCGGTAAGAGTGAGCGTGCCCTCGTTCGCGCCAAAACCCGTCGGTGTAAAGGTTAGCGCAATCTTACATGGCGTACCCGCCGCCAGCGTGCCGGGGTTAGGACAATCGCTATCCCCCGGAACCAGCTTGAAATTGGCCGGCGGCTCCGGATCGATCGATTCCAGTTGCACCTCCACTCCCTTCTTCCCGCCTGGATTCTTGACCGTCACTATCACCGGCGGGCTCGTCAAGCCCTGCCCGCCGTACAATTCGCTCGGGAATTTGAGCGTCTTGCCGACCAGCTTGTTCGATGACAGCTTCAGGTTGGCTGGTACGGGAGTGGGCGCGATTGACGCCGTCGCCGTGGGGGTTGTGGTTGGAGTGTTAGTTGCCGTCGCTGTAACGGTCGGCGTCGCTGTCCTGGTGGCCGTCGCCGTCGGGGTGGCGCTTGCGGTTGGCGCCGGCGTGGGAGTGCGCGTCGCCGTAATCGTCGGACTCGGCTTCGTGAATGGAGTTGGGCAGGCGCCGCCGGCCGGATTCAGCACGGTCAGGAAGCCGTTGGTAACTCTATTGCTCAGGGCTGCATTGTTGTTCAGTTCGTACGCGTTGGGCGTGACCGGATAATCGGTCCCGTAGGTCAGACCCGAGATGACTATATTGCCGTTGCTGTCGACGCGCATCCCGCTCGCGACATCGATCATCCCGGAGCTGCTGAGCAGGGTCGAAAAGATCAGTTGTGCGTCCGCGGTCGCTTGCGAAGGATCCAGCTCGGCCGCCCAGGCGGTCAGCGGCACGAACACAACGCCATTGATCGAGATGCCGGACGTCAAATTGGAAGTCAGAAACGACGAGTTAGTGCAGGCCAGGACATTAGCGCTGAGCGGAAACGACGTTGTCGCGGGATCGGTCGATGAAGCGCTGGTGGTGGCGCCGACGATATAGATTTTGCCGCCGACGACCTGAAGATCCAAAATCGCGTCGCCGAAACCGACGCTCCCTGTCTCACCGAAAGAAGCGCCATCGATCTCGAAGCCGCCGCCGCCAAAGTAGGTCGAATAGAGGATCTGGGCTGAGCCGGCCTTGGTGGTGTCGATTTGGGTAACGAAGCCGGCGGTTGCAGGCGGGCCCGCGTCAGTGTTGGCCAGGTTCGATGATTGAAAGACCGGCGAGACCGTACCCGGGATGTTCTGAAAATCGGTCGAGGCCGCCAGACCCGCGACCCAGACCTTGCCGTTGCTGTCGATCGTGATTGCATCACCGACGTCGCCCAACGCCAGCGAAAAATTAAATAACAGGCCGCTGATCGTGCCGACCTGGCCGCTCCCGCCGAGATAGGTTCCGTAAGTGAGCGAGCTGTTGCCGCTCTTTGACGGGTCGAAGATGGCGACGAAGACATCACTGGTCTTGTTGGCGCCGCCCTTGTAGCTGGTAAAAGCGCCGTTGGGCACCGCGAGATCGCTCGAATAGGTGCCGCCCGTTATGTAGCCGAGGCCGTTGCCGTCGACGGCGACGCCCAGGCCGCTGTCCGCGTTGGTGCCGTTACCGCTTCCGCCGTAGTAGCTGGCGTAATCTAACGACTGTCCATCCTCATGCACGACGATGAAAGTCGCATTGCTCTTGCCGTTGGTCGCCTTCAGATCGCCCTGGAAGGCATTGGCTGTGACGGGAAACCCATCCGCTTTCGTGCTTTGCGTGGAGCCGACCATATAGGCCTTGCAGGTGTTTGTGCCGCATCCTGCCGGATAAAGAGCTACCCGAGCCTCGGTCGCATTGTTGGAACCGTCGATGTAGCAGGCATAGACGAGATTGTCGCCCGCAGCGCCGAGTTTCGCGATGAACCCGACGTTGGTCGAGGTATGTGCCTGATTATTAGTCTGGCCGAATGCGCCGCATGAAGTCCTTCCATTTAGATCGGTCGAATAGGTCTGGCCGACGATGTACGCCTGGCCGCTTGCGTCGACCGCGATGCCGAACGCGAGATCGCCGTTACCATGCCCTGCGTCGCCGGCTGCGTGATCGCCGCTGCCGCCGTAGTATGTCGAATAGATCAGCGACGCATCGCCGGACTTGGTGTAATCGAATTTTGAAATGAATGCGTTTGGATTCTGGTTGGGTGGCGCGTTGAAACCCGTGAGCGTCCATTGGAACGCGCTCCGAGTTGGAAAGTCCGTCGAAAATGCGACTCCGGTCACATATGCGTGGTTGCTGCCATCCAGCGCCACGTCCAAGCCGACGTCAGACATGGTAAGCTTGGTATTGGCGGTCAAATTCGAAAACTGCTCGAGATTGAGAGGGGCGCTGCTCTGACCACTGCCGCCGATGAATGTCGAATACGGCATGATCGGCAGCACCGGATCGATCACGATCGCGCGGCGGTGATCGTAACCCGCGAGGACCAATCCCACCTGCCTGTGCATCACCCCGTCGACGATGCTGCCATGCTTCGACAGTGCGAACGTTCCGCTGACCAGCGTTCGGGACCCGTCGGCGGCAGCCTGATAGATGCGCGGCTTAAGCATCGCGATAACCCCGGCCGGGGTCTTGATCATGACGTCGCCGTTGGCATCGGTCGTTGTTTCCGTCGGGCCTTCGATCGAAAACTTGATCTTCGAAGTATCCGCGCCCGGCGCGGCCACGATGTCGTATTCGAGCGCACCCGGCTGCCCGTAATAGATGACATCGATGCCCGGGTAGACATCGCTCATTTTCACGCGGCCAAAGGTCGGAATATCGCGATGGACCTTCGATGGATCGTCGCCGATCAGGTAGTTCACGCGCGCGCGAAGCGGGTCGAGACCGGTGAATCGAGGATGCGGGTTCGCGCCGACGAAGCGAATCCTGACCGCCGCTTCGATGAGCTGGTCTGGGGGCAATGGCTGGCTGGCGAGCGCAACCGCCGGTCCTTTATGTATCGTTCCGCCGACCATCGTGATTACCGTCGCGTCATCGGTCAGAAACAACGATGAGCGTGGCGTATGCGACGCGTAGCGAACCCGCGGATCGGACTGTCCGAGGTTGGGTTCGAAATAGAGCGGCATGCTGCGGATACCCGCCATCGCGGCAAGTCGCGCGCCCGTAGGCGAATTCACTTGCTTGATGGCATGAGGGGCATTGCCCAGCATTGCGATCGCAACGACCGCCGCCGGCATAATTCCGATCAGGAGAACGCGAATGAAGGTGCGAGAGCGTTGATCCTGGGGCGCCGATGACATTTATTCTCTCCCCTGGCAATTATAAACGACCATCGAACGAAGCTTCAGATGTAGAAGTAATTAGGCATGCGTCGCTGCACGTAATAGCAGGTTTGCGCCCTGAAGAGAAGGAGAATCAAATTAAGTAATTATGAACCGCGCTGTGATGGGCGGTAATATTTGCATAACCCAACAAGTGACGAAGGCTGCGCTCAGCCCGTTTGCTTTGCGCGTTCGATGTAACGCTCGACATCTTCGGCAAGCAGCAGCCGCTCGCGTTGCAGTTGGGCGGCTGCGTTTGCGACCGCGTCGAGATAGGCGTGTGCGACCGGGTAACGCTCTTCGATCGAGAGGCGCGAATCGCCTGAGGCTTCGCGCTCACGCTTCGTCGCGGCGAACGGAATGCAGGCGCCGAAGATGTTCGCCAGCTCGTCTTCGGCATATCCGGCACGCCGCAGGTTCCACCCGGTGTGAGTAGCGCGCGGCGCCGCAATCTCGGGTAATCGAATTCCGCCCAGCTCGTTGCCATCGGCATCGACCTTCGGAACCATCACTCTATATTGCTGTCCCGCGATCGGGCGCGGCGGCTGCTCGCTATAATCCATTTCAGACAACTGATTGATGAGACCGGGATGGCTGAAGCCGGGGATTTTGGGAAACCCCTCGCCTGGCGGAACCAGCGTGCCGTCGCCGACGCGCGGGAAGCGGCTGGCGGGCGGCTCGATTCCGTGGCTTACCCATTCGTCGAGCGCAACGAGCAGCGCGCGATGCGCCGGGCTGTAGCTGACCGGATTCATCGGGTATTTGCAAAGCACGGCGGCGGCAGCCGGATCGGGTCCGGCGTGCTGCGTACCGGAAAAATGGAACAGGCGTACTTCAGCCGGGATCTCCACGTCATTGCCCCGCCCATCGGTCGCCACGAGCGACGCCCGGCCTTGCCACAACTCGCTGCTCGAATCAGTATGGAAAATCTTCGGGCAGGTGCCTGATGCGAGCGCGCGCGCAATGATGCCGTCGGTTCTGCCGCTCACGGGATCGGTGATAGTGGCGTAGCTGAAAGGAAACTGATCGCCGGGGAACGAATGATCCTCATGCTGGCGCTGGAAACGCGGCGGCTGTGCGAACGCCGCGTTCACGAAACTTTTGCGCGATCCGGCGGCTGCGATGTACATCCCGTCGAAGACCTTGCGTCCCTCAAGATCCTGGTTGAAGCCCTGCCAAAGAAAATCGCGGAGCACTCGGCCCGATTGCGAACGGCCATAGGTCAGCACGAAATCGGCGGCCGGCCGCCCGTCGACGTTAATCGGATTGGGCGTGCCGCGCTCGTCGGCCGCTTGATGGCGCATGAACGAGATGAAATCCCGGATACCAACCAGGCCGAGGCCCATCACGATCGGATCGCGCGCCGGATAGATGAACTCATAAATCGCACCCGCATCGAAGCCGGCTGGCGGCCGAATCTCGATCTGAGTTGCCGATATATAGCGCCATCGATCGCTCGCGACCGGCGTCCGCGCGTCGGATTCACGTTCGCGCACCGTGAGCTTCGCCTCGCGGGGATCGAGCAAATTGGCCGGATAGCTGAGTGAAGCGCGCAGCGGCTCGGCGGCGGAGTCGAAGATGAATTCATCGCGGTTGACGGCGACAATCGGCGCACCGTGATCAGTCGCGATCGGAAACCCGGCGAGCATCCGCCCTTCACCCGCGACCACATCGCCCTGCCACGCGCTCCATAGAATCGCGTATCCCTGGCGCATCAGGTAGCCGTTGCCGGCGTCGGTGGCCATCGTCGGATTGTTGTTGCGCGGCGCGTCATTGAAATCGATCAGTGCGATTTTGCCGCCGCGGTTGATCACATCGTAGAGCAGCCGGCGATTCCCCTTGCGCAAATCGGCGGGGCGCAGCAGGCAGAAATCGAACCAGTACTCGACGCGGCCCGCGGCGTTGCGCGGCGCGCGATCGAGATTCACGACCCCGGCGTTCAGCGGATGCGCGGGGTCTACGTCGGCGAACACGCGTCCGGTCACCTTCTCGTACGGACCGACGCTGCCGAATGAAACTCCCTCAAATGCCCGCTCTACCTGCTCGATAACCAGTCTCATCGTGAACCTCGCGTCCGTTTATTCCTTGCTCTATGGCCGGGATTTGTTCTATACCGCCTTGACCCAGAGGCCAAAAACGGAAATTTTGAGATGATTCACTTACCGTGACGCGGTCTGGGCGCGCTCGATTCTGAAGTAGTCTCGCCGAAAGAGCCATGCCAAAATTTTCGCTGCGCAATCCCCACCTGATCATTGTGGCGGCGCTGCTGGTCGTCATCTTGGGCATGATGACGTTTGCACGCATGCCGGTGGACGTATTCCCGCGCCTTTATATCAAGGCGGCCGTGGTGGCGACCTTTTACCCGGGATTCGCGCCCTTGGCCATGGAACAGGACATTACGAGCCGCTACGAACGGTTCTTCACGCTGGGCAACGGGATTGAGCACATCGAGTCGCGCTCGATTCCCGGAGTAAGCGCAATTACCGTTTACTTTCACAGCGGCGTCGATATTGGCGTCGGAGCGGCCAACCTGGCGACGCTCGCAATGGGAGATTTGGGGCTGATGCCGCCCGGCACGTTGCCTCCGCTCGTGCTGGAGTACAACGCATCCTCCTCCATCCCGGTGATTCTGGTTACCGTTTCAGGGCCTTACGACGAGACGGAGCTGCAAAACCAGGGACGCTACAACGTGCGCAATTTCATGGCCACGGTTGAGGGCGCTTCGGTGCCCTACCCGTTCGGCGGCAAAATTCGCCAGATAATGGTTTACCTGAACCGTCAAAAACTGCAGGCGAAAGGACTCACGCTCGACGACGTTACGAATGCGGTTAACTCGACCAACCAGATTCTGCCGGCAGGTGACGCCAAAATTGGCCCTTACGATTGGTATATTTATAGTAACGCGCAAATCCCCACTCCGGACGATCTCAATCAAGTCCCGATTATGATCGGACCCGGCCAGGCGCCAACTTATATTGGCGATGTAGGCGACGCACAGAAGGCGGCGCAAATCCAGTACAACCAGGTTCTCATCGACGGCAAGCCGTCGGTCTACATTCCGATCTTCAAGCAGACCGGCGCCAACACCCTCGACGTGATTCGCGGCGTCAAGCGCGCAGTGCGCGAGGTCACCGGTCTGCCAGCCAACATGAAGGTGGGAACCCTTTTCAGCCAGGAAGGGACGATCCTCGAGGCGGTGCATGCTCTGGAACACGAGGCGGTTTCCGGCGCTTTGCTGGCGTCGTTGATGATTTTGATTTTTCTCGGCAGTCTGCGATCCACGTTTGCCATCTTCCTGTCAATTCCGCTGTCGATTCTTGCCGGAATCGTGGGCCTCGCTCTGTCCGGTCAGACCATCAACCTGATGACTCTGGGCGGCTTCACGCTCGCCATCGGCCGGCTCATCGATGATTCGACGGTGGTGCTGGAAAACATCAACCGCCATCTCGCGATGGGCAAACCGCCACAGAATGCCGCGGCTGACGGCGCGGACGAAGTGACCTATGCGGTGCTGGCTTCCACCATCAGCACAATTGTGGTGTTTCTGCCCGTGGTCTTCCTGTTTGGCGTGAGCAAGTACCTCTTCAGCGCCCTCGCCCTGGCGGTATTTTTTTCGATGGGGGCTTCTTATCTGGTGTCGATGTCGATAATTCCGATTTACTGCGCTCGCCTGCTAAGCCCGGAGGAAGCCCGGCAGGCTGCCGAGCGCGAAGCCACCGGCATTGATACGCGACGCGGGCTGCTGGCCGCCTTCGACCGCGGCTATGAACGATTCGCCAGGCGCTTTGCGGTGCTGCTCGATCGCTCGATGAATCACAAGCTGGCCGTGATCGGCGGCGCATTCGGCGTGTTTGCGCTTTCGATGCTGATGTTCCCGCGGCTCGGAACCCGACTGTTTCCGGAAACCGATCCAGGCAAGTTTGTGATCAATATCACCACTCCGGTGGGAACCCGGCTGGAACTTACGGAAGCCGCAGCAAAGCGCATAAACGACATCATCCATCAGGTGATTCCACCCCACGATTTGAAAAACGTCATCGCCAATCTGGGGGTCGTTCCCAATATATCCGCGCTCTATACGCCCAACTCCGGCGAAGACACCGGCCAAATAATGGTGGCGCTGCGGCGCGGCCATACGCGCTCCACCGGCTACTATGAGCAGGCGCTGCGCGCCGCGCTGGACCGTCAGATGCCGGAGGTGAAGACCTTCTTCAGCTCCGGCAGCATCATCGATGCGGTGCTAAACTTCGGAGCGCTGGCGCCCATCGATGTGCAGCTCAGTGCTCCAATGACCGAAGATTTCGGTCCGATGTTCGACTATGCTCGGCGGATTAGCCGCCGCTTGAAAGACCTGCCTGAGGTCGGCCAGATAATGATCAAGCAGATCGCCGATTATCCGACGGTCGAGATTAACGTCGATCGCATAAAGGCGGCGCGTCTCGGCGTGACTGAACGTTCTGTGATTACCAATCTGATTACCGCCATCAACAGCAACAACATGATTATGCCCTCGATCTGGATCGACCCGCGCAACGGCGATGATTACTATCTCAGCTCGCAGTATTTAGAAGAAAACATCGACTCATTTCAGACCCTACTCAATATCCCCGTAGGCACTCGCATGGGCCAGAATTATCACGACTACAACTATCATTCGGCCCGTTCACGATCGGATACCGCCTCGGGTCATGAGGAATCGATACTTCTCGGCGAAGTAGCCACCCTCCAACGGACGCGCTATCCGTCAGAGGCCGATCATTACAATATACAACGCGTGGTCGATGTGCTGGTCTCCCCGCGCACCCGCGACATGGGCGGCACGCTGGACGCGGTGCGGCGCGCGCTCAAGGGGTTGAAGGCGCCGCCGGGCGTGAAGACGTATTTCAGAGGCGCGGTCGTAAACATGCAAAAAACCTTTGAAAGCATGGAAAGCGGGTTTTTGCTGGCGGTGCTCGTGGTCTACCTGGTGGGCGTCGCCCAGGGGCGTTCGTGGCTCGATCCTTTTATATTTTTATTCTCCGTACCGATGGGAATGATTGGGGTGGTGTGGATGCTGTGGGTCACTCGCACCACGATCAACATCGAGTCCATGATGGGCGTGATCGTGATGATCGGAATTGTCGTGTCCAACGCGATTTTGTTGATCGACTTCGCCAATCAGCGCCGCCTCGAAGGTCAACCTCTGCGGCATGCCGCGGTGGAGGCGGCGCGGATTCGGATGCGCCCGATTCTAATGACTTCCCTCGCCACCGTGGCTGGCCTGGCGCCTCTGGCGCTGAAGCTCGAAGCAGGCAGCGGAGCTTCCGCCCCGCTGGCGCGCTCGGTGATCGGCGGCCTGACCGTGTCGTTGGTAATGACCCTGTTTCTGGTGCCGAGCCTCTGGGAGCTGTTCTATTCACTCAAATCGGGGGGCGCGTCAAATCAAACACAAGGAGCCGACCGATAGCGCAAGGCGTGCACTCGCTTCGCCTGGTCCTGACTGGTGGTTCGGGAATCGCGGTCATGAGCATCAGAAGCGTCGTCGCCGCCAGTCTGGCGCTGATGCTCGCATTCGCGAGCTTCGGCTGCACGGGTGACACCGACGCAGTCTCTCCGACGGCGCCGCGCGTCAGTGTGATTCATCCGCAACGGGCTGAAATGGCGCTGAGCGTCTCCTTGCCTGGCGACCTGGTCGGCTTTTACGAAGCGGCATTGCACGCCAAAGTTACTGGGTACTTGAAATCCATCGATGTTGACAAAGGCGATCAGGTCAAGAAGGGACAGGTATTGGCGTTAATCGAGGTTCCCGAGCTTCATTCGAACCTCCAGCACGCCCAGGCCGACTTAGTAATTCAGAAGCTTACCTATGAGCGCCTCAGGTACGTCCAGAAATCCGATCGTCGGCTGGTTTCTCAAGAAACTGTGGATATGGCTTATGCGAAATATATGCAGGCCCGGGCCGCCGTTCATACCTTGGAAACGATGGTGGGCTACACGGAAATTATCGCGCCGTTCGATGGAATCATAACCGGACGTTTCGTAGACCCCGGCGCCTTGGTCCGCGCCGGTGGTGGCGACATCGGGGTAAATGAAACCTCAGCCCTGATCTCGCCCGGCGCCACGGAGGGCGCCGGTGGACATCGTACCGGCGGCGGCCCGCTCCTGACAATTGCGAAGACCGACCGGTTGCGCGTCTATGTTTACGTGCCGGGGAAGTGGTGCCGTTATATTCGGCGTGGCACGCCGGCAACCTTGACTTTCGACGAAGTGCCGGGGCTCGTAATCAAAAGTTCAGTCACGCGCTACGCAGGCGCGCTCGACCTGACCACGCGCACGATGCTGACCGAGATTGACATCAACAACACCACCGGGATGCTCTACCCGCGAATGTATGCGCACGTAAAGCTTGATTTGATCTCAAATCCGCAGGCTCTCCGCCTTCCAATTTCCGCGGTGGATCAAAACCGACAAAAGGCGGCGGTGCTGGTGGTGAGCGACGGTTCGGTTGTCAGACGGTCGGTGTCGGTCGGGCTGACGGAACCCAACTATGTCGAAATCACGTCGGGTCTCTCAACCAACGACATCGTGATCGATCCATTCGACCCCGACTTGAGAGACGGGGAGAAAGTCATTACGCAGAGTCCGGCTGCGTAGCGCGCGGAACGAGGTCGAATCATCGCGCTGTGTAGTTTCGGCCAGCTTCCCATTCTCGCTCCGCCCGCGCCGGAGGTGTTCTACCAGGCGGCGAGACGGAAAGCGGGCGTGGCGCTCGATCGAGGTTATGCGGCTGTGGAGCTGAACAGTTCGACCCTGGCGCGCAAAGTTCACTTGAGTGTTGTGAGCAATGTTGCTACTGGAGCGACGAGAGCCCAACGCCGGAGGTCAACTCCCATGAAATTTATTCTCCATCTGATTCCCGCCTATCCCGCCACGGCCGAAGAACGCGAGCGCCTGCGCCCGATCGCTCATCGCACCGACAAGACCCAGCAGTTGCTCGATGAGATGCTGGAGCTGACGCAGCTATGCGAGGACGTCGGCTTTGATATCGTCACCTTCTCGGAGCATCATTTCTATACCGAAGGATGCGAGGCCGGGGCGACGCCGACGCCGCATCTGATCCGCCTGCTGATGAATACCAAGCGGATCAAGATTGGACCGCTCGGTTTCGTATTGCCGACCTGGGATCCGATCCGGCTCGCGTTGGATGTCGCGTGGGCCGACCAGATCAGCAAAGGCCGCGCGATATGCGGCCTCGCGCGCGGCGTGTTTCCTCGATGGGTCAATGTGCTCGGGCAGCATTACGGCGTGAAGCCGGGCTTCATGGGTCCCGAGGCCGAGGAGCACAATCGCGAGGTCTTCGAAGAGCTGTTCGAAGTCGTCAAGCTCGCCTGGAAAGACGAGCCGTTCTCGTTCAAGGGCAAGTATTATCAGGTGCCCTTCCCCGCCGAGGGTCATTTCTGGGCGCCGTTCGAAGCGACACGCCGCTACGGCGCGCCGGGCGAAGTGGTGGGTGATCAGCTGCGCAAGCTCTCGGCTGTGCCAAAGCCGTACCAGAAGCCGCGTCCGCCCGTGTTTCAGGCATTCACGGCCAGCGAAAAGACCATCCGATGGGCCGCGCGCGAAAGCGTAATCCCCATCGTGTTTCAACCCTTCGATCTCACGACCAAATCATTTCAGAACTATCAGCAGGAGGCGAATAAATTCGGCCGCAATCTGAAGCTCGGTCAGAGCATCGGCACCGGCCAGTTCATCTATATATCGAATTCGCAGGATGACGCGCGCCGGCTATGGCGCGATGGAGCGTTTTTCGTCTTCCGAAATTTCCATTCCAAGGTCGACCCCAACATCCCGCCAACTCCTGAGCCTCTGATCGACCACAAGATGACGGTGATCGGCACGGCGGACGACGTTCGGCGGAGACTTGCGGAAATCCAGGAGACGCAGAACCCCGAATATTTCCTGTGGTTGAGCGATCAGGGCTATCTGTCGCTCGATGACATGCGACGCCAGATCGAGTTGTTCGCGACCAAGGTGATGCCGGAATTCAAGGATCGTCCCGCGCCCGCAGCGCAGCCTGCGACGCTCCATTAAGACACGCGCGTAGTACTCCGCTGTGATTCCGAGCGCGGCCTGATGATCGACTTCGCGCAGGCCGCGCTCGACTACGAAATTTCGCGCAGGATTTCGACGGCGTCCTGATGCTCCTTCAGATGCGTCGGTAGGCCGGCGGGATTCTCGCGGCCGTAGCCACATGGTGCGGCAAGGCCGAAATCGGGCAGATATTTCCTCGCCGCCTGCACCCGCTTCTTGAAGCGTCCGAGATCGCCCATGTTGTGGATCATCCCGAGATAGACGCGCGCCCCGCCGACTTGCAGCTCGCGCAGCGGCGCATAGAACTCGTCCTCGATCCGATCGAGCGTCGGGATATGCACGAAATCGACCTTGCGCTGCGCCTCGCTCACCAGCGCGTTGGCGAAGCGGACGCCGCGGCTCATGTCATTCCCCATCACCATTGGCCACCCGCCGAGCGTGCCGTAGCAGAGATGAATCCCTAGCATCGCCTCGGGATGTACCGCAGCTGAAAGGTTGCGAATCTGCGGCACGTGCCGCTCGAGCACGCCCGCCTTCTCGGCCCATGGCAGACCTTTTTCGAGATCGATTATCTCGGCGGCGAAGTCGTATTGGATCGCGAGGTCGCGCGGTGGAATCTTCTCGCAGATCTTTTTTACCTCAGCGCAGAGCGCTGCCTCGTACCCGGGTTTGATCCGCGGATAGTCCGCGGGATGCCGGAAATGCACTTCGATGTTGCTGTTCACCGAGGGCACCGAGACCTGAAAGCGCAGACTGGCCGGGAGCACGCCTTCCTGTTTGAGTGACTTGAAGATGAAGTAGGAGTTGACGGCGTCCTTGGCGAATCCCAGACGCCATCCGGGGTCGCCGAACTTCACCTGCTCGACGCCCGGCTTTACGCGAAAGCCCCATTGGTCATCGAGATTACGCGGCCGCCATTGTTCGACCCCGCCGGGATCATCGGCCGGCCGGCTGATCGTGTCGATCTGCGGATGTCCATTGAAAACGCGATTCGCGACGCCGTCGATCCACCATGAACGATCGCCGACCTCGCCGTCGGGCATCGAGGGCAGATAACGTCCGAGCGCGCGGCCCCAGTTCCTGAAGACCTCTTCAGGAGTTTCAAACGGAATGCTGCCGATTAGCAAAAGTTCATTCGCCATCGCAAAAACTCTCCTCGGCCAGCCGACACTTCAACGCGCATCGATGCGGCACAGTATCAGAACCGCCCCGCGCCTCGTCAAACCGACGTAGTAAACCACCAACCCCAGCGCGCATGCGTGCAACACCGTCCGAGCGCAGATGCGATTAACATTGCCTACTTTTGCGAAAACGACGATAGAATCGATTATTTTGCCAGCAGAGCTGAGCCGCGCGACGGCAGGCGCTCCCAAAACTTGCGCGGCGGCGCTCATTTGTCCTCTATAGGTCTGCCGAACGGGAGAGGTCAAAACGGAAATTCCGGTCAAAAGCGCTGTCTATTGAAGCGTGCCTTCTGGGGTTGGTGCCGATGTCCATCACGGGTGCAATCAAGGATTACTACCGAAGAAACCATATCCAGCCAGAGATCTATTCGCGCTTCCAGTGTCCGGACAGAGATGAGTGCCGCAACGGCTGTTTCATACATGGGTGTGGGAAAATGCGAATAGAGCGAGATACCCCACGGTCGCTCCATTCTGGGCGCACACCAACAGTGGCAAGTGCTCGGACAACAGCGGCAGGGTCGGACCTAGAATAAAGTTTAGGAACTGCCGAAGCTACGTCGCGAGGGAGATTCTTCTGCTGGACCCGGACATAATAGTCAGCCAAGGAGACTAGCGATTAAGAATGTAATCGGCCGCATGCTGTGCCTGGGCGGCTGCGTGGATCAGGCTTCCTTAACCATTCGGCGACGTAGGCCGCCTGATTGACGATGACCGCTTAATTCTGAATCGAACCGGCGCCCAGCAGACGCGCCGTCAGCGCCGTAGCCGGCGCCGTGTTGAGATCCGCCCACGAACCTTCCTGCACAATGCGTCCCGCTTCGATTACCGCAATTCGATCGCAAAGCCGGCTGAGAATGTCGGCGCGATGGTCGACGGCGATCATTGTGAAGCCGAGCTTCCGCTGCCATTGCACGATCGCATCGACCAGGTCATCGATTGTGGGCCGGTCGAGCGCGGCGAACGGCTCATCGAGCAGCACCAACGGCGGCCGCCGCGCGAGCATCCGCGCAAGCGCGACGCGTCGCGCCTGCCCGCCGGAAATCTCGCCGGCCGGATCGTTCCAAAGCGGCCCCAGCTCGAGACGATCCCTGAGTTCGCCGATCCACTCCGCCGCCGACTCGCGATGGCCGTTTGCAAGTCCGAAGCAGACGTTCTCACCTACCCTCAAATGCGGGAACAGCAGATCGTTTTGGGTGAGATACGCTACAACCCGGCGATGAAGCGGCAGATTCGGCGGAAAATAGCATTCGCCGTCGAACTGTACTGCGCCGGAATCCGGCGCCTCCAATCCGGCGATACACGAGAGCACCGTGCTCTTGCCCGCGCCCGACGCGCCGAACAGACCGAGCCGCCCCCCGCGTTCGAGCCGGATTCGAACGTCGACCACGAACGGACGCCGCCGCTTTACGATGTGCGCCTCAAGCATGAGCCGAACGCGATTGCGCCATCAGATGAATCGCCCACGGAATCGGCAGCGCGGTGAGAATGAAAATCACCAGCAGCGGCATCACCGCGGGCATCCCCGCATCCTGCAGATTAATCCAAATCTGCACCGGCATCCCGCTCGGATAGTAGGCAGTCACCAGCACCGCGCCAAACTCGCCAAGCGCGCGCACCCATGCGAGACTGAATGCCGCCGCAAGACCGAGGCGGGCAAGCGGAAATGTTACGCGGCGAAAGACCTGCCAGGGCGGATGACCAAGCAGGGCCGCGATGCGCTGCAGATCGAGCGGCACGGCAGCCAACGCCGCGCGCGCCGCCACGATGTAATATCCGATACTCACGTAGACCTGCGTCGCGGTGAACGCGAGCGCGCTGTTGCTGGTCATAATTCCGAGTTTCAGCAGCCATGCGCCGAACGCGTTCTGTGCCCCGAAGGCAAGCGACAGCAGGATGCCCAGCGCGAGCGGCGGCATCAGGATTGAAATCAGGATCGCCGCCTCCCACACCATTCGATCGCGCCCCGGCTCACGCGCCAGATAGAGCGCGACCGGCGTGCCGATCGCGATATCGATGATCATCGCAAGCGCGGTCAGCGCGAGCGATACCTTGACCGCCGCGCCGGTCGAGCCCGGAATCACACCGTCCCACTGCCATGTGCCGACCGGCGTCAGCAACCCGGCGAACGGATAGAGCAGCGCTATCGTGAAGACCACCAGCGCCGCGCGGGTCAGCCAGATCGAACGCACGGCTAGGGCGTGAGCACCTCGGCGTCGCCGGGCGGATCGTAATGATAGCGGGTCATTATTGCGCGTGCGTCGGCGCCTTCGAGCCAGGCGAGGAAGCGCTCGGCGAGCTTACGATGCGGCGCATCGCGAAGCACAGCGGCATAGAAGACGAGCGGCGACGGATGCAGCGTCTTGCCGTTCAGTGTAACCGTCGCCTTGCGATATTCCATCGCGAGCGCGGCGTCGCCGAGGTTGATCTCACGTGGCAGCGCGACGAACGGCAGGCCCATCGCCTCGGGCTGACTTTTATATGCCGCGCTCGCATCGAGCTGTCCGGCTTGCAAACGCGCCATTACCTCCGGCTCCTGGAAAATCTGCCGCGGGTTAAACTGTGGTCCGAGGATTTTATCCGCCAGCCCCGGCTGATGGTAGTAAGCCTCCGCCAACTGAAGCATGAAAATCACGTTGAGACCCTGCGGATCGACGTTGGGGTCGGTGCGTCCGAAGCGGAGGTTCGGATGCTCGAGAATCTGCCACCATGGCGGCCCGTCGCGGCGCGCGAATTCGGCGGCATAGCGGCTCTGCGGACTGTACGCGATGACCATCTCCGTCCTCGCGATTGGAACGGCGCGCCCGGCCTTGCCGGCCTTCAGAACGGTACGCATCGGGCCGGAGGTCACCGCGATGAAGACATCGGGCCGTATGCTGCCGGCGATGATCAGGTTGGCAAGTCCGGTCGAGCCCTGCGCGCGTCCGCGCAGTTCCGCGCCGAGGCTTCGGGCGATTTCCGGACCGATCCCGCGGTCCATCAGCGCACCCATCGAGCCGGCGTAGGCGACCTCGATCGGTTCCGCTTGCGCGACGCCGTCTCCCGGCGCGGTGAGAGCGATGAGCGCCAGAATTAACAATCCACAAATAAATTTCATCGCCCAGGCTCAGAACGGCGTACGAACCGAGAGGATGACGCCGTTGTTATATTGCGGGTCTTTGGTTACGGCCACCTGGTAACCGGCGCCGATCACGAATCTCACCCGATTCCAGAGATGAAAGCGGCCGAGAATCAAACCTGGCGTGAGGAACAACTGGCTCTTGCCTTCGCGCTCGCCGTTGGGCCACCATGTGTAGTTGGTTTCGAGTTCCGGCCACATGAAGAATTCCGGTATGTGATACTGGAATGTGGTGTTGAAGGCGACCGGCGATCCGAGCCGCTTCAGACCGCCATCAGGCAATGCATCCGCGACCGTGCTCTGAAAATCGAAATTGCCCCATCCTTTGCCGAACGCGATGGTCGGCGTGTAGACGGTGTGGCGCAGACTTACCGGATCGTCGCCGGTTGGGGCGCTGATGCCGAGAAATAGCGTCAGGATGTAATTGCCGGTCTCCTCGTTCGCGGCCAGCAGCCGATATTTGATCAGGAAGGTTTCGTCCGCCCATCCATTCGACGCCTTTACATGGCCGCCGCGCGAGATGTAACCCGGGGTGCTGAGGATCAGTTCGACCGGACTGAACGGGATGAGCTCCAGTCCTTTGTTTGCGCCGAAATTGTTGAGCGCCGTGCCATGCGGCTGCGTTTGCCAGAGCTGATCGTAGCGGTACTCTTCCTCGAGGCGGGGCGTGACGGTGACCAGCGGCGTCATCCAGTGCGGTTGCTCTGACTGGATCTGATCGACGCGGTTGAACCAGTTGGCGAAGTAGTCTTCGACTGGTCCAAACAGGTCCGCGGCCTGGCAGCGCGGCGGCATCAGGAGGATGAGCGGGAGCACCGCGGTGACGATCGCGATGCGGGCGAGATTTTGGTTGCTGATGCTTGTTCCGGTTTTCATGGTCGGACGTTAATGCCATTATGTTTTACAGATGTCAAGTTTTATGGCAGAAAATCGTGCTGTGGCCCCTCCCCTGGACCTGAAGCGTGTCAGGCTTGACCGCGGGCTTAGCCAGACCGAGCTCGCGCGGCGCGCCGGTATCTCGCGTCAGGCGCTGAACGCGATCGAAACCGGCGTCTACCAGCCGGGCGTTCAGGTCGCGATTAAGCTGGCGCGCGAGCTCGGCGAATCGGTCGAGCGCCTGTTCGGATCGCGCGACGAGCCCACGCTCGCCGCCGCCTGGGCCGACGACGATGCGGCGCGCGCCGGAACGCATGTCGCGCTGGCGCGCGTCGGTGGCCGGCTGATCGCTCTCAATCAGCCGCCGGTCGATCTTCGGATCGCGCCCGCCGCCGGCGTGCTTGAGTCAGCCCATGGCCGCCGCGTAACGGTGAGCGCGCTGCGCACGCCCGAGGAGATCGATTCGACGCTGCTGATCGCGGGCTGTGATCCGGCGGTGACGATTCTCGCCGACTGGCTCCGGCGGCATCGCACGCCCGTCACGATCGTCGCGCTCACGCGCTCAAGCCGCGCCGCACTGGCCGCGATGCTCAAAGGACGCGTGCACATCGCCGGCGTTCATCTGCGCGATCCGAAAAGCGGTGCGTATAACGATTCAACCGCGCTCCGCGTGAGCGGCGGCAGCAAGCTCGTGCTGATCAATTTCGCGCGTTGGGAGCTGGGGATCGCGACCGCGCCGGGAAATCCCATGGGCCTGAGCAGATGGCAGGATCTGGCGCGCCCCGGCCTGCGCATCGTGAATCGCGAGCCCGGCGCCGGCGCGCGTATCGCGCTCGATGAGGCGCTGGCGGAGCACGGTATCGATGCCGCCGCGATCTCAGGCTACACGCGCGAGGTTCGTGGACACTTGGAGGTCGCCGGCGCGATCGCCGCGCGCGAAGCCGACTGCGGCGTCACGATTCGCGTCGCCGCCGAAGCCTACGGATTGGGATTCATCGCGCTTCGCGAGGAGCGCTATGACCTCGCGATGCCGGAACCGATACTGGACTCGCCGCCGGTCCGGATGATGATCGATGCGCTCAATTCGGATCGTCTGCGCACCGAACTCGCGGCGCTATGCGCCTATGACACCAGTCAGACCGGCCAGGTGATGGCG
>JAJPIG010000001.1 GCA_021324855.1 Pseudomonadota bacterium | reverse complement strand
TCCGCTGCACGGTATTCCGGCCGCGCAATGACTCCGGCAGAGGATCGCGTCCTCCAATCGGTCGACGCGCTGCGCGACGAGATGGTTGCCTTCACGCAGCAACTCGTGCGGATGCCCACGGTAAATCCGCCTGGCGCGTGTTACGCACAGTGCGCGGAGTTCATTGCCGCCAGGCTCCGCGAGTTTGGCTACGCCGTGGAGTTGTTGCCGGCGGAGGGTCTGGCGGAGCATTCCGCGCAGTATCCGCGAATCAATGTGGTCGGGGTGCTGAATCCAGGCGGACCGGTCCTCCACTTCAACGGCCACTACGACGTGGTGCCGCCCGGCTCCGGCTGGACCTGTGCGCCGTTCGGCGGCGAGCTGCGCGACGGCCGTATTTACGGCCGTGGAACGTGCGATCAAAAGGCGGGTATCGCCGCCTCGATCTACGCCGTGGAGGCGATCCGTCGCGCGGGCATTCCCCTGATCGGTACGGTGGAGCAGAGCGCGACGCCGGACGAGGAGAGTGGCGGCTTCGCCGGCGTCGCCTACTTATGCGACTCGGGCCGCATCTCCATGCAGAAACAGCGCTACGTGGTGATCACCGAGCCACTCGATCCCGAACGAGTGTGCATCGGTCACCGCGGCGTGTACTGGTTCGAGCTCACGACGATCGGCCGCGTCGGCCACGGCAGCATGCCCGGCCTGGCGGTCAATGCCGCCGAGCAGATGGCTCGCCTGGTTCAGGCGTTCGACGCCGAGCTCAAGCCCAGGCTGGCCAAACGCGTCACTCGGGCACCGGTCGCGCCGCCCGAGGCGCGCCGACCAACCATCAACCTGAATTCCATTCACGCCGGGCAGGCGCCCGGCGGATGGCAAACCCCAGCAATACCGGACCGCTGCACGGCGATTTTCGATCGGCGCTTCATCCACGAAGAACCCTTCGCCGAGGTCCGCGGCGAGATTGTCCAGCTGCTGGAGGCGCAGGGCATGGCGTACGAGCTGCGCGACCTGATGCGCGTCGACCCGCTGCTTGGCAGCGCCGACACCGAGCTCCCAGGAGCAGCCGCGCAGGCCATCAAAGATGTCCTGAAGGTCGAGCCGAGCTTCATTGTCAGCCCGGGCACGTACGACCAGAAGCACGTAATGCGGCTCGGCCATGTCGATCAGTGCGTCGCCTATGGTCCCGGGATTCTGAACATGGCCCATCAGCCCGACGAATATTGCCGGGTCGATCATCTGGTAGAGGCGGCCAAGGTCATGGCGCTGACTGCACTGCGCTTGTGCGGTTGTGCCTGAAGGTCGCCACCCGGTCGCTGCCGCTTCCGGCTCTGTTGCCCGACAAAGCGGGCGTCGAATTCTTCGCATCACCGCTCGCCGCTTTCTTCGGGCGCGCTTCGACATCGCCCGTTGCCAACGGTTTGGGGTGAACCGCGACCGCAGGGAGCGGCCTATCCCGATGATGTTCGCACTACACCGGCGGCTGAAAGCGGCCGTCGACCGCTGTCCATCCGCCGTCGACAAACAGGACCGCTCCGGTGATGTAGCTGGCCGCATCGGACGCCAGAAAAACGACCGGTCCTGCCATTTCGTCTGAGTGCGCCCATCGGCCGAGCGCGTTTTTCGCGGCATAGGCGTTGTACCACTCGGGCTTGCTCTTGATCGGCATGGTCAGCGGCGTCTCGACCACTCCCGGCGCGACGCAGTTCACGCGCACCCCCGACGGTCCAAGCTCTGCCGCGAGAGCGCGAGCCATCTGAACGATGCCCGCCTTCGTAGCCGCATAGGCGCCCTGACCCGGCTCGACCGTGATCGAGCGGATCGACGACAGCAGAATAATACTGCCGCGCTTCTGCGCAGCCATCACGCGGCCCACCTCGCGCGCGATCAGAAAATTGCCCTTCAGATTCAGTCGCAGAACCTTGTCGAATTCGTCGGCAGTATAGTTCAGCAGCGGTTTTCGGACGTTCACGGCCGGCGTGCTGACCAGAACATCGATCGTCCCGATCTTCGCAACAGCCGCCGCGACCGCCGTTTCATCCGTCACATCGAGCGCAATCGAATCCGCATGGCCGCCCGCATCGCGAATCGCCTTCGCCGTCGCGGCCGCGCCGTCGGCATTCACGTCCGCGCAGATCGTCTTCGCTCCTGCCGCCGCGAGCCCCTTGGCCGCCGACTGCCCGATCCCCGAAGCCGCGCCCGCGACCAGAGCGACCCGGCCGTCGAGCCGAAACATCCCGTTGAAATTTGTCATGTGATTATTGTGCGAGAAATTCCTGAATCGCGCGATTCACCTGCTCCGGCGCATCGAGCGGCGCCGCGTGCCGCGAATCCTTCAATACGACGACCCGAGCATCCGGCATCTGAGCCGCATAGAAATGTTTCCACTCCACCGGCGTATAGTCCTGATCCGAGGCCAAGATGAGCGTCCGGCAACGAATCGACGCGATGCGATCCGAAACGCTCCATCCATTGATCGCTCCGAGTGCAGCTAAGTAGGCCTCCGGATCGTTCGACGCAACCTGCTTTTCGAACCGCTCCCGCAGATCGTTCTGCACCGGAAACAGCGGACCCGCGACCATCTTCGCCAGCGCGCCCATGCCCTGCGTCCGCACGATCGTGTAGCGAGCCTCGATCCCCGCTTTCTGCTCCGGGGTCCTCATGATCATCTCCGGACCGCTGTTGATGATCGTCATGGTGCGAATCGCTTCCGGCGAATCCACGGCCATCTGAAACGCGATCATTCCGCCCATCGACAGCCCTACGACATGCGCGGGCTTCGCCCCGAGCTGATCGAGCAGCGCGAGCGCTTCCGCAGCCATCTGCTTCACGCTGTACGGACCGGCCGGCTTCGCCGAACGCCCGTGCCCGCGCACGTCCATCGCGATCACGCGATGCGAGGTGGCAAACGCGGGAATCTGAAATTCCCAATCGATGGAACTGGAGCCGAGTCCGTGGAGAAACAGAACCGGGTCGCCGGCCCCGGTCTCTTCATAAAAAAAATCGAGGCCGCCGATCTTCGTCGTGGGCATTCTGTGAGTTTACGCGAGAAGCGCGGCGACAGTCTGCCAGATCTCTTCGGCGACGCTTTTCTCGTCACGGCCGCCGTCGATCAGCTTCACGCGATCCGGTTCGTCGGAAGCGAGCCGCTGATACGCGTCGCGCACTTTGCGATGGAAACTGAGGGCCTGCTCGTCGATGCGCGTCTCGACGTCCTGCGTTCGCTTGTTTCGCGCATGCGCCCGCGCCAGACCCGTTTCCGTATCGATGTCGACCACGAGGGTGAGGTCGGGAATCAGCCCGCGGCATGCGATGCGATCGACTTCATACACAACTTCGGTGCCCATTCCGCGCGCG